>CBDDKF010000027.1:0-277160 GCA_965230015.1 Ilumatobacteraceae bacterium | reverse complement strand
GGCTGGCGCACCGACACCGAGGTGATCGCCACCACCCGGCCCCACTGCTGCTCGCGCATCGCGGGAACCGCCGCCTTACACATCGCCACGACCGACATCAGATTGAGGTCGATCGCGTCGGGATAGGCATCGACGGGGGTCGACTCGAACGTGCCCGGGGGCGGCCCGCCGGCATTGGGCACCAAGATGTCGACGCCACCCAGCGCAGCGGCTGCGGCGTTGACGAACCCGGCCGCGCCCTCGACGCTCGACACGTCGGCCACGATCGGTACACAGCGGTCACCGATCGTCGCAGCAGCGGCGTCGACACGGGCTTGCGTGCGACCGCAGATCGCAACATCGACGCCTTCGTTGGCGAGGGCCTGCGCGGTGGCCAGGCCAAGGCCTGACGTTGCCGCGGCGACGGCCGCTCGACGGCCAGCAATTCCGAGATCCATCACCGCACGTTACGACTCGTGAGCACCACGATCGAACGGGCGGCGACCACCGTCTGATCACCGACATCATCACGACCCGAGTCGTCGACGAACCCGGGTACGTCGCCGTCGACGTCGGCGGTGTCGATCAGCGCGCGCCACCGACCGGGCGCCTGGATGGCGAAGGTCAGGTCTTCCCACCACATGTTGACCATCACGTACAGATCGCCGATGTGCCAGGCGATCGAACGAGAACTCGAGGACACATCGGGTGCACCGTCGGTGCCGTACCACTCGATACGACTCCCCCACCACGCCCGCTCGGCGAACACAGCATGGTCGGCGCGCAGGGCGATCACGCGCTGCACGAAGCGCTCGTGGCCAGCCCACTCCCGCTGGCGCTGCCAGTCGACCCAACTGATCTCGTTGTCCTGGTTGTAGGCGTTGTTGTTCCCCCGCTGCGTACGGGCGAACTCGTCGCCGGCCACGAACATCGGCGTGCCATGGCTGAGCAGCAGCAGGCACCACGCATTCCGCAGCTGCTGTCGACGGAGCGCCATCACCGGCTCGGGCACACCGTCGTCGCCTTCCCACCCGCAGTTCCACGACCGATTGTCGTCGTGGCCATCGGTGTTGTCCCACCCATTGGCCTCGTTGTGTTTGCGGTCGTAGGCGACGAGGTCGTACATCGTGAAGCCGTCGTGGGCGGTGAGGAAGTTCACCGACGTGTGCGGCGTGTCGAACAGGTCGGGGCTGCCCTCGACGCGGCGCATCACCGACGCAACATGGCCGGGCTCACCGCGTAGGAAGCTGCGCATGTCGTCGCGGAATCGCCCGTTCCACTGCTCCCAGCGACGATCGGGAAACGAACGGCCGAGCAGATACCGCGCGAGATCCCATGGTTCGGCGACGAGCGCCACGCGACGCCGCTCAGCCCAGTCGCCGATCGATCGAACGAACTCTGGGTTGCGGGCGAGCACAGCAGCGAGATCGAAGCGGAACCCGTCGACGCCGAGATCGGCCAGCCGGTTGAGACCGTCCATCACGAGCGCCCGCGCCGGAGCGGACGTGACGTCGATGATGTTGCCCGTGCCCGCATCGTTGACGTAGGTGCCAGCGTCGTCGACGGCGTAGAAGCTGCGCTCGCCGAGCCCGCGCAGCGTGTACGTGGGTCCATCGCGGCCGGCCTCGGTGGTGTGATTGACCACCACATCGAGCCACACCTCGATGTCGAGCTGATGGGCGGCGGCGACGAACTCGGCCAGTTCGACCGCGGCGTCGTCGCTGGCGGCGTAGTCACCGTGGATGGCCCCGAACACCAGCGGCATGTAACCCCAGTAGTTGCCTTCGTCGGGGTCGAACTGGTGCACCGGCAGCAGCTCGATCACGCTCACGCCGAGTGCGGCGAGACGTGGCAGCTCATCGGCGAGCGCCTGGAAGGTGCCGGCGTCTGGCCGATCGCGCAGTTTGGTGATGCCGCGCACATGCGCTTCGTAGACGACACGAGGCCGTCGTGTCGGCCGAGGAGGGCGCGGTGCTGGCCAGCGTCGGGCGACGGCCCGCGGGGCCGTGTCGACGTTGTCGGTCGGGCCAGGCTCGGCAGCGGCACGAGAGTGACCGGGTGGAAACCACACGGCAGTTGCCGCGGGATCGACCAGCAGACGCCGTGGGTTGAACCCCAACGTGTCGGGTCCAACCGCCTGCAGGCCGTACACGGCGTCGGCGGCGACGTGACCGAGCCATTCGTCGCCGCGGCGCTGCAGCGGCGATCGCTGCCAGTGCGGCGCGGTCGCCTCGTCGGCGACGAGCAGGGTCACCGACTGCGCGTCCGGCGCGTGCACCCGCACCTCGACACGCTGCGCCTCGCCGCTCATCGGCACAGTGTGACAGCAGCGACGATGACGCTCTCGTCATCCACACACGCCTCACGGCCGGCCTCTACGAGCACACCGCTACCAGCACACCGCTGCGTCGGTATCGTTCGACCGATGACGCCGAGTGAGGTCTCGACGGCCCTGAGCAAGGCCGGCTACCTCCCTGACGACGGCATCGCGACCGCAGTGTTTCTCGCACTGGAGCTCCAGCGCCCGCTGCTGCTGGAAGGCGAGGCCGGTGTGGGCAAGACCGAGCTTGCCAAGGCGTTGGCGACCATCACCGGCGGGCCACTGATTCGGCTGCAGTGCTACGAGGGCATCGATGTGGCCCAGGCGGTGTACGACTGGGACTACTCCCGCCAGCTACTGCACCTGCGGGCCGCTGAAGCGACCGGAGAGTCCGACCACCGCAGCGCCGACGCGCTGGAGGCCGAGCTGTACGGCGAGCGGTTCTTGATCAAGCGGGCGATCCTGCAGGCGATCGAGCCGACCGATGGCCCACCCCCGGTGCTGTTGATCGACGAGATCGACCGCGCCGACGACGAGTTCGAGGCCTACCTGCTGGAAGTCCTGTCGGACTACCAGGTGACGATCCCTGAGATCGGCGTGGTGCACGCCGAACGGCCTCCGCTGGTGGTGCTCACGTCGAACCGCACCCGCGACGTGCACGACGCGCTCAAGCGGCGCTGTTTATACCACTGGGTAGAGCACCCTACGTTCGATCGCGAAGTGGCGATCGTGCAGCTCCGAGTGCCCGACATCGATGCCACCCTGGCGCGTGAAATCGCCGCCGCCGCCAGCGCGCTGCGCGACCTCGATCTGTACAAGCCACCGGGTGTCGCCGAGACCATCGACTGGGCGACGGCGATCTTCCGTCTCGGCGCCAACTCGATCGACGAGCACCTCGCCGCCGTCACCCTCGGCACCGTGGTGAAGTACCGCGAAGACGAGCGTCGAGTGATCGAGCACGGCCTCGACGAGGTCGTCGGCGCGGCGATCCGCCGGGCCGGAGCAGATGCCGCCACGCTGTTCGACCCGCCGCTGCCCCCACCGGCCGAGGGCTCATGAGCGCAGGAACGCCGGCGGCAATCGCCGTCGCGTTCACGCACGCCCTGCGCCACGCCGGTGTAACGGTGCCAACGCGGTGCACGCACACCTACGCCGATGCGCTCGCGGCCACCGGCCTCGGGACCCGCTCGGGGGTGTACTGGGCCGGCCGGGCCACGCTGATCCACCGGCCCGAAGACCTCGACGCCTACGACGACACCTTCGCTCGCTTCTTCGATGCGATCGCGATTGGCGAAGCCGAGCGAGCCGATGTGCTCCAGGTCGAGCTCCTCACCGATCGCGACGACGATGACACCGACGACGCCGACGGCGGCCCCGACAACGACGACGAACACTCCGACCACGACCCGATCACCCTGCGCTGGTCGAGCACCGAAACGCTGCGTCACAAAGACTTCGCCGAGTACACCCACCAAGAGTTGCTCGACGCGCATCAGCTGATGGCGCAACTGCGGTTTGCGGGCGACCGCCATGCGTCGCTGCGACGCGAGGCCAGCCCACGGCCGACCGCCGTGCCCGATGTTCGGCGCACTGTGCGTGCGGCGATGCGCTCCGCCGGCGAACCGATCGCCCGTCATCATCGCCGTCGAACAACGCGCCTGCGTCGCCTGGTGCTACTCCTCGACGTGAGTGGCTCGATGGAGCCGTACGCCCGCGCCCTGCTGCGCTTCGTTCAGGCCGCGGTTGCCGGCCGGCAGCGCGTGGAGGCGTTCGCCCTCGGCACCCGACTCACCCGTGTGACGCGTGAACTCGGCGCTCGCGACCCCGACGCCGCACTACGCGCCGCCACCGACCGCGTGCACGACTGGAGCGGCGGCACCCGCCTGGGGCCCTGTTTGCGGGCGTTCAACGATCAGTGGGGCATCCGTGGAATGGCCCGGGGCGCCACGGTGGTGATCCTCTCCGACGGGTGGGACCGCGGCGACCCAGAACAGCTCGCCGACGAAATGCAGCGCCTCGGACGCGTCGCCCACCGCATCGTGTGGGTCAATCCTTTGAAGACCACGCCCGGGTACGCCCCGCTCGCCCGGGGGATGGCGGCTGCGCTCCCCCACGTCGACGACTTCGTCGAGGGTCACTCGGTCGATGCCCTCGAACAGCTGGCGGCACTGGTCGCTGGCACCACCACTGCAGCCCGGTAAGGATGAAGCCATGATCGACGTGCTCGACGACATCGACCGCTGGCGATCCGCCGGCCAACGCGTGGCCATCGCCCGTGTGGTCGACACCGAAGGGTCGGGACCGCGCGAGATCGGCGCGGCGATGGCCGTGTCGTCCGACGGGGAGGTCGCTGGATCGGTCAGCGGCGGCTGTGTGGAAGGCGCCGTGGTCGGCGAAGCGCTGGCGATCCTCGACGGCGACCGTCAGCCGGGCGTGGTCACGTTCGGCTACTCCGACGACGAGGCGTTCGCCGTCGGGCTGACGTGCGGCGGCACGATTCACCTCTACATCGAGGAGCTCGATTGGTGAGCCTGTACGGGCGGTGGGCCGAGGCCGCACGCGCCGGCGAGCCGATCGCACTCGTCACGGTGATCGACGGTCCGGGAGTCGGCGCCAAGTTGCTCGTGGAACCCGGACAAGCGCCACGAGGCTCGCTGGGCGACCCGGAACTCGACCGTGTCGCCACGCGTGACGCCCTCGCCGAACTCGAGGCCGCGCGCTCGGGTGTGCGCCACTACGGCCCACAGGGCCAGACCACACCGGAAGACCTGATCGACGCACCGAGCGTGCAGGTGTTCGTCGACGTACATGCGCCCCCACCACAGATGTGGATCTTCGGGGCCGTCGACTTCACGGCCGCGCTCGCCCGCGTGGCCAAGGTGCTCGGGTACCGCGTGACCGTGTGCGACGCCCGCGAGGTGTTTGCCACGCGGCGGCGCTTCCCGATGGCCGACGAGGTGATCGTGTCGTGGCCCGAGCCGGTGTTCAACGAACACGGCGCCGAGCTGGGCGCACGCGACGCCGTGTGCATCCTGACCCACGACCCCAAGTTCGACATCCCCGCAGTGCGCGGCGCACTGGCCACCAGCGTCGGCTACATCGGCGTGATGGGCAGCCGGCGCACCCACACCACCCGACTGTCCCGATTGGCCGAAGCCGGCATCGACGCACCCGCCGACCTCGACCGGCTGATGTCGCCGATCGGCCTCGACCTGGGCGCACGCACCCCCGAAGAGACCGCCGTGTCGATCTGCGCAGAGATCATCGCCCGCCGCACCGGCCGCGCCGCACCGTCCCTACGGGATGGCACCGGGCCGATTCATGACTGATCAACTCGTCGGGTCGCCGAAGCTGACCGTGTTCCGGCGGCGTTCGGAGATCGTGTCGACCTCGACGGTGCGGCCGGAGTGCACCGAGTGGATGATGGCGTCGCCGACGCCGAGGTAGATCATCACGTGACCCGGGTAGTGCACGAGATCGCCAGCGCGGGCGGTTTCGCGGTCGAGCGGCGCCGCCTCACGGATCTGGGTACCGCTCTGACGGAACAACTCGTGACCGGCGCGACCCCAGGCGAACGAGGTGAGGCCGGAGCAGTCGAACCCGACGTCTTCCACGCTCGAGTGCGAGCGATACGGCACGCCGACCTGGGTCATCGCGGCGATCACGGCCCGCTGGTGGCTCATCGGGGTGACCGCCCAGGCACGACGCATGTCGTCGGAGTCGTAGCCCAGCTGATCGGCGGCAAAGATCGCCGTGGCCGATCGCCACGAGAGGTACTCGACGAGGTCGGCGTATTCGTCGCTCTCCTCGTACCGGTCCAGTGCGGCCAGAGCCATCCTGGCGGCGCCGGAGGTCTCTTCGGCGAGTTCGTTGCGCGGCAGGGCGTCGGGGTTGAACGCTGTTGCGGAACCACCGCCGACCAATGAACCGAGGGAGATTGCAGCGGCGGTGACGAGCGCACCAAGGCCGAGACGACGGCGAGTTGAAGTAGAAATCATGATGTGGAGGGGTCCTGTGGCGGGATACGCGGTTCCCCGCTCAGATGACGGTCGCCGACACTATCGTCATCAAATCGCAACAAACAACCCGCGCTGTCATCATCCCGTCGCTGTAGCGACACCCAAGCGTCACCGATCACACCCCGCCGAGGGCCGGCCACGCTCGTACCGGACACACTGATGTTGGTGATTCGATGTTCGTGAATGCCACTTCGTCGACCGTTGCGGTGGTTCTCGCGGCTGGCGGCGGATCGCGATTCGACGGCGACGCACACAAACTGCTGACGCCCGTGCGCGGGCCAGACGGGACAAAGCTCCCGGTGGCGGCACACGCGCTGCGGGCGGTTGCCGCCGCGGCGATCGGACCGATCGTGCTCGTGACCGGCGCCGTCGCCCTCGACGATGCACTCGACCTGGTACGCGCCGAGCATCCCCATGTCGAGATCACCGCGGTACACCACCCCGGCTGGCACCACGGGCAGGCAACATCGCTCGCGGTTGGAGTGAGCGCCGCCCGTGACCTCGGCGCGCACGCCATCGTGGTAGGGCTCGGCGATCAGCCTGGCGTCGGCGCCGACTCTTGGCGGCGCGTCGCCACATCCGACTCACAAATCGCGGTCGCCACGTACGACGGCCGGCGCGGCAATCCGGTCCGTCTCGCCGCCGACGTGTGGTCGCTCTTGCCGACCGACGGCGATGCCGGCGCCCGCGTCGTCATGCGTCTTCGTCCGGATCTCGTCGGTGAAGTAGCGTGCCATGGCTCAGCGTTCGACATCGACACCTTGGAGGACCTCGCGCGATGGCAGAACAGTTGATCAACGAGTTCACGGTCAACCGCCCAATCGATGAAGCGTGGCCGGTGCTCACCGACGTCGAGCGCATTGCGCCGTGCCTCCCCGGCGCGCAACTGAAGGAAATCGACGGCGACACGTATCGCGGCGTGGTCAAGGTCAAGCTCGGCGCGATCCACAGCCAGTTCAAAGGCGACGCCCACTTCGAAGAGCTCGACAACGACAACCACCGCGCCATGATCAAGGGCGCAGGTCGCGACACCGGTGGGCGCGGCAACGCCACCGCCGAGATCCGCGCCCAAGCCGAGGCGCTGTCGCCGACCAGCACCAGGGTGGTCGTCACCACCGACCTGCACATCACGGGCAAGGTCGCCCAGTTCGGACGAGGCATCATGGGCGATGTCAGCGCCAAGCTGATGGCCCAGTTCGCCGTGAACCTCAATGAGATGCTCGACGAGGAAGGCGTAGGCGCACCGAGCGATGTCGACGACGCCGGCGCCGACTCGGCCGAAGATGCCGCGAGCGACGATGCGGCAGCGACCGACGATGCCTCGGGTGGCCCACGGGTGATCGACGGGCCGGCCACCGAACCCATCGACCTGATGGAGGTAGGCGGCACGTCGATCCTGAAGCGCGCCATCCCCGCCGCACTGGCCGTGCTCCTGCTCGTTGTCGTGCTTCGTCGCCGCCGGTGACCGTCAACACGACCATCACCGCCGAGTCCGCATCCAACCCGTTCCACCCAACCGTCGCCGTGGCCGACGCCGCCGACCACGCCCGGGTGACCGAACTGCTCGGTCGGCCGCCGCGCGGCAACTTCGAGGTCGTGATCCGCAACGATGATGGCGATCCGATGGTGGTCCGCAACGATCCTCTTCTCGACGACGGCACCCCAATGCCGACCCGCTACTACCTCGTCGACCCCGGGCTGGTGCGCGCCGTCAGTCGTGTCGAAGCGGCGGGCGGCGTGCGGAGCGCCGAGGCCGAGCTCGATCCCGAACTCATCGCCGCCACGCACCGCCGATACGCCGTCGAGCGGGACGCTGCGCTGCCCTCCGACCACGTTGGACCGGCACCATCCGGAGGCGTCGGCGGCACACGCACCGGCGTGAAGTGCCTCCACGCGCACCTGGCCTACCTCCTTGCGGGCGGCGACGACCCCGTCGGCCGATGGACCCTCGAACGGTTGGACGACACCTGATGGTCGCCGGCGCACTCACGGTTGCGGTCGCCGACCGGGTCACGACGCTCGCCATGGAGGGCGGCTCACGTCACGACCTGCCGGTGGGCCCGCTGACGCTCGCGGACGACGTGCTCGGTGCGCACGATCCGCCACACCCGGCCGACCTGACCAACGCACTCGGCCTGGTCGCCGACCACCTCGACGATGTGCTCATCGAAGCACCGAGCCTGCTCGCCCCAACCGACGTGGCGATCGCCGGCGACCACGCCGAGCAACTTGCTCGAGTGGAGCGGGGAACCACGGAACTGCCGCCCACGTTGCGCCTGCGCCGCGACGAGGTCGACGAGGTCTTTCGCACCGTGGCCACCGAGGACCGCGACGATCGACAGCATAACCCAGGGCTCGGCGGCGCGTACGTGGACGCGATCGTGGGAACCTGTTGCGTAGTGCTGGCCATCATCCGTCGCCTCGAACTCGACGACGTCGCAGTGCGCGTCGCCGTCGATGGAAGCGAACCCGAAGCGACCACGCCGTGAGACAACGACCGCGCCTGGCGCTGCGCCACCCCTCGCGAGCATCGAGCCCCGTACACCTCCACGGACGCCGTGTGATGTTGCGCCCGCTCGCGGCGAGCGACTTCGGCCAGTGGAGCGAGGTGCGCACGCGTAACGAAGAGTGGCTCACCGTGTGGGAGCCGAGCCGGCATCCCAACCAGCCGGACCCGACCACCGATCGCAGCGCGTTCGCCTCTCGCTGCCTGCAGCGCGATCGCGACCGCGCCGCAGGAACCGCCTACCAGTTCGGACTGTTCGTCGACGACCGCGTGGTCGGCGAAGTCAACGTGAACAACGTGATCCGCGGGGCGATGCAATCGGCCACGATCGGCTACTGGATCGACCAACGTGTCGCCGGCAACGGCTACATCGGCGAAGGGGTTGCAGCGGTACTGCGCTTCGCCTTCGACGATGTCGGACTCCACCGAGTGGAGATCTGCATCGTGCCGCGCAACGAGCGCAGCCGACGAGTGATGGAGAAGCTGGCGATCCGCGACGAGGGCGTCGCGTTGCGGTACTTGGAGATCAACGGCGTGTGGGAAGACCACGTGCGCTACGGCATCACCGCTGAGGAATGGGAGGCGCGTCGCGACGAGTTCGTCGCCACGTACCTCGCTTGATCGAGTGGGTCTTGATCGAGTGGGTCTTGATCGAGTGGGGTCGTGAGCTGCCGAACACGGGACGCACCCGTGTTCGGCGCCGACGAGTTAGGCCGGATCTGGCTCGATGATCTCGAGCCCGGAGCGTTCGCGTGCCCGCTCGATCTCACGCGCCTTGGCCTGACGCGCCAAGGTGCGGCGCTTCCACATCTTGGTCTTCCAATGTCGCTTCGAACGTGACCGCTTCGCCACCTTCTGCTTCGCCCTCTCCGCATCGTGGTGGGATTCGGGCTTCCAGGCCGAACCCGGCTCGTGGACGTCGGCGGGATCGATCCCGGCGCTCACGTCCTGGGCCACGTTCTGCAACTCGACATGGATCCGATGTCGCTCGCTGTGAGCGTGCGCTCGAACCTCCTGCTTCGGCTGCAGAGGCACCTCGTCGGTGCGGTGACGCTGGCTCATTGGCTACCTCCTGGCGTGGGTGGTTGTCGCCACCCGCGTGGGTTGGGTTGCATGTCAGACTCAGCCGCCGACGGCCCCAACACCTCGGCAGATGCGCCTGTTGTGTTGCGTTCACACGGTAGTTCGCGGCCGTTCACCCAGAACAGGGTCTTCTGTAACAGTTCTGCGCGTTTCGCGATACCCCAGCGTGTGGCGGCACACGCGGCGCCACACGGCATGGTCTACGGTGTCGCAGTCCGTTGAGCAGACGGGCACCGGGACGGGAAGGGCACGACCATGAAGCAGCAGGGCACACGAATGCGGCGACTCGCCATCGCCGCAGGACTCGGAATGGCGATGAGCGTCATGGCGCTCGGCACCGTCGACGCACAAACGCCAACCGACGGCGTTGACGTCGACATCGACGTCAACGGACCCGACGCGGCAACGGTGTTCGGCGGGCTCACCGTGCAGATCTTCGAAGACGACGGCGGCAGCCCCGGCGCGCAGGTCACGCCGCTCGACTGCGGCGAGATGATCGGCCCGGGAGGCACGCCGACGTTCGTTGAGGGCGACGCCGCGTGCGACCTCGACCCGGGGAGTTACTTCATCGGCCTCGACGGCGTCCCCGCAAACTGGGTGCTGTTTGGCAACTGCACGAGCAGTGGAGCGAACATCCCATCCCAGATCAGCGAGCCGTTCACGGTTGCCGCTGGCGCGGGCAACGCCGAGTGCAACCTGTCGTTGTTTGCCTCCGTGGTGTACATCGACAAGGTCGTGCTGGGCGGCGGCCCGGCCGACTCGGACGACTTCACCATCGAGCTCCTCGACGGCGACACCGTGGTCGCCAGCGGCAGCGACGTCGCCGACGAGACGTGCGAAAACGACTTCGACACCACGAAGTGCGGCACAATCGTGATTCCGGCGGGCGTGAACCTCACGGTCAGTGAACCGACCGTCGAGAACTACGTGCTCACCAGCGTGGAGTGCGTAACCAACCTTGGGCAACCGCCTGGCGACAACGTTCAACCGATCGGCGACGAGGGGTTCATCACCGTCGACGGCGACGCCTACTGCGTGGTGACCAACACCTACGTCCCGCCGCCGACCACCACGACCACCGAACCTCCGGCGACCACGGCGGCGCCGACGACGGCAGCGCCGACCACCCCACCCCCGCCGCCGCCCACGCCGGTGGAGATCCTCCCCGAGACCGGCGCGTCGTCGACGTCGACGGGCTGGATTGCCGCGATCGCCACGTTGTTCGTGGTGGCTGGCGGGGCGATGGTCTTCGTCCGCCGCCAGTCGAGCTGACGAGTTCACGAACCGGGCCTGACCGGTCGCCGCGCTCAGCGGCGGCCGGTCGTGGCCGCCAACTTCGCCTGTAGCCGGGCCCGCACACCACAGGCGCGCGCTCCACCGCCTCGTTGCGACGCGCGCCACCTCCGCCTGTCGTTCCGGCAAGTGCGCTTCGTCATCTCGTCTACGGTGTCGACCCTGTCTGATGGGAGGGCACGACATGAAACGGAATGCACGACACACGCGACGACTCGCCGTTGCGGCAAGCGTCGGGCTGGCACTGGGGGCCAGCATGATCGGGTTGGGCGCCGGCACAGCCGGCGCCGGGACTGACGACCTGCGCGGTCTCGACGTGGAGATCTTCGTCGAAGGACCTGACGCGCCGACGGTGTTCGCCGGGCTCACCGTCGAGGTGTACAACGACGCCGGAGGTGGCACGACCGGCTCCCAGATCACTCCACTCGACTGCGGCGAAATGGTGGTGTCGAGCCAACCAACGTCCGTGCAAGGCGAGGCCGGGTGCCCGCTGGAGCCGGGCAGCTTTCTGATCGGCCTCGACGGCGTGCCCGACGGCTGGTCGGTCGGCGGAAACTGCACGAGTGGTGACCAAGTGGTCTTCGAGCGGCTCGATCTCGGTGGATCAGAAGCGTTCACGTACGCCGGCGACGGCAACGCGTCGTGCCGGCTGTTCATCGATGCATCGGTGCTCTTGATCGACAAGGTCGTGGTGGGCGGTGGTCCAGCCGACTCCGACGACTTCACGATCGAGGTACTCGACGGCGACACAGTGGTCGCCAGCGGCAACGACGTCGCCGACCCGACCTGCGAGGCCGACTTCAACACGGCGAACTGCGGGATCATCATCGTGCCCTCGGGCATCGGGTTCACGATCGGCGAGCCGTCGGTGGAGAACTACGTGCTCACCAGCGTGGAATGCGCCGAGTTCGTCGATTGGGAGATGGCTCCCGATGGCGGCGCAGAGGTCCAACCGATCGGCGACGACGGCTTCCGTACCGACGACGGCGACACCTACTGCGTGGTGACGAACACCTACGTGCCGCCGCCCACGACCACCACGACCACCACCGAACCGCCAGCCACGACTGCGGCGCCGACGACGCAACCGCCGCCACCCCCGACGCCGGTGGAGATCCTTCCCGAGACCGGCGCTTCGTCGACGTCGACCGGATGGATCGCCGCGATCGCCACGTTGTTCATCTTCGCCGGTGGCGCGATGGTCTTCGTCCGCCGCCGGACGAGCTGACGACCTGATCAGTTGACGGTCGGGACCGGTCGCCGCGCTCAGCGGCGGCCGGTCTTGGCCGCCAGCTTGGCCTGGAGGCGGGCCAACCGTTCTGCGAACCACGGCTGACGCGTGCTCCACAACTGGGGCTCGAGTTCTGCAGCCACGGCGGCGTCGTGGGTGTCGATGTCGGCCATCGTGTGAATCGTGCTCTTGGTGGTGATCGCCAACTCACGCGGCGCCGACGCCGCACCCTTGGCGAACTCCTGCGCGGTCGCCATCAGCTCATCGCCAGGGACGCTACGCCACGCCAGTCCGATGCGTTCGGCTTCGGGACCGTCGAGTACCTGCCCGAACACGACGGCAGCCATCGTCGCCTGCGGCCCGACGATGCGTCGCAGCATCCACGTGTGCCCACCGCCCGGGTGAATGCCGAGCTGCAGGAAACGAGTGTCGAGCTTGGCCCGGTCGGCGACGATGCGCACGTCGCAGCCGAGGGCCAGGTTCATCCCGGCTCCGACCGCCGACCCGTTCACCGCGGCAACCGTCGGGAGCGGGCTGCGAGCGATCCGCAAGAAGCCTTCGTAGATGTTGCCGAGGCTCTCGCCCGTGGCCTCCGACAGGTTGCCCAGGTTCGCACCGGCGCAGAACGCGGGCGGAGTCCCCGTCACGACCACCGCGCCGACGCCTTCGTCGGCTTCGAAGCTGTCCATCGCAGCGACGATCTCCGCGACCATCGGCGCGGTGAGCGTGTTCCGCTCGTCGGGGTTGTTGAGGGTGAGGGTGGCGACCCGATCGGCGACAGAGGTGAGCACGAGCGACATCTCGTCAGTCTGGCACGAGGGGGCGTTAGCCTCCCCGGCGCAGATGTTGGATCATGTCTTCACCGATGCGATCAGTGCACTGCGCGATGCGTTCGAGTCGGCGTTTCTCGAGCGGCAGGCGTTCGAGGAGCACTTCCAGAGCGACGTACTGCTCGGCGACCTCACCTGGGAAACCAGCTACGGCCTGCCCGGTGAGGGCGAGCCACCGCGGGTGGTCGCGCACATCACCTTCGACTGGCCCGCGTGGAGCCAGGCGGCGTACCGCCAGTGGTACGTGGAGGAGGAGCTCGAACGGCGACCCGCGATCGAGATGGAGATCGTGCTGCGGGTGCAACGGCTCGCCGATCCTGCCGATCCCGCGGCGCTGTACGCGGCAGTGCCAGAACTGAGCCCACTCGTCGGCGACGACCGCCTGGAACGAGCCGGGCTGACCACCGAGATCGCCCACCCCGACCCGGTCGACGACGACTCGGTGGTACCGGAGTACGCCGTCGAGATCACCTACGAAGGGCTGTACGAGCTCGCTGAGGAAACGGTCGCCGACGGCACCAGCACGCTGCTCGACGAACACTTCGGCGCGCTCGGCGGCTGGATCGCCTCGACCCTGGTCAAGTTGGGCGACCTGCAGCTGGCCTTCCTCCCCGCCGACGAGAGCCCCTGACCCGTTCCGGGCACCCTCGTTGACGCCACAATGGCGCAATGAGCGACGACAGCCCCGTGCGGTACGCGGTTCACGAGCGCATCGCCACGGTCACGTTGAACCGGCCCGATGCGCGCAACGCCTTGTCGAGCGAGGTGCTGCGGCTGCTCCCCGAACGACTCGCCGCCGCAGAGGCCGACGACGCCGTCGACGTGATCGTGCTCACCGGCTCCGATCCGGCGTTCTGCGCCGGTCTCGACCTGAAGGAGCTGGGCTCGACCGGCGGCAACCTGGGCGGGGGCTCGGGAGCCGACGGCAGCCGCAACCGCGACGGCGTGCGTGGCCCTTTTCCGCGACTGTCGAAACCGCTGATCGGCGCGATCAACGGCGTGGCCGTCACCGGCGGGTTCGAACTCGCCCTCAACTGCGACTTCCTCGTCGCCAGCGAACACGCCAAGTTCGGTGATACGCACACCCGCGTCGGCGTGATGCCGGGTTGGGGGCTCACCGTGCTCCTCCCCCAAGCGATCGGCGTGCGCCGAGCGCGTGAGATGAGCTTCACCGGCAACTTCATGGACGCGCACGAGGCGCTGGCGTTCGGCTTGGTCAACCACGTCGTCGATCACGACGAGCTGCTGCCGTTCACCTACCGCATCGCCGCCGACATCGTCGGCAACGAACAACCCGCGGTGCGGCAGATCCGCTCGACGTACGCCGCCGTAGCCACCGACGACGACGCCTGGGAGATCGAGGCCCGCGACGGCCGCGCCTGGCGCCGCACCCACTTCCGCCCCGAAGCGGTCGCCGAACGACGCGCCGCCATCCAGGCCCGGGGCCAACAGCAGTAACCGAAAATCCGGGTCAGATCTGGGCGCCGCGCTCGCGGAGGATGTCGCGCACCTCTTGGGCGATGTCGAGGGCGAGGATCTCGGCGCCGGTGGTGTTGAGGTGGAAGCCGTCGTCGGCGCGCACATCCTTGCCCTCGCCGTCGCGGGGGTCGATGACGAACTCGGCCCATCCGCCATCACGACCCGAGAAGCGCTCCCAGGTGTCGACGAAGATCACGCCAGGGCGCTCGGCGGCGGCCGCTTTGGCGGCCTCGTCCTGAATCGCCAAGCGCGCCGTGACGTCGGCATTGTCGTCGTTGGGGATACCCACCCAGATCAGCGTGCGGCCGCCTGCGGTGAGCTGATCCATCATGTCGCCGGCACGTTGCTGGTACTCGGCGGTCCACTCCGCCTCGTTGTTCTCGGGCAGCCCGACGACCACCTCGCCGCTCAGATCCGTGAGCGCCTGCGAATCGTTGCCGCCCCACGTGGCCACCACGATGTCCGGATTGACCTCGGCCAGCTTGGTCGCTGCTTCGGCTGGCCAATCGAAGAAGTCGGGGCGGGCAAGGCCACTCGACACCTTGTAGTCGAGCGTCGTCTCGGCGTGCTGGGTTCCATCGAGCAACGTCTGCAGGTACGGGCCGAACGTACCGGCATCGCTGTCGCCGATGATCAGCACCGAAGCCGGATTGCTCGGGCTGAACTGCACGTCGGTGTCGACCGTGGCCGCGGTGGTCGATTCGACGGTGGTTGCGCTGTCGGCGGCCGTGTCATCCGTGTCGTCGATGTTGTTGCCGTCGACGTTGGTGCCGTCGGTGTTGGTGTCGTCGCCGACTGTCGTCGTGCCAGTCGTTTCCCCAGCAACCGCCCCGGCGGCACCGCCGTCGTCGCCGAAGTAGTCCGACGCGGCGCGCACCGCGCTGTACACCACGATCCCGCCGACGGCCACGACGGCGACCAACACGCCCAACCGCCGAGCCCGATACCGCTGCGCCGACACCGGCGGTCGACCACGACCTCGCGGGTCGGCGGGGAACTCGTCGCGGGCGGCCATCACACACGACGATACGCAGCGAGCGCACCGATCGGATGGTCACCAGCTGGAAACGCGACCGCAACGCAGCGTTGCCCGTCGTCGTTCCCCGCGCGGCGCTTACCAATTGGTAGCGTAGCCAAACGCAACGTGAACGACCGGTGCACCCCCGCACCGGTCTTGTACCTCTGAAGGGGAGATACATGATCAAGAGCAAGAAGCTGCTTGCGATCGGTCTTGCAGCGGGCCTCGTCCTCGCCGCCTGCGGCGACGACGACGACAGCAGCAGCGACACGACCGCTGAAGCCACCGAATCAACCGATGACATGGCCGAAGAGGACACCGCCACCACCACCGGCGACACCTCCGACGTCGTCAACGATGGCGAAGGCGTCAACGTCGGCGTGGTCTACGACATCACCGGCCGTGGCGACCGCTCGTTCAACGACGCCGCAGGCGCCGGCCTCGACCAGGCCACGGGCGAACTCGGCATCACACCGGCCGAGTCGACCCCGACCGGCGACGGCGACCGCTCCGAGCGTCTCCAGGGTCTCGTCGACGACGGCAACGAGCTGGTCATCGCCGTCGGCTTCCTGTTCGGCGACGCCATGACCGCAGCCAGCGCCGACAACCCCGACACCAGCTTCGCCATCATCGACTCGGTCGTCGAGGCCGACAACGTCGCCTCGCTGATCTTCGCTGAAGAGCAGGGCTCGTTCCTCGTCGGTGCGGCAGCTGCGCTGAAGACGCAGACCGGCACGGTCGGCTTCATCGGTGGTGTCGAGAACGACCTCATCCAGAAGTTCCAGGCCGGCTACGAAGCCGGTGTGGCCGCTGTCGATCCCGACATCGAGGTGCTGGTGAACTACATCACCCAGCCGCCGGACTTCGGTGGGTTCAACGACCCCGCACGTGGCCGCGAGATCGCTGCTGCGCAGTACGAAGAGGGCGCCGACATCATCTACTCGGCCGCCGGTAGCTCCGGCCTGGGTGCCTTCGAGGCAGCCGCCGAGGCGGGCGAGCCTGGCGACGTGTGGGCGATCGGCGTCGACTCCGACCAGTTCAACCTGGTCTCCGAGGAGATCCAGCCCTACATCCTCACCTCGATGTTGAAGAAGGTCGACGTGGCCACCTTCGACACGATCGCTGCGTTCACCAGCGGCACCTTCGAGGGTGGCGTGCAGGTCTTCGACCTCGCCTCCGACGGCGTCGGCTACTCCACTTCGGGTGGATTCGTCGACGACATCGTGCCGCAGCTCGATGAGTACATCGCGCAGATCGTGGCCGGCGACATCGAAGTCCCCACAACGCCCTGATGATCGGCTCGCACTGATGTAGGTGCGGGCAGCTCGACAACCTGAACACACGCAACGTGCGCCGTCTGCCTTCGAGCAGGCGGCGCACGTTCGCGTTTTGCGAGCTTTCACGGGCGCCCTCCCGAATGGAGTAGAAAGGCGTCGATGAGTTCGACTGAGGGGGGCGGCGCGTCGCAGACAGCGTCGAACGGCGAGCATCCGATCGCCATCCAGCTACGCGACATCGTCAAGCGATTCCCTGGGGTGATAGCCAACGACGGCGTCGACCTGACCGTCCGCAAGGGCACGATCCACGCGATCGTCGGCGAGAACGGCGCCGGGAAGTCCACGTTGATGAAAACCCTCTACGGCGCCCACAAGCCCAACGAGGGAACGATCACCGTCGAGGGTCGCGACCTCGAGTTCAACTCGCCCAAGGACGCCATCGCCGTCGGCATCGGCATGGTGTTCCAGCACTTCATGCTCGCCGCCAACCTCACGGTGTGGGAGAACATCGTCCTCGGCCAAGAGCCGGGCACCGGCGTGAAACTCGACGTCGGCGGCGCCCGCCAGCGCCTCCGCGAACTCGGCGAGCAGTACGGCTTGAAGGTCGACCCGAACGCGCTGATCGGCGACCTCGGCGTGGGCGACAAGCAACGTGTCGAGATCCTGAAGGTGCTGTATCGCGGCGCCAACATCTTGATCCTCGACGAGCCGACCGCCGTGCTGGTGCCCCAGGAGGTCGACGAGCTCTTCGCCTCGCTGCGCGATCTGACCGACCACGGCGCCACGGTGATCTTCATCTCGCACAAGCTCGACGAAGTGCTCAAGCACGCCGACGCGATCACCGTGATCCGCCAAGGCAAGACCGTCGGTGAGGTTCCCGACCCGAGCTCGGTCACGTCGAGCCAGCTGGCGGAGATGATGGTCGGCAGCGAACTGCCCACCCCCGAAACGCGCGAGAGCACGGTGACCGATACCCCGGTGCTCGAGGTGCGCAACCTGCTCGCCCACGGCGGCGAAGACGGCACCCGCAAGGTCCTCGACGACGTGACCTTCACCGTGCATCGCGGCGAGATCGTCGGCATTGCCGGCGTGGAGGGCAACGGTCAGAGCGAGTTGATCAACGCCATCGTCGGACTCCAGGAGGCCACCGGAACGATCCTCGTCGACGGCGTCGACGTGAGCCAGCTGTCGACCGCGGAACGGCGCGCTCGAGGCGTCGGCTACATCGCGGAGGATCGCGGCAAGGACGGCCTCGTCATGCCGTTCTCGCTGTGGGAGAACGCAGCGCTCGGCCACCAGCGCGTTGCGCCGTACGCCAAGGGACCGTGGCTCGACCGGGCCGGTGCACGCGCCCAAACCAGCGTGATCGTCGACGAGTTCGACGTGCGCACACCCGGCATCGAGGTGCCGGTATTCACCCTCTCGGGCGGCAACCAACAGAAGCTGGTTGTGGGTCGCGAGATGACCGCCGACCCCAAGGTGCTCCTCGCGGCGCATCCCACGCGCGGCGTCGACGTCGGCGCCCAGGCGGTGATCTGGGACATCTTGCGCAACGCCCGTGCCGAGGGCTTGGCCACGCTCCTCGTCTCCGCCGACCTCGAGGAACTGATTGGCCTGTCCGACCGGTTGTTGGTGATGTTGCGTGGCCAATTGGTCGCCGAGCTCGCTCCCGACACCGTCACGCCATCCGATCTCGGCTCGTACATGACCGGCGCACGAAAGGGGGAGTTGTCGTGATGTCGCGAGTGCTCAGAGCTTCGATCGCTCCTGTCGCCGCAGCGATCACGGCGATCGTCATCTCGTCGATCGCGCTGCTCATCTCGGGCAACGACCCAGTCGAGGCCTTCCGCGAGATGTGGAAGACGATCGACTCCACCCAGTCGGTCACGATCATCATCAACACCGCCGTACCGCTGTACATCTCGGGCGTGGCGGTGGCGATCGGGTTCAAGATGAACCTGTTCAACATCGGGTCGAACGGGCAGTACCTGCTCGCCGCACTGATCGCCGGCTGGGCTGGCGCCGAGGTCGACCTGCCGCCGGTACTGCACGTGCCGTTCATCTTCCTCGTGGCCATCGTCGTCGGCGGCACGTGGGCGCTGATCGCCGGCATCCTCAACGTGACACGCAACGTCAACGTGGTGATCTCCACGATCATGCTCAACTACATCGCGATCGGGTTGAGCGCCTTCTTGCTCTCCGAGCTGTTCCGCGATGAGGAGAACGGCGGACTCGTGGCGCAGACCAAAGAGATCCCGCCCTCCGGCCAGATCCCGCTCATGAACGGTCTGTTCGAATGGTTCGGGTTCAACTTCGGTGAGGGCGTCGAGTTGTACGGCTTCTTGCCGTTCGCCATCGCCCTCGGCATCGGCTACCACATCCTGCTCAACCGCAGCCGGTTCGGCTATGACCTGCGCCTGTCCGGCACCAACCCCGAGGCGGCGCTGTCGTCGGGCGTCAACCCCAAGAAGATGGTGTTGATCACCCTGTTCATGTCGGGCGCAGTGGCCGGAATGATCGGACTGCCGTTCCTGATGGCCGACCCGGACTTCCACAAGTACGGCGATGCGTTCCCGACGATGTTGGGCTTCACCGGCCTGGGCATCGCGCTGCTCGGACGCAACAACCCCGGGGGCATCGCAGCCGCCGCGATCGTGTGGGCCACGATCGAGCGAGCGACCCAGCGCCTCGGACCGATCGGCGTACCGCCGGAGATCGGTCGCATCCTCCAGGGCTCGTTCCTCCTCGCCGCCGTGATCGCCTACGAAGTGGTGAAGCGGCGCAACGATGCTGCAGCTGCGGCGGCAGCCGCCCAGGCGACGCAAGACGAGCGGCTCGCCGCCGGCGGCGATGACGATGCTGCGTCCGGCGACTCGCGACCAGCACCGACCTCACCGGGAGGTGCGTCATGACCGCCACCGTGCCCAACGCCACCCCGGAGACAACGCCAGACCCGTTCGACCAGCCCTGGCACAAGCGGCCGCACTGGCGGATCTTCTTGTGGACCATCGTGGGTGTAGCCGTCATGTCGACGGCGCGCATCCTGTCGGGCAACGACGACCTCACCTCGAGCGGTACCTTCGGCGTCGCGTTGCGCACCGCAGCGCCGATCGCCCTGGCCGGCCTCTCCGGTCTGGTCGCCGAACGTAGCGGCACCATCAACATCGGTATCGAGGGAATGATGGTGATGGGCACCATCTTCGCCGGCTGGTGGGGATGGGAGTTCGGACCGTGGATGGCCATCGTCGGCGGCATCATCGGCGGCATCTTGGGCGGGCTGTTGATGAGCGTCGCCACCACGACGTTCGGGGTCAATCACATCGTCGCCGGCGTAGCGATCAACCTGATCGCGCCCGGCGTGGCCAGATTCATGGCCAGCGAACTGTTCACCGACGTGCAAGGCGGGTCGGTCACGTCGTCGCCCGGCAACAGCGGTGACATCGGTGAGTTCACCGTGCCGATCCTGTCCGGAGGCGACCTGTTCGGCTGGAGCTCGCCGAACATCCTCGGTTGGCTGGAGGACACCGGCTGGTTCATGATCGCCGACGTGTCCGGCTTCCTGCTGGGCATCACGTCCGACGTGTCGTGGGACGTGGCGCTGACGATCGCCCTGTTCTTCGGCGTCGCCTATCTGCTGTGGCGGACACCGCTCGGACTGCGCTTGCGCTTCGCCGGAGAACGGCCGTCGGCTGCCGACTCGCTCGGCGTCAACGTGCACTTGATGCGCTACACCGGGATGGCCATCTCCGGCGGCCTCGCCGGCATGGGCGGCGCCGTGCTCGTGCTGTTCGCCAACCGCTACCAGGAAAACCAGGTGGCCGGTCGTGGCTTCCTCGGGTTGGCCACGATGATCTTCGGCAACTGGATGCCCCTCGGCACGGCAGCTGGCGCCGGCTTGTTCGGCTACGCGCAGGGCATCACCTTGCGGACCAACCCCGGCGAACTCGTGCGGGCGCTCGTGCTCGCCGCAGCGCTCGGGTTGCTCGTGGTGCTGGCGTGGATGATCTATAGCCAGAACTGGCGGGCGATCGTTCCGATGACGGCGATCACGCTGGTGACCTTCTGGGCGTACTTCGCAGCGCAAGAGCCCAACAACCAGCTCGTGTTCGTGACGCCCTACGTGGTCACGCTGATCGCCGTGTCGGTCGGCGCACAGCGCCTCAGGCCACCCGCCGAGGAGGGCATCCCATGGTTCAAGGGGATGCAGTAACGCGCCAGGCGGCAGCGCTCGACGCCGACCTGGCGACGCGCGTTCCCAAGGTGCTGTTGCACGATCATCTCGACGGCGGGCTGCGACCGTCGACCGCACTCGAGCTCGCCGACCACATCGGGTGGGCGTTGCCCGCCACCGACGAGGAGGCGCTGCAGGCATGGTTCACGCGTGGCGCCGACACCGGCGACATCTTGCAATACCTGGCGACGTTCGAGCACACGCTGGCGATCATGCAGCGTGCCGAGGCGATCGAGCGCATCGCCGAGGAAGCGGTGATCGACCTGGCCGCCGACGGTGTCGTCTATGCCGAGGTGCGCTTCGCGCCGGAGCTGCACCAGGCGGGTGCGGAACACTTGCCGCTCGAGGAGGTCGTCGCCGCGGTCACGAGTGGGTTCCGTCGCGGCGAACGCAATGTCGCCGCGACGGGCGGCGACATCACCGTCAACGCGATCTGCTGTGCGATGCGCACCGAGCACCGCTCGTTGGAGATCGCCCACCTCGTCGACCGGCTGCGGTCGCGGGACGACAAGGTCGTCGGGTTCGACCTCGCGGGAGCGGAGACCGGATTTCCGCCATCACTCCACGCTGAGGCGTTGGCCTTCGCCCGCTCGGCGCATCTCAACGTGACGGTGCACGCCAGCGAACCACCCGATTTGGAGCTGATCTCCGATGCGCTGGCGCACGGCGCGCACCGCATCGGTCATGGCGTACGCCTCGCCGCCGATACGACAACCGACGACAACGGCGACCTCGCGCTCGGACCGCTGGCGCAGTACGTCCTCGATCATCAGGTGCACCTCGAGATGGCGCCGACCTGCAACGTCCAGATCGGCGCAGTCGATTCCGTACCCGAGCACCCGATCGGACCGTTCCTGCGCGCCGGATTGTCGGTGGGCATCAACACCGACAACCGCTTGATGAGCAACGTGACACCGTCCACCGAACTCGGCGCGGTGGTGGCCGGCCATCAACTCGACTGGAGCGAGATCGAGCAGGTCGTGGTGAACGCGGCGATGGCCTCGTTCGCGCCGTACGGCGACCGAGTGCGTCTCGTGAACGACGTGATCCGTCCACGAATCGCCGAGCTGGCCTGATCGTGGGTGCACAGCACCGACAACCACGGTCGACGCCGAGTTCGACTCCGGGCTGCTCAACCCCGGCAGCAACTACTCACTGACGTTCGACGCCGCGGGCGTCTACTCGCTGTTCTGCACGTTGCACCCCGACATGGTGGCCACCGTCAGCGTCGAGTGAGCCGACAGCGATCGTCCGCCGAGCCGGTACGGTGACGGCGTGCTGACGAGCGACCAACTGACCGACTTCGAGCGGAACGGATTCGTCGCCATTCCCGACGCGATCTCACCAGAGCAGCGTCAACGTCTGCGCACGCGGGCGCTCGAGATCGTCGACGCGTGGGAGCCAGGCGACGAGCGTTCGGTGTTCACCACCAACGAGCAAGAGCGGGTGTCGAACCGCGAGTTCCTCGACAGTGGCTCGATCACGTGGTGCTTCTTCGAGGAGGGGGCGATCGGCCCCGACGGCGAGCTGACCAAGCCGAAGGAATTGAGCATCAACAAGATCGGCCATGCGCAACACGACCTCGACGACGAGTTCGAGCGATTCGCCTATCAGCCGCTGATCGCCGAGGTCGCCGACGACATCGGCATGGACGACCCGCGAGCCCTGCAGTCGATGTACATCTTCAAGCAGCCGCACATCGGCGGCGAGGTCGGCTGCCACCAGGATGCGGCGTTCCTCTACACCGAGCCGATCAGCGTCACCGGCTTCTGGTTCGCGATCGAGGACGCCACCATCGAGAACGGGTGCCTCTGGGCCGCGCCGGGCGGGCACCGTGGTCCGCTGCGCCAACTCTTCAAGCGCACCGGGACGAAGGCGAACGACTACCTCGACGCCGACGGCACCGAGTTCGACACGCTCGACACCACGCCCCTCCCCGAGCCGCCTCCCGCCAGCGACGCGCTCGTGCCGCTGGAGGTGCCCGCCGGCACCATGGTGGTCCTCAACGGGTTGCTCCCCCACTGGAGCGATGTCAATCGCTCGGCCACCAGCCGCCACGCCTACACGCTGCACTGCATTTCCGGAGCGGCCGAGTACCCGGCATGGAACTGGCTGCGGCGGCCGGACGACATGCCCCTGCGGCCCCTCGGTAGTCTCGGCCGACCATGACCAGCGCCGACGTCCTCCTCCGAGCCCCCAAGGCCCTGCTCCACGACCATCTCGACGGCGGGGTCCGACCGGCAACCGTGCTCGAACTCGCGTCGGAGTTCGGCTACGACGGCTTGCCGACCACCGACGTCGACGAGTTGGCCACATGGTTCAACCGCGGCGCCAAGCGCAACGACCTGGTGCTGTACCTGGAGACGTTCGCCCACACGGTGGGTGTGATGCAGCATCGAGACGCCATCGAGCGGGTCGCCTTCGAGTGCGCTCAGGACCTGGCCAACGATGGCGTGGTGTACGCCGAGGTGCGATTCGCACCCGAGCTGCACACCGAGGCTGGCCTGACCCTCGACGAAGTGGTCGACGCCGCGCTCGACGGCTTTCGTCGCGGCGCAGCCGGGACCGACCTCACGATCTACGCAATCTGTTCGGCCATGCGCACGGCCGCGCGCAGCTTGGAGATCGCCGAGGTCGCCGTGCGCTACCGCGACGCAGGCGTGGTGGGGTTCGACATCGCCGGCGCCGAGGCCGGGTACCCACCCACCCGTCACCTCGACGCGTTCCAGTACGTGAACCGCGAGAACTTCCACTCCACGATCCACGCCGGAGAAGCCTTCGGCCTCCCCTCGATCTGGGAAGCGGTGCAGTTCTGCGGAGCGGCGCGCCTCGGACACGGC
Source organism: Ilumatobacteraceae bacterium (assembly GCA_965230015.1). Lineage (GTDB taxonomy): Bacteria > Actinomycetota > Acidimicrobiia > Acidimicrobiales > Ilumatobacteraceae > JABSQH01. The sequence goes on along the minus strand of CBDDKF010000027.1, from coordinate 253,054 downwards.
GTGCGCGTGGTCGACGACATCGACACCAGCGGCGACACCCCCGAACTCGGTCGGCTGGCCAACTACGTGCGCGATGCACGAATCCCGCTCGAGTTGTGCCCCACATCGAACGTCAACACCGGGGTGGTCCCGACGATTGCCGAGCACCCGATCGGTCTCCTCGGCCGGCTGCGGTTCCGGGTGACGGTGAACACCGACAACCGGCTGATGAGCAACACGACGATGACCAAGGAGATGACCAAGCTGGCCGACGCCTTCGGTTGGAACCTCGACGACTTCGAGTGGCTCACCGTCAACGCGATGAAGTCAGCCTTCGCCCCGTTCCCCGAACGTTTGAAGCTGATCAACGGGATCATCAAGCCGCGGTATTCGATGCTCAAAGCCGAGCTGTCGCTCGGCGAGTCCTGACCTTCTTCGACCACCTCGACTACAGGGAGAGCCCATGGCCGTCACCACCACGATCGTCGACCATCCGGTGTGCTCCGACGCGCTGGCGCGGATCCGCGACAAGGACACCCCCGACGCCCTGTTCCGTCAGAACCTCGAGCGGATCGGCTCGTTGCTGCTGGCCGAAGCCACACGCGACCTGCCGACCGAGGACGGCACCGTCGAGACGCCGCTGACGACCGCCCCCGCGCGGCGAATCGCAGTGCAGCCGGTGATCGTGCCGATCCTGCGCGCCGGCCTGGGCTTTCTTGCCGCCGCGCAGGAGCTGTTGCCCAACGCCGACATCGGCTTCATCGGCATCGCCCGCAACGAAGAGACGCACCAGCCCGAGCCCTACGTCAATAAGCTCCCGGACTCGATGGCCGGACGACCGACGATCATCGTCGACCCGATGTTGGCCACCGGTGGATCGCTGGCCTTCACCGCGCAGCTCCTGGCCGAGCGCGGCGCGCCCACCCCGCTGCGCGCCGTGTGCGCACTCGCCGCACCCGAGGGCATCGCCACGCTCGAATCCGCAGGCGTCGACATCCACTTGGTGACCGCCGCGGTCGACGATCATCTCAACGAGGATGCGTTCATCGTGCCCGGACTCGGCGACGCCGGCGACCGCCAGTTCGGCACCCACCCCTAACGCCCACGACGCGCCATCACGTCGTTTGCGTGCAAGTTTGCGGCGGCCTGCCAGCCGCAAAGTTGCGCGCAAACGGCACGGCAACTCGTTAGCCCGGAGGGGCGAGCGCGGCGAGGGATTCGAGCAGGGTGTCGAGGTCGGCTGCGGGGAGGTCGACGCCTTCGGCGTAGAGCTTCACCTTCGGCTCGGTGCCACTCGGCCGAACCTGCAGCCGGACCCCGCCGTCGAGCACGAGCCGCACGAGGTTGGCCTCCGGATAGGCAGCGACGTCGACCACCGGGCGACCACCGATGTCGCTCGGCGGTTCGGCTTCAATCGCCGCGACCCACTGCGCGCCGACCGCGGGCGGGATGCGCACCGCTCGTTCGGCGGTGACGTGCCGACCATGGCGGGCGGCGATCTGATCGAGCCGGTCCTGCAGTGTGACGCCGTCGTGGGCGGCGAGCGCAGCGATCTCGGCCATCATCACGGCCGCGGAGATCCCGTCCTTGTCGAGCGGCCGGTCAGCGACCAGATATCCGAGGGCCTGCTCGTACCCGAACACCAGCCGTTGGTCGGGCCGCTCGGTGGCGACCTTGCCGATCCACTTGAATCCGGTGAACGTCTCTTCGCTGTGCACCCCCGCCTCGGCGGCAAGGTCGGCGAGCAGCGACGACGACACCAGTGTGGTCACCACCAACCGGTCGTCGCCGGTGGTGTGGCTGAGGATGTGATCGGCGAACAGCCACCCGATCTCGTCGCCGCGCAACCGGCGCCACGCGCCGTCGGGTGTCGGGATCGCCACACCCAGACGGTCGGCGTCGGGGTCGTTGGCGATCGCCACCGCCGCACCAGCGGACTGCGCCGTTTCGATGAGCAAGTCCATCGCGCCCGGCTCTTCGGGGTTGGGAAACGACACCGTCGGAAACGACCCATCGGGTTCCTGCTGCGCTGCCGTGGGGATCGGCGCGTCGAAGCCCGCTGCTTCGAACGCTCGGGCAACCACGGCCCCTCCCACGCCGTGCAGCGCCGTGTAGGCAACGGGAACACCCTCCACGTCGGGACACAGCCGAACCGACGGCACCCAGTCGACGTAGGCATCGGTCCAGGTCGTGTCGAGACGAACCACCTTCGGGTCGTCGGCCGGGGCAAGCGGCACGGTGAGCGGGTCGATCGCCTCGATGCGCTCCGAGATCTCGGTGTCGGTCGGCGACACGATCTGCGAACCGGTCGGCAGGTACACCTTGTAGCCGTTGTCGGCGGGCGGGTTGTGCGAGGCGGTCACCACGATGCCGGCCGCCGCGTCGAGCCCAGTGATCGACCACGCCAACACCGGCGTCGGCGTGAGGCCGGGGTGGAGCATCGTGCGGATCCCCATCGCCGCCAGCACTCGCGCCGAGTCGTCGGCGAAGGCGTCGCTCTTACGCCGGGCGTCGTGGCCGATCACCACACCGCGCTCGCGAACTCGGGCGATCGCCCCCGCTGCGTCCTGGTCGAGGAGCCATTGGCCCAGCCCGGCCGCAGCCTGACGCACCACCAGACGGTTCATGCGCATCGAGCCGGCAGCGACCGCCGCGCGCAAGCCCGCCGTGCCGAACTGCAGGCGACCGGCGAAACGCCCCCGCAAGGGGTCGGCGTCGCCAGCCCGAGCGGCGGCGATCAACTCGTCGAGCTCCGCAGCGATGTCGTCGTCGGGCTCGGCGGCGCGCCATGCGTGGGCGGTCGCCAACAACGACTCGAGCGATTCCTCCGACGCAACGTCAGCCATGCGGCTTCAGCGTACGCAGCTCGACGAGCGGGCGCGGCCCGACGTGGCTGATCACTTCGGCTGCGGCGATCGACCCCAGCTGGCCGCAGTCGGCGAGATCGGCGCCGATCGTGAGGCCGTGTAGGAACCCAGCGGCGAACAGGTCGCCAGCACCGGTGGTGTCGATCACCTCATCGACATCGATCGCCGGCACCTCGAGCACCTCGTCGGGGGTCACGATCACACACCCGTCGGCGCCCACCGTGATCGCCGCAAGGTCGCACTCGGCGCGGACCGCGGCGATCGCAGTATCGAGCGACTCGGTGAGGTAGAGCGAGCGCAGCTCGTCGGCATTGCCGAACAGCAGATCGACCTCGTCGGCCACGAGCGCCCTGAAATCGTCGCGGTGGCGGTCGACACAGAACGAGTCCGACAACGTGAGCGACACCAGCCGTTCATGATGGTGAGCCACCTCGGCGGCGCGCCGAAAGGCTGCCTTGGCGTCGTCGCGATCGTAGAGGTACCCCTCCATGTAGAGCACGGCCGAATCGGCGATCACCGCTTCGTCGAGGTCGCTCGGCTGGAGAAAGCTCGACACGCCCAAGTAGGTGTTCATCGTGCGCTCGGCGTCTGGCGTCACCACGATCACGCAGCGGCCAGTGGGGATCTGCGGATAGTCGTCGTGCACGGCGGTTGGACGGGCGAAGCCCACACCGACGGCGCGCATGTCGTGGCCGAACACGTCGCCGAGCTCGTCTTGGTTGACCTTGCCGATGTACGCCGCCTTCCCACCGAAGCTGGCGATGCCGCACGCGGTGTTCGCCGCCGAGCCACCACTCATCTCGACGGCGCCATCGAGCGCGTCGTACAACGAGCTGGCACGCTCGAGATCGACCAACGTCATCGACCCTTTCGTCAGGTCGTGTTGCGCGATGAACTCATCCGGGGCCGTCGCCAACACGTCGACGAGGGCGTTGCCGATGCCCACGACGTCGTAGCGGGTGGACGGACGCGCGAGCGGTGGCGAGTCGGGCACGAGGGCGCACGCTAGCGCCGGTACGATCGCTCCCGATGGCGTTGACGTTTGCTCCCGAGGATCTCGACCCGTATCGCCTGCCGACGTGGGCCCGTCCAGTGCGCTACGACGTGCGCTTGCGACCGTCGCTCGACGACTCGACGTTCCACGGTTCGGTGAGCATCCAGCTCGATCTCGACGCTCCTGCCGAGGCGTTGGTACTCAACGCGGCTGAGCTCGAAATCCTCAGCTGCTCGATCGACGACGACGACGCACGGTGGGAACTCGACGAGGCAAGCGAGCGGCTGTTGGTGTTTCCCGATGCCGCGCTCACCCGCGACCGCGTCCGCCTGCGAATCGAGTTCAACGGCATCCTCAACGACCGACTGCGCGGCTTCTACCGCAGCACCTACAACGACGACGACGACGTCGAGCACGTGATCGCCACCACCCAGATGCAGTCGACCGACTGTCGCCGAGCGTTTCCGTGCTGGGACGAGCCCGAGTACAAGGCGGTGTTCGGCATCACCCTCGACGTGGCCGACGGGCTCACCGCCATCTCCAACGGACCAGAGGTTGAACGCACGAGCACCGACGGGCGCACGGTGATCCGCTTTGCCGACACGATGGTGATGAGCAGCTATCTCGTCGCCTTCGTGGTCGGTGAACTCGAGATGACCGACGCGGTCGACGTCGACGGCATTCCACTGCGCGTGGTGCACGTACCGGGAAAGGGCCACCTCACCGAGTTCGGTCTCGACGTCGGGGCGTTCAGCCTGCGCTTCTTTCAGGAGTACTACGGCATCGCCTATCCGAGTGACAAGGTCGACTTGGTGGCGTTGCCCGACTTCGCCGCCGGCGCCATGGAGAACCTCGGCTGCATCACGTTCCGCGAGAGCTTGCTGCTGGTCGACCCGGAGCGCAGCACACAGAACGAACAGCAACTCGTCGCCGACGTGGTGGCCCACGAGCTGGCGCACATGTGGTTCGGCGATCTGGTCACCATGCGCTGGTGGAACGGCATCTGGCTCAACGAGGCGTTCGCCACGTTCATGGAGATCGCCGCATGCGCCGCCTACCGGCCGGATTGGGAACGGTGGACGAGCTTCGGGCTCGAACGGAGCGTGGCGTACAACACCGACTCGCTGGCGTCGACGCGCTCGGTGGAGTACGAGGTCCGCTCACCACAGGACTGCGAGGGCATGTTCGACGTGCTCACGTACCAGAAGGGCGGCGCACTGCTGCGCATGCTCGAGCAATATCTCGGCGAACAGCGGTTCCGGGAGGGTGTGAGCCACTACCTGCGGGCCCACAGCTACGCCAACACCGAAACCAACGACCTGTGGGATGCAATCGAAGCGACGTCGGGCGACCCGGTTCGCCGGATCATGGACTCGTGGATCTGGCAGCCCGGCTATCCGCTGGTGTCGGCCACGCTGTCGGCCGACGGATCCGCGCTGACCTTGGAACAGCAACGATTCACCTTCGGTGACGAGGCAGGCGCAGCCGACGACACCACGTGGGTCATCCCGACCAAGGTGCGCATCGGCGACCATACGACGACCCTGTTGCTCGACGGACGTCGCACCGAGGTGCCGGTCAGCACGCCGGACGCGCCGATCGTGGTCAACGCCGGCGGCGACGGGTTCTTCCGTGTGGCGTACGACGCCGAGCTGCGCAGCCGCTTCACCGCCGACGTGCTCGCCGGCACCACCACGCTCGAGCGATTCAATCTCGTCGACGATGCGTGGGCGGCCACGGTGGCCGGCCGGATGTCGGCAGTGGAGATGCTGGAGTGGCTCGACGCGTTTCGCAACGAGTCGGAGTTCGCAGTGTGGCAGGCGATCGTCGGTGCGCTGCGCGGCCTGTCACGGCTCGTCGACGGCGATGCCCTCGACGCACTCCGCGCCCGCATCCAGACGATCATCGGACCGATCCTCACGTCGCTCGGCGAACCGACCGCTGACGAACCGGACCTCACCGGCAAGTTGCGCGGCCTGTTGACGTCGACCATGGGTGTGCTCGGTCACGACGACGCCACGATCGAGCGCTGCCGTGACTTGTTCGCCGCCGATCCCGACGGCGTCGACCCAGAGTTGCTCGCAGCCGCGACGAGTGTGGTGGCCGCGACGGGCGATGCCGACACGTACGACACGATGCTCGACGGCTTCCACAACGGCGCCACTCCTCAAGCCCAACTGCGCCACCTCTACGCACTGGCCGAGTTCGACGACGCCGACCTCGTGCGCCGCACTTGCGACCTTGCGTTCAGCGACGATGTGAAGACCCAGAACGCGCCGTTCCTCATCCGCCTGGTCATCGCCAATCGACATCACGGCGAGCTGGCGTGGAGCATCGTGCGCGAGCGGTGGTCCGACGCCAACGCCCGCTTTCCGAAGAACACGATCGTGCGGATGATCGAGTCGGTGGCGCTCCTCACGTCGCCGGCTGCCGTACACGACGTGCAGTCGTTCTTCGCCGAGCACCCGATCGAACAGTCGATCAACACTCAGCGACAGATCCTCGAGCGTCAACAGGTGAACGCTGCACTGCGCGCCCGCGACGGCGACGCGCTGGCTGCTGCGCTCTAGCGCAGAATCACCGAAACTCGTCATCCAGGAGCGGCGTGAGTCCGTAGAAGTTGTCGACCGGGGATGGTCCGCGGTCGCCACGTCGAAAGGACGAACCCGATGAAGAAGCTCCTCGTCGCAGCCGCCGCCGCGGCCGCTGCGTTGATCACCGTGCCGGCAGGCGCGGCGAGCGCCCAGGACGACGCCAGCGTGATGCTGCTGCACGGCATCCCCGATGTGCCCGTCGACGTCTACGTCGGCGGCGCCGAGGTCATCCCCGACTTCCAGCCCGGCGACATGCAAGACATCAGCGCCTTTGGCGGCCAGACCCTCACCGACGTGGCCGTCGTGCCCGCCGGTGGCGACATCGCCGACGCGGTGATCGAAGTGCCCGAGCTGGCAGTGCCCGCCTCGGGCAACTGGACCGTGATTGCGCACCTCGACGCCGACGGCAATCCGACCATCACGCCCTACGAGAACGACACCAGCGCCGCTGGCGACGAGCAGGGCCGCCTGATCGTCCGCCACGACGCTGCTGCGCCTGCCGTCGACATCCTGGTTGGTGGCGAGGCCGTGATCAGCGGCCTGTCGAACCCGGACGAGGCGGCCCTCGACCTGCCGGCTGGCGAGATCGCTGGCGCGCAGATCGCGCCCGCTGGTGGCGACCCGATCGCCGACGTGCCGACCGTGTTCCTCGAGGCCGGCACCGGTCTGGTGGTGTACGCCGTCGGTTCGCTCGACGGCGGCACGTTCACCTTCTACACCCAGGAGTTCCCGCTCGCCGAGGTTGCCGCCACACAGGCCCCGGCCGGCGCCGAGGACGAAGGTGGCGACGGCACCCCGCAGCCCACTGCCGTGAATACCGGTGGCGCGCTCGAGTCGTCGAGCAACTCGATGGTCCTCTTCGCGGCTGCCGCCGGCATGTTCCTGCTGGCCGGTGGAGCGGTGGCCCTGCGTCGCCGCACCGTGGAGAACTGAACACCGTCAACGACATCAACGTCAACGACATCAGTTCACCAACACCACTTCAATAGAACCTCCTCAACAACACCCCCAACTCCATGCCCGCTCCGGCCGCCGCTCCAGCAGACGACCCCACTCCGCGCCGCACGCGCTGGCTGGGTGCCGTCGCCGCTGGAGCGGCGCTCGCCGGAGCGGCACTGATCGTGGTGGGCATTCAAGGAGCCAGCGGCTCCGACGACGAGGTCGTGCTCAACGTTCCCGACGTTGTCGCCGCAGTTCCGCCCACCACCGTGCCGCCGCTCGATGTTCCCGCCGAGCGGTCTGCGACCAACGGGGAGTCCCCTCCCGCAGTTGGTCGTCCGTCCCCCTCGGTGGACCCTCCCGTCGCCGAGGGGGACAACACCAACGGCGGCGGGATGCCGAACGGCGCCCCGGCGAGCGCCGACGACGCCGTCGAGGCGGTGTCGCCGCTGGTCGCCGAGCTCGGCGATCGATTCTCGGCGATCCCCGCCGACATCGAAGCGCGGCCTCGACCGGTGGGGATCGAGATCGACACGATCGACGTCACCCGGTTTCCCGTGCGCGACATCGGATTGGAGCCCGACGGGCAGATGGAGATCCCCGACGAGACCGAGATCGGCTGGTATCGCTACGGGGCCACCGCCGGCCGCCCAGGCGCAACCGTGCTCGCGGCCCACGTGTCGTGGAACGGCACGACCGGCCCGTTCGCCCAACTCGGCGCCGTCGAGCCGGGCAACCGCATCGCCGTGACCCTCGACGACGGCACCACTCGCCACTACGAAGTCACCGAGCGGGCAACCTATGGAAAGTTGGAGCTGCCGCGTGAACGGTTGTGGCGCAACACCGGCGACGAAGAGCTCGTGTTGATCACCTGCGGCGGCGACTTCAACCCCGACCTCCGGCGCTATCGCGAGAACATCGTGGTCTACGCCGCACCAGTCGCCTGATGGAGCGGGTCGCATCGACCCGGCCCGATTGAACCGGCCCGATCAAGAGGGGTTCAGCGCTTGCGCAGCCACCACACCTGTTCGGATGGAAACCGCTTGGCCCACTCTGCGGGCGTCCAGAACTGCACGCCGTCGGCGTCATCGGGGGCTTGCAGCTCGCGATAGTCGAGCACTTCGAATCCCACCCGGCGAAACAGTGCGAGCCACTCGCTGATCGGTCGGTTGAACTCGATGCCGCCGGGGTCTTCCGTCGCCGCTGTCCAATCGATGGCGTCGAGGCCGAAGTAGGCCCGCTCGAGGGTGTAGCCAGTCGGTTCGGCGCCGTCGACGTCGGCGCAGATGATCGCCAGTGGATGGTTCCCGAGAAAGGCCAGTTCACCTCCGGGTCGCAGCAGGCGGTGCGCTTCGGGAATCCATATGTCGGGGTCGCACCAGATCGCCGCGCCGTACTCACTGACGGCGAAGTCGAACGACTCGTCGGGTTGCTCGACGGTCTCGGCGTTGCCGTGAACCCACTCGATGTCGGTCACGCCGTGCTCGGCAGCGAGTTGGCGAGCGGTCGCCAACTGCGCATCGGAGTTGTCGATCGCGTACTGGTGCACTGCGCCGCGACGATGGGCCCACGCCGAGACGTAGCCGGTGCCACAGCCGAGCTCGATTACTCGGCGCCCGGTGAGATCGGCAGGCAACAGCGACACCTCGTGGTCGGGCAGCTGCCAGATCCCCCACCTCGGTTCCTGCCCCCAGGCCCGTCGACCGCCCTCGGCCCACTTGGGTGCCTCGGCGTCCCAGTAGCGGCGGTTTTCGGCGACGTGACCCGGGAGGGCATCCACGAGGTCACCGTACCCGGGTCGCAGTAGCGTGCCGGCCATGACCGTCATCGTGAACGTGGACAACTTCGTGCGCGCCGAAACCGCCCGGATGTTCGACGGCCAACTCGCGCTGACGGGCGGCGTCAACGACTGGGTGCACGCTCGCCGACCGCAGGGGGCGTCGAAGCAGAGCGTGATCCGCATGAACCGCGACACCCTCTACAGCATCGCCGTCGTCGACCTCAGCGCCGGCGCCACACTGACCATCCCCGACAGCGGCGATCGGTACATGTCCGTGCAGGTCGTCAACGAGGACCACTACACCAACCGCATCTTCGACGAACCGGGAGTGTTCGACCTGACCGTGGACGAGTTCGACACCGACTATGTCGCGTTGATCGGGCGGACGTTCGTCGATCCCGACAACGGTGACGACATTGGCACCGTCCACGCCCTGCAAGATGCGCTCGAGCTCTCGGCCGGCGCAGCACGACCATTCACCCATCCCGACTACGACATCGAGGGCGGGAAGCGCACGGCACGTCACCTCAATGGATTGGCCGCTGGGCTCGGCAATGCCGTCGCGATGTTCGGTACGAAGGGTGCCGTCGATCCGGTACACCACCTCATCGGCACGGCCATGGGGTGGGGCGGGCTCCCCGAGCATGAGGCGTTCTACATCGTCGACGCCGAGCGACGCCCCACCGCCGACCACACGATGACCCTGCGCGACGTTCCCGCAGACGCCTTCTGGTCGGTGACGGTGTACAACGCCGACGGGTTCTTGGAGGCCAACGAACAGAAGCGGTACAGCCTGAACAGCGTGACCGCGCAACCGGCGGCCGACGGATCGGTGACCGTGCTGTTCTCCACGCAAGTGCTCGACGAACCCAACTGGCTGCCGATCACCGACGGATGGAACTACGCGTTGCGCGTGTACAAGCCGCGTCCGAGCGTGCTCGACGGCTCGTGGACGCCACCGACGCCAGAACCGGCGTAACGAACCGAGAGGGCGGCGTGACGCCCGATCCCTGTCGATTGACCGTGCTGATCGATCGCGCCCATCGACCGTGCCGATTGGCGGTGTCGATCGATTGACTGCGCGATCGACGGGTTGTGGAGCTAAGGAGAATCGAACTCCTGACCTCGACAGTGCGATTGTCGCGCTCTACCAACTGAGCTATAGCCCCGTACGGCCGGAGAAGTGTAGCGGTCGCCGGCCACGTTCAGCCGGCGAATCGGCGCTGCGCCGAGCGGTGGGGTGCTGCGGCGTGGGCTAGCGCTGCTCGAGCCAGCCGTCGTGCCAGCCCGACTGCTCACGCTGGCGAATCTGGGCCAGCAGGTACACGTAGCCACACAAGGCCAAGAACGACAGCGCGAACACGTACAACAGGACGGTCGACGACGTCGTGGCGGCGAGGAACAGCGAGCAGGCGGTGGTGATCACCAGCAAGAACAGCACGTTGCTCCGACGGCGTCGAGACTCGTCACGTGGTTCGGGGGCCGACCGTGAACGCTGCAGATGGCCGGAACGTTGCATCTGGGTGGTGCGATGGTCCCAGTGCGGCTCACTGGCGGCGCTGCCGTGCGTACGGAACCCGCCGGCATCGCCGTTCGCACGCTGCCGTGTGGTGGACGACCGGGCCCCGGCCGAGCGCGTCGAGGGAGTTGCCGACCGTAGCGACGCCTGGCGATGATGCGGTGCGCCGTCGTGGGTCCGCTGCGTGCGGCCGTTGCGGGTCCCCGCACGTCCAGCCGAGCGACCCGCCGGTGCCAGCGGCCGACCGATGGGACGGATCGCCCCACGTGGCGGGGTCGAGGTGCTCTGGAGCGTCTTCAGTTGCCGGCGGAAGTCGGTCACCGACGAGTTGGGCCGGTTGTCCATCCGTGATCGCAACATTGGGGGAATGAGCACAGCGGCCCAGGCGGCAGCGACGACGAGGAGAACGAGTTGAGCCATACGTGCGAGAAAGATCGTGAAGTGCGGTGAAGTTGGTGGAGGTGACCGGGAAGCGACGGGCGGGTGACGCCCGAGTCGGTATGTGACGATTCTACGACGATTGTGACAGAGCGGGCAACGATGGATGGGACAACCGTCACAGTAGTGACTCGGTCACGCTCTGCGGCGGATGCTTGCGGCCGGTAGGGGTGCGGGTGGCGGGCGATTATTGACGGCCCGAGTGACGGTTTACTCGACGTGGTCGCGACGGAACGTGCCGGAGCGACCGCCGGCCTTCTCCCACAAGGTGAGCTCGCCGATGACCATGCCGCGGTCGGCCGACTTGCACATGTCGTACACGGTGAGCGCGGCAGTGCTGCACGCATGCAGCGCCTCCATCTCGACCCCGGTGCGATCGACGGTGTCCACGTGCGCCTCGATCGCCACGAAATCGTCACCGATCTCGAAGTTGATCGACACGGCACCCACCAGCAACGGGTGGCACAGCGGGATCATGTCGGCAGTCCGTTTGGCCGCCTGGATACCGGCCACCCGCGCCACGGCGAGCACGTCGCCCTTCTTCACCTCGCGATTGGCGATCGCCGTGGTGGTCTCGGGTTGCATGAACACTTTGCACCGGGCGACGGCGCGCCGATGTGTTGGTTCCTTCGGGGTGACGTCGACCATCCGCGCACGGCCGAGCGGGTCGAGGTGGGTGAACGACAGATCACTCATGGGAGACCAGACGCTAGTCGGCCGATCGGAGCGGTACCGTTCCGCCCATGTCCGAGGAGTTGCCGTACGACGCGATCGCCCACATCCGCACGGACGGCGTGCGCCTGATCGACATCCTCGTCGACTACGGCCTCACCGCCGACGTGCCGTCGTGTCCCGGCTGGACGCTCGGCGACCTCGGCTGGCACATCGGCAAGGTGTGGGAGTTCTGGGGAACGGTGGTTGCCGACCGCATCACCGACGTCGAGCAGGTGAAACAGATCGACCGCAACCCCGCTCGCCCAGCGGACGACGTGCTCATCGACTGGATCACTGCAGCGCACACGGCGCTGTACTCGGCCCTGATCGACAGTCGAACCGGACGCCCGGTGTGGACCTGGGCCGGCGAGCACGATGTGGCCTGGGTGCGCCGCCGGATGACCCAGGAAACCGCGGTGCACCGCTGGGACGCAGCCAACACCGTCGGTCGGCCCTACACGATCCCCACAGCGGTGGCGGCTGACGGCATCGACGAGTTCCTCACTTGGCACGCCCGGCTGGCCGACGGTGCCGACGCGGTCGGCGGCACGGTGCACATCCACTGCACCGATACCGACGCCGACGTGGTCGAGGGCACCGACGATCGCTCGAAAGTCGACGGCGAGTGGATGATCACCGCCCTCGACGCGAGTGGTGCCACCTTCACCCGCGAGCACGCCAAGGGCGACGTCGCCATCCGTGGGGCGGCCCCCGACGTGCTGTTGTGGCTGTGGGGCCGCAGCGCCGGCGAGCTGCAGTTCTTCGGCGACGAGTCGGTGGCGCAACGGTTCCGCGCCGCCAGCGACCTCTGACGCTCGCCGACGCGTGCGCAACGACTAACGCTCGCCGACCAGCCGTCGCGCGGCGGCGACAACGATGTCGACCGCGTTGGCCACCACACGATCGTGCACGTCGTCGTCGGGGATCTCTTGCGTGGTGCGGTTCACGAGCACTCCCGCCACCATGCCCGCGCGCCATCCATTGGTGGCGCACTGGGTGAAGAGCGTGGCGCCCTCCATCTCGTAGTTGAGCACGTTCAACTGTGACCACTCTTCACGCGTGCCCTGGAGCGAGCGACGCACGTAGCCCGACACGGTGTCGTAGCGCTCTTGGCCCGGATAGAAGGTGTCGGACGAGACGGTCACGCCGGTGTGCACCGGAATCCCTTGTTCGTTCGCCGCGGCGACCAGCGCGTGGACACAGTCGTAACTGGCCACCGCGGGGTACTCGAGCGGGGCGAAGTGCCCGCTGGCGCCGTCGAGGCGCACCGCCCCGGTGGTCACGATGACGTCGGCGATGTCGATGTGCGGCTGGATGGCGCCGGTGGTACCGACGCGCAGGAACGTGGTCACGCCGAGTTGCCCGAGTTCTTCCACCGCAATCGAGGTCGACGGCCCGCCGATGCCCGTCGAACACACCACGATGGGCTGTCCACCGGCGGTGCCCCGCCACGAGGTGAACTCGCGGGTCGCGGCAAGTTCGACAGGGTCGTCGAGGAGTGCGGCGACTTTGGGAACGCGGCCCGGATCACCCGGAAGAATGGCCACGTCGGCGCCGTCGAGATCCGATCGAACGAGCCCGAGGTGGAACACGTCAGCCATTTTCGGCAGGGTAGCCGCTGCGTGGGCTGCCGGCCGCTGTGCCCGTGCTGCGCGTCGGCGTGACGATTGCCGTCGTGGCGCCGGGCTCGGGCGCGTGCGGCGTCAGCCGCCGATCTGGCTCATCGACTTCGCCGGACGCACGAAGTTGACCTGGTTGATGCGGTGTCCAGCCCACTTCGTGGCGACGGCGGCTTCGATGCGCTCGCCCAGCTGATCGTCGGTTTCACCGTCGCGCATCGCCGACATCAGGTCGAACTCGCGGGTGGCGAACAGACAGGTGCGGAACTGGCCCTCGGCGGTCAGCCGCACGCGGTCGCAATCGCCACAGAACGGCTTGGTCACCGTGGGGATCACCCCCACCGTGCCACGACCATCGAGATAGCGGAACCGATCGGCCGGCGCGGCCCCGCGGGCAGGCAGTTGCTCCAACGGAAACACGGCGGCGATGCGTTCGACGATCTCGTCCTGGCCGACGACCCGCTCATCGGCCCAATGGCCGTCGGCGTCGAGCGGCATGAACTCGATGAACCGCATCTCGACGCCTTCATCGCGGCCGAAGCGCGCCAGGTCGACGATCTCGTCGTCGTTCACGTGGCGTTCGACGACCGCATTGATCTTCACCGGGTCGAAGCCAGCTTCTTTGGCCGCGCTGATGCCGTCGAGCACACGGCCGAGTTCGTCGCGTCGGGTCATCTCGGCGAACTTGGCGCGGTCGAGGCTGTCGAGGCTGATGTTCACTCGGCGCAGCCCGGCAGCGCGCAGCGGCGCAGCGTGTTGACGAAGTGTCGCGCCGTTGGTGGTCATCGCCAGGTCGACCGGGCCGGCCGGACCCTCGATCGCGGCGAGCCGCTCGACGAGGGTGGTCAGCTGGGCGCGCACCGTCGGTTCGCCGCCGGTGAGGCGGATGCCGCGCACGCCGTAGCGGGTGACGAACAGCCGCGCCAGGCGCTCGATCTCTTCGAAGGTCATCACGCTCGAACGCGGCAGCCAGGTCATCCCCTCTTCGGGCATGCAGTACGTGCACCGGAAGTTGCAGCGATCGGTGATCGAGATGCGCAGGTCTTCGATCACCCGGTTGAACGGGTCGATCAGCGGCTGCGCCTCCATTACTCCAGCGTATCGACGCGCCAGCTGGATCTTCCCAGCGGCACGACGACTGCGGTGAGGGACATGGCTCCCCCTGAGCCGGCTCGCTCACCGGGGATGGTGCCGAGACACGAGCGGTGAGGGACATGGCTCCCCGTGAGCCGCCTCGCTCACCGGCGAGAGTCAGCGGTCGCCGCGCAGGGCGAGCGTGGCCACTTCGCCACCCTCGGCGACGCCGTCGCCGTCGGGAACCACGGCGAGCGCATCGGCCAGCGCCGTCGCGGCGAGCTGGTGGCTGCCCTGGGCCACGACCGGCCGCACGTGGAGGCGACCGTCGTCGCCTACTTCGCTCTGCACGCGCATGAAGTGCACCTTGCCATCGGCACGCCGAGCGAGCGGTTCATCGGCGATCGCCACGGTGCTCGCTCGCGTGAGCTCGCGGTGACCCATCATCCGCCGCAATGCGGGACGGGCGAACAACTCGAAGCTCACGAGCGAACTCACCGGGTTGCCGGGCAGACCGAAGATCGGCACACCGTCGAGACGGCCGAAGGCGAACGGCTTGGCGGGCTTGATGGCGATCTGCATCCATGTCATGTCGGCGACACGACCCAGCACCGCCTTGACGACGTCGTAGTCACCCATCGACACCCCGCCGCTCGACACGATCGCGTCGCAGCTGGCGGCCGCGTCGCGAATCACCTGTTCGAAGGTGTTCTCGTCGTCGGGGATCACACCGAGGTCAACCACGTCGCAGCCAGCGTCGTCGACGAGCGCCGCCAGCATCGTCTTGTTGCTCTCGCGAATCTGGCCTGGTTCTAGCGGTGCGCCGTCGTCGACCAGCTCGTCACCAGTGGACATCACTGCCACTCGGAGCCGTCGGTGGGCGACGACCGTGGCCGCGTTCACGCTCGCCAGCACGGCGGCAACCGGCGGGTGGATCACCGTGCCGGCAACGAAGAGCTCGTCACCGGGCTCTACGTCTTCGCCGGCAGCACGAACGGCCGCACCGACCGGGACCGAACGAGTGAGTCGCACGCGCTCGACGCCGTCAGCGTCACCGAGTCGTTCCGAGTCCTCGACCATCACGACGGCGTCTGCCCCGGCGGGGATCGGGGCGCCGGTCATGATCCGAATGCACTCCCCTGGCTGCAGGTGGTGGCTCGACGCCGCGCCCGCGGCCACCTCGTCGGCGACGATCAGCTCGGTCGGCACCTGGTCGACATCGGCCGCACGAACTGCGTACCCGTCGACTGCCGTGTTGGCGAATGGCGGAACTTGCTCGGTCGACACCACCGGTTCGGCGAGGACCAAGCCAATGGCGTCACGGAAGCCGAACTCGATCGGGGCAAGAGGCGGGCACGATCCGAGGACGAACGCTTGGGCATCTTCCAACGGGGTCACACCGCCACGGTACCGGCCGTCGTGGTGGCCCTCTCGAAGCGCCCCGTAGGGTGACCGCCGTGACCACGCCGCTCGCTGCATTTCCCGCCGATGGCTACGTCGCCCGGTGGCGCCGCTGGGAGCACGACGCCGACGAGACCCTTTCACTGCGTTGGGAAAACGAGGGTTGGACCGCCACCGGCGAGGTCGGACGAGAAGCCGTGACCTACGTGATCCGCCTCTCACCCACCTGGCAGGTGCGCCAGTTCCTGCTGTTCCGCGACCTCGACGAGCCCGACCTGTGGCTGGGCACCGACGGCGGCGGACGGTGGGGCGAGATCAACGGCGCCCACCGACCCGAACTCGACGGCTGCATCGACATCGACCTCGGTTGCACCCCGTTCACCAACACGCTGCCGATCCGGCGGATGCAGCTCGATGTGGGCGACGCCGGCGACATCAACGTGGCGATGATCGACGTCGACACGCTCGCCGTGGAGCCCACGCGTCAGCGCTATCACCACGTGTCGCCGCGGCGCTTCGAGTACACCAATCTGAACTCGGGGTTCGTCACCCGGTTCGATGTGGACGAGTACGGCCTGGTGCGCGACTACCCCGACCTGTTCCGCCGCACCTGAACGGTGTGCCGCTGATGTCCGACGCCAGCGCAAGCGTCGACCTACGGACCGGCCTACAAGTCAGCAAGGTGGGCCCGCAACGGCGCCGCAAGTTCGGGGTGCGACAGTCCGAGGCTGACCGAGGCGGTGAGGAACCCGAGCGGGTTGCCCGTGTCGTACCGCTCGACATCCGCCACCACGGCGTGGAACGGCGACCGCGCCGCCTGCGCGCGCAACGCGTCGGTGAGCTGCAGCTCGCCGCCCCGGCCGGGCGTGAGCGCCGCGATCTCATCCCACGCATCGGCGGTGAGCACGTATCGGCCGGTGAGGATGTAGTTGCTCGGCGCCTCGTCGACCGGCGGCTTCTCCACGAGGTCGCGTACGGGGATCACGCCCTCGGCCGACCGCTCGCCCGATGGGTCGATCACCCCGTAGGAACTGACCTTGGAACGGTCGACTTCGAGCACGGCGACCACGCTGCCGCCCGTCGACGCACACACACCGTTCATCTGGGCGAGCAGCGACGAATCGCCCATCAGCTCGTCGGGCAAGAGCACGGCGAACGGTTCGTTGCCGACAGCCTCGCGGGCGCACCCGACGGCGTGACCGAGTCCCTTGGGCACGTCCTGGTACACCACGGTGGCCTTCCAGTCACGGCCGATCGCCTCGACGCGTTCGGCGGCATCGTCCTTGCCCGCCGCACGTAGTGCCTCGACCATTTCGGGGGCCGGCGACAGATACGCCTCGACGGCGGGCTTGGCGTGGCTCGATACCACCACGATGTGTTCGATACCTGCGCCCAGCGCCTCGTCGATCACCACCTGCAACGCCGGCCGGTCACCGATGGGAAACAACTCCTTTGGTACCGCTTTGGTCGCCGGAAGAAATCGGGTACCGAGGCCGGCGGCGGGAATCACTGCACTTCGCACCTGCATGCGGGCGACCCTACTCACCGGTTGGGCTCGACCTTCGGGAGTCGGGCGATCGCTCGATATCGTGTGGCCCCCGATGCCCACGTACGTCTACAAGTTCGTCGACTCCGGCGAGACGATCGAGGTCCAGCAGGCCTTCTCCGATCCGACGTTGACCGAGTACACCCACCCCGAGTCCGGCGAGACGCTGCCGGTCAAGAAGGTGTTTCAGCCGGTGGGCGTGACGTTCAAGGGCTCCGGCTTCTTCAAGACCGACAACCGCTCGTCGAGCAACGGTTCGTCGAGTTCGTCGAAGAACAGCGGTGACAGCTCGAAGTCCGACAACAAGAGTGATTCGAAGAGCGAGTCGAAGAGCGACTCGTCCTCGTCGGGCGAGTCGAAGAAGAGCTCCGATTCGAGCTCTTCATCGTCGAGCTCCTCGACGTCGTCGTCCTCGTAGGCCTCGCCGGCCCGTTCGCGCCTCGCGCCGCGTCAACGACCGAGCGCGCGCCGACGCGCCTGGAGGGCTTCATGGGCTACACACTCCGCCGATTCCTGTCGGAGCACCGATGGGTGTACTGGGCGATCGTGATCGCGACGGCAACGGTCGCTGCCTGGTCGGTGCACGGCACCGTCGACCACGCCGAGCAGGCACGCCGATCGTGGACGGCTACACAGATCGTGCTCGTTGCGGCGCACGATCACGATGCCGGCGACGTGATCGGGCACGACGCAATCGAGCTTCCGGTGGCTGCGGTTCCGGCGACGGCGGTCCACCAGCTGGATTCCGATGCCATCGCCCGCCAGTCGATCGCCGCTGGTGAGGTCCTCACCGACGTCGATGTCGCCGGGGCGACCACCGGCGTGGCCCCGGACGGCACGCTGACCATCGCCATCCGCGCGTACGACACCACCATCGCCACCATGGGCGACCACGTGCATGTGCTCGCCGAGGGACGATCGGTGAGCGACGCCGGGGTGGTCGTCGACGTCGTCGACGACATCGTGCACGTGGCAGTCCCCGAGCGCGACGCCCCCGCTGTGGCCGCGGCCGCCAGCTCCAGCACCGCAACCCTCGCCATCGCCCCCTAGGCGACGCGCCCAAAAACCGGGGATTCCAGGCGCCAGGCACGTGATTCCGCGAACAGCTCGGTCACTGCGGTGGGCCACACCGGTTCTGTTCGCGGAATCCGGCGCGACGCGCCGGATATCCCCGGTTTTTCGGAACCGCGCTAGCGCACACCGGTGGCGATGAGGGCCAGGACGAGGATGCCGAGGCCGACGCGGTAGATCACGAACGGCATCAGGCTGTGTGTGCGCACCAAGGTGACCGTGCCCCACACGGCGATCCAGCCGGCGATTGCCGACGTGATGATGCCCACGATCGTCGGCACGATCAGATCCTCCGGGATGCCTTCGGTGATCAGGCCAGCGCCCTTGAACACCACTGCGCCGAAGATCACTGGGATCGACATCAGAAAGCTGATGCGCACCGCCGCATCTCGATCGAACCTCAAGAAGCGCGCCGCGGTCATCGTGATCCCCGAGCGCGACGTGCCCGGATTGAGCGCCAGCGCTTGGGCGGCACCGACGGTGAGAGCATCTCTCGCACGGAACCCCTCGACCTTGCGGGTGCCTGCAGTGCGGTCGGCCCACCCGAGCAGCAGGCCGAAGCCGATCAGGGAGACGGCAATGATCGTCGGGGTGCCCAGGGCAGAGTCGATTTGATCCTCGAACAACGCGCCCACCGCCGCTGCGGGCAGTGTCGCCAGCACGAACAGCCAGGCCAAGCGGCCCTCGGTGGTCGTCGGTCGCTGACGCTGGAACACCAGCTTGGTGCCTTCGACGATGTAGGTCGTCACGTCCCGCCAGAAGTAGGCGACCACGGCGACCAACGTGCCGAGGTGCAGCGCCACGTCGAACGACTTCTTCAGCGAGTCGGACTCGAGCTCCTCCCACCCGAACAGCCAGGGAACGAGCAACAGGTGACCACTCGAAGAGATCGGCAGAAACTCGGTAAGTCCCTGCACGATCCCGAGAATGATCGCTTGGTAGATCGGCACGCTCGCCTTGTCTAGCGGTTGCGCGTGCCCCCGGCGCGGTCAGGTCGAGCTGGTGGAAGGGACGATGCGCGGCGTCCACGGCCGCGGCTTGTCCCAGTGGTGCCCAACGATCCGGCCACTACCGAGCGCCTTCAGGAACGATGCGGCATCGTCGAAGTCGGGCATTTCGACGTACGCCGCACCGAGTGCATCGGGAACGTGGGCATCGCTACCGGCGCCGGCGAGCAGGTCATGGTCGTCAGCGAACGCAGCAGCACGGCGATTGAGGCTCGACAGCGACGTCTTCGAGTTCAGCACCTCGACGGCATCGATCAGACCCTCCGCAGCGAGTTCCTCCAGCGCCGACTCGGCGAGGTTGCGGCGCATCGGATCGAACGGATGTGGGATGTATACCAGACCGCCCTGCTCACGAATCTGCCGCGCCGCCTCGACGTGGCCGATACCCATCGGTACCCGCTCGGTGAGGAAAAGGCCGATGATCTCACCCATCGCAGTACGCAGCTCGTCGCCAACGATCACCCTGCACGGCAGCTGATCGGCGAGTTCGACTGCACCGGCGACGGCGTTGTGGTCGGTGATGCACAACACGTCGATCCCCGTCGCGATGACGGCGTCGTGCAGTTCATCGGGGGTGGTCGTCGAGTCGCCACTCCACATCGTGTGGCTGTGCAGATCGACACGCACGCAACCGTCGGCGAGCGGCTCGGCGAGATGCGGATGCCGCTCGATCGCTGCGGCGGCGGGTACTCCCACGCCGGCAACGGTAACGCCGGTCCGGCCGAGGCACCCGATCCGGGGCCGAGCACGCGATTCTGTTCGCCAGAACCGGCGCGAGGCGCCGGAAATCCACGGGATTTTGGTGGGAGGTTGGCTGCCTAGGATGCCGGTGGGGAAAGGGGGCGCCGATGGTGTCGACGCTGTTGGAACGGGTCGCCGCACGAGGCGACGAGCTGGCGATCGCCGACGAGGTCGGAGATCTCACGTGGCGCGAGTTCAACGAACGGGAGAACCGGCTGATCGCCGGAATGCGCGGACTGGGTCTCGGTATCGGCTCGACGGTCGCGCTGCTCGGCAACAACCGAAGAGAGTGGGTCGAGGTGCTCGGCGCGGCTGGCGGCATCGGGGCCATCAGCGTGCCGGTCAATTGGCATTTCTCGGTCGACGAGGTGGCCTACATCCTCGAGAACTCGGGCGCCGACGCACTCGTCGCCGATGCCGAGTTCGCCGAGATAGCGCTCGCCGCCGCCGAACAATCGGGCGTGGGGGTGCGCATCGCCTACGGCGGGCCGATCGACGGGTTCACCGCCTACGACGAGTTGCTCGCCTCGGCCTCCCCCGACGAACCGGCCGAGGAGTTCGCTGGCGCGACCATGTTCTACACGTCGGGCACGACCGGACGGCCGAAGGGCGTCAAGTCGACGCTGCAGGCCGTCGGCGGGGACCCCAAAGCCGCGGCGGAGCAGCTCGGCATGTTGATGATGCTGTACGGCAATCCCGTCGACGACGACAGCGTCGTGCTGTGCAATGCGCCGCTGTATCACGCCGGACCGCTCGCCTTCTGCGGTGTTCCGTTCCTGCTGGGTGCGTCGTTGATCATGCGTCGCAAGTGGGATGCGGCCGAGACGCTCGAGCTCATCGATCGCTACTCCGTGAGCCACTACTACGCAGTGCCGACATTCTTCACTCGCATGCTCAAGCTGCCCGACGAGACCAAGGCAGCGTTTTCCGGCGACAGCCTCAAGTTCGTGATGCACACTGCGGCACCGTGCCCGCCACCGGTGAAACAGCAGATGATCGAGTGGTGGGGTCCGGTGATCAACGAGCTGTACGGCGCGTCGGAGGGCGCCGGTACGGGGGCCATCGTGAACTCCGAGGACTGGCTGGCCAAGCCGGGAACGGTCGGCAAGGCGACCGCAGTGACCGAGATCATGATCATCGGCGACGACGGTGAGCAGTTGCCGCCCGGCGAGGTCGGACAGATCTACATGAAGAGCCTGCTCGGCATCGATTTCGAGTATCTGGGCGACGAGGAGAAGACCAAGGGAGCCCACCTCGAACCCGGCGTGTTCTCCTTCGGCGACATCGGCTATCTCGACGAAGACGGGTTCCTGTTCCTGTCGGACCGCAAGATCGACATGATCATCTCGGGCGGAGTGAACATCTACCCCGCAGAGATCGAGGCCGTGATCATCACCCACCCGGAGGTGGCCGACGTCGGGGTGTTCGGTGTGCCCAACGACGACTTCGGAGAAGAGGTGAAGGCCGCCGTACAGCTGGTCGACGGCGCCGATCCGGAACGGGTCGAGGCTGAGTTGAAGGCGTTGTGTCGCGACAAGCTCGCCGGGTTCAAGGCGCCGCGATCGTTCGACTTCGTCGAACTCCCGCGCACCGCCACCGGCAAGCTGCCCAAGCGCGAGCTGCGAGCCAAGTATTGGGACGACACGGGCCGGACGATCTGAGGCGAAGAATCTTCGAATGACCGCGTAAGGCGGTGGCGGGTCGGCCGTCAGGATCGGTGACGCCCGGAGTGGCCGGGCACGCAACAAAGGAATTCCGCCATGGGGTATCAACGCACGATCCGCACTACTCATCAGCTCACGGCACTCTTGGCGACACTTGCCGTCGCCATCGGCCTCCTCACCGTCTCCGCTGCACCAGCCAGCGCCGGACCCGGCGTGCATCCAGGCGGTGACTGGATCGACCTCGCCGCCGGCCGTGATCACACATGCGCCCTGAGCGCTCAGGGCCAGGTGTTCTGCTGGGGTAACAACTTCTCCGGCGAGCTCGGGTACGGCGACACGATGGATCGCGGCAACCAAGCGGCCGACATGGGCAACAACCTGCCGGCCGTCGACCTCGGAACCGGCCGCACCGCGACTGCGCTGGCAGCAGGGAACGCGCATACGTGTGCGCTGCTCGACGACCGCACCGTCAAGTGCTGGGGCGCAAACCTCTCCGGCCAACTCGGGTACGGCGACACGTTCGCCCGCGGCGAC
The DNA here is from genome assembly GCA_965230015.1 of Ilumatobacteraceae bacterium. GTDB lineage: Bacteria > Actinomycetota > Acidimicrobiia > Acidimicrobiales > Ilumatobacteraceae > JABSQH01. Next base: position 230,573 of record CBDDKF010000027.1, on the reverse strand, counting down.
GACCCCAACGAGATGGGCGATGACCTCCCGGTGGTCGAGTTGGGCACCGGACGTACGGCCCGCGGCCTCGCCGTGGGGTCGACACACTCCTGCGCGCTGCTCGACGACGCGACGGTGAAGTGCTGGGGGTCCGGCGGATTCGGCCGGCTCGGCCAAGGCAACACAGCAACGATCGGCGACATGGCCGATGAGATGGGCGACAACCTGGCCCCGATCAACCTCGGCGCAGGCCGGTCGGTCGCGGCCCTCTCGGCGGGCGAAGCCCACACCTGCGCCATCCTCGACAACGACGTGCTCAAGTGCTGGGGACGCAACGCCGTCGGCCAGCTCGGCCTCGGCGACACCACCCATCGGGGCGACGGCGCCAATGAAATGGGCGACAGCCTCCCGGCGGTGTCGCTGGGCGACGGACGTACGGCTACCGCAGTGTCGGCCGGACAAGTCCACACGTGTGCGTTGCTCGACAACGCCGAGGTGAAGTGCTGGGGCGAAGGCGCCGAAGGGCGTCTCGGCTACAGCAGCACGTTCGACCGCGGCGACAACGCCAACGAGATGGGCTTCAACCTGCCCAACGTGCCGCTCGGCACCGACGTCAGCGTCGTGGCGATCGCCACCGGCAACCGCCACAGCTGTGCCCGACTCGCCGACGGCAACCTCAAGTGCTGGGGCGAGAACGGCAATGGCCAGCTCGGCCAGAGCGATACCAACGACCGTGGCGACAATGCCCTCGAGATGCAGGACTTCCTGCTCCCGATCATGCTCGGCACCGACCGGTCCGTGACCGCCGTTGGCGCGGGCGATGAGCACACCTGCGCCATCCTCGACGACAACTCGCTGCGCTGCTGGGGCAAGAACTCCCAAGGCCAGCTCGGCCTCGGCGTGATCGGCGACATCGGCGACGGCATGGGCGAGATGGGCGATTTCCTCCCGGCTGTCTCGCTACCGACCGGGACCATCTTCGACCCTGCGGGAATCGTCACCGTCAACCCGGGCCGTCTGCTCGAAACCAGGGCAGGCGAACCAACCGTCGACGGTCTGCAGGAAGGAATCGGACGACGCACACCCGGACAGGTCACCACGGTCGAGGTCGCCGGACGCGCCGGTGTCGATCCGGACGCGACCGCGGCGATCATCACGCTCACGGCAATCAATCCGGGAGCCAACGGCCACGCCACGGCCTACCCCTGCGATGCGCCGAAGCCCGACGCGTCCACGCTGAACTACGAGGCGGGCCAGACGATCGCCAACTCGGCGACCATCGATCTCGCCGACGACGGCACGCTGTGCTTCTTCAGCCAGCGTTCGGCCGACTACGTCGTCGACGTCACCGGATTCATTCCGTTCGGATCCACGGTCGACACGATGACGCCGGCTCGGCTGTTCGAGAGCCGTCCGGAGGAGCCGACCGTAGATGGCGTGCAGCAAGGCGCTGGGCGTCGCGGTGCCGGCACCGAGACCACGATCGTGGTCGCTGGCCGTGCAGGCATCCCCGCCGACGCCACGGCGGCAATCCTCAACTTCGCCGTGATCGGTCCGGAACGCAACGGCTACGTCGCTGCCTACCCGTGCGGTGGTGCCCCGTCGGATTCGTCGATCCTCAATTACGCCGCTGGCCAGACGATCGCCAACGGCGCAACGATCGCAATCGGTGCCGGTGGCACGGTGTGCGTGTTCACGCAGCGCGAGATGGATCTGGTGGTCGACGCGACCGGCTACCACGTCGACGGCGCCTCGCCGGTGACGTTCGAGCCGAAGCGGTTCTTCGAGACCCGTCCCGGCCAGCCGACCTTCGACGGTCAGCAGCAAGGTGTCGGGCGCATCGAGCCGCAGCAGGTCACCACGATCCAGATCGCTGGGCGGGCCGGCATCCCGGCATCGACGCCGGCGGTGATGGTCAACGTGGCGTCGGTGATGCCGATCGGGCCGGGTTTCGTTCGCCTGTTCCCATGCGATCAGCCACAGCCAGGTACGTCCAACCTGAATCACCAGGATGGTCAGACGATCGCCAACAATGCGACGATTCAGTTGTCGGACGAGGGCACGATCTGCGCCTACAACCACCGCCAGACGGACCTGATCCTCGACGTGACCGGCTACACCCGCTGAGCACAACACCGTGTAACGGTGGTGTCTGACACCGTGTTACGGCTCGTCCGTAACACGGTGTCAGACACCTCGTTGCAGGTCAGGTGCCCGACATTGTGACGTCGGTGATGACCAGACTCATCCCGGCCGCACGCATCGGCAACCAGTCGATGTCGCCGCCGATCTCGGTGATGTCGAGGAGCATCTTCTGCAGCGTCGAGGCGATGGTGACCTCGCGGACCGGTGCGCCCACCGTGCCGTTGTCGATCAGCAGGCCGGCGGCGCCGGTGGAGAAGTCGCCGCTGATCGGGTTGACGCCCGAGTGCAACCCCTGCATCTGCTGCACGAGCAGACCACGATCGATGCCGGCGATCAGCTCGTCCTGCGTCTTCGTGCCGGGAACGAGCGAGAGCGCCAGACAACCGACGCCCGGAGTGCCAGCGAAACCGCCACGGGTCGCATTGCCCGTCGACACGGCACCGGCGCGGCGTGCCGAGTACGAGTTGTGCACGAACCGCTGGAGGACACCGTCGTCGACCAACACGTTGCGCCGCGCGGCGAGCCCTTCGCCGTCGACGTCGGTCGCGGTGTAGGCGAGCGGGTTGGTCGGATCATCGACCAACGTGACACCGGGCGCAGCGACCTGTTCACCGATCCGATCCCGGAACAGCGAGCGACCCTTCACCACGGCTTCGCCGTTCAGAGTGGACGAGATCACCGAGAGGAACTGCGCGGTCACGAACGGGTCGAGCACGACCGTAAGACGTTCGCTCGGCGGCTGGGTGGCGCCGAGCAAACGCGTGGCTCGCTCGACCGCCTCGCGCCCAGCCCGTTCGAGATCGAACTCGGCGGGCGAACGGCCGACAGAGAACCCGAACCCGGTTTGCGTCTCGGCGTCGTCGCCTTCACCCTCGTCGGCGAGCGTGGATACCGATACGTAGCACCCGTTCTCACGGCCCGAACGACGAATGCCAGTGGTGGAGGCGACCGCGGCCTCGGCGTGCGCATCGGCGTAGTTGGCGTCGTCGACGCGCACCCGCGGATCTCCACCTGAGGTGAGCTTCTCGAGCTCCTTGGCCAGATCGATCTTCTGGTCGGCGGGAAACTCGGCCAGCTCGTCGTTCCACAACACCTGATCGGTGGGCTCGACGCCGTCGGGCTCAGCCAACCCGGCCCACTCGTCGGCGGTGCCGAACTCGACGTTGTCGCGGGCCTCAGCGAGCACCTCGACGATCGCCGCCTCGTCGAGCGTGCCGGCATACGCGAACCCAGTGCGGCCCTCGCGGATCACCCGGATCCCGATGCCCTCCGATTGCGCCGACACGAAGTGCTCGACGTCGCCCTCGTACACGCGCACTTCGGTTTCACCGCCGCGCGACACGAACGCTTCGAGTTGTTCCCCGGTCGCCGCCTGATTGATCACCCGATCGGCGATCGCTTGCAACTCACTCACAGCACGACCACCCCTGATGCGCGGGAGCGAGCGCTAGCGAGCGAGCAACCACATGCGGCCTGCGTGGCCGGGGAACGCAACAACAGCTCACTGCGCGCTCCCTCAGGCCGTGCCGCCAACGGTGAGCGACTTGACGCGCAGCGTCGGCTGGCCGTCGCCCACCGGCACGCCCTGGCCGTCCTTGCCGCACGTGCCGGGGCTGCCCATGGAGAAGTCGTTGCCGAGCATGTCGATGTCGGTCAGCACCTTGGGGCCGTTGCCGATGAGGTTGCCGTCGCGCAGCGGCTCGGTGATCTGACCGTTCTCGATCAGATACGCCTCGGTCATACCGAACACGAAGTCGCCCGATGCCGTGTTGACGCTGCCGCCGCCGAGCTTGGCCACGTACACGCCGTTTTCGGTCGACGAGATGATGTCGTCGGGATCGTCGGGGCCGTCGAGCACGAAGGTGTTGGTCATCCGCACCATCGGTAGGTGCTGATAGCTCTGGCGCCGCCCGTTCCCCGACTGTGGACGACCCTCTTTGCGAGCTCGCAGGAAGTCCCACATGTAGTCGGTGAGGATGCCGTCTTCGATGAGCACGTTGCGCTGGGTGACGTGGCCTTCGTCGTCGATACCGAGCGTGCCCCACTCCCCTGCCATGGTGCCGTCGTCGACCAAAGTGACGAGCGGGTTGGCGACGAGTTCGCCGACCTTGCCGGCGTACACGCTGGCGCCCTTCTGGATGTGATCGGCTTCGAGGCCATGGCCGCACGCCTCGTGGAACAGCACGCCGCCGGTGCCGTGCTTGATCACGACGGGCAACGCGCCCGACGGCGCGGGGCGGGCAGCCAACTTGGTGATCGCCTGGCGGGCCGCCTCGCGACCGAGCTGCTCCACGTCGACAGTGTCGAAGACCTCGAACCCGATCGTGTGGCCCATCGACTGGTACCCGGTTTGCATGCCGGTGTCGCCGTCGGCGACGGCACTCACGCGGAACAGCGTGCGGACCACATCGTCGTCGGCGAGCACCCCGTCGGTGTTGGCCACCAGCACGCGCTTGCGGCTGTCGCCGTAGCCCGCCGACACCTGCACGATTTCGGCACCGACCGAGCGGGCAGCCTCGTCGACGCGCTGCAGCAACTCGACCTTGCGCGCCTTGGCCACCGAGTCGGGCTCGAGCGCCACGTTGTTGGGGCGATGCGGCGCCGCCTTGGTGAGGGCCACCGTCTTCACTCCGCCGCCGCCCCCGGCAGCCGCGGCGGCCGCGGCGTCTGCGGCAACGGTGAGTCCCCGCTCGGACAGGTCGGACGTGTAGGCGAACCCGGTGGTGTCGCCGGCGACCACGCGAATCCCCGCACCACGGTCGCGACCGCTGGTGACCTGCTCGACGCGCCCGTCGTCGAGCCCCGCCGACGTCGACCGTTTGTCCTCGGCGTACACCTCGGCGAACTCGGCGCCCGACCGAGTGGCCCCGGCGAGAACTCGTTCGAGCACATCGGACTCGATCAGCGGACTGGACGTTTCCTCAACGATCGTCACGTGTTCGAGCCTACGAGCCGCGCGTCTGGTTCAGCCCTGCTGAAGCTCAGCCATCGGTGAGCGAAGCGGCCCACGGAGAGCGCATTCCCTCACCGCAGCGCAGGCCCCCACGCCATCGGTGAGCGAAGCGGCCCACGGAGAGCGCATTCCCTCACCGCAGCGCAGGCCCCCACGCCATCGGTGAGCGAAGCGGCCCACGGGGAGCGCATTCCCTCACCGCAACGGCACCGCGCTGGAAGGTGTCGCAGCGCACCGACGCGGCAGTAGCGTGATGGGTCGTGACGCTCGAAACGGGTCTGCGCGGCGATGCCAAGCTCGTCGTCGGCGAGGCCGATACCGCTCGTGCCCTCGGCTCCGGCAACGTCGACGTGCTGGGGTCCCCACGACTGATTGCGCTGTGCGAAGAGGCATCGTGCAACGCGTTGTCTGGCGCCCTCGAACCGGGGATGTCCACAGTGGGCATGCGCATCCAGTTCGATCATCTACAGCCCACACCGATCGGCGCCGAAGTGGTCGCCGAAGCGGTACTGGAGAAGATCGACGGGCGCCGTCTGAAGTTCACCGTGTCGGCAAGCGACCCGGGTGGTCTGGTCGCCGCCGGCAAGATCACCCGAGTGGTGATCGACGTCGAGCGCTTCATATCGAAGTGCAGCTCCGTCTGATTGGCGACGGCTCACTGCACTCTCCAGCACCATGAGGCTGGACGCCGCCGCGTTGGGTTGTTACCGCGCTGCGGAGTACGGCAGCCAGCGTCCTTCGTCGAAGTCGTAGAGCTTGCAGGCGCGTGTGGCGCGCATGTACGCACGAGCGGAGAACCGTGATGTCCGCACGGTGTCGGGATACTCAGCGGCGATCGCGTCGGCAGCGGCCGGCAACTGGTGGAACGGGATTCGCGCGTCGACGTGATGTGGGATGTGCACGAAGATGTTGTGGAACCACAGCCGGTTCACCCAACGGATTCGTTCGCAACACGGTGGTCGACTCCATCTGTCCCTTGAATTGCGACCACTCCTTGCGCGGCCACCAACGGATGTCGGGATCGACGTGATGCACGTACACGGTCCAGCCGATGATCTGCCCGAACAACAAGAACGGGATCACCAGCACCTTGACCGGCATCCACAGTGCGCCAACCCAGCCACCCATCACCGCGCCCAGCGCGCCGAGGGCGATCAACGCGACCGCTATGGCCGAGCCGAGTACCAGCTTGTCGCGGACGACTGCGTCGTGGCGCTTGCCAGATGGGTTGTAGCGCCACATCTTCTGCCACCAGATCTCGCGCAAGAAGTAGGCCCCGGACCCCAGCCACGACCACTCGAAGTGATGCCGCAGACGCTGGGCCCAGTTGAGCGCCCGATAGTCGTCGACCGTCAACGGGTGCCACACGAAGTCGAATCCCTGGCGTGTCGTGTAGCCGTGGTGGATGCGATTGTGGCCGAGGTCCCACGCCGCTTCCACGTGCAGGCTCGGCCCCATGCACAGCTGTGCGACCACCCGGTTAGCTCGCCGGGAGTCGAGCAACGCCCCGTGTGACGCGTCGTGGCCCAACACGAACAAACCCGAGATCGCCAGCCCGGCCAGCGGCCACAACACGAGCAAGGCCCACCACTGGTTGGTGAGCACCAGACCGACGGTCGGGCCGATGTACAGCACAGCCGCCATCAGCAGCGTCCACGCAGCGCGCCCCGTGGGCCGCTCGTAGCACGTCTCCGGGATGACCGCCCGAACGTCGTTCAGCGACTGCGTGCGGGGGCGCGGGAGGACTGCGGCGTCACTGCTCACCGCGCCGACGGTACGCAGCCGACCGACCGGTAGGTAGGGACCTCTGGCCCTACGTACCGGTCGGTCGATGCGTCGGTGCGTCTAGGTGCGGGCGTAGCCGGTGATGTCGACGATGAGGTCGGTGGCCCGGTGGGTGTAGATACACAACGTGCCCTCAGCGGACAGTTTGATCGTCGCCCCGTTGGCGATCGTCTGGTCTGCCGCATAGTTCAACATCGACGCCGTCGGCCGGTCACCATCACACGGATACGCGGTCACGAACCCACGATCGTCAGGATCAATCACCGCCACATTGACCATCGCCGCGGCCGCACCGACGGGGACACCAGCCCGACCCGCAACCTCAACCACCAGCTCCTGGCGCGCCGCCACACGACCAACACCTTGCTGATCGCCGTCGACGGTCGGCTCTCCCACACGGGTCTCCAACACCCGCGCCGGCGTCACCGCGCTGACCGCTTCCGCAGCAACGACATACCCGGTCAGATCGACGATCAAGTCGAGTTCCCGATGCGAGTACACACACACCGTGCCATCAGCCGACAACTCGATCATACCGCCGTTGGCCACCGTCTGACCCGCTCCGTAGTTGAGCATCGACGCTCCGGGACGCTGCGACCCACACGGATACGCCGCAACGAACCCCCGCTCGCCGGCATCAACCGCAGCGACGTTGAACACACCAGCCACCGCACCCTCCGGTACCCCATGACGGCCAGCAACCTGCACCACCGTTTCCTGCCCAGCAGCCCGCCGACCGATGCCTTCCTGCACACCGTCGATGGTCCGCTCCCCCGAACGGGTCTCCAGCAACCGACCAGGCACCGTCGTCGTGACCGCCGAGTTCTCCGGTACGTACCCAGTGACATCAACGATCAAGTCGGCAGCCCGATGGGTGTGCACACACAACGTCCCCTCAGCCGACAGCTCCACCGTCGCGCCGTTAGCGACCGTCTGCCCCGCCGCATAGTTCAACATCGACGCCTGCGGCCGATCACCACCACACGGATACGCCGCGACAAACCCGCGCTCTTCAGGATCAATCACCGCAACATTGACCATCGCCGCAGTCGCCGACTCGGGCACACCATGACGACCAGCCACCTCGACCACCGTCTCCTCACCCGCAGCGCGACGACCAATCTCGGCCTGACGACCATCAACAGTCGACTCCCCCACCCGCGTCTCCAGCAACCGACCCGGCGACACGGTCTCGATCCCGACGTCACGAACTTCCGGCGGTGGGAACAGTGGCGGATCGAGGCGCAGCATCAGCAACCGATTCTGAACGGTGGGGATCACGACGGTGCGTGTCGGCGTCACGCGGGCTACGGGTTTACCGAGCCGTCCAGGTGGTGTGCCGATCGCGCTGTTCGTTGCGTCGACCTCGCCGCTCCGTCCGCTCTCGGGAACATAGGTGGCCGCTCCTGAGACCGGCCGCCCGTCAGCGTTCCAGAACGAGCTCATCGCGATCACCCCGCCCTGATCGAGGGCGACGGCCTGTTGCGAGCCGACCGCATCGTTCGGGGTGCTCCCGACCAGGCTGTTCCCGGCCGTGACCGGCCCCGTGAGCCCTCCGAGTCCTGCCCGTACGAACGTCACCGCTCCAGCGTTAACGATCGCCCCCCGATCCCACCTCGGCGACTGCACGAGATAGCCGCCGCCGCGGGACACGACCACCTCGTTGCTGCCGATCTCGTCGTCGGCGCGTTCCCCGTGCAAGCTGTTTGCTGCGGTGACCGGTCCGGCGGTTCCACCTGCGGCAGCAACGAAGGTGACCGCACCGACATCCTTGACACCATCGAGGTCCCAGGTGGGGCTGACCACGACGAAGTCACCGGTCGGCAGCACAACCGTGCCCTTCGAGCCGACAAAGTCGAAGCGCGTCGTTCCGTGCAGGCTGTTCGCCGTCGTCACCGGACCGGTGAGGCCCACGGCACCGTCGGCCGCCGTGACTGCGCCCACCCGTTCCGCGATCGGCGACGACCAATCCCTCGAATTCACCACGTAGTCGCCGTTTGGCAGCGCCGTCACGCCCGGGCGGCCGATTCGATCACCCGGCGTCGACCCATGCAGGCTGTTCGCCGTCGTCACTGGACCGGTCAGTCCGAGCGCGCCGTCGACGAAGGTGACCGCACCGAGACCCTCGGAACCGACGACGGCAGACCCCCACAACGTACTGACGACGACATAGTTGCCGTTCGTCAGCGGCGTCACCCCACCGTCGCCGACGCGGTCGCCGACCAGGGCGCCGTGCAGACTGTTGGCCGACGTGACCGGGCCGGTCATGCCCGACCCCGCAACGAGTGTCACCGCGCCAGCGTCGGCCCGAGGCCCGTGATCCCAGGAGGGGCTGACCACGACGTAGTCGCCATTCGTCAGCGGCGTCACGCCACCTTCGCCAACCTCGTCGCCCACCCTCGTGCCGTGCAGACTGTTCGCGGACGTCACCGGACCGGTCACATCAGGCGGAGCACCCAGCGTCACCGCACCCACGTCGACTGTGGATCCGTTGTCCCACGGGGAGCTGGCGACGACGAAGTTGCCGTTTGTCAGCGCAACGACGCCGTCGTCACCTACGCGATCGCCCACCTTCGTGCCGTGCAGACTGTTCGCGGTCGTCACGGGTCCCACCACTCCCGTCGCCCCATCACCAAAGATCACTGCGCCGACGTCGGGGTCGATCCCGTTGTCCCACTCGGGGTGCACGACGACGTAGCCACCTCCGGCCAATGGAACCACGTCGTGACTGCCGAGGCGCTCTTGCGCTTTCGCTCCGATCAGGCTGTTGCGTGCCGTCACCGGACCCATGACGCCGTCGACGCCACTGCCAAACGTGACCGCACCGGCGGCGGGCGTCACCTCGTTGGACCAGGATTCGCTACTGACAACGTAGTTCCCGTTGGCCAATTCGACGATGCCACCGTTGCCCACTCTGTCGCCCGGCGACGAGCCGTGAAGGCTGTTGCCCGATGTGACAGTTCCAACGACGCCGGTGTCGCCGTTGAGGAAGGTGACCGCACCGACGTCAGCGACCTCTCCGTCGTCCCAACTCAATGACGTGATCACGGCGTGCCCGGTGGACAACGCCACCACGCCGCCCGAGCCGACCTTGTCGTTCGCCGAGGTGCCGGTCAGTGTGCTGATCACCCTCTCGGTCGTACCGTCGTATAGGTAGACCGCCCCGACGTTCAACGTGTCCCCGTCGTCGTACCCGGGATCGGTCACGACGATGTTCCCGTTGGCCAGGACGACCGCATGAAGCCCGAACTCGCCGCCGTCGTCGCGCCGCAGCTCGTCGTAGGTCGTCTCGGACGCTGTTACCCATGATGGCACGATCAGTCCGGCGAGCGCGAGGACAACGCCGACAACCGCCGCGAGCCATCCGATGGCCCGGATCGAGGACAGCGTGCGTGAGAGATACATGTTCGATTCCACACATCGATCGTGATGGTTGAACACGAGCTGTGCGTCCGTAGCGACTACGCACGTCAGCGCCGAGAGTACGTACGCCATGCCGCGCGCCGCCCGGGACGAAGGGCTCTGGAGTCACCGTGAGTATCCGGTGATGTCGACGATGAGGTCGGTGGTGCGATGGCTGTACACGCACACGGTGCCTTCGGCCGACAACTTGATCGTCGCCCCGTTGGCAACGATCTGACCGGCCGCATAGTTGAGCATCGACGCCGTCGGCCGGTCCGAGCCACACGGGTAGGCCGTGACGAACCCCCGGTCGTCGGGAGCAACCACCGCGACATTGACCATCGCTGCGGTCGCCCCGACGGGGACACCGGCCCGGCCCGCAACATCGACCACGACCTCCTGGCGTGCGGCCACACGACCCACAACTTGCTGTTGCCCGTCAACGGTCGACCCACCGGCGCGCGTCTCCAACAGCCGCGCCGGCGTCACCGTGCTGATCGCTTCGGCGTCAGCGACCCACCCGGTCACATCGACGATCAAGTCCAGCGCCCGATGGGTGTACACGCACAACGTCCCATCAGCCGACAATTCGATCGTCCCACCATTGGCCACCGTCTGCCCCGCGGCGAAGTTGAGCATCGACGCCCCAGGGCGCTCGGCCCCGCACGGGTAGGCCGCGATGAACCCGCGCTCGTCGGCGTCGACGGCGGCGATGTTGAACACGCCGGCGGCCGCATCGGCGGGTACGCCATGGCGCCCAGCGACTTGCACGACCGTCTCCTGTCCCGCAGCTCGGCGGCCGATGCCCTGTTGCACACCGTCGACCGTCCGCTCCCCCGGCCGGGTCTCGACAAGACGACCCGGCACCAACGTTCCGACCGCTGAGTTCTCCGGCACGTACCCGGTGATATCGACGATCATGTCGGCGGCCCGATGGGTGTACACGCACAACGTCCCATCAGCCGACAGCTCGACGGCGGCGCCGTTGGCCACCGTCTGCTGAGCGGCGTAGTTCAGCATCGACGCCTGCGGCCGATCGCCACCACACGGGTACGCCGCCACGAATCCACGCTCGTCAGGGTCGATCACCGCGACGTTGATCATCGCCGCAGTGGCCGACGACGGCACACCATGACGACCAGCGACCTCGACCACCGTCTCCTGTTGCGCGGTCCGGCGACCGATCCCTTCCTGACGACTATCTACGGTCGACTCCCCTGCCCTCGTCTCGAACAACCGACCCGGTGTGACCGTGACGATCCCGAGATCGTCCGGGGCGGGCTGCGGCGCCTGCGGCGGGTCGAGCCGCAGAAGCAGCGCCTGATTCTGGGTTGTCGGCACGACCACAGAGCGGCTGGTGGTCAGCCGTGCGCCGGCCAGGTCGACCTTGCCCGGCGGCGTGCCGATGGCGCTGTTGCTGGCGTCGACGGGCCCGACACGACCACCACCGGGAACGTACGTCGCGGCGCCTGCGTCGACCACTCCTGCCGCATCCCAGCGCGCGCTGACGACCACGGCACCGCCGCCGTGCAATGCGACGGCATCGTCGCCGACGTTGTCGCCCGCTGTCGTCCCGTAGGTGCTGTTCGCCGTCGACACCGGGCCAGCAACGCCGGTTGTCCGATTCCCGAAGGTGACCGCACCCGCGTCGTCGATGCTTCCGTTGTTCCAGCTGCGGCTGAGGACGAGATACCCGCCCTCCTCCAGCGCCACTGCGCCGCCTTCACCGACTCGGTCGTCGACGCTCGTGCCGTAAAGGCTGTTCGCGATGGTCACCGGCCCCGAGAGAACGCTCGTGCCGTTCCCGAAGGTGACCGCCCCAGCGTTCTGAGCGGTCGGGCCGTCCCACGACGGGCTGACGACGACAAAGTTGCCGTTCGCCAAGGCGACCATCGGGGAGATCCCCACCCGGTCGTGCTGCGTCGTGCCGTGGAGGCTGTTGGCGGTGGTCACCGGACCCGTCGAACCCGTGGTGCCGTTGCCGAACGTGGCGGCGCCGACGTCTTCCACGTCGCCGAGGTCCCACGTCGACGTCGACACGACGTAGTTCCCGTTGGTGAGCGCCAGAACATCGCTGAGCCCGACCCGATCGCCCGTCGACGCGCCGTGGAGGCTGTTCTTGTCGCTCACCGGGCCGCTGAGGCCCGACACGCCGTTGCCCCCACGTCGCCGCGCCCACGTCCGCGGTCGTGCCGTGGTCCCAATTCGGGCTGGCCACGACGTAGTTCCCGTTGGTCAGTGCGGTCGTCCCGAAGCCACCGATGTAGTCCTGACGCGTCGTGCCGTGCAGGCTGTTGGCGGCAGTCACCGGACCCGTCTGCCCGCTCGTTCCGCTGGCGAACGTCGCAGCGCCGACATCGACGACGCCGGCGTTGTCCCAGTACGGACTGGTGACGACGTAGTTGCCCGACGAGAGCGCGGTCGCACCCATCAGGCCGACGTAGTCCTCTGCGGTGCTGCCGTGCAGGCTGTTACCGGCCGTCACCACACCGGTGTGCCCGATTGTGCCGTTGGCGAGCGTCGCCGCGCCGACGTCGGCGACCGTGTCGTCGTCCCACCACGGGCTCGACACGACGTAGTTGCCATTGCTGAGGGCCTCCACACCACCTTGCCCGACCAAGTCGTCAGTCTGAGAGCCGCGCAAGCTGTTCTCGGCCGTCACCGCGCCGGTGATGCCATCGTCGCCATTGGCGAAGGTCACCGCACCCACTCGGAGCGTCGCGTTCGTGTTCCACCGCGGACTGACGACGACGTAGTTGCCGTTCGTCAGCACGGTCACGCCTTCGCCGCCGACTTGGTCCGCGGGCATTCGTGCCGTGCAAGCTGTTGGCGGTCGTCACCACGCCGTCGAGTCCGCGCACACCATCGACGTGGGTCACTGCACCCACGGACGCTGCGCCGCCGCCGATACTCCACTGAGGGCTGACCACGACGAAGTCGCCACTCGCCAGCGCGGCCACACCCTTCGAGCCGACACGATCCTGCGCACTCGATCCCGTCAGGGTGCTGATGCGTCGATCGGTTGCGCCGTCGTAGAGGTGCACCGCGCCAACGTCGGCGACGCCGCCGGCGTCGTGCAGCGGGTCGACGACGACGTAGTTGCCATTGGTCAACACGGTCACGGCGCTGCCGAACGCCTCGCTACCAGGGCCGCCTTCCAGACGATCGAAGGCCGTTGGCTCGGCGGCGACTGGTTGGGCTGGTGCGGCGACAACGATCGCGGCGGCGACGGAAGCGACCGCCGCGACGAGGGGCGCGCATCCGACGGCTCTGCGTCGTACGGAGGGATATCGAGTACATGCCGTCATCGTGAGCAATGACGGTCGACGGGTCGTCCGTAACCGCCTACGCAATCGGACGAGTGCGGGCGGGCCCGCTACGTACGCGGTGATGAGCGGATGATCAGGCGAGGTTGCTCGAGCGCGGGTAGATGTCGTCGGGGTCGGTGAGCACGTTCACCAGATAGGGCACGCCCGACGCGAACGCGCGATCGAGGGCCGGTCCCACCTCGCCGGGCGAGCGCACGGTCTCTCCAGCGCCGCCGAGCGCCCGCACCACATCGTCGTAGCGGGTTTCGGGCTGCAGGTCGCAGGCCATGTCCCAGCCATAGATCGCCTGCATCGGGTGCTTCTCGAGTCCCCACATCCCGTTGTTGCCAACGATCATCACCACGGGGAGTTCGTGGCGGACGAGCGTGTCGACGTCCATCAGGCTGAACCCGGCTGCGCCGTCGCCGAGTAACAGCACCACCTGCGAGTTGGGGCGCGCCACGCGCGCCGCAATCGCGTACCCCAGTCCATTGCCGAGGCAGCCATAGGGCCCGGTGTCGAGCCAGCACCCGGGTTCGTAGACTTCGATGAACTTGCCGGCATACGACGCGAAGTCGCCGCCGTCGCAGATCACGACGCCGTCACGGTCGAGACGTTGGCGCAACTCGCCGTAGATGCGACCGGGTTTGATCGGATCCTGGTCGGCGGTGAGCAGCGCACCGTCGCGCTCGGCGGCCGCCCGCTCGGCGGTGCGCAACTCAGCGATCCACTCGGTGTGGTCGACTCGATCACCGCGCCACTCGGCCAGCGTGCCGAGGGTCACACCGATGTCGCCGGCCACGGAGAGGACGTCGACATGCTCGGCCACCCCCGATGGCGCGTCGACTACGTGCGCCACCGTGGCGTCTCCGAACACGCCGAACCCGAGACGGAAATCGAGCGGCGTGCCGAGTACCACCACCACGTCGGCGCGCGCTTTGAGCACACCGCGCGTCCGGAGGAACGACAGCGGATCATCGGCGGGCAACATGCCCCGGCCCATCCCGTTGAAGAAACACGGCACGCCGAGCGCTTCGGCAGCGGCGCGCAATTCGGCTTCTGCCCCCGCCCAGTACACGTCGGAGCCGACGATGAACGCAGGACGCTCGGCGGTGGCCACCAGCCGCGCCAGTGCATCGAGCGCCTCGCCGTCGGGGTCCGCGCCGGCGGGTACTTCGCCGTCGGGAACGTCGCCCTCCGACGGACCGAACACGTCGAGCGGGAAGTCGACGAACGTGGGGCCACGGTGCGGCGTGAGGGCGGTTGCTGCGGCGTCGTGGACCACCGCACCCGCCGACTCAGGGTCGGTCACGGTGGTCGCCGACTTGGTGATCGATTCCACGATCGGCACGTGGTCCAGCTCCTGGAGGGAACCCGCGCCCCACCGGCCCTGCGGTGCGCGGCCGCCCATCACCACGAGCGGCGCTCCGTTGAACTTCGCCGACGTGATCGCCGAGATCCCGTTTGTGATCCCCGGCCCCGCGGTCAACGCAGCGAAGCCGGGCTGGCGGGTGAGCTTGGCGTACGCCTCTGCGGCAAAGGTCGCCGACTGCTCGTGGCGCGTGTCGACCACGCGCATGTCCTGATTGCGTGCTGCGTCGTAGAGCGGCCAGATGTGGCCGCCGTTCAACGTGAACATCACATCGGTACCGAACGCAGCCATCGCTGCAACTGCCTGTTCCCCTGCATGACCCTCGACTCGACCCATGTCGGAGGACCGTAATCCGCGCCTACGATTGGATGACGATGCAGGCGATCGACGACGCGCCCGCACCGGAACGTACGCACCGACTGTTCTGGTGGAAAGAGGCGTCGATCGTGCTGGTCTTCTACCTGGTCTACTCGTGGATCCGGAACCAGTTCGGCTCCAACGCGATCGCCGACAACGGCATCCCGGCGGCCGCCTTCACCAACGCCGAACGGGTGATCCGCTTCGAGTCGTGGATCGGGCTGTACCACGAAGAGACCGTCCAGGAATGGTTCCTGCCGTACCGGGGATTCATCCAGTTCTGGAACGTGTACTACGGCACCGCTCACTTCATCGTCACGCTCGGTGTGTTCGTGCTGTTGTTCGTGAAGCGCAAAGACGTGTTCCCGCAGTGGCGCAACACGCTCGCCGCGATGACCGCGCTCGCGATCATCGGCTTTGCGTGGTTTCCGCTGATGCCGCCGCGGCTCCTCGACGTGCCCTGTCCCGCACAGGTCGAGGGCAGCTGGGGCGGGGCCTGCGTGCCGAGCAACATCCGTCCCGTCGACGGGTTCGGTTATGTCGACACACTCGCCGAGTACGGCGGCCCATGGTCGTTCGACTCCGAAACGGTGGCAGCGATCTCCAACCAGTACGCGGCGATGCCGAGCATGCACATCGGCTGGGCCACATGGTGCGCCATCGCCGTGTGGCCGCTGCTGCGCCGTCGGTGGGCCAAAGGGCTGCTGCTGCTGTATCCCGCAGCGACGCTGTTCTGCATCGTCGTCACCGGGAACCACTTCTGGATCGACGGGGTCGGTGGGCTGCTGGCCTTCGGCATCGGCGCGCTCATCGGGTGGGGCATGCATCGATGGAACACCGATCGTCTCGACCGCAAACACCATCAACAGCTCGTCGCCGAGCGGGCAGATCGTCCCGAACGCGACGCCAGCGACGGCCTGGACCACGACAACCCTGTCGACATCGCCGATGTGACAGATGACGGCGCACGCAACGACATCGAGCAGGTGTCACCGCCGGGGGCAACACCGCCCGTATCCTGATCAGCAATGAGCCAGATGCGTCTCAACCCGCTCAACGGGCGCTGGGTGACGATCGTGGCCGAGCGGGCAGAACGACCATCCGACTTCGCACCGCGCGACCAATCGTTGACCGAGAGCGACCGACCATGTCCGTTCTGTCCGGGCAACGAAGAGTCCACGCCACCGGCGCTGGAAACGATCGAGGCCGACGGCAGTTGGTCGATGCGCGTCGTCCCCAACCGCTATCCCGCGTTCGACGGCGACGACGCCTTCGCCGTGCACAACCTGGGGCCGGTGTTCGTGATGGCCGAGGCCAGCGGGATTCACGAGGTGTTCGTGTTCTCCCCCGACCATCACGGTCGACTGCACCACCTCGACGACGATCATGCGGCCGAGTTCATGTTCACCCTGCAGCGGCGCTTCCGCCAGCACGCCATGTTGCCGCAGGTTCGCTACACCCAGTTCATCATCAACCACGGTCGTGAAGCTGGCGCCTCGCTGGCCCACCCCCACGGCCAGCTCCTCGGCCTGCCCTTCGTGCCGGGTGAGATCCTCGACGAGGAACGAGCCTTCGCTCGCTTCGCCGGCGGCTGCTTGTTGTGCACCACGGTGGAAGCCGAGTTGGCCGCCGATCATCGCGTGGTGTTCGCCAACGACGACGTCGCAGTGATCTGCCCCTACTGGAGCGGGATGCCGTACGAGCTGCTGATCATTCCGCGTGCGCACGAACCGCACCTGCAGGATGCTTCCGAAGCCAGCCTGCGGGCAACGGGGATCGCGCTGCGCGATGCACTCGGTCTCCTCGAAGGCGCACTCGGCGATGTGTCGTTCAACCTCGGCATCCACACGGCGCCGCACCAACACACGGGTCAGTACCACTGGCACGCCCATGTGTGGCCACAGTTGACATCGCAGGCCGGGTTCGAGCGCGGCACGGGCGTGATGATCAACATCATCCCGCCGGAGGAGGCCGCGGGCGTGTTGCGAACTGTGGCTGCGCTCGCGTGAGCCGTCACGGCGTTCCCCGGCCACGCAGGCCGCGTACCACCGCTCGCCCGCTGGCGCTCGCTCCCTCGCATCAGCTCGGGACGCCCCAATGACTCGTTCCGACGTCACCGTGGCGATCGACATCGACGCGCCCCCGACGAAGGTGTGGGAAGTGGTCGAGCCGATCGAGTCGCACGCCGACTGGATGGCCGACGCCGCCGCCATCCACTTCGAGTCGGAGCAGACCCGTGGGGTCGGCACCACCTTCGTCGCCGACACCCGCGTCGGTCCGATTCGCCTGCGCGACCGCATGAAGGTCACCGAGTGGACGCCGGTCGACAACGATCAGACCACCGGGCGCATGGGCGTGGTCCACTCCGGCATCGTCACCGGCACCGGTGTGTTCACCATCGAACCGCTCGACGGCGGAGCGCGCAGTCGGTTCTCGTGGTCGGAGCACCTCGACTTTCCGTGGTAGTTCGCCGGCCGGCTCGGCGAACGCATCGGCGGTCGTTTCGTGCTCGGCCCGATCTGGCGTCGGAACCTCACACGGCTCAAGCAGCTCGTCGAGTCGTCGACTGTGTAACGGTGGTGTCTGACAGCGTGTTACGGGTGAGCCGTAACACGGTGTCAGACACCAGCGTTACAGGCCGGGGCTGCGGGCGGCGAGCCACACGACCGACATCGGCCCGAGGTCGAGCATCGCCGACGAATCCATCGACTGCCACGGTGTGTCCTCGGCGACAACGGCAGTGGCCGGGCGGTCGAGCGTGTCGACATCGGGCCCGGTACTGCGGTAGCCGCTCCCCCACCAGGCCGCCGCGTCGGTGTCGACCACCGTTTCCCACTCGCCACCCCACGGCAGACCGATCCGGTAGCCCGGCCGCGGCACCGGAGTGAAGTTGGCCAGACAGGCCACCGCGCCGACGCCACCCTCATCCCACCGGACGAAGGCGTAGATGCTGTCAGCAGCATCGTCGGCGTCGAGCCACTGGAAACCACCGGGCTCGTCATCGCGCCGCCACAGTGCCGGCCATGCATCGCTCACTCGGTTGAGCACGGCGAGCAGATCGCGCACCCCGCGGTGCGGTGCGTGTTCAAGCAAGTGCCACGGCAGCTCGGCCGACGCATTCCACTCCTGCCACGGCGCCATCTCGGTACCCATGAACACCAGCGGCGCGCCTGGCATCGCCCACTGCCATGCGAGCAGTGCCCGCAGCCCGGCGAACCGCTGCCAATCATCGCCGCCGATCTTGGTGAGCAGGCTGCCCTTGCCGTGCACCACCTCGTCGTGGCTCAACGGCAACACGAACCGCTCGTCGTAGGCGTACAGCAGGGCGAACGTCAGCTTGTTGTGGTGGAACTTGCGATGGATGGGGTCGAGGCCCATGTATTCGAGCGAGTCGTGCATCCACCCGAGATTCCACTTGTGGGTGAAGCCGAGCCCGCCCGCGTCGACAGAGGCGGTCACCCCGGGGAACGCCGTCGATTCCTCGGCGATGGTCAATGCGTCGGGAAACTCTTCCCCGACGACCGACGTGGTCTCCCGCAACAGTGCGATCGCATCGAGGTTCTCGTTGCCGCCGTTCGCATTGGGTACCCACTCGCCGGCCTCCCGCGAGTAGTCGAGGTAGAGCATCGACGCCACGGCGTCGACCCGTAGCCCGTCGACGTGGAACTCGTCGAGCCAGTACAGGGCGTTGGCGACGAGGAAGTTGCGCACCTCGCGCCGGCCGTAGTTGAACACGTATGTGCCCCAGTCGGGGTGCTCGCCGAGTCGCGGGTCGGGGTGCTCGTACACGGCGGTGCCATCGAACCGCCCCAAGCTCCAGTCGTCGCGCGGGAAATGCGCCGGCACCCAGTCGACGATCACGCCGATGCCGCGCTGATGCATCGTGTCGACGAACCGGCGGAAGCCATCGGGGTCGCCGAAGCGCGCGGTGGGCGCGTAATAGCCGGTGACCTGATACCCCCACGACCCACCGAAGGGATGCTCGGCAACCGGCAACAGCTCCACGTGGGTGAAACCGAGCGCGGCGACGTGGTCGCCCACACCGGTGGCCAACTCGTCCCACGTGTGCGCGTCGCGCCGCCACGAGGCGAGGTGCACCTCGTAGATGCGCAGTGGTGCTGCACCATTGCGTGTCGCGCCGCGCCGCTCCATCCATGCGGCGTCGGCCCACCGATGCTGCGGCGGCGCAGGCACCACGCTGGCGTCACTCGGTGGCGGCTCGGTTTGGCGCGCAAGAGGGTCCGCCTTGCGCAGGGTGCGACCCTCGCGGGTGACGATCTCGAACTTGTAGCACTGACCAGGACGGGCATCGCGAGCGACCACCGACCACAAGCCCGTGGGGCCGTCGGCCTCGACGGGACGCATTGCAGCTGGTGTCCATCCGTTCCAGTCGCCCACCGCCGACACCGCGGCAGCATCGGGCGCCCACACCGTGAACCGCACGCCCTCGACCTCGCCGCCGCTCGGTGGCGGCTCGCCCATGTCGGACTCGATCAGCAGTTGCGGGCCGAGCAGTTCCCACAATCGACGGTGTGTGCCCTCGGCGAAAAGATGCAGGTCGAGCTCACCGATGCGCGCATCACTCGAGGACACGCCGTCAGGGTAGCCATCGCGCCGGTGCGCTGTTCCGAGGTCGGGTGTCGACGCAGCGCTACAGTCCGGCGCGTGCGGGTACTGCTGTTGTCGTGGGACTACCCGCCCCGGTCGTCGGGGGGCGTGGCGGCCCACGTCGCTGGGCTGGCCGGCGCCTTGGACGCCGCCGGCCACGACGTGGTGGTGCTCACGGTGGGCTCGGCCCGTGCCCGCCCGCTCACCGAGGGCGAACGCGTGGTGCGTGCGGTGGTCGATCTGCCGTACCTGTCGACAACCGACGTGGTCGCCCGCACGGCGGCCGGCAATCACGCGCTGGTGCGGGCGGCGACGGACCTCACCACCGACGACGGCGCCGCGTGGCGACCCGAGATCGTGCACGCCCACGACTGGCGAGTCGGCTGGGCGGCCGACACCGTCGCCCGTCAGGCCGACGTGCCGTTCGTACTCTCGCTGCACGGCATCGAGCGGATGCGCCATGGCGGACGCCTGCCCCGCGGCACGGCCACCGACGTCGACTCGATCGAATGGTGGCTGGCGTTCGAGGCCAACCACGTGATCGCCTCGACACAACTGATGGTCGATCAGCTGATGTCGGCGTTCGAGCTGTCGCCCGACAGCATCAGCACGATTCCCTACGGCATCGACGCCACCCTGTGGGCCCCCGAGCAACCGGCCCCGGCGTCGCCAGCAGGTGCGGGCAGCCACGGCGACCCGCTCGTGATGTCGTGGGGTTCGGTGCAGTATCAGAAGGGCTTTCAGGTGCTCGTGCGGGCGATGCGCCAACTGCGCGGCACACACCCCGACCTGCATGCGGTCATCGCCGGCCGCGGGCGGTACCTCGCCGAGCTCCAGACCCAGATCGACGTCGACGGTGTGAGCAACATCATCGAGTTGCCCGGCTATCTCGATGATCGACGGTTGCGCTCGCTGCTGCACCGTGCGGCCTGCGTGGTCGTCCCGTCGCTGTACGAGCCGTTCGGCATCGTCGCCCTCGAGGCGTTGGCTGCCGGAGCACCGTTGATCGTCGCCCACACCGGAGGGCTGGCCGAGCTGGTCGAGGGCACCGACGCCGGCATCACCTTCGAACCGGGGAATCCAGACGACTTGGCACGACAGATCACCGCGGTGCTCGAGTCGCCGGCGCTGGCCGCATCGCTGCGCGCCGCAGCGGCGCAGTTGATCGCCCGTCGGCATGCGTGGCCCGATGTTGCCGCCACCACCGCCGCGCTCTACCACCAGGTCATCGGCAACGTCACCGGCACCGTGACCGACGACGGCGACTGACATGTGGCCGTCGGCGAGCGGGCGCTGACCACACTCGGTAGCTTCGGCGCGGTGCAGCCGGTCCACACCTTCACCGTTCACAGCCGGATTCCCGAGCCGCTCGCCGCGCTGTCTGCGCTGGCCACCAACCTCCACTGGGTTTGGGATCGCCGGCTGGCCGCCCTGTTCGATCGACTCGACGGCACCATCGACGGCGAGTCGTGGCGCGCCAACGGGCAGCACCCCGCCGACCTGGTACGACGCACGTCGCCCGGTTGCTGGGAGCAACTTGCTGCCGACGCCGACTTCGTCGGAGAGGTCGCCGCAGCACGCGCCCGGCTCGACACGGCCGAGCAAGCGCCAGCGTGGTTCGACGAGCGCCGCGGCGACTCGCCGAGCGGGCTCGAGTCGGTGGCCTACTTCTCTCCCGAATTCGGCATCACCGAAGCGGTGCCGCAGTACTCCGGTGGGCTCGGCGTACTCGCGGGCGATCATCTGAAGGCGTCGTCCGATCTTGGCATCCCGCTCATCGGGGTCGGCCTGTTGTACGGCGAGGGCTACTTTCACCAGGTGCTCGACGCCAACGGATGGCAGGGCGAGCGCAACGATCGCCTCGATCCGCGGGCCATCGGGCTACGACCAACCGGTGTCGAGGTGCAGGTCGACCTCGGAGGCGTCGCCGCCCGAGTGCGCGTCTGGCGCGCCGACGTCGGACGCATCCCGCTGTATCTCCTCGACACCAACGTGGCGGGCAATCCGCCCGAGGCGGTGGCCGTCACCAACCGTCTGTACGGCGGCGACGAAGAGCACCGGTTGCGCCAGGAGATCGTGTTGGGCATCGGCGGGGTGCGCGCCCTCCGCGCCCTCGACATCCACCCGCAGGTGTTTCACACCAACGAAGGCCACGCCGGGTTCTTGGGCCTCGAGCGGATCCGCGAGTGGACGGGTCGTGGGCTGGCGTTCGACGCGGCGCTCGAAGCGACACGGGCGGGCGGGGTGTTCACCACGCACACCCCCGTACCTGCCGGCATCGACCGCTTCCCCCGCGAGCTCTTCGCCCGCTACTTCGAGTCGTTCGCCACCGAGTGCGGTGTCGATTTCGACACGCTGTACCGGCTTGGCGTGCGCGACGACGAGGGCGACGGCAACTTCAACATGGCCGTGATGGGCCTGCGCGTCGCCGCGCGGGCGAACGGCGTGGCCAAGCTCCATGGGGAGGTTTCGCGGGAGATGTTCGGGCCGCTGTGGCCGGCGCTGCCCGCGAGCGAGACACCGATCGGTCACGTCACCAACGGCGTCCACGCGCGCAGCTGGGTGAGCGACCGGGTCGACGAGTTGCTCACGCAGATGATCGGCGACGACTGGCATCTCGCCGGCCCCGACGACTGGGAACGAGTGCGCCATCTCGACCGTGGGGAGGTGTGGGACGTGCGCGGTGCCGGCCGCGCCGAACTGGTCGCGTTCGTCCGCGAGCGCATGGGCCATGACCTGCTCGACCCCGATGTGTTGACCATCGGCTTCGCCCGACGCTTCGCCACGTACAAACGATCGACGCTGCTCCTGCAACAGATGGACCGCCTCCGGGCCTTGTTGCTCGATGCCGACCGGCCCGTGCAGTTCGTGTTCGCCGGCAAGGCCCACCCTGCCGACCACCCGGGCAAATCGATGATCCAGGAGATCGACCGGCTGGCCAGCGAAGCCGACGTGCGCCACCGGTTCGTGTTCGTACCCGACTACGACATCGGGATCGCTCGCACGATGTACCACGGGTGCGACGTGTGGTTGAACACCCCGCGTCGACCGATGGAGGCGTGCGGCACGAGCGGGATGAAAGCGGCGCTGAACGGGGTGCTCAACTGCTCGATTCGCGACGGGTGGTGGGACGAGATGTCGGACGGCGACAACGGCTGGGACATCGCCACCTTCGACGACGACGGCGACGTCGGCCGTCGCGACCACCGCGAGAGTTCGGCCGCGTTCGAGGTGATCGAGAACCAGATCCGGCCCTTGTTCTACGACCGCGACGACGGCCTGCCCACCGGCTGGATCGACCGAGTCACGAGCAACTGGGCCACGCTCGGGTGGCGGGTCACTGCGAGCCGGATGGTGCGCGACTACGTCACCACGCTCTACGAGCCAGCCGCCGCGTCGGCCCAGGTGCGCACCGCCGACGACGGCGCGGCGTCGATTGATCTCGCGGCGTGGAAGGCGCGGGTCGCCAAGGGATGGAACTCGGTGGTGGTGCGCGTGTCGGTCGACGAGTCGGCGGTCGGCGATGGCAGTGCCGGCTCGGCGCGGCCGATCGTGGCCACCGTGGACAGCGGCGCCCTCGCTCCCGACGACCTGATCGTGCAGGCGGTGCACGGGCCGCTCACCGCCGACGGCGCGTTCGACGAGCGGGCGATCGACGTGGTCGAACTGGAGCGCGGTGACGACGGCGCGTACCGCGGCGAGTTCGTCCCCGATGGCTCGGGCCCCTGGGGCGTGTCGGTGCGCGCCCTGCCGACCCACCCGGCCTTGACCAGCGTGTACGAAACCGGGTTGGTCGCCACCGGCTGACCAGTCGACGTCGCAGTCGACATCCCAGTCGACGTCGCAGTCGACGTCACAGAATCCGCTGATCGG
This sequence comes from Ilumatobacteraceae bacterium, assembly GCA_965230015.1. GTDB lineage: Bacteria > Actinomycetota > Acidimicrobiia > Acidimicrobiales > Ilumatobacteraceae > JABSQH01. The sequence continues at coordinate 206,791 of CBDDKF010000027.1, read as the reverse complement.
CGGCCGACAGTCGATCTGTAGCGTGGCGCCGATGGCCACCACCGACACCGTCGACGAGCGCGCCGCGCCCGGCATGTCGAGCCTGGCCTTGGCCGGTTTCGGCGCCCTGCTGATGTGTCTCGCCGCCGGCTACGGCGTGCTGTTCACCATCGTCGACGACTACCGCGACGAGTACGGGATCAGCGAGACGGCGATCGGCGTGGTCATCGGCCTCGGGTTCATCACCGCGTTCATCGCTCAGTTGTTCATCGCGCCGTGGGCCGATCGCGGCCACGCCCGCACGGTCGCCCTCGCCGGGACGGCGATCGGCGTCGCCGGGTTGCTGCTGATGGCGATCGGCACGTCGCTCACGCCGATCCTCATCGGCCGCTGTATCTCTGGCGTCGGGATCGGCGCGGCGGTCCCCGCAGTGCGACGGATGGTGATCCTCGCCGACCCGGCGAACCTCGGCCGCAATCTGGGCCGCCTGCTGTCGGCCGAAGTGTTCGGCTTCGCCATGGGTCCGGCGATCTCAGCGGTACTGGTCGGGCCGTTCGGCATCCCGGCGCCGTTCTTCGTCGTCGCCGGAGCGACGCTCCTCCTGATGACGGTCGTGGCCCGATTCTCCGTCGAGGAAGAGGTCACCACCGACGCGCCCGCTCGGCTGGCCCTCGACCTCCTGCGCATCAAGCCATTTGCCGGCGCGGTCCTCCTCGGGGCGGCGGTGTACGTGATGATCGGTGGGTTCGACGCGCTGTGGGCGGTGGTGCACGACGACCTCGGTACGGCCGACTGGATGGCCAACCTGGGCATCACGTTGTTCGCCGTTCCGCTCGTGCTGTTCGGTCCGCTCGGCGGCAGGTTGAGTCAGATGTACGGGCCGTTCCGTGTGGCGACGATCGGATTGTTGGCGGGCGCGTTCTACATCTCGATGTATGGGATCCTGCCCACCGGGGGATGGATCTTCGCACTGGCGATGGTCCATGCGGTGACCGACGGATTCACCATCTCATCGGCCGGTGTGGCCGTCGGGATGACCGTGCCCAAGGAGCGCCAGGCCGGAGCCCAGGGTGTGCTCGGCGCCGCGCAGGCGATGGCGGCCGGCGTGACGGCGATCGTGATCGGCGCCACCTACGACACCACCGGACGGACGGCCGCGTATCTCTTGTGCGGCGCCTTGATGGTGGCGCTCGTCACCAGCGGCGTCTGGCTCGCCCGCTCGGCGTGGTCGCTACGCGACCGGCCGCCGGAATAGTCCGAACGAATCGGTCGGATCACCGGCCGCGCCGCAGCGGCCACACTGTCGCGATGGCACGAGTCACCGGCATCGGCGGAGTGTTCTTCCGCTCGGGCGATCAAGCGGCCACCATCGAGTGGTACCGCGCACATCTCGGCATCGAGCCCGAACCCGACTATCCCTGCGCCGCACTGAGGTGGAGTGGCGGCGAGTCGACGGTGTGGGCGCCGTTTGTCGACGACACCGACTACTTCGGCACGAGCGGGCAGGAGTTCATGGTGAACTACCGCGTCGACGACCTCGCCGGCATGCTCGCCCAGCTCCGCGCCGCGGGTGTGGAGGTCGACGACGACGTCGAACACGCGGACAACGGCGACTTCGGCTGGGCGATCGACTGCGACGGACGTCGGTTCGAGCTCTGGCAACCAGCGCCGGGCGAGTAGCCGCCCCGGGAGGCTGTACCCGGCGTGCGGTTCTACGCGTCGACGGGGGCCAACATCTCGTCGGCTGCCGTCCACGGGTCGACCTCGCGAGCGACGACGCCGTCGGTCAACTCGTCCCAGCGGTCGCCCGAGCAGATCTCGCGAGCTCGCCGGCCGAGCCGTTGGGCGATGATCTCGCGCAGCTCTTCGCGCAGGCGGAACGTGCGTCGCTCGAGCAGGAGTCCGCTCGATTCGGCGTACGCCCGGTGGTCTTGCACGGCGGCCCACAGCTCGGGAACTCCCTCGCCGGTCGAACCGACCGTGGGCACGATCGGCGGGCGCCACGAGTCGTGGGGCAGATCGGAGAGGTCGAGCATCTGTATGAGGTCGCGCGTGGTCTCGGCGACGCCGTCGCGGTCGGCCTTGTTGATCACGAACACGTCGGCGATCTCCATGAGGCCGGCCTTGTTGGCCTGCACGCTGTCGCCCCAACCCGGATTGACGACCACCACGGTGGTGTCGGCTTTGCCGGCCACTTCCACCTCTACCTGACCGACACCGACGGTTTCCACCAGCACCAGTTGGCGACCGATGGCGTGCAACACGCGCACTGCCTCGGGCGTGGCCAGCGACAGGCCGCCGAGGTGGCCCCGTGTGGCCATTGACCGAATGAACACGCCGGGGTCGGTGGCGTGGTCTTGCATACGCACACGATCACCAAGAATCGCCCCACCGGTGAACGGCGACGACGGGTCGATCGCCAGCACGGCAAGTTCCATGTCGAGCGACCGCAGGTGACCGATCCATGAGCTGGTCAAGGTGCTCTTACCGGCGCCCGGGGCGCCGGTGAGGCCGATCGTGTAACCGTCGGCGCTGCGCGGGTGGGCGAGATGACCGATCACCCGAGCAGCCTCGTCGCCACGCTCGATCAGGGAGAGCAGACGGGCCAGCGCGGCGCGGTCGCCCGACAGGGCGGCATCGAACAGCTCCTCGGGAGGAGCCCCGCGGCGGATCACCGGGCCGGTCCGGCCACCACGGTGATCACGCTAGGGCCTCGGTGACGTTCACCACTTCGGTGACGCCGTCGACACGGTCGCGCATGATCCGTTCGATGCCGGCTTTGAGGGTCTGCGTCGACGCCGGACAGGTGCCGCATGCGCCGACCAGCTCGACTTCGACCACTCCGGTGTCGGCATCGACATCGCGCAACACGATGTCGCCGCCGTCGGCCTGGAGCGCCGGACGGATCACTTCGATGGTGGCTTCGACCTGTTCACGCATCTCGACGCACATTCAATCAACAAAGGCCGTACGATCGGACCTCGTGAGCGCGTTGCTCGCCCATCAGGGCGGCTGGGACGAGATCCTGCTGATCGCCGGTCCGATTGCGCTCATCGCCGGGTTGCTGATCCTCGCCAAGAAGCGCGTCGAGGCGGCGAGCGACGACCGCGACGGCGAACACGTGTCGCGGACACCACAAGCCGCCGACTGAGCGGCAGCCGCACCGTTCCGACTCGGCACCCGCATTGCGGGCGAGATCGGCCGTGACACCCCTCCGTCATGATGAACACCGGTCCGTCATGATGAACATCGGTGATCGATCGGTCTCAGCGATCGATCTCGGTAGCGAATATGTGTTTGTGATACTGCTGTCCTGAGACACACCAGTTCGCTATACTGTGAGGCACCGACTCCTCCGAGTTCACCAGTTGAGCAAGGAGATTGACATGACCAACGACGACGCGATCGCCGCCTTTCGCGCGGTGCTCGCGGTATGTCCCGACGACTGCGACCGCGACCAACTCGCCGCCGTCGTCAGCGATGTCAGACGATTGAAGTCGCGGCTCGATGCTGTGCAGATCGGCTTGACGCGCCGGGCGCAAGAGCTGGCCCAGACCGGCCAGGCCGAACCGGCCGAGTCGCTGTTGGGGTCAGCCGGCGGGATGGACTCGAAGGACGCCAACGCGGCGACCGCCCGTGAGGAGTTGTGCAACCAGGCCGCGGATGTGGAAGACGCCTTGGCCGACGGCGCGATCGGCACGGCGTACGTCGATGCCATCGCGGCCACGGCAAACGGGCTTCCCGCCGAGCTGCGACCGGAGTTCTTGGCGCATCGTGAGCGGCTGTTGGCCGCGGCCAACGTGCTCTCCGTCGATGCGTTCCGCAAGCGCTGCCGGCAGTTGGCCCGCGATGTTCGCGCCGCCCAGGCCGACACTGGCGAAAGCGACGAGCTCTCCCGACAGCGCACGCAGTCGAAGATCACCCAGTGGGTCGACAAGGTCACCGGGATGCATCACATCCACGCCGAACTCGACCCCGAGCGTGCAGCGAAGGTCACCGCGGCGATCAGCCGAGCGGCCAACCAGATCCGCTCCACCCTGCCGGCCAACGAGAAGCGTTCGTGGCGCGAGTTGGAAGTCGATGGCTACGTCACTGCGATCACCGGCGGCACCGCCAGCAACAACGGTGGTGGTGGATCAGCGTCGACCGAGATCCAGGTGCTCGTCGACTACGACACCCTCGCCAACGGGCTCCACGAACACGGCGTCGCAGAGACGATCGACGGAGTGCAACTGCCGGTGTCGGCGATCCGGCGGATGTGCTGCGACGCCGACATCATCCCCACCGTCCTCGATGGCGAGGGCCGGGTGCTCGATGTCGGACGAGCCAAACGGACGGCGACCGCCGAACAACGACAGGCGCTTGCGGCAATGCACTCGACGTGTGCCCATCCGCAGTGCAACATGCCGTTCAACGCCTGCCGCATCCATCATGTCGACTGGTGGACGCGTGATGTCGGGCCGACCGACATGGACAATCTCATCCCGGTGTGCGAACACCACCATCATCAAGTACACGAAGGTGGCTGGGGTCTCACAATGACGGGTGACCGCATCGCCACCTGGACTCGACCCGACAGCACCGTGTACTGGACCGGATCGACCATCGACCGCCAGCAACCCGCCGCATAGCTGCGGGCGGCACACCCGCCGTCGTTAGGTGCGGGTGATGCCGGCGCCAACCGCAGACAGACGACCGACGAGGTCGTCATAGCCGCGGTCGATGTGGTGCACGCCGCCGATCGACGTCTCGCCCTCTGCCGCGAGACCAGCAACGACCATCGCCGCCCCGGCACGAATGTCGTGGGCGCGCACCGGCGCGCCCGAGAGTCGAGGAACACCGCGGACCACGGCATGGTGCCCGCTCGTGCGCACGTCGGCGCCCAGCCGTTGCAGTTCCTCCACGTACCGGAACCGACCGGGGTACAGGTTCTCGGTCACGATGCCCACACCGTCGGCCACCGCCAGCATCGTGATGATCAACGGCTTGTAGTCGGTGGCGATACCGGGATACGGAAGTGTGGCCACGTCGATCGACCGCAGCCGTTCGGCCGCCTCGACCACCATGTCGCTGCCGTTACCTACGGCGACACCACCAGCGACACCACTGTCATGACCGGCGCCGCTGGGGCCATCGCGCACGTCGATGCGCAGTCCCATCTCGCGGAACCTGTCGAGCACCGTCACCATGTGATCGGGACGGGCGCCGCGCACGGTGATCGCGCCCCCGCTCACCGCCACGGCGGCGAGGTAGGTCGCCGTCTGAATGCGGTCCGGCACCGTGTGGTGCGAAACCGCATGCAGCTCGTGACGCTCCACCCCGTCGATGATCAACGTGGGCGAGCCGATGCCGTCGATGCGTGCCCCCATCGCCACCAAGAACTCGCACAGATCGATCACTTCGGGCTCGCGAGCCACGTTGTCGATGCGCGTCCGGCCGTCGGCGAGCATTGCGGCGGTCACGAGGTTCTCGGTGGCTCCGACGCTCGGAAAGTCGAACGTGATCTCGGCACCGTGGAGCCGGTCGGCAAACGCTTCGAGATACCCGTGGCTGAACTTGAACGTTGCCCCCATCGCCTCGAGCCCCGCCACGTGCATGTCGATCGGGCGCGCCCCGAAGTCGTCGCCGCCCGGCATCGACAAGCGCACGTGCCCACAACGTGTGAGCAGCGGACCCAACACGTTGATCGACGCCCGGATCCGCTCGACCAGCTCGTACGGCGCCACCGGTGTGAGATCGCCGTCATCGGTCACCAGCAGACGATCGCCTGAGGGCCGCTCGATGCGCACTCCGATCGCTTCCAACAGTTCGCTCATGATCGCCACGTCGGCGATGTCGGGCACGTTGCTCAGTTCGAACTGGCCGTCGGTGAGGAGGGTCGCGGCCATCAACTTGAGGACCGAGTTCTTGGCACCCGGCACCTCGACCACGCCCGAGAGCGGTGCCCCGCCACGGACGACGATCGTCTCGTCGAGGCCGTCGTGGCTGCCCGGTGGGTTCGACATGACCACAGTATGCTCCCGCCGTGGAGCGAGCTGGGCGCATGCTCACCAGGCGCTGGCCCGCTGACCCGACCCTTCTCGAACCGCGCTCGGGAATCCTCCAGGAGACCCGGGTCGACCCGCCGCCAGCCGAGTCGTCCGGGCCAGCGGACGACGGTGGCGAACGCGACGTCCACGACGCGGGGCACGCCGCGACAGCCGCCAGCACCCACTTCGAACAGGCTGAGGGCCCGTTCGTGCACTACTCGCGCACCGTCACCACCGAGGGCGACGAGTACGTCGAACGAACCCGCTACCGCCTCGAGGTGCCATGGTTCGGATGGCTGTTCGGCCCAGCCGTGCGTGCGGTGTTGGCCCGCCGCATCTCCTCGACCAGCTGGTGGACGCCACCAGACCGTTTGGATCCGCAACAGGTCCTCGTGCTCGGACTGCTCGCCGCAGCGTCGATGAGTGCCGCATTCGTCAACACGCTGTTTACCCAAACCGTCGCCTTCGCCGCCGACGAGTTCGACGTGAGCGATACCGGAATCGGGATCGGCGGTGCAGTGGTGCGCGCGGGCATCCTCATCGCGCTCCCCGCTGCGGTGCTCGCCGATCGCATCGGGCGGCGAAGAGTGATCGTCGCCGTCGCCTGGCTCGGCCCGGCGTTGTCGTTGCTGGGCGCGATCGCTCCGTCGTACCCGCTGCTCGTGGCGACCCAGACCATCGCCCGCCCGATGGGCATCGCGCTGGCCTTCCTGATCGGCGTGGTCGCCGCCGAAGAGATGCCGCGCAGCAGCCGGGCCTACGCCGTGAGCATCCTGGCGATGGCGTCGGGCCTCGGAGCGGGGATCGCGGTGTTGTCGTTGCGCCTCGCCGACATCGGCGACGGTGGGTGGCGGTTGGTGTACCTCCTCGCCGCGATCTGGCTGATCGTCGCCATCGACCTCACCCGCCGCTTGCCCGAAACTCGACGCTTCGAAGCCGCCGAGATCACACCGAGGTCGCGGCCGCCACGCCTCAACCGCAACCGGCTCCTCCTGCTGGCAGCCGTCGCGTTCGCCGGCAACATCTTCGTCGCCCCGGTGAGCTTCTTCCAGAACCGCTACCTCACCGACGTGCACGACTTCTCGGGCGGCATGATCGGCATCTTCTCGATCGCCGTCGGCACCCCGGCGGGCATCGGCCTGATCATCGGCGGTCGGCTGGCCGACACCGCGGGACGGCGCACGTTGATCGCAGTGACGCTGCCGCTCTCGACGATCGCCCTCGTCGGCGCCTACTCGGTCGGCGGACCGCCGCTGTGGTTGCTGTCGCTCGTTGGCGGGATGCTCGCCAGCGCGGCGTATCCGGCATTGGCCGTGTACCGCAACGAGCTGTTCCCCACCGGCAATCGCGGACGGGCCAGCGGCCTGCTCACGGCGTCGGCACTCGTCGGTGGGATCTTCGGGTTGATCTCCACGGGCCTCCTACTCGATCAGTCGTGGGGCTTCGGATCGGTCATGGCGGTGATGGGTATCGGTCAGTTCGTCGTGACCGCGCTGGTGCTGCTGGCCTACCCCGAAACCGCACACACCGAGCTGGAGACGCTCAACCCCGAAGACCAACCGGGAGGTCAGCCAGAGAATCGGCCGGGGGATCCACCCGGAGGTCGACCGGGAGACCAACCGGGTGATCAGGACAGTCCGGCGACGAAACCAGCCACCTGATCGGCGATGAGTTCGTCGGCGCGGCGCAGATCGTGACGACCACCGTCGACCCATACGTGCTCGACCGGCGCATCGATGCGCGGTGTCCACTCGGCGAACTCCTCAGGCGTGCCGAACGGGTCGCGCGTGCCCGAGATGAACAAGCAGGGGACGGCGATGTCGCCGAAGTGGTCGACACGCAGGTTCTCCGGCTTGCCCGGAGGGTGGAGGGGATAGGCGATCAGCACGAGTCCCGCGAGTCGGGCGACGGGACCGTGCTCGTCGACGTCGGCGGCGACCATCGACGCCATTCGGCCACCCATCGAGCGGCCTCCGAGCACAACGGGACCGCGACGTCGGGCAATACCGGCCAGGTCATCACGAACCGAAGCCATCAGCTTTGGTGCACGGTCGGGTGCCCGCCGGCCTTCCCGGCGATAGGGAAAGTCGTGGCGGTCCACGTGGGCACGTCGGCCGAGCCTGGCCTCGATCTCGAGCAGACTGCTGTGCGCGGAATCGGACCCGGCCCCCGGATACAGCAGCAGAGATGGAATCGCCATTGCCTGGTCAGCTCCTCGATCAGCGTTTCGCCGTAAGCACGCGGCGCGCCTCGGCAAGGTCGCTCATCGCCTTGGCCGCATCGAACTCGTCGCCCCCGTGGTCGGGATGGACGTCGCGCATCCGTTGGCGGAATCGGGCGGTGATCTCCTTGCTGCTCGGCTCGTCGCCTTGCACGTCGAAGCCGAGGATGTCGAGCGCCCACGCACGCGGATCGGCGAGCGCTTCGAGCGCCAATGTGTTGGATCCAGCGAGATGGGCGATCAGCCCGGGCCCGATCGGACCACGCCAACGCGCAGCCTTCTGCAGCACCGGCGCCAACGCCCGCCGATGTTCGGGGGCGAGCCGCTCGACCGCGTAAATCGCCCCAAGAACCTGCGCCAGGTTGGTCCCCACCGCCTCGAAGTCGAAGGAGATGTCGTCGCCGTCGCCGATCAGCCGATGGCGGCTCACCGCGAGGCCGTGACGGTCTACCTGGAACCGATGACGCAGCCGCGGTTGCACGATGCGCTCGCCGCGTTCGACCTCGGTGATCAGGCGATGGATGTCGACGATCAGGTCGTCGTCGATGCCATCGAGGTGCGCGGCCACCACCGACCCCAACAACAGGCCACCGAAGCCGGGGGCTGGATCGACGGGCAGGACGAGGTGGCCGAGCGCCACCCGCCGCGTGGGTACCGCGGGCCGGGTGTGCCACACCTCGAGCTCGGCGAGGAGTTGCGGCTCGTCGGCCGGACGCTCGTTCACACGTAGGGTCGCACGAGCGACCGCAGTTCTTGCGCCAGACCGATGACCTCGGACGCGCCGTCGACACCTGCGGCTCCGGCGCCGTCGTCGCGCACCACCTCGACGATCGCATCGACACCACGTATGGCCTGCGCCCACGGACGCTGGGCCAGCCCGTACGGCGGCACCTTCGGGTCGAGCAGTGGCGACAGCTCCATCAGCGCCACGCGGGCATCGGCATCGTTGGGATTCTTGGCCAGTCGATCGGCGGCGAGGAACATCGCCGACAATGCGTCGTCGGGAGCGCCCGGGCCTTCCTCGTCGGCCGACACCAGCTCGCCCGCCTCGATGGCGTCGAGCAGATCGTCGACGGCGTCTTCGGCATCGCGAGCGACGAGGACTGTCGTGCCGTCCCACCGGTGCGGGACCTCGGTTTCCACCAGCGCTTCGGTGAGCACCTCGCGGTCGGCATCGGTCCACTCGTCGAGACCGAACTCGGTGACCTCGGCATCGTCGTCCAATGGAACCGGAAACGGTCCGATCTCGGATTCGAGCCGCTCGAACAGCCCGTCGGCGTCCGCCTCGGCGACCTCGGGAACCAACAGTTCTTCGCCGTCCCAGGCGTGGGGGATCAGTGCTTCGGCGAGCGCCTCGGACAACTCAGCGCGCTGCTCCCACGTCCACGCCGCAAGGTCGTAGTGCACCTTGACCACCGTGGGGTCGTTCGGATCGAAGTCGATCTGGCCCGACTGCCCGGCCTGCTCGACCTGGGCGTCGGCGCCCTGCTTGTTGACGAACGCCACGCACCAAACGCTATCTGTGTGATCCGGCCGTGGGCACCCGCGACGTGATCAGTGTGTCGATGAACGCGGCCATGCGGGCGTACTCGTCGGCAACGTTGTTGGGATCGCGGAAACCGTGACCCTCGCCCTCGTACACCACGTGTTCGACACGGGCGGCAGCACCCGCGTGGCGGGTGATGGTCGCCACCAGTTGTTCGGTCTGTTCGGCGGGAACGACCGGATCGTCGGTGCCGTGAAACACCAGCAACGGCTTGGTGATCTGCCCGGCGCGGTGAATCACCGACAACCGGGCAAACGCCGCCGCGTCGTCGGGGGACCGACCAGGGTGTCGGTGTAGTGGGCCTCGAGCCGATGGCTGCGCACCGCCAGATCGGCAAGATCGCTCACGGGGTACGAAGCGATGCCACCCGCGACGAGTTGGGGATGATCGGCGAGGATGCCGAGCACCGCACCGCCGCCCGACGACCCGCCGACGATCACTGTCGTTGCGGGGCTGGTCATGCCGGCCATGTGCAGCTCGGCAAGCACGGCGGCGATGTCGTCGACGTCGGTACGCCCCCACCCACCGTGCAACGCCTGCTGGAAGGCTCGCCCGTAGCCGGTGGAACCGCGATGATCGGGGATCACGATCTGAAAGCCGCGGCTGGTCCAGTAGTCGAGCCGTGGCCGAAAGTCGTTGCGCCACTGGTCGGTCGGCCCACCGTGGATCCAACACAACGTCGGTCGCTCCTGGCTTCGATCGGTGCCGGCGGCCACCACGCGCCGGGCCGGGATCGTCGTGTTGAGCGTCTCGACGTGCGGGCGGCTCCACGCTGCGCCACGCCGCCACACCGGACCCTGCGAGCCACCCGGGCCGGCCGGCGTGGCGGCGGGCCCGTCCGCTCCTGGCTCGATCACAACGATCTCGCCCGGCCGGCCGGGCGCCGATCGCAGCGCCACGATGCGCTCCGCCCACGATCGACACCTGCCCCCATACGTATCGGTCGTCGAGCACTGTCGCCTGGCCGTCGGGACCGACCGCCACGAGCTCCCCGCCCCCGCGGACGTTGCGCGTGATCACGGCACGACCATCGGCACCCACGTCGTACGAACGGTTGCCCCATCCCCCAGGGTGGCACCCGCATGCTCGAGCGACTCGGGACGAACCGGCCGACCGCCGACGTACACGTTGCGCCAGCCGGAGCCGTCGTGGATGTGGGTCGGCATACCGTCGGGAGCGAACCGCGGCTCGGACACTGCGCCATCGTCGGGTTTCCACGTCGACACCAGATCCGCGTCGTCGCTGCCCCTGAAGAACACATCGACGCGTTCGGCGGCATCCCAGGCCATCCATGGTGGCGACCAGCCGATCCACGACGCCATGTGCCCGTCGGGCGACAACACCGGGTCGAAACAGAACTCGTGGCGACCGTCGTCGATGCGGCGCACGACGACATCATCGACGCCCGCGAGCCATACTCGGCCTCGTCGACCGCCACCACCACCGACAGCCGCCATCGAGCACGCCGACCGACGGGGCCCGGCACGACCGACCGAACTGGGTCACCGGGCGGCTCTCGGCCCCGCGCGTGAGCCATAGCTCGCCGTCCGCCCCGACGAACACCACGCCATCACTGTGGGGAAGCCAGGCGAACCCGCCCCCCTCCCAACCCCCGGCCAGGTGACGGTTCGGTGCCGAATGCGAGGGGCAATCGCCGCTCCCCCGCCGATCGGCACCACGAGCAGCTCCGCACGCCCCTGCCACCGACGGATGAATCCGATCCAGCGGCCATCGGGCGATGGCCGCGGCTCGGTGATGTCGCGGCTCGACGTGACGAGGTCGAGCGAGAGCGGCGTGGCCATCGGGCTCGACCCTACGACAGGTGTGCGGATGCGTAGTGCCGATGTCGCGCATTGCGTAGTGGCTACGGATGCGGCCGGAGCAGCGCTCGTTCACCGTGGGGGCACAACGCAACGGGCGGGGATCCGCTCAGAGGAACCACGACGCCATGCATCAAACACACCACACCAGCCCCCGACCACCTGTCGAGTAAGTCGGCCACCTCGACCGCGAGTGACACCACACCACCACCAACACCAACGCCAATACCAATGCCAATGCCAACGGAACACGGCAGCCTCATCGAGGCGTACGACCTCAGCGTGGCGGGCGACGACGGAACCCTCCTGCTGGAGGGAGTGACGCTCGCCTTGCGACCGGGAGAGTTGACCGCGATCGTCGGCGCGTCCGGCGCTGGGAAGTCCACGCTGCTCCACGCGCTCTGCACCGATCGCCCGCTTGCCCACGGTCGTCTCCTGGTGGATGGCGATGACGTCACCGCCGATCGCACTGCCGCTCGGCGCATTGGCTTCGTACCTCAGGCCGACGCGCTCCCCACAGACCTCCCACTCGGCCGGATGATGCGTTACGCCGCACGGTTGCGGCTCCCGCGCCACACTCGGCGTGCCGACGTGCACGATGCCGTGGCACGCGCACTGGAGATGGTCGACCTGCAGTCGTCGATCGGCACCACGGTGGGCCGGCTCAGTGGTGGGCAGCAGCGGCGCGCCTCGGTGGCCGTCGAGTTGCTCGACGGCAATCACACCGTGCTGCTCGACGAGCCGACGTCCGGTGTCGATCCGGCCATGGCGAGCGTCATCATCGACGAGCTGGGCGCGCTGGCCGCGCGCGACGCCACGGTGGTGTTCTCCACGCACCGGGCGGCCGATCTCGCACGGTGCGACCGCATCATCGGCGTCGCCGAGGGAGCGATCGTGTTCGACGGCTCGGTCGCCGACCTCCGCACGGCGACATGCTGCGACAACCTCGACGACGCCCACCGCGCACTCATCGCCGGTCGAATGCAGCGCGCCCGGTCGGAGCAACGAACCGCTGCACACACGCGCCGCGCTGATCACCCCACTCCGGGCCCCGCTCCACGTAGCGCTCGGCCCACTCGAGCTCGTCAGTGGGCGACGCTGACAGTGCGCACCCTCGACGCCATCATCCACAACCGCCTCACGCTGGGCATCATGGTCGGCGCTCCAGCGATGGTGATTGCGATGTTTGCCGTGCTGTTCCGCCGCGGTGCATTCGAGGCGGCCGCACCAAGCCCAACTGCGGTGATCATGATCACCTTCTGGATTGCGTTCGGCAGCTTCTTCTTCGGGCTGACCTACGGCCTGTTGCAGATCTGTACCGAAATCGCGGGCATGCGCCGAGAGCGACGGATCGGCGTGGGCGCGTGGGTGCAGGTGACCGCCAAGTTCGCCGCACTCGCTCCGGTCCTGATCGGGATCAACGTGGCGATGATCGCCGTACTGCGATGGCTCGACCGCCTCCCGGCGATGTCCGCCCACACCGTCGCAACGCTGACCATCACGCTCGGGCTCGGCGCATGCGCTGCGCTCGCCCTCGGCCTCGCCGCATCGGCGCTGGTGGCCACGCCGGCCCAGGCATCACTGGCCCTGCCGATGCTCTGTTTCCCCGCCGTGCTCTTCTCCGGAGCGATCCTGCCGGTGCCGCAGATGGCGCCCGCTGGCCAGGTACTCAGCGCAGCGATGTCGGATCGGTGGGCGTTCGAGGCGGTCGGCCGCGACCTTGCGGTGCGCGAGGTGCTCGCCGTGACCGACGCCGGCAGCGCGCTACTGACCGAATTCGGCGCCACATGGTCGATCGACAACGCCACGTCGTGGCTCATCATGGGTGGCTTCACCGTTGCGTTCACGGCCGTCGCTGCGTTGGTCGTCGATCGCCGCTGTCGACGTTAGAGAAACCCAGTTGCATCACCAGCGCGACGACGGGCACACTGCGCACGTTCCAGATACGACCTCGGCCCGCAAAGGAGGATCCCGATGACGCTCAATCGTCCATACAACAATCGACGCTGTCAGATCGCCGGGCTCCTCGTTGTGCCGACGTCGGCTGGCCTGCGACCACCGATGCGCTGACGAGCCGAGATGCTGCGGCCCCGTGCCGCCCGTTGCATCACCGCTCCCGCACCGTCTGCGCCTCTCGCACCGGCTGCGCCCGTCGCACCGTCCGCGCCGTGCGGGCGAGATGCCGTACGCGCCGTCGACCGGCCATCGACCCGCCGTCGCCGACCTTCATCGTGAGCGACGTCGCGGCACCGCGTCGGGCCACCTCTTGCCATCTAGCAACCACCAACCACCGACCACCAGCAATCAACCAACAACAACCAACACCATGAAAGGAACGGCACCCGCCATGTTCACCACGACCCACACCGAGTATCAGCTGGCCGAGGTTCGCGAGCGTCACGCTCACCTGCGTCGGCAAGCCGAACAGCACCGCCAGAGCCGCGAGTTCGGGCGGCGCCACCGGTTCCGGTCGCGTCATCGACGCAGGTAATCCGGACCACCCGCTGGGGCGGGACCATCGAGCGCAGCTCGCTGCGCAGCACCGCGGTGCGGCGATGGCCCCGCCCCAGCACACCACCAACACACCACCAACACACCCATTGTTTGGCGCAACCACCCGCCCACTACCTTGAGACCATGACCGACATGCTCTCGGTACCCCGCCAACAATAACCCGACCGGAACCTGGCGATGGAACTCGTTCGGGCTACCGAGTCGGCCTGTCTCGCAGCCGCCCGCTGGGTCGGCCGAGGCGACAAGATCGGTGCTGATCGCGCCGCCGTCGAGGCGATGCGCCTGTCGCTGTCGACCGTGCAGATGGACGGCGTCGTCGTGATCGGCGAGGGCGAAAAGGACGAGGCGCCCATGCTGTTCAATGGCGAACAAGTCGGCGACGGCAGCGAACCGAGCGGTCGACGTCGCCGTCGACCCGATCGACGGTACGACCCTCACCGCACAAGGCAAGACCAATGCCCTCTCGGTGATCGCCGTCTCCGATCGGGGTTCGATGCTCGACCCCGGACCGTCGTACTACATGGAGAAGATCGCCGTCGGCCCCGACGCCGTCGGGGCGATCGACATCACCGCCTCACCCACCCAGAACCTGCGGTGGATCGCCAAATCGAAGGGCGAAGAGGTCCGCGACCTCACCGTGATCATCCTCGACCGACCGCGTCACGAAGACCTCATCCGCGAAGTCCGCGCCAGCGGGTGCCGAATCCGGCTGATCACCGACGGCGACGTGTACGGCGCCGTTGCCACCTGTTGGCCCGACGCCGGTGCCGACGTGTTGATGGGCATCGGTGGTACACCCGAAGCGGTCGTGACGGCCGCCGCAATGAAGGCCATGGACGGCGAGATCCAATGCCGCTACTCGCCCCAGAGCGACGACGAGCTCGAGGCGATGAACGCCGCCGGATTCGACCTCGATCAGGTGTACACCCAAGACGATCTGATCCGCTCGGAGAACTGCTTCTTCGCCGCCACCGGCCTCACCGACGGCGCACTGTTGCGCGGCGTGCGGTTCGACAGCCAAGGCGCCCGCACCCAAAGCCTCGTGATGCGCTCACGTTCGGGGACGGTGCGGATGATCGACGCCCGCCACCGCGTGGCCAAACTCCGCGAGTTCTCCGCCGTCGAGTACTGACACGTTCGGGCTCGGTCGGCCTTGGCACGGCCGGCGGCGCGACCGCCAGGGAGCCCGCCTGGCGCGAGGCCGTCCAACGGTTCCGTTCTCAGAGGTGCAGTAAGGCCGAGCTAGATATCACGGTTCACCAGGCGGGTGACTTTGCGGGTGAGCATGCGCGGACTGAGCGACGACATGGTCACTGCACCCTTGTTGATCGCCCCGGGGATCGCCAGGGTGCGATTGCGAACGACCGCGTCGAGGCCGGCAAGGGCCACTTCCTCGGCGCTCGACCACATCAGTTCGGGCACCCGGCTCTCGAACTCGGTGGTATCGCTCTGCTCTTGAAACTCGTGCGGGTCAGCCCGGGACACAACGCGGTCACGTGCACGCCGCTCGTCGCGGCCTCCTCGTGTAGCGCTTCGGTGAGGCTCGTCACGTAGGCCTTGGTCGCCGCATACACGGCCAGACCTGGCACCGCCTGGAAGCTGGCCACGCTCGACACGTTGAGCAGGTACCCGCGCTCCTGAGGAATCATTCGGGCAAGCGCCGCATGGCTCAATGCGGTGAGCGCTCCCACGTTGAGGTCGATCTCGTCCGCCAATCGAGCCGGGTCGAGCCGATCGAAGCGGCCGCTCGATCCGAACCCGGCGTTGTTCACCACCAGATCGGGGGCTTCCGCAGGATCGGCGATCATCTCGATCGTCGCCTGCCGACCCCTCTTCTTGGTCAGGTCGGCCTCGAGCACCTCGAACCCGGTGAAGCGCTCGGCGATCTCCCGCAGGCGGTCGCCGCGGCGGGCGACGAGGATCGTCGGAACACCCGCTGCCCCGAGTGCCTCGGCCATCGCCGCCCCGATGCCCGACGACGCGCCGGTGATCAGCGCGGAACGAAATGGATAGTCAGCCATGACGCGACGTTAGATGACCCGTCGCGATGAGTTCAGCGGTCGCAGCGGCGCGACTGCCCCAGGCTCAGGCGGTGAAGTTGACGCCAGCGGTTTCGAGCTGGATCTCGGCTGCCTTCTTACCGGCGATCGCCTCGGTCAGCTTGGCTTCGTCGTGCTCCATCTTGAGCACCAGCTCGTGGCGCTCCAGATCGGCCTTGGCTTGCTCGACGTCGATGTCCTGCGCCAGCTCTGCGGCGTCGGACAGGATCGACACCACGGTCGGGTCGCCACTGACTTCGACGAATCCGCCGTGCACCGCAATGTCCTGCACCGTGCCATCGGCAAGGTACAGCCGTGTCCGGTTCTCGATCAGCGCGCCGAGGAACGACGCGTGTCCGGCCTGAAAGGCGAGTTCGCCACCTTCGAGGGTGCGGGTGATGACCATGGTGGCTTCACCCGAATACAGCACCGCCTCAGGCGACACCACCTCTACGCGAACGGTTTCAGCCATGTCAGGACTCTTGCAGTGCCTTGGCCTTGGCGAGGACCTGCTCGACACCGCCGACGTTCAAGAACGCCTGCTCGGGGATCTCGTCGAGTTCGCCGTCGACGATCTTCTCGAACGACTCGACGGTCTCCTCGGTGCTGACGTACTCACCGGTCTGGCCGGTGAACACCTCGGCGACGTAGAACGGCTGCGACAAGAAGCGCTCCACCTTGCGGGCCCGGTTCACCGTCTGGCGGTCTTCCTCCGACAGCTCGTCGAGGCCGAGGATGGCGATGATGTCCTGCAGCTCCTTGTAGCGCTGCAGCGTCTCCTGCACGCGGCGAGCGATCGCATAGTGGCGATCGCCAACCACCTCGGGGGTGAGGATCGTCGACGTCGACGCCAGCGGGTCCACCGCCGGGTAGATGCCGAGCGCCGCCACCTGACGAGACAACTCAGTGGTTGCGTCGAGGTGGGTGAACGTGGTGAACGGCGCCGGGTCGGTGTAGTCGTCGGCGGGCACGTACACGGCCTGCAGCGACGTGATCGAGCGACCGCGAGTGGACGTGATCCGCTCCTGCAGCTGGCCCATCTCGTCGGCCAGGGTCGGCTGGTAGCCCACCGCCGCCGGCATGCGGCCCAACAGGGTCGACACCTCGGATCCGGCCTGCACGAAGCGGAAGATGTTGTCGACGAACAGCAACACGTCTTGGTTCTGCACGTCGCGGAAGTACTCCGCCATGGTCAGCGCCGACAGCGCCACGCGCAGGCGAACCCCCGGCGGTTCGTCCATCTGGCCGAACACCAGGGCGGCCTTCTCGAACACGCCCGACTCCATCATCTCGAGTCGGAGATCGGTGCCCTCACGGGTGCGCTCGCCGACACCGGCGAACACCGACACACCACCGTGCTGCGAGGCGACGCGGTTGATCATCTCGGTGATCAGCACCGTCTTGCCCACGCCAGCACCGCCGAAGAGGCCGATCTTGCCGCCAGCGAGGTACGGCGTGAGCAGGTCGATCACCTTGATGCCGGTCTCGAACATGCGCGCCGACGGCTCGAGCGAATCGAACGCCGGCGGGTCGCGGTGGATGTCCCAGCGCTCCATCTGGTCGTAACCCTCAGGCGACTCGTCGAGCGCCTCGCCCCACACGTTCCACACGTGGCCGAGCACCTTGTCGCCCACCGGCACCTGGATGCCGTGGCCGGTGTTGCGCACCGGTGTGCCGCGCACCAGCCCGTCGGTGGGCTTCAGGCAGACGGCGCGCACGCGGCTGTGGCCCAGCTGCTGGGCGACCTCGGCGAGCACGTTGATGTCTTCACCCTCGAGCGTAACGGTGAATTCGAGTGCCTGGTTCAGTTCGGGCAACGCGCCGGGTGGAAACTCGACGTCGATCACGGGGCCGGCGATGCCGACGACGCGTCCGTCCTTCAACGCGTCGGTGCCGGCTGCTGTCGGTTCGGTCATGGTCATGTCGTGTACCTCGGATTTGATGCGAGCAATGTGGTGCGAACGGGGGGTGGATCGTGATGATGTGTCAAACGTGGCGTTTCAGACGTGATGCCTCAGACGTGATGATGGAACACCGGGTCTTCGAAGGCGGTCGAGTCGAGCTCGACGGGGACAAGGTCATCGCCGGAGTCGAGCGCCTCGGCGCCGCCGACGATCTCCATGATCTCGGTGGTGATGGCGTCCTGGCGGGCACGGTTCATCACCCGGCTGAGCGACTTGATGAGCTCTTCGGCGTTGTCAGTGGCGGACTTCATCGCCCGCTGACGGAAGGCGTGCTCTGAGGCTGCGGCGTTGAGCAGCGCGGCGTACACGCGAGCTTCGACGTAACGCGGCAGCAGCGTGTCGAGGATCGTCTCGGGATCGGGCTCGAACTCGTAGTCGCCACTCGACGGATCCTCGGGCTTGCCGTCGCCGCCGGCGACGGTTTCGGCCGTCAACGGCACGAGCGGACGCAGCACGACCTCCTGGCTGCCCGGCGAGATGAAACGGGTATAGACCAGTTCGACACGGTCGACCTCGCCCGACACGAACAGATCGATCACGTGCTGGCCGATCGCCTTGGCGTCGTCGTAGCTGGGACGGTCGGAGAAGCCGTTGAACGACTGACCGAGGTCGTAGCCGCGGAAGCGGAAGTACCCCTCGGGCTTTCGACCAACGGGGATGAGCGTGTACGCGTCGCCGCGCAACACGTCGGCCTTCACCTCACCCTCGGCGGCACGTTCGACACCGGTGTTGTAGCCGCCGCACAGGCCACGATCGGCAGCGATCACGACGTAACACGTGTGATGCACCTCGTCGCGGCCCATCAACAACGGCGACTCGCCAGACGCACCGCCGGCGGCCAGATCCTTGACCACGTTGGTGATCAGCTCGGAGTAGGGCACTGCTGCGGTCACCGCAGCCTGGGCCTTGACGATGCGCGACGCGGCGATGAGTTCCATCGCCCGCGTGATCTTCTTCGTCGCCTGCACCGTCCGGATCCGCTCCCGGAGGATGCGCTCTTGCCCACCTGCCATCTACATCACCTCAACGATCACTCGGTTGCCAAGGTCTTGCGGGATGCGGCGTCGCCGAGTTCGTCGGCGTCGGTCGCCGTCGGGTCGACGTGCTGGCTCGTGTCGGTCACCGTGAACGTCTCTTTGAACTGGTTGATCACGTCGCCGAGATTGTCGGGCACCGCGGCGCCCTTGATCTCTGCCAGCAGCCCAGAGTGAGTGGTGCGCACGTACTCGAGCAGCTCCGTCTCGAAGCGCTGCACGTCTTCGACCGGCAGATCGTCGAGGTGACCGTTGGTACCGGCGTAGATCGCCACCACCTGTTCCTCGACCGGCATCGGGCTGTTCAGCGGCTGCTTCAGCAACTCCACCAGGCGGTAACCGCGCTCGAGCTGGGCCGCCGACACGGCGTCGAGCTCGGATCCGAACGTGGCGAATGCCTCGAGCTCACGGAACTGGGCGAGGTCGCCCTTGAGTCCGCCGGACACCGAACGCATCGACTTGATCTGCGCCGCGCCGCCCACGCGCGACACCGAGATGCCCACGTCGACCGCCGGGCGGACACCCGACTTGAACAGGTTGTCCTGCAGGTAGATCTGACCATCGGTGATCGAAATGACGTTGGTCGGAATGAACGCCGACACGTCGCCCGCTTTGGTCTCGATCACCGGGAGCGCCGTGAGCGATCCGCCGCCGTTCTCGTCGGACAGCTTGGCGGCCCGCTCGAGCAGACGGCTGTGCAGGTAGAACACGTCGCCGGGGTAGGCCTCGCGGCCCGGCGGACGGCGCAGCAACAGCGACAGCTGGCGGTAGGCCTCGGCCTGCTTCGACAAGTCGTCGTACACGACCAGTGCGTGCTCGCCGTTGTCCATCCAGTGCTGGCCCATCGCGCAGCCGGCGTAGGGGGCGAGGTATTTGAACGGCGCCGGGTCGGAGGCCGGGGCCACCACGACGACGGTGTAGTCCATCGCGCCGTTCTGCCGGAGCACGTCGACGGTCTGAGCGACCGTGGAGCTCTTCTGACCGATGGCCACGTAGATGCACTTCACACCGAGGCCACGCTGGTTGAGGATCGTGTCGATGGCCACGGTGGTCTTGCCGGTCTTGCGGTCGCCGATGATCAGCTCACGCTGACCGCGGCCGATCGGCGTCATCGCGTCGATCGACTTGATGCCGGTCTGTAGTGGTTCGCCCACCGGTTGGCGACCCATGATGCCGGGCGCCTGAATCTCCATTCGGCGCGGCTGGGTGCCCGTGATGTCACCGGCGCCGTCGATCGGCTGGCCGAGCGCGTTCACGACTCGGCCGAGCATGCCGTCGCCGACGGGTACCGACAAGATGTTGCCGGTTGCCCGGCAGGTCTGGCCCTCTTCGATGTTGTCGACGTCGCCGAGCACGACGGCACCGATCGACGTCTCGTCGAGGTTCAAGGCCAGCCCGCGGGAGCCGTCTTCGAACTCGAGCAGCTCGTTGACGGCCGCGTTGGGCAGCCCGCTCACGCGGGCGATGCCGTCGCCGACCTCGGCGATCCGCCCGACGGTCTGGGCTTCGACAGAGGGCTCGAACCCCTCGAGGTTGGACTTCAACGCCGACGCGATGTCGGCGGCGGAGATGGTCAGCTCAGCCATGGTGTGGTGCTTCTCTCGATCTTCCTGGTCTCTCGAACTTCCAGCGTGCGCCTACTCAGAGTCGGCTCTTCAGCTGCTCGACGCGGGTACGAACGGTGTCGTCGATCACCACGTCGCCCACGGTGGCGACGACTCCGCCCAAGACGGATGGATCGACGATGGTCTTCAAATTCAGCTGCTTGCCCGTGGCGTTTTCCAGCGCCGCTTTGAGGCGCGACTCCTGGTCGGGGGTGAGCGCCACTGCGGTACGCACTTCAGCGACGTCGAGCTGCTTGGCAGCCGATGCCCGCTGTACGAGCGAGTCGACGATCGCAGGCAGCTCGCGGGCGTGTCCGCTGCCGACCACCATCGACACCAGCTGAATGGTGGTGGTGGTCGCCTTGCCATCGAGCAGATCCTCGATGATCGCCTGACGCTTCTCGGCGGGTACGTGCTCGGCGGTGAGCGCGTCGCGCAGGGCATCGCTCGACTCGTACGAGCGAGCGAACCGGAACAGCTCGTCTTCGACCTCGTCGAGCGTGCCGTCGGCACGGGCGACCTCGAACAGCGCCCGGGCGTAGCCCTCGATCTGTTGCTCGATCATGATGCGCTCCCGTTCTCGGCACCGACACGACTGATGAATCCTTCGATCAGTTCTTGTTGCGTCGTGCCATCGAGGGTGCTGCCGACGAGCCGGTCGATGGTCTGGGTCGAGTAGCGGCCGATCTCGGCCCGCAACTCGTCGCCGCCCCGTGTGGCCGCACCGGAGATCTCCGCCTCGGCACGGGCATGCAACTCGGCGATCTCGTCGTCGATTCGTGCCCGACCGTCGGTGAGCAACGCTTCGGCCTGCGTCTCGGCTTCGTCGAAGAGACGATTCCGCTCCGCGTCGATGTCGCCGAGCGCCTTGCGGATGTCGGCCGCCTCCTGCTCGGCATTCGTCTTCGCCTCGGCCGCTCCATCGAGCTCGCCTTGGATCCGCTCGGACCGTCCGCGAATCGCCTTGGCGATCGCCGGGCCGGCGAACTTGTAGATGCCGTAGAACACGATCGCCGTGGCGATCGACTGGAGCAGAATCTCCTTCCACGGCGGCAGGATCGGGTCGGCAGCGGTGACACCTTGATCGTCGACGTCGAAGTCGACGGCCAAGAACTCTCCGGCGAGGACCGTGAGGCGGTTCATGACGACACCCCCGATGCGGCGTTGGCCGACATCACGTCACGCACGGTCGATTCGACCTGCGCTCGATCGACCGAGCGCCCGGTGGCCAGACCCACCGCGTGAGCGGCGACGTCGACCACGGCCGACTCGACGTCGCCCTGAGCTGCCGCCCGCGCCGCTTCGACCTCGGCCATCGCCGCGGCACGCCGTTCGGCGATCTCGGCGTTGGCGGCAGCGATCTTCTCGCTGCGCTCGGCTTCCAGCGTGGCGCGTGCAGCCTCGACCTTCTGTTGTGCTTCTGAGCGCAACGTGGCCACCTGGGCGTCGTACTCGGCGACGTCGGCGCGGGCGGACGCGGTGAGCGCCTCTGCGGCTTCCCGATCGCGGCGGATGCCCTCGGCTCGGGCCTCCATTCCGCTCTTCAACTTCGGGAACAGGAGATACCGCAGCACGATCGCCATGACGGCGAACGCACCCATGCCCCAGATGAACTCTTTGGGCTCGATCGCGATCGGGTTGAGATCGCTTTCGGGGACTTCCTTGTCGGCGGTCACGTAGGCATCGACGAGCGGATGCTCCTCGAGCAACGTCACCTGCGCGTTGGCCCCCGAACCGGTGATGACGGCGGTCAGCACGTCAGCTCCCTTCGGTGGTCAGATCCGTGATCGGACCGATGGACGAGTGGGTGGTCGTTCAAGAAATCAGGCGAACTTGAGGAGGATGAAGACCACGAAGCCGATCAGGGCCAGCGCCTCGGTAAAGGCGATGCCGAGGAACATCGTGGTACGGACCATGCCGGCGGCCTCGGGCTGGCGGGCCATTGCTTCGACCGACTTACCAACCAGGTAGCCGATGCCGATCGCCGGGCCGATGGCCGCGAGGCCGTAGGCGAACCCGGCCGTGGAGGCGGCCTCGATGCTCTTCAAGTCGTCGGCGGTGATGCCGCCGTCGGCCTGCTGGACGAGGATGCTCATTGCTTCCATGGGATGTGGTTTCTCCTGTGTGTGTCTGGAAGATCGTTGATCGCTGTTGCGGACGTCAGTGCTCGTCGTGGCCGGCCATCGAGTTGTTGATGTAGACCGCGGCGAGGATGGTGAAGATGTAGGCCTGCAGCACGGCGACGAGCACCTCGAACGCCGTGAGGAACACCAGCATGATGAATGGCAGGATCGAGAGCGGCACCAGGAAGGCCTGGCTGGTCTCGGCGAACAGCAGGGCCTCGGTGAGCAGGCCGAACGTGACCAGCAAGATGTGGCCGGCGAGTAGGTTGGCGAAGAGACGGACGGTCAGCGAGAACGGCGTGACGAGGATCGTCGAGATGAACTCGATCAGACCGACGAGCGGCTTGAGCGCCGTGGGGACTCCGGGAGGCCACAGCAGGTGGCCAAAGTATCCGAGGCCTTGGTGGCGCAATCCGACGCCGATGTACACCACCCACACGACGAGCGACAAGCCGAGCGGGATGGCGATGCGCGCGGTCGCGGGCATCTGCAACACCGGGAGCACACCTGGGATGTTGCACAAGAAGATGAAGGTGAACAGCGACAGCAGGAAGGGCGTCCAGCCGAGACCGGGCTTGCCGATCGTCTGCATGATGATGCCCTCTTCGATGAACTCGACGGAGCCCTCGGCGAGGTTGCGCACACCGGTCGGCGCGATCGCCGCGCTCTGTCGGTTGGCCAGGTAGTAGAAGCCCATCACGATCAACGCAGAGAGCACGGCGATGAGGCCGATCTTGTTGAACGAGGGGAACAGGTCGGGCCACCGGAGCAGTGCGTTGATCGGTGGGAACTCGAGTGCGAACACGTTCTATCCGTTTCAGTCCTGAGAGTCGTCGGGCGGGCGGGTCAGCGGCAATAGGCGGGTCAGCGTCAGTCGTCAGCTGGGGGCGGGGCGGTGGGCGACACGGCAGATGTTGGGTCTTCGGGCTTGAGTCCTGGGTAGGCGAGTGACATCGACACGTGGCGCAGCTCCCAGATCAGCAGCCCGAGGTGCGACACGATGATGGTCGCTCCGAGTGCGGGAAACGAAATCCACGACTCTGTCTGCACCAGCCAGACCGCAGCGAAGATGAGCGCGAGGCGAACGAGATAGCCGAACAGCACTGCGCCCATCATCACCGCGAGCGAGATCCGCGCCGTGGCGGCGATGGTCAGCGCAGCGAGCGCGAAGTTGACCAACACGATGGCCAAGCCGTACAGCGCCGACCACAGGCCGTCGGCGCCCCAGATCACGGCGCACAACGCAACGAGGACGGGACCGGCGATCAACCCTCGCTTGATGAGGTCGCGGCCGACGCCCCACTCGGGAGATGGACCGTCGAAGCGGGTGGTGGTCAGCGTGGCGCGTGCTGCGCCGTCGGTCGGGGTGGTCACGTCGAGGTCGACCCACCCTTGTTGGTAGTCGACCCGCCGGTGCGCTCACGCTCGAGTTGCTCCATCTGCGTGTCGTAGCGGTACTTGTAGCGCGCGAACAGTCCGATTGCGCCAAGCGACGAGAACACGATGGTCAGCCACGGCAGCGTGCCGATCCACAGGTCGAGGCCCAGGCCGATCGCCACGAACACCAAGAAAGTGAACGCCACGTCCATGCCGCGCCCGAGCGAGTCGTTGTGGTCGATCTTCAGGTTGGGGCGCAGCAGCGTGTCTCGGAGCTTCATTGATCCAGACGAAAGGCGTGGTGGGGTACGGAGGGGGGTGGCGCTTGTGAACGCAGGCACAATCTAGTCATCGGGGCTCGCCGAGGGCAACCCGGTCGTGTCGTCCTCTGCGCCGTCCCCTGCGCTGTCCCTGCGACGACCGACGGTGTCGTCCACCCTCTCGTCCACCCTGTCGCCCACGACGCGCAGGTGGTCACTGCGCCGGTTACCGATCGCGGTGACCGTGGCGACGGGCCCGTCGGCGTCGAGATCGTCGGTCGCGTCGAGGTCGTCCGACCCAACTTCGCGTCGGCGGCGCCGCACGCTCGGATGGAGGATCGTGAACAACAAGAGTGCGAGTGCGCCGATGCCGAACGGGAGATACGTCGGGTTCTGCCCGCTGAGCGTCGGGTAGAGGACGAACGCCGACAACAGTGCGGTCCACGACCACAGGATCACCACGCTCCGACGGTGACCGTGGCCGAGGTCCATCAGCCGATGATGGAGATGTCCTTTGTCTGCCGCAAACAGGGATCGTCGGCTGCTCGCCCGGCGAATCACCGCGAACAACATGTCGAAGATCGGTACGCCGAGGATCAGCAGCGGGATCGCCAGCGGCGCGAGGAAGAAGTACGTCTGCCCGACGAACTCCTCGTCGAACGAGTCGGCGCGCCCACCGACCACGCTGGTCGAGACGGCGAGCATCAGCCCGAGCAAGAGCGCGCCGCTGTCGCCCATCATGATCCGCGCCGGGTTGAAGTTGTGCGGCAGGAAGCCGACGCACACGCCAACAGCGATGATCGCCATCAACGGTCCGATGTTGCTCACGTCGAGCAAGCCGAGCTGGGTGAGCTCCCAGGAGTACAAGAAGAACGAGAACGCTCCGATTGCGACGATCCCGGCGGCGAGGCCGTCGAGGCCGTCGATGAAGTTGATCGCCTGGCTGATCACGAGCAGCCACAACACGGTCACCAGCGGCTTGATGTCGTCGCTCAGGATGATCGGACCGTCGTAGAACGGAAGACGGAAGGCAAACATTTCCACGCCGAGGGCGACCAACGCGATACCGGCGACCACGGTCCCGGTGACCTTGGCCGGCGGGGAGATGTCGCGCACGTCGTCGAGAAAGCCGACGCCGAAGATCACGGTCGCCGCGAGCAGCACGCCGAGCGGCTCGGAGTTGCGCAGGAACAGCACCTCGAAATCGGTCACCAACCACGCGGCCCCGAGCGCCGCGACGAAGCCGACATACATCGCCAGGCCACCGATGTCGGGAAGCGGTTGCTGATGCACCGTCCGATCGTTGGGCAGGTACACCCACCCGCGACGGCGGGCCAACCAACTAACGAGCGGCGTGACCGCGAACGTCACCGCTGCGGCGACCGCGCCGATCAGCAGATACGAACCGAACGCGGGCACGGTCGATCAGTGTACGACGTGCGCGTTCTGCGGGTGGTCAGCGACCGTCACATGTGGTCAGCGACCCTTACACGTGGTCAGCGACCCTTACACGGCGTCACGCACCGTGCAACGGCTAGACCCCGTCGGGGTACGCGGGGAACCGCTCGCACAGCGCGCGCACCTCTTTGCGCACCACCTCGAGCTCGGCCGCATCGTCGCGGGCGCGCAACGCCCGTGCGATCAACGATGCGATCGTGGTCATCTCGGACTCACGCATCCCTTGCGTCGTCACCGACGGCGTCCCGATCCGTACACCGCTGGTGACGAACGGGCTGCGCGGGTCGTCGGGGATCGTGTTCTTGTTCAGCGTGATGCCGGCCTCGTCGAGCGTCGCCTGGGCCTGCTTGCCCGTCAGGTCGGCGTCGAAGGGGGTGAGGTCGACGACCATCAGGTGGTTGTCGGTGCCGCCGGACACGAGGCGGAACCCCTCTCCCGTGAGCGCGGCCGCGAGCGCGGACGCGTTGGTGACGACCTGGGCGGCATAGTCGCGGAAGTCGGGCGACATCGCCTCGCGAAAGGCGATCGCCTTGCCGGCAATCACGTTCTCGAGCGGGCCACCCTGCCAGCCCGGGAACACCGCCTTGTCGATCGCCTTGGCGTGCTCGGCAGTGGTCAGGATGCAGCCGCCGCGCGGGCCGCGCAACGTCTTGTGCGTCGTGAACGTGACGACGTCGGAGTACGGCACGGGGTTGGGATGCGCGCCACCGGCAACGAGCCCGGCGAGGTGCGCGATGTCGAACATCAACAGCGCGCCGACCTCGTCGGCGATCGCCCGGAACGGCTCTGGATCGAGCCGCCGCGGATAACTCGTGGTACCGGCGACGATCAGCTTCGGCCGGTGCTCGCGGGCCAACTCGCGCACGGCGTCCATGTCGATGCGGTCCTCGGCGCCCGTGCCGTAGGCCACGAAGTTGTAGAGCAGGCCACTGGCATTGACCGGCGAGCCGTGGGTGAGATGGCCGCCGTGGTCGAGGCTGAGGCCGAGCACGGTGTCGCCCGGGTCGAGCAACGCCTGATACACGCACATGTTCGCGTTGGCTCCCGAGTGCGGCTGCACGTTGGCGTGCTCGGCGCCGAACAGCTCCTTCACGCGATCGATCGCCAGTTGCTCGATCGAGTCGACGACCTGATTGCCGCCGTAGTACCGCTTGGTCGGGTACCCCTCGGAGTACTTGTTGGTCAGCACCGAGCCGACGGCGCGCATCACCGCGGGCGAGGTGAAGTTCTCGCTGGCAATCAGCTGGATACCGGTGGTCTGGCGCTCGATCTCACGGTCGATGAGGTCGAGAACCTCGCGGTCTGGATCGGTGTCGGAGGGATAGGGCATGGTGCAGATCCGATCGGTCAGGTGGGGTCGGGCTGATTCGGTGAAGTCGGGCTGATTTGGTCGGGCTGGTGTGGTCGGAGGTCGGCCGCAGCGGGCTGTGTCGCGATGATCGCGCGCGCGACGCCGTCGATCGCGACAGTGCTCAGAACTCGTCTTCGAGGGCGCTCAGTTCGTCGACGCGCCGCGCGTGTCGACCACCGTCGAACCTCGTGGTGAGGAACAGCGTGACGATCTCTTCGGCGATTCCGGCGCCGATCACCCGAGCGCCCATCGACAGCACGTTGGCGTCGTTGTGGGCACGCGCCAACCGGGCCGTGTACAGGTCGTTGCACAGCGCGGCGCGCACGCCGCGCACCTTGTTGGCGGCCAGTTGTTCGCCCTGACCGCTGCCACCGATCACGATGCCCACGTCGGCGTGACCGTCGCGCACGGTGCGCCCAACACCTGCGCAGATCGGTGGGTAGTCCACCGATTCGGTGGAGAACGTCCCCTGGTCGTCGACGTCGTGGCCGAGCCCCACGAGGAACGGAACCAGGTGTTGCTTGAGCTCGTAGCCGGCGTGGTCGCCGCCTATTGCGATACGTGCCATCGTCGTCCGAGTGTACGGCGCTGCGCCGACCTCCATAGCCTTCGGCGACGTGACCGACAGCGCCACGACAACTCGAGCGACGACTGCAGCGATCGCGTGACGAACGCAACCACGCCACCACTCGACCCGCGCACGCCGGTGATCATCGGCGCCGGTCAGTTCACGCACCGAGCGGAAACCCTCGACGAGGCGCTCGAACCAGCCGCCTTGATCGAGTTCGCGGTGCGTGCTGCCGCTGACGACGCCGGGCTCGACGGGCCACCGGCGGCCGACGTGTTGCGCGTCGTCTGTCAGTTCTCGTGGCGCTACGGCAACTTGCCGCGCTTTGTTGCCGCACGGTTGGGCATCGAGCCGCGGCTGCAGTACACGACTGAGGGCGGCAACACGCCGCAGTCGCTGCTGAACACCACGGCCGCCGAGATCCAGCGAGGTGATCTCGATGTGGCCATCCTCACGGGAGGCGAGGCGTTCCGCACGCGCATGCGAGCGCGCAAACAAGGTGTCGATCTGCCGTGGCCGAAATCGCCCGAGGGTGACGAGCCCGAGGTGATCGGCGGCGATCTGACGATCGTCAACGAGGCCGAGCGCTCGCTCGGGGTATGGCTCCCCGTGCAGGTGTATCCGATGCTCGAGACCGCGCTGCGCGCGTCGAACGGCCGCGACGTCGACACGCACCAAGCGCATGTGGGCGAGTTGTGGTCGGGACTCAGTCGCGTGGCGGCGACCAACCCCTACGCATGGCATCGAACGGCGCGCTCCCCCGAGGAGATCACCACCGTCGGCCCCAACAACCGAATGATCGGGCAGCCCTATCCGAAGCTGATGAACTCGAACAACGACGTCGACATGGCGGCGGCGATCATCATCTGTTCCGCCGAGGCAGCCACGCGGCTCGGCGTCGACCGCGACCGGTGGGTGTTCCCATTGGCCGGAGCGGACTGCCATGAACACATCGCCATCTCGGTGCGCGATCGGCTCGACCGCACACCTGCCATCGAGATCGGCGGACGCGCCGCGCTCGAGCTCGCCGGCCTGGGAATCGACGACGTGTCGTTGATCGATCTGTACTCGTGCTTCCCCTCTGCGGTGCAGCTCGGCGCGCGTTCGCTGGGGATCGATCTCACCTCGCGGCAATGGAGCCGTACCGGTGGACTCACGTTCGCTGGCGGCCCGTGGCACAACTACGTGATGCACGCCATCGCCACGATCGTCGGCGAGCTGCGCGAGCGGCCTGGCGAGCGCGGCTTCGTGTGGGGCAACGGTGGGCTCGTCACCAAACACAGCTTCGGCGTGTACGCCACCGAGCCCCCGACCAACGGATTCCGGTCCGCCGACCCGCAACCCGAGATCGACCGGCTCCCTCAACGGGCGCTCGCCGACCCGGCCGACGCCGCCGGGCCGGCCACCGTCGAGTCGTACGTCGTGATGCACGACGCGACGGTGCGCCCGAGAGGCGTTCGCCACCTGTCGTCTCGCCGACGACCGCCGAGCGTGGGGCGCATCGCAGGACGCCACGACGATGGCGGCCCTCACCGAAGGCGAATGGGTGGGCCAAACGGTCACCCTCGACACCGACCGCGTCATCCACGTGTAACGGTCGTCTCTGAGACGATCGTTACACGTCAGCCGTCGACGATGTCGTTGCCCGCGAGGGTTCCTTGGTCTGGGCAGTTGGCAACCAGGTACGCCTCGGTCTCGGGGATCGCCGCGTTGGTCACCAGGCTCGGATCTTGATTGATCGGCGGGGATCTCGTCGGCAATAGCAGCAGCTGCGTCGGCGACCACCGTCGCCACGGCGGCCGCGAAGGAGGGAGCGATATCGGGGTCGTCGACTCCGGCCGCGGCCAGCGCGTCGAGCCAGGCGTCGCCGATCACTTCGAGTCGGCGTCGGTCGCGCCGGCCGTGCGCAGTGCGTCGACGTTGCGCTCGGCGCGGCGGAACAGCGGTCCTCAGCGCATCGTCGATCAACACCTCGCGCTCCGACTCCAGCGCTTCTGGTAGCTGCTCGTCGATTGCCGCGACCGCCGCGGTCAGCACTGGCGAAGCCGCCACTTCCGCACCACGCGCCGTGTTGGGGTCCGTGGCCAGCGCCGACGCCAGCGCAAGCGCCTGGAACGATCCGGCGAAGGTGCTCCACGCTTGGCAGAACGGCAAGTCGCTGTCGAGGCCGGGCACCCCCGTATCTGGCACGGTCGCCAGGGTGGTCGTCGCTGCAGCGGCCGTGGAGGGCGGGCTCACCCCCGACGACTCCGGGCCGGTCACGCTGGCGGTGTCGTCGGTCTCGGCGTCGCCATCGATCGCCTCCTCATCGACGACCACCACGGGCGACGTCGGGTCGTCGTCGACCCGATCCGGCAACCGTCGATGCGGCAACCGTCGCCCCGCTCGACGGTGGATCGGCGTTTTCGTCCCCGCTCGCACACGACACCATGGCCACCGCGCCCACCGCGCCCACCAGGGCAGTCGCCGCCGACCGCCATACCCCCGACCGCCATACCCCCGACCGCGGTGTAGCTAGCCGACGTAGCGCTGGCCGACGTGCCATACGCCATGTAGGGGGTCGCATGTACTCAGTTTGGCTGGCGTGCACCGTTTGAATGGCGCAGTCGAGTCGGACCGGTCGACGTGGCAAGCTCGCACCATGAGCCAGTCGCCGCCCCGGATCATCCTCGACTGCGACCCCGGGCACGACGACGCGGTGGCGATCATCGTCGCCGCGCGCCATGCCGACCTCGCAGGGATCACCACCGTGGCGGGCAACGCACCGCTCGAGCAGACGACCTACAACGCGCGGGTGATGCGCGACCTGCTCGGCATCGACGTACCCATCCACTCTGGTAGCGATCGGCCGATCGTCGAGCCGCTCAAGGTGGGCGCGTTCGTCCACGGCGCCTCGGGGCTCGACGGGGCCGATCTTCCGGAACCAACCACCGCGCTCGACGGCACGAACGCTGTCGAGTTCATCATCGACACCTGTCGCCACGAAGAGGGCATCTGGCTGGTGCCCACCGGACCGATGACCAACATCGGCCTTGCGCTGCGCGCCGCCCCCGACCTCGCGTCGCGCATCGCCGGCGTGTCGTTGATGGGCGGCGGCTCCTACGGCAACCGGGTACCGATGGCCGAGTTCAACATCTGGGCCGACCCAGAAGCCGCCGACATCGTCTACTCGGCTGGCGGGCGGCGGATCATGGCCGGGCTCGATGTCACGCACCAGTTCCAGGCGAGCCCGGAGCGCATCGCCGCGATCGCCGAGATTCCGGGACGCCTCGCTGCGGTCCTCGCCGACCTGTTCGGCTATTTCAGCGCCAACTACCTCAGCCGACACGACGACAACTCGATCGAGGGTGCGGCCGTGCACGATCCCCTTGCGGTGCTGGCCCTCACCCACCCCGACCTGTTCGAATCGATCCCGCGACACGTACAGGTGGAACTGCGCGGCGCCATCACGCGCGGCATGACGGTGATCGACGTACGCGATGTGACCGACCGTCCAGCACCGAATTGCGACGTGCTCACGCGGGTCGACGACAACGCCGCCTTCGAGGTGGTCCGCGAGGCCGTCGCCCACTACTCGGCCGCCGCAAGCTCGTAGCGTGGCGCTGTGAGCGATTCGTTTCCGCGGCAGTACGCCCGCACTCAACGGTTCACCCTCGGCCGACCCCGCACGATCACGGCGAGCGCCGACGGACGTCGAATCGTGTTCCTGCGCAGCGCAGCCGGCGACGATCCGGTCACGGCGCTGTGGGTGCTCGACGCCGACACCGGCGAGGAGCGCTGCGTCGCCGATCCACGCGTGCTGCTCGTCGATCCCAGCGACGAACAGCTGCCGGAGGCCGAACGGGCGCGCCGCGAACGAACGCGCGAAGGTGCCGGCGGCATCACGAGCTACGCGACCGACGCGGCAGGACGCGTGGTCGCCGCCGCGCTCGGCGGCCGGCTGTTCGTCGGCGGCCTGCTGAGCGGCGGGGTACGCGAGCTCGACGTCCCGGGCCCGGTCGTCGACCCACGCCCAGATCCCCAGGCCCAACACGTGGCCTACGTACGTGGTGCGGATCTCTGCGTTGCCGAGCTCGACGGAACCTCGCGCGCGATCGCATCCGGCGGCGGCACCGTCACCTGGGGCAGCGCCGACTTCATCGCCGCCGAAGAGATCCACCGGTTCCGTGGCTATTGGTGGAGCCCCGACGGCGCCCAACTGCTCGCGGCGCGTGTCGACGACGCCGCAGTCGATCGATGGACGATCGCCGACCCTGCGCACCCCGAACGCACACCTGCGACCGTGGCCTATCCCGCCGCCGGGACCGCCAACGCCGAGACGACGTTGTGGCTCCACGCCGTCGACGAGTCGCGTGCACCGATCGAGGTCGTGTGGGACCGCGACGCATTGCCCTACGTCGCCGCCGTCGACTGGAGCGCCCACGGGTTGATCGTCCAGGTCCAGTCGCGCGACCAGCGGCGGGCAGCGGTGCTCGACGTCGACGTCGCGTCGGGCGCCACAACGATCGCCTTCGACGACCGCGACGACGCATGGGTCGAACTCGTGCCGGGCTCGCCGCGACGTACCGCCGATGGCCGACTGCTCGTCGCCGCCGACCGCGACGGTGCCAGGCGGCTACTGCTCGACGGCGAGCCGGTCACCCCCGACGACCTCCAGGTGCGGGCGCTGTCGGCAGTGAGCGACGAGCGCATCGTGTTCATCGCCAACCCGATCGACGACGCCACCTCCCGGCACGTGTGGATGTATGCCGACGGCGAATGTCGGGCGCTCACCACGTCGGAGGGTGTGCACGACGTGGCGGTGGGCGGCACGACCACGGCGATCACTTCGGCCAGCCTCGATCGACCCGGCGCCGTCGTGACGGTCACCCACGGCGCAGGCACCGCCACCACGATCCGCTCGCTCGCCGAGACCCCGACGATCGAACCACGGGTGACGATGTTCAACAGCGGGCCGCGTGCGGTGGCTACTGCGGTGTTGCTCCCGCGCCATCACGACGGCGGGCCACTCCCGGTCTTGCTCGATCCGTACGGCGGGCCGCACGCCCTGCGTGTGCAGCGGACGGCCGACGCGTTCGTTGCGTCGCAATGGTTCGCCGATCAGGGGTTCGCCGTTGTCGTCGCCGACGGACGCGGCACCCCCGGCCGGGGATCCGAGTGGGAGCGGGCCGTGCTCGACGATTTGGCGATGCCGCCGCTGGAGGATCAGATCGACGCCCTCCACGGCGCCGCGGAGCGACATCCCGAACTCGACCTGAGCCGCGTGGCGATTCGCGGGTGGAGCTTCGGCGGTTACCTCGCCGGGCTTGCGGTGCTGCGCCGGCCCGATGTGTTCCATGCGGCCATCGCGGGTGCGCCCGTCACCGAGTGGCGGCTGTACGACACGCACTACACCGAGCGCTACCTCGGAGACCCGACCACCCAGCCCGAGGTGTACGACAGCTCGTCGCTGCTCCCGTTGGCCGACCGCTTGGAGCGTCCGCTGTTGCTCGTTCACGGGTTGGCCGACGACAACGTGGTCGCTGCGCACACCCTGCAACTGTCGTCGGCGCTACTTGCCGCTGGCCGTCCGCACGAGGTGCTCCCGCTGGTGGGGGTCTCGCACATGACCCCCCAAGAGGTCGTCGCCGAGAACCTGTTGCTCCATCAGCTGAGCTTCCTGCGGCGTGCACTCGGCATCGACGAGGCGCCAGCTACACCATGACGAAGAAACCCTGACGCCAGCACGATGACGCCTCCCCAACTGATCACCTACCCCGACCGGCTGGCGCCCAACCTGGCCGCCTTGGGCGAGCTCCTCGATGGCCCGCTGCGCACGGCGTTCGGTGGCGTCCACATCCTCCCCTTCTTCGACCCGATCGATGGGGCCGACGCTGGGTTCGACCCGATCGACCACTCTCGCGTCGACCCGCGGATCGGCACGTGGGACGACATCGCGCAGCTATCCGCGGAGCACACCGTGATGGCCGACCTGATCGTCAACCACGTCTCCGCTCACTCGGCAATGTTCCGCGACGTGCTCGCCCGCGGGGAGCACTCCGCACACCGATCGCTGTTCCTCGACCCGGTCGCAGTATTCGGACGTGTGCCGACGGCGGAGGATCTCGCACCGGTCTACCGACCACGACCGACGCCACCGATCACCGAATTCGCGCTCGCCGGCGGTGTCACCGCGCCGTTCTGGACCACGTTCAGTGCCGAGCAGATCGACATCGACGTCGAATCGACCGCTGGCTGGGAGTACCTCGTCTCGATCATCGACGCGCTCGACAGTGCTGGCGTCACCCAGATCCGCTTCGACGCTGTTGGGTACGCGATCAAACGGGCCGGAACGTCGTGCTTCATGATCCCCGACACGTTCGACTTCATCGAACGGGTCGCCGAGGCGTGTCATCGACGTGCGATCGACGTGTTGGTCGAGGTCCATGGTCATCACCTCGATCAGCTGGCGATCGCCGAGCGGGTCGACCTGGTGTACGACTTCGCCCTGCCGCCACTGGTACTCGATGCGCTGTTCACAGGGTGCAGCGATGCCCTGCGACGGTGGATCGCCATCCGTCCGACGAACACGATCACCGTGCTCGACACGCACGACGGGATCGGCGTGATCGACGTCGGCGTGGATCCGCGCAATCCGACACGTCCTGGGCTCCTGGCGCCGGAACGGATCGATGCGCTGGTCGAACAGATCCACGAGCGCTCCCGCGGTGAGTCGCGTCGGGCTACCGGCGCAGCGGCGAGCAACCTCGACCTGTACCAGGTGAATTGCACCTTCTTCGACGCGCTCGGCGGTGACGAGCAGCGCTATCTCGCGGCACGCGTCATCCAGCTCGTGCTGCCCGGGACACCGCAGATTTACTACGTGGGGTTGCTCGCCGAAGGCAACGACGTCGAGTTGCTCGCGAGCACCGGCGTGGGCCGCGACATCAATCGGCACCGCTTCACGAGCGACGAGATCACGCGGGCGCTCGAACGTCCGGTGGTACAACGCCTCCTCGAGCTGTTGCGCTGGCGTGCGACGGAACCGGCCTTCGACGGCACGTTCGAGCTGCTCGACGGCGCCGACCACGAGCTCGCCGTGCGCTGGTCGTCGCCCACATCGACGTTCACCGCCACCGTCGATCTCACCACCGGCGACTATTCGATCAGCTCGATGTAACCCTCACTCCACCCTGCGGGCGATGGCGATCCGGTCACGGCCGGCGAGGTCGGGGCGGATCTCGATGTGGCCGAAGCCAGCGGCAGTGAGGAGCGCCGCAACGGCCGGACCTTGCGCCGCACCGATCTCGAGCACGAGCCACCCGCGCGCCGCAAGGTGCGCGGGTGCCCCGTCGACGATGGCGCGGATGTCGTCGAGCCCATCCGGGCCGGCGAACAGTGCGGAGGAGGGCTCCCACTCGCGCACGATGGGCTCGATCGCTTCGTCGTCGGCGACGTAGGGCGGGTTGGCGACGATCACGTCGAACCGCAGATCGAGCGGCAACGGGTCGAACCACGACCCAAGCGCGATGCGCACGTTGCGACCGGCTCTCCCGAGCCCGGCGAGGTTGCTGCGCGCCAGATCGAGCGCATCGGGGTCGGCGTCGGTCAGCCACACGGTCGTGCCGTCGACTGGCAACTCATCGGCCACAGCCAGCCCGATCGCCCCGGTGCCCGTACCCAAGTCGGCCACCGCGCGTGGCGTCGGCGTGCGCGCCGCCAGCTCGATCGCTGCCTCGGCCACGAGCTCGGTCTCGGGTCGAGGGATCAGCGCCCGCCGATCGACGGCGAGGTCGAGTCGCCGGAAACCCCAACGCCCCAGCACGTACTGCAAGGGCTCTCCGGCGTGCGCCCGCACCACCATCGCATCGAGATGGGCCATCATCCGCTCGCTCGGGGGGTGGTCGAGTAACGCAGCGAAGTCGTCGGCATCGTCGGCGCCGCTGGCGACCTCGCACAACCAACGGGCGTGCTGCGCGTCACCGATCGTCGCCGCGGTGTCGGCGAGCACCACGCGCCACGACGCCGCCGTCATCGCTGCGCACTCACACGTCGTCGCCGGCGAGCAAGCGCGCCCGCTCGTCGGCCGCCAACGCGTCGACAACCGGTTGCAGATCGCCGCCGAGGACGTCGCTCAGCCTGTGGATCGTGAACCCGATGCGGTGATCGGTGACGCGGTTCTCTTTGAAGTTGTAGGTGCGAATCTTCTCGCTGCGTCCGCCACCGCCGATCTGGGCGCGACGGTCGGCTGAGAGCTGCGCATTGCGTTCGTCTTCGGCCAGCTCGTACAACCTCGACCGCAGCACAGTCATCGCCCGCGCCCGGTTCTGCAGCTGCGAGCGCTCGTCTTGCATGGTCACCACCAGACCCGTCGGACGGTGCGTGATCCGCACGGCGGAGTCGGTGGTGTTCACGCTCTGGCCGCCGGGCCCGCTGGCGCGATACACGTCGATGTCGAGGTCGCGTTCGTCGATGGTCACATCGATCTCGTCGGCCTCGGGCATCACGCTGACCGTGGCCGACGAGGTGTGCACGCGCCCCTGGCTCTCGGTGACCGGCACTCGTTGCACGCGGTGCGGACCACCTTCGAACTTGAGGTTGCGCCAGGCGGTGTCGCCGCGTACCTCCATCGTGAGGTCGTTGTAGCCGCCCATGTCGCTGAGCGATGCCGACAACGTGGTCGTCGACCAGCCGTGGCGATCGGCGAAGGCCCGGTACATCTCGGCGAGGTCGCGGGCGAACAGGTTGGCCTCTTCCCCACCCTCGGCGCCGCGGATCTCGACGATCACGTTGCGTCCGTCGTTGGGATCGGTCGGCAGCATCAGCTCGCGCAACTCTTCGTCGAGGGCGACCAGCTCATCTGCCGTGGCGTCGATGTCGTCGAGCAGCATCGTCCGCTCGTCGCCGGACGCGCCGTCGAGGAGCTCGCGCGCGGCGTCGAGATCGGCGTTGAGCCCAGTGCGCCGGCGGAACGCTTCGATCACCGGGCCGAGATCGTTGTACCGCTTCGACAGGGTGCGCAGTTGGGCCGGGTCGGCGAGCACCTCGGGGTCGCCGAGCTGTGCTTCGAGCGTGAGGTACTCCTCCTCGACGCGGCGCAGCCGCTCGAGGTCGGCGTCGCGCAGCTGCTCGTGCATGGACGGTCGACGCTATCGCCCGCCCTGGTCGCCGATCGTTCGTATCTCGACGGGCTCACGCAGCAGCGTCAGCAGCTCCGTGGTGATCGGCAGCAGGTCGCGGGCGGGGAGCACGACGAGCACCGGTTGATCGTGGGCGAGCTGAACATCGGCCACGAACGGGGCCAGGTCGAGGTCGACGCCGCTCGACACCACGACCGACACACCGTTCCCGTCACGGTCGCGGCCCAGCGCAACGCACGGTTCCGCCTCTTTCAACCCTCCGCGGGCGACCGGGGGCTCCGCGGCTGTGAGTTCTCGCAGGCCGACCGTCGCAGGGTTCTCGATCAGTCGCCAACGGAGGAGCCGCTCCCGAGCAACACGGTTCAGCGGGTGCTGCGGCGCGTCGGGCACGCGGTGCGCGGCCACCGTGGCAACGACCTGGGCGAGCGCATCGGCCGGCGGTTGGTCGCCATGCAACAGTCCGAACGCGTCGCGGTCCTGGGCGCCGACACCGACCTCCAGGCGGGCGGTGCCGTCGGCGCCGTCGACGACGCGGCACACTTCGAGGCCGTGCACTTCTCCGGTGACGATGCCGTGTTCGACCACGAGGTCGGCGCCGGCGGCAACGATCTCGTCGTCGAACGCCGCATCGGGGCGCGCCGTCGAGGGCGCCGGGAGCGGCTCGTCGACCACCGGCAGGAGATCGCGCCCCTGGGGAAACCACACATCGATGGGCCACGCGAACCGGCCGGCGCGACGGGCGAGGAGACCCCCGTCCGCGGCGGCGATGAGGTCGAGTCGGGCGGCCTGCTGACGCCTGGCCCACGCCAACGCTGGCCCGAGCGCACGGGCCGGGCGAGTGGCTCCTTCGGCGTCGACCAGTACCCAGGCGTCGGTGCCTGCGGCACCGGTGAGCCCCGCCCCGATCGGCAGCGGGGAACTCGACGCATCGACAGGCGCACCGAGGTGCTCGGCGATCAACCCGCGCAGCTGAGCATCGAGCAAGCGGCCACGGCGGGTCGTTGCGTCGTCGAGCTGCGGTCGTTCGGGGGGCACGCGGCGAACGTTACCGGTCGTCGGGAGGGCGGGCCGGCCGTGCCGCCAGACGAATGTCGCGAGACGGATTGGCGCTACACGAAGTAGCCGGTGACGTCGGCGATCAGGTCGATGGCGCCGGAATGGTTGTACAACCGAACTCGCCCGCCCGATCCGAGTTTGGCAACCACGAGATTGGCTGCGGTCTGGCCGGCAGCAACGTTCACGCTCGACGCCTCCGGGCGGTCGGCGCCCTGCGGATACGCGGTGACGAACGTGTTCGCGGTCGCTCCGGCGGCGGTGACGTTGAGGATTGCCGCTCGGGCGTTGGTCGGCACGCCTCCGCGCCCGCCCACTGCCAGCTCGATTTCTTCCTTCGGACCCACCCGCCCCTTGCGCGCCCCGAGCCCCTCGCGCACGTCGAGTACCCGGGTCGGGCTCACAGCGACATGGCGTGCACCCTTCGACGAGAAGTAGCCGACCACATCGGCCACCAGATCGAGATCACCCGAGTTGGCGAACAGACTGAACTTGCCGCCCTCGCCGACTCGACACATCACCAGGTTGGGGATGTTCATCCCCGGGCTGTAGTTCAGGTTGGAGATCTCGGGTCGCGTCGAGCCGGTGGCCCATGCCGTGACGTAGCCCCGAGCCGTGGGGGCCACCGACGTGATGTTCAGCACGACGAGGTCGGCGCCTTTGTCGGGCACGCCGCCGATACCCGCGACCGGCACATCGATGGTTTGGCCGCCACGCACGCGACGCCTGGCTGCGCCCGTGCCGTTGCGGGTGTCGAGCACGCGGTGCGGCGTCAGCCCGGAGAACTTGGTTGCCGCTGCCGACCCGATGTAGCCGACGACGTCGATCACGCAGTCGGCGCTGCCCGCGTGGTTGTACACGTCGACACTGCCGTTCTTGCCGACGCCGACGATGACCATGTTGGGCACTGCCCTTCCGGGGCGCGGGTTGAGGCTCGACGCGTCGGGCACTCCCGACCCGCTCGGATACACCCGGAAGTTCGTGTTGCTCGTGGCGTTCACCGACGTCACGTTGAGCGCCACCGCCAGCACACCCGAGCCGGGGACACCGCCGACACCGGCGGCCTTGACCGAGATCGTGCCCTTCTTGCCCAACGGACCGCGTCGGGTGCCGTGGCCCTCACGCGTGTCGCAGATACGGGCCGGCGGAATCGACACGAAGTCGCCGACGGCACCCCCGCCGCCGGCTCCGCCACCACCGGCCACAGGCGGGGGCAACGTGCCGCCGGGGGCCGGCGCGGCGCGGAACAGCTCGAGGTCGTCCACCGGCTTGCCGACGACGTCGGAGCCCCCACCGCCGAGCCAACCGTCGATGATGCTGCCGTAGTAGTCACGGAAGTCGACGTGGTGTTCCATGCGGTCCCAGCGGCGAAGACCGGCGAGCGACGGACGCTGACCGTAGAAGCCACCCTTCACCCGGGCGCCGAGCACCATGTGCGGGGCTGCGGTGCCATGGTCGGAACCGAGACCGTCGTTGCTCCAGCTCGTGCGCCCGAACTCCGAGAACGACATGATCGTGACCTGCCCGGCCCACCGGTCGTCGAGCACCTCGAAGAACCGCCGCAGGGCGTCGTTGAATTCGAGCATTCGCACCGGATGCTGCGAGGGCTGTCCGGCATGACTGTCGAAGTCGCCCCATCCCACGCTGAGCACCCGGAAGCCGAGGTTGGCGTTGATCAGCCGGGCCATCACCTCGGCCTCGGCCGCCAGCCGCTCCTCCGGCAGCTCTTCAGGGATGATCGGCTGCAGTCGTGCGGCGAGATCGAGCTGGTCGATGTGCGCCTGGCCGACCGCTCGCTGCCAGCCGCTGCCATCGGCGCAGATGCCGCGCAGCGTCTGGTAGATCCGTTGACTGCGATCGTCGTCGCCCGCGCCGAAACTCGGGCGGCCAGCGGGGATCGACGTCCCCCGGTGCTGGTTGCCGATGAAGTGCAGCGGGAGCGAATGACCGATCGCCGCGCCGGCGTACAGGTTGCCCGTCGACCCGAGATAGCCGTCGAGCCAGCGTCCGAGCCAGCCGGTGGTGGGGATCCCATTGCGGATGGCCGACATCCAGATGGCCATCGAGTTGAAGTGGCTGAGGTCGGGGTCGGGGTAGCCGATGCCCTCGACGATCGCCGCCTGCCCGGCATCCCAGAATCGCTTCACCTCGGTGAGCTCGGGATGGAGACCCGTGCGGTCGTCGAGCGGCAGGACCTCGTTCTCGCTGAGGGCGAGCGCGCCGTGCTGGTCGTAGTAGTTGCCGTCGGTCACCGGCACCACCGTGTTCAGCCCGTCGTTGCCGCCGTACATGCCGAACACGACGAGAATGCCCTCGTTGTCGGCCACCGGTCCGGCGGCCCATGCCGATGCATCGTGGCCGAGCGCCGCGTCGAGCAGGCTCGTGCCGGGACCCGCCACGAGTCCGGCGCCCATGCCCATGCCGACCATCTGCAAGAAGCGACGGCGGTCGAGGGCGAGCGGGTCGTTGCCGTGGCCCGAGTCGTCGACGTGCAGGTGGGCGAGGGCGTTGCGTGTGCTGATGTCGGGGTCGAGCATGGTGCGTCCTCAGGCCAACTGCATCTCGGGGGCGACGAACAGCAGGAACAACACGTCGTTGCGCTCCCATACCTGGATCGAGTCGAGATGGGCGATCAGGTCGGCACGGAGGCCGGCTGAAATCTCGAGGAGACACAGGTCGGTGATCCGGTCGATGACCTGCGCCGACGACATCACCGGGGTGCCGTTGTTGCGCGCGGTGAGCTCGGCTCGCGAGATGTTGCCGTCGGCGAGGCGCATCTCTCCGCCCTCGTCCCAATAGGTGCGCTGGGTCGCCCACGCGAAGCTCTGGACCGCACGGGCACGGCGCTCCATCGCGCTGGCGTTGATCCAGTACCCGTTGGCCTTCCAGCCGCTCACGTTGGGCGGGAACAGCGGCCGTTGACCCATCCCGTCCATCTGCCAGGTGAGTCCAACGTCTTCCGCTCGGCGACCACTTGCGACCAACAGCGCCACCATGTACTCCACCGGTGAACGCACCAAGCCGCTTTGCACGTTGGCCGCGTAGAAATCGTCGTGCGTCAGCATCGCCCGTACCCACGGCACGACGTCGAAGTCGTTGTTGATGAGTGCGTTGCGCATCGCGTTCATCGCCGAGTTCGATGGCGGTGCGTCGGTGGCGAACACCGTCCACAACTTGCGCGACAAGAACTCGGCTGCAACCTCTCGGGTGGGCCGGCCGCGGTTGCCGACGTTGGTCGCGTCGTTGGGCACGGCGCCGTTGCCGAGGATCACATCGATCGTCTCGAAGCCGTGCAGCTCCGGGTCGCCGCCGTCGTTGATCGTTCGCCCGAGCAGCGACTTTGTGCTGAAGTCGTGCCACTCGGGTCGCCAGCGGTACGGACTGACCTCGTCGTTCCACTGGTCGGTGTGCCCGGTCCACGCCGCAGTGCCCGCTTCGACGTCGGCTTCGTTGTAGTTGCCCACGCCGAGCAAGAACAGCTCCATCAGCTCGCGGAAGAAGTTCTGGTTGGGCGAGCTGGCCTTGTTCTGGTTGTTGTCGAGGTAGCGCAGCATCGCCACCTGGATCGACATGGTCTTCGCCAGGTCGCGCACGTTGGTCAGCCCCTCGTGGCGGAACAGATCGATCTGCTCGCGCATGAGCGCGGCGAGTCCGACCTTGCCGAACTCGCTGCAGAACAGCCCGTGCCAGAAGAAGCTCATCTTCTCCTGCAACGGGCGCGGCGAGTCGTGCGCCATCCGGTTGAGCCAGTACTCGGTGAGCTCGACGCCGCGCTGCCAGTTCTGCGACGACGACCAGCTGACCGAGCCGGGGTTGCCCGGCACGGCCATCACGTTGTCGACAGCGGCCTCGATCGAGCCGAGCGCGAGCAACTCTTGGACGCGCGCAGGGCGGTCAACGATCTCCGCTCGGCGCAGAAGGTGGCGGACGTTCGTCTCGTTGAGGGTGACGGGCATTCTGGGCTTCGATCGGCATCATTCGATGCCAGCTTGAGCCCGCTTCCGTCATCTTGACAGATCTCGGAGGATCGCGCTGTTCATACTGCGACCGCTGGCGTGACATGTCCCAGCGGCCAGTGCTGTTGTGCGGCGACCGCTGGCGCGGCAACCCGGTCAGGTGTCGTCGGTGGGTGCGGCGCCTTTGCGCTGGCCGTAGCGGCGGTTGAACCGCTCGACCCGGCCACCGGAGTCGACGAGCTTCTGCTTCCCGGTGAAGAACGGGTGGCACTCGTTGCACAACTCGACCGTGAGATCGCCGGCCACCGTCGAGCGAGTGGTGAACGTGTTGCCGCAGGAGCAGCGCACGGTCGTGTCGGCGTACTGGGGATGGATGTCGGCCTGCATCGTGGGGTCCTTTCGTCGGCGGCTGAACGGGCGGCAGTCCGCCCCCGATCGTCGCCAGAGGGATGAGGGAGATCAAACGCTATCGGGCGTACGGGACCAGTGCACGGCCGGCGGCGCGACCGCCAGCGACCAAGCCTGGCGCGAGCCCGTCCAACAGGTCCCAATCACCGACCTGAAGTAAGGGCTCGCAATCACATGCTGGGCTGGCGGGCGATTTCCGCGAGGAACTCGTCGTTGGTGCGGAAGGTCTTGAGCCGATCGATGAGCAACTCGAGACCCGGCGCAGCGTTGCCGTCGGCCGCGAGGCCCGACAGCACACGGCGCAGCTTCCACACCTGCTGCAGCTGCTTGCGGTCGAACAGCAGCTCCTCGTGACGAGTCGACGACGCGTCGACGTCGATCGCCGGGTAGATCCGCCGTTCGGCAACCTTGCGGTCGAGGCGCAGCTCCATGTTGCCGGTGCCCTTGAACTCTTCGAAGATGGCCTCGTCCATGCGGCTGTTGGTGTCGACCAGTGCCGTGGCGAGGATCGTCAGCGAGCCGCCCTCTTCCACATTGCGCGCCGCACCGAAGAACTTCTTCGGTGGGTACAGCGCCCCGGCGTCGATACCACCGGAGAGGATGCGTCCGCTGGCCGGTGCGGCGAGGTTGTAGGCCCGGCTGAGGCGAGTGATGCCGTCGAGCATGATCACCACGTCGACACCGGCCTCGACGCGGCGCTTGGCCTTGGCGATCGCCATCTCGGCGACGGCGGTGTGCTCGTCGCTCGGTCGGTCGAAGGTCGAGGCGATCACCTCGCCCTTCACGGTGCGCTTCATGTCGGTGACCTCTTCGGGCCGTTCGTCGATGAGCAACACGATCAGTTCGGTCTCGGGGTTGTTCAACTCGATCGACTTGGCGATCGTCTTCATGATCGTGGTCTTGCCGGCCTTGGGCGGCGACACGATCAGACCGCGCTGACCCTTTCCGACCGGTGAAACCAGATCGATGATGCGCGCCGTCATGTTC
The DNA here is from genome assembly GCA_965230015.1 of Ilumatobacteraceae bacterium. Classification (GTDB taxonomy): domain Bacteria; phylum Actinomycetota; class Acidimicrobiia; order Acidimicrobiales; family Ilumatobacteraceae; genus JABSQH01. The sequence continues at coordinate 163,381 of CBDDKF010000027.1, read as the reverse complement.
GACGGGTCGCTCGGGTCCTCGAGAGCGAGCTTCTGGTCGGGGAACAACGCGGTGAGGTCTTCGAACTTGGGGCGCTTCTTGGCTGCCTCGGGGTCGCCGCCGTTGACCGTGTGGACCTCGATCAGACCGGGGTTCTTCTCGTTGCGTTGCGCCGGTCGCGCCAGGCCGGTGACCTGGTCGCCCTTGCGCAGCCCGCACTGGCGGGCGAGCCGCAGCGGGATGTACGCGTCGGCCTTGTTCGGCAAGTAGCCGTTGACCCGCAGGAACCCGTATCCCTCGTCGCGGATGTCGAGGTACCCGGACACCTCGGTGGGCTCGTTGCTCTGTGGCTGGTCGTCACCTTCCAGCAGTTCGACGTCTTCGCCCTGAGGTCCTTCGGGGTTGTTGCGGTTCTTGCGACGACGCCGGCGCCGCCGGTTGCCGCCGCCCTCGCCGTCGTTGCGTTGCTGGTTGTTGTTGTTGTTGCGCTGCTGGTTGTTGTTGCGCTGACCGTCGTTGCGTTGGCGGCCGTCGCCATCACCACGGTCGTTGCGGTTGCGTTGGCGTTTGCCGTCGGCGCGGTCGCCCTGTTGACGGTCGGACTTCTTGGCGTCGCCGTCGTCGCGCGCACTCGGCGCGTCTGCCGGCGTCGTCTCGGCGGGTGTTGTTGTGGTGTCGACGCCCTGCTCGGCGAGGGCGATCTCCCAATCGGCGAGCGGTTCACCGTCGGCGCCGACCGCCGCGGGCGCGCCGTTGGTATCGCTGGCGCCGTCAGCGGCGGGCGCGGCGTCATCCGACGGCGCAGGAGCCGACGACGAGCCGGAGTCACTGGCCGCGTCGGCTGACGACGCCGACGACTCGCTGGATCTGTCAGCGCTTGTTGTGTCAGCGCTGGGTGTGTCGGCGCTGGACGTCGTGTCGGGCGCGGCGTTGCTGGAACCGTTGGTGCCGCCCGCGGGGGCGTCGTCGGTGGGGCCCGTCGTGTCGAGAATGCGGGCGATGATGTCTGCCTTCTTCAGGCGGGTATTGGCCTTGACGCCGAGCGCCTTGGCCATTTCGAGCAAGGTGTCTTTGTCCTTGGACTCGAGTACGGACTGTTCGAGAGCGGCTGCTGGCACGATTACCTCTCTTGGCGGCGTTCAGTGAGAACGCCGAGTACTGGGCCCCGGAGCGAAAGGGGGTGAGCGCGGATCGCGCTCGCAGCATCATCCCCGGGGGTAAAGGATCCTCCACGGCGGCTAACTCGTGACAGCTCGCGGCCCCGATGTGGGTCGGGATCACGAGCTCGTGGAAGCTCGTGGATCGGTCCGGTGAAACCGGACGTCCGTCACGTTAGCGACTCGAACGCGTGTGCTGCAACGTTCTCGGTGTGAGGTGTCGATCTCGAGTGGCGGCTGCTCGACGTCAGCCGCTCGACGTCAAGCGCTCCACGAGGGCCTCGACCGCGGCCAGTTCGGCGGCGACCGTTGTCGTACGTTCGTGGCGCTCGAACAGGTCGGCGAGGTGATCCGGCAGCGCTGGACGAACACCGGTCGCCTGCTCGACGGCGTCGGGAAACTTCGCCGGGTGGGCCGTGGCCATCGTGACCACCGGACGGGAGTGATCGTCGAGCGCCGCCAACATCGCTGCGGCCGCGCTCGCAGTGGCCGTATGCGGATCGATGAGCATCTGCGTGCGGTCGTGCACCCGACGGATCTCGGCGAGCGTCGCGTCATCGCTGATCGCCGCGGAGCGGAACACACCATCGAGCACAGCGGCGCGTTGATCGGGTTCGACCGTCAGCGTGCCCGTCGCTCGAAACCGGTTCAGTTGCTCGGCGGTCATCCCGCCGTCGCGATCGTTCATTTCGAACAGCAGGCGCTCGACGTTCGACGACACCTGGATGTCCATCGACGGACTCAGCGAGGGGATCACGTCGCGCACCGACATGTCGTTGTGGCCGATCCATCGATCGAGGATGTCGTTCTCGTTCGTCGCGACGATGAAGCCGTCGATCGGCGCGCCCATCTCGCGGGCGAGCCACCCGGCGAACACGTTGCCGAAGTTGCCGGTTGGCACCGAAACGGTGACCGGCTCGGCGAACGTCTCGGCCGCGATCGCGTAGTACACGGTCTGGGCCATCACCCTCGCCCAGTTGATCGAGTTGACGGCCGCAAGCCGATTGCGTTCGCGGAACGGCGCATCGTTGAACATCGCCTTCACGAGGTCTTGGCAGTCGTCGAAGGTGCCCTCGACCGCCACCGCGTGCACGTTGGGTGCCTCCACCGTGGTCATCTGACGACGTTGCACGTCACTCACGCGGCCAGCGGGATAGAGGATGACGATATCGACCGCCGCGCAGCCGGCGACACCGTCGATCGCCGCCGAGCCGGTGTCGCCGCTGGTCGCTCCGACAATCGTCACCCGCGCGCCCCGCTGGGCGAGCACGTGGTCGAACATCCGCCCCACCAGCTGCAACGCCACGTCCTTGAACGCCAGCGTCGGCCCGTGGAACAGCTCCATCACGTAGTGCCGGTGATCGACCTGAACGATCGGTGTCACCGCATCGTGACGAAACGCGGCGTAGGCCTCGTCGCACAGGTTGGTCAGGGTGATCTCGTCGAGATCGGGCTCGACGAACGGCAGCATCACCTCTACGGCGCGCTCCACATAGGTGCGCGCCGAGGATGGGCCGAGCTTGGGAAACTCGGCGGGCACGTACAGTCCACCGTCGGTCGCCAACCCGCACAACAATGCGTCGGCGAACCCCAGCTCGGGTGCCTGCCCACGGGTGGACACGTAGCGCATCGCTAGTCGCCGATCACCCGCAACAACCCGCCGACGTTGCGCACCACGTCGAGGTCGCGCAACTCACGAACGGTGGCCTGCACATCGGACTCGCGAGCGACGTGAGTGATGAATACCAGCCGCGCATCGGGCCCGTTGCCTTCTTGTTCGGCCACGCGAATGCTCACGCCATGCGCCGCGAACACGCCCGTGACCGCATGGAGCACACCGGGCCGGTCGGCGACATCGAGCCCGAGCAGATACTCGGCGGTCGACTCGTCGATCGGACGGATCGTGGCCGGTCCGAGCGCACCGAGCGAGCGATGCGTACCAGCGACGAGGTTGCGGGCCGCGTCGACGACGTCGCCGAACACCGCGCTCGCGGTTGGTGCACCACCTGCGCCGCGGCCATAGAACATCAGCGAGTCGACGAAGCCGCCCTCGACGAACACCGCGTTGAAGCTGTCGCGCACCGTGGCCAACGGATGGTCGACCGGCACCATCGCCGGGTGAACGCGCACGGAGATCTCGCCAGCATCGCGCTCGACGATCGCCAGCGGTTTCACGATGTATCCGAGACGGCGGGCGATGGCGATCTCGGCGGCGGTGATCGCGCCGATGCCCTCGTGGTACACGTCGCCGGCGACCACCTTGGCCCCGAAGGCGACCGTGGCGATGATCGCGGCTTTGGCACCGGCGTCGAACCCCTCCACATCGGCGGTGGGATCACGCTCGGCGTACCCCAGCCGCTGGGCGTCGGACAGCGCCGCGGCGTAGTCGGCGTCACCTCCGCTGTCGACGGCGTCGGTCATCTTCGTGAGGATGTAGTTGGTGGTGCCGTTGATGATCCCGAGCACCCGATCGATCGGCTCGCCGTGCAGGCTCTCGCGCAGGGCGCGCATGATCGGGATGCCGCCAGCGACGGCCGCTTCGAACAACAGGTCCCGCTGGGCAGCGTCGGCAGCGGCGTAGAGCTCGGCGCCAACGTTGGCCAGCAGCTCCTTGTTGGCGGTGATCACCGACTTGCCGTTGGCCAGCGCCTCGAGGATCAGCTCGCGTGCCGGCTCGATCCCGCCGATCGCCTCGACGACGATGTCGACGTCAGGATCGCTGACCACGCCATGGGTGTCGCGGGTGAGTACGCCGTCGGGGAGCTCGACGTCGCGAGGGGCCGAGAGGTTGCGTACGGCCACGCGGCCGACACGCAGACGGATGCCGGTGCGCTGCTCGACGTCGTCGGCTTGGGCCTCGACGAGCTGCACGAGCGCCGCCCCGACGTTGCCGCAGCCGAGCAGTCCGATCGTCAACTCGCTGGTCACGGAGCGCAGGCTACGGGATCGTCGTCGCGACGGCCCGCAACGATTGTCGCTGACCGGTTCGCGGCAGTTAGCGGATGACGGTGTGGTAGCGGCCCACTCCGGCGACCACATCGTTGAAGTGCTGACGGTCGAGGATGGAACCCTCCCGCCGAACGTCGCCGGGGTTGATCGTCAGCAACCGGTCGACCTTCGCCCAGCTCGGACGGCGCTTGGGATCCCAGGCGCCGGTGCCGACAGCGATCGTGTCGTTCCGCCGCTTGTTCTTCGATGTCAGCGCCACTCCGGCCAGCTGGCGGCCGCTGTGGCCAATGATCACCACAGGGCGATCCTTGCCTTGATGCGGATCGTCCTCGTAGGGCACCCACGTCCACACGATCTCGCCCGGGTCGGCGTGCCCGTCGAGGTCGGGGTTGTACTCGATGGTCACCGCCTGCTCGACGTGTGCTGCGGTTGGCGTGGCGCGCGTTGCGGGGCGCCCGGCCAACCGATCGCGCTCGCGCTGGACGGCCCGAGCGGTGGCCAGCGCCGCACCGAGTGAGGCACCGAGACGACGAAGCGTGGACATCGTCGAGGTTCTAGCCGACGTCGGTGGCCAACAGGTCGTCGACCGTTTCGCGACGGACCACGAGGCGAGCGCGACCGTCGGCAACGAACACCACGGGCGGACGGGCGATCTTGTTGTAGTTCGAGCCCATCGAGTGGCCGTATGCGCCGGTCACCGGCATGGCCAACAGGTCGCCGACGCGGGTGTCGGTCGGAAGCGCGGCCTCGAAGGCCAACACATCGCCGGACTCGCAGTGTTTACCGACCACACGTGCGACCAATGGACGATCGGCCTCGACGGCGCGGGTCAAGAACGTCTCGTAACCGGAGCCGTAGAGCACCGGGCGTGGGTTGTCGCTCATCCCTCCGTCGACCGCCACATAGGTGCGCACGTCGGGGATCCGCTTCACCGTGCCCACCGTGTACACGGTGATCGCCGCCGCGGCGGCGATGGCCCGGCCCGGTTCGACGCTCACGGCCGCGCGCACGCCGAGCGCCGCACAGGCATCGAGCACGACCGATCCCCACTGGTCGATGGTGGGCGCCTCTTCGCCATCGACGTAGGCCACACCGAGCCCGCCACCCAGAACCAGTTCGGGGAGATCGAGAGGAACGGCGAACCCCGCCATCACTTCGGCCGCCTTGGCGAACGACGACGCTTCGAACACGTTCGAGCCGATGTGACAGTGCAGGCCGACCAACTCGACCGACGGCGCGTCGGTGGCCCGCCCGACGGCACGTAGGGCGTCGCCGTTTCCCAAGTTGAACCCGAACTTCGAGTCGTCCTGGCCCGTAGCGATGAACTCGTGGGTGTGGGCGTGGACGCCCGGGGTGATGCGCAACAACACCGCCGGTGCGCCGCCTGCCGGCGTGCGCACACCCTCGGCGTGCAGGGCGTCGAGTCGGTCGAGTTCGTCGAACGAATCGACCACGATCCGGCTGACGCCAGAGGTGATGGCCGTGCGCAGCTCGTCGACCGACTTGTTGTTGCCGTGCATGATGCACGCGTCGGCGGGAACGTCGGCGGCCAAGGCCACGGCCAGCTCGCCACCGGACGCGACGTCGAGCGACATCCCCTCCTCGTAGGCGATACGCGCCATCGCTCGGCACAGGAAGGCCTTGGTGGCGTAGATCGCGCGGCCGGGTCCGAACGCGTCGACGGCCGCGCGACAACGCGCCCGTAGCTGCGCCTCGTCGTACACGAACAACGGCGTGCCGAATTCGGCGGCGAGTTCGTCGACTCGGCAGCCACCGATCGCCAGCGCACCATCGGGCTCGACGGTGGCGTGATCGGGGAGGAGGCGGCGCGGCACCGGCCGCTCGCTCACATCCGCTCCGGCGCCTCGATGCCGAGCAGGTCGAGCCCATGGGCGAGCACGCGCGCCGTCAGGTCGGCGAGGGCCAGCCTGCTGGTGCGCGTCGGCTCGTCGGCTTTGAGCACGGGGCACCGCTCGTAGAACGAAGTGAAGTCGGTGGCCAGCTCGTAGAGGTACGTGCACAGCTTGTGTGGCGAGTACGTCTCGAGTGTGGTGTCGATCGCCGTCGGGTAGGCCAGCAGCCGCAACGCCAACGCGTGCTCGGCCGGCTCACCGAGTTCGATCGCGACGGTGCGCACCGTTGGGCGGGCGACCTCGGCGCGCCGGAACAGCGAGCAGATGCGGGCATGGGCGTATTGCAGGTAGGGCCCGGTGTTGCCGTCGAACGACAGCATCCGGTCCCAGTCGAACACGTAGTCCTTGACCCGGTCGCTCGACAGTTCGGCGTACTTCAACGCACCGATGCCGACCATGCGCGTGACTGCGGCCCGTTCGTCCGGGTCGAGGTCGGGGTTCTTCTGCGCGATCGCGGCCGCGGCGCGCTCGACCGCCTCGTCGATCAGCTCGACGAGCCTGATCGGTTCACCGCTGCGGCTGCGCAGTCGCCGGCGGTCTTCGCCGAGCACCACGCCGAACGGAACATGCACCGCCTGTGTCGTGTCGTCGAGCCAGCCGGCCATCCGGGCGACTTCAAAGATCATCTGGAAGTGCTGCGACTGGCCCGCGTCGACGACGTACAACATCAGGTCGGCGTCGAGCCGTTCGACGCGATCGATCACGCAGGCGAGGTCGCTGGTGGCGTAGTTGAATCCACCGGTCCGTGCCTGGATGATCAGCGGCAGCGGGTCGCCCTCGCGATTGGTGAAGCCCGGCGGGAACACCACGCGGGCGCCGTCGTCGTCGACGAGCAGACCCGACTTCTCGAGCCGGGCCAACGTGTCGGGCATGAGCGGCTGGTACTGACTCTCCCCCGCGAGATCGTCGTCGGTGAGCAGCACCCCGAGCTTGTCGTACACCGTGTTGAAGTACTCCGTCGACAGATCGACCAGCCGCTGCCACAACGCCAGCGTGTCGGGGTCGCCGCCCTGCAGCAGCACCACCCGCTGGCGGGAGCGTTCGGCGAACTCGGGATCGGCGTCGAACTTCTTGTTGGCCGCCCGGTAGAAGCCATCGAGGTCGCCCTGGGTGAGTCCGTCTGCGGCCGCATCCTCACCGAGATCGAGGAGGTGTTCGATGAGCATGCCGAATGGGCGACCCCAGTCGCCGATGTGGTTCTCGCGAATCACGCGATGGCCGGCGAATCCGAGAATCCGCACCAGCGAGTCGCCGATGATCGTCGTCCGGAGATGCCCGACGTGCATCTCTTTGGCCACGTTCGGGTGCGAATAGTCGACGACGATCGTCTTCGCTGGGTCGGCCATGGCGACACCTAGCCGCTCATCGCTCGCCACCGTCGCGAGCTCGCCAGACAGGAACCTTCCGGCGAACGTGACGTTGATGAACCCCGGCCCGGCGACCTCGGTCGCCGACGCCACGTCGTCGAGCGCTCCTGCGTCGATCACCCGCTGGGCCAGCTCGCGCGGGTTCGTGCCGACGCGCTTGGCCAGCGGCAGCGCGCCGTTGATCTGAGCGTCGGCGTGCTCGGATGGACGCACGGTCGGGTCGGCCGAGCCGCCGTCGGCGAGCGCGTCGAACACCGGCGTCAACCGGTCGGTGAGAGTGGCGATCGGGTCAGCCATGCGCGACCCAGTCTGCCGGATCGCCCGTGAGCTCCCCCACCGCGTTGTCGACGTTGTCGACCGCTGGTGGCTGGGCCAGCGCGGTCCGGGCGCCTCGGCGGGCGGAGCCGCCGATCGGTACAGTCCGCGCGCAGATGCGCGCGATCCAGTTCTCCCGACACGGCGGCGTCGACGAGCTCCGTGTGGTCGACGTACCGGATCCCGTGTGCGGCCCCGGCGACGTCGTCATCAGCGTCGGAGCGGTGTCGCTCAACGGGTTCGATCCGATGATCCTGGGCGGCACCACCGGGCTGAAGACGCCGCTGCCCATGACGCCGGGCGGCGACTTCGCAGGCACGATCGTCGCCACCGGCGCAGAGGTCGACGGCTGGGCGGTCGGCGATCGGGTGTGCCCGCACCCGTTCGTACTCGGCGAAGGAATGACCGGCGAGACGCGCCTCGGCGCGGCGAGCGAGTTCGTGCGCATCCCGGCGTCGAACCTCATCGCCATTCCCGACGGCGTCTCCGATGTCGACGCGGCAGCGCTGCCGATCGCCTACGGAACGGCGTACCGCATGATGGTCACCCGCGGCAGGGTCAGCGGCGGCGAGAAGGTGCTGATCCTCGGCGCGACCGGCGGCGTGGGAACCTGTTGTGTGCAACTGGCCAAGTCCGTCGGTGCCGAGGTGATCGTCACCGGGAGCGCCGACTGGAAGCTCGCCAAGCTGACCGAAATCGGGGCCGACCATGTGATCAACACGAGCGAGGTCGATTGGGTCGAGGCGGTGCACGACATCTGCGGGCGACCGCGGATGCTCGGTCGCGGCGGCGCCGATGTGATCATCAACTACATCGGCGGCGACACGTGGGCGCAGTCGCTGCACTGCCTGCGCAACGACGGGCGGATGCTCACCTGTGGGGCGACCGCCGGATTCGAGCCGCCGACCGACATCCGCTACATCTGGAGCTTCGAGCAAAACATCATCGGGTCGAACGGCTGGCTCCCCGATGAACAGAAGGTGGTGCTCGACATGGTCGCCGCGGGATCACTCACGCCGCTGATCCACTCGGTGCGGCCGCTCGACCAGCTTCCCTCGGCGATGACCGAGCTGATCGACCGTGCGGTGGTCGGCAAGTCGATCATCGTGCCCGGAGTGTCAGCCTGATGGCCGAGGCAACCCAACTCGACACGCTGCAGGGGTTCCTCGAGGCCGTGCCCTTTGCCCATTCGTGCGGAATGCGCATCACCGAGATCGACGAGACGGCTCAAACGATGCGCATCGACATGCCGCTCGTGGAGCACCTCAAGCGAGCTGGCCGCCGCGGGCAAATGCACGGCGGCGCACTCGCAGCGTTGATCGACACCGCCGGCACGTTCTTGTTGGTGATGGTCACCGGAAACCCGCCATCGACCATCGACATGCGCACCGACTACCTCCGTCCCGCCACTGGCGATGTGTACGCCGTTGCCACGGTGCGCCGCGCCGGCCGGACGATCGGCGTGGTCGATGTCGACGTGATCGACGCGGACGACCGCCTCGTGGCCGTCGGCCGGTGCACGTTCAGTACGCGCGCGGGCTAAGTCGACTGGCTGAACTGATCGAACGCCTCGACGGCACGCGTTGCATACGTCGATGCGGGACCGCCGCCCATCAGCACCGCAACGCCGATCGCTTCGAGTACCTGCTCGCGCGTTGCCCCGGCCTTGATCGCGTCGTGCATGTGCAATGTGACGCAGTCCTCGCAATGCAACGCCACGGCGATAGCGACGGCGATCAGCTCTTTGGTGCTCCGCGAGAGGCTCCCGTCGGCGACGGCCGCCTGGTGCAATGCGCCGAAGCCGTTCATCACATCCGCCAGGTCCCGGTTCAGCGTGCGGTAGCCGGCGTGCAGCTCACGGCGGCGGGCTGGGTGGTCGGTGGTCGCGGTCATCGGGATGCCCTTTCAGTCGCTCGTAACCCGATGCTGACGCACATCTCAGTCGAGCGGGAGAGGCCAAGGTCCGTGCTCCGACGACGCAGGTCGGCCGGCCGGGTGTTCGCCATCCCGGCATAGTGCGCCCTCGGCAGGATTCGAACCTGCGCACACGGCTCCGGAGGCCGATGCTCTATCCCCTGAGCTACGAGGGCGGGAGACGGCAGACTACCGGCCGCGTTCTGTGTTCAACGCGGCTCGCCGTGTGGGGCTGCGACGGGTTGATCAACGTGGCCGAACCTCGCGCACGCAGGCCTGGAATCCGCGTCGGTGGGATTCGAGCAGGCCCGGGGTGATCTCGGTGCCGCCCACCTCGATCAGGATCGTCGGAATCCCGGCGACCAGGGCACACCACGTTTCCGACCCACCGTGCTGCGTCACACCGGTGCGTACCGGTTCGGGTACGTAGGCCGACCACGCCTGCGCGTACTCGACCGGCGTCAACCCGATCGGGCCGACGTAGCGCGCCGGCTGATGGAGCCACACGATCAGGTCCGGGTTCACCGCTGGCGCGAACTCGATCAGCGCACGCGCCTCGGGCTCCGAGAGCGGCGCTGGTCCGCCGGTCGATGCTCGCCAGTCCCACGGGAAGTTGCGGTTGAGATCGATGTTGTTGGCGTTGTTGCGAGTACCGGCGAGCCAGCCGTCGGGGTTGGCCGCAGGGACGATCCACAGCGCGACATCCTCGGGTAGGACCGACTTGGCCAGTTCGTGACCGAGCGGTCGCACGATCCGTTCGTCGCCGTGAATCGCCGACACCACCACGACTCGACGACGCTCGCGGCGCGGGGCACGCGAATGCCACACGTCGATGGGCAAGCCGTTCACCGAGCGGCCGATGACCGCAGTGGTCCAACCGCGGGTGGGATCGGGCGGGTTGAGGCGAACGGCGAATGGCGTGCGCGTCGCCGGGCTCGGCGCGGCGATCGCCCGGCTGATCGAGCTGGCCAGGGCAGCCATGCCGGTGGCGGCGGCGACGCCGAACAGCCGTCGCCGTCCGACTCGAGATCCGCCCGTCGCCATCGCTTTCGACCGTAGCGATCCAGCGAGCTGGGGTGGCCGCGGGTCAGGGGTCGGTCGCGCCCTGGTCGGGCGTCGGTTCGTCCTGCGGCTCGCTACTGGTGGAACTCTCCGGCACGGTGGTCGTGGTCGAGGTACTCGACGTGGTCGTGGTCGAGGTGCTCGACGTCGTGGTGGTCGTCGTGGCCGGCGCGGTGGTGGTCGTCGTAGCGGCGACCGTGGTGGTCGTCGTGGTCGTCGGCGCGGTGGTGGTCGGCGCGGTCGGTGCCGCGGTGGTGGGCGCAGTCGTCGGTGCGGTGGTGGAGGGCGCGGTGGTGGAGGGTGCGGTGGTGGACGGCGCGGGAGGCGGCGCAGGACGCGGCGGAGCCGGCACCCACGGCCACGAGAAGGCCATCGGGCGATACCGGTCGGGGCGCGGCCACGCGTGGGCCAGCATGTTGCGCGCGTTGTTCGACACCGTCACCACTAAGTTGCCGGCAGCGTCGCGCCAGGGCGCGAGATGGGCGTGGTAGGTGTTCATCAGCGGGTCGGCGTTGCGCGGCAGCAACGGTCCGGTGGCCACTGTCGTCCACGGCCCCCATGGATCGTTCGCCACGTCGACGGTGAGCGCATCTCCCCAATAGCCATCGTCGGCCGACACCGACACCCATTGCCCGTCCATGAAGCGCGGCTGGAAAGGAAACTCCACCCAGTGCCGTTGGAGGATCGGGGCCGCGTCGCGAGGATCGCTCGACCAACCGGACGTCGACTTGTACATCGGCGCCGCGAACAGCTGGCCGCGGGGCACCCGAGCGAGATACACCTCGGTCGCCGAGTGCGGGCCGTTCCAGTACCCGCCTTCGCGCAACAAGTTCTGTTCGAACGTGTTGCCGAACAAATAGGTGTGCGTGGCATCGCTGGCCACCACATAGCCGTAGATCGGAACGGTGCCTGAGTTGGGCGCTGGAGCGAATCCGATGCGCGCCAGCGTGGTCGAGTCGTAGGTGCCGATCCAGGTTCGTCGTGGGTGCCACCCCAACCCGTCGGGCGGTGTCGGATCGACTGCGTCCTTGACCATCTCGGCCCACACGATGTGCAGTTGCCCGCCGTGCACTTCACCGCCCATCGGCCAGAACCACGTCGAGAGCGTCTGCGTGCCCGTCCCGACCTCGAATGGCTCGGGCCGGAAGATCGAGCCGCGGTGCAAGAGCTCGAAACAGGAGCCCTGCTGCACCAGCGCGGCGTTGTGCACGAAGCCCGAGCGGTCGAGTGTGGCCGCCGTGCCGGAGTGTTCGACGAAGGTGTCCTGGAACACCCACAGGTAGCGGTCGCCACCGAGCGGGTACACGTGTTGATAGTCCCACCCCAGCACCGGGCCGACGCGCTGAGCGAAGAAGGCGTCGAGTGCGGCCGCATCGGTGCCGGCGGCGCAGCCGACGTCGACCGAGACGTATCCGGCTTCGCTGAACCCGGTCGATGCGGCCCACGGGGGCGCTGGCGCATCGGGCGGCGGCGGCGGTGGTGAGTCCGGCGGCGCAGGGCGGGCGACCACCGCCGGGTTGTCGGCATCCGGCACTGGCGCGTCCGCCGCGCTCGCCGGTTCGATCGCCGACTCGTCGGTGGCGGGAAGGGACGTGGTGCTCGTAGCGGGGACCGTCGTGGTGCGCGATACCCGCGACGTCGGCGTCGTGCTCGACGTATCGGCGGACGTGGTGGTGGAGGCATCACCCGACGCGCCGACGCGCTGCTTCGTCGAGGGCACGACGCGCTCGTCGGCCGATTCGATCGACGGCGGCGGATCGCTGGCGATTGCGGTCGCCGCCGCCACGATCGCCACCGTGACCAGTGCGGCTGCAACGGGGGCCCATCGACCACGGCGCGTCGGCCTGTCGGTCGGCTCGAGCTCGGTGGTCATGGCAGTACGCCGGTCAGTAGCTGGAATCGGGCGCCGGCGCGTCAGACGGCTGTCCCTCGACCACGGCGGCGAGCGCGGCGAGCAAGCCGCTGGCACCGAAGCGGAACGTGGCCGGAGAGGCCCACGGCGCGCCCATCACCCGGTCGGCGAGATCGAGGTAACGCGCTGCGTCGTCGACGGTACGGATCCCTCCAGATGGCTTGAGCCCCACCTGTCGGCCCTGGGCCGATGCAGCGGCGATCACTTCGAGCATGCTGCGTGCAGCCTCGGTCGTTGCGCCAACCGGCGTCTTGCCGGTCGAGGTCTTGATGAAGTCGGCGCCGTGATCCACCGCGAACTGCGCGGCGCGCATCACTTGGCCGGGTTCGGTCAGTTCACCCGACTCGAGGATCACTTTGACGATGGCCGGCGCCGCGACGGCGGCGCGCACGGCATCGAGCACACGTGCCGGCCGTTCGAGGTCGCCGTTTGCGAAGGCCCGGTACGGCAATACCACGTCGATGTCGTCGGCGCCGTCACCCAACGCCGCTGCGGTCAGTTCGGCGACGGCATCGACCGAGTCGTCGCCCGACGGGAAGTTGACCACCGTGGCCACGCGCACATCGGTGGATGCGAGTGCGTCGGCGCATCGAGCGACGTACTCGGGCCAGACACACACCGCGGCGGTGCCGTGCGCTGCGGCGCGCGCGCAGAGTTCGTCGATGCCGTCCGCCGCGTGATCATCGGCGAGATCGGTCAGATCGATCAGCGCAATGGCGCGCGCGGCCACCGCGCGGCGGGCGGCCGTGTCGGAACTGTCGGCGTTCACCGACGCGACGGTATCGGGCATGGTCTCGCAGAACTGCGCAGCCGACGCGGCCACCGGCCGTTTCCTCGGGCGCCTCCGAACGTCGGTCGATCGTGGTGGCGGACCCAGGATGGGCCCTCGACGTGGAACGGGAACGCTGAAAGCGCTTACACTCCGCGCCACATGGGGGGATCCACCACCTCCGACGGCACCACGTCCACGCACGGCAACGGTCAACGCGTCGATCCACGCGATCCCCGCGTCGGTCCACACGATGGTCCGTTGGCACCTGGCGTCGACAACGGAGCGACGCCGCGCCGGGCGCGGATCGAAGATGTTGCGGCTGCCGCAGGAGTGTCGGTGGCAACGGTCAGTCGGGCCCTGCGTGGCCTGCCGAACGTCGCGGCGTCGACTCGGCACCGCGTCGCCGAAGTGGCGGATCGGCTCGGCTACCAACCCGACCCGGCCGCCACGCGCTTGGCCGCCGGGCGAACCAACACCGTGATCGTGGTCGTCCCACATCTGGGCAGTTGGTACTTCTCGAACATCGTCGCCGGGGTCGAAGCCGTGTGCACCAATGCCGGCTACGACGTCCTCGTGATCGGCGCCGACGAACCCAGTCGCGTCGATCGATTGATCGACGAACGCTCGCAGCTCGAGCGCCGCGCCGACGGCGTGGTCCTGGTCGACATCCCCGTAGCCGGCGAACTTGCCGAGTCGCTCGCCCGTCGGCGCGTCCACGTGGCCACCGTTGGCTGGCGTGTCGGTGATCACCCGGCGGTCGTGCTCGACGACCCCGCTGTCGGCGCGCTCGCCGCCGAACACCTGCTCGAACTCGGCCACCGTGACATCGGCGTGATCGGCGGTGACCTCGACCCGATCGCGTTCGAGGTGCCCGAACGACGTCTCCGCGGGTTTCGCGAGCGCTGCGGGCAAGACGGTGTCGAGCTCGACGAGCACCGGATCGTCGGCGGCGGCTTTCGCCTCGACGGCGGTTATGCCGCCATGGCTGCACTCCTCGAGCATGAGCCACCAACCGCCGTGTTCGCCATGTCCGACGAGATGGCCTTCGGCGCATTGATGGCCCTCCAAGAACGCGGCTTGCGTCCCGGGCACGACGTTTCGCTGATCGGCGTCGACGATCACGAGTTCGCCCACGTGGTCGAGCTGACCACCATTCGCCAGGACGTGATCGGCAATGGCGCAGCAGCAGCGCGTGCGCTCATCGCTGCGTTCCAGCAGTCGCACCCGCCGGGCAACGGCGCCGCGGCCGCGCAGCCCGACGACGAGCCGCCGGCGTTCAGCCTCGTGGCGCGCTCGACCACCGGTCCGCTCAACGGGCACCGGCCCCTCTGATCAACGGGCACCGGCCCTTCCGATCAACGGGCACCGGCCCCTCTGACCGGCCCGGATCGTTCACTTTCCGTTCGCCTGCCTTGACGCCGCGGACGCGGATATGTAAGCGTTTACAGGCCGGTCACTGACCGGCACCCATCCAACTGAGGGGGAGGACCCATATGCAGAAGCGCTGGCTCAAGCTGGCAGCTGTTCCGGTCGCGCTCGGACTGGTCGCCGCAGCTTGCGGTGACGACGACGACAGCGACAGCAGCGAAACCACCGAGGCTGCCGCCGACGACGGCGACAGCGGCGACACTGGCGACACAGGCGACAGTGGCGATAGCGGTGGCGACATGTTCGCCGACATGGACTTCGGCGGCGCCTCGGTCACGATCACCGGCCCTGAGCGCACCGACGAAGAAGCTGGCGCCATCCAAGACGTGATGGACGCCTTTGGCGAGCAGGTGAACCTCGACATCACCTACTCCGGTGACGCCGACTGGGAAGCGAACATCAACACGCAGGTCGAGGCGGGCAACCCGCCGAACATCTCGTTCTTCCCGCAGCCCGGCAAGCTGGCCGACTTCGCCCGCGACGAGTTCATCGTGGCGCTGCCCGACGACGTCGATGCCAGCATCGACGAGTTCTGGGCCGAGGACTTCCAGGTCTACGGCAACGTCGACGGCGTGCAGTTCGGCGTCCCGGCCAAGACCGACCTGAAGTCGCTGGTGTGGTTCCAGCCCGACCGCTTCGAGGCCGACGGCTACGAAGTCCCCGAGACGTTCGACGACTTCGTCGCGCTCGTCGAGGAGATGGCCGCCGCTGACGGACCTGCCCCGCTGTGCGTGGGCATCGAGTCAGGCCAGGCCACCGGCTGGACCGCTACCGACTGGACCGAGGACATCGTCCTCCGTCAGGCCGGCGGCGACACCTACGACGGCTGGGTCGACAACAGCGTGGCGTTCGACGATCCGGCGATCGTCGAGGCGATCTCGACCGTGAACGACCTGTGGGCCGAAGAGAACGTCTTCGCCTCGGCGGGCTCGATTGCGGCGACGTCGTTCCAGGACAACGCGGTGCCGCTGCTCGATGGCGACTGCTACATGCACCGTCAGGCGTCGTTCTTCGCCAGCTTCTTCCCGGAGGGCACCCCGTTCGCTGACGGGAGCGAAGGCGCGGTCGACGTGTTCTACTTCCCGGACATCAACGGCGACCGCCCGGTGCTCACCGCCGGCACGATCGCTGCGGCGTTCGACGACAGCCCCGAGACGATGGCCGTGATGAAGTACATCTCGACCGCTGACTACGCCGAGGCTCGTCAGGAAGCCCAGGCGGCGCGACTCGGTGGAAGCCTCTCGGGCTTCCTCTCGGCTGCGCAGGGTCAGGACCCGAGTGTGTACCTGCCGCTCGAGCAGGGCTTCTTGGACATCGTGCTCAACTCGGACCTGTCACGCTTCGACGCCTCCGACCTGATGCCCGCCGACGTCGGCGCCGGCACGTTCTGGTCGGAGATGACCTCGATGGTCAACGGCGACGTGACGCCGGAAGAGGCTGCGGCCAACATCCAGGCCAGCTGGCCAAGCTGAGCCCAGCTCGGCTGAGCCCAGCTCAGTCGCGCTGACCTGCTCCGTCAGGTCACAAGTACACAGCGACGGGGCACTGGCACTACGGTGTCGGTGCCCCGTTGCGTGAACGGGCGCCAATGGCGCCAACCCGCACGGCGGGCTACTAGGGGAAACCACAACACCGAGGGGGGCGCAGAGTGGAGACACTCGCCGCAACGGGAGCCGAGGAGACGAGCGTCGAAGAGCGCGAGCATCCGCCTGGCTCACAACCACCGAAGGACGGACGCTGGTACGCCAGCCGGATCGCGCTGGCGCTGCTGGTCGTCGGTCTGATCATCTGGGCCTTCTTCGAAGAGAAGATTCGCTCGACGCTGATCACCGTGGTGGTCGCCGTCGGCGCCAGCGGGGCGCTGTGGGTGGGCGCCAACCTGTTGTTCAACCAGGTGCGCAATCGTTGGGCGCTGTTCAACGCCACCGCGTACGCCATCTTGGGATTCCTCCTCGGCGTCCTCTTGCATGGCAACTTGATCACGGTCGGCTCGGGCGAGGGCTTCTTCACCTGGGTGGTCGGCCCGCTCGTCGGCGCTGCCGCCTTCGGTGGCATCGGCTACGCGCTGTCGATCACCGACGATCCACAACAACGTCGACTCATCGCCATTGGAAGCTCGGCGGTGATCGGATTGGTCATCGGCCTGCTCATTCGCGAGCAGTACCAGCCCGAATTCGATGCCTTGGCCGTCGTCGTCTACACCGCCGGCGGCGTCGCCATCGGCGCGGCGATCAGTGCGCTGCGCAAGCGCCCCTGGTTCGAAGGCGCCTTGACCGTCGGGGCACTCGGCTGGTTGCTCGGCGCCTGGGGCGGCGCCGACCTCGGAGGCGGCAACGTCGCCACCTCGATCATCGCCGCCCTGGTCCCCTGTCTGATGCTCGGTGTGCGCATCGGCATGACCAACAATCCGGACTATCAGGGCCGCGTCGAGATCGACCGCAAGTCGCGGGCGGTGATCTTCATCGGCCCAGCGCTGCTGTTCATCGCGATCTCGCTGATCGTGCCTGCCATTCGCACCCTGTACCTCTCGTTCCTCGACAACGACTCTGAAGGGTGGGTGTGGTTCGAGCAGTACGGCGCGATCTTCACCAACGAGACGAGCTTCGACGCCACCAACTGGACCAACACGTTCACTTCGTGGCCGTTCATCATCGGCGTGGTGCTGTTGATCATCGCCGCCGTCGTCGGCACATCGATGCATCGCCGCACCGGCAAGGCGGTCGAGCTCGGCAACCCGACCATGGCACCGCTCGTGGTCGGTGGGTTGCTCGTGTGCTTCGGCCTGTTCACCGCATTCCGTGGAACGCTGATCAACAACCTCTGGTGGGTCGTCACGGTCGTGTTCCTGTCGACTGCGCTCGGCCTGGCGGTCGCCGTTCTCGCCGATCAGAAGGGCGGCGAGAAGATCGCCAAGTCGATCATCTTCATGCCGATGGCGATCTCGCTCGTCGGCGCGTCGGTCATCTGGCGCTTCATGTACACCGCCCGCGACACCTCGGCTGAACAAACCGGCGTGCTCAATGCACTCTGGGTCGGACTCGGCAATCTGTCGACCGGCTCCGGCATCCCGACGTTGATCGTCACCGCCTGTTTGGCTCTCGTCCTGATCGGCCTGTTCGTCATGCTCGCCAGAGCGTTGACCAAACGACAATGGGGCAGATCGGTGGTGCCTGGCATCTTGATCATCCTCGGCGGATGGTTCTTCATCCGCTACACCGGACTGATCGGCGGCGGCGTCGGTGGTCACACGGTCAACGCTGACGGGACCACCGAGGCGCAAACGATCTTCTTCGTCCAGGAAACCCCGTACAACAACTTCTGGCTGATGGTCATCTTGATCTGGATCCAGACCGGGTTCGCCATGGTCATCTTGTCGGCAGCGATCAAAGCGGTACCGACCGAACTGATCGAAGCCGCCCGCATCGACGGGGCCACCGAGAGCCAGGTCTTCTGGCGAGTCACACTCCCGCAGATCGGCACCACGATCGGCGTGGTGGTCACCACCCTCATCGTGTTGGTCATGAAGGTGTACGACATCGTCAAGGTGGTCACCAACGGCCAGTTCGACACGCAGGTGTTGGCCAACGACATGTTCCAGCAGGCGTTCCAGTTCCAGAACACCGGCGTGGGCGCCGCACTGGCGATGTTGATCTTCCTCTCCGTCGTGCCAGTGATGTACTACAACATCCGTCGGATGCAGCGGGAGAACTGAGATGGCTACCGTCACACCAACCGCCAGCTCAGGCTCGACCGCTCCTGGCAACTACTCCGGCCCCGACGAAGAACAATCGGGCGGCGCCGTCGACAAGGTCTACGGCTTCCTCCGCGGCATCCCGACCGGGTTGTTGTGGCTGATCGTCCTCGTCTGGCTGATTCCATCGCTCGGACTGTTCATCAACTCGTTCCGCTCGCGTGAGGCACAACGCGAGACCGGGTGGTGGAAGGTCACCCCGAGCGAGTTGACGTTGGACAACTACGACACGATCTTCGGCGCACGCGCCGGACTCGGGCAATCCCTGCTCAACTCTGCGGCCATCGCCATCCCGGCGACGATCATCCCGATCGCCATCGCCGCGTTTGCGGCGTACGGGTTTGCCTGGATCGACTTCAAGGGCCGCAAGGGCCTGTTCATCTTCACGGTGTCGCTGTTGGCGATTCCGTTGCAGGTGGCGTTGATCCCGTTGCTGCAGATGTTCAACGGTGGCGCCGCGTGGACGCTGCCCGGACTCGACAAGACGATCGTGTTGATTCCCGACTTCGACTTGGCCGGCACGACCACGTCGGCGTGGCTCACCCACACCGGGTTCGCCATGCCGTTCGCCATCTTCTTGTTGCACAACTACATCAGTTCACTGCCCAAGGACGTGTTCGAGGCGGCGCGCATCGACGGAGCCGACCACTTCACGATCTTCTACAAACTGGTGCTGCCGCTGTCGATTCCCGTGCTGGCGGCGTTCGCCATCTTCCAGTTCCTGTGGACCTGGAACGACTTCCTCATCGCCAACACGATGATCGGCGCCAACCCCGACCAGCAGCCGACCACGATTCTCATCGCCAACTTGGCAGGCGACTTCGGACGCAACGAGTTCATCTTGCCGGCCGCTGCGTTCGTGCAGGCGTTCGTACCGATCGTGGTGTTCTTCGCCCTCCAGCGGTACTTCGTGCGCGGCTTGCTGGCCGGCTCGGTCAAGGGCTGACGATCTCGACGGGCGAGGCGGTGGGCGAAGTTCGGCGCCGCCCACCGCTTCGCTAACGTCGAGCAACGTGACACTGGTCGACGCCGCCTCCCGCTCGCTCGGATCGCTCGGGGAGGTCGGGCCGCTGGCCTTCGGTCTCTGGCGGTACACCGACGCCGACACCGCCTCGGCGCAACGCACCCTCGAGACCGCGCTCGGCGCTGGAATGCGACTCGTCGACAATGCCGACGTGTACGGCCTCGACTGGGGCGGTACCGGCTTCGGGCGGGTCGAGGAGATCCTCGGTGACGTGCTGCGGGCCACGCCGTCGTTGCGCGACGAGATGGTCCTGGCCACCAAGGGCGGGATCACACCACCGGTCCCCTACAACTCGTCGCCAGCGCATCTGCGATCGGCGTGCGAGGCCTCGCTGCGACGGATGCACACCGACGTGATCGACCTGTACCAGATCCACCGTCCCGACATGCTCACGCATCCCGCCGATGTGGCCGCCACGCTGACCGCGCTGCGCGACGAGGGCAAGATCCGCGAGGTCGGCGTGTCGAACCACACGCCCGCCCAGGTCGCCGCGCTCGCCGCCCACCTGCCGTTCCCCCTGCTGACCAACCAACCCGAGTACTCGGCCCTGCACCTCGACCCGCTGCGCGACGGCACCTTCGACGACTGCATGCGTCTCGGTGTCACCCCACTCGTGTGGAGCCCGCTCGCCGGAGGTCGCCTGGCGACCGGCGAGGGCGTGTCGAGCGAGTTGCTCGAGGTGCTCGACCGGCTTGCCGCACGCGAAGGCGTCGACCGCGGCACGATCGCCCTGGCCTTTGCGCTGGCCCACCCATCGCGACCCATCGCCATCGTCGGGTCGCAACGCGCTGAGCGGGTCACCGCCAGCACCGCTGCCCTGAGCGTCCACTTGGACCGCGCCGACGTGTACGCCGTTATCCAAGCATCTGAAGGAGTGCCCCTGCCATGAGTTCCATCACCTCTCCCGCCGTTCCAGAAGTCTCTTGGTTCAGTGCGTTGTGCGACGACGACTACGAGTTCCTCGGCGTACCCGATCCGTCGCTCGCCAGCTCGTGGCCTCATTGCTCCGACATCGTCCGCACCGCCGATCGCAACGGGTTCGACAACGTGCTTTTGCCGTCGGGCTACACACTCGGCATCGACTCCACGGCATTCGCCGCGGCGATCGCCACGCACACCGAGAACATCAACCTCCTATTGGCCGTACGGATGGGCGAGATGTGGCTCCCCCAGCTGGCGCGCCAGCTGGCGTCGATCGACCAGTTCGCCGACGGGCGGCTGTGCATCAACATCATCTCGTCGGACATCCCTGGCGAAACCCTCGACTCGGCGCCCCGCTACCAACGCACCCGCGAGTGGATGCAAGTACTGCGTCAGTTGCTCAACGGAGAGTCGGTCGACTTCCACGGTGACTTCGTCGACCTCACACTCGACCCTCCACGAGCGCGCACGGTCGACGGGCGTTGCCCACCGTTCTACTTCGGCGGCTTCTCCCCCGCTGCCAAGGACGTCGCGGCTGCCGAGTGCGATGTGTTCCTGACCTGGCCCGACACCGTGGCCAGCGTCGGCGACACGGTGACCGAGATGACCGAGCTGGCGAAGTCGAAGTACGACCGCGACCTGCTGTACGGATTGCGCGCCCACATGATCGTGCGCGAGACCGAGGCCGAGGCACGGGCGGCCGCAGATCGGCTCGTGTCCAAGCTCGATGCCGATACCGGCGAAGCGATCCGCAACCGTTCGCTCGATACCGCGTCAGCCGGAGTCGCCAGGCAGAACGAGCTGCGCGACTCGTCGAGCGACGACGGCTTCGTCGAGGAGGCGCTGTGGACCGGCGTCGGCCGAGCCCGCTCCGGCGCTGGTGCGGCGATCGTCGGCGATCCCGATCAGGTCGTCGCCAAGCTGCAGGCGTACATGGACGTCGGCGTGTCGGCGTTCATCCTGTCGGGCTACACACACATCGCCGAGAACGATCTGGTGGCCGAGCACGTGCTCCCGAAGATCGAGCATGCGGCGCTCAAGCCGCGTTGGACCGCCTAACCGGCGCGGCAGCGGGTACGACCGGCTCGACGCCGGCGATGTTTATTGCCAGATGGCTTCGCGGCTGTCGGCGTCGAAGTAGTGCAGGTTCTCGGTGGCGACCGCGATCTCCATCGGCTCACGCATCTTCACCCGGGTACGCGGGTTGAAGCGACCGACCGCGTTGGCGCCGTCGCCTGATTCGTCGACCGCGTCCGGATCACCGGAGTCGACGGTCGGGGCGTCGAGGTTGAAGTGCACCATCACCTCGGACCCGAGCGCTTCGAGCAACGTCGCGGTGGACTTGAGCCGGCGCGACTCGGGCGCCCCTTCGGCCATCGCGGCATCTTCGAAGTCTTCCGGACGGATACCGAGGATCAGCGTCTTGCCGTCGTAGTTGCGCAGTGCCGGTCGTGCCTGGAACGTTTCGGCGGGGATCGACACCGACTGACTGCCGATGGCCACCTCGCCACCGTCGCCGGTGACCCGAAGCGACGCCTCGTACAGGTTCATCGATGGCGAGCCGATGAACGCGGCGACGAATACGTTGTCGGGCTTGTCGTACAGGTTCTGCGGGGTGTCGACCTGCTGCAGATACCCGTCCTTGAGCACGGCGACGCGGTCGCCCATCGTCATCGCCTCGATCTGGTCGTGGGTGACGTACACGGTGGTGACGGCCAGCTCGCGCTGCAACGCGGCGATCTCGGCGCGCATCTGCACGCGCAGTTTGGCGTCGAGGTTCGACAGCGGCTCGTCCATCAGGAACGCCGCCGGCTGGCGAACGATCGCCCGGCCCATGGCCACGCGCTGGCGCTGACCACCGGACAACTGACCCGGCTTGCGGTCGAGGTAGGTCTCGAGTTCGAGGATCGACGCGGCCTTGCGCACGCGGGTATCGATCTCTTCTTTGGGGACCTTCGACAGCTTCAGCGCGAACCCGATGTTGTCGTACACCGACATGTGCGGATACAGCGCGTAGTTCTGGAACACCATGGCGATGTCGCGGTCTTTTGGCTCGACGTCGTTGACCACTCGGTCGCCGATCGTCATCGTGCCGCTGCTGATCGTTTCGAGCCCGGCGATCATCCGCAGCGCCGTCGACTTGCCACAGCCCGATGGGCCGACGAGTACCAGGAACTCCTGGTCGGCGATGCTGATATCGAGGTCGTGAATGGCGTGGTAGCCGTTTTCGTAGACCTTGTTGACCTTGTCGAGCTCGACGGTTGCCATGAGTGCTCCTGTTCGTTCCCCCGAACGCAACGGCGGTGAGCCGGTGCGCATGTAAGCGCTTGCACTCTAGTGCAGCGGAGTTCCCAGGTCACCCCCCGAACGAGCTCGCCTGAAGCGTGCTCGTGTACGCCGATGCTCCCGGCGCAACTCTCTCGGCCGGCGCAGTTATTCGGACAGCGTGATCACCACGGCAGCTTCGGCCCCGGTGCCACGGCCGAACCACTTCTTCACCGTCTGTTGCGCAGCGATGAAGCGGGCGAACAGCCCGTACTTCGCTTGAATCTTGGCGCGCACCTCGTCGAACCGAGCGGCGTCGACCACTGCGGTCGCCTCCCACGTGGGGGCGTCGTCGGCCACGTTGCCGCGCATGTCGCACGGCCGCAGCGTGACGTTCGGCGTTGTGCTGATGCGCTTGGCCTTCCACGAACCTCCGTCGGTGGTGAACCCAACGGTGCCGTCGCCGAGGTCCGCGATCCAGACCGGTGTCGGCTTCGGCGCACCTGCCTTGGTGAAGGTGGTGAGCGACACGTACTTCTCTGCGGCGACGGTGGCGACCAGGTCTGCAGGGGTCTCAGGCATCGCGCAACGGTAGCGTCGCCGGGCGTGAATCAGATGAAGAACCGGATGCAGGCACTCGGCCTGCTCGACCGGTCGTTCAAGGCGGCGACCGACGACGAACTGTCGGCGCTGCTCGATGCGCTCGACGACGACCACCGCGACGGCCTGGCCTCGCTGGTCGACGAGGTCACCGTCGAAGGGGTGCGCGAAGGCGTCCGCACCGGACGAATCGACGGTGGCATGGAAGCGATCGCCGCCGTGGTGACCGACGCCTGCCTGGCCGACTGCATCGAGCAACTCGGCGATCACGCCGACAATCCGTCGAGCGACCAGCTACGCGAGGTACTCCCCGGGATCGTCGAGCGCCACGGCGTGGCGGCAACGCGCATCATGCTCGCATCGACCGTTGCTGGCGAAGCGCCGGCCTCGGCCATCATCCGCGATCTGCTCAAGTCCGACGAGACGGTGCAGTTACCGAAGGTGGAAGAGGCGCAGCTCGCTCCGCTCATCGATACGAGCAAGCGCAGCGCAGAGGAGCAAGCCGACCTACGCGCCAAGCGAGCCGAGGCGCGCAAGGCGAAAAAGGAAGCCGAGCGAGCCCGGCGCGCCCAGTCGCAGGCCGATCGCCGCAAACGCTGAGCGGAACCCACCCACCGGTGAGCGAACCGGCCCCCTGTGAGCCGCTTCCCTCACCGCTTCGATCTCAGCTGTCGCGACGGAGCACCGCCTGCTCGTGGTCGAGCAACCAGGCTTTGGTGTCGACCCCGCCAGCAAATCCGGTCAGCGAACCGTCAGCACCGACGACTCGGTGGCAGGGCACCACGATCGACAGCGGGTTCTTGCCGTTCGCCGCGCCGACGGCGCGGGCCTTGTTGACGTCGCCCATCGCACGCGCCTGTCCGCCATAGGTGGCGGTGGCCCCGAACGGAATCGTCCGCAGCGCGGCCCAGGCTGCGCGTTGGAACTCGGTACCTCGCGCATCGAGCGGCAGGTCGAACTCGGTGCGTTCGCCAGCGAAGTACTCGCGCAGCTGCTCTCGGGCTCGGCCGATCAGTTCGTGCGATTCGGCGCTGATCATGTCGTCGCCGTTCGTCAGATCGTCGGCGCGCAGTCCGCACCGCTGCAGCTCGTCGCCGTCCCACAGGATGGCGACGAGTCCATCGTCGGACGCCACGATGGTCAGCTCCCCAACCGGAGAGTCGATCCGTGCGGCGGCCAACGGTGTCGTGTTCGTGGATGAGGTCATGAACGCACTCCATTCTGGTCGAGTCTCTGATCGAGACTCTGGGCGAGACGGTCAGTTGATTGGACGTGGTGGGCCCACACGTGGTGCACGGCGTACGACGACCACGGCGACCAGCGAGCGGGGCATGCGTCAAGTGTCTCCAGCATGCGACGAACGATGAGATCCGAATCGAGTAACACGTCGGGATTCCCCAGCCCACGCATGATCACGTAATCGGCGGTCCACGGGCCGATGCCGCGCAGTCCGAGCAACTGCCGGCGCACCGTGGCCGGGGACGCCCCGACGTCGAGCGCAACATCGCCTATGTCGAGCGCCGCCGCGAGCCGGCCGATCGTCGTGCGTCGCGATGCGGGCATGGCGAACCCGGCGGGCTCATCGGCGTGCGCCGCCAGGGCGGCCGGCGAAGGGAACACCACGTCGAGTTCGTCGTCGGCGACGCGCAATGGCTCGCCGGCATGGGTCACGAGCGCACCGGCCACCGTGCGCGCTCCGGCGACGGAGATCTGTTGGCCGATGATCGCCCGGACGGCAGTTTCGAACGGATCGACACTGCCCACCGCGCGTCGACCGGGCGTCGCCACGACCCACGGTGCCAGGAGTGGATCGGCAGCGAGGTGGGCGTCGACCGCGGTCGGGTCGGCATCGAGATCGAGCAACCTCCTGATCCGCTCGACCGCCGCAGGCAGGTCACTCCACGATTCGAGCGTCAACAGCGCGTCGACGTAGTCGTCGGACTCCCCGGCGCGCAGGGCGACCACCGCATGCCCGCCCGGAAGTCGGAGACTGCGCTTGTACGTCGTTCCATCCCACGACTCGAGCCCCGGAATCACACGTGCGGCGATGAATTCCAGCGACGCTTCGATCGCGTGGGGCGTCCGCGTTGGCAAGCGCAGTCGCACCGCGCCAGTCGACGTGAGATCGGCGTGCGACGGCGCAGCACGACGAAGCTCGCGCGGTGTGCTGGCATACACCTCGCGCACCGTGTCGTTGAACTGGCGCACGCTGCCGAAGCCCGCTGCAAAGGCCACATCGGTGAACGACAGATCGGTCGTTTGCACGAGGATCCGCGCCGTGTGCGCGCGATGGGCGCGGGCGACCGCCAACGGTCCAGCTCCGAGCTCGTCGGTGAACAACCGCGTCAGGTGACGCTCGCTGTAGCCGACGTGGCGGGCCAGGCCGGACACGCCCACGCGATCGACTTCGCCGTCGGCGATCAGCCGCATCGCCCGGCCGACCACGTCCTGGCGGGTGTTCCACTCGGGCGATCCGGGCGTGGCGTCCGGCGCACATCGCTTGCACGCACGAAAGCCGCGTTGTTGAGCTGCCGCAGCGGTCAGATGAAACTCGACGTTGCTGCGCTTGGGCGTGATCGCTGGGCAGCTCGGGCGGCAATAGATCCCGGTCGTGCGGACCGCCGTGACGAACCGACCGTCGAACCGGCGGTCACGGCTCTGCACCGCTGCGTAGCAACGTTCCGGGTCGAGGGCCATGACGTCATCCTGCCGGACAGGCCCGACAGAAACGAGCGGAAATCGGACGCAGCGACGGGGCGCTCAGTCGCCGGCAACCGGGCGCGCCACGGGGTCGACGCTCGGTGCCGAACTCGACGACGCGTCCGTGCTCGAACGCAATGGCACCACGTGCGTGCGCAACACCCACAAACCGATGATCGCACTGGCGGCCCCGGCAAGAAAGGAGTACTGCTTGCCGATGACCTGGGCCAGTGCCCCAACGAACAGTCCACCGGCGACCGAGCCAATCTCGAAGAACATGGTGAACGAGCTCACCGCCGCGGCGCGCTCGTCCTCGCTGACTCGGTTGACGGTGAGCGCTAGCAGCGACGGATAGTTGAAGGCGATGCCGAGTCCCATGACTACGGCGGCGACCCACAATGCGGGGACTCGCGGCACGAGCGCCAGCAACAACATCCCCGTGATCAAGCAGCCGAGTCCGATCGTGACCATCCGCCGAGGTCCGATCCGTTCGGGCAAGCGGGCGCCGAACACGCGGACCAACAGCGTCACCGCCGAGTACGTCGCAAACAATGCACCCGCACCGCTCATGCCCACGGTTCGGGCGTAGTCGGGAAGGAATGCCGTGAACGAGGTGAATGCCACCACACCGCACGCCAGGACGATTCCCGACCACACGGCCGCCGGATGGAGCCATCGGGCCAACCCGCGTCGGGGCGTTGCGGAGGGTTCGGTCCGCGGGACGCGTCGAGGAAGCAGCGACGCCACGATCCCCGCGCCCACCGAGAACAGCGCAGCGATCGCAAACGCTCGCCCGAACTGGTCGTCGCCGAGCACCCACTCGCCAAGAACCGGCCCGATCCCGATCCCGCCGAACACGGCGACCGAGAAGTAGCTGGCCGATTCGGCGCGCCGTTCTGGCGGCGAGAGGTCGGCGATCAACGTCGCCGCACCGACGAACACCGCGGCCTCGCCAACGCCGGTGAGCCCCCGGAGGAACAACAGCAACGGCAACACCTCGACCTGACCGGAGAGCCCGCCGCCCACCGCGGCGACGACCGCGCCGATCATGATCAACTTGCGGCGTCCGAATCGATCGGCGAACTGGCCGATCCACGGTCGAACGGCGATCGCCGAGATGGCGAACACCGCCACCGTCAATCCGATACCGAACTCGCCGCCGCCGAGCGGGCCTTCGATGAATAGTGGGACCAGCGGGATTAGCATCCCGATGTACACGAAGAACAGCGACGCAGCGGCGGTGACGATCACGAACGGCGCCGTGATCAGTCGTTGCGGTGGGGCGCCGTCGCTCACGGCCGACCATGCTGCCGGATCGCTGGCGATTCCGTCGTGTTGATTGGTCACACGTGTCGATGGACGTCAGAGTCGACGAACGTCGACGGAGACGGCGAGCTCCTGGGTCGACGACGGTCCGATCACCACGCCGCGTACCGGGGCCACATCGGCATAGTCGCGCCCCCACCCGACGGTCACGTGCCGATCCGGAGCGATGATCCCGTTCGTCGGGTCGATGTCGAGCCATCCGTGATCGGGAATCCACACCGAACACCACGCATGCGATGCATCGGCACCGAACACCTTCGGCTCACCCGGCGGCGGATCGGTCTCGATGTACCCGCTCACGTAGCGCGCCGCAAGACCGAGCGAGCGCACGGCTCCCACGGCCAGATGGGCAAAGTCCTGGCACACCCCACGTCCGCTGGCGATCACATCGTCGAGCGGCGTGCTCACCTCGGTGAATGAAGGATCGAACACGAACCCCTCGAAGATCGCGGTCGACAACGCAGCGCACGCCTCGACGATCGATCGATTCGGCGTGAACGAGGCAAACGCCAGTCCCGACAACAATTGGCGATGCTCGTCGACGGTGACGAACCTCGACGATGCGGTGAACGGCATCACGTCGTGCACCAGCGCGCCGCGCATCGCATCGATCTGTGCCACCACCCGCTCCCAGGCAACGTCGCGCCGGGGAAACTCTTGGCGGCGAACAGCGACCTCGCTCTGGCCGATCACCGCCAGCCGCTCGTGCGGCTGGTGTACGCCGATCTGCAGCACACGATTGCCGAACGCGTCGAGTGTCTCGTCGATCTCGTCGCCGTTGGGCTCGCTGGTCACCGAGCTGGCGCGCACGTCTTGGGCCGGTGTCCCCCGCGGCAACAGGTGGGCAACGCTGTAACCGTCCACCATCTCGGCGCCATATCGATACTCGGTGCGATGAAACACCTGGTAGCGGCGCCCCACTTCCGCAGGCGTGCTCATCGAGTGTCTCTCCACCCCATGCGCCGGGGGTTGACGGGCGTCACCAGATGGGTGCTGACCACGAGCCGGGCGATGCGGTCACACACACCCCACACGCCGTCCAACGCGCTGGCGATGCCGCCCACGTCGTCGTACTCGCCGCGCGCCACCGCGGCCATGCCGTCGCGCGCCAGCCGTGCGCCGTCGTCCCACCCGAGCTGTGTCGACTCGTGCTCGATCGTGCGCAGTGCAGCGGTCACCGCACGCGGGTTACGTTCGTCGGCGACGATCAGCTGCGCAGCCAGCGACAGTTCGACGTCGCTGCGATGTCGCCGGCGGTAGGCGACCAGGCTCTCGTTCACCGCCAGCACCAGTTCCACGAGACGCCGGCGGTCGTAGTCGGCGAGCTCGGCATCGTCGATGTCGTCGAAGGGCCATGTCGCTGCGCCGGTCCGCGGGAGGAACGCACCACGCACGGCGTCGATCACACCGAAGATCCGCTCGACCCGCCGACCGATCTCGCCGAACCGCCACGCGGGTCCGCGCACGATCGACTCGTTCCACAACCCTTCGAGCGACGCGAGATCGATCAGTACTGCGTCGAGCACCTCGGCGTCGATGCCGGCAGGGTCGGTCGAGGGGTCGCTGGCGCCGCGTAGTTCGAGCAACTCCTGCAGCGTTGCCCGGGTGGTCGCCAATCGAGCAAACACCCGGCCGGCGGTGGTCGAGAAGTACTCGCGCACCGAGGTCACTTCGGCGAGGAGCGACCCGAGCTGACGGGCAAGTGCCGTGAGCGACTCCTCCACAGCAACCAGCGGCGGCCGTTCGGTGTTGTCGAACAGGTTCGTTCCAGCGATCGTGGCCACCATGTCGATCGACGTGCCGACCCATGGCTCGGCAGCCGGGCCGTCGATCACCCCGGACGTGCGATCGAGCACCACGTCGAGCGCTCGAGTGATCAGCGCCGCCCGCTCCATCGCCCGGCCCGACCAATACAGCGCTTCGGCAGCGCGGGTCGGCACGGAGGTGACCAGGTCCACCTGAGGGAGCGGCCGCCGGCGTACCAGTCGCGGCGGGGCCACCGATCCGCCCACGACCCACACGTCCTTCGCCGTGGCCGACGTCGGCACGTCCGGACGATCGCCCGTGGCGAGGACCCGCGCACTGCCTCCTTGCATCACCTCGATGCCACGATCTCCCGCCACGACCTGCAGTCGCATTACCACCGGACGGTCGAGCACCTGCGCGCCGTCGAAGCCGGGCACGACGTCGGCGTCGAAGTCGCCGGTCGATTCGAGCCGGTGGAGCGGTTCGACGTCGGGGATCACTTCGCCTGCGGTACGTGGCCGCAGCGCCTCGACCCACTCCCCTGCGTTGTCCCACATGTCGGCCAACGCGGGATCTTCGAGCACACCGCTGCCGTGCGCGTTGGCCAACCGAACGCCGCCGGACCGCGCGGCGAGCAACACACCGGGGATGCCGCGGCTGCCTTCGGTGTTGACCTCCATCGGATCGAGGCGGTCGTCTTCCAATCGGCGATACAGCACGTCGACGGGTTCCAGTCCGGACAACGAGCGCAACCACAGGCGTCTGGTGCGCACCACCAGGTCGGCACCGTCGGCAAGGTTCAGACCGAGCTCGGTGGCCACGTACGACTGTCCGACGAACGATCGGTGC
Organism: Ilumatobacteraceae bacterium; assembly: GCA_965230015.1. Taxonomy (GTDB): domain Bacteria; phylum Actinomycetota; class Acidimicrobiia; order Acidimicrobiales; family Ilumatobacteraceae; genus JABSQH01. The sequence goes on along the minus strand of CBDDKF010000027.1, from coordinate 133,431 downwards.
TCGACGCCGCCCGACAACACGACGATGCGCGGGCTGTCGGTGCCGGCGATGTCGGCGAGCGCATCGCGCACATGATCCGTGAACGTGGCAATCGATCGGACGCTGGAGCCCGGCGGCCGATGGGCGATCGCCTCGCGTTGGACGCGGCCGATCACCGAACGCCCGAGCATCGTGTAGCCCAGTCCGGCGGGCGCGTCGGTGAAGTCCTTCACCACGTGCCATTCGCCGCGTCGATCGCGAACGACGTCGACCGCATACGACGTCAGCCAGCGCGGGCCGAGCCGTTGGCCCATCGCGGCGACGCGGTAGCGCTGGCTCGACCACACCCGATGCGGGTCGACGATTCGCCGCGCCAGCAGGGTGCGGTCGCCGTACAGGTCGTCGAGGAGCGCCTCGAGCATCGCCATTCTGGCGATCACCCGGTCGGTGAGGCGCGAGAACTCCGCGCCGTCGACCACGTACGGGATCGGATCGAGCCGCCACGGTCGCGACTCCAGCGACACGCTGCGACCGTCGGCGCGGATCGGCAAGTCGTGCACGATGTGGCCGGCACCTTCGGACGCCAGCAGCCGGTCGGACTCGAGTTGGCGTGCGGCAAGGTCGGGCTGGGCGGCGATCGCGGCCGCCAACTCGCGGGCCGGCGATGGCACCTGATCGTGCGGTGCAGCGATTGCCGACATCAATGCTCGACGTACTGAGCGTGCATCACGCGTTCCAGATTGGCCAGCGCCAGCTGCAGGCGGTCCATCGACGCGTCGAGTTCTTCGCCGTCGTCGGCGGTCGGTCGACAGCGGCGCAGCTCTGCATCGACGGTCTCCACGGCTGCCAACACCTCGCTGTACGCGGGCAGGCGAAGCACGGACGACCGGATCTCGCTGAGGCATCCGGCCACCGAGCGCGGGAATCGATCGTCGAACAACAAGAAACGGACGACCGCAGGACCATGGATCGGCCCGCGCGTCGCGCGTTGGTACATCTGCAAGGCCGACAGCGAGCGCAGCACACCCATCCACTGGACCTCGCCGAACTCGTCGGACACACCGGGCGGGAGCGCGAGCAGGTTGGCGGCGCGCACGCCGAGGACGCGAGTGGTCATGTCGGCACGTTCGATGTACCGGCCCACCCGCCAGATCTCGTAGGCCTCATCGCGTGTCATCGACACCTGGAGCACACCATCGAGACGTCGACTGTCGTCGATCACCCGGTCGAGAAACCGCTCGCGACGGCGCGCGTCGATCGACGTTGGCGCGGCACCGCGCACGAAGATCGATAGATCGTTGATCGCTCGCCACGCCTCGCGCGGCAACACCTCACGGCAGGTGCGCAGGTTCTCCCGACTGCGCTCGACCGACATCGCGATCGAGTTGGGATGTTCGCGGTCGGCGATGAGGAAGTGGGCGACGGGCCCCTCGTCGGAGCCGTCGACGGGTTCGAGTTGCACGTCGCTGCCGGCGACCGAGACGAGCGACCCCCAGCGCAGCCCCGAGGCGGGGAAGTCGGCGAACAACTCGCCGAAGGCGCGCAACACGCGGGCCGAGTCCTCGGCTCGTTCGAGGTAGCGGGCCGCCCAGTGCAGGCGGTCGGCGGTACGGGCGAGCAAGGTCATTGTTGCTGACTCCCCCAGTCGCCCCACATACCTGCCGTGGCGGCATCGTCGACGATCCACGTGTCCTTGCTGCCGCCACCCTGGCTGGAGTTGACGATCAGCGAGCCCTTCTCCAGGGCGACCCGGGTGAGACCCCCGGCGGTGACGTAGGAGTGTCGCCCCGACAAGATGAACGGTCGCAGGTCGAGGTGTCGACCGTCGATTGGCTCACCGTCGTCGGCGTCGTCGCCGTCGGCAGCGACGAGTGTCGGTGCGGTCGACAGCTCGAGAATTGGTTGGGCCACCCAGTTGCGCGGATCGTTGCGCACCGCGTCCGCGGCCTCGGCCAACTCGTCGGGACTGGCACGGTTGCCGATGAGGATGCCGTAGCCCCCGCTCTCGTTGGCTGGTTTGAGCACCAACTCGTCGAGGTGATCGAGCACGTAGTCGCGTTCCTCGTCGTACATGCAGCGGTAGGTCGGGACGTTGGCGATCAACGGATCCTCGTCGAGGTAGAAGCGAATGATGTCGGGGACCCAGGCGTACACCACCTTGTCGTCGGCCACTCCCGCGCCAGGCGCATTGGCGATCGCCACGTTGCCGGCCTTCCATGCGCGCATCAGGCCCTTCACCCCGAGCATCGAATCCTCGCGGAACACTTCGGGATCGAGGAACAGATCGTCGATGCGTCGATAGATGACGTCGACGCGCGCCCTGCCGTCGATCGTCCGCATGTACACGCAGTCGTCGTCGCCGACCACGAGGTCGGCCCCCTCCACCAGTTCGGCACCCATCCGCTGGGCGAGAAACGAATGCTCGAAGTACGCCGAGTTGAAGATGCCGGGCGTGAGCACGACGATGGTCGGGTCAGGTCGGTCCTCTGGGGCCAACGAGGTGAGCAGCCGGTTGAGTTCGTCGGTGTACGCGTCGACCGGTCGGACGTCGTAGGTCTCGAACAGCTCGGGGAGCACCCGCTTGGACACCACCCGGTTCTCGAGCACGTAGCTGACGCCCGACGGGACGCGCAGATTGTCCTCGAGCACGTAGAACGTGCCGTCGCCGCCGCGCACGAGATCAGACCCGGAGATGTGTGCCCAGACGCCGTACTTCGGTCGCACCCCGCGGCACTCGGGACGGAAGTTGGTCGAGTCGTCGAGCAACTCGGCGGGGAACACACCGGCTTCGACGATGCGTTGATCGTTGTAGATGTCGTCGATGAAGTGATTGATGGCGCGCAGGCGCTGGATCAACCCACGTTCCACGCGCCGCCACTCGTCGCCAGCGATCATCCGTGGGATCACGTCGAACGGCCACGACCGGTCGATGTTCTGTCCGTCGGAGTAGATCGTGAACGAGATCCCCATGGTGAGGATCTCCAGGTCGCACGACCGCTGACGCTCGCGTAGCTCGTCGACACCGATGTCGTCGAAGAACCGATACAGCGCCGCCGCAACGTCGCGCGGCCGCCCTTCGTCGTCGAGCAACTCGTCCACGGCGGCCGACCGTACCCGGTGGAGGGTGAACGTTTCAGCAGCGGGTTAGCGCGCGCCGCGCGACCGCAGTGGTGACAGCGTCAGCTCGCAGGCTGCTGCGGCTTCGGTTCCTTGGGCAGTCCGAGCACACGTTCGCCGACGATGTTGCGCTGGATCTGGCTCGTACCGCCCCAGATGGTCTCGGAGCGAGAGAAGAAGAACGACGACATCATCGAGCTCACCGGATACCCGTCGCGGCGCTTGTCGCGTAGCGCGCCCGGCCATCCTCCCGACTCGGGGCCGGAATCGACGAGCATCGCATCGGAGCCGAAGATGTCGAGGGCCAGCTCCATCGCCGCCTTGTGCATCTCCGACCAGAACATCTTGTTGGTGGCGCCCAGCGCGATCACGCTGAAGTCCTTGCTGTCGTTGAGCGTGGCGCTGAGGTTGCGCAACCCGTTGATCCGCAAGATCTGGATCTTGGTGTAGTACTCCATCAACCGCTGGCGAATCAGCGGGTCGGCGATGGCCCCGTTCTCGGTCGCCTTCTCGACGAGTAGGCGGTATTCCTCGGCGAACCGTCGGTAGCCGGTGGTCGCAGACTGGCCGCGCTCGAACGCCAGGGTCGAGTTGGCCACCTTCCAGCCGTTGTTGACTCCACCGACCACGTTGTCGACCGGGCACTTGGCGTCGGTGAAGAACACCTCGCAGAACTCGGCGGTGCCGTCGGGCTGGGTGATGCCACGCACCTCCACACCGTCCTGCCGCATCGGGACCAACATGTACGAAATCCCGGCGTGCTTGGCCTCGGGGTCGGTGCGCGTGAGCAAGAAGCAGTAGTCGGCATGGTGGCCCTGGGTGGTCCACACCTTCTGACCGTTGATGACCCACTCGCCGCCGTCGAGTACGGCCGACGTCTTCAAGCTGGCCAGGTCAGAGCCGGAGTTGGGCTCCGAGAAGCCCTGACACCAGCGCGTCGTGCCGCTCAGAATCCCTGGCAGGAACTCCTTCTTCTGCTCTTCGGTGCCCCACTGCAACAGCGTCGGGCCCACCAGCGTGTCGCCGAAGAAGTCGCCGCGCATCGGCGCGTTGGCCGCAGCGAACTCTTCGGCGAGCACCACACCCTGCATCGTGGTGAGGCCCTTGCCGCCGTACTCCTCTGGCCAGGTGGCACAAATCCACCCGCCTTCGAACAGCTTCTGGGGCCACGCGGCGTTGAACTCCTTGCGCGCGTCGGCGTCGAGTTCGAACCCTTCCTCGAACCACCCGTCGGGAAGATTGTCGTGGAGCCACTGGCGAATCTCGATGCGGAAGTCTTCGGCTTCGGTGGGATACGTCAGATCCATACGTCTATTGTGCCCGATCACTTGACCCGCTGGTCAAGTCGAGAGTACGAGTGCGTTTCACACGCCGTTCACGCGCCGCCCAACTCGGCGCAACACGCCACTTCTACTGTTGCCAGTGCGGTCGCCCCGCCCCGACGATGCCCAGTGGCCATCCCCCTCGAGCCCTGCCGAGCGCGTCAGGGGCGGGCGACCGTCCTCCCAGCTCCCCCAAGCTCGTCGGGCGTGTCGCTGCGCGCGGCCACGCCTTTATCTCACCGTCCGTCGGCGCAACCGTCACGGAGCGACGTTTCACAGACACGAAACATTCAGGCGACAGCCAAGAAACGGCCCTTCCCTAATTTGCCCGCCGATCCGGGCGGCAACGAGGCCCCTGGACGTATCCGTTCCACTGACTTCGTTCCCTATCCCCTTATTGGAGGACTCGTGCGCAAACGTGCACTTCGAATTATCTCCGGCCTCGGCGGCGTTGTCGCCATCCTTGCCGTTACCCCGGGCACCGTGCTCGGCCAGGAAGGCCCATCAACCCAGGACTACCTCAACAACATCTGGGTGTTCCTGGCCGGTGTCCTGGTCTTCTTCATGCAGGCGGGCTTCGCCCTCCTCGAGGCTGGCCTCACCCGAGCGAAGAACGTGGTGAACATCTTCGCCAAGAACATCGCCGACGCCACCGTCGGTGTGCTCGCCTTCTTCGCCACCGGCTACGCCATCGCCTTTGGTGGTGATGGCTGGTTCAGCGGTACCGAAGGCTGGTTCCTCTCCGGACAGGACCTGGTAGCGATCCCCGAAGGCGGATTGAGCGTGGCGACCACGTTCTTCTTCCAGGCGGTATTCGCCGCCACCGCCGTCACGATCGCTTCGGGCGCCATGGCGGAACGGACGAAGTTCCCCGCCTACCTCGCCTTCAGCGCCGTGATGTGCGCGTTCATCTACCCGGTCGTGGTCCACTGGACCTGGGGCGGCGGGCTCATCGCCGACATCCAGATCGGCGATGCCGTGTTCTCCGACTTCGCCGGATCGGGCATCGTGCACATGACCGGTGGCGTCGCCGCCTTCATGGGCGCCCTGTTCCTCGGCCCCCGCATCGGCAAGTACGACGAGAACGGCAAGCCCCGGGCGATCCCGGGCCACTCCATGCCGTTCGCCATCCTCGGTGTGTTCATCCTGTGGGTCGGCTGGTTCGGGTTCAACCCCGGCTCGGAGCTCCTCGCCGACGAGTTCGTCAGCCGCATCGCGGTCAACACGATGCTCGCTGCGGCGGCTGGTGTGCTGGCCACGACGATCACCATCTGGCTCGTCGCCGGCAAGCCTGACGTGGCGATGATCGGCAACGGTGCGCTCGCGGGCCTCGTCGCCATCACCGGACCCTGCGGTGCGGTCAACCCGGGCATGTCCTGTGTGATCGGCGCCGTCGGCGGCATCATCGTGGTGTTCTCGGTGCTCGGCTTCGACCGGGCCAAGATCGACGATCCCGTCGGCGCCATCAGCGTCCACGGCACCGTCGGTGCCTGGGGCGTCATCTCCATCGGCCTGTTCGCTCAGTACGACGACGCCTTCCTCGGCCGAGACGACGCCGGCCTGTTCTACGGTGGCGGCTTCGAGCAACTGATCGTTCAGCTGATCATGGTCGGCATCATCGCCGTCTGGGTGCTCGTCACCACTGGCATCCTGTTCGCCATCATCCGTGCCACCATCGGTCTGCGGGTGACCGAAGAGGAAGAGATCGAGGGCCTCGACTACCTCGAGCACGGCATGCAGGGTTACGCCGAAGACCTGGTCAGCACGCGCTGAGCACCGACACGGCAAGCCACACGAAAGGTTCAGAACCGAATGAAACTCGTAACAGCGATCATCAAGCCGTTCAAGCTCGACGACGTGAAGGACGCCTTGAAGGCGGCCGGCATCAGCGGCATCACCGTCGACGAGGTGCGCGGCTTCGGCCGGCAGGGAGGTCATACCGAGACCTACCGCGGCGCCGAGTACAAGATCGACTTCGTCCCCAAGGTTGAGGTCAACGTGGTCATCGACGACGGTGCCGTCGACACGGTGGTCGACACGATCAAGACCGCCGCTGCCACCGGCAAGATCGGTGACGGCAAGATCTGGGTGACCGACGTCGACCGCATCGTGCGCATCCGCACCGGTGAGGAAGGAGCCGACGCGGTCTAGCGCTCACCTTCAACGAACTGACGCGACGCCCGCATCAACCCGGAACACTCCGGGTCGGTGCGGGCGTCGTCGTTGTAGCGTCGGCGGCGCCAATGACACGTGACGACACGACACCCGTCGAGACCCCCGACAGCAAGGACTGGACGTGGGTGCTCGACACGACCTGCCAGCAGTGTGGCCACGACGTGCGCTCGTTCGACCGCGAGCAGATCGGCACGCTCATCCGGGACAACGCCAACGCCTGGCAGCTGGTGTTGGCGCGGGACACAGCCGATCTGCGGACCCGGCCCGACCCCAATGTGTGGTCGCCGCTCGAGTACGCCGCCCACGTACGCGACGTCTACGAGCTCTACGACACGCGGCTGCGACTGATGCTCGAGATCGACGGAGCGCACTACCCGAATTGGGATCAGGACGAGACCGCCGTCGAGCAGAACTACAACGCCGCCGACCCAGCGGCGGTCGCCGTCGACCTTGCGATGCGGGCCGAAGAGTTGGCCACCAGATTCGACGGCGTCACGGGCCAGCAGTGGGAGCGCACCGGATACCGGTCCGACGGCGCCGCGTTCACCGTCGAGTCGTTCGCCCGATACCTCATTCACGACCCGATCCACCACCTCTGGGACGTCGGAGCACGGTGACAGGGCGAACCGCGGTGCCGGTTCACCCGTTGGTGGTGGTGTTCGCCAGCGAGCGCAGCGACGTCACTCGATGTCGTCGATCCGCCGCCAGCCGTGCACCGGCCGGCGCGTCGCCAGGTCGACGGCGTAGTAGTGCCCGGGGGAGGGCTGATCGCGAAACGCCTCGATCGGCACCCCCATGAGGTGGCACCACCACAACGTGCCGGCACCGCCGTGTCCCGCGATCATCGCCGATGTCGCTCCCTCGAGCAGGTCAGCAAGGGCGCGAGTCACCCTGGCTTGCACGGCCCCGGCCGGCTCCCATCCCGACGGCGACACCTCGGGTTCGGCGAACCACGCGGCCGCGAGTGCATCGTGTTCGGCCTGAGGCACGAAGCCTGTCGACCTGCGGTCGGTCTCCGCGGTCGTCGGACGAACCTCGACCGGGAGACTGCGGTGCGCGCCGACGATCGCTGCCAACTCCAGCGCCTTCGTCTCGTCGCTCGTGATGATCCGCTCGATGGCCCCGACCCATGGTTGTCGACACATCGCATGTGCGCGCGAGCGGCCGGTATCGGTTAGGCCCCATCGGGGCACGGGCACGGCGGGGTCGATGCGCACCTCGGGGTGCGAGACATACCACAACGTCGCCACAGCGATGCTCAGGAGAGCGTGCGCGCCGTGTCGCTCAGCGGCACGGCCGACTTGTCGGCCGGGTAGGTGCGCATCACCCGATCGCCGAGATTCGAGGTGATCCCCAGCCAGTACCCCTCGTTGCGGAAGTGATGGAGCCGGTGGTTGCGCGCCAACCGCTTGTAGTAGCGGGTCTTGGGCCGATACCGGGTGTGAACCAGCAGGTGTGTCCACTCGTAGTGGGCGAACGCGAGATACGCACACAGCAGTCCGGTTGCGAACGTGGCCACGAAGCCGATCGACCAGCCGAACAGCGCGTTGGCGATCGCCGCCGCCGGGATCGTCCACGCCGCGGAGCCGAGGGCGATCAGCACGGCGAACACTGCGGCATCGACCGGGCCGAGCAACAACCACTGCATGTCGGGCGGGTCGATGTGGTGTTTCTTGTGCCCGACGCCGGTGCCGAGCGTGCGCGTGGTCCATGCCTCGTCGCTGGCGTGCAGCAAGCCGATGTGCAGCACCCATTCGATGATGCCGGCGGCAACCGCCGTGAAGCCGAGCACCGCAAGATCAACCCAGCTCCACGAGCCGATGGCGAGCCGGGCGACGAGCACCAGCAGCACCGCTGCGGTGATCACGCGCGGCGACCCCGAGGCGAAGAACGCGCCGGCGATCTCCCGCTTGGTACGCAACTCGTCGGCGCGCACTGCGGGATACATCGCCACGGTCACGGGTTCGATTCTACGAACGACACCATTCGGCGCCACGGGCTGCTCACCGTGCGGGGCGGTCGCCTACGATCGGTCCATGACGGCAGTCGAGAGCGATGCCCCCGCAGTCCCGCCGGCCAAGGCCGGACGGTGGACCGCACAGTGGAAAGAGCTGTATGCCGAGGTGATCACCACCGGGTTGTGCACCGGGTGTTCGGGATGTGTCGTCACGTGCCCGCACGACGTGATCGGCTACGAGCACGAAGAAGGCAAGTACCTGCCGTTCCACCTCGAAGAGGAACTCGGCCTCGACAACTGCGTCCACGGCTTCGGCGAGCAAGGCGGATGTACCACCTGCACACGGGCGTGTCCCCGGTTCCGGGCATGGGAGCCGGCGGCCGACATGCACCTGTTCGGCCGGGTGCGCGAGCCCGACGAGATGTCGGGGATCTGGCGACAGCTCCTGCTCACCCGGGCGTCCGACAAAATGGTCCACGAGATGGGCCAAGACGGCGGGTTCGTCTCGGCGATGTTGCTGTGGCTGCGCGAACACGACTACATCGACGCAGCACTGGTGTCGGGAGTGGAAGACGACGACGCGTGGAAGGCCAAGCCCGCCGTGGTGTCGACCCGCGACGAGATCCTGGCCACCGCGGGCAGTCGCTACACCTACTGCGCCAACCCGCTGGCGCTCCCCGAAGCGCGCGAGAAAGGCTTCGAGCGGTTGGCGCTGGTTGGCATGGGCTGCCAAACGTCGTCGCCGCCGGTGATGTGGGATCGCAAAGCCGGCAAGGTGTCCAAGCCGTTCCTGTTCAACATCGGGCTGTTGTGCTCGAAGACCTTCGACGATGCGATCTTCACCGAGCTGTTCGAGGCCAAGTACGGCCTGAAGAAGCAGGACATGGTGAAGATGAACATCAAGGGCGTGTTCCAGATCTGGATGAAGGACGGCTCGTACCACGAGATCGACCTGAAGGAGTGCCACGCCTGGACGCGCGAGGGGTGCAAGAGCTGCCCCGACTTCGCGGCCGAGCACTCCGACATCGCCACGGGCGGCATCGGCGAAGACAACGACTGGACGCTCACCATCGTGCGCACCGAACTCGGTGAAGAGGTGATCAACCGGATGATCGCCGACGGCTCGATCATCTCGAAGCCCGCGCAAGAAGACGAAAAGGCGATGAAGCTGCTGCGCATGCTGTCGATCGTCAGCCGACGGCGGTGGCCCAAGGAAGCCGACGCCGCGCCGGCGATCGGCGTGCCCCCGCCCAAAAAGAAGAAGGCCGCAGCAAAGAAGGCCGCGGCCACCACCGCGCCCCCCGCCTGACACGCCGTCACCCGCGCCTCCGGTGAGCGAACGCGCCGCCCACACGCGCATCAACTCACCACTGTGCTCGGCAGTTGGAGGCGTGCCGTCGGCACCGTAGGGTCGCCACACCGACTCCTCCTCGCCCGCACTGCAAATTCGGAGCGTGGAGATGGCCCGCTTGAGCGCGGCGGTTCACCGCCTACTCGCCGATCAGCATGGCGTCGTCGGTTCGGCGCAGCTGTATGCGGCCGGATTCGACCGACATCAGGTTCGTCGATTGCGCCAACACGGAGAACTGATTGCCGTGTTGCGCGGGGCGTACCGCACGCCGAGCGTGCACCTCGAGGAGCTCGGCCGTTGCGCCGCTGTCTGCCTCGCTCGACCCGACCTGACCATCGCCGGGCCGACGGCCGGACGGCTGTGGGGGCTCACCCGACTTCCCCACGACCACCGAATCCATGCGATTGCGCCGCCGGGGAGTCAGCCGGCCGAGGCGAGATGGGTAGTGCCATACCGGACCGCCGCAATTCACGAACACGACGTCGTACGGCGACGCGACGGCATTCGTGTCACCTCGCCGGCCCGTACCGCGTTCGACCTCGCCCGCTGGCTCGATGGCGACGCACTGCTCTCGATCATCGAGCAGGTGCTCCGCACTCACTGCGTCGACGTCGCCGAGCTCTACGACGTGGCCGCGTCGTGGCTCTCGCCCCAACGGTCCTGGGCAACGCACTTCATCTCTCAACTTCAGCGGCGGATCGGAGGCGGTGCCGCCGACTCCTACCCAGAGGTACGCACGGCGCTCGCCCTTCTCGACCGCGGCGTCAACGGACTCGTGCGTCAGCATCGGATCGACCTTCCCGAGTACGGACCGGCGCGGTTCGATCTCGCTCTTGTGGAGCAACAACTGGCAATCGAGGTCGACGTCCACCCGAGTCACAACGAGGTCCTGGGTCGCTCGTCTGACCGACGTCGCGATCATGCGGCTGCGTCGGTTGGCTGGCGCGTTGTTCGAGTCTCGGGTCGCGACTACCGCCAGCACTTCGATGCCCGGCTCGATGCCGTTGCCGCTATCTGCCTGCGAGCGGCCTGACGCGCCCGCGATGAGCGAACGCGCCGCCACGGCGCGCCCTTCCTCACCACATCGGGAGCGCAACGCGAAGTGATGAGCGAACGCGCTGCCCGGGCGCGCACTGGCTCACCGGTGGGAGCCGGAAGGATGAGACTGGGTGATCAGCCGGGGGTGCGACAGGCTTCGAGGTCGGCCTGGAAGCGGTCGAGTTCCTCGTTGGCGGGGTCGGCGTTGAGCGGGTTGTCGCTGTTGGCGTTCTCGCCGAGGTCGTCGACGTCGTAGCTCTCGAGCACCTCGAGCATGCACTCGCGCTCTTCCTCGGTGGTCGCCAGCGTGTTGATCAGGTCTTCGGCGACCCGGTTTGCGCTGGGATCCGACACGCAGCCGACAGCGACGACGCTGAGGGCGACGATGGCGGCGAGACGACGGGGCTTCACGGCTTCTCGATGCTATCGCTGCCACGGGCCAAGCGACCCGGTCGGCGACTGGCAGAATCTGCCGATGCAGCTGCATCCCGAAGCCGCCGCCGTGCTCGCCTTTGTCGAGTCGTTGGAACTACCCGAGATCCACACCGTGACACCAGACGAGGCGCGTGAGGGGCGGGCCGCGCTCCGCGCACCTGCCAGCGGCGAGTGCCACCGCATCGAAGACGTCGACGCCGATGGGGTGCCCGCCCGGCTGTATCGCAGCAACGACGACATCACCGGGTTGACCATCTGGATTCATGGCGGCGGATGGGTGACCGGCGACCTCGACGGACACGAGACGGTGTGCCGCTCACTCGCCAACCGCAGCGGCCACGCCGTGCTCAGCGTCGGGTATCGACTCGCCCCGGAGGATCCGTTTCCGGCCGGTTTGCACGACTGCCTCACCGCAACCCGCTGGGCGCGTGCCTCCGCCGCCGAACTCGGCATCGACCCTGACCGAATCGCCATCGCCGGCGACTCGGCCGGCGCCAACCTCGCGGCCGCCGTTGCCAACGACGCACCGATCCCACTGCGCTTCCAGCTGCTGATCTACCCGGTCGCCGACGCCCAGGCGGCGACCGACCCCGACGTGTACGACTCGTACCGCGACAACGGCGACGGCTACTTCCTCACCGCAGCGGCGATGCGCTGGTTCGTCGATCACTACCTCTCTGGCGATGAGGGATCGCTCGACGACCCGCGCGTCTCACCCCTCTACGAGACCGACGAACGGCTGGCGGCGGCACCACCGGCCCTGGTGATCACCGCCGGCTTCGACCCGTTGCGCGACGAGGGCATCGCCTACGCGGCGCGACTGTCGGCAGCGGGCGTGCCCACCACCCATGTGCACGTGGCTGGGCAGATCCACGGATTCTTCTCGCTGCTGACGGTGCTCACCGACGCGCGGATGATCCACGCCATGGTGGGGCAAGCCCTCGCCGACGCACTCGAGTAGCCGGTCAGCCGGCGAGTTCGACGGCGCGCGCGAACACGTCGTCGAGCATCGGCTCGGTGAGGCGCTTGGTGAAGGTGTTCTGCTGGCTGGGGTGGAACGAACACACGAGCACGGGCCCGTCGGGGACGGCGATCTCGACCCCGTGCCCGAAGCGGGGCATCGGACGAAGGCCGAAGTGCCGAGCGGCCGCCTGATACCCGAACTGGCCGAGACACACCACCACCCGCGCATCGAGCAGCGCCAGTTCGCGCTGCAAGAACGGTGTACACAGATCGCGCTCCTCGGTGGTCGGCTTGTTGGCGGGCGGCGCGCACTTGACGGCGGCGGTCACCCACGCATTGCTCAACCGAAGGCCGTCATCCAGTGCAACCGAGGTCGGCTGGTTGGCCAGGCCAGCCCGATGCATCGCCCGAAAGAGCCAGTCGCCGCTGCGGTCTCCGGTGAACACTCGCCCGGTGCGATTCGCTCCATGGGCGGCGGGCGCCAGGCCGAGCACCACGATGCGCGCCGCCGGATCACCGAAGCCCGGGATGGGTCGACCCCAGTACTCTTCGTCGCGATAGGCGGCCCGCTTCTCGACCGCAACCTGCTCGCGCCACGCAACCAGACGCGGGCACGCCCGACACTGGATGACCTCGGCTTCGAGCTGGGCGAGTGGAGTCACGCCGAGCGACGTTAGGTTGGTTCGCACCCCATGGCGACGCGCACCACAGCCACCACGACAGCCACGAAGAAGAAGCGAGCCACGCGGCGACGCACCCCGTCCGGCCCCAAGCCGACCACGGTGCTGCTCGTGCGACACGGCCAGACGCCGACGACCGGCCAGGTGTTGCCCGGCCGAGCCGCAGGTCTGCACCTCGCCGACGCTGGCCACGAGCAAGCGGCGATCGCAGCCGCGCGCATCGGCGAGCTGAAGAAGGTTGCTGCGATCTACAGCTCGCCGCTCGAACGGGCGAAGGAAACCGCCGCCCCGATCGCCAAAGCCTGCGGCCTCCGCACGCGCACCAATCGCGGGCTGATCGAGTGCGAGTTCGGCGAGTGGACCGGCCGCCAACTGAAGGACCTGATGAAACTGCCCGAGTGGCAGACCGTGCAGCGCGCGCCGTCGACCTTCCGGTTTCCCGGCGGCGAGAGCTTCACCGAGATGCAGACCCGGATGGTCGACGCCATCGCCGACCTCTGTGCACAGCATCGCGGCGACACGATCGTGTGCGTCTCACACGCCGACACGATCAAGGCCGCGGTGGCCCACGCGGCGGGCACCCACCTCGACCTGTTCCAACGCACGGTGATCAGCCCGGCATCGATCACGGCGATCACCTACACCGCAGGCGGCCCCATCGTTCTCGCCGTCAACTCCACCGGCCGCTCCCTCACCGAGCTGGCACCATCATGAGGAACGGCGACCACCCCATCGAGATGCGAATGAGCGAGCGCCAGCGAGCGATCGGTTGCCAGCGGCCTGCGTGGCCGGGGAACGCTGCATGACAGTGTTCTATGAGTTCGACGAGGTGGATGCGTTCACGGTCGGCACGCAGGGGCGGCCGGGCGAGCGCACCTTCTTTCTCCAGGCACGCGGCGACGGCCAGCGGGTCACGCTGAAGTGCGAGAAACAGCAGGCGGCGGCAATCGCCGAGTACCTGCGCAAGGTGCTCAGCGACCTGCCTCCCGCCGAGGACAAACCGCTGCCGAGCGCCCTCGACCTGGTGGAGCCGGTCGATGCAGCGTTCGTGCTCGGACCCGTGGGGCTCGGCTACGACCGCGCCTCGGACCGCGTGCTCATCCAGCTCGAAGAGGTGGGCGAGGTCGACGAAGAGGGCGAGTTCATCGACGACGACAGCCGTGGCCACGTGCGCGTATTCGTCAACCGCGGCCAAGCGCTGGCGTTCTGCGAGCACGCCGATGGCGTGATCGGCGCCGGTCGACCGTCGTGCACGTGGTGCAGCAACCCGATGGATCCCGATGGCCACGCCTGCCCGCGGATGAACTGACCGCGACCCAACCCCGACCGCGATCCCGCCGATGACCGACGAACAGACCGGCGTACAGCTACGAGTCGATCCGATCGACGATCCGATCGATCATCTGCGGCGCGGCGAGATCGAGGTCGACGGGCGCATGCCGTACAGCAGCAACGCCACGTTCCTCGTCCACGTGGCGCACGACGGCAAACAGCACCCGGCGATCTACAAGCCGACCCGCGGCGAGCGGCCGCTGTGGGACTTCGAGCCCGGACTGCACCGTCGAGAAGTCGCCACGTACCTCCTCAGTGAAGCGCTTGGCACGCACGTGGTGCCGCCAACGGTGTTGCGCGACGGACCGCTCGGTGAGGGCTCGGTGCAGTGGTTCGTGCTCGCCGATCACCGCGAGCACTACTTCACGATCCACGAAAACCATCCGGAGTTGCACGACGCGCTGCGCAAGATTGCGCTCCTCGACCTGCTGGCCAACAACACCGACCGCAAGAGCGGCCACTGCCTCCTCGTGCCCCCAGTGAACAGCGCAACAGGAGACACCACACCAGGAGACACCACACCAGCAGCCACCACACCAGGAGAGGTGTGGGCGATCGACAACGGCCTGTGTTTCGCCGCCGACTTCAAGCTGCGCACGGTGATCTGGGAGTTCGGGGGCGAACCGATCGACGACGAGCTGCTCGACGCCGTCGCTCCGTTGTGCCAGCGCGTGCCGTTAGAGATTGCGGCACTATTGGCCGACGACGAGGTCGAGGCGATCAGCGAGCGGGCCCGGAGTGTGGTGACGGCGCGCGAATTCCCTACCGACCCGAGCGGGCGCCGCTACCCCTGGCCCCTGGTGTAGAACCGCCGGTGTGAACGCCGACCACGACGTCACAGCCGACGACGATCTCGATGAACTGATCCATCGCGCCGACCTCGACGGGTTGGTGCGCTTGATCGACGACCGCACCGCCAGTCGCGACTGGGATGGTCTCGATCGTGTTCGCCGCCGTGCCCGCGCGGCGGTCGCCACCGGTCGCCAGCTGTGGCCTGCGGCGACCTTGGCCGAGTACCGACTGGTGTTGCTCGCGCCGCCCGAGCAGGTGGCGACCGTGCTGGCCGACCCTGACAGCGGCCGGTTCGCGATCGGCCCGCTCCCTGAGGTGGCGGCGCAGCACCATACGTGGGCCGACCTCGCACCTCTGCTCGACCGCACTCCGGTCGCCGCGTTCACCGCTCACGAACGGGCGCTGCGCGGCGACGCTGTGCACGACATGACACTCCCCGACGTACTCGACATCCCCACCGAAATGGCCTCGTGGGAGCCGGCGTACGCGCTTGCTGAGTATCGCGACAACGACGTGCGCTGCGACCGTCCCGAGTTACCCACACCGACCGACGAACTCGTCACCACCACGGACGGCGAACGACTCGACGACGACGTCGATCTCGCCGTACGTCAGCTGGTGGAGGTGTGGACGACCGAGTCGAACGGCACCATCGACACCGCCTGCGTCGACGGCACGATCGACGCGGCCATCGGCGCGCTCGGTGTGCGACGGGCACGCGTGACGCCACTGACACCCCAGCAGGCGATCACCTGGCTGGCCTGGTGCGGGGCGTCGGGAGGTGCGCACGGACGACGGCGTGGCGCGGCCACCGGACGATTTGGTGCCTGGTGGGTCGTCGCCGCGCTCGGCGACTTGCTCGACCGCTGGCCCGTCCCGGCCGACGAACTCGGCGACATCGCCAACGAGCTGAGCTGGTACCGGTGGGATGCGTTCGAACCCGATCTGGGCTGGACGCTGCGACTGGCGATCGAGGACCAGGACGACGGAGTCGCCTGGGCGGTCAACGCCGCCGACGCCGCCTAAGCGGGTCGGCGGCGGCCGCGATCAGTGGTACCGATCAGCCGCGCGCTTGCAGCGCTTCGATTAGCTTCGGCAGCACCTTGTGGACGTCGCCGACGATGCCCAGATCGGCAACACCGAAGATCGGCGCCTCGGCATCCTTGTTGATGGCGATGATGTTCTTCGAGCCCTTCATGCCGACCATGTGCTGGGTGGCGCCCGAGATACCGGCCGCGACGTACACCGTCGGCTTGACGACTTTGCCCGTCTGACCGACCTGGAGCGCGTACGGCACCCAGCCGGCATCGACGATGGCCCGCGTGGCGCCCGGGGCGCCGTTGAGCGCCTTGGCCAGACTCTCGATCATCTCGAACTTCTCGGCTTCGCCGAGCCCGCGCCCGCCAGCGACAACCACGGCTGCCTCGTCGAGCTTGGGTCCCGTGGTTTCCTCGACGTGCACTGCGGTGACCTTGGCGGCGCCGGTGGCGCCGAGATCGGGCACGGATGCAGCGGCCACTTCGGCGGCGCCGCCACCACCGGGTTCGGCGGCGAAGCTCTTCGGCCGGAACGACGCCAGGCGAGGTGCCTCGCCGGTGAACTCGGAGGTCACCAGCTTGGTGCCACCGAACACGGGGGTCGTCACCTTGACCGAGTCGCCCTCGACGGCGATGTCGGTCGAGTTGGTCAGCACGGTGCGATCGAGCTTTACCGACAGCCGTGCCATGGCGTCACGCGCCTCGTACGTCTGCGGGAACATGATCAGGTCCGGCACCTCACCACCGTCGATGATCGCCTTCAACGCACCGGCCGCAGCAATGCCCGGCAGCGCGTCGCCAACGTCGCCAGTGGCGTACACCTTCGTGGCGCCGTGCTCACCCAGCGCGCCGGCAACCGCCGACGCGTCGCCGGCGAGGAACGCCGACACCGAACCGCCGAGCTCACGCGCCTTGGTGAGCAACTCGAGCGTGCCGGTGGTCGGCTCGCCGTTGGCGACTTGTGCGTATACCCAAATGTTGTCGATACCCATCGTTGTCTCCTTGTCGCCCTGCTCAGATCACTTTGAGATTGTCGAGGTACTCGACGATCTTGGTGAACGTCTCACCATCGTCTTCGATGATCTCGCCGGCCTCGCGCTCGGGCGCATCCTCGACGGCGACGATGTTCTGCGCCCACGACACACTCTCGACACCGAGATCACCGAGGGTGACGGTGTCGACCGGCTTGGACTTCGCGGCCATGATCCCCTTGAAGCTCGGGTACCGGGGCTCGACGACGCCAGCGGTCACCGACACCACGGCCGGCAGCGGACAGGTCACCTCGTCGTACCCCGCCTCGGACTGACGATCGACCTTGAGGGCGCCATCGGCGACCTCGACGGTCTTGGCGAAGGTGACCGACGGCAGGCCGAGCACTTCGGCGAGTTGCTCGGGCACCGTGCCGGTGTAGCCGTCGGACGACTCGGTGCCCGCCAAGATCAGATCGGCATCGTCGAGCTTCTTGGTCGCCGCGCCGAGCACCTTGGCGGTGGTCAGTGCGTCGGCACCCGACAGCGACGGATCCGACACCAGCACCGCTTTGGCGGCACCCATGGCGAGCGCAGTGCGCAACCCGCTGACCTCGTCGTTCGGGGCCATCGACACCAGGCTGACCTCGCCGCCGCCGGCGGCGGTGACGAGCTGCAACGCCATCTCGACGCCATACCCATCGGACTCGTCGAGGATCAGCTTGCCCTCACGCTTCAGCGTGTTGGTCGCCGGATCGAGCTCCCCCGGCAGCGCCGGATCGGGGATCTGTTTGACACAAACGATCACATGCATACGGCGGTCGACGCTACCGGCCGGTACGTCACCCGCCCAAACTGTTCGGGCTTTACAGTGAGCGGCTTGCGCGTGCTGTTGATCGTCAACTCGTTTGCTTCGTCGGTGACGGCGCGCAACACCGTGGTGGTCCACCGCCGTTTGGGTCGCGACGCCGAGGTCGAGGTGGTCGAAACCAACCGCCGCGGCCACGCCACCCGATTTGCAGCCGACGCTGCGCGACGGGGAATCGACGTCGTCATCGGATTCGGTGGTGACGGCACGCTGAACGAGGTGGCCACCGGGATCGCCGGCACCGACACCGCGCTCGGTGTGCTGCCGGGAGGCTCGACCAACGTGTTCGCCCGCACCCTCGGCATGCCGAACGATCCAGTGGCAGCCGCCGATCTCCTCGCCGACGGCATCGCGGCGCAGCGCATCGAGCCAATCGGCTTGGGCAAGGTCAACGGACGCTTCTTCTGCTTCCACACCGGCATCGGCTTCGACGCCGCCGTGGTCGAACAGGTCGAGCGTCGTGGCTCGTTGAAGCGCTGGTTGGGGCACCCGCTGTTCATCACGGCGGGGCTGACGACGTGGCTGCGCGGCTACGACCGGAAGGTCCCCCACTTTCGGGTGCACGGCGATGGCGGACCCGACGTTGCCGACGGATACTTCTCGATCGTGCTCAACACCAATCCGTACACGTACCTCGGCAACCGACCCCTCGACCTGTCGCCGGCGGCCACCCTCGATCGCGGATTGGTTGCCGTCACGTTCACCACGATGCGAGCAACGGCGATTCTCGGCTCGCTGGCCGGCGCATTGCGCGGCGGCGGGGTAACCGCAACCTCATCGCTCGACGTGCGCGTCGACGTCGAGCACCTGGTGATCGAGAATGACGTGCCGTTTCCGTATCAGGTCGACGGCGACGCCTTGGGCTCGACGACCCGGCTCGAGTTCGACCACGTCCCCGATGCGGTCAAGCTGGTGTTTCCCGGCGCGGCCAGCGCGCCCACCTGACGCGAGTCGGCGCGGCGACGAGTTCGCGGGCCACCGCCGGCACGTCGGTGACCACCCCATCGACGCCGAGCGCGGCGAGCTCCCCGATCCGCTCAGGCTCGTTCACCGTCCATGCATTCACCGCGAGGCCCAGGGCGTGACTGCGGTCGACCAACTCCGCATCGATCATGGAATGGTGCGGGTGGACCGCCGCATATCCGCGAGCAGCAGCCCGCTCCACGCGCGCATCGTCGATGCGTACGGCGAGCAACGCAACCGGGATGTCCGGTGCTGCGGCCATGCAGGCGTCGATCGTCGCGGCGGAGAACGACGAGATCAGCCAGCGCTCGGGTCGACCAGCCGCCTGCAACTCGGCGAGAACTGGTTCGAGCATCGCCATCGTCGGGTCGCTACCGCCGTCGGAGGCGAGGTTCTTGATCTCGACGTTGACCAGCATGTCGGGGCCCATCGACGCCAACGCAGCGCGCAGATCGACCTGCCCGGCGGCGTCCGCGTCGATCGCCGGCGGGAGCGGATCGTGGGCGACGACGAGTGTGCCATCGGCAGCATGGCGGACATCCAGCTCGACACCATCGGCGCCCTTGGCCTCGGCCAGGGCGAAGGCCGCGGGAGTGTTCTCTGGCGCATCGGCGGAAGCGCCGCGGTGAGCGATCACGAGCACCTGTGCAGTGTGCCCGCTGCGCACCGACGACGCGCCGATCGGTCCCTGCGATCGGTCCCGCCGATCGGCGTGATCACAATCGCAGCTAGCCGCCGTGTCGCGCGCAAACGGATTGGCCATCTCCCGACGAACGGCCCTTGTCAGGTCGCGAATGGACCTCTAGATTTAGCGCGCCGTTCGCGTGCTGTTCGCCCGAACCGCCTGCCGCCCGACCCGGCAGCACATCCCCCACATCTCACGATCTCAACCTTCGAGGAGCACCAACGTGTCGATCCTTGCGTCCAGCCTGACCCTGGGAGCCGCGGAGTACGAATGGCGCGACGACGCGTTGTGCCGCGACACCGATCCGGAGCTCTTCTTCCCGGTCGGCACCACGGGCGTTGCGCTGGTGCACATCGCACGCGCCAAAGAGGTCTGCGACCAGTGCACGGTCGCTGCGGCCTGTCTCGACTTCGCCCTCGACACCAACCAGGACTCGGGCATCTGGGGTGGGCTCACCGAGGAAGAGCGCCGCGTGATTCGCCGCCGGCGCGCCGCCGCGGCACGCGCCGCACGCGCCAGCTGACAACGCACAACACTCAGTCGACCGTCGGGACGCTCAGCTCGATCACGGTGCCGGTCGCCTCCTCGCCGTCGCCGCCGATCCCCGCCGTGCGCAGGTCGTCGATGGTCGCCGGGCGAATCTCGATCGTGCCGTTGAGTTCGGTGGTCACGAGCGTACGCACGATCGACAATCCGAGCCCTGTCGTCTGCTCGAGGTCGAAATCGGCCGCCACGCCTTGACCGTCGTCGACCACACGAATGTAGAGTCGACCCTCGGTGTGCGCCAGCACCACGCTGACCCTGCTCCCGGTGCCCCCTTCCACGAACCCGTGATCGACGGCGTTCTGCAGGAGTTCGGTGAGCACGACCGACAGCGGGGTGGCGGTGTGCGCCGGAATCCTGCCGCCGTCGCCGTTCACCGAGAAGTGCAGCGGGCGATCCGGTGACTGCAGCCCCTCCTCGGCCAGTCGCAGCAACGGTCGAACGATCTCGATGAACGCGATGTCCTCGCCGGGCTCGCGCGACAACGACTCGTGCACGAGGGCGATCGTGCGGATCCGGCGCACCGACTCCGACACCGCTGCTTTCGCTTCGGGATTGGTCAAACGGCGGGCCTGGAGACGCAGCAGTGACGAGATCGTTTGCAGGTTGTTCTTCACCCGATGATGAATCTCGCGAATGGTGGCGTCCTTGCTCAGCAACAACCGATCTCGCTTGCGCAGCTCGGTGACATCGCGCACGAGCAGCAGACCGCCCTCGACACGGCGCCCTCCGTCGTCGCGACGCACGATCGGCACGCATCGGCACAACAGCGTCACCTCGGTGCCTTGCTCGAACTCTTCGACCACCGGCTCACACCGCTCGAACGCCTGGCGGACGGGACCGTCGTGAAAACCCAACTCGGCGAGGCGCATCCCGACCGCGTTGGCTTGAATCCCCACCCGGTGCAGCGCCGAGTTGGCGTTGGGTGACACGAAGGTCACCGCTCCGCTGGCATCGAGGGTCAACACGCCGTCACCCACACGCGGGGCAGCGCTGGAGTCGGCGACGCGCCCGGCGAACGGAAAGGTCCCCGCCTCGATCATCGTGACGAACTCGTCGAAGATGTGCAGGTAGTTCCGCTCGAGTTCGCCCAGTGGACGCCCGGTCCGGACCATCCAGTGTTTGCCGATCACGCCGATCGTCGCACCGTCGCGCCGCACCGGAATCGCCAACATGCGGCCGACCGCCGTGGGTTCGTCAGCCGCGAGTTGCCCTTCGATGCGCACGCCATTGCTCGCCGCATGCTCGATGAGCTCGGCCTGCTCGTCGTCGGCGGCGTGGCCGACGAGGTCGATGGCGTACATCGTCTGATTCGTCGCAGGCCGCACCTGGTCGGCGACCACCCATCGCCCAGCATGCGAACGCACGTAGAGCAGGAGGTCGGCAAAGCACAGGTCGGCGAGGAAAGCCCACTCGGCGGTCAACCGGTGTAGGTGGTCGGCATCGCCGCGTGAGAGCGCGGTCTGCGCGCGGGTGATCTCGGCGAGAGAAGTCATCGAGCGAGAGTCTGCCCGATTCGACAGGGTGAATAGTCGACACGGGCCCGATGCTGCGCCGACCGGCGGCTCAGTCGACCGGCGTGCGCAAACGCGCAGCAAGCGTCGACAGACCCTCGAGGTCGTGGACGTCGTCGTCGAGCCACGGCAACGCGATGGTCGGCGCCAGCTCGGCGAGGTCGCGTCGGCGCTGCAGCTCGCGCCCGGCCACGAGAGCGATGTCGTCGAACCGTTCACCGATGCGCACCAGCGTGGCCGCCACGGCACTCGGTCGCGCATCGATGCGCTCGGCGATCGCCGCAACCAGCCCGGATCGGTCGTCGGTCGCCTTGTCGTTCGCCGTATCGATCACGGGGGCATCGTTCACGGCGGCGAGCAGCTGTTCGGCCGACGATGCGGCGCGCTCCGAGGCCAGCTCTGCGGGAACGACACGATTGGCGACCACGGCGCCGACCGCCATGTCGCGGCGACGCAACTCGCGCACGAGGTACTGAGCTTCGTGACTCGGCGCCGTCTCCAACGTGGTGACCACGACGAAGGCCGTGCGCGGATCCCCGAGCAGCTGCTCGACACTGCGGGCGCGGCGCACGAATCCAGACTCCATCGCTTGAAACAGGATGAAGAAGTCGGCGATGTCCTGCAGGAACCGTGAGCCGAGCACCCGATCGGCGACTTGGTAGAACGGCCGCGACGCAAACGTGAACAGCCGTGATCGATAGGGAACGGTGAGCCAGCGGAGCAGCCGGCTGCCGAAGAACTCGCGCATCCGTGCCGGCGCATCGAGGATCGAGAGCGCGTGACGCGACGGCGGTGTATCGACGATCACCAGATCGAACTCGCCAGTGGCGTGCAGCTCCTGCAGCTTTTCCATCGCCAGGTACTCGTGGCTGTGCACGAAGCGGCTGGTGATGTTCTGGTACAGCGGGTTGGCCAGCACCGCGTCGCGGGTGGCTGCATCTGGCGCGTGGCGCCGGATCAGTTCGTCCCAACCTGCCTTGGTGTCGAGCATCGCGGCCCACAACTCTCCGCGTGTGCGCGGCGGCAACCGATCGGACTCGATGCGAACGGGATCGCTGCCGAAGTCGTCGAGGCCGAGCGCGGTCGCCAGCCGCCGCGCCGGATCGACGGTGAGCACGAGTACCTTGCGCCCGCGGCGAGCGGCAGCAGCGATGCCCATCGCCGCCGCCACCGTGGTCTTGCCGACGCCACCCGAGCCGGCAACGAGCACCATCTCCCGGCTGGCGAGCAGGGCGTCGACACCGGTCATGATGCTGCGAGCTCGGCCGCGAGCGAGTCGGCCACGGCGTGTACCACGCGTGGCCCCGACGCACGGGTCAGCAACTCCGGGACGGTCACGAGCGGGATGTCGGCGACCGGCTCCGGGAGCTCGCCGAGCGCATTGCGCAGGGTGGCCAGGTGTCGCTCGCCCATCCGTCGACGAGCCTCGGTGATGCGCGCTGCGGTCAACACGGTGGCGACGTCGGCCCCCGCCGCGTCCTCGAGGAGGTCGACCGCGCCGTCGAGCTTGTTGGCGATCGCGGCCTGGCGGGTGGTGAACAACGCTGGCAGGACCCGATTGGCCACCACCAGGCACGGATGCACCCCGGTACGCGGGGTGAGCTCGCCGAGCAGCTCGATCGTCTCGATCACCGGCATCTCCTCGGGCGTGGTCGTCACGACCACCCCCGTGCGCGCTGGATCTTCGAGGATGTCGAGCATCCATTGCGTCTGGTCGCGCACCAGGCCGACCTGCACCAGATCACGGATGACCCGCGGCGCCCCGATCTGCGACACGACGTGTCCGGTGGCGTCGGCGTCGACGATCACCAGGTCGTAGTGCCGCTCGCGCACCTCGTAACACAGCTTCCCGACGCCGAGGATCTCCTTCACGCCAGGCGCGGCGTCGGCGACGAAGTCGAACGTCGACGCCAGCGGCCCGATGCGGCCGATCAACGGCACGCGCACGAACAGCTGGAGATACTCCCGCAGCGCATCCTCGGTGTTCATCGTGATGGCGTAGAGCTGGTCGTCGACTGCGGTCGGTTCGAAACGCAACTCGCCGACGTCGAAGGCCGACGCCAGTGCGCCCTTGGCGTCCATTTCGCACAGCAGCGTGCGGCGTCCGGCGCGCGCGGCGAGGAGTGCCAACGCGGCTGCGATGGTGGTCTTGCCGACACCACCTTTCCCGGTGACAAACACCAGGTCGAGGTCGACCGGCGCGGAAGGCCGGTCGATCGTCACCCGCCGAAGCCGATGCGTCGATCGTCGGACGAACCGACCTCGACGTAGGCGATCTTGGCCGCGGCCACGCCAACCTCGCGGCCGCGCTTGTCGGTGATCCACAACACGTCGGAGGCGCCGCCGAGGGCCGCCTCGATGCGCGACTTGAGGTCGTCGCGATCGGCGTCGTCGGCCAGCTCGACGTTCAGCTCACGAGGGGCTTGGGTGACTCCGATGCGTACGTCCACGGCGTTGCACGCTAGCTGTCGCACCGGCGCCCGCCACCTGCGTGCTCGGAGGGAGCGGCGCAGACTGAGCGCAGACCTGAGCTCAGACCGTGGTGGCGCAGAAGGTGTCGCCGGCCGCAAGGCTCGACTCGGTGATGATGGTGCCGAGCTCGCCGTCGTCGTCGGCGGCGTGGAGGGCGGCCAGCATGCCGCGCACCATTCCCCGATCGACGGCGCAGATCACCGGGTGCTCTGCGGCCACGTCGCCGAATGGGCAGTGGTTGTTGATGATCCGTAGCCGGTCGTTGCGTTCTTCGGCGTGGGCGGCGAAGCCGTGCGCCGTGAGCGCGTCGGCCACCGCCTGGATCGCCGAGCGCATCGAGCGCTGCCCCGCCGCCAGTGCGTCGCCGGTGAGCCCGGCGGCCATTGCGGCGCCGTACTCCTGGCCGACGGACTCGGCCATCGCTTCGGCCTCGTCTTGGGGCAGCCGATCGAGCGCCCGTCCGAGCAGCGAGAGCAACAAGTCGTCGCTGCGCAGCGGGA
Organism: Ilumatobacteraceae bacterium; assembly: GCA_965230015.1. Taxonomy (GTDB): domain Bacteria; phylum Actinomycetota; class Acidimicrobiia; order Acidimicrobiales; family Ilumatobacteraceae; genus JABSQH01. The sequence continues at coordinate 108,740 of CBDDKF010000027.1, read as the reverse complement.
AGTCGAGCTCGCGGCGTCCGGCGTCGCCGGTGGCGATGTAGCGCTTCGACGGACGGCCGGCACCGCTGCCGGGTGCCTTGGCCGTGGACACCTCGAGGTATCCGCCCGCGGCGAGCTTGTCGAGGTGGTGACGGGCGACGTTGGCGTGCACGCCAACCTCGGCGGCGACCATCGCTGCGGTGACGCCCGCTGCTGCATTGCCCCCCGGCGCATCGCTCGGCGAGTCGTCGCCGTTCGCTACATCGTGGGCCGCGGCATCGTGGGGCGAATGGTCGCGAGCGAACAGATAGATGCGCCGACGGGTCGGGTCACCAAATGCGTCGGTGATCGCCGACACCGTCGCGGTAAACGCCGGCGACGCGGCCATACGACGAGTCTAGGGGAATTTCTCCTGTCCACGTAGTGCAAATGCGGTGCAAACGGGACGCGGATCGCCGGAACGACTCCATAATGACACCCATGACCGTTACTCGGGAGCAGATCGTCGACGCACTCCGCCCGGTTGAGGACCCCGAGCTGCACCGCTCGATCGTCGACCTCAACATGGTGCGCGACATCGATCTGCGCGGCGACGGCTCGGTGGGCGTGCAGATCGCACTGACCGTGCCCGGTTGCCCGCTGAAGGGCGAGATCACGCGACGGGTCAGCGACGCGGGGATCGCCCTCGACGGCGTGGATCGGATCGACGTCGACTTCACCGTGATGACCGACGGCGAACGAGAAGCACTCCGTCGCCAGCTCCACGGCGACGCCGGCGCCAGCGCAGGGAGCGCTCCCGCTCATGGCCATGCCGAGGGCAGGGAGATCCCGTTCGCCAAGAACTCGTCGAAGACCAGGCCGCTGTTGATCAGTTCCGGCAAGGGCGGCGTCGGCAAGTCGAGCGTCACCACCAACTTGGCGGTCGCGCTCGCGGCCCAGGGCCACTCGGTGGGCGTGGTCGATGCCGACATCTACGGCTATTCGATTCCGCGCATGCTCGGCACCGATCGCGACCCAACGGTGATCGACGAGATGCTCCTGCCGCCCGAGCAATACGGCGTGCGCTGCATCTCGATCGGCTACTTCGTGCCGCAGGGGCAAGCCGTGATCTGGCGCGGCCCGATGTTGCACAAGGCGCTCGAGCAGTTCCTCACCGACGTGTTCTGGGACGAACCCGACTTCTTGATCATCGACATGCCCCCGGGCACCGGCGACATCGCGTTGTCGCTGTCGCAGTACCTGCCTCGTGGCGAGGTGTACGTGGTGACCACGCCACAACCAGCTGCGCAGGAGGTCGCTGCGCTTTCGGCGGCGATGGCCGAGAAGGTCAACCTGCCCGTCCGCGGGGTCATCGAGAACATGAGTTGGTTCACCGGCGACGACGGTGTGCGCTACGAGATCTTCGGATCCGGCGGCGGGCAGCTGCTGGCCGACGACCTCGGCGTGCCGCTGTTGGGGTCACTACCGCTCGTGCCCGCGCTGCGCGAGGGCGGCGACGTCGGACGTCCGATTGCGGCGGTCGACCCCGACTCGGAGGCGGCGCGTGCGTTCTTCGACATCGCCGAGCGGATCGCGGTGGAGATGAAGCCGAAGAAGGTCTACTCGCCGAAGCTCGCAGTGAGCTGAGCAGCGGCGCGCAATCCCGCTGATGGAGTTGGTGCCGCGCTACCGGTTCGACGCCCTCGTCGCTGACGCGCTCGACGATCTGCCCGACGAGCTGTTGCCCGTCCTCGACAACGTGGTCGTGCAAGTGCACGATCGCCACCCCGAGGAACCCGATCTGCTCGGACTGTACGAGGGCGTCCCGCACACCGAACGCAACGGGACCGACGGTCCCGATGTGGTCACGATCTATCGCGCGGCGTTGTGCGACATGTGCCACGACTTCGACGACCTGGCCGACGAGGTGTACGTGACGGTGATTCACGAGGTGGCGCACGCGGCCGGAATCGACGACGATCGACTGCACGAACTCGGGTGGGGTTAGCCTCTGCGCCGTGAGCGACGTCCCGCCGCCGCCTCCTGGTTCGGCCCCACCGCCCAATCCGCCATCGTCGGGGTCGACGCCGCCACCACCACCGTCGGACACGCCGCCGTCGAATACCCCGGCGCCGTCACCGTCGAACGTGCCGCCCCCGCCGTCGTCGAACGCGCCGCCCCCGCCGTCGTCGAACGCGCCGCCCCCGCCACCGTCCAACACCCCGCCCCCGCCGCCGGCCAACACCCCACCCCCGCCGCCCAGCGGATTGACGCCGCCACCCGGGTACGTGCCCTACGGCACCAACCCGACGCCGACCGTGCCGCTGCGCCGCATTCGCGGGTTGTCGACCGCCGTGGTCGTGCTGGTCGCCGCGGCCGTGCTCGGCACGGTGGCCGCCACGATCTTGTCGTTCGGCGCGGCGAGCGACGCCGAAGACTTCCTCGATGGCTCGATCTCGCAAAGTGACTTCGAGAGCGCGATCGGCCCGCTCAACGCGGCGCAGCTGATCACCGGTGTGGCCACACTGGCCGCCGGCATCGTCACGATCATCTGGCTGTACCGCATCGCCAGCAACGTCCGGGCGTTCGGTCGCAAGACCACATTCCACCCGCTGTTCGCCATCTTCGGCTGGTTCCTCCCGCCATTCGTGCTGTACATCGTGCCGTTCCTGATGTGCCGCGAGCTGTGGAAGGCCTCGACGCCCGACGTGGCCGAACACGACGAGTGGAAGCGGTCGGGCGAGAACCCTGTGCTGTGGACGTGGTTCCTCACCTACGGGCTGCTCCCCGTGGTGGTCCTCGCGTTCCAAGCCAACTCCCTGGCCGGTGGCCTCGGCACCGGCGACGTCGACGCCCTGGCCGAAACGATCGAAGACTTCGGCACCCTCGGCGTGCTCGCCGGCGTGCTCACGGTGATCGCTGGCGGCGCATGGATCATCTTCGTACGCACGCTCACCGACCGACACACCGCCCTCACTCGCGAATCATGAGCCCGCGCGTCAACACAAGCACGACACGGCGATGAGCACGACACGGCGATGAGCACGACCCGCACGCTGTACTTCGTTCGTCACGCCAAGGCGGGCAGCAGGTCAGCGTGGGTCGGCGACGACTCGGTACGCCCGCTCAGTCGCGCCGGATGGGCCCAGGCCGCGGCGATCGCCACCCGCCTCGGCGAGAAGTCGCCGCCGCGTCTGGTGGCCAGCCCCTCGCTGCGCTGTATGCAGACCTTGGAGCCGCTCGGCGAGGCGATCGGTGTGAAAGTCGAACCCGACGACCGGCTCTACGAGGGCGGCGGCTTCATGCCGGTACTCGACCTGCTCGGCGAGCTCCCCCATCGTGGTGTGCTGTGCAGCCACGGCGACATCATCCCGAGCGTGGTGATGGCGCTCGAACGCCGCGGCATGGAGATCGCCGGCACACCCGATTGGCGCAAAGCCTCGGTGTGGGTACTCAAGTCGACCGACGGCGAGTTCCTTCGAGCCAAGGCCTGGCCACCGCCGTCCTGATCACCGTCCGATCACCAGCGTCGTGACGGACCGTCAGCCGACTGCAGCTCGGATGTCGGCGGCGAACTCGGCGACGATGTCGGCCACGTCGGCGGGCGGGTTGTTGGCCTCGCACACCTCGACATACGGCAGGGCGGCCTCGGCGTCGTCGCGGAACTGGAACTCGACGATCGCCAGGAAGCACTGCGGGTCGGGATACAGCGGATCGAGTTCGGCGGACTGGGCCAAGGCCAGTACGGCGGCATCGAATGCTGCGTCTCTGGCATCGGGGTCGGCTTCTTGGGTGGCGAGCAGCGCCAGCGTCCAGCCGAAGTAGGCGATCGCCTCGACGCTCTCGCGTCCTTGTTCGCGTTCCATCTCGATCACTCGTCCGAACAGTCCGTTCGCCGTGGCAAAGTCGCCGTTGGTCATGGAGCTGCGCGCCGACGCCAGCAGTAGTCGCGCATCGTCACCCGGGGTGAACCCGGTGATTTCCTGCCCGGCCCGCCGCTCACCCCACGCATCGGCAAGGACGAACCCGATACCGACGGCTCCCGCGAGGAGCACGGCAGTGATGGCCGCGAGACGCCCCCAGCGACGCGGCGGGCGTTCGGCAACCGCCGATCGTCCAGCGTCGATCCGCCGCAGCACGTTGGCCGCACGCGCGGTGTACCCGTCCTTCAGTGTCTCGTAGTCGGTCTCGTCGACGTCGCCGGCGGCGAACTCTCGCTCGAGATCGTCGAGCGACCGCAACAGGAAACGGCGCTCCTCTTCCAGTTCAGCCAGCTCGTCGAGCTGATCACCGCGGGTGCTCATTGCCCCGACTGCGCGTCGTGTTCGTCGCGTAGGGCGGCTTCGACCAGCGCCCTGTCGGCGGCGGTGGGATCGAGCATGCTCTCGGACTCGACTCGCCATCGGCGGAAGGCCACAGCGAGTCCGGCCACGCCACACACCAGCGCCACCGCCGGCAGCACCCACACGAGCGCGTCGAAGCCCGACGCGCGGGGCACCAGCAGCACCGATGCGCCGTACCGCGTCTCGATGAAGGCCACGATCTCGTCATCGCCAAGATCGTTCTCGGCGACCAGGTCGCCGACCTGGTTGCGGATGGCGATCGATGCGCTGTTCTGCGACTCGAACACGCTCTCGCCGTCGCACACGGGGCAGGCGACCCGCTTGGAGATCGCATCGACGCGGTCTTCGGGCGTTTGCGGGCCTGTGGTGGCGACGATGCCCACCGTGAGGGCAGCCGCAACCACGAACACCAGCGCCACCCACCCGGGCCAGCCCTTGAGGCGACGGTTCCACGTACGCGCGCTCATCCGTACTGCTCGCGGAACTGTTGCAGCGTGACGTTGAGCTGTTCGGCGGTGACCTTGGAGATGAATCGCAACTGCACCACACCACTCGGGTCGACGATCCACGTTTCGGGGACTTGGGCAACGCCGAAGGCCACTGGGAACTCGTCGAACTCGGAGTACACCACCGGCCAATCGCCGCCTCGCTCGTCGAAAAACGCTTCCACGTCGGCGGGCGTGTCGTTGACCACCACCGAGTACAGCTCGGCACCGTCGGCGCCGAGCCCCTGCTGCTGTTCGTGGAACTCGATCAGGTCGGGATGCTCCTGGATACACGGCACGCAGTCGGCAGTGAAGAAGTTCAGCACCACCCAGCTGCCCTTGCGGCGCGACAGGTCAAACGGCGTGCCGTCGGCCAGCTCGCCCACGGCCTCGGGGGCTGGCCTGCCGATCAACGGCGACTCGGCGACGGTCTCACCATCGGAGGTGGCATTGATCAATACGACGACCAGGCCGATCATCACGATGGCAATGCCCAGTGCAATCCACGGCGCGATCGGCCGCCGCGGTGCCGGTCCCGTTACCGCGACCTCATCTGCAACACCATCAGGCGCGTCGTCGGGGGCGTCGTCGAGTACGTCGGTCATGTCGCAGGTCGCGTGCGAACGTGCACGGTTTCGGGTTCGGGTTCGGTTGCGGGGGGTTGATGATCGGTGGCCGGAACGGTCACGGCGGGGGTCGATGGCCGGTCGACCTCGATCGGCGCCGAGACGGGATCGATGGGATTGCGTTTGCGGCCCGACGGGAACGCGGCCAGCAGCGTGCCGATGGCCATCACCGCTCCGCCGATCCACAGCCACAGGATCATCGGCTTGATGAACACACGAATTGTCGCTTCGGTGTCGCCCGGCGCCACGCCCTGGCCGAGTGTGAGATACACGTCCTTCGTGAACCCGGTGCGCACCGACGGCGTGCCGACGTCTTGACCGATGTTGAGATAGGTCGTCACCGCCGGCCGGTACTCCTGCTGGTTGTCGAGCAGCACGTTGGCCGCCACCACCCGTTCGCTCCCGCGATCGTTGACCCGCTCGTCGACCGACACGAGCTCGAACGTGTGGCCACCCCACTCCACCGGATCGCCCTGGGTGAGGGTGAGCGTGGCCGAGTGGGTATACGAGTTCGACGCGGCCAGCGCAATGCCGATCATGATCACCCCGAGGTGCACGACCATGCCGCCGTTGGTGCGACCGACGAAGCCGCGCCAACCCTGTCGACGGGTGGCCAACACGATCTGTCGCAGGGCTGCGCCGGCGGCGAAGCCACCGAGACCGAACGCCACCAGTGGCGCCCACCCCGTCGCCCCGACCGCCACTGCGAACACGAGCGACGCTGCGCCGATCCAGGCCGGCCAGAACAATCGCTCGCGCAGCAGCTCGGCCGAGGCTTTGCGCCACGGCAGCACCGGCGCGACGCCCATCAGGAACAGCAAGACCAGACCGATCGGCGTCGACAGCCGATCGAAGTACGGAGCGCCCACTACGGTCTGGCGATCTTGCAGGGCCTCGACGAGCAACGGAAACAGCGTGCCGAGCAACACGACGAAGGCGAAGACGGTGAAGATCACGTTGTTCGCCAAGAACGCGCCCTCGCGCGAGAGCGGCGAGTCGATCGTGCCGGGCGAGCGGAGGCGGTCGCCACGCCACGCGATGAGACCGAGCGACACGGCCACCGTCACACCGAAGAAGGCCAACAGCCACGGCCCGACCGGTCCGTCGCCGAAGGCGTGCACGGAGTTGATGATGCCCGAGCGGGTGATGAACGTGCCGAGGATGGTCAACGAGAACGTGGCGATCAACAGGCTGAGGTTCCACACCCGCAACATGCCGCGCCGCTCTTGTACGAGCACCGAATGGATGTAGGCGGTGCCGGTGAGCCACGGCAAGAGCGAGGCGTTCTCTACCGGGTCCCAGGCCCACACGCCCGACCACCCGAGCACCTCGTAGCTCCACCAGCTGCCGAGCAGGATGCCGATGGTGAGAAAGGCCCACGAGAACAACGCCCAACGTCGCGTTTCGAGCAACCAGCCCTCTCCCAGACGTCCGGTGATCAGCGCAGCGATGGCGAAGGCGAACGGCACGGCGAACCCGACGTAGCCGAGATACAGGATCGGCGGGTGGAACATCACCAGGATGTGGTTCTGCAGCAACGGGTTGGGCCCCGGACCCGACGTGACGCCCGGCGCGCCCGCGGCAAACGGGTCGGCCGGACCGAAGCTGAGCATCGCGAAGTACGCGGAGATCACGAACATCACGATCAGCGCCCAGCCGACGAGTACGTCGTCGGTGCGTTTGCGGAACCGCCAGGCGACCGCCGCCGTGAACCCGGCGAGGATCGCCACCCACAGCAGGATCGACCCTTCGAGCGCCGACCACATCGCGGCGAAGTTGTAGAGCGCCGGCGTGTCGGCCGAGCCGACCTGTTGCACGTAGGCCAGCGAGAAGTCGCGGTTGATCAGCGCCCGTTGCATCATCACCGCAGACAGCACCGCGCCGCCGAACGCCAGCCACGCGTAGAGGGGACCCTGTTTGAGCAACTTGGGGTTGCGTTGGCGGATGCCGTACAGCACGGCGAACGCCCCGAACACCGATGCAGCGAGCATCAACAACAGCCCGGCACGACCCAGTGCGGCGTTGAGGCTGGCCGCGATCATGATCCGATCATCCGGAGCGTCATCCTGAGGGTCATCCTGGGACGGACATCATCGTGGCGATCGGCGTCATGCCGATTCGGCGGGGCCTCCGTCGCAGCCTGCGTCGACGGCGTCGGCGACGCGCTCGTCGTTCACCGACACGTATTCGTCGGAGTGACGCACTTCGACACGATCGCCTTGCAGTTCGCCCGACGTGACGATGTCGGTGGTGATCACGCCGTGGACCACCACCGGGATGCACTCTTTGAAGATGCCGCCGGGCTCGCCCTCGTAACGAACGGGCATGGTCTCGCCGTTGAACGAGATGGTGAACACGGTGGCCGAGCCCTCACGCGCCACCGAGCCCTCGTCGACGGTGCCCTGCAGGCGGATCCGACGATCGGCGTCGCAGCCATCGCGCACGTCGACCTCGTCGACGTTGCAGTAGTAGTCGACGGCCGACGTGAGGAACTGCGTGACGATCACGCCGCCGGCCACGATGACCAAGGCGAGCACGGCGATCGCCGCCCAGTTGCGGCGTGGCCGCGCCCGGCGAGTCGGTTCGGCGGATCGGGGGGAAAGATCCAGGTCGCTCATCGAATCCTCATGATGGTCGCTCAACGCCACGGTTTTTCGTCGTCGGGAACCCGCTGGCCGAGTTGTGTGCCGCGGCGCACGTAACGCCACGACAGCAGACCGACCACGGCGAAGGTCAGGGCGTAGCTACCGAGGATGAAGCCGGCATCGTCGTAGAAGGCGATCACGACGCACCGCCCTTCTGATGTGCGGGCACGGTCGGCTGGGGCCGACCACCATCGGCTGCTCCTTCTGCGCGGCGAGCGGCGAGGGCGTCGTCGAGGCCGCGATCGTCGAGGAGATCTTGCATCCACATACTGCGGGTGCGATGCAGCAGCAGCCACACGTACAGCAGGCTGAATGCCACCACACCGACGAACAGGCTGAACAGCATCAGGCCGTCCATGTCGATGTCGCCGTCGGTGTCGAGCACCGTGGCCTCCTGGTGCAAGCTGCGCCACAGCCGCACACTCCAGTGCACGAGCGGAATCTCAATCACCGCGATCAAGCCGAGCACGGCGCTGCGTTTGGCCCGCTGCTCGTGAGTGCCGCCAAGGCGACGCACTGCGAGGTAGCCGATGTAGGTGACGAACAACAGTGCAGTCGTGGTCAGTCGGGCATCCCATTGCCAGAACACGCCCCAAGTGATGCGTCCCCACAACGCTCCGGCGATCAACGTCACGGCAACGAAGGCGACACCGATCTCGGCGCTGGCGCCCGCAACTCGGTCCCAATCCAGAGCGTTCCTCGACGTGTTCCGCTGGCGAGCCTTGCTGCGACTCGACCAGAGGTACACCCCCGAACACACCGCAGTGACGATGAACGCCAGGTAGGCAACCCAAGCGGTCGGCACGTGCACGTACAGAATGCGAACGGCCTCTTCTTGATCGATGTCTGCCGGCGAAAAGCCCAGGCCGAATGCAACCAGCCAACCCATCGAGACGATGGTGGCGATTCCGAGTGCACGGGTTGCTCTCGTTCCAGTGCCGTGGCGCACCGGTCCATCGGGCGGCGCCGGAGTTGCTGCCGGGGCGGGATCGGTCGTCGTCATGTGGCTCGGCTCGGTCTCGGTTCTGGTGGGGGGATTCTGATGGTGGGGAACGATGTTTGTGACCCTGATTATTCGTCGATCAGCGGTCCGAACGCCAATGCGCCGCCGACACCGAAGGCGACGGCGAAGACGGCCAGCAGGCCCAGCCAGGGCCAGCCGTCTGACACCACCGCCCCGGCGGTGCCGAGCGCCGCTTCGGCGGCTCGTGTCGCTCCGATCAGGACGGGCGCCACCGCCGGGAGGGTGAGCAACGGGAGCAACGTCTCCCGGCCCGTGTGCCCGGCGGCGAGGCCTCCGTACAGGGTACCGACCGCGGCGAGACCACACGTCGCGGAGATCAAGGTCGCCGCCAACAACGCGACCCCATCGAGCGGCACGCTCTGGTCGTACAGCACGACTGCCGCGAGCACGAGAACGATCTCGAGGACGAGTAGCTGCACGCCGAGGGCCATCGCCTTGCCGAGGTAGATCGCCCGCGGGTCCACGCCGGCGACGCGCAGCGCATCGAGCGCGCCGTCCTCGGCCTCGACCGCAAAGGCCCGCTGGACCAACACCAAGAGACTGAACAGCGTGGCCAACCACACGAGCCCCGGCGCGACGCGCTGAAGAACGGCGTCGCTGTCGAGGGCGAAGGCAAAGATCACCATCGTCACCGCAGCGAACGGCAGCACCTGGTTGGTAGCGATCCGGCTGTGCCGCTCGATGCGCAGATCCTTGCCGGCCACGAGGCGGGCGATTCGCAGTGTGCTCATCGACCGGGGTCCATCGCGTCGGAGGGGCCCGCGTCGTGCACGGCGTGTACCTGCCCAGCGACGACATCGACCACGCGCGTCGCCAATGCGCCTGCCCGCTCCAGCTCGTGGCTGGCGACGATCACCGTCGCCCCCGACGACGAGGCCGAACGCAAGGTGGTGTCGAGGTCGTCGCGCGCAGCGGCATCGAGCCCAGCGTGCGGTTCGTCGAGCAACCACAGCTCGGCCCGTCGGGCGACGAGGCAAGCCAACGCCGTGCGTCGACGTTGGCCGGCGGAAAGGCGGCGCACGGGGACGTCGACGAGACGGCCTCCCACTCCCATCCGCTCGATCGCCGCCCCGATCTCGGCATCGTCGGCGCCAACGGTCGCCCCCCAGAAGCGCACGTTCTCGTTCACCGAAAGGTCGAGGTACAAGCCGTTGTGATGTCCGAGCAGCCCCACCCGCTGGCGCACGAGCTCGCGTTCGGCCGCAAGGTCGTGACCCAGTACCTCGCCCTCGCCGCGCGCGAGTGGAACGAGACCCGCACACAGGCGCAGCAACGTGGTCTTCCCGGCGCCGTTCGGCCCGCGCAGTAGGAGAATCTCGCCGTGATCGACCTCGATCGACGCGCCCGCCAGGGCGGGAAACCCGCCCAGAACGGCAACTGCGTCGTCCAGCCGCACCACTGGGGGCGGAGGTTCGGAGTGCATCTGCTGTCCCGATTGTCGCCGCTGTCCGCGGCGGCGAAACAATCGCGAAGAAACCATCAAGCAGCCGCGACTGCGCTCCACCTGCGGTGATGGAGCGTTAGCGTGGTGCTGTGAGTGAGGCGGGGCCACCGACGAACCTGTCGGCGACCACTACACCGCCGCGCAGCGGCTCAGCTCCTGCGCCACCACCTGTCCCTCCCACTCCGTCCACCACCGCGGCTCCCGCACCGAACGGCTGGCGCGAACGGCGTGCGGCGAAGAAGTCGGCCAAGGTCTCCAAGTGGGATCGGCCGCGACCGCCCATGGATTGGCGCTGGTGGGTCGGCGGGCTGGGCAAGGTGCTCATCGCCGTCGGACTGTTGATGTTCGGATTCGTCGCCTACCAGCTGTGGGGTACCGGTATCGAGACTGCCCGCGCCCAGCGTGCCCTCGAGAGCGAGTTCGAGGAGCTGTTGGCGTCCGGCCCCGAGCCCCCCGCCGTGATCGACAGCGCAGACGGTGATCCGACGTCGGAGCCGGTGGTGTCGACCGAGCCGAGCGGCGATGGGTCGACCGTGGTCGACGACGGCACCGCAGACGCCACCGATCCCGACGCCGCACCGGTCGACGACACCGTCGATCCAGCAGACGACAGCACCGAACTCGGCGGCGACACCACGGCGGTCGCTCCTGTCGGCGTGCCGATCGAGCAGCAGGTGATCCCGCCGATCGAGGAGGGTGACGCGGTCGCCCGCATCGAGGTGCCGGCAATCGGGGTCAACGACATCGTGGTCGCGGGCGTGACGCGCGGCGACCTGAAGCGCGGTCCGGGTCACTTCCCCGAAACGCCGCTCCCGGGACAGCTCGGCAACGTGGCCATCGCCGGCCACCGCACCACCTACGGCCAGCCGTTCCACAACGTCGACAAGCTCAACCCGGGCGACGACATCGTGATGACGACGCCCAACGGCACGTTCGTGTACAACGTGGTCAACACCCAGATCGTGTCCCCGAGCGACTACCAGGTGATCGCCACCTCGGATCCTGGCCAGGCCACGCTGACGCTGGTGTCGTGTCACCCCAAGTGGACCACTCGCGAGCGCATCGTGGTGTCGGCCGAACTCGATCCGCTGCGCTCGAACGATGTCGGCGAGCCGATCGTGAACTACGGCCGACCGATCGTGGAGCAACCGCCGGCCGAGCTCCCGGGCGACCCCGACCTGCCCGGCGACGAGCAAGTCGCCGACGACGCCGCGACCGACGACTCAGTGATCGGTTCGACGCCCGGCACGGTGGCGGCGACGGGTACCGACGATGTCGCCGACACGAACGACCAGTCGTCAGACGAGATCGTCGCCGAAGACGGCGAGAGCACCGTGACCGGATCGTTCGACGCCGAAACCGGGTCGCCCACTCCAGCGCCAGGCGACGACGAGGTCAACGCCGAGATCGCCGATGCGTTTGCGGCCGGGTGGTTCTCCGACCCTGGAGCCAACTCGCAGGTGGCGCTGTGGGGGCTGGTCGTCAGTGCGATCGCGGCCCTCGCCTACCTGCTCAGCCGCACGTTGCGTCGCGACTGGGTCGGCGCGCTCGTCGGCATCGTGCCGTTCGCCGTTGGTCTGTACTTCTTCTTCCAGAACGTCAACCGACTGCTCCCGCCCGCGCTCTGATCGGGCCGACACGTAGCGGCCGGTACGGCGCCGGTCAGTCGCCGGTGAAGGTGGGCCGCCGTTTCTCCGCGAAGGCGGCGCGACCTTCGGCTGCATCCGAGCTCGCCCACGCTCGTTGGCGCGCCGCTTCGACGAGCTCGTCAACGTCGGGTTCGGCTTCGAACCGCTCGAGCGCGAGTTTGTGTCCCGACATCGTCAACGGCGCGAGATGCGCCAGTTCGCGTGCCCAATCGAGCGCCGTTTCGAGGTCGCCCAGGCGATGGACGGCGCCGATCCGATGCAGGTCCTCGCCCGTATAGGTCTGCGCAGCGACCAGCATCGCCCGCGCCACCGGCGGCGTGAACTCCTGAGCCACACGACGCACCGTCCAATGGTCCACGACCAAACCGAGTCGTGCCGCGGGCACACCGATGACGCTGTCGGCGGTGGCCACGCGCAGGTCGGCAGCGACGACGAGTTGTGCACCGGCGCCCAAGGCCGGGCCGTCGACCGCTGCGATCACCGGAATCGACAGCTCGCCGAACCCGCGCAGCACGCGACCGAGGTCATCGGTGTACTCGCCGAGCTCGACACCGGTGAGGTCGGCGCCCGCGCTGAAGGCTGGCGGCGCGCCGGTGATCACCAGCGCCCGCGCCGCGCGGTCGGGGTGTTCATCGGCCAGACGAGCGATGTCGGCCTGCACCTCGAGCAAGCTGCGCAGCGTGGCCGCGTCGACGGCGTTGCGTCGCTCGGGACGATCGAGGGTGGCGATCACCACGGCACCGTCGCGGTGGACTCGCACGGTCATCGTTGCCTCCGCCCTCGACCCCTTGTGACGCGTTTCGTACCGGAGACGGGAGTGCGCCGTAGCATGACTCGACCCTATGTCGAGTGCGGTCCCGCGTCCCGATCCCGACAGCACAGGCGCCCACGACCCCGTTCGCGCCCGGCGCGCGCAGGTCGCCAAGTGGACGTTGCTCGCGAATCGCATCGGCTACCTGTTCGTCGCGCTGGCGATCGCCGTCTTCGTGATCGCCTTCGTGATCGGCTTCTCGGCAACCCTGGCCACCGTGGTCACCGTGACGTTCGTCATCGGGTGTGTGCTGCTCGCCCCGTCGATCGTGATCGGGTACGCAGTCAAAGCCGCCGAACGCGACGACGTCGAGCGCGGGCTGTAGCCGGTTTCACACCGCGCACCGCGTCTCCGCCAGAGTTACCCGCCGGTACCATCGGGTCGCTCATGTCTCGTCTTCCCGCCACCGCTCGCCGCGAGCAGATCCTCGATGTCGCCCTCGGGGTGTTCGCCACCGCCGGGTTCTACGGCGCGTCGATGAACGACGTCGCCGAGGCCGTCGGTGTGACCAAGCCGGTGCTGTACCAGCACTTCGACTCCAAGCACGATCTCTATCGCGCCCTGATCGACGAAGCCGGCAACCGGATGCTGACCACGATCGGCAAGGCGACCAGCGACACGACCGACGGCAAGGAACGTACCGAGCGCGGGTTTGGCGCCTACTTCCGCTGGGTCGCCGACGACGGCGACGCATTCCGCTTCCTCTTCGGATCGGGGCCGCGGCGCGACGAAGACTTTGCGGCGGCGATCCGCGAGATCACCGCACAAGCCGCCGATGCAGTGGCGCCGCTGATCGACGTGGAGATCGACGCCGAACACCGGATGACGCTGGCACATGCCCTGGTCGGGATGGCCGAAGGCGCCAGTCGCCAGCTGGTGCAGCGCGGCGGCGAGTTCGACCCCGAGGAGATCGCTGCGGCGATCTCCTCACTGGCCTGGGCCGGCCTACGCGCGGTGCAACCGCTGCCCGCCGGCGCCGAATAGCGTCCCGGCCGACGTCAGCGGGTGCGGGGGTCGTCGTTGTCATAGCCGCGGGTGGTGCGGTGGTCGTCAGGTGGGTGGGTGAAAGTCGAGAATCCCGTTGCCGGTCAACACCGACCTGTCCATGTTCGCTGATTATCGTACGCATGATCGACGCATGCCCCGCTCGACAACATCTATTCGTCTCCCACGTCGGCCACTTTCACCTCAGCCGCGCTACTTTGTGAAGCCGGTGATGTCGACGATGAGGTCGGTGGCACGGTGGGTGTAGACGCAGATCGTTCCCCGCGGCGAAAGACGGATGGTGGCGTTGTTGGCGATGGTCTGTCCGGCGCGGTGGTTGAGCGACGATGAGCCGGGCCGTTGTACGTCGCAGGGGTAGGCGGCGATGAACCCTTGAGCAGCGGGGTCGACCGCGGCGATGTTGAACATCCCAGCGGCGGCATCGTCGGGAATGCCGTCGCGGCCCGTCACCTGCACCGTGGTGACCGCGCCAGCGGCCCGGCGGCCGATGCCTTGCTGTTGCCCGTCGATCGTCGGCAGCCCTTGCCGTGAGTCCACGAGCCGGGCCGGGGTGATCGTGGTGATCGCCGGCGACTCGCGGAACCAGCCGGTGACGTCGACGATCAGGTCGGTGTCACGGTGGGTGTAGACACAGATCGTTCCCAGGGGCGACAGCTTCACGATCGCACCGTTGGCGATCGTCTGGACAGGCCGGTGATTGAGGGTGGAGGCGTCCGGACGTTGCGCGTCACAGGGATAGGCGGCGATGAACCCCTGAGCAGCCGGGTCGACCGCAGCGATGTTGAAGATCCCGGCTGCGGCATCGTCGGGAATGCCACTGCGGCCGGTGACCTGCACCGTGGTGACGGCACCTGCCTCGCGGCGGCCGATGCCTTGTTGCTGGCCGTCGATCGTCGGCAGCCTCTGACGCGACTCCACCAGCCGGGCAGGGGTGATCGAGTTGACGATCGACCCCGGAGGCGAATAGGCGGTGGCGTCGAGGATCAGATCCGTCGCACGATGGGTATAGATGCACACCGTGCCCTGGGGCGACAGCTGTATCAGAGCCCCGTTGGCGATCCTCTGGCCGGCCTGATGGTTGAGCATCGACGCCTCAGGACGCCGAGCGCTACACGGAAACGCGGCGACGAAACCCTGCTGGGCGGGATCGACAGCAGCGACGTTGAACACCCCAGCGGTCGCACCCGCCGGGACACCGCCCCGGCCCCACACCTCGACCGTCGTGATCTGGCCCGCAGCACGGCGCCCGATCCCTTCGGCCTGGCCGTCGACAGTCGGCTCACCAGAACGCGTCTCCAACAGCCGCCCCGGCGTGACCGGAACGATGCCCGGGGCGTCCGCGCCGTTCGGTCCGGGACCGGCCCGCGGAGTGATCGACGCCGACGGGGCCGACGGAGCCGAGGGGCGCTGCGCGTTCACCGCGACGACGCGGAACCGATAGCTTGCGCCGGACTCCAGCAATGACACCGTGGCCGACGTCGCCGAACGGGACTGTGCCGAGGACTCGACCGTCGCCCACGGGCCGTCGTCTATCGACGCTTCGATGCGATATTGCCCGATCGGAGTGGAGCCCGAGTCGGTAGGCGCCGTCCACGACACGGTCGCCGCCCGCACCCTCGGTGACGCAACAACACCCGTCGGCGGCAACGGCGCAACCGACACTCGAAGCGAACGGGCAGATTCGTCGTCGGCGATGACGACGAATCTGGGAAGCACTTGCACTGGGCCTGAGAGTCCGCTGCCCGATTGTCCAGCCGAGTTGTCGCCCCAGCAGATGAGAGTCGTTGCACTCGCCATCCCACACGCGGACTCGCCGCCTGCGTTCACAGCCACCGTCGCTTGCCCTCGCATCTCCACAGGCCGGCCGGGTGTCGGCTGCGATCCCCCCACGGTCACGAGGCCGAGCTGGCTACGCTCGTTGTCGCCCCAGCACGCCGCTGTCCGGTTGTCGAGAACAGCGCACGTATGTTGGCCGCCCGCCGAGACAGCTCTCGCGCTGCGGTTGGGCGGAAGTACCGCGAGGTCGCGGGTGTCGGTATAGGCATCGACGTCGTCGGTGTTGCCGGGGTCGTTGCCGAGTTGTCCACTCCCATCCTCGCCCCAGCAGAAGAGACTTCCCGTGACGAAGATTGCGCACGTGTGAGCGCCTCCAGCCGCTATCGCTGCTACCCGATGTGGGAGATTGACGACCTCTGAGGGCGACACCTCGTTCTGATTGGCCCCTCCGTTGCCGAGCTGCCCCGACGCGTCAAAGCCCCAGCATGAGACGGCGCCGGTCGAAAGCAGCGCACAGCTGTGGCGATTCCCTACGGCGATCGCAGTTGCCTTGGCGGGTAGTTCAACCGCCCCGGTCGGCGCGCGAACGTTTTTGGGCGACGTTGCGCCGTTGCCGAGTTGACCGTTCACGTCGCTTCCCCAGCAAGTGACCACGCCACCGGCGAGCAGCGCGCAGGTGTGAGCGATGCCCGCCGACACCGCGATTGCACGACCAGGCGCCGGTAGCTGCGACACCGCTTCAGGAGAGTGAACATCGGCTGTCGAGGTGCCGCCGATGCCGAGCTGTCCACTGCCATTGCGACCCCAGCAGATGACCCGACCATCCGTCAACAGGGCGCACGAATGCGCGCTGCCGGTGGCGATCGCCTCGGCCGCACCTGGCAACGAAACGGGAGTCGTGTCGGGGCGACGCACGGCGCCTGCAGCATCCCCGTTGCCGAGTTGTCCGCGGTCGTCGCTCCCCCAGCACACGACATCGCCCGCGCCAACGATCGCACAGGCGTGTCGGGCACCGACATCGAACGCTGCGGCGAGTCGTCGATCCGGACCGGCCGACGCCCCGGCACCCGAGGCTTCCACAGGTGGAGTCGTCTGGCCGGGAGGCGGCGCAATCAGCGTCACGACCGCCGTCGCGATCACCGCGAGAATCCGAACCTGCGTCGTCCCCACGCGGCGATCGTCGCATCCGTGCCCTTCGTTTGCAGCCGCGATCGGGCCCGTTGAGTGTTCCGAACGGCAGAATGAGTAGTGGCCATGACGGTGCTCCAGATCTCGATCGAACGACTGCAGGGCGAGACGCCGTGAAGGTCGGCCTGCCGAGTTCCGTCGATTGGCCGTTCGTCGGACGGGTGTCGGTTCTCGACGCGCTCCTGCGTGCCGCGCAACAACCGCCGCGCACGGCCGTGGTCGCGGGTGCCGCCGGCGTCGGCAAGACTCGCTTGTTGGGAGCACTCCGTGGCGAACTCGAGGGCCGCGGACGTCGCGTGGTGATGGTGCGCGGCTCGCAGGCGGCGCCGTCGGTGGCCTTGGCGCCGTTCCTGACCTTGCTCCCCCGGCGAGGGGCACCGTTGTCGAGTCAGCACCTTCTTCGGTCGGTGTTGCGGCAGTTGTCCGCGGATCGGGCGACGGTGATCGTCGACGACGCCCACCGTCTCGATGATGCTTCGGCCTCGTTGTGCGCCGTGCTCGCTGGTGAGCCGTCGGTGCCGTGCGTGATCGCCGTGCGCAGCGGCGAGGCGGTGCCACCGCAGGTGTCGGCGGTGTGGCGCGACGGCGTCGCCGTGCGCGTCGAGCTGCCGATGCTGTCGCGTGCCGAGGTCGACCAGGTGGTGGCGACGGCGCTACGCGGCCGCGTCGACCGTAGTGTGCTCGACGAGGTGTGGCGGCTCAGTCGGGGGCTGCCGTTGTTCGTGCACGAGCTCGTCGTCGCTGGTGTCGAGCAGCAGACCCTGCGACGGTCGAACGAGCAGGGCTGGCAGTTGACGCGCGCCCTGAGCCCGACCGGGCGTCTCGCCGACCTGGTCGAGACGCGTCTCGCCGGAGTCTCCGAACAGGCGCGGCAGCTGTTGGAAATCGCCGCGCTCCATCCGAGCATCGGCCGGCTGCCCGCCGACTCGCTCGCTGGCCATTCGGAGGTCGCATCGTTGGTCGAGCGGGGGCTGCTCGTCGAGCGGGTCGGCGGACGGCGCCGCGAGCTGGCGATCGGGCATCCGCTGTACGCCGAAGCGTTGACGTCGATGATGAGCGAACGGCAACAGCTGGCGCACCGAAGTGCGGTCGCCGACATCATCGAGTCCGCCGGGGCGCGCCGCCGCGGCGACGCAGTCGCTGTCGTCGCGGCGCGCATCGCGGCCGGCAGCGGGGTAACCCTCCCCGCCTTGGTGCGGGCGATCACCGAAGCGATCGCCCTAAACGACTACGAGTTGGCAGAACGCCTGGCGACCTCGACGGCGCACGCCGGCGATCCGCACGTGACGATGCTGCGCGCTCGCGCTGTAGCGGGCCTGGGACGCTTCGACGAAGCGGACGACATCTACGAGCGGGTCATCGCCAGCACCGACGACGGCGACGAGATCGCCAGCGTCCACGGGGCACGCGCCAGCATCGCCTACGAGCTGCGCGGCGACGCCGCAGCCGCAAGCCATCACCTCGAGCTGGCTACAGAGGTGGCGTCGTCCTCATTGGGGCGAAACAGCGCCCTCATCGCCGCCGCGACCGCGAGCTTCACGTCTGGCCCAGCGCTGGTGCGCCGCTACCTCGATGACATCGACCCCGAGCACGTCACACCCGAGGATCGCGTCGGCTATCTGATGCTGTACTGCGGCGCCAACTGCTTCGCCGCATCGTTCGGCGAGACGTTGAGCTGGTTCGAGAAGCTGCAACGCGCAGTGGTCACCCACCCGCCGGCATGGATGGCGGTCGAGCGCGGCGAGAGCATGCGAGTGACCGCTCTCGCGCATCGAGATCCCGACCGGGCGATCGCCGTCGCCGACGAGTACGTGGCGCAACACGAACGATCGCCCGACGCTCTGACACTGCATTTGGTGTCGTCGACCTACGCTGCGCTGGTCGCTGGCCGAATCGACCTCGCTGCAGGCTACATCGGCCGGTGGCAGGCGATCGCCGCCGAAGCTTCGGACCGGATGGCCGACGCCTACGGCTTCGCCTTCGTCGGTCTCGTCGCTGCAGCGCAAGGCGACTGGCACACGGCACGTGAGGCAGCCGACGCCCTCGCCAACGCCCTCGATGCACTGCAAGACCCCCTCGGTGGCCTGCTGTCCGCGCTCGTCACCCACGCCGACGGCCATCGCGACGCGGCATTCGAACAACTCCACGCCACGGCCCGCGAACTCCAGGACCGCGGATTGCTGATGCTGGTGGCGATGGTGGCCCGCCACGTCGACGAACTCGGCGAGCACGGGAGCGCACTCGAGGTCCTCGACCGGCTGCTTCCTCTGACCGACGACGAATGGGTCGCCCACGAGTGGCGCGCCGCCGCCGATGCCGCCAGGCAGAGTGACGCCACAGCACTCGCAGCGACCGCCGATTCGCTGCGGGCGGCTGGATACCCACGCGACGCGGCACGCACCGCCGCGCGCGCCGCGGTCATCGCCCCGACCCCGTTGGAGCGGTTCCGGCTGACGGTGATCGCACAAGAACAGCTGGCCGCCACCGGCGGTGCGGTGTGCGCCGAGGTCGAGCAGCTCGAACGACTGGTGTCCGCGCGCGAACAGGAGATCGCGCTCGCCGCAGCGACTGGACTCAGCAATGCCGATCTCGCCGCCCACTTCGGCATCGGACGACGGACTGTCGAGAATCATCTCCACCGCGCGCTGACCAAGCTCGAGGCGTCACGCCGCCGACTCATAGAGGTGGTTGGCCCTTGTTCGCTGGTCGAGGGGTTGCCAGCTGACGCATCACGAGCCGACGCCTCCCCCAAACAGTGAGTGTCGGTGACGCCACAATGAGTGCCGTCTGAGTTGCGCTGAGCGAGCTCCGTCCATTCCTACTTGACTGCGCTCGGCGTGCCCTGCGTTGGCGCGATGTCGACAGGATCGCAGTGGAGGAGGAACTGACATGTGGGACGCTCTGGTGGACGTTGCGCAGCAGTCCGTGCGACGCCGGAACTTCGGCGATCCGGCTGCGGCCGGTGCTCGCAGCGGTGACGATGCTCCCGCAGTGCTCGATACGTGTGCCAGCGCCATCGAGTCGGCCGCCCCAACGAGCACCGTCCGCTTCAGCGTGCTGCTCGACTTCCACCAGGCTGTTGACGAAGAGCCGCCAGGCGATCAGCAAGGCGCGAAGACCGTCAACATCGCTCGGCTGGTCGTGTCGAACTCCGGTGCGCCGATCACGGCCAGCTTGGCCTGCGTGGACATCCGCTCGTCCGAACTCGACCCGACCCTGGTGTACGAGGTGCTGATCGACCAAACATGGCAGCTGCGGCGACTGCTGAAAGGCGACGTTGCCCACGTCCAATCGCTCGGGCCCAACGAGGAAGTTGCGTTGAGTTCGCGTCAGAAGATCGTGTCGTCGTTGCAGCGCACCACGACCACCACCCGGGAGGACACGTCGTCGGTGGAGTCGACGACGACCGCCAACGAGGTCTACAACGTGACTCGCAACTCCACGCGTTCGAGGAACTGGTCGGTCAATGCGAATGCCGTCATTCCGATCAAGACGGCGCGAGTGACCGCTGGTGGCGGTGTCGGCGCTCAGGCGACGGATGCGATCAACTCCTCGCTCAAAGAAATCGAAGGATCGACGACGAAGTCGTCGGAGCAACTGAGGGTGTCGACCAAGACCGAGGTGGTGTCCCGCCAGGTCGACGAGTCCGAGGCGGTCACGCGTCGCCTGATCCGCAACCCCTACTTCGATCGAGCGCTCGATGTCGTCGCGTATGAAGTCGCCAAGGAGTACGACGTCCGACTGAAAGTGAGCGGCGCCGGCATGGCGATTCGCCTCGACATGTTGCAGCTGCGACTCGATCGCGCCTTCGTCCGTCGGTACAGCGCGTTCCTGACCGATGAGCTGCTCGACGACGCCCTTGCCTTGGGTCTGGCAGACGCGCTCGATGTCGCTGGCGCCTCGGCTTCCGACGAGTCCGTGTCGGAGCGGCTTGCTGCGGCGTCGCGTCGGTCGCTTGCCTATCTGTTCGAGGTTCCCAACATCTTCAACGTCAACCCCATCAACGGAGTCGACGCCAATGTCCCGAATACGTCGTTCGACGCCAGCACGACCCAGACCGGGCTGCACGATGCTCGGCAGCACGACGTCGCGGTGCAGTTCACGGTGCTCAATGTGTTCTGGAAGATCTACGACGACATCGGCCCCGATCTCACAGACGACGAGGCAATCGAACTCGCGCTCTCGCTGCACGACTCGATCGGGCGACGTTGGCTGACGCTGATGGACGATCCGGGTGGCATCGGCTTGAAGGAACTCCTCGACGAGAACAACTTCACCGAACCGCTGCGACGTCTCGGTGGTTTCGCTGCGTACGTCGAAGGCATCGTGCGGCCGCTACTGAAACCGAGCGAGGAAGAGCGAGCCGACGTCGAGCGTCGACGGGAAGCCTCCGCCTTCATCGATCGCGTCGTCGAACACCTCTCCTGCAATCGGTTCCACTACGTCGAGCGCTTCCTGGTGTACCTCGCGCAGACGACACGCGGCCGCGCCATCGCGGACTTCGTTCGACAGCTCGAGATCCTCGACCAGCTCGAGGCCGTGGCCCCGGTCGCTGAACGCAGCTACGTGGACGGGCACCACATCGTTCTGCCACTCGGCGAGGAAGTCGATCGGGAGTCGCTGCTCGCGTCGTTGACGCAGATGGGTGCGGACGTCGGCGAGGTCATCGAGTCAGTCCACAGCACCGTGACCCTGCCAGGAAGTGGGCTGCACCTCGAGGCCGTGGCCAGCGATTGCGTGCTGAGCGACCTCCCGGCCTGGTTGGACTCGGCGAGTACCACCCGAGTCGAAGCGCACGTCGACGTCGACAAGCCCGCGTAGTGCCGCCGGACGCACAACCTGCCTACACGGTGCCCGGTTGGCCGTCCACGGCGCATCGCGACATGGCCTCGTCCCGTGAGGATCCCGACGCGTTTGATCTCATACTCACATCCGCCCCGATCGGAGATCCCGTGCTTCGATTGGCAATCGAGGGCCTGTCGCTCGCAGAACGTGCGCTCGACGAGGTGCTCGACGAGATCGTCGACCGGGTTCGGGCGTTCATCGAACCGTTGGCGCTCAACCTCGCAGCCATCGGCCGCGGGATCGCCGCCGGCCTCCGTGCAGGTCTCCGCAGGATCGGTCGCGACGACCTCGTGCGACTCGGCGCTGTGCTCCACGACCTCCATGCGTACGTGCTGGAGCTCATCGAGGGTGTGCTTATCGGGGTCAGCGATTCGTTGGTGGAGCTCGTCCAGCTCGCGCAGTTCGTCGCGGACTTGCTCGTCAGCTCAGCTGCGCGCCGCCGCTTCGTGCAGCTGATCGAACAGGCGGTCGACCTGCTGCTCGGCTCGCGAGAGGACGCATTTCGGCTGGGCAGCGCGCTGGGCACCAGTCTCTTGAGCGATCTCGTGGAAGCACTGAACGGCGACCGACCCGAGATCGCGCGGGGGCTCGGACGTCTCGTGGGACGCACGCTGATCGACGTGGTGCTTGCGTTGATCGGCGCGGTCGGGTTGCGAATCGCGGCGAAGGTCACGAGGCGCGGCTTCACCGTGCTCAACACGATCAGGCGATCCCGACGTCGACCGCCACCACGTGTTGATCACGGCCGCGACCTGCGGCGCGGCGACCCGGATTCGAGTGGCACGGCGCTCGACCGCAACTCCACCTCGGGCCGGGCACCGCCCTTGCCGTCCACGGTCGAACGTCAGCTGCTCTCGATCGAGCTGATCGACGTGCGAGACGTGGTCACGAAGTACCTCCGCCGCCATCCGTGCCTCAGCCACGATGCCGACACGGTGCATCAGCTCGCTGACATCTTCCGCAAGACGATGGGACGAGTGCGCAACTCGAGGACCGGACTGATGGATGAGACGCCGGACATGCTGCGACGTGCGGCAGCTGGCGAACTCAAGGTGATCGAGCGCGCCGTGCGGCGCGTCCCCGCCGGATCACAGGTTCGCCTGCTGAGGCCACCCAACCGGCCGGGCGACCGGACACCCGACCTCCAGATCGAGGTACCCGATGGAGCACTACAAGTCGAAATCCGAACGGTCACCGACACTCCGAGGTACGAAAAGGGATCGGTCGAGGATCCAACGCTCGCCCGACGCGTTCCGCGGTCGCGGCGCGACACCAGAGGCAACGATTCACCTCGACGGCACTACGACCGGACCTCTGTCTACGGGGCCTTCGTCGCCAAACTCGACCGAGATCAACTGAAGTCCGATGGCGTGATCTGCGTCGTTGCCGTTCGTCCACCAGGCCCAGGGGAATTGCCGCTGACCGCACAGCAGATCCGCAACTTGGAAGGCCTGATGGACTCCTATCCGAACGTCAAAGAACTCGTCTTGATGTTCAGCGACCGCACTGGGCAACGAGCCATCACGATCGGCTCCCGAACGAGCGGGCTGAACCTCGCCGACGGGCAAATCACCGCTGGCGACGCAGCGCGCATCGCCCAGGCGAGACGCAAGGTGAGCAATGCGTTGAGCCGCTCGACCGACTGACCCGTACCGCAGTGGGAACACACTCAGGTTGCGCCCATTCCGCACTCAACACTGCGGTCGGCGCGCTCATTTGCACGGTTCGGGCCGCATGGCGCTGTTGGAGTGGGGACGATAGTGGGATGGGTCCCACTATCGAGCTGCGTCTCCGCTCTGTCGTCTGGCTGGCAACCGCCGCACTGCTCGGTGTCTGCGCAACCCTGAGCGTCACGACCGCCTGGCGCGCCGACGCTGCGCCCGGGGATCTCGATTCCACGTTCGTGCCGACCGCCGGTTGCCGCCTCGTCGACACCCGACCGGGCGCCGACAACATCGGGCCGCGGGCCGAACCGTTGGCCGCCGCCGACGTGTACACCATCGATGTCCACGGCGCCAACGGCGAATGCACTGGCCCACTGGCGATCCCCTCCGACGCTGTCGGCGTCGCCCTCAATGTGACCGCCGTCGGCGCGACGACCGCATCGAACCTCCGGGTATACCCGGCGAATCTCACCGATGTGCCACTGCTGTCGAACCTCAACGTGACGGCCGGCGCGCCGCCGACACCGAACAAGGTCGACGTGCAACTGTCGCCCGACGGCAAGATCAATGTGTTCAACTTCCGCGGCTCGGTGAACGTCGTGGTCGACGTCGTGGGCTACTACACCGAAAGCAGCCTCACCGAACTCGCCAGCCGGCTGTCGGCCATCGAAGCCGCGAACGGAGCACAGCGCGCAGACCTCGATGCAACCACAGCAGCAGTCGATGCACTCGAGCGGGCCCGACCGTTCGTCGTCAGCGACACCACCTCGGTCGGCGCGAACAACATCAGCAGCAACGAGGCATCCCCGACCGAGGTCACGACGATCACGGTCGACGCACCGACCGCTGGCACGATCACGGCGATGGCGACTGCGGTGGCGAGACAGGGCAACGGGCCAGGTGAGTTCGCCGGATGCCAGCTCACCACGGCAGGGACCTTCGACGGCGATAGCGACAATGCCGTCGGGCTGGCGAGCCCGTTGAACCCGGTGGCCAACCCCACGCTGGCGACGATGGAGACATTCGATGTCGCCGCAGGTGCCACCGTGACGATCAGACTGCTCTGCTTCAGGTTCGGCGCATCGACGATCGACATCGCCCGAGGTTCGGTCGTGGCGCTGTTCACACCGGAGACCTGAACACCGCAGGCCGGCTGACAGCCGTTGGGCCGGCCGGTCTGCCGAGCCTGCACCGTCGCCTGCGGCGCGATAGGTTGACAGTTGTTCACCGATCTGTCATCGTCGTGTCATGTCCGCCACCAGCGCGCCCCTCGACTCGCTCCGTCCCAGCGACAACGTGTATCTCTCGCGCAACTACGCGCCCGTCGAACACGAAATCACAGCGGAAGACCTTCCGGTGACCGGCACGATTCCTGCCGACCTCGAGGGGCGGTGGCTGCGCAACGGTCCGAACCCTGGGGCCGATATCGACCCGACGAACCACCACTGGTTCATGGGCGACGGCATGGTGCACGGGGTACGGCTGCGCGGCGGTCGTGCTGAGTGGTACCGCAACCGGCGGGTCAACGGTGGCGAGATGTTCTCGCCCAACACCAACGTCGGCGGATTTGCGGGGGCCACGTGGGCGATGGTCGAAGCCGGCACCCCGCCCGTCGAGTTGACCTACGAACTCGACAGCCGCGGTGTCAACCCCTTTGGCGGCACCCTGCCCGATGGGTTTTCGGCTCACCCCAAGTACGACCCGGCGACCCGTGAACTCCATGCGATGTGTTACCACTGGCCCGACCTGGTCGATCACGTGCAATACGTGGTGGTCGGTCCCGATGGCACGGTCAGCAAGGTCGTCGACGTGCCGGTTCCCGACATGCCCATGATCCACGACATGTCGCTGACCGACACGTACGCCGTGGTCTACGACCTCCCGGTCACCGTCAACTTCGACCGCGTCCTCGCTGGCGCATCATGGCCATTCACCTGGGCACCCGACCGGGCGGGCCGTGTGGGCCTTCTCCCCCGCGCCGGCACCGCCGACGACATCGTGTGGTGCGATGTCGACCCGTGTTACGTGTTCCATCCACTCAACGCCTACGACCACAACGGCACGGTCGTGGTCGATGTGTGTCGATACGAGCGACTGATGGAGACCGACGAGCGCGGACCGTTCCGCGACGCGCCACCCACGTTCGACCGTTGGGTGATCGACCCGGCCACGCGTCGCGTGTCCGAGACACGGCTCGACGATCGCCCGCAGGAGTTCCCGCGACACAACCCGAACGTCGGCCTGGGACAGCACCGCTACGGCTACACCTCGGAGGTGTTCGAGGGCGACGTGCCCAACCTGCACGGCGCGACGATCAAGCACGACGTCGAGAAGGGCACCTCGGTCGCCCATGAGTACGGCCCCGGTCGCGGCGGCGCTGAGCCGATCGTGGTGCCCAAGGCCGACGCGGTTGCCGAGGACGATTGTTGGGTGCTCACCCTCTTGTACGACGCCGCCACCGACTCGAGCGAACTGCACATCCTCGACGCCCAGGACATCACCGGTCCAGAGGTCGCCAAGATCGAACTCCCCCAGCGCGTGCCCTACGGGTTCCACGGCAACTGGGTGCCAGACGCATCCGTCGCCCCGGACTGAAGCAGGAGGCGGCCGGCTACACGTCGGCGAGCACCGCTTCGGCTCGCCGGAGCACGGCGCGCGACGAGGTGATGTCGCCGAGTTCCGCGTACGCAGTCGCGAGCGCCCGGTAGCTCGGCTCGTGATACGGGTCGGCACTGAGCGCTGGCGTGATCACTTCGATCGCCTCGCCGGGTGCATCGGTGGCCACATACAACTCAGCAGCGCGGCACGAGGCGCGCACGAACCGGCTGCGGGAATGAATGCGCTCCAGCTCCAGCCACTCGTAGTCGAGGTCGGCGGCGAGGTCGCCTCCCCACAACGCAGTCGCTTCGACCAGCAACGGCAATGCGTCGCGCGGATGGCCGGCTCGTTCGGCAGCATCCGCCTGGTCGAGCAGATGACCAAAGCGCCACAGGTCGACGTCGAGCGAGTCGTGAAGTCGGATGCGATGTCCATCGACCCGCACGAACCACGTGGCGTCGCCGCTGTCACGCTGCGGCTCGAGCACGTCGTGCACGTAGTTCAACGTGGTCCGCAGGTTCTTCGCCCCACGATCGGCGGGGAGATCCGGCCACAACGCGGCCGTCGCCTGCTCACGTGTTGCGTTCCGGTTCATCACCAGCCACACCAGCAGTGCACGTACGCGCTCACGGCGCCACTCCGGCGACGCGGACGCGTACCCCCCGAGTCGAAGATCGACGTCGCCCAGCACGCGTAACTCGACCGGCTTGGCGGGCGGTGCCGGAGTGCGGGCAATCACGTCTGCGGCGGCCCGGCCGAGTTCGTCGTCGTCCAACCATCGGCGCAATGCCGCGAGCGCCGACGCTCCTTGGTGCTCGCACAGCCACGCGGCGAGCGTGCGCGCCTCGTGGCGCCCACAACGCACACCCCACAGTGCGAACTCCATCGCCCACGGACACGGCAACGTCACTGCAACCACGCCCGGCTCTGGCCACGCGGCTCGCGAGATCGGCGCCAGGTCGCCGTCCTCGCGTGCCCGCACAAACATCTCCACAATGCGCAACCGCGTCCGATGCATGCCACCAAAGCCCTCGGCGTGCCAGAAGGGTCGCGTCTCGGCAAGGAGTACGTACGCCACCGCAATGTGCCCGCGTAACACGTTGGCGCTGAGGCCGTTCTCCAGCGGTGCGGCGTCGAGGATGGCTTGCAACGTGGAGAGGGCGTCGTCTTCGCGGCCCTCAGCGATGGCGATTACCAACTCGATGCCGGCGATTTGCGCCAGCAGGATCGGCGCAGGTTGCTCGCCGAGCTGCGACGCAGCCACGCGTGCCGACTCAGCAGCCTCATCGACGCGTCCCGTCCAGGCCTGCGTCATTGCGTCCCACGCTGCGCCGATGAATCGGTCACGGGCGCCATAGGCCGCCGAGACCGTACGCGGATGGACCTCCATCGCCCGCAGCGGCTGACCCGCTTGCCAGTACGACTGCGCCTCGGTACCCAGTGCTCCGGGGATCGGGACGGCGAGGTCGGCGATGTTGGTCGGCACGATCTCGATCGCCTCGTCCGAGCGGCCGAGCGAGTTCAACGCGTTGGCGATGAGGTGGTCGCGCGTCACCTCCCACACCGGTGGCAATTGACGATCGGCAATCCGCTCCATCGCTGCGAGTTGCCGGTTGTAGTCGTGCGTGTTGAGCGCGGTCCACGCCTCGCCGAACTCGAGAAACGGCATCGCTGGCGGAAAACGCTCGCCCAACGTACGGACTCGGGCCATCACCGCCTCGATGCCCGGGATGTCAGCGCGCACGCGCGCCAGATAGCCCAGCTGGGCGAGGGCTGCGAGTTGCAACGCATCGTCACCCTCGTCGTCGAGTTGTTGCGCGGCCTTGTCGAACAGGCGCTCGGCCTCGGCCGAGGTCAGGTCGCGTTCGCGCTCGAGCAACGCATCGATCAACACCGCCACACCCGCCTCGCCGTACTCGACGGGGAGGAGACTGCGCCAGCGCTGCAGCTGATCGGAGCGAATGCCGCCATCGACGCCAGCGCGCACCGCCACCGACACGGACTCAGCCACATCGTCCCATGCGCCAACCGCTGCGCCGATCTCGATCGCCCGGTCGACGTCGCCAGCGGAGCGCAACACGGCCGTGGCGGCGGAC
Organism: Ilumatobacteraceae bacterium; assembly: GCA_965230015.1. GTDB lineage: Bacteria > Actinomycetota > Acidimicrobiia > Acidimicrobiales > Ilumatobacteraceae > JABSQH01. Next base: position 80,583 of record CBDDKF010000027.1, on the reverse strand, counting down.
GCGGCGGCCAGCCGCTCGTCGTCGGTGATCTCGGTGGCCAAGAGGTCGCGCCACAGGTCGTGCAGTTGGGCCACCTCACCCGACCACCGCACGAGCGGGAGATCGTGAACGAGCTGTGGCAACGACCATCCGGTGACGGCCTGAGCGAGCGCATCGTCGCCACCGCCAACAGCAGCGAAACGCGCCAGGGCACGTCGGCGGTCAGCCTCGAGGCCGGCCAGTGCCTCCTCTTCGAGGTAGCGCCGCGACCGCACCTCGATGCCCGACGAGGCAAGCTCGACGAACGCTGGCCAGCGCTCAGCAGCTCGGAGGTTCTCGATGTCAACGCCGCGCAGGTTGGCGAACTCGATGAGCTCGTCGTCGGTGAGCAGCAGGTCGTCCTGCGTGAGTTCGACCAACGCTCCCGCCGCGTCGAGGCGGGCGGTGGGCAAACCGAGTCGGCGTCGACCAGCCAGCAGCAGGTGCCCGTTCGACGGCAACCGGCTCAGCAAGGCGTCGATCGCCGACGGCTCATCGATCAGCTGCACATCGTCGAGCACCAAGCACACGTGTCGAGGCGAGGCGGCGAGGACGGCATCGTGAATCGCGTCGATCGGCTCGGGCGCGTCGGGCGACGACGGGTCGGCGCCGCCGATCGCGCGGTACGTAGCCGTTGCCAGGCCGGCAAGCAGTGTGCTGGCATCCCGATCGGCCGGTGTGCACGGGTACCACACATCGGCATGGTCCGAGTCGGCGGCCATCGCCTGAGCCAGCACCGTCGTCTTGCCGGATCCGCCGCCGCCCGTGACCAGCGTAAGTCGGGCGTCGAATCGCCCCGCCAGTCGGTCGACCAATCGACGCCGCTGAACCACAGCGGCACGTGGCGCCGCGCCGACCGTCGGGACCCCACCCATACGCGCACGATAGGTCAGCACGGCACGCCCCTGCTCCGGCTGACGTTTCGCTGACGCGTCGATGTCACGGTCGGCGCACCGCACACGCGGCGACCAACTGAGCGCCGCTCATGCTCACGCCTGAAGGGACGGGACCGATGACACGAACACGACTTACACAAGCTCGAACGACGAGTGGGCGGGCCGCTCGCCGCCAGCTCGCCGCGGGCGCAGTTGCGCTCGGCGTGCTCGCCGCGGCCTGCGGCGGCGACAGCGACTCCGGCTCCGACACCACCGACGCACCCGCCACCACCGGTGCACCCGCCACCACGGCTGCCACCGAAACCACGAGCGCACCCGACACCACTGCCACGCCGGCAACCACCGCCGCCCCCGAGACGACGGCTGCACCCGAAACGACGACTGCTCCGGAGACCACGCGCGCACCCGCAACGACGAGCGACGGCAATCGTGGCGGCGAGTTGCCCGACACCCCGATCGTCGCCGTGCTCGATCAGGCGTACACCTTCGACGGCGGCGTGCCCGACCCGGCACTGCTCCCCGCCGAGCCCGGCGCAGTCGAGGTGCGTTGGTATCGCAGCGGCGATGTGCTCGCTGCCGTGTACGACGGTCTCGACGCCGAGGTCGACGCGTGCCCCGGCAACTCGGCGCAGACCGCCGAGGGCTTCGTCGCCGTGAGCAACGCGGCGCTGCCCAACGGGAACTGTCCGGACTTCGCCACGCTGATCGACAGCACCGCCACGCAGGGCATCCAGCTGTGCGCTGGACGCGTCGGCTATCTCACGCTGATCCCCGCCGACAGCGTGGCCATCGTGCTCGCCAGCGTTGAGAAGCCCGACGCCGACGTCGGCGGTGTCGGCATCACCGGCTTCGCCCAGATCACCGACCCGACCGTGCTGCCAGAGGTCACCGCCGACCAACTCTCGTGCTGAGCGTGTGGGCACGGCTGTGTGGAACATCGCCGCGACTGAACCAACCGAGCGTCAGCCAAACGTCAGCGAGTCGCTCGGCGTCCTGAACTGGGTCGTCAGGCGCGATGCGTGAGGCCGCGGTAGCCGTCGGCGAATCCCGCGCTGCGCAGCAACGCGGTCACCTCCGGCGGCGCCGAGCCGGGTGGCTCGCCGTTGATCTTGCGAATCTCCAGTTGCTTGAGGCGGCCGTCCTTGGCGGCCTCGATCAGTGCGTCGATCCACGATGTGTCGACGAGTGCCGATTCGAACGGAACGAGGTGAAACCCGCGCCGGTCGAACCACACCAGCGGCACGCCGGCTCTGCTGACCACGAGCGACGACGCAGTTCGTGCCGGGCGACCGTCGGAGTCGGGCCACGCCAGTGCGGCGCCGTACGGCTGGGCTGGGTCGGTCGCCGCCAGCGCGAGCGGTCGCTCGTCGCCGGTTGGTTCGCGCGCCGATCGAAGGCGGTCGACTGCGCCTGGAATGGCGAACTGCGCTGCGCCGAGCCCGTCGACGAAGTAGCCGCGCCGAACCTGGCCGCGCTCCTCCAACACCTTCAGCACGCCGTACACCGACGTAAATCCACCGACCAATCCCTCGGCAAGCACCGCCTCGCGGGTGACCACGCCGTACCGTTCGACCAGTTGCAGTGCCTGCGCGTGTGCGGCCTCGGTCGAGGTCGGCTCGGGGGTCAGCAACGGCGCCACGAGACTCCACCTGCCCTGACCAGCGGGAGGACCGATGCGCGTCAAGCGACCCGGTCGCGGTCGACGGCGAGCGCCCGCACGACTTCCCCGCCCGGATCCGCTGCGACTCGCACCCGTGCCGCCCGCCAACACGGCGCGCACCGGCGCCAACGAGTCGTTGGTGACCTCGCCAGCCCACACCAGATCCCACAGTGCGGCGAGCAGTTCAGGATCGGCGACGCCCGGTGCTGCGGCACGTAGCTGACCCCAGAAGCTCGCACCCTGCTCGGCGAGGGCGGTGCGCAACGCATCGTGGAGGTCGCCGTCCGGCGCGTCCGCACGCTCCCACCCCGGCGCCAACAGCGGCAGCTGATCGACGAAACACAACCGCACTCGGCCATCGCGAGCGCCCAAGCCGCCGGCGCCGACCCAGACCAGCTCTCCCGCAGTGCACAGCTCGTCGAGCATCGCCGGGCGGTAGCCACGGACGCGCATCGGCAGGACATCGCGTTCGATCGTCGAGGCGACGAGCGCTGATCCCGCCAGCACGCCGAGTGCTTCGACCAACGATTCCTGCCCGCCGCGTTCGGCCGGAACGCCGTGCCACGCCGGCACGAACCGGGCCAGCGCATCCTGCTCGACCGGCTCGACCTCGCGGCGCAGCGCGGCAAGTGACCGTCGCCGCAGTCGGCGCAACACGTCGACCTCGCAGTACTCGCGGGTGACGCCGTCGGGGCGGAACTCGCCGACGACGATCCGCCCCTCGCCCTCAAGCGCAGCGAGCACACCGGCAGCACGCTCCGGCGCAATCGAGTAGCGAGCGGCGACATCGGCGGTGACGAACGGCCCGTGGGTCGCGGCGAAGCGGGCGGCCAATGCCTCGAGCGGCCGGCTGACGGGATCGGTGAAGGCGACCGGCAACCCGATCGGGATGCTGCAGCCGAGCGCGTCGCGGTAGCGCGCCGCATCCTCGGCTGCGGCGTAGCGCGTGTCGGCGCCGATGCCGATCTCGATCGCCCGCTTTTCGGCGATCAGGTCGGTCAACCACGTGCTGCCATCGCCACCCTCGCAACGCAGGTCGACCTCGACAGCCGTGAGATCACCGACCCGCCGCAACACGTCGTGCAACTCGTCGGCCGACCGCGCCCGCCGCCCGTCGGACAGGCACTGCAGCTGCAGCTCGACATCGGCCAGCACCTCGGGGTCGAGCAGCTCGCGCAACTCCTCCGCCCCGAGCAGGTCGCGCAGCAGGTCGCGATCGAGCGCCAACGCGGCGGCGCGCCGTTCGGCCAGCGGCGCATCACCTTCATACATGTACGCCGCAATCCAGTTGAACAACAGACTCGACGCCATCGGGCTGGCCGACCCGGTCTCGACCGGCACCACACGCACCTGGCGCGACTGCAGTTGCCCGAGCACCTCGCGCAACGCCGGCACGTCGAACACGTCCTGCACGCACTCGCGCGACGCTTCGAGCAGGATCGGGAACGTCGGGTACTTCGCCGCGACGCTCAGGAGGTCGGCAGCGCGTTGGCGCTGTTGCCACAGCGGCGTGCGCTTGTCGGGGCGACGGCGCGGCAACAGCAACGCACGTCCCGCGCACTCGCGAAAGCGCGCCGAGAACAACGCAGTCTGCGGCAGGGTGGCCACCACCAGCTCGTCGATCTCGTCGGGGTCGATCATGAGCGCGTCGAGCGGCAACTCGTCGGCGGCTTCGGGCAGCCGGATGACGATGCCGTCGTCGCCCCACATCGTTTCCACGGGCATGTCGTACGCGTCAGCGAGCTTGCGCTCGATGGCCATCGCCCAGGGTGCGTGCACCGGCGTGCCGAACGGGCTGAGGATGCACACCCGCCAATCGCCGATCTCGTCGCGGAACCGCTCGACCACCACGGTGCGATCGTCGGGCACCGCACCGGTCGCAGCTACCTGGTCCGTGAGATAGGCCAGCAGATTGTTCGCCGCTCGCTCGTCGAGCGCGTAGTGCTCCTGCAACCGAGTGCTCGCCGCATCGCGGCCGAGCTCGCGCATCTCGCGTACGAACCCGCCGAGGGCGCGCCCCAGTTCGAGCGGCCGGCCCGGTCGATCGCCGTGCCAGAACGGCATCTTCCCCGGCTGACCCGGCGCCGGCGACACGGTGACCCGTTCGAAGGTGATGTCTTCGATGCGCCACGTGGACGCGCCGAGCACGAACGTCTCGCCCGGCCGCGACTCGTACACCATCTCTTCGTCGAGTTCGCCGACGCGGGTGCCGTCCGGCAAGAACACGCCGAACAGTCCGCGGTCGGGGATGGTGCCACCCGACGTGACCGCCAACCGTTTGGCCCCATCGCGGGCGCGCACCCGGTCGTTCACCCGATCCCACACCAGGCGCGGCCGGAGCTCGGAGAACTCGTCGCTCGGGTAACGACCCGCCAACAGGTCGAGCACATTGCCGATCAGCTCGTCGGAGATCTCGGCGAAGTTGGCGCTCCGGCGAACCAGGGCGACGACCTCGGACACGGCACATTCATCGACCGCCGAAACATGGGCCACGATCTGCTGGGCCAACACGTCGAGCGGGTTGCGCAGAAAGCGCGTCGACTCGATCTCACCATCCACCATCCGCCGCGTGACCACCGCAGCTTCGACCAGGTCGCTGCGGTGCTTGGGAAAGATCGATCCTCGCGATGGCTCGCCCACCTGGTGCCCCGCACGGCCGATGCGCTGCATCCCTCGACTGACCGCACCCGGCGACTCGACCTGCACCACCAGGTCGACCGCCCCCATGTCGATCCCCAACTCCAACGATGACGTGGCCACGATGGCCCGCAACTCGCCGCGCTTGAGCTGGTCCTCGATCACCACCCGCTGCTCCCGCGCCAACGACCCATGGTGAGCGCGCACGAGCTCCAGCTCCTCGGTGGGTTGGTCTGACGATGGATCGTCGTCCGTATCGCCGCGTTCAGCGGCCAGGCGTTCTTCGTGGAGTTCGTTGAGTTTCGCGGCCAGGCGTTCGGCGGCGCGCCGGGCATTGCAGAAGATGATCGTGGAGCGGTGCGCAAGGATCCGATCGAGCACCTCGGGATAGATGCTCGGCCAGATCGACGTGCGCCGCTCGGTGAGCGCCGTCGTCGCCGGTCCAGCGGTGAGCTCGCCAGTGGGCTGGCCAAGCGACGACATGTCGTCGACCGGGATCACCACCTCGACCTCGAGTTCTTTGCGGATACCGGCGTCGACGATGCGCACGGGACGCTTCTCGCCCGGCGCCAAGTACCCGCCGAGGAACTCGGCGATCTCTTCGAGCGGACGTTGCGTTGCCGACAGTCCAATTCGTTGAGGCCCCGAACGCTCGCCATCGGGGTTGGCCCCGGTGACGATCTCGTCGAGCCGTTCCAACGTGAGCGACAGATGCGCACCACGCTTGGTGGCAGCCATCGCGTGGATCTCGTCGATGATCACCGTCTCGACGCCCGCCAAGGTGTCGCGCGCCGACGACGTACACATCAAGTACAACGACTCGGGTGTGGTGATCAACAGATCGGGAGGACGGCGGATGAGCTTTTGCCGGTCCGACGCCGACGTGTCGCCGGTACGCATTCCTACTTCGGGGGCAACGAACGGTTGGCCGAGACGCTCGGCGGCCAACCCGATGCCGGCGAGCGGAGCGCGCAGGTTCTTCTCGATATCGAAGGCGAGGGCGCGCAGTGGCGAGATGTACAACACCCGCGTGCGGCGCTCGCGCTCGGCCGGTGGCTCGGTGGTGGTCAATGCGTCGATCGACGCAAGGAACGCGGTGAGCGTCTTGCCCGAACCGGTGGGTGCACAGATCAACGTGTGCTCGCCGCCCGCGATGTGTGGCCAGCCTTGTATCTGCGGCGGCGTCGGCTCGGGGAACGACGACGCGAACCACTCGCGCACCGCCGGCGAGAACGCCTGGAGCACCGGGTGATCAGCGATACAGCGACGCTACCGAGACGGTGCCACGCGCGGCCCACGGCGATCACGGTTCTGCGTCAGCGAACATCGGTGGCGCAGCGATATGCGCTGACACACACCGTTGGGCCGTGTCGACCGCGACCACAGGAGCGGATCTGTGTCGGCGAACATCGGTGATGCGGCGGTATGCGCCGACACAGAGCTGGGACGCTCGAGCAGCTCAGGGGAGGCGGTACACGTCGACGGTGCGCACGAAGTCGGCGGCGGCCAGCGCGCCGCGCAGCGCGGTATTGGTCTCGTCGCAGACCACGGCCACCAGTACGTCGCCGCGCTCGGCGGCGACGGCGAGGGTCGTGTCGAGCAGCGCGCCGAGGTCGTCACCGGCGACCAGATCGACGAGCGTGACGGGGCCGCCAGGGTCGTACACCGGCGGCGCGGCCACCGCGCCCAGGCCGACCACCGATCCGGCGGCGACCGTGAAACCGAAACCGCTCGGAGCATCTGGATCGAACGGCGCGCCGCCGAAGGTGTGCACCGGTCGCGAGAGACTCTCCACCACGCCATCGGCTACGTCAAAGACCCCCAGCTCGGCGATCGCTCCAGTCCGCGCCGTACGCACCCAGTACGACGACACCACCCCTGACACCATCGCTCCGGATGCGACCGCCCCGGTTGCGACCAGTGCGTCAGTGGCGGGTTCGTCGGCGGTCGGTACGGCGAACACGGCGGGGCGTTCGGGCACCTGGTCGACGATCGCCTCCACGACTGCCGGCCACCAGGAATCGTCCTCGACGACGAGATCGTCGATGAACCACTGGCCGGCCTGGGGCATCACGGCCATGCATCCGACGACCTGGCGTGCATCGGGCTCGACCCCGGCCTCGACCACCTCGACGACCCGCACCGTGCCCGCCTGTTGTTCGATCAAGTGGCGCAACCACAACGGGTGGAGATCGTCGGCACCCTCAGCTGGCGCCCACCACTGCGGGCTCCACGCGGCAAGCGAGCGGCGTCGTTGCGTGGTGAGGGCGACGACACGATCGAGATCATCGAGCGACGCCGGAACGAGGGACAGATGGGGCTGCTCGGCGATGGAGCCAGCGTAGGTCAGCAGGCTCGGCGCGCTCGCTCGCCGATGGCCCACAGGAGCTCCTGCAACGCTTCGGTTGGCAGCATCGGAAAGAGCTGGCGCGCCGTGCGCGTGATGTCGCCGTCGGCCGCGCAGAGCGCCGCATCGATCTGGCGAGCATCGACGTGAACGTCGAGGAGCGCGGCGAGCTCGGCCCAATCAACGCCCTGTGCCAACCCGCAGGGTTGGTGGGCGGGCGCAGAGGGTTGGTGGGCGGGCGCAGAGGGTCGGTGGGCGGGCGCAGACGGTCGGTCGGTACGCGGGAGCGATGACATCGGACGGGTTTCTGTATCGATCAAGTTCATGGCGAGCACGGTACTAGATCGATTCAGACACCACAACCCTGAATCGATCTAGAAATGGTCCGGTTGCGGCTACGGTGTGGGCATGGCGAGCGAGCGCATCACGTTGGCGACGATCGCCGAGCGGCTCGGCGTGTCGCGGAGCACCGTGTCGAATGCGTACAACCGGCCCGACCAGCTGAGCGACGAGCTGCGCCAGCGAGTGCTCGACACCGCGGCCGAACTCGGATACGCCGGCCCGGACCCCGCAGCCTCGGCGCTGCGCCGGGGCAAGGTCGGAGCGATCGGCCTCGTGCAGAAATCGATGTCGGCAGCGTTCACCGACCCAGCGTCACAACTACTGATGGCCGGTGTTGCCGCCGCCTGCGATCGCGCCGCCCTGGCGCTGGTTGTAGTGCCACGAGCCGCGCCGGACGACGGCCCCGACGTGTTGCGCTCGGCCCTGGTCGACGGGCTGATCGTGTACTGCGACACCCTCAACGACGAGCGGAGCAAAGTGGTCGTCGATCGCCAACTGCCCGTCGTGACACTCGATGGGCAGGCGATCGACGGCGCGCCGTGGGTCGGCATCGACGACGAGGGGGCAGCGCACGAGGCGGCGCAGCACCTTGTCGACCTCGGTCACCGTCGACTTCTGATCGTCGAGTTCGCACCCATCGAAGGTGTCGGGTCGTCGGTCACCGAGGCCCGACGCCGCGGCTACCTCACCGCGATCAACGATGCGGGCATCGCCGACGATGCAGTGCTTCGAGTTGCCGCAAGCACGTTCGATCACGACAGCGCCACGGCATCGATTCGTGAGGCGCTGGCCAGCGCCACGCCTCCACCCACGGCGGTGTTGGCGATGAGCGACCAGCTCGCGTTCGCGGCCATCGACGCCGCCCACGACCTCGGACGCTCAGTGCCTGACGACCTCGCGGTTGTTGGTTTCGACGACGTACCCGCCGCCGAGTCCGCCGGACTGACGACCGTGCGTCAACCACATGCCGACAAGGGCCGCACGGCTGTGACGGCGCTGCTCGACGACGATGCGCAGACGTCGGCGAAGGGGCTCGTGCTCCCGACGGAGCTGGTCGTTCGAACGACGACCGCTCCGGCGCGCTGATCAGTTCGACGAGTCGTCGTCCATGTCGTCCATGTCGTCATGGTCGTGGCCGTCATGGTCCTCGTCGTCATGGTCGTGGCCCTCATGGTCCTCGTCGGAGTGGTCCATGTCGTCCATGTCGCCGTGATCCATGTCGTCCATGTCGCCGTGATCCATGTCACCCATGGCGCCGCCCTGTAGCACGCGCACTTCGGCGGGCACCGTGACCTCAGCGCCGTTGTCGAAGATGTAGGTCACGTCGATCGTGTCGACGATCTCGGTCGGCTCGATGTCGAGGAACATCACGTGTGGCCCGCCGGGCTCGAGGGTGAAGGTTTCGCCGGCGGCAATGGAGAACCCGTTCTCGCGCTCCTGCATCGACATCTCGCCGTCGTCGTTCATCAGCGTCTCGTGGATCTCGATCGTTGCGTCGATCGGTGCCGATGCCGACACCAAGGTGATCTCTTCGTCGCCACCGTTGGTGATCGTGCCGTAGGCCGCCGAGGTCACCTGGCCGTCGGCGGGCTCGCGAACCCAGGCGTCGACGATGGTGATGTCGTCGGCCGACGAGCTGTCGTCGTCGTCACCGCAGGCCACGAGGCCCGCGGCAAGTGCGCCGAGCGCCAGCGGCGCCAACACGAGGCGACGGCTGCGGCGGCTGTTCGAGAGAGAAGATTCGGTTGCGTTCACGTCGACACAGGTCGACACAACACGCCAATGAGTTCCCGGCGATCAGATCAAGACGGTCCACGGTTCGATTCGACCGGTAGTCACCGCTGTGGGCTCAACGCTGCTCGGTCATCCATCCGCCGACAAGCTCGATCACCCTGGTCGCCGGAAAGCGCTCGAGCAGCCGCCGATCGTGAGTGACCAACAGCGAGGTGCCACGGAACGTGTCGAGCACCCCCTCCAGTTGTTCGATCGCCGGCAGATCGAGGTGGTTGGTCGGCTCGTCGAGCACCAACGTATTCGCGCCCACTGCTTGCAACAGCGCCAGTCCGATCCGCGTGCGTTCGCCTGGCGACACGGCGTCGATCGGCCGCTCGACGTGACCGGCGCGAACCCCGAACTTGGCCAACAGCGTCCGCACCTCCACATCGGTCATCGATCGACCGCGCTCGGCGGCACGAGCAACAAAGGTCGCCAGCACGGTGCCGCCGCCGCGCAGCCCGTCGCGTGACTGGCCGATCTCGCCGACGATCACGCTCGACCCCAGTCGCACGGTGCCCGAGTCGGGTTCGACGCGTCCGAGAAGGGCGTCGATGAGGGTCGTCTTCCCGCTGCCGTTCGCACCGAGGAGGGCGATGCGGTCACCCCAACGAAGGTCGAGATCGATCGGGCCGAGCGTGAAATCACCCCGGCGCACCACGAGACCCTCGGCTGCGGCGACCACGTCACCGCTGCGCGGCGCGGCGGGAACGTCGAGCCGCAGTTCCCAGCCGTCGCGCGGTTCGTCGACCACTTCGAGTCGTTCGATCGCCCGCTCGGTGCGCGCCGCCCGCCCAGCGAGCTGCTCGGTCTGGTTGATCTTGAAGGCGCGGATGAACTTGTCCGGCTCGCCGGAGCGGCGCACCCGCGCCCGGCCCTGGGCTGCCCATTCGCGCTCGCGCTGTGCACGGGCCTGCAGAGTCTGCTTTTCTTTGGCGTAGCGGTCGTAGCGCTGCTGGGCGAGTCGGCGGCGGTTGGCTCGCTCGTCGAGGTACGCCTGCCAACCACCCTCGAATCGTTCGGCGCCGTGCTGATGCTCGTCGAGCTCGATCACGCCGGTCACCACGGCTTCGAGCAAGGCTCGGTCGTGACTGACGATCAGCGCTGGTGCGTCGAGGCCGAGCAACCACCGTTCGAGTCGGTCGAGCGACTCGGCGTCGAGGTCGTTCGTCGGCTCGTCGAGCAGCACGATGTCGAAGCGCGCCAGCAACACCCCAGCGAGTTGGCAGCGGGCCGCCTCGCCACCCGACAGCGTGGCGGTCGGTTGGTCGAGCAGTCGCCGATCCAGTCCGAGATCGGACCATTGCGCAGCGGCGCGCTGGTCGAAGTCGGCCGCCCCGAGGCGCGTCCATCGATCGAGGGCATTCTCGTAGTCGGTGTCGGCGCCCGCGACACCCTCGGCGAGGGCAGCCGTCGATCGATCGAGCGCAGCCTGCGCGTCGCCTACTCCGGTTCGGCGTCGCAGCTGGTCGAGCGCCGTCTCGTGCGGAGAGCGCGGTGGCTCCTGGGCGAGCAGCCCGACCGTGGCATCGGCGGGGCGCCGTTCGATGCGGCCGCTGTCGAGCGTCAGCCCCTCGGGAACTACTCCGGCGAGCAGCGCCAACAGCGTCGACTTGCCGACACCGTTGGGGCCGATCAACCCGAGTCGGTCGCCCGCATGGAGCGCCACGTCGACGTCGCCGAGGACGAAGTCACCACGCGCGGCGGTGAGGTGGTGGGCAAACAGGGATGCAGGCATGCGTGAACCTCCGGGGCGACAGCGGACAGGACAGGTTCAGCGCAGGTGCATCGCCACCGAACGTAGCGCACGGCAGGGGCCAGCGAATCCTCGGTTCGGTAGGATGAAGCCATGCCGAATCCTGGGGAGCACCATCCGGCCTTCGAGGAGTATTGCGAGTGCATCTACGAGCTGCGCGAGGACGACGTCGACGTCATCCAGGCGCGCATCGCCGAGCGACTGCAGGTGAGCCGCCCCGCCGTGAGCGAAATGATGAAGCGGTTGGAGAGCGAGGGGCTCATCACCGTCGGCGACGGCATCGAACTCACCAAACAGGGCCACGAGCTGGCCGAACGTGTGGTGCGCCGCCACCGGCTGGCCGAGCGGTTTCTCACCGACGTGTTGAAACTGCCGTGGGCTGAAGCGCACCACGAAGCGGGTCGGTGGGAACACGTGATGAGCGACTCGGTCGAAAGCGCGATGAACGAGCTGCTCGGCGAACCGACCACGTGCCCGCACGGCAACCCGATCCCGGGGTCGGACTACAAGGATCCCGACGCCGAGCCTTTGGCCGGGGTGATCGTCGGCGACGGATTCACGGTGCGGCGAATCACCGAGGAGCTCGAGTTCGCCCCCGGGTTGCTCGAGTTCTTAGAAGACTCCGCGATCCGGCCGGGAATGAGCGGCACGGTCACGGCGGCCTCGCCCGACGGCACCCTCACGGTGGAGATCGACGGCAAGTTCGTCGGCGTCGGCTCGTTCGCCAGCGAACGGATCCTGGTCACCGCGTGACCCGCGGCGTTGCCGCCGCGCTCCTCGTCGCTCTGCTCAGCGCAGGATGCGCAACAACCTTCGAAGAGAGCGCCGACTCGACCACTGCTGCCGACGTCACCGTCACCACCGTGGTGACGGTGCCAGACGACACCGCTGACGCACTCGCGGCGATCGCCACGAACGCCCAACGGCTGACCAGCGAGATCGGCGACGACGGCGACGAAGACGCCACGCTTGCCGACATCGAAGTGATCTACGCCGCAGTCGAACCGACGCTGATCGCCGAGAACGAGTCGTTCGCCGAGGGGTACGCCGCAGCGATCGAACTGGCGCGCACGGCAGTGGCCCGCAATCGCCCGGGCGACGCCAACAAGGCAGCGCAGCTGCTGTCGAATCTCGCGGCCGACTACGCCAGCTGACGCAACCGACGAACGCTCGTCGCATTCCATGCGACGATTGATCGATGGGGAACACCATCGAGATCCGCATCCGCACCGTCATGTGGGCGGCGACGTCAGCCCTGCTGGCCGTCACCGCCACACTGATCGTCACGTCCGCGTGGTCAGCCGACGCCGCACCGGGTGACCTCGACTCGACCTACGTGCCCACTCCCGGTTGCCGCGCATTCGACTACCGGCCAGCGCCGAATCAAGTCGGCCCGAAGCCGACACCGCTCGGTGCCGGCGAGGCGTACACGCAGCAGATCACCGGCAACGTCGGCGACTGCGTTGGGCCGTTGGCGATCCCTGCCGACGCGGTGGCGGTCGCGATGAACGTGACCGCTGTCGGCGCCACAGCACAGACCAACCTTCGGCTGTATCCCGCGGACCTGACCGACGTTCCGACACTGTCCAACCTCAACGTGACTGCCGGGCAGGCCCCGTTCCCCAACAAAGTCGACGTCACGCTCTCGCCTGGAGGAGCCATCAAGATCTTCAACCAGAACGGTTCGGTCTTCGTCATCGGCGACATCGTCGGCTACTACACGAAGTCGAGCCTCGTCGACATCGAGGCCCGCCTCTCAGCTGTCGAAGCGCTGGCATCGGCCAACGAGGGCAACGTTGCAGTCGTCGGGTCGTCGCTGCCGTTCTCGACCACGAAGTACGCCGGCAACGGCAACCAACCGCTCACCGCAACCCCACAAGCGTTCGTCACGACCGACCCGATCACGGCCCCGGTCGATGGAACCGTGACCATTGTGTACTCCACACTCGTCAGCAGTATCGATCCCGGATGGATCGCGGTGTGCGCACCAGACACCACCGCCTCGGACTGGCCCGCCGCAAACAGCATCTCGTTTGTTCCTGGCCTGACGCGGTTCGAAAGCCCGGGAATAAACGGGGACACCAGCACCCTCGCGGGCACCGCGGTGTTCGACATCACCGCCGGCGACTCGATTGCGTATGCCGTCTACTGCGAGCAGAGCGTCATTGGCTCCGGCGCGATTCGCTCCATGACGGTGACGGCGATCTTCACGCCCGACCCGTAGTTCGCACCGCGGTTCAGCACCGCGGTTCAGCGCAGTGGCGTCGGCAAGGGCTCGGCGTGGACCACCGTCAGCCGTTGCGTCGACCGCGTGAGCGCGACATACAACGCGCGCATGCCGTGGGCGCTGTCGGTCACGATGCGCGCCGGTTCGACCACGACCACGCCGTCGAGCTCGAGGCCCTTGACCACGCTGATCGGCACCATGGTCACCCCGGCATCGAGGCCGGTGCGCGTGGCTGAGCCGTGGTTGATGCCGGCATCGGTGAGACAGCCCGACAGCTCGGGGATCAGCCCATCGGGGGCGACCACACCGATGCTCGCGCCCGGGAGCTCGTCGAGCAGGGCCTGCACTTCGCTGGCCACTGTGGCGCCGAGGGCCTCGCCGTTTGCCGCCGCAGTGATCCGGGGTGCAGCGTCGCCGACGCGTACCGAGCGCGGCGCCCGCAGGTTGGGCGTCGCGACCGCCATCACGCGATTGGCGAGCTCCATGATCTGCGACGGGATGCGGTAGCCGACGGACAGCCCGATCACCCGCGCCGGTTTGCGGTCGGGCAGGTGGGCGAGCACGTCGTCCCAGTCGTCGGGCGCCAACGGACCGGTCGCCTGGGCGATGTCGCCGACGATGGTCATCGCGCCGTTGAGGCTGCGTCGGGTGGCCATCTTGAGTTGCATCGGCGTGAGGTCCTGCACCTCGTCGATCACGATGTGTCCGTAGGTGCGGATCTCGTCGAGCTCCGCATGTTTGCCGGGCTTGGGGCCGAGCGCGTCTCGGGCGTCGTCGAGCAACGCCACATCGGCAGGGGTCCAGCGCACGTCGTCGACGTGATCGCTGCGCTCGCGAAACAGCGCCAGCGCATCGTCGTCGCTGAGGATGCCGCGCACCGCCGACCGTAGTAGCGCCTTGGAGCCGAACAGATCGTGCAACAGCTGCGCCGGTGTGAGCACCGGCCACATGCTGTCGAGCGCAGCGCGCATCTCCGGCTCGCGGCGCAGGATGTCGCGCACATCGCGCGGGCCGATCTCGGAGTCGTGGAAGCTGTCGGCGAGCGCCGCGAACACCTCGCTCTCCACGTACCTGCGGCCGGCGTTGTGCCGGCGGAAGCGGCGACGGGCGGCGGTGACGATGCGCTTCGACTCGGCGGCGCGCAGCCGCACGTACCCGGCCCTGAACGGCAGCTGGAGGTCGTCGCGCAACGGACGCTCGCGATCGGCGATCGCCCGATCGATCACGTCGGACATCGACGCCGCACCCTTGAGCCGCGCCGCAGTCGGTGAGTCGCCGACGGCTTCGTCGGGTCGTCGGAACTCCACGCCCGGCACCAGGTCGGAGAGCACCACCTGCTCCACACCCGACTCGCCGAGCGACGGCAGTACCCGCTCGATGTAGCGCAGGAACACCCGGTTGGGGCCGATCACCAACACGCCCTGGTCTTCCAGCGGGAAACGGTGGGTGTACAGCAAATACGCCGCACGGTGCAGGGCGACCACGGTCTTTCCGGTGCCGGGACCACCCTGGACGACGAGCACCCCGTGCTGCGGCGAGCGGATGATCTCGTCCTGCTCACCCTGGATGGTGGCCACGATGTCGCCGAGCGTGCCAGTACGTCCGCGTTCGAGCGCGGCGAGCAGCGTGGAATACCCGCGCAGGCCATCGCCGAGCTGGCCGCCACCGTCCGCGCGTTCGTTGCCGCGCAGCCCCTCGTCATGACCGATTCCATCACGACCAATACCAAGGTGCCCGTCGCCGAAGAGCTCGTCTTCCAGACCGAGCACCTGACGGCCCTCGACAGCGAAGTGACGGCGGCGCACGAGGCCCATCGCGTCGCGTCCGGTCGCCCGGTAGAACGGTTCGGCGACCGGCGCGCGCCAGTCGATCACGACAGGCTCGCGGTCCTCGTCGGCCACCGCGAGGCGCCCGATGTGGAAGCTCTCGAAGGCTCCCGGCGCCTCGGCGGCGCGGTCGATCCGCCCGAACACCAACGCGGCGTCACCCAGGTCGAGATCGGCGAGGCGTTTCAGCAGGGCTTCGTCGAACGCGTTGCGCTCGAAACGCGCCTGGAACGTGCCTCCGAGGTCGGCTTCGTTGAGCTCGCGCAACCGCCAGGCCGCCTCGCGACTGCGCTCCAGACAGTCGTAGGCATGGTCGACATACGCCTGTTCGTCCGCGAGGTCCGGGTGTTGCTCGGTCATACGGGGGTCCAGCAATGCTATCGGTGAGATTGCGCCCCGCCAGGCCGAACGAATTTTCGCCCGCGCAGCTATCGTGCCAGCGTGTCAGCCGTGCCGAGCGCCGAATCGCCGTTCGACGACGCAGTCCATCGCCGGCCACCCCGGCATACCCCGGTGTGGTTCATGCGTCAGGCCGGACGTTCACTCCCCGAGTACCGCCGCCTCCGCGGCAACGGATCGATCCTCGACGCCATCGCCCAGCCAGAACTGGCGGCCGAGGTCACGCTGCAACCCGTGCGCCGCTACGGGGTCGATGCCGCGGTGCTGTTCAGCGACATCGTCGTTCCGGTGCATGCCACCGGCTACGGCATCGACGTGGCGCCGGGTACCGGGCCGGTGGCCGACCATCCGCTGCGCACCAGCGCCGATCTGGCGCGCCTGCGCCCAGTGGAGTTCGACGATCTCCGTCATGTGATCGCCACCGTCGAACTGCTCGCCGACGAGTTGCCCGCCGAGGTGCCCCTCCTCGCATTCGCCGGCGCTCCGTTCACGGTGGCCAGCTACCTCATCGAGGGACGACCGAGCCGCGACTACCGCCACACCAAGGCGCTCATGCACGTCGACGAGGTCCTGTGGCACGAGGTGATGGAGCGGCTCACGGCCACGGCCATCACGTTCATCGATGCCCAGCTGCAGCACGGCGCCGGGGCGTTCCAGCTGTTCGACTCGTGGGCCGGATCGCTCGACCGGCGAACCTACGAGCGCTACGTGCTGCCGCACAGCGCCAAGGTGTTCGCCGACCTCCGCGCCCGACATCCCGAGGTGCCCGCCATTCACTTCGGGATCGGTTGCGACCACCTCCTCGAACCGATGCACCAGGCGTTGGGGTCGGGGCCAACCATGCTCGGCCTCGATTGGCGAACGCCGATCGGCGCAGCACGCGAGCGCCTGGGCACCGATCTCGTCGTTCAGGGCAACCTCGACCCGGCCCTGGTACTCGCCGGGAGCGACGTCGCCGGACGTGGCACCGAGCGCGTACTCAACGACAACCTGGTCGACGGGCACCGTCACCCGGGTCATGTGTTCAACCTCGGCCACGGTGTTCACCCCGACTCCGACCCTGGTGTGCTGCAGCACGTGGTCGACATCGTCCACGAGGCAACGTCGGGAGTCGACGCCGCGCGGTGGGCGGCAGTGGAACCGACGATGGAGGGAGCCCGATGACCGACGCGCACAACGACCCCCACATCGGCGTGTTGGTGATGGCCTACGGCACGCCGCGCACGCCAGCCGAGATCGAGCCGTACTACACCGATATCCGCCGAGGACGACCGCCCACCCCCGAGGCCCTGGCCGATCTCACCGAGCGCTACGCCGCAATCGGTGGCGTGTCGCCGCTGGCCGAACTGACCGAGGCGCAAGCCGCCGCGATCGAGGCCCACCTCGATGCGGCCGCCAAAGACGCCGGACAGCCCGGCCGGTTCCGTGTCGGCCTGGGGTTGAAGCACGCCGATCCGAAAGTGGAAGAGGGCGCCGCTGCCCTCGTTGCGGCCGGAGCCGAGAAGCTCGTCGGAGTGGTGCTCGCCCCGCACTATTCGTCGTACTCGATCGGCCAGTACCTCAGTCGTGCCCAGGACGGGGCCGGCGACGTGCCGGTACTCGGGATCGAGAGCTGGGCCACCGAGCCCGCATTCGTGCGCTTCTTGGCCGCCGACCTCGCCACCCGCTTCGATGCGCTCAGCGAGGAGCACGGGCCGGTGCACGTGTTGTTCACCGCCCACTCGCTGCCCCAGCGGATCATCGACGGTGGCGACCCGTACCCCGACGAGCTCCGGGCGACCGCCACCGCCGTCGCCGGCGAGCTCGGCTTGGTCGAAGGCGATGAATGGTCGATCGCCTGGCAGTCGGCGGGGCGCACACCCGAACCGTGGATCGGGCCCGACGTGCTCGACGCCATCGACCAACTCGCCGACGACGGAGCCGGCGCCGTCATCGTCAGCTCGTGCGGCTTCGTCGCCGACCATCTCGAGGTGCTGTACGACCTCGACATCGAGGCCGCACAACGCGCCGCCGCACGTGGACTGGCCTTCGACCGAACCGCATCGGTCAACGCTGACCCTGCCGTGATGACCGCCCTCGCCGAACTGGTGCGCACGGTCGCCGATCCGCAATGACCCTCTTTCCGCAATGGCGGCGATGAAAACGGCCCGGCGCGTCGCCGTGATCGGAGGCGGCATCGCCGGTACGGCCGCGGCGCTCGAGCTGATGCGCAGCGAAGTGCCGCTCGACGTCACGCTGTTCGAACGCGGCGCCACCGTCGGTGGGCGCATCCAGACCGCTCCGTTCGCCGGCATCGCCGGGATCGACGCCGGCGCCGATGCGTTTCTCGCCCGTGTCCCCGAGGCGGTCGCGCTCGCCGAGTCGCTCGATCTCGATCTGGTATCGCCCGAACCGGTCGGCGCTGCGGTGTGGCGCGACGGGCTGCACCGGATTCCCGACGGCCTCATCCTCGGTGTGCCAGGACGGCCGTGGCCGCTCGTGCGCTCGTCGCTGCTGAGCTGGCGCGGTACGGCGCGCGCAGCGATCGAGCCGTTGCTGCCGCGCACGTCGTTGGCCCCCGACTCGGTGGGCGCATACGTGCGGACCAGATTCGGTGACGAGGTCCACGAGATGCTGGTGGACAGCCTCGTTGGCAGCATCTATGCCGCCGACACCGACCGCTTCAGCCTGGCCGAGGTGCCCCAGCTGCATCAGTTGGCGAGTTCGCGGCGCAGCATCATCTTGAGCCGTGGGTTGCTCCCCGGCGCCGGCGGCCGGCCCGGCACGGGAACCGCAGCCGCCGGCCCGATCTTCGCCGCACCGCGCGGGGGTATGGCCGACCTGGTCACCGCCGCAGCCGATGCAACCCAGGCACTCGGTGGCACCATCGCCACAGGGCGACCGATCGATCGGGTCGAGCCAGACGGCGAGGGGGGTTGGCGCGTCGACGGCGAGCGATATGACGCCGTGATCCTGGCCACCCCACCCCACGTCAGCGCCCACATGGTGCGCGCGTCGGCTCCCGAGGCGAGTGGGCTGCTCGCTCGAGCCGAAGACGCCGATGTGGTCATGGTGGTACTCCACCTTCCGCGGGCCGCGTGGCCCGAGCGGTTGCACGGAATGAGCGGCTATCTCATCCCCAAACCGCTGCAGCGCTCGCTGACCGCCGTGTCGTTCGGGTCCCAGAAATGGGCCCATTGGCAACCCGACGACGGCGGCGTGATCCTGCGGGCCTCGCTCGGGCGCGAGGGTGCACCCGTCGCCCACCTCGACGACGATGCGATCCTGGCCGGCGCGCTCGATGACCTGGCCGACCAATTGAAGATCGACCCGACTCCGCTCGACGTGCGCATCACGCGGTGGCCTGGCGCCTTCGCCCAGTACCGGCCGCACCACCGGCGCTGGGTCGATGCCATCGATGAAGTGCTCCCGCCCGGCATCGAAGTCACCGGCGCCGGATACCGCGGGATCGGCATCCCGGCGTGCGTGCGAGATGCGAAACGAATCGTGAACCGCACTGTTCAGGCCCTCGGGGCTCTGTCATGATGGATCGGGTGAACGGGCTGGACGTTCGCCGTCGCACCATGTTGTCGGTCACCGTGGGCGCACTCGCGCTCGTCGGGGTCGGCGGCGCGTTCGTGTTCAGCGACGACGGCACACCCGACGCGGTGGCCACGTTCAATCCGCCGACGGCCGAGGCGGCCACCACCACGCTGGCGCCGTCGACGACGATCATCACCAGCACGCCGAGCACGACCACGAGGGTCGCGCCGTCGACCACGGCCGCGACGACCACCACGGCTGCGCCCACTACGACTGCTCCGCCGGTCACCGAGGCGACGCTCGACACGTTGCCGGAGCAGCCGAGCGCGCCAATCGCTCCGCCGTCCGACCCCCAGGCTGCCGAGGCCGGACCGCAGATCGGGTCGATCTCGATCCCGAGTATCGGACTCGACAGCCCGATGTTGTCGGGCATTCGCATGACCACCCTCGACCGTGGCCCAGGCCATTGGCCGGGCACGGCGATGCCGGGCCAGGACGGCAACGTCGTGGTGGCTGCGCATCGCACCAGCCACAACGCCGAGTTCCGCAACATCGACCAGCTGTCGCCGGGCGACGAGGTGGTGTTCAACACCGCCGAGGGCGCACACACCTACCGGGTGAATCGCACCGAGATCGTCAACCCCGACGCGGTGTGGATCGTCAACCCCACTGAGACGCCGACCGCCACGCTGTTCGCCTGCCACCCGCCGGGGTCGGTCGCCCAGCGAATCGTCGTCTTCCTCGATCTGGTTGCGTGATCAGCGCGGTCAGATGACCGCCCAGCACCGCCGCCAGGGCTGGGCGCGTCTCGCCATCGCCCTGGGTGCCGGTGCGCTCGTGGCGCTGTCGTTGCCGCCGTGGGGCTGGTGGCCGCTGTCGTTCGTCGGGATCGCCGGGTTCGCTGCGCTCCAGGCCACCGCGGGCGACGTGCCGGGTCGGCGCGCTCGACGTCACCGCGCGGCCACGGGGTACGCCTTCGGCGCCGGCTGGATGTTCCTCGGAATGGGCTGGATGGTCCAGCTCACGTTGCCGGGCTACCTCGTGGCCGGTGGTGTGTACGCGGGGTTCCATGCGTTCGCGGCATGGGTTTCGCCGGCGGGTCGATGGGGGGTGGTCGGACGGCCCGCGGCCCACACGCTGGTGGAGGCGTTGCGTTTCTCGTTCCCGTTCGGCGGGGTTCCACTGGCGTCGCTCGGGATCGCTCAGGTCGCGGGGCCGTTCGCCGGTATCGGGCGCGTCGGTGGCACGATCCTGCTCACCTGGTTCAGCTTGCAGATCGGCTTCGCCATCGGCACGGGGCTGGTGCGGACCGTCGGCGGCGGTATCGGCAGCAACGCTGACGCCGATCGTGAGCACGCCATCGGGCGGCTCGGGGCGGCCGCCACGTTGATCGCCGTTGGCGTGTTGGCGATCGCCGTGCTCGTTGCGCCCCGCGGCAACGCCACAGGCGAGACGCTGCGCGTCGCTGCGGTGCAGGGCGGCGGGCGTCAGGGCACCTCGGCCACCGAAGTGCCGTGGACCGATGTGTTCATCGCCCATCTCGAAGCAACCCGCGAGCTGACGCCTGCCGACGACGTCGATCTCGTCGTGTGGCCAGAGAACACGCTCGATGTCGAGTCGTTCGTCGCCTCACCGGCGCCACTGATCGTCGTGGAAGCGGCCGGCGAAACCGGCGACACGTTGCCGGCGATCATCGCCGCCGAGGCCGCCCGTCTCGACGCGCCGATCGCCATCGGCATCACCGAGGAGCGCAACGATGGCGAGAACCGCACCAACGCACAGGTCGTGATCGGCCCAGACGGCACGATCGTCAGTAGGTACGACAAGGTTCGCCGCGTGCCGTTTGGCGAGTACGTGCCGCTGCGCGGCGTGCTCGAGTTCTTCGGTGCGCCCATCGACCGGATCGGCCGCGACGCGCTACCCGGGACCGATCCGGCGCTGCTGGTGCTGCCCGACGGAACCGAGCTGGCCGTGGCGATCTCGTGGGAGATCTTCTTCGGCGGTCGCGCGCGCGAGGGTGTGGAGCTCGGCGGCGAGGCGATCATCAACCCCACCAACGGGGCCAGCTACACCGGCACGATCGTGCAGACCCAGCAGGTCGCGTCGAGTCGGCAGCGGGCGATCGAGAATGGCCGATGGGGCGTCCAGGCCGCACCCACGGGCTTCACCGCCTTCGTCGACGAGAACGGCACCGTCCTCGAACGGACGTCGATCTCCGAACGGGCGGTGCTCATCGACGACGTCGAGCTGCGCTCGGGACTCACCTGGTACACCCGCCTCGGCGACGCGCCCTGGATCGTCCTGGCCGCCCTGGCCTTTGCAGCTCCCACGCTCATCAGCATCCGCCGACGACCGAACCCAGCGTCGGGCACTACCGATCCGGCGTCCAAACCTGCTGAGTAGGGGCGGCGGTCCGCCCGTATCGCGGCGGGGCAGCGGTCTGTCGCGGCGGGCGACTGATCGACGAGCCGGGCTCGCCCAGACGTGTGCGCCGTCAGGCGGTGAGCACGAGCGGAGCACCCTTGGTGACGACGATCGTATGCTCGAACTGCGCGCTGAGGTAGCCCGGTGTGCGCAGCGTCCACCCATCGGCCGCCTCGACAGCATGCTCCGCCCCCGTCGACAGGAACGGCTCGACGGCGAGCACCATGCCCTCGTGCAGCATCGTCCGGTCGCGGCGATCCTCGAAGCCGGGCACGCTCGGCGACTCGTGCAGCGCGCCGCCGGTGCCGTGGCCGCACAGGTTACGAATGACGCTGAAGCCACTGCGGCGGGCGCAACGTTCGACGGCGCGACCGATGTGGCGAACCGGACGCCCTGCGCGCGCCACGTCGAGCGCGTCGCGATTCGCCTGGCGGGTCGCCTTCAGCAGCCGAACCGCAACGGCGCTGACCTCGCCGATCGCCCGACTGGCGCCGGTGTCGGCCCAATAGCCATCGACTTCCGCCGACACATCGACATTGACCAGGTCGCCCCTCTGCACCACGCGATGGTCGGACGGGATGCCATGGGCCACTTCGTCGTTCACGCTGACACAGGTCGCTGCCGGAAACCCGACCGTGGGCGGCGCCGGACGAGCGCCGTGGCGGGACAGCACTTCGCGGCCAACGGCATCGAGGTCGCCGGTGGTGACACCGGCAGTTGCGGCCGCCAACATGGCGTCGCGGGCCTCGGCCACGACACGGCCGGCGTGTTGTATCCCAACAAGGTCATCCCCATGATCAATCGTCACAGCGACACGGTACCGACACCGCCGATGCCAGCGAGCGAACTCACACCTCGACGATCACGGTGACCGGGCCGTCGTTGACGAGGTCGACGCGCATGTCGGTGCGGAAGCGGCCGGTGGCGACGTCGAGGCCGAGCGATCGCAGCTCGGCGACGACGGCGTCGACGAGCGGCTCGGCCACGTCGGGCGGAGCGGCGGCGGACCAACTCGGGCGGCGTCCCCGACTGGTATCGCCGTACAGAGTGAACTGGCTGACAACGAGCACGGCGCCGGCTCCGTCGACGACCGACCGATTCATCACGCCGTCGTCGTCGCCGAAGATGCGCAACCCGGCGACCTTGCCGGCCAGCTTGGTGGCGTTCGCTGCGGTGTCGCCGTGGGTCACGCCGACCAAGGCGCACAACCCGTGTCCGATCTCCCCGACCACGTCGTACGGATCGGTCGAGACGCGTCGGCTCGACACGCTCGCCCGGGCCACTCGCTGCACTACCGCACGCATCGCTGCTGCCTACCAGACGGTGGGTGCAGATCGTCGACTGGTCCGGTCTCGATCAGTCCCGATCAGTCCGTCCAGATCAATCCGTTGCGAGGTTCGACATGTGCGTGGGACGAACGCGTCGAGCGACCGCAGATGCCGACCGGGCAGCGAGGCCGGCGATCGCGGGCACGGCGAACAACAAACCGGCGGCGGTCAGCCACGGGAACACGATCGTGTCGTCGGTGCCCGCCCGCAGGATCGCAGCGACAGGGATGAAGCCGGTGGGGATGGCCAGTGCTGCGGCGCCGACGGTCAACACCACGGCCTTGATCGCCGCCAGGCTGCGCAGCGTGCTCGGGCTTGCGCCGACCGCCAGTAGGACGTCGCGTTCGTCACGGCTCTCCGTGGCGGCCAACGACAGACCGATGGCGACGACCAACAGCGCAAGCAGCAATGCGACCGCCACGGCGATCGCATCGACGAGGGCGCGCGGAAACTGGCTGCTCTCGGTGGCGAAGCGAACGTCTCGGGCGACGAACGGTTGGTTGTCGTCGGTGGGGATCGGCGGGTCGCCCGGTTCGACGAAGATGTCGGCGAAGGGCCGCTCCCAGAGCGACTCCTGCAAACGTCCGAGTGCCTGCTGCTGCTCGCCGGTGAGGTCTCGCGGGGAACGCAACACGAGACCGGCTTCGATGATCGGCAGACCGAGCTCGATCGCCTGCTGCTCGGTGACCAACAGGCTCCAGTGTCCGCCGCCCGACTCGATGGGATCTTGCGGTGTCACGATGTCGACCGATGCGTCGATCCCACCGGGGATGGTCGTCGAGCTGCCGATCGACGACTCCGCGGCGGATGCGATCACCCATCCGAACACGTCGAGAAATCCGGCGCGTTCGAAGTTCGCCAGATCTCGATCCGACAGCCCGATCATGTCGATGATCGCCTCGTCGGCGACGACCAGCCCAGGATCGCCAAAGCGTGAATCGATTGGAGGTTGCGGCGACGCCACGCGTAGCGCGGTCACCGTGGCATCGGGCAGCGCCGCGTCGAGAGCGGTACGCGTGGCAACGTCGATGTCGACCGGCTCGATGCTCGTCGTCCGCCCGGTTCCGTCGGACTCGAATTGCAGAAACGACACGACGACGGCGTCCGAGGGTGTCGTTGGGACGCGGTCCTCGTCGCCGAAGGCGACGGACCCAACCGCGGTGGTCACGGCGGTCGCCACGGCACCGGTCATGGCGATCGCCGTGACCACGCCAGCGCTGCGCGTGCGCGCTCGTGCGATGCTGCGGCTGCCGAGGCGCCACGTTCCCGACAGCCGCGCGCCGACGCGGCCGATGACGTCGACGGCGATCGGGCTGGCACAACACATGCCCGCGATCACCAGGAGTCCGCCGATCACCGCGAACGCGGCGTACACGTTTGCGTTGTCACCGCCCGAACTGTCGCTCGAAGCCACGGTAACGAGCACCAACAGGGCGACACCGGACACGAACAACGTGATGCCAATCGGCACGAGGCGCCGCGGCACGTCGCCGAGCGGTCGCCGTCCGGCAAGCGCGGAGAGCGGCGGAACGCGCGCCGCCGAGCGCGCCGGAAACAACGCCGCGATCGTCGCCGCGGCCACGCCGGTGAGGCCGATCACCGCGAGCGCGACGAGGTCGACCTGCCACGGTCCGAGCTCGCGCCCGACGACGCGCTCGACCAACGGACGAGCGAAGCGCACCGCCACCGACCCGACGACGATGGCGGCTGTCGCACCGATGAGACCCGTCCACGCACCCTGCAAGGCGAGGGTGCGGCGGATCAACCGCTCGGGAGCACCGTTCGAGGCGAGCTGCCCGATGGTCACCAGCTGACGTCGGGCACTGCTGGCGAACGCGGCAGCGACGATCACCCCCACCGCTGCGAGAGCGAGCGCGCCGGCGACCCATCCCCACGCGAGCGCGCTGCGACCCACCTCCTCGGTGCCGCCGAATGCCGATTCGCCGCGAGGATCGAGTTGTGGCGACAACGCAACCCCTCCGTACGCGCTCAGTGCGGAGAGTTGCGCATCGGTTGTGGCGTCCGGCAGGCCGACGAGCGTCTGGCGGACGCCGCTGTCGAGGTGCAACCGCTCCCACGGGAACTCGGCGACGGCGAAGAGCGGCGTCGAGAACTGCGATGCCTGTCGGCCGATACCGACCACGTCCCACGCTCCCGATGGACGGCTCAGCACCAGCGAGTCACCGACGTCGACGCCGAAACCCGCAGCGACATCGCGACTGAGGAGGACCTCGCCGGCTGACGTCGGCGCCCGCCCTGCGGTCACATCGATGATCCCCTCGACCAGCGGGTCGGCAAACGGGATCACCCGGAACTCTCCACGCTCGACGGTGCCGTCGGGAGCGGAGAACGAGCTATAGGAACTGAACGTCTCGACCGCTTCGGCGTCGGTGGGCACCAGGTCGCGGAAGCGCTCGACCTCGTTCAGCCCGGCAGACGCGACGAGATCGGCCTGCCCGAACGAACGCTCGAAGCTGGCCTGCGGGGAGTCGGCCTGCGTGCGGGCGATGGTGATCGCCACCGTCATCGCCAGCACGGGTACGGCGATCAGGGCAGCGACCAGCGCGCTCCGCCCAGGTCGACGACGCACCTCGCGGCGGGCGAGACGAGCCGCCAGCCGCCACGACCCCCAACCGACGACGCGCCCTGGGCGCCGACGGGGCGTGGGCGGAGGGGGGTCGATGGTGTCGAACGGCGGGGGCCTCGTCGATGACGGACACGTCAACGCTCCTCGGGGTCGTACTGCATCGACTGGTCGACGATGCGCCCGTCTCTCAGGAACACGACACGGTCGGCCCACGAGGCGAACCGCGGTTCGTGGGTGACCATCACCACGCTGGTGCCGTGCTCGTCGCACAACGTGCGCAGCAGTTCGACGACGTGGTCGCTGTTGAGCGTGTCCAGCGCACCGGTCGGTTCGTCGGCGAGGAGCAGCCGTCGTTCGCCGACGATGGCCCGGGCGATGGCGATGCGCTGTTGCTGTCCCCCCGAGAAGTCGTCGGGATACCGGTCGAGGTGGTGGTCGAGGCCGACGCTGCGGAGCGCATCGAGCGCAGTTCGTCGCGCGTCGCCGGTCGCAATTCCGTCGAGCTCGAGCGGCAGCATCACGTTCTCTACGGCGGTCAACGCGGGGATCAGGTTGAGCCGTTGGAACACGTAACCCACAGCGCGTCGGCGGAGTTCGCTGCGGGCTCGTGCATCGAGCGTGGCCAGATCGGCACCACCGACGATCACCCGACCGGCGCTCGGCTCTTCGAGCGCACCGGCCAGGTGGAGCAACGTGGACTTGCCACACCCGGACGGCCCCATGATGGCCACGAACTCGCCCGGGTCGACGCGGAGTGAGATGCCGCCGAGGGCGCGCACCTCCAACGGGCCCGTTCCGAAGCTCTTGACCACCTCGATGAACTCCAACATCGGGATCGGTTGCGTGTCGCTGGCACGGCGGTGTACCTGCTGCGCGGTCGGCATCATCCATTGCTCCTGGTCGGGTACTCCTGGTCGGGGTGCTCGTCGTGTGCGGCGGGGGTGGGCGCGGTCAGGCGCGCCTCGCAGAGATCGAGCCAACGCAGGTCAGCCTCGGCCCGGACGATCAGCGCGTCGGTCACGAGGCGGGCGGCGACCGACTCCTCCGTGTTGGCGGACCGCCGTGCTTTTCGCCGCCGCTGCAGCAGCGTCGTCAGTGCAGTGCGGTGATGGGTGACCACATCGAGTGCCTGATCGCGCCCCTGGTCGATCGCCATCAACACCTTGAGCATCAGTTCGTCGCGCGGCGGCGGCTCGTCGATCGGCACCGCCTCCCACCACGCGCCGAGCGCCTCGCGCCCGGCGGCGGTGATCTCGTACCGCCGTTGCGCTGCAGACGGCGCGGGTTCGACGGTGGTCTCGGCGAGAACCAGCCCATCGCGTTCGAGTCGATCGAGGGTGGTGTACACCTGGCCGACGTTGAGTGGCCACACGCCGCCCGTGGCAGCTTCGAAGCTGGTCTTGAGCTGGTATCCGTGGCACGGACCCTCTTGTAGGAGGGCCAGCAACCCTTCTCGCACGGCCATACATACTCAGTATGTAGATACTCGGTAAGCATGTCAACTGTCCCGCACGACTCGAGGCCCGCACTGCGGCGCGACCGGCTCCGCTACGTTGCGGCGATGAGCGAATCGACGGTGGTCACGTTGACCCGCGACGACGGGGCCTACCCGGTGACGGTCGACGTCGACATCGAGCACGGGGGACGACTGGCGCAGATCACCGTTGGCGGCCATCGACTGCTGATCGACGACCAGGTGTCGCGCAGCAAGCCGAGTCACTGGGGCGCGTTCCCCCAGGCGCCATGGACGAACCGCATCCGCAATGGTCGGTTCACGTTGTACGGCGTGGAGCACACGCTCGAGACGAATCACGTCGATCATCCGGCCGACGGCCTCGAGCAGCACCACGCCATTCACGGCACGGTGTACGCCCGGCCGTGGACCGTGCTCGATGCGTCGACCACCACGGTCACCGCATCGTGTCCGATCGACACCCGACTCGGCTGGCCGTTCCCCGGCATCGCCACCCACCGGGTGACGCTCACCGCCAACGCCGTGCACTGCGAGCTCAGCGTGACGTTCGATGGCCCGGCCGACGACACGAACGGCGCGAGGGCGATGCCGGCCGAGGTCGGCTGGCATCCGTGGTTCGTCAAGCCGACGCGCCTCGACTTCGCTCCGGTAGCGATGTACGCCAAGGACGACACCGACATGTTCATCGGCGAGCTGGTCGAGCCGTCGGCGGGCCCGTGGGACGACTGTTTCGTGTGCGTCGAGCCGATCACGTTGCACTACGACCGTGAGATCGCAACCCGGGTGGCCATCTCCAGCGACTGCGACCATTGGATCGTGTTCGACAAGCCCGAGGCGGCGACCTGCGTGGAGCCGCAGTCGGGGCCGCCCGACGCGGTCACGATCCGTCCGCGGTTGATCACCGCCGACCGCCCGCTGCGCCGCTCCATGCGCATCGGCTGGGACTGACGGCGCGTCGCCGCCGATCGGGCCGATTCCGTCCGCTGAGCTCGGCGCGGACGGGCCCCGATAGCCTGCCCCGAATGTCCTCGGCCGGACTGCCCCCCGACGCGCCGCTGACGCTCGCCTATCTCACCTACCGCGGCAAGCCGCACGTGGGTGGCCAGGGTGTGTACACGCGCCACCTCACCAAGGCGCTCTGCGACCTCGGCCACACCGTGGAGGTGCTCGGCGGACAGCCGTACCCGGTGCTCGACGAGCGCGTCGAGATGACCGAATTGCCCAGCCTCGACACGTTCAACGAGTACTTCCCCGGACGACTGCCCGGATTCTGGGAGCTGAAGACGCGCGAAGACATGCTCGAGTTCGGCCAGTTCCTCACCGGGACGTTTCCGGAGCCGCTGGCTTTCAGCGCCCGCGCCGCACGCAATCTCGTGCCACGGGCCCGCCAGTTCGACCTGGTGCACGACAACCAGTGCCTGGGCTACGGGATCCGCAAGATCAACGAGAACATCCCCACCATCGTCACGCTGCATCACCCGATCACCCGCGACCGCGAACTCGAGATCAACCAGGCGAAGACCCGGCTCAAGCGGTTCTCGGTCGGCCGCTGGTACTCGTTCGTCAAGATGCAGGGCCGGGTGGCGTCGTCGATGCCGCGCATCGTGGTGGTGTCGCAGAACTCGATCGACGACATCCACAACGACATGGGCGTGGCCTACGACCGGATGCGCCTGGTGCCGGTCGGCGTCGACCCCGAACTGTTCCGCCCATTGCCCGACGTCGCTCGCACACCGGGCCGGCTGATCACCACCGCATCTGCCGACGTCGCAATCAAGGGCCTGCCGTTCCTGCTCGAAGCGATGGCCAAGTTGCGCACCGAGCGCGACATCAGCCTGACGATCATCGGTAAGCCACGGCCGGGCAACTCGATGGACCTCATCGAGTCGTTGGGCCTGGCGCCCCACATCAACTTCGTGTCCGGAGTGAGCGACGAGCGGATCGTCGAGCTCTACGCCGAGTCGGAACTCGCCGTGGTGCCAAGCCTGTACGAAGGGTTCAGTCTCCCAGCGATCGAGGCGATGTGCAGCGGTACGCCACTGGTGGCCACGGATGGAGGCGCACTCCCCGAAGTCACCGGAGCCGACGGCGACACGGTGCTGCAGTGTGTGGCCGGCGATGCCGACGCACTGGCTGCGGCGATCCGCCGAGGTCTCGACGACGCCGAGCTACGGGCGCGCATCGGTGCTGCCGGGCGGGCGCGAGTGATCGACCGCTGGACGTGGCGGCGGTGTGCCGAGCTCACCGTCGAGCAGTACCGCGAGGTGCTGGCAATGCCCGACAACGTCGCCAAGCTCGAACGCAACGGGCGACTGACAGGGCGCAGCTGACCGTGTTGACGATCCGTTTCGATCAGCTCGGCCTCCAGCCCGGCGACCAAGTCCTCGACGTTGGCGCCGGCTTCGGTCGCCACGTGTTCGAGTGTGCTCGCCGTGGCGCCGACGTGGTTGCGCTCGACTATGCAGCCGACGAAGTGGTCGAGACGCGGGCCACCCTCGGCGGCATGGTCGACGCCGGCGAGATCGATCTCGATCGGGTCGCGGGCATTCTGCGCGGCGACGCCACGCGGTTGCCGTTTGCCGACGGATCGTTCGATGTGGTGATCACCTCGGAGGTGCTCGAACACATCCAGGACGACGTCGCCGCGATCGCCGAGATGGTGCGCGTCCTCAAGCCGGGAGGCACCTTCGCCGCCACCGTTCCGTCGTGGCTGCCCGAAACGATCAATTGGAAGCTGTCCGACGAGTACCACGCGCCGAAGAGCCCGGGCGGACACGTCCGCATCTACGCGGCGACCGAGCTGGCGGCCAAGTTGCGCTCGGCGGGCCTCGAGGTCGATGGCCGCCACCGCGCCCACGCGCTGCACTCGCCGTACTGGTGGCTGAAGTGTGCGGTGGGCCCGACCAACGAGAACCACCCGCTCGTCACCCGCTATCGCGAGTTCCTCGAGTGGGACATCGCCGCCCAGCCGACGATCACCCGCGTGGCCGATCGGGCCTTGTCGCCGGTGATGGGCAAGAGCGTGGTGTTCTATGCGAGCAAGCCGGTGAGCGTGACCCCCGAGCGCCCTTTGGAGGCCACACGATGAGCGCCATGCCCGAGCTGGCAGGCGTGCTCAGCCCGGTCGAACTGGAACGCACGGCGCACCACCTCGTGTCGCTGCAGTTGCCAACCGGCATGATCCCCTGGTTCCCCGGTGGACACTGCGACCCGTGGAATCATGTCGAGACTGCCATGGCGCTCGACGTGGCCGGGTTCCACAGCGAGGCCCGCCACGCCTACCGCTGGCTGGTCGACACACAACGAGCAGACGGCTCGTGGCACGCGTACTACCACTACGACGGCTCGGTCGAAGACGCCAAGCTCGACACCAACGTGTGCGCCTACGTGGCCACGGGGGTGCACCATCACCTGCTGATCACCGGCGACACGGCCTTCGCAGCCGAGATGTGGCCGACGGTCGAGCGGGCGCTCGACTTCGTCCTGTCGCTGCGCCGCGCCGACGGCGTGCCGTTGTGGGCGATCGAGACCGACGAGCGACCGTGGACGTATGCGTTGCTCACCGGCACGTCGAGCATCCAGCACGCACTGCGCTGCGGCGCCGAGCTCGGTGCGGCGCTCGGCCACCACCGGCCGCAGTGGATCAGCGACGCTGACCGCATGGCCGACGTGATCAATCGCTGCCCCGACGCCTTCGAGCCCAAGACGCGCTGGGCGATGGACTGGTACTACCCGGTGCTCACGGGAGCGATGACCGGCGACGCTGCCGCCAACCGCCTTGCCGACGGATGGGACACCTTCGCCATGGACGGCCTCGGTATTCGCTGCGTGAGCGACGAGCCGTGGGTGACGGCATCGGAAACGGCCGAGTGTGCGTTGGCGTATGCCGCCATCGGCGACAAGGCCACCGCCACGAAGTTGCTCGAGTGGACTACTACTCATCGGTGCGCAGACGGGTCGTATCTCACCGGCATCGTGTACCCGGCGGGCGAGGTGTTCCCACCTGCCGAACGAACGAGCTACACCGCCGCGGCGGTTGTGCTGGCGGTCGACTCGATCACTCAGGCGACCGACGCGAGCGACGTGTTTCGCCACGCCGGCCTGGGCTGACCGCACTCCTCGCGGTCGATCACCGCGCCCAGAGGTACTCGCCCGGCACGGTCACCGCACCCACGGTCAGCGTCCCGTTGGGATCGACGATCACGTCGTCGCCATCGGCGAACCAATAGCTACTAGCGGGGCTGCCGAGCGTGTAGTCGGATGTGGTCGCACCATCGGGCGTGAGCGCCACGATGCGGTCGGTGCCGACCTGGTGAACCATCACGTTGCCCGCGTCCACGCCGGCGAACCGGGCCTCGGTGGCGATGGGCACCTCGGCCGAGGCGATCAGAGCGACACCGTCGGAGTCCACCGAGCTGAGGTGGACCAACGTGGCGGAGTCGGTCGTCCCGAGCGTGGCGACGGTCGAGCCGTCGACCCACATCACGTCGTGAGGAACGAACGATGCATCAGCGACGGCCGGCGCCGCCAGTACTTCGCCGGTCGTGAGGTCGTTGATCCCGACCGCGATTCCGCCGATCTGGCCGGTGGCCAGGTAGCGACCCGACGGGTCGACGGCGGGGGCGCGCCCGAACAGTGACTGTTGGCCGGGTGCCGAGGGCTCGATCACCGAGCCGGCGTAGGGCTCACAGCACAGCCCAACCCAGGCGCGACTGCCATCGGCGGAACGGGAGATACCGCTGATGTAGAGGGCGCCGGGCCCTTCGGCCGGCAGTGGTGCATTCTGCGGGTCGGCGTCGACCATGAGCGACACCGCACCTCCGTCGACGTGCACGGCGTCACCATCGGCGGTGACCGCAACCACCGACACCGGCGGAGGCGGTGGTGTCGTCGTCGAGACCGGTGTCGTCGTGGACGTCTCGGGTCCGGTCGTCGAGGGTGCTGACGGTGCCGTGGTCGACGAATCGATCGAGGGGGCCACCGTGACCGTTTCGCTCGGTGATGGTGCGGTCGGCGGTGCTGCAGTGGTCGGCGCAGTCGGTGCTGCAGTGACCGCAGCCGCCACTGTGTCGGTCGCCGATCGAGACGATGCAGTGTCGGCGCACCCGGCCGCAAGCGCTACTGCGCTTGCGGCGAGGGCGATCGTGGGGATGACTCGGCTAACAGGCATTGGGGACGCTCCTTGTTGGTCGCCCGTCCTGACGAACCAACCGGACGCCCCTTACGCGTGCGGCCATCGGGTTCCGGCGTCGCACCACCACGACCGCTCTGGAAGGCTGTGACGATGGATCCAACCGACAGTCGCGGGTCAGAACGCATGGCTGCGTTGGCCTCGGTCGGGTTCGGCCTGCGCTACGACGAGGTCCGGCTGGAGCGGATGACCACGACGCAGGTGGCAGCGGGCAATGCGCTGCGCCACCACGTCGCCGAGCAACTTGGGTCGACCGCCGCTGCAGTCGAACACATCGGTTCCTCCTCGGTCGACGGATTGCTCGCCAAACCAATCGTCGATCTCGCCGTCGGCGTCCGCGGTCCGGATGCACCCGCCCTGATCCGACAACAGCTCACCGACATTGGCTGGATCGACCGCGGCGATGCTGGCGAGTCGGGTGGTGTGGTGCTCGTCCTGGGGGAGATCCCTGTGTATCGCGTCGCCTACATCCACGTGGTCGACCACGGTGGCCGGCAATGGCGCAACTATCTGCAGCTGCGCGACCTGCTCCGTCGCAATGCACATGCGCGGATGCGTTACGAGGCGACGAAGGTGGGCCTCGCCGCGCGGTATCCCGCTGACGGAGCGGCGTACACGACCGGCAAGGACGACATCGTCGCGTCGCTGCTGTCGACATCGACCGCACAGTCCTGACGTCGGTGCGACCGGTCGCGGCGCGCCGAACCTACTGCGAACCGCCGGCCCTGCGTGTCTACCGTCGACACCATGGGGCACGTCACTGTTCAGCACTACGCGGCGGGGATGGTCGGGTTCTCGCTGCTTCGACACTGGTACCGCGACGCCGACGTCAACGACGATCGACTCGACGCGCTGCGCGGTTTCCTGGCGAACGGAGACGAGTTCCCACTCGACATCGCGCTCGACCCACAGGAGCAGGATCTCACGAGCGGGTACGCGGAGTGAGCCGACATCTACGACGGGCCCAATCCGCTGATCGATCTCGAGGAGACGATCACCCGCTCACGGCTCGGTGACCTCGCGAGTTCGGGCATCCGTGCGCTGGACGCGGCATGCGGCACTGGTCGACATGCGGCATACCTCGACTCGCTGGGGGCGACCATCGCCGGTGTCGATCAGTCGGCCGAGATGCTCGCCGTCGCGCGCAGCAAGGTGCCGTCGGCCCGGTTCGAGGTGGGTGACCTCGAGTCGTTGCCGTTCGACGAGGACGAGTTCGATCTGGCGATCGTGTCGCTGGCGCTTTGCCATCTGTCCGATCCGGCGCCGGCCATCGCCGAGCTGGCGCGGGTCGTTCGAATCGGTGGGACAGTGATCATCACCGACCCGCACCCCACGGGAGGGCTCCTCGGCGGCCAAGCGTTCTACGGCGCCATCGCCACAGGTCAACCGATGAAGTGGGTGCGCAACCACCACCACTCCGCGTCGGTGTGGTTGCGTTCGTTTCGGCACGCGGGACTCGCCGTGGTCGATTGCATCGAGGCGCCGTTCAGCGACGAGCAGGTCGCGGCAACGCCGTCGGCGGTGCTCGACCTCGACGCCACGATGGCCGCGTTGACCGGTCTTCCGAGCCTCTGGGTGTGGGAGTTGACGGTCGAGCGCTGAGACCACCTCCCGTAGTCGCACCACCGCAGAACGTGCGATTCTATCGAAAATATGTTTGATTGCTGGCAGAGTCTACGATCACCAGTGCTATACTCCACAAATGTGGATCGGTGTCAGCGCAGAACCCGACTGGCGGGTTCGTGATCGGCGCCTCGACGAGATCTGCGGTCACCTCAACGCCTTATCCGGTGAGTTGGTCGATCTCGCCGTGCAGGTGTTGACCGACGGCTCGGTGCTCACCGGCAACGGGATCCATACCCACCGCCAGTACCTCGCCTGGCGTTGTGGGATCAGCTCACGACGCGCCGCGCAAGTCGTGGCCGTTGCGGAACGGATCGACACGTTCCCCCGTTGTGTGCAACTACTGCGCGACGGACTGATCTCGTTGGATCAGATGGCGGTGATCGCCGAGCACGCACCCGATTGGGCCGACACGCAGCTCTGTGACCTCGCCGCACACATGACCGTCACCCAACTCCGACGCACGATGGACCACTTCCCCACCGAACCCGCCGGTGACGAGCAGGACGACGACTCCGACGACACCGCCGCGAAGCGGGATCGGTTCACGATGCGCACCCGCTCCGATGGACGCTTCACCCTCAACGTGGAAGCCGATGGCATTGCGGGAACCATCATCAGCCAAGCCATCGAAGAAGCAAAGGATGCCCTGTTCCGCAACGACCCCGACACCGCCACGTGGGTCAGCGCATTGGTCGAGGTGGCCCAACGGTCGCTCGACTCGATCGACGACCAGTCCCGGCGCGACCGTCATCGACTGCACCTGCACATCAACACCGACGCCCCCGCCGACGTGCGTGATGCGCACGGCTGGCGTGTGCCCGACGACGTCGCTCGCTACTTGACCTGTGACTGCGCCATCGTCCCCACAATGCTCGCCGACGGCGTGCCGTTCTCGATCGGTCGCACCTCACGCGTTGTGCCCGAACGCACCCGACGCATCGTGATCCACCGCGACCAGGGCTGCCGCGTCCCTGGCTGCAACCACACGCACCACCTCGAGATCCATCACATCGTCCACTGGACCGACGGCGGGCCGACCGACACGTGCAACCTCATTGCGTTGTGCGGCCACCATCACCGGCTCCACCACCGAGGCGAGCTGCACATCGCCGGCGACGCCGACCTCGCGCCCGGAACCGCCGGCGCAGTGGTGTTCACCTGCCGCAACGGCGCGACCCTCAGTGCCAGCGGAGCCAGACCCAAGCCCCCCGGGGCCCCACCACCACAACCAGCCAAGCCATACCACGGCCCCACAGGCCAACGCCTCAACCTCCGCTGGCTCGAATTCCGCCACCCCGACAACCACCCGAGCACACGCGGGTACGACACCGACGAACCACATCTGCACAACTAGCGCCGGGCACAACGAGCGCCGAGCGCGGCGCGGGTCCGCGGGCCGACACGCTGGGCGTACACTCCTCCGGCGATGCGCTCGACCCCGGTTCGGACCCTGCTCTCTGTGTGGAGCTGGATCGTGCTCGTGGTCGGAGTGATCGTGTGGACGCCGATGGTCACCGTCGTGCGCGTCGTCACGTGGCCGTTCGATCGGTCGGCGTACGCAGCGGGCTACCTCTTCCGCAAGCTCACGGTGTTCCACCAGAAGCTCACGCCACTGTGGAAGTTCCGTACCTCGGGCGAGCTGCCCGACGACATGCGCCGGCCCTACGTGGTGGTGTCGAACCACGAAAGCTTCGTCGACATCTTGCTGATCTCGCACCTGCCGACCGAGATGAAGTGGATGTCGAAGGCAGAGATCATGCGCATTCCGCTCGTGGGCTGGATGATGCGCCTGTCCAAGGACATTCGCCTCACCCGCAGCGACGCGGGCTCACGCGTCGAAGCCCTCACGGCAGCACGCGAGCGGCTCGACGAGCACGTGTCGGTGATGATCTTCCCCGAGGGGACACGGTCGAAAACCGGCGAACTGCGCGACTTCAAAGCCGGTGCCTTCAAGCTGGCGATCGATGCGCAGGTGCCGATTCTCCCGCTCGCCGTGTACGGCACACGTGATGCGCTGCGCAAGAACGACTGGCGCCTCGGGTACGCCACCGCCGAGGTGCGCGTGCTCGATCCGATCGACACCGCCGGGATGACGGTCGACGATCTCGACACGCTGCGGGCCAAGACCCGGGCGGCGATCGTCGCCGGTCGCGACGAGCTCGCGAGCGAGTTCGCCGCCCGCTGACGCGTGCTCATCCCCCAGCGGGTTCTCGGCGCGATCCGTCCCAAGTTGTCGGTCGCCGTACTCATCTCGCTGGCGGCGACGACAGCGGTGTTCACCGCCACGCCGTTCCTCCTCCCGGCCACGAGTCGCGAGTTCGACGTAGCCCTCTCCACCGTCGGCTGGATGTCGACCGCTCAGCTCGCAGGGTTCGTCATCGCGTCGTGGGTCGGCGGGCGATTCCTTCGGCCAGTGCGTTCGACGTTCATCGTCGGCACCGTGATCGGCATCGCCGCGAACGTCGCCTCGGCGCTTGCCCCGAACTTCCCGATCCTCGCCACGACGCGCTTCGCGAGCGGCATCTCGCTCGGCCTCGCTGCATGGTTCGCTTGGCAAGCCGCGTTCGGCGACAAAGCCAAGACCGGCGACGCGGCCGTCGTCGGCCCGCTGATCGGCATCGTGCTGGCGCCGACCGTGGCGTTCGCTCTCGACCAGGTCGGGCTGCGCGCCGTGTTCGCGGCCATGGCGGTGCTGATGGTGCTGCCCTTGCTCTTCGCCGGCCAGATCGACCGAACGATGCAGCTCCGTCCCCACGTGAGCCGTCACGCCGCGACACGTGCGGCACGTGTGATCCTGCTCGCTCTCGGACTGATCACCTTCGGTGGCTCGGCAGTGTTCGTGTACGGCGCAGCCATCGGCGAAGAGCTCGACGGGCTCAGCCCGGTCACCGTGTCGCTGGTGTACAGCGGCAACGCGATTGCGTCGATCCCCGCTGCTCGCTGGCGGCGGAGTCGCGGACCCGCCGGCATCTGGTTCATCCTCACTGCGGTGTGCGCCTTCTTCATGGCCTTCTCGCGCAGCGGGGTGGTGTTCGGGATGGCGCTGGTCGGCTGGGGGTTCGTGTTCTTCATGGGCGTGCCGGCTGCGTTCGGCCTCCTCGCTGCGCGCTCGCGCTTCCCCGAGGAACGGGCCGGCGACGCGCAGGCGGTGATGGCGTTCGGGCGCGTGTTCGGACCACTGCTCGGCGGCGCGTTGCTGGGCAGCGGATCGACGACGTCGCTGGCCATCGTGTCGGCCGGCGTGCTCACCGGAGCGGCGACGCTGCTGTTGTACGTCGACCGCGAGCGATTCGTGGTGACCCGCTCAGTCGACGCGGCGCAACACGCGTAGCGACCCGGTCGCCGACTCGAGGCGGAACCTTCCCGACTCGAGCGCCGGGAGGAAGATGTCCTCGTACGGCGGTCGGCCGCCGTCGGCCGGGTCGGGAAACACGTCGTGGATCGCCAGGATGCCGCCGATCGCAACGTGCGGGGTCCATCCCGCATAGTCCGCACGTGCGGGATCGGCGCCATGCCCTCCGTCGATGAACAACAGCGCCAAGGGCGAACCCCAAGTGGCGGCGATCGCCGCCGACGGTCCAACCAACGCAACCACGGTCGATTCGAGCCCAGCCGCTTCGATCGTGCGCCGAAAGACCGGCAACGTGTCCATCCGCCCGGTATCGGCGTCGACCACCGACGGATCGTGGTGTTCCCACCCGGCCTGGTTCTCCTCCGAGCCGCGATGGTGGTCGAGAGCGAACAGGAGCCGACCGGCCTGCTGCGCGGCATCTCCCAACCACACGGTGGAACGCCCGCAGTACGACCCGACTTCGAGCAGCGGTGCATCGGGCACCGCCGCGATCGCCAGCACGGCGGCGTCGTACAACGCGTCGCCCTCGGTGGCCGGCATGAAGCCCTTGGTAGCCAGCGCCCGGTCACGGCGCGTTGCGTCCATCGACCGCACGCTATTTCCCCGCAAGCGATTCCCCGCATGCCGAATCTGGCAACCGCGTGCCAACATGGCCCCACATGCAACCTCAGGCTGCCCTCGACGGGCTGATCGCCCTGCTCGATGTGGAACCGATCGAGGTCAATCTCTTTCGCGGCGTGTCCCCCGACGAGCGCCGCCAACGAGTGTTCGGCGGACAGGTCGCTGGTCAGGCGCTGGTCAGTGCGTCGCGCACCATCGACGTTCCTGGCCGTGCAGTGCATTCGCTCCATGCGTACTTCCTTCGGCCCGGCGACCCGACGATTCCGATTCTGTATGAAGTCGATCGCATTCGCGATGGACGCAGCTTCACCACCCGACGCGTCGTCGCCATCCAGCACGGCAAGGCGATCTTCAACCTCCAAGCGTCGTTTCACGATCCCGAGCCGGGCCTCGATCATCAGCGGACGATGCCCACCGGTATCCCGGAACCGACGGAGTTGCCCGACTTCCTCACCCGCATGGCGCCGCATCGCGAGCAACTCGGCGACTACTACGACCGGCCCCGTCCGATCGACGTGCGCTACGTCGACGGCGACCCGTTCGAACGCAAGGATCATCCGTCGTCGGAGCAGCGCGTGTGGCTGCGGGCCGACGGCCGGCTACCCGACGACCCCGTGCTGCACGCCTGTGTGCTCACCTACGCCAGCGACATGACACTGCTCGACACCACGCTGCGACCCTTCGGTCTGTCGTGGGACAGCCCCGGTCTGCAGCTCGCCAGCCTCGACCATGCGATGTGGTTCCACCGCCCGTTCCGGGCCGACGAGTGGCTGCTGTACGACCAGACCGCGCTGTCGACCGCAGCCGCGCGCGGCCTGGCTGGCGGATCGATCTTCACCAGCGACGGGCGACTCGTGGTGAGTGTCGTCCAGGAGGGACTGACCCGTGCCGACGTCTGAGCGACGCGTCACTCGTACCCGCGGCGTCGGCATCCACGTCGCCATCGGCCTCGGGCTGCTGATCGCCGCGTGCGGCGGATCGAGCGACGGCGACGACACCAATGGCGCCGAGAGCGGCATCAGCGACACCCTCGATCTCGACCTTGGGCTCGACCCGACCCCGCCGACGGCTCCATCCGGTCCGACCACCACGATCATGCCGTCGCCCAACGCCGACCTGCCGACCGCACCGAGCGACGACGACGAGCCCCCATCGACAGGCCCGCTTCCGGAGCCGACGTTGGTGCTCACGGAAGCCGGCACGTTCGAACAGCCGACCGGGGTCGCGGTGCGACCGCTCGACAGCCGTCTGTTCGTGCACGAACAGGCCGGGAGGATCCTCGCCGTCGACGACCTCTCGGAGACCGAGGTGCTCGATATCACCGAGCGGGTCACCGCCGGCGGCGAGCAAGGGTTGCTCGGGCTGGCCTTCCACCCGAACGCCGACCTGGCATACGTGCACTTCAGCGGCGCCGACGGCGAGACGGTGATCGCCGAGTTCGCGATCGACCCCGTCACCGCGCAGTTCGACACCGACTCGTTCCGCGAGTTGCTCACCGTGGAGCAGCCGTTCCCCAACCACAACGGCGGCCAGCTGGCCTTCGGACCCGACGATCTGCTGTACATCGGGCTCGGCGACGGCGGTTCGGCCGACGACCCATTGCGCGCGTCGCTCGACCTCTCGACTCCGCTCGGCAAGATCCTGCGCATCGAACCGCGAGCTTCTGGCGACGAGCCGTTCACGGTGCCGCCCGACAACCCGTTCGTCGGCGTCGACGGCGCCGACGAGACGATCTGGTCGTACGGTCTGCGCAACCCGTGGCGCTTCTCATTCGACGGGCAGACCGGTGATTTGTGGGTCGCCGACGTCGGGCAGAACGACATCGAAGAGGTCAACGCAGCACTAGCCGGAGATGCGCCCACGGGCGGACGCGGGGTGAGTTTCGGCTGGAGCGCGTTCGAGGGCGATGAACGCTTCAACGACGACCAAGATCCCGACGGCCATGTCGGCCCCCGCTTCACCTACCGCCACGAGAACGGGCGCTGCTCGGTCAGTGGGGGTGCGCTGTATCGCGGCTCGCTGATCACCGACCTCGACGGCTGGTATGTGTTCGGCGACTACTGCTCGGGCGAGATCCTGGCGTTCGACCCGACGTCGACGAGTGCGTCGCCGCGGGCGATCGAGGTCGGCGTGCTTCCCGAGCTGGTGGCGGTGGGCAGCGGGCCCGACGAGCAACTCTTCGCCATCTCCAACGCTGGCGCCCTGGTACGCATCGACTCGACCTAGCGGCGGGCGCCCATGAACATGCCCTTGAGCGCCTCGTAATGCTCGATGACGTGTCCGGCGCCGAGCACCACGGCTTCGAGTGGCACGTTCGACATGCGAACGGGCACCTCGGTCTCGCGCTCGATGCGCTCGGCGAGCCCGCGCAATAGCCCACCACCGCCGACGAGGTACATCCCGCGTACGAGGAAGTCCTGGCTCAATTCGGGTGGGGCCTTCGACAGACAACGAATCACCGACGACACGATCGACGACACCACGTCCTCGATGGCAAAGCGCACCTCTTCAGGCGTGAGCAGCACGGTCTTGGGGAGACCGGTCATCAGGTCGCGACCACGGATCTCGGCCTGGTTCTCGTCGGGCGTCGGATCGGCCGAGCCGATCGCCACCTTGATCTCCTCCGCCGTACGTTCACCGATGGCGATGCCATGTTCGCGGCGCACGAAGTTCTGGATGGCGGCATCGATGTCGAACGAGCCGACACGCACCGCCTCGAGGGCGACGATGCCACCGAGGCTGATCACGGCCGTCTCGCTGGTACCGCCGCCGATGTCGATCACCATGTTGCCGACCGGCTCGTCGATGGGCAGGTCGGCGCCGATCGCCGCGGCCATCGGCTGCTCGATCAGGTTGGCATCGGCCGCGCCCGCGCGGCGCGCCGCATCGGTCACCGCCCGCCGCTCGACTTCGGTGATCGCCGACGGCACGCAGATCACCACCTTGGGTCGGGTGAACCGGCTGACACCCACGCGTTGGAGCAGCAGCCGGATCATTCGTTCGGTGATTTCGAAGTCGGTGATCGCGCCGCCGCGCAACGGGCGGACTGCGACGATGTACCCCGGCGTTCGCCCGATCATCTGCCACGCCTCGCGACCGGTCGCCAACACCTCACCGGTTTGCCGGTTGAGGGCGATGACCGACGGCTCGTTCAACACGATGCCGCGGCCTTTCATGTACACCAACGTGTTGGCTGTGCCCAGGTCGATCGCGAGGTCGCGCGCCATCAGACTTTCGGCCTCCGTGTCGCCGACTCGCCTACTGCTGCGCGGACAACCGCCGACGGATCAGCGGTCATCTTCGGTTGCGTCTGGCGCGTCTCGCGCGTCTCGCGCGTCTGGAGAGTCGTCACCGTTGTCACGGGGCTTGATCTTGTCGATCGTAGGCCGCCGCGCCTCGGGCGAGAGAGCATCGATCTGCCGGCGAAACGAGTCGACGCCATCGGGAGTGCGTCGGCGCGCGAGCAACCACGCCACGACGAGGGCCACCAGCACCACGACAACGATCACGACTACCAGCACTCATTCGCCTCCGACGTTCGACGCGTCGACGACATCGCTGGCGCCGGTTCCCCAGTCGGCGCCGCCAGCCCATCGCTCGTGCTTCCAGATCGGCGCCGACTGCTTCACCGCGTCGATCAGGTAACGCGCTGCCTCGAACGCCTCGGGCCGGTGCGGCGCGGATGCGACGACGACCACCGACGACTCGCCCAACTCCATGTGGCCGACGCGGTGGAAGATGGCGATCCGGCCGAGTTCGGGCCAGCGCGTCCGAGCCTCGGCCGCGATGTCGGCGAACCGGGGGACGACCTGCTCTTCGTAGGCCTCGTAATGCAGCGCCTCGACATCGTCGCGGCCCTCTGCGTGATCGCGCACCGTGCCGCTGAACAACACGACCGCCCCGCAGCGCGGCAGCACCGCCCACTCGTAGGCCTCACCGATCGGTAGCGGGTCGGCGGTGATCGCCAGCCACTCATCGCGACCATCGCCTTGATCGCGACCATCACGACCATCGGAGGGAGCCATCGGCACGGCAGTCACGATCGGCATGGTAGCCAGCCGGCGCAACTCCTCCCCGAAGTCGCGTCACTGCAGCCGCGGAATACCTTCCACGCCGGACGTATACGCTGCAATCTTCGTGGAGCACGGCCCGATTCCGCCACACGAGCGCACCTGGCGCCATCCGTCCGAGCTTGCTCCCACGCGCGCCGACGTCGATCTCGAGCCCACCGGCAGGGCGGGTGGGAGCATCGCCATCGCCGTCGCCAGCGGATCGCTGGCCATCGCCGCAGTGGCGATGCTGCTGGTCGTAGTGACCCCGTCGCGGTCGGGCTCGCCGCTGACGTTGAGCGCCACCACCTCGCCTCCGGTCGTGCAGAGCGTGCGCGCCGTTCGCCCTGCTGGGCCCATCGCTGCCCAGCCCACCATGGGGTTGGCCACGTTCACCGCGACGGGCGCCGTGCTGGCAGCGCCGCTCGACCCGTACGATCGTGTTGCCCGGCGTGCACCGGAACCCGACGAGACCGTGTTCGTGATGGTCGGCGAGGCCACCTACCGGACGGTGTGGGGACACGTGCCATGGCTCACGGCCTCAGGAGATGCCGTCGTGGTCAACACGGTTGGTCACGTCGTTGCCCACTTGCGGTCGGGCTCGGTGTTCATCGTGGCCGGCGTGCACGTCGACGACTGAGTTGCCGGGCGGCCCACCACCCGAGCACCGCCGCGCCGAGGGCACCAACCGCGGCCCCGCCGAGTGTCAGTTCCTGCCGGCGCTTGGGCGTGATCATCGTCCACCACGGCGCCTCGGTGGCCTCGACGTACGTCTGCTCGTTGGTGATCGTGGGACGCCACCCCTCGGCCCGCAGCCGCCCGTTGGCGACGACCCACGATGCCTGGGTGTACGGCGCCAACCCCGGTGGGATCGGACCGCGCTGGAAGCGCCAACTCAGCCGGGCCAACACGTCGCGCAACCGATCGGGCAGTGGAACGCGCGGCCGCTCGCCCGACAGGGCGCGCACTCGTTCGCCCGCCACCCAGCCGTCGGGGGCCACGTTGTACACCCCGTCGAGACGGGCGCCCACCGCTGTGATCACCGCCGCGGCGAGATCGTCGAGATGGAGAAACTGCGCCGGTGGGTCGGCAACAGCGAACCGCCATCCGAGCCCGGCCACAACGGCGCGCGCCAGCCGGGAGCTCTCCCCCTCGGCGAGCGCCAGCGCGGGACGCAGCACGGCCGCGGTACGCCCGGGTCGGGCGCGCCGCCACTGTTCGACCAATTCTTCGGCCGACGCCAGCTGACGGGCAAACACAAACTCCACGTCGGGCCGCAACACCGCGTCTTCGGTGAGCGGGAT
Organism: Ilumatobacteraceae bacterium; assembly: GCA_965230015.1. Classification (GTDB taxonomy): domain Bacteria; phylum Actinomycetota; class Acidimicrobiia; order Acidimicrobiales; family Ilumatobacteraceae; genus JABSQH01. Next base: position 37,224 of record CBDDKF010000027.1, on the reverse strand, counting down.
CGGGTTGTTCTCCGACGCCCCGTACACGAGGGCCGACGACACGAACACGACATGTTCGGCGCAACACCGGTCGGCGGCATCGAGCATGGTGGAGCACGACTCGGTAGCACTCTCGCGACGCTCGGCGCGGCGGTCGTAGTCGCTGCTCCCGAGGTCGACCACGACGGTCGCCCGGCGCTCGGCCGGCGAAGTCTCATCGCCATCGCGACCGGCTCCGTCGTCATGGACACGTGTGAGGCCGGGACAGTCGTCGATCAACCGCTCGACGCGGCGGGCCAATGGGCCATCGGCGCCGACGAAGGCGACCGTGGCGACCGATGACATCCCGCCACCCTACGGGTTCGCTGCGGGCGCGACCCGGGGTGGCGGGCCGTAGCATTTGACCATGGCCGACGACGACGTCTCCCCGTTCGATCCCGACGACGGTGCCCAGGACCCGTTGGCCGGCCTGCCGTTGTTCGGCGATCTGTCGCGCGCGCTCGCCGGCCAAGGCCCACTGAACTGGGACGCGGCGCGCCAGTTCGCCCTGCTCTCGGCGTCGGGCGGCGGATTGATGCCCGGCTCGCCCACTTCGGGCACCTCTGCCAACGTCGATCCCGCAGTACGCATCGCCTATGCCGACCTGGCGCGCATCGCCCGCCTGCACGTCGCCGACGTGATGGGCCTCGATGTCCCCGACGTGGAACCCGAAGTGGCTACGCCCGAGCAATGGGCCCAGCAGACGCTCGAGGCGTATCGGCCATTGTTCACCGAGCTGGCGACATCACTCGGCGGCAGCGACGATGCGGGGTCGAGCGACGACCCCATGGCGCAGATGATGGCCGGCCTGAGCAAGATGATGGCTCCCGCGATGATGGGGATGAGCGTCGGATCGATGGTCGGCGCCCTGGCCCGTCGGGCCTTTGGCGTGTACGACCTGCCGATCCCCAGGGCCACCCCGGCGATCACGGTGGTACCGCCCACGATCGACGCGTTCGCGAGCGAATGGGAGATCGCCCTCGACGAGATGCGCCTGTGGGTGATCAGCCACGAGCTGGCCGGCCTGACGCTGTTCTCCCAGCCGCCGGTGGCCGACCATCTCCGAGCGCTGGTGCAACGCCACGTGGGCGCGTTCTCCCCCGATCCGTCGGCGGTCACCGACAAGCTGACATCGCTCGATCTCGACGGCGGCGATCCGATCGCCGCCATGCAGCAGGCGTTCGGCGATCCCGAGGTGCTGTTGGGCGCCGTCCAGTCCGATGAGCAACTGGCACTGCAGCCGCAGCTCGATGCGGCGGTGGCGACCACCATCGGCGTCATCGACTGGGTGGTCGATGCGGTCGCCGTACGCGTGATCGGCGGCAATGCGCTGCAGATCGCCGAGGCCGTGCGCCGGCGCCGCGCCGACACGTCGCCCGACGATGTGTTCGTCGAGCGGCTGCTCGGGATCCGGCTCGGGGCAGAACAGACCGCCCGCGGCAAGGCCTTCGTGCAGGGCGTGGTCGACCGCGCCGGCGAAACCGGTCTGGCACCGTTGTTCAGCGAGGACGGGGCCGTTCCGACGCCGAACGAGATCGAGGCCCCTGGCCTCTGGATCGCCCGGGTGACCGGCGCCTAGCCGGCGCGGCATCCACCCGTAGGTACACGCTCGCGGCGATCGTCGCCACGGCAACGGCAACAGCACCGGGGCCGACGGTCAGCTGCAGGGCCACGGCGATGAACGCGCCCGCCGCCCACGACAGCTGAAAGCGCGTCTCGAACAGCGCAAACGCGCGACCCTGGTTGGCGCCGGGGGCATCGCGTTGGACGATCGACTCGAAGCTCAGGCGGCCGAGCGAGGCAACGAAGTTGAGCACCCCGGCGAGCAACACCAGGGCCACGGCGCCGCCGAGCACTGCGGCAGCGACGGCGACCACGGCAGCGGCGACGAGCGCAACCGACAGCATCGTCTCTTCGCGCAACCGGTTGCGCAGCCGCGGCGCCAATGCGTTGCCGACCATCGTGGCCACGGCTGACACGGCGACGACCGCACCGAACCACAACGTGCCCGAGTCCTGCGCCCGTAGCCAGAAGGCAGCGAGAAAGAGCGTGAACCCGACTGCACCCCGCAGCACCGTCATGGCGAACGCACCGGTGCGAATGCTCGCCGAGTGCAGTTGGACGGTCTCTTCGCTCGCCTCCTGACGCGTCGCCACCACCTCGGGCGGGAGCCGCGTGGCGGCGACGAACGCGGCGACGAACAAGCCGGCGCCGTAGATCAGGGTGGCGGTCGACCCGCCGATCTGCAGCAGTAGGCCGGCCGGCATCACCGCCACCGCGCCGGTCAGCCCGGCGATCAAGCCGAGCTTCGAGTTCGCTTCGACGAGCTCCGTCTCGGATCGCACCGTGCTCGGCACCAGCGCGGATTTGCTGACCACGTAGGTCTTCTGCAAAACGAGCGAGGCGAACACCAACGGAAACAAGGCCAACGCGTCGACGAACCGAGCCATCAGCACCATCAGGATCACGCGGGCCACGGCGACGAGCTGAATCACCAACCGCCGGCCGCCGGCGACGCGGTCGATCGCCGGACCGATCAGCGGAGCGACGACGAGAAACGGGGTGACACCGAGGGCGAGGAACAGCAGCACACGGCTGCGCGCCGCATCGAGATCGATGTCGAAGAACAGCGAGTCGGCGAGGGCGACGACCATCGCCGCGTCGCCGGCCATCATCAACGCATGGGTCAACGCCAGCTTGCGAAACTTGCTCGGCGGTACCCGACGCGACGGCGCGGCAGCGGTCACGGCGCCGATGCTACGGCCAGCTCGGCGTCGCAGTGATCACCGATCGTGACTCAGGAGCGCTCGTACTTGTACCCCAACCCGCGGATGGTGACGATGCGCGTCGGCACCGCCGGGTCGGGTTCGATCTTCGAGCGCAGGCGCTTCACGTGAACGTCGAGTGTCTTGGTGTCGCCGACGTAGTCGCTGCCCCAGACGCGGTCGATCAACGTTTCGCGTGGGAGCACGCGGCCGGCGTTGGCCAGCAGCAGGTGCAGCAGCTCGAACTCCTTGAGCGGCAGGCTCAGCTCGACGCCGTTCACCGAGGCCCGGTGCTCTTCGGCATCGAGTTGCACGTCGCCGACTTCGAGCATGCCCGGCGTCATGATCGGGGCGTTGCCGTTGGTGTCGGCACGACGGAGTACCGCCCTGATGCGGGCGATCAGTTCGCGCAGCCGATACGGCTTGCTCACGTAGTCGTCGGCGCCGACCTCGAGCCCGACGACCGTGTCGATCTCGGCCGACTTGGCGGTGACCATGATGATCGGCACCTGCGTGCGCTTGCGCAGCTGACGGCACACGTCGACGCCGCTCACCTTGGGCAGCATCACGTCGAGCAGCACCAGGTCGGGTTGCACCACGTCGTAGCGGTCGAGCGCTTCGGCACCGTCCACGGCCACGGCGACGTCGAACCCTTCGCGCTTGAGGCCGATCGTCAGCGCTTCCACAAAGCTGGCCTCGTCCTCGACGACGAGAATCGTTGCCTCGCTCATCTCGATGCCTCCTTCTCGGTGCGATCGGCGGTGTGTGCGATGCGCTGGTTGCTGTCGGCGGTCTGCGCCATTGTCTGATCGGTGGCGCGGCCCGACGTGGTGGCAGCCGGTACATGCTCACCGGCGATGGGCGAGTCGACGAGGAGCGACGCCGGCAAGCGCAACACGAAGGTCGAGCCCTCGCCTTCCTGCGAGTGCACGAGTACGTCGCCTCCGTGATTGCTGGCGACGTGGCGAACGATGGCCAGCCCGAGGCCCGAGCCACCGGTTTCCCGGCTGCGTGCCTTGTCGACGCGATAGAAGCGCTCGAAGATGCGATCGAGGTCGCGCGCCGGAATGCCCACGCCCTGGTCGGCGACCATCAGCTCGATGGCGTGGTCGTCCAGGCGGGTGCGTACCTGCACCACACCACCGTCGTGGCTGTACTTCACAGCGTTCTCCACGAGATTGCCGAGTGCCGACTCGATCTGGCGGCGATCGCACCGCAGGTGCACTGGTGCGCCTGCATCGATCGCGGTCACGGTGATGTCGCGGCCGCGGTTGGCTGCCTGGCCGCGGCTGATCGCGGTGGCCACGAGCGTGCGGACCTCGACCACCTCCTCGCCGAGCTTGGAGAACTCGATCTGCGACAGACGCAACAGGTCGTCGATGGTGCGCACCGCCCGATGCGACTCGATCACGAGGTGCTCCGACACGCGCGTGACCGTGTCGGGATCGGGTTCCTCGCCCAGGGCTTCCGCGAGCACGGCGATCGCCCCGACCGGCGTCTTCAGCTCGTGGGAGATGTTGGTGACGAAGTCGGTGCGCATCGCGTCCGTACGCATGCGCTCGCTGACGTCTTGGATCGTCGCCGCGGCGGCGCCTCCCGGCAACGGCTCGGCGACGACGGTCATCCACATCTTCGGTGGGCCCTGCACTTCGACGATCCGCCGCGACTGGCGACCTCCTCGGGCTTCGCCGAGGATTTGCTCGACTTCCTCCGCGATGAGGATGCCGACATGGGTGCCGTCGAAGGCGCGCGCCGCCCGGTTGCGATACTCGAGTCGTCCGGTGGCGGACATCACCACCACGCCGATCTCGAGGTAGTCGACCGCTTCACGCAACGCCAAGGCGATCTCGTCGTCGGGGGTCAGCGCGCGACCGCCCGGCGGTGTGGGATCCACCACCACGGTTGACGAGCTGCGCGTGGAACGGAACACCAACGCCGCAACGACGCCGCCGATCACGACACCGGCGAGTGCTGCGACGACGACGGTCAACATCACTCCCCCGAACCGAGGGGGGTCTTCGGCGGGTCGTTGTCGCTCTCGGGATACGGGAACTCGGGGAGCCAACCGTCGACGATGTACCGCACTCGATCGCCAACGTTGACCGCATGGTCGCCGATGCGTTCGTAGAACCGGGCGACCACGGCCAGTTGCACCGCCACCTGGAGGTCGAGCGAGCCAGCGGCGTGGCTCTCGAAGATCACCTGGATGAACTGGCGGTGCAGGTCGTCGAGGTAGGCGTCCATGTCGCGCAGGGCGGCGGCGCGTACCGCGCTGTGATTGAGGTACGCCTCGGTCGCTTCCTTGAACAGCACCTGCGCCTGGGAGCCCATCTTCTGGATCACCCCTCGCAGGTTGGCGTCGAGGGCATGGCCGTAGATCCGGCGCGCGGCCTTGCAGATGTTGACGCACAGGTCGGCCGAACGTTCGACGTCGGCGATGATCTTGATCGCCGAGACCAACGCCCGCAGGTCGCTGGCCACCGGCGCTTGTAGGGCGATGGTTTCGAAGCAGCGCTCTTCGAGGCGAACCGACCGGGCGTCGTACTCCTCGTCGCCGAGGATCAGGTATTCGGCACCCTCGAGATCCATGTCGAGGAGGATGTCGGTGGCTCGGGGGATCAGCTCGGTGACCCCGGCCGACATCCTGGCGATCCCGGTCTGGATCTCGTCGAGCTGCTCGTGGAACTCCGCGCGCAGCTCGGTGGTCACTAGCCGAACCTGCCGGTCACGTAGTCGATCGTTGCTTGTTCTTTGGGGTTGGAAAACATCACGGTGGTGTCGTCCATCTCGACGACGTAGCCGGGCTGGCCGGTGCCGTCAATGGAGAAGAACGCCGTGCGTTCGGAGACGCGGGCCGCCTGTTGCATGTTGTGCGTCACGATCACGATCGTGTACGTCTCTTTGAGCTCGGCCATCAGCTGCTCGATCGCCAGCGTCGAGATCGGGTCGAGCGCCGAACAGGGCTCGTCCATCAACAGCACCTCGGGCTCAACGGCGATCGCCCGAGCGATGCACAGGCGCTGCTGCTGCCCACCCGAGAGGCCGGAGCCAGGCTTGTCGAGTCGGTCCTTGACCTCTTCCCAGAGATTGGCCCCGCGCAGCGACTTCTCGACCAGGTCTTCCGACTCCGACTTGCTCATCCGGTTGCTGTTCAACTTCTTGCCCGCGAGGACGTTGTCGGCGATCGACATCGTCGGGAACGGGTTCGGCCGCTGGAACACCATTCCGACCTTGCGGCGCACCGCCACCGGGTCGACACCCGCGCCGTAGAGGTCCTCGCCGTTGAGCATCACCGAACCCTCGACGTAGGCCCCGTCGATCACCTCGTGCATCCGGTTGAGCGAACGGATGTAGGTCGACTTGCCACACCCGGACGGGCCGATCAACGCGGTGACCGAGCGCGGCTCGATGTCCATGTTGACGTCTTTCACTGCAAGGAAGTCGCCGTAGTAGATGTTCAGGTTGCGCGACTGGATGCGGTTGTCGTACACCGTCGCCGTCGTGGCCGCCTCGGCGCCAGACGTGGTGGTCGCCGTCGCCGTGTCGGTGACGGTCTCGGTTTGCAACTCGGTGCCGTCGGTCATCGGTGGAGGCCTTTCGAGGTGGGATTCAGCGGATTCAGCGGGAGAACGGTCAATGACGCAGTGACGATCATGACGGAGTAACGATCATGACGGGGTCACGGTCAATGTAGATCGGATGCGCACTCAGCGCAGCCCCTTGGGTTTGAGCACGGTCGACAGGACGCGTGCCAGGGAGAACAAGATCATCACGATCAGGATCAGCACGAGCGCACCGGTCCACGCCCGCTCCTGACCGGCTTCTGGCGGAAGCCCGGGCTGCACGTACTGGTAGTAGGTGAACACCGGCAAGGTGGTCATGCGGCCGTCGAACGGGTTCCAGTTGACACCCTGGGCAAGGCCGGCGGTCACGAGCAGCGGCGCGGTTTCACCGATCACGCGGGCGATGGCCAAGACGATGCCGGTGATGATGCCGGCGATTGCCGTGGGAATCACGACCTTGACGATGGTCTTCCACTTCGGCACGCCGAGCGCGTACGACGCTTCGCGCAGCTCGTTGGGTACGAGCCGCAGCATCTCTTCAGCGGCGCGCACCACGATCGGCACCATCAACAGGGTCAACGCCGATGCACCGGCGAGGCCCGAGCGCGTGCCGGGTCCGAAGAGGATTTCGAACAAGGCGTATGCCGCCAACCCGGCGACGATCGAAGGGATGCCGGTCATCACGTCGACCATCGACGTGATGCCTCGAGCGAGCTTGGTGCCGTGGCCGTACTCGACGAGGTACACCGCGGTGAAGACGCCGAACGGAACCGAGATCAGGGCTGCGAGCCCCGTGATCAATAGCGTGCCGATGATCGCGTGGTATGCGCCGCCGCCCTCGCCGACGACGCCGCGCATCGTCTCAGTGAAGAAGTCGACGTCGAACCGGGGTGCTCCTTCGGAGACCACGGTCCACACAACCGAGACGAGTGGGATCGCCACCACGAGGAATGCACAGGTGACGACAGCCAACATCAGTCGGTCCATCGCTTCGCGTTTGCCCTCGATGGCCCGCGAAATGCCGTAGATCAGCAGGCAGTAGGCGAGTACCGACACGATGATCCAGCGGGCCCAGTTCGGTGAGGCCCCTTGAATGAGCCAACTCACCGCGCCGAGCGCAATCGCCCCGGCGATGATCAGGTAGTGCTGGATCCTGGTCAGCTTGCCGTGCTTGAGCCCGGTCGGCCCTTCAGGGGCCGGCGCAACTGGACGAAGATCGGTCGTGGTGCTCATCCGTCCGCTCCCGAGAACCCAGCGGCGGCGATCCTGCGTGCCAAGAAGTTGACGATGAACGTGATCGCGAAGAGCACGAGCCCCGTTGCGATCAAGCGATTGACCGCGAGGCCCGACGATTCGGGGAACTTCAACGCAATGTTCGCGGCGATCGTGTTCGAGTTCTGGTTGCTGATCACGTTGAACGTGATGATGTCGGCGGGCGACAGAATGATCGTGACCGCCATGGTCTCGCCGAGCGCCCGGCCTAAGCCGAGCATGCCACCGGAGATCACACCCGAGCGGCCATATGGCAGCACCGCCTGCTTGATCATCTCCCAGCGCGTGGCGCCCAGGGCGAGTGACGCTTCCTCGTGCAGGCGGGGCGTCTGCAAGAACACTTCACGTGAAATGGCGGTGATGATGGGCAGGATCATCACCGCCAGCACGATCGCAGCGGTCATCATCGTGCGCCCGCTGGTCGACGCCGGCCCGGCGAAGAACGGGAGGAACCCGAGGTTGTCCTCGAGCCATGGGAACACGCTGCGCGAGAGGATCGGGGCGAGCACGGCGATGCCCCACAAGCCGAACACCACGCTGGGGATTGCCGCCAGCAGGTCGACGAAGTAGCCGAGTGTGACCGCGATCTTGCGCGGCGCGTAGTGGCTGATGAACAACGCCACGAGCACCGCCATCGGCATCGCCAACAACAAGGCGATGAGCGCCGCATAGATCGTGCCGAAGACCAGCGGGGTGACGTACTCGATGAACGTCTTGTTGCCGGACAACTCGCCCGGATCGGCGAACAGCGCCGGCCACGCCTCGGTGAGCAAGAAGATGAACACCCCGGCGAGGGTGATCAAGATCATCAGGCCGGCGAAGAACGAAATACCGCCGAAGATCCGGTCGCCCAGCTTCGACGTCTTTTCGGTCTTGCGCGGGCTGGCGGATGCGCCGGGCGGCGATTCGGTGATGGTCACGTGGCCGATTCCTCCGGACGGGACGGCGGGCGGGATGGCGGGCGAGCTTGCGAGCGAACTCGCGAGCTAACTGTTGAGCGAAATGGTGGGAGGAGCGATCGAACGAAGAAACGCAGGCCGGGCGAGCCGCACCGTTGCGGCTCGCCCGGCATCTGCGTCAATCGTTCACAGTCATCGCTGACGCGATGTTAGGTGACGTTTCGGGACGGTCAGGAAGCGACCGAGATGGCGTCGATCGACGTCAGGATCTCAGCTTGCACCTCAGGCGAGATCGGCGCCGCGCCTGCCGACTCGGCGGCAGCTGCCTGGCCCTCGTCGGAGCCGACGTACGCCATGAACGCCTTGATCAGGTCGACCGTGTTCTGGTCGTCGTACTCGAGGCACACGATGTGGTACGAGACCAGTGCGATCGGGTACGTGTCGGCGGTGGTCGGGTTGCGGTTGACCTCGATGGCGAAGTCGAAGTCGTTACGACCGGCGAGGCGCTCCGACGAGTCGACGATGCGGCCGGCAGCCTCTGGCGAGAACTCGACGAACTCACCGGCAACCGACACCGCAGCGGCCGGCAGGTCACCGATCTGGCTGGCGTCGGCGTAGCCGATCGAACCTTCACCGGCGCCGACGGCAGCGACGACGCCGCTGGTCTGCGGCGCACCTTCGCCACCACCCGGGCCGTCACCCTGCCAGTCCTCGAGTGCACCGAACGTCCAGATGTCAGGCGCCGCCTGGCTCATGTAGTCGGTGAAGTTCTCCGTGGTGCCGGACTCATCCGAGCGGTGGACCGGGTTGATCACCAGGTCCGGAAGCTCGATGTCCGGGTTGTCGGCGGCGATGGCCTCGTCGTTCCAGTTGGTGATCTCGTTGGCGAAGATGCCGGCGATCACTTCCGGGGTGAGGTTGAGGGTCGAGCCGTCGATCGACGGGAGGTTGTACGGCAGCGCAATCGGGCTGATGTAGTGCGGAAGGTTGATCGCACCCGAGTCACCGGCGCAGACCTCGACCGACTGCTCGAACTCCTCGTCGTCCAAGAAGGCGTCCGAACCGGCGAAGTTGGTGCCGCCAGCGAGGAACTGCTCGCGGCCACCGCCCGAGCCGATCGGGTCGTACTCGACGGTGGCGTCGGTCTCGATCGCCTGGAAGCCGGCCTGCCAGCCCTGCATCGCCGCGGCCTGCGACGACGCACCGGCGCCGATCAGGGTGCCGGAGACGCCGGTCGGGATGTCGCCGCCACTGCCACCATCGGGCGGAGCCACTGTGTCGCCGGTGGTGTCCTCGGTCATGTCGTCGGTCGTCGCCGTGGTGTCCTCGGACATGTCGTCCTCGGTGGTCGCCGTGGTCTCAGCGGTGGTGGTCTCGCTGGCCGCGGCCTCGGTCGTATCGCTGCTGTCGTCGTCGTCACCGCAGGCCGCGGCAACGAGCGCCAGTGCAACCGCACCGGCAAAGATTCGACGCTTGGGAGTGTTCACGCGTTGAACTCCAATTCGGGGGAGGGACCCACCGACTCGCGGCGGGCGGATGGTCTACCAGTAATGGATGGCGGGGCCGTTCGAGCTCCCGCCGGGCGGCAAACTAAACGTGGGAAGTGAACCGCCACCCCGACGAAGGTGAACGACACGTGAACGGTCGGCGGCGCCTCGACCAACTGTGGCCGCTCACCCGCGCCGCGCGACCAGCGCCACACTGCGCGTGGTCAGGAGCGAGCGGTTACGGCCGCCCGGTGAGCTGTTGTTCCGACGCCCACCGATACATGCGCTCTTGGGCGTGCGGTTCGAACGCGTTCGTCGGCCCGATGCGCGTCCATTGATCGTCGGGTTGCAGCTCCCAACACACGATGTCGTCGGCGAGCGCAAAATCGAGTGCCTGGTCGAGCCACGCGATGTGCCGTAGATGCTCGATGGGCACGATCACCTCGACGCGCCGATTGAGGTTGCGCGGCATGAGATCGGCGGATCCGATGAGATGAACCGCGTCGCTCTCGGCACCATCGAGCCGCGTGCCGTGCACCACGTTGCCGTGGGCAAAGCGGTAGATCCGCGAGTGTTCGAGGAAACGGCCGAGGATGCTGCGCACCCTGATGTTCTCCGACAGGCCCGGCACGCCCGCACGTAAACAGCAGATACCGCGGACGACGGCGTCGACCCGCGCGCCGGCTGCGCTTGCCGCGTACAGCGCCTCGATGATGTCTCGGTCGGCGATCGAATTGCACTTGAGCGTGATGTGCCCGTCGGCACCGAAGGACGCCTCGTGCTCGATGAGATCCATGAGCTGTCGCCGTAGGTCGCGGGGCGCAACCAGCATCTCGCGGTAGTCCTCCGACCGGCTGTAGCCAGTGAGGTGATTGAACAGCTGGGCGGCGTCGGCGCCGATGCCGAGGTCACAGGTGAGGATCCCGATGTCCTCGTAGATGCGCGCCGTCTTGCCGTTGTAGTTGCCGGTGCCGATGTGGCAGTACCGGCGCAGTCGGTCGCCGTCGTCGCGCACCACCAACACCACCTTGCTGTGCGTCTTCAGCCCGACCATGCCGTACACCACATGGACGCCGGCGCGTTCGAGCTGTTTGGCCCATTGCACGTTGGTGGCCTCGTCGAATCGCGCTTTGAGTTCAACGAGCACGGCAACCTGCACGCCGCGCTCGGCTGCGCGAATCAGGCTGCGGATGATCGCGCTGTCGCCGCCGGCGCGGTACAGCGTCATCTTGATCGACTGCACCCGCGGGTCGTCGGCGGCCTGCGAGATGAACTCCTCAACGCTGGCCGTGAAGCTCTCGTACGGATGGTGGACGAGCATCGCTCGATGCCGGAGCACGTCGAAGATCGGTCGCTCGCCGTCGTCGGCAGCGGCGATTCGTCCCGGCACGACCGGCGTCCAAACGTCGTCTTTCAGGTCGGGCCGATCGAGGTCGAGCAGCTGCCACAGGCACGACAAGTCGATCGGCGCCCGCTGGTACACGACGTCGTCGTGGCGCAGCTCGAGTTCGCGCACGAGGAGTTCGAGGATCTCTGACCCGATCCCATGCGGCACCTCGAGCCGAACCGCCTGCTTGAAACGTTGGCGGCGAAGCTCCATCTCGACCGCCTCGAGCAGGTCGTCGGCTTCGTCCTCTTCGAGCGTGAGGTCGGCGTTGCGACTGACGCGAAACGGCGCCCACTCCTCGATGACCATCCCGACGAACAACCGGTCGAGCTTGGCCGCGATCAACTGCTCGACCGGCAAGAGACGTCCCGCCGACGTGGTGACCAGTCGGGGGAACACGTTGGGGATCTTCAGCCGGGCGAACCGACGATCCCCGGTCTCGGGGTCGGCAACATGCACCGCCAACGACAGCGCCAGGTCGGAGATATAGGGGAACGGATGGCCCGGATCGACGGCGAGGGGTGTGAGCACCGGGAACACGCGCTCGTCGTACAACTCGTCGAGCGCCCGGCGCTCGTCGATCGTCGTGTCGGCATAGTCGATGATGTGCACGCCGTTGGCGGCGAGCTCGGGCACGAGTTGGTCGAGGTACGTCTCGTCACGTCGCTCGACGAACCCGGGGACGCGTTGCAGGATGGCCGCAAGCTGCTGCGACGGCGTGCGACCGTCGTCGGTGGGCCGATCGATCCCTGCCGCGATTTGGTCGTGCAACGCAGCGACGCGCACCTGAAAGAACTCGTCGAGGTTGGTCGACGCAATCGCACAGAACTTGGCCCGCTCCAGCAGCGGGATTCCGGGTTCGCGGGCGAGTTGCAAGACGCGGTCGTTGAACCCGAGCCAGCTCAGCTCGCGATTGAGAAACCGTTCATCCAGCATCTGATCGTGCCGGCCGAGCGGCGCGGCCTACTCCTCGGGTTCGGGACGACCGAGATCCCACTCGATGGAGATGTTCTCGCGCTCGGCATCGCGCACGATTCGTTCGCGGTTGCGTCGGAACTGCGGATCGTCGCGCGGCAGCAGCACCAAGCGGGCCAGCACCCGTGCGCGGAACTCGTCGAGCGCCTGGCGGTCACCCCAGTCGCCGTAGACCTCCCAGTGCGGCGCGACCGGCCCGTGGTACACGATGCGCGCGTGCGCACGCGGCTCTGGGGCCTCGACGACATCGGTCATGACCAGCGATGTTACCTGCACGCGGCGGCGTCGACCCGCCACCGCGGGCGGTTGGATGCAGGGCGCGCCAGCAAAATGCTGGACTCCACATTACGAACACGTTACGATCGAGCGTCAACACCGCAACACTGATCCTTGCGACGCGCCCGCCCACTGTGGCGGGAGCGCAACGGGACGCCACTGTCACGAAACGATCAAGAAATCGGTCTCCGGGCGGGAACCGCAGACCGATGCACAACGTCTACTTGTTACGTCGCCACTCGGCGGACCAGGCGGAAAGGAACCACCGTGATCTCTCGAATCAGCAGCCGCACCAAGAAATCCGACGCGACCGCCGCGGGCAGCCCCGTGTCGGTCGTTTCGACGCGCACGACGCTCGTCGCCGACGACCGGCCGTCGGAGCTGGACACCGCACCCCCCGATCCCGACTCGATGACCGCCTGGATGGCCGAGGGCAACTGCCGCCTGTACCCGCCGGCCACGTTCTTCCCCAGCGACGGGGTGGGCGTCGATCGCGCCCGCAAGATCTGCCGCGACTGCCCCGTGCAGGAGCGCTGCCTCGACTACGCGCTCGAAGAGCGCATCGATCACGGTGTGTGGGGCGGATGCAGCGAACGCGAGCGCCGGCGGATCCTCAAGCGTCGCCGTACTGAAAGCTCGGCCTTACTGAACGACTGAGCACTTCACGCCTGGACGGCCTCGCGCCAGGCTCGCTCGCGCTCACTGCGCCGGCCGTTCACGATTGGCTCGGCCTTACTGAGCGACTGCGTACTTCATGCCTGGACGGCCTCGCGCCAGGCTTGCTCGCTAGCGCTCACTGCGCCGGCCGTTCACGATTGGCTCGGCCTGACGGCACGTCAGAGCGCTACAGGGCTGGACGGCCTCGCGCCAGGCTTGTTCGCTGGCGCTCGCGGCGCCGGCTGTTCACGATTGGCTCGGCCTGACGGCACGTCAGAGCGCTACAGGGCTGGACGGCCTCGCGCCAGGCTTGCTCGCTGGCGCTCACTGCGCCGGCTGGTATCAGCTCAGGAGCTGGGTGGGGCGTCGTTGCTCTCGGTCTTGGTTTCGGTCTTGGCCGACGCCGACTCGCTGGCAGGCTTCTCGTCGGCCTTGTCGGCCTCGGCGATGCCGTCTTTGAATTCCTTCTGCGCCTTGCCGAGGTTCTTGGCGAGCTTCGGCAACTGCGAGCCCCCGAAGAGCACCAGGACGATGACGAGGACGATGATCATCTCGCTGGAACCGAACATGATGTGAGGCTACCGCACCGCGACGACAACTGCGGCGCGGGCAGCCTGAGCGGCGCAACGGCAGGAGCGGACTCAGGCGGTGATCGAGCTGCGCGCCACCTGGGCGCGCTGACGGCGGATCCGCCGCCGCTCGCGCTCGGACAAGCCACCCCAGATGCCGAACTTCTCACCGTTCTGCAAGGCGAACTCCAAGCAGTCGTGGCGCACTTCGCAGCCGCGGCAGACCTCCTTGGCCTCGCGGGTGGACGCGCCGCGCTCGGGGAAGAACAAGTCGGGGTCGACGCCCAGACAGTTGGCGTTGTCGTGCCAGTCCGGGTCGGGTTCGACCGGCACGGCACTCACCGTGATGCTCGAGGTGGTGATGAACTGCATGGGGACCTCCTGCCAGGCCCGTCAAATTGCGAATCAATTAGCGAAAGACACCAGCGCGCACAGCGCTGTAATTACACTCCGGTAATTCTGCCAGTGGTCGCGCGGATTCGCAAGGTGAGATATTCGCGTTGACAATTCGCGGTGAGGAACCCGCGCAGCCAGGACTGTTCAGCCAGCGCGGCGGCCGCGGGCCATTTCGCGCTTGCCTTCGATGAAGTCGACGAGCACGTAGTCGCCGAGATTCTCCGGCGTCGTGAAGAACGCCCGGCCGCGATTGATCTGGGTCATTTGCTCGATGAAGGCACGCAATGACCCATCGGCGCCGAGGCCGAAGGTGTTGATCCGGATCTGCTCTTTGGTGCAGCGGACCACCTCGCGCAACGTCGCTTCCACCGTTTCACGAACCGGCGGATAACTGAAGAACGGTTGCCCGTCGGCGGTGATGTGGGCGGTCGGCTCGCCGTCGGTGATCATGATGATCTGCTTCGTGCCGGTCTGCTTGGCCAACAACGATCGAGCGAGGGTGAACCCGTGGTGCATGTTGGTGCCGTAGACGAAGTCCCACGACACCTCGGGGAGTTGCTCGGCCGTGAGGATGCGCGCCGTTTCGGAGAACCCGACCAGACCCAGATAGTCGCGCGGAAACTGCGAGGCGATCAGGTGATGCAGCGCCATCGCCACCTTCTTGGCCGGCAAGAAGTTGTCGCGCATCGGCATCGACAGCGACAGGTCGAGCATCAACACCGTCGACGAGCGAGTGAGGTGCTCGGTGCGATCGATCTCGAAGTCGTCGGGTGACAACCGCACCGGCGTACCGCTGGCCCCTTCGCTGCTGCGACGACGCAACGCATTGCGGATCGTCCGGTTGAGGTCGAGCTCGAACGGATCGCCGTACTCGTACGCCTTGGTGTCGTACGTGCGCTCGTGACCGTGCCCCAGCTTGTTCGTGTCGTGCTGACCGATGGTGTCCTTGGTCAACTTGGCGAACAGCTCACGCAACGCATTCGAACCGATCTTGCGCAACCCTCGCGGGGTGAGCTCGAGTCGGCCTTCCTTCTGCTCGATCAACCCGGCCTCTTCGAGCATCTTGGTCAGCTCGGCCAGTCGTTCGAGCGATTGCGCCGCGTCGTCGCCGAGCAGGTCGCGCACCCGGTCCATGTCGGCTTCGGCGAGTGCACCCGGGCTGGACGCGTTGCGCAGCAGGTTCTCGAGCTGGTCGAGCTCACCGAGCTCTTGCATCGCCTGCATCGCTTCGCCGAACCCCATCGGGTCCTGTCCTTCGAAGTCGTAGCTCTGCTGCCAATTGAGCTGCGGGAACATCTGCTGCAGATTCCCCGACAGTTGCTGCATCTGCCACTGCAGATCCATGTCCTCGAGCAACTGATCGCTCAACTGCTGCAACTGGGCCCGCTGTTCGGGCGTCATCGAGTTGAGCATCGCCTGCATCGCCGCCATCCGCTGGGCCATCTGCTCGAGCAGCTCTTCGACGGTCTCCGGATTCTCCGGGAAGAAGTCGCCGTACTGCTCCATGAACTCTTCGAACTTCGGGTCCTCACCGCGCTGATGGCGCTCGAGCATCTCGTTGAGCGCCGCCATCATGTCTTTCATCCGAGCCATGTCTTCGGGGGTCATGTTCTGCATCGCCCCGGACATCTGATCGACCATCTGCTGCATCAGCTGCTCGCGCAGCTTTTCCATCAGATTCTCGAACCGGCGCTGCGCTTCGTCGGACTCGAAGTTGTAGGCGTCGAGTTCGCGCACCTTGCCCGCAAGGTCGTCGGGGAGCATGTCGAGGGCCATGTTGCGATCCATCGCCGTGGCCTCGGTGTTGGCCATCCGACGCTCGTCGCCGGAACTCTGCGCATCGCGCACCGCGTTCTCGATGGCGTGGCGCTCTTCGTCGACGATGTCGTTGAGCTCGGCGTTGATCTCGTCGTACACGCCACCCAGATCCGACCGATCGAGGCGCGACTGGCGTTCGTCGCGCAGTTGCTCGAGCAGCTCGCGCAGGCCCTGCATGCGCTCGCCCGAGCGATCGTTCAGCCCGTCTTGCATCATCCGCCGCAGCGCGGCGTTGACGTCGCCGTGGTACAGCAGTTCGTCGGTGAGCTCGTCGAAGGCGGCGTCGGCGTCGAACTCGAACCCGGTCTGCGTGCCGTCCCAACGCGAGTAGGTGAAACGCTTCGCCATAGACCCCTACTCCTTCACGTCACATGTCCTTCACGTCGCATTTGCAACGTGACATCTGCTGGCTTCAAAACTACTCCGACATCCTCGGCTTGCTCCGACGCAGCCCGTAGCCTGCCGGTATGCGTGTCCCCCGCACGTTCGTGTTCGTCGACCTGTCCGGATTCACGAACTACACCGCTGCGTTCGGCGACGATGCCGCCGGGCGATTGCTCTCCACGTTCCGCTCGATCGTCCGCGCCGTTGCCTCGGATCGCGGCGTACGCATCGCCAAGTGGCTCGGCGACGGCTGCATGATCGTCGCCGTGCAGCAGCGCGATGCCATCGCGTTCGTGCTCGAGTTGTCCGAACGCGCCCGCGACGTCTGCTCGCCACTCACCGTGCGCGCCGGCCTCGCCACCGGTCACGCGCTGCTGTTCGAAGGCGACGACTACATCGGCTCGGCCGTCAACATGGCAGCTCGCCTGTGCGATCACGCCACCGGCGTGGAGCTGTTGATGCCGACCATGCACCTCGGTCGGCTGCCCGACGGCGCCACCGCCACGCCGCACGGCGAAGTGGCCTTGCGCGGCTTCCCCGGTCCGATCGACGTGATCGAGTTGGGCGGCGTGCCGGAACCGGTCAGTGTCGACGCCGGGGAACTGTGGACGCGTACACCGTTCATCTAGGTCGTCGTCCAACAGGGTGTCGCCCAACAGGATGTCGTCCGACATCTCGAAGGTGAGCGCGCGCGGCGTCGCCCTCACGGTCGACTCCACGTTTGGGAGCGCAACGCTCAGCGACGTGGGCCCCACCTCGGGTCCGCCCTTCGACATCGAACGCTCGATCGACGTGCTCGCTGCCCTTGGCGCCGATGCGGCTCGACTGACCGTCGATTGGGCCCGGGTCCAGCCGCATCCGACCCGGGTCGACACCGAGTGGATCGAGCGGTACGACCAGGTGTTCGAACTGCTCGACACGGCGGGTGTCGACGCCTGGTGCACCGCGCTCGACGCTGCGGTGCCGCGCTGGTTCGACAACGAGGGCGGTCTCGGCGATCAGGCGGCGCTGACCAAGTGGTGGCCACGCTGGTTCGAGGTCGTCGCCGAGCGGTGGGGCGACCGGGTGCGTGGGTGGATCCCGTTCGACGTGGTCCCGGACACGGCGACACGCGCCTGGCGTGACACGCGCGGCATTCTGCGCGGGGGCGATGCCCCGGTGGCGTATGCGATCGACGTCGCCCAGCACGATCTGCGCTCGCTCGACGTCGTGGCCGAGCCTCAGCGGCCCGACGCCGATGCGTTCGCCGTCGCCGGTACCTGGGGCACCGACGGACGCGAGCACGAGCTGCTCTTGGCGATCGCCGACGAGACCGATCTGCCGGTGGCGATCGGTCGCGCCCGTTTGGATCCGCCACTCGCCGATGCCGCAGCGTCCTTTCGCCAGGTGGTCGACCAGCTCACCGATGACGTGCCGACCGTGGCGTGGTTCGCCGACCCGCTGTGGTCCGACGACGACGAGGCACTGCTCGACAGCGACGGCCACCCGACCGACGCCGCGCGCATCACATTCGCCAGCTCGTAGCGGCCCCGTAGGGTGGCGCGTATGGAGCCTCATCCGCAGCCGCTTGGCGGCAACGAGATGCCCCGCTTCGGAGGGATCGCCACCTACATGCGGTTACCCGGCACCAGTGCGCTCGCCGAGCTCGACGTGGCCGTCGTCGGCGTGCCGTTCGACCTCGGTACCTCGAACCGGCCGGGAGCGCGTTTCGGACCGCGGGCGATCCGCGCCGAGTCGGTGCTGATCCGGCCGTACAACATGGCCACGCGGGCGGCGCCGTTCGAGCGGTGGCGGATCGACGACGTCGGCGACGTCGCCACGAACGCGTTCAACCTCGCCGACTCGGTCGCCCGCATCGAGGCCTACTACGACGAACTCACTGCGGCAGACGTGCGCCCGGTGTCGCTCGGCGGCGATCACACGATCGTGCTGCCGATCCTGCGCGCCCTCGCGCGGCGTCACGGCCCGCTCGGGCTGGTGCACATCGACGCCCACACCGATATCAACGACGCGATGTTCGGCGAACGGATCACCCACGGCACCCCGTTTCGACGAGCGATGGAAGAAGGCCTGCTCGACGGCGGCCGAGTGGCGCAGATCGGGGTGCGCGCCACCGGGTATGCGGCCGACGACTTCGATTGGTCGCGCCAGCAGGGCTTCCGAGTCGTGCAGGTCGAAGAGTGCTGGCACCGTTCGCTGGATCCGTTGATGGGCGAGATCCGCGACCAGCTGGGCGATGGGCCGGTGTACATCAGCTTCGACATCGACGGATTGGATCCCGCGTTTGCCCCGGGGACGGGGACGCCCGAGATCGCCGGA
Source organism: Ilumatobacteraceae bacterium (assembly GCA_965230015.1). Classification (GTDB taxonomy): domain Bacteria; phylum Actinomycetota; class Acidimicrobiia; order Acidimicrobiales; family Ilumatobacteraceae; genus JABSQH01. Next base: position 18,439 of record CBDDKF010000027.1, on the reverse strand, counting down.
CTCACCGTGGCCCAGGGCGTAGAGATCATTCGCGGCTGCACCGGGCTCGACGTCGTCGGGGCCGATCTCGTCGAGGTGGCGCCGATCTACGACACCACCGGCACGACCGCACTCACCGCAGCCAACCTCGTGTACGAGATGCTCTGCGTGCTGTAACGCTGGTGTCAGACACCCTGTTACACCTTGCATGTAACAGGGCGTCTGACACCAGCGTTACAGCGCCTCGGCGATGGCCAGGAGTCGGCGCTCGCTGCCCCATGGTGCAGCGAGCTGCACACTCCCAGGGCGGTCGTCGCGCGGGCCCGGCACGGGCACGGCGAGCGCGGGCCAGCCGGCGACGTTGAACGCATAGCTGTACGGGAAGTACTCGCCATTGCGCTCGGCGTACACGTCGAGATCATCGGGCGCGCCGTCGAGTTGTCCGAGAGGAATTGCCGTCCTGGCGATCGTCGGACTGAGCAGCGCGTCGAAACCGTCGAGCGCACCAGCCAGCTGCGTGGCGAGGTGGCCCTGAGCGATCTGCGCGGCGGTGACGTCGGCCACGCTCAACCGGCGTGCCGCATCGACGATAGCCAGCGTCGCCGGCTCGAGCGTCGCCGCGTCGGCACGTCGCCCGGTGACGGCCACCAGGCGATCGACATCGGCGGCGACCCAACGGGCAAACAGCGCGGGAAAGGTGGCGAACAGTGCAGCGTCATCGACCGGAGCCGGCACCGGCACCACCTCGTGACCGGCTGCGCGCAGTCGTTCGGCCGCGAAGCTGACAGCATCGACCACATCGGCGTCGACCACTCCCCCGCCCCAGTGGTCGGTGTTCACAGCGATCCGCCATCGTCCGTTCGGAGGCACCGGGTCGAGGTAGGGACCGTCGCCGAGCACGTCGAGGAACAGGCCGACATCTCGCCGGCTGCGACACACCACGAACTCCTCGGCAATCCCGCCCCAGCCGCCATCGGGCCACGGCACACGGCGACGACTGGGCTTCAACCCGAACAAGCCGCATGCGGCGGCGGGGATACGGATCGAGCCAGCACAGTCGCTGGCGTGGGCCGCCGGCACCACGCCAGCCGCAACCGCGGCAGCGGCGCCACCCGACGAACCACCCGCTGACCACGCCGCGTCGAGCGGGTTGCGGGTGATGCCGAACGCCTCTGACTCGGTGGAGCCGTGTTGGATCAGCTCGGGCACCGCAGTGCGGCCGAGCACCTGCGCCCCCGCCGCGCGCAGCCGGGCGAAGTACGGGCTGGTCTGTTCGGCGCGCACACCACGGGCGAGGCGCGAACCCATCTCGACCAGCCGTCCCGCTTCGGTCGAGCCGTAGTCCTTCCGCAGGAACGGCACGCCCGCCAACGGACCGTCGGTGGTCGTCACCGGGTCGGGGTCGTCATACCACTCGACGACCGCGTGCACCTGGGCATCGGTGTCGACGTGGCGTTGCGCGGCGAGGGCGCGCAACTCACTCGGTGACACCTCAGCCCGACGGGCCATCCTCGCCAACGCGGTCGCGTCGGCCGAGCGGTAGTCGTCGACGGTGAGGGGCGCCATCTCAATCGGCAAGCGCGACCGGCGCGCGCTCGGCCCACACGTCGCCCGGACCCGGATTGTCGGGATGCGTCGTACCGCCCAGCCGGTCGACGATGCCCCACACCGCGTTCAGCGCGGTCTGCACTGCACCTTCGGCCCAGCCGGGAGTCCACGAGACGTCGTCGCCAGCGAGGAACAAGCCCCGTTCGTGGGCCGGCAGGTCGTGTTGCATGAAGTGTCGGTACATCCGGTGGTTGTAGCGATAGTGCCCCGGCAGCGCCCCCTTGAATGCGCCGAGGAAGTTCGGGTCGGCCTCCCACGAGATCGTGATCGGATCGCCGACCACATGTTCTCGCAGCCCGACGGTCGGATAGATCCGCTCGAGCGTCTCGATGGCCAGCGCGGCGCGCTCCTCTGCGCTCTTCGGCAGCACCTTCATCGCATCACCCATCCACGCATACGTCAAACAGATCACGCCAGGCTGGTCGGGGCCGTTGTCGAAGAGATACGTCCCGCGAGTGTTGCGGTCGGTCAGGGTCATCGACATCGCCGGGCGCCCCGTGGCCGGGTCGATGTCGTTCCAGAACGGCCGATCGACCATCACGAAGGTCTTCGACGACTGGGTGTACCGCGTTCGGTCGAGGGCCATCCACACGTCCTGCGACAACAGCGACTCCTCTACATCGATGTTGGTGGTCAACAGCCAGCTCTGGCAGGTCACCAGCACGGCATCGAACGACTCGGTCGCGCCCCACCGGTCGGTCACCGCAAGACGCTCGCCGTCACGGTGGATCGACGCCACACCGGGACGAGTGGCGCGACCGGGATGTACGTCGGCGACCGACGTCGCTGCGGGCCAATGAGCGGGCGCTTCCACGGGCAGCTCCCAGAGACGACGCGGCACCTGTTCGGCGCCGCCAACGATGAGCTGTTGATCCTCCTCGAACTCACACATCACGACGCGCAGGATCTCGAGCATCGAGTTGGGGAAGTCCGCATCCCAACCGCCCGTGCCGAATCCGACCTGACCGAACACCTCGCGGTGGCGGTACGACAGCGCCCGGAACGCCTCGGACGTGGCGACGAAGTCGTAGAACGTGCGGTCGTCCCAGCGTTCGACGATCGGCTGCCAGATGGCCGCCACCGCCGCGTGATCGCGGCGGCGCATTGCATCTTGGATCTCGAGCAACGACGCGTGCCGCCGCACGGCGTCGTCCCACGCCGCGGCCACCTCACGGAACAGATCGGGCAGGTCGTCCAGCGTGCGGGCGAAGCTCGCCTCGCCGGCAAGTTCGATCAGCGTGGTCGGGGCTGCGGGGGTCAACGGATTGGGGAAGGGACGCGTGTCGAGCGCACATCGGTCGACGTAGTGGAAGAACGTGGTCCCGGATCGGGGGAAGCGCATTCCACCGAGTTCGGCCACTGCGCCGGTGCCACCACCGAACGGTTCAGAACGCAGCCGGCCGCCGAGCCGGCCGATCTCGTACACCACGGGGTGCAGGCCGAGACGCACCAGCTCGTGCGCAGCGACCAGCCCCGCGATGCCGCCCCCGACGATGGCCACCCGCGTCCCCCGCGCGTCGACGGGGACCTGACCGGTCCCCGCTCGGTGGGTCACCCACTCGTGGAAGTCGAACGGGAAGTCCGGGCCGAATGCGCAGAGCACACGTTCACGCTACGTCGCGCAACGCGTACCGGCGCGGGCTCCAACCGACGTCACGGCGGAACGCGGCGACGAACGCACTCGGTGTGGAGTACCCCACGGCAACGGCGGCTTGCGTCACCGACATGCCACTCACGATCAGCGCGATCGCTTCGATCATGCGCGCCCTGCGCCACCACGCGGCGAGCGTCAAGCCCGTCTCGGAGCGGATCAGGCGCTCGAGCGTCCGGCGACTCGCCCCGACCTCGCGGATCGCGTCGCTCAGCGACATCGTCACGTCGACGCGCAGCAGCGACTCCAATGCACGGGCTCGATCGTCGACCGGCCGGGACAGCTGCAACGTCGCCGCTCGGGCGGCCGCCAACCGGTCGGCGAGCAGGGTCATCATCGCCGCAGCAACCTCGTCGCCGACGTCGAGCGGGCTCGCTCCAACCGCGTGGTCGAGCAACGCCGAGCTCAAGGCGTCGACGTCGATCACCCTGATGTCACCGCGCAACAACCGGACGTGGCGCTGCGTATAGAGACAGCGCAACGCAACGCCGCGGCGGGTGGTCACCACCACCGGGTCGGCGGCCGCCAAACAGAGCGCCTGTCCTGGCAGCACCGGGTAGGTGATCGTCGCCGTGCTCGCTTCGAAGGTGCCGCGCGCCGCGAACAGCACGCGATCCCCACTCGCCGTGACCCGGGAGGGGAACGCTGCCTGGGCGGATGGGTGACCGAATAGCCGCGCACGTCCGGCTCGTCGTGTCGCATTCTCGACATTCTGTGCCATAGATTCGCTCGCTCGCCAGACCCCGAGCCGGCGACGATGGCGACATGAGCGCAGATCTCCGTCACTTCGCCATCAACGCCGACGACGTCGAGGCGTCACGTGCGTTCTACGAAGGAGTCTTCGGCTGGACGTTCACCGCGTGGGGACCGCCGGGCTTCTACCAAATCGCCACCGGTGGACCGTCGCCAGTGCGCGGTGCGCTACAGGAGCGGCGCGACCTCGGCGCGGGCGCAACGCGCGGCTTCGAGTGCACGTTTGCCGTCCGACGACGTCGACGCGGCGCGCCAGCGGGTGCTCGACGCGGGCGGCGACGTAGTGATGGAGCGGTTCACGATCGCCGGAGTTGGCCACCTCATCGGATTCCTCGACCCGAGCGGTCACCCGGTGCTCGCGATGGAATACGACGACGCCGCCGAGTAACCGGACCCGCAGCTCAGGTGCGGCCGCGGTAGGTGGCCTGGGCGCCCATCGCATCCTTGTTGAGCCGCTTGCTGAGGTGCAGCCCTTCGAGGACGAACTCCACCGCCGCACCGATCGCCGCGGGCGATTCGTCGCCAGCGGCGAGCGCGTTGACCGGGTCGCGGAGCGCCGGGACCTCGTCGACGAGCTGGGCCAGGTCGGCGCTCGAGATCGCTTCGCCCGTGTGCGCCACGACACCCTCTTCGAACGAGTCGACCACGGCCCGGGTCAGCTCGGGCGGTACGACCTCTTTGAACACCGTGAGCACGGCGCCCTTCACGAGGTTGTCCATGATCGCGCCCTCGCGACCCTCCTCGAGCGTCTCGATCTCGATCTTGCCCATCGAACTGGCCGCCAGCGCGTCGAGGTCGTCGACGCGGGCGACGATCGACCGCTCGCCGCCGCGCAGACCGCGGCGTAGGGCGTTGGCCGCCAGCGCCTCGTAGTTGCTCACGCTGAGGCGCACGCTCACACCGCTGCGCTGGTTGACCTGGTTGCTCGAGCGGGCGAGATGCGAGAACGTCGCAACGACATCGGCGAGGTACTCGGGTACGTCGACGTGCACGTCGCCGGCGGCGGTCGACACGTCGAGCGGGGCCGCCTCCTGCCGCATGATCTCGACCTCGGTATCGACCTCGAGCGGGTAGTGCGTACGGATCTGCGACCCGAAGCGGTCCTTCAGCGGCGTGATGATCCGGCCGCGGTTGGTGTAGTCCTCGGGGTTGGCCGACGCCAGCAGCATCACATCGAGCGGCAAACGGATCTTGTAACCGCGCACCTGCACGTCGCGCTCTTCGAGCACGTTCAACATGCCCACCTGGATTCGCTCGGCCAGGTCCGGCAACTCGTTGATGGCGAAGATGCCGCGGTTGGTGCGCGGTACCAACCCGTAGTGCAGGGTCAGTTCGTCGGACAGATATCGACCCTCGGCCACCTTGATCGGATCGACCTCCCCGATCAGGTCGGCGATCGAGGTGTCGGGAGTGGCCAGCTTCTCGCCGAATCGCTGATCGCGATGCACCCAGCCGATCGGTGTGGCGTCGCCCATCTCTTCGACGAGATCGCGTGCCTGGCGCGACACCGGGGCGTAGGGATCGTCGTTGATTTCGCTTCCGGCAACGATGGGCATCCATTCGTCGAGCAACCCGGTCAACGACCGGATCATCCGTGTCTTGGCCTGGCCGCGTTCGCCGAGGAAGATCACGTCGTGACCAGCGAGTAGCGCGTTCTCGAGCTGCGGCATGACCGTGTCCTCGTAGCCGGCGACGCCAGCGAACAGCGGCTCGCCGTTGGCTACCCGTTCGATCGCGTGCTCGCGCACCTCTTGCTTGACGGGTCGAGAGACCCAACCGGAAGAGCGGAGTTCACCGAGGGTGCCGGGACGCGCAGTCATGTAGCGAACCTAGCGCTGCAACGACGGGACCGTGCTGCGGAGCGCGTGGGTACGCTCGGCCGGAATGGAACTGCGCGCGGACTGGCTCGCCGTCGAAGCCGACGATGACGTCCGCCGTCACGGCCTCGACGGTGATCCCCGCGCCGACCAGTTCGACTGGCACCCCATCGCAGTGCCCGGGCAGTGGGTGAACACGCCCCGGTTCGCCGCCTGCGACGGCCCGGTCATGTACCGCCACCGCGTCGACGCGTCGCCGCCCGTACCGGGACGGCGACGATGGCTCACGCTCGACGGCGTGATGTACCAGGCCGACGTGTGGCTGGACGGCGCCTACCTCGGCGACCCTGAGGGCTACTTCAGCCCACACACGTTCGACATCACTGCGCTCAGCAGGCTCGGCGACGAGCACACCGTTGCCGTCGAGGTGACCTGCGCACCACAGGGCGCCCGCGGTCGACGCAACCTGACCGGCCTGCTGCAGCCCGCCCTCGATGCACCCAACCCCGGCGGGCTGTGGCGACCGGTGCTTATGTACGAGACCGGTCCTGTGCGCATCGACCGACTCCGGGTGATCTGTCGCGATGCCGACGATCGACGGGCCCACCTTCGCCTTGTCGCCCGCGTCGACAGCGACGACCAGCGCAGCGTGGTCGTGCGCACCGCGGTGACCGGCGCAGCCGACGCTGGTGCCGAACAGCCATTCACCCTGGCGGCCGGGAGCAACGAGATCGAGTGGACGATCGACATCACCGACCCCGCGTTGTGGTGGCCCCGAGCGATCGGCGACCAACCGCTGGCCACCGTGTCGGTCGAAATCGTCGTCGATGATGAGGTCAGCGATCGCCGGCAGCGACGAACCGGCCTGCGGCAGATCGACTGGGACAACTGGGTGTGCTCGGTCAACGGGGAGCGCTTCTTCTTGAAAGGTGCCACGGTCGAGCCGAACGCCACTGCGCTGCACGACCCCGGTGCGGCCGAACGCGCCGCAGGCGCGACCGCTGCGCTCGGCCTCGACGCGTGGCGCATCGTTGGACACGTCGCCGATCGCAGCTGGTACTCCGCCGCCGACGAGCACGGCATCGTCGTGCTGCAGGACTTCCCCTTGCAGTGGGGACACGCACGCAGCGTCCGCGGCCAGGCGGTGACACAGGCGCGCGCGGCCGTCGACCAACTCGCCCATCACCCGTCGATCGTGCTGTGGAACGCCCACAACGACCCCGCCGCCGCGCCCGCGGCCGCACCACGAGAAGGCATCCGCCGACGGCTCGCCACCGCAACGTCCCAGCAACTGCCGTCGTGGAACAAGTCGGTGCTCGACAGGTGGGTCAAGCGCGCCTTCGAGAGCGTCGACCCGAGTCGGCTGACCGTCGCCCACAGCGGCGTGGCCGCGCACCTCCCACAGCTCGACGGAACCGACAGCCACCTCTCGTACGGCTGGGCGTCCGGCGCGATCGATGACCTGGCGCGGCGCGCCCGACGTCAGCCGCGCAGCGTCCGGTTCGTGAGTGAGTTCGGAGCTGCATCTGCCGCGACGACGGCCACTCGCCGCGACCTGGCCGGCTCCAGCGCTCCCGGCGCGGCACTGCTCGCCCATCACTTCGACCCTGCGGCATTCACCACCGATGCGGAGTGGCGAAACGCCACGCAGGCCTACCAAGCCGAACTGCTGCGGCGCCAGATCGAAGTACTACGTCGTCTGAAGTATCGGCCGACCGGCGGGTTCACGTTCTCGACGCTCCACGACACCGCGCCAATCGGCTTCGGGGTGATCGACGTCGACGGCAGCCACAAGGTTGCCTACGACGCGGTGCGTTCGGCGTGCGCCCCGGTAGTCGTCGTCGCCGAACCACTCCCGACCGCACCGGTGCGCGGGCGTCGCGTGTCACTCGACGTGCATGCCGTGAACGCGCAACGGTCGCCGGTGGAACAGGCCACCGTCGAGGCGGTGCTCACGTGGCCGCATGGCACGCGAAGGTGGCGATTCGGCGGCGAGGTGCCCGCCGACGACGTGGTGCAGGTCGGACGAGTGCAGTTCGACGTCCCACCGTTGGCCTACGGCGACGAGCTCTCGCTGACGCTCACGCTGACCACGCCAACGGTCGCCCTCGCGCCGATCGCCGTCAATCGTTATGCGACCCGCGCCCGCAGTTGATCAGCGCGCCAGCTTCTTGCGGTTCTTGAACTTCGACGTGAGGTAGTCGGAGTTCATCAGCGCGATGTTGTCGATCGAGATCTCGGCCGGGCACGCCGCCTCGCACTCGCCGTGGTTGGTGCACGAGCCGAAGTGCTCGTCCATCATCTCGACCATCGCCTCGGTCCGCTTGTACTTCTCGGCCTGACCCTGTGGCAGCAGGTTGAGGTGCGCCAGCTTCGCCGACGTGAACAGGCTGGCCGCACCGTTCGGGCAGGCAGCCACGCAGGCGCCGCAGCCGATGCACGCCGCGGCGTCCATCGACGCATCGGCCACCGGCTTGGGGATCGGGATGAGGTTGGCGTCGGGAGCGCCGCCCGTGGGCGCGGTCACGAAGCCGCCGGCCTCGATGATGCGGTCGAACGCCGATCGATCGACCATCAGATCCTTGATGAGCGGGAAGCCCTCGGCGCGCCACGGTTCGAGCACGATCTCGTCGCCCGACGAGAACACGCGCATGTGCACCTGGCACGTCGCCGCGCCCTTGACCGGCCCATGGGCCTGGCCGTCGATCATCAACGAGCAGGTGCCGCAGATGCCCTCGCGGCAGTCGTGGTCGAACACGATCGCCTCGCGGCCCTCCTCGACCAAGCGTTCGTTGACCAGGTCGAGCATCTCGAGCAGCGACGCCTCGTCGGAGACCTCGGGTACCTGGTGCGTTTCGAACCGCCCCTGGCCGTCGGGGCCGTCTTGGCGCCAAACCTTGAGGGTGATGTTGGTGAGGACGCTCACTTGTAACTCCGTGTCTGGAACTCGACTTCTTCGTAATCCAGCGGCTCGCGGTGCTCGATCGGCGCTTCGGCGTCGCCCGACCACTCCCACGCGGTGACGTGGGCGAAGTCGTCGTCGTTGCGCAGCGCCTCGCCCTCCTCGGTCTGGTGCTCCGAGCGGAAGTGCCCGCCGCAGCTCTCCTCGCGGACGAGCGCGTCTTTGCACATGAGCAGGCCCAGTTCGAAGAAGTCGTCGACGCGACCAGCCTTCTCTAGCGTCTGGTTGACGCTGGTGTCGCCGCCGGTGACCTTGAGGTCCTTCTTGAACTCGGCGTGCAATGCAGGGATCTCACTGAGCGCTTTGTCGAGGCCGGCCTCGTTGCGATCCATGCCGCAGTAGTCCCAGATGATCTTGCCGAGCTCGCGGTGGAAGTAGTCGGGGCCACGCGTGCCACCGATCGACATGTACTCCTTGAACCGGTCGCGATTCTCCGACTCGATCTTGGTGAACTCTTCGTGAGTCTCGTCGGGAATCGGCTTGTTGAGCCACTCGGCGAGGTAGTTCGAGATCGTGTACGGCAGCACGAAGTAGCCGTCGGACAGCCCCTGCATCAGCGCCGACGCGCCGAGACGGTTGGCGCCGTGGTCGGAGAAGTTGGCCTCGCCAGCGGCGTACAGGCCGGGCACCGTGGTCATCAACTCGTAGTCGACCCAGATCCCGCCCATCGTGTAGTGGCTGGCCGGGTAGATGCGCATCGGCTCTTTGTACGGGTCCTCGCCGGTGATCCGCTCGTACATGTCGAAGAGGTTCCCGTAGCGCTCACGGATCGTCTGCTCGCCGAGGCGGTCGATCGCATCGGCGAAATCGAGGTACACGCCGTTCTTCAGCGGGCCGACACCTTGACCGTTGTCGACCATCCGCTTGGCCGCCCGCGACGACACGTCGCGCGGGGCGAGGTTGCCGAAGCTCGGGTAGATCCGCTCGAGGTAGTAGTCGCGCTCGTCGTCGGGGATGTCGGCGGCGGCGCGCGTCTCGTCGGCGTTCGTCGGCACCCAGATGCGTCCGTCGTTGCGCAGCGACTCCGACATCAGCGTGAGCTTCGACTGGAAGTCGTCGGCCTGCGGGATGCAGGTGGGGTGAATCTGGGTGTAACACGGGTTGGCGAATGCGGCACCACGACGGTGGGCCCGCCACGCCGCAGTGACGTTGCAGGCCATCGCGTTGGTCGACAAGAAGAAGGCGTTGCCGTAGCCGCCGGTCGCCAGCACGACTGCGTGCGCCGCGTGCGACGAGAACTCGCCGGTCATCAGGTCGCGACACACGATGCCTGCGCACCGGCCGTCGATGTTGACGACGTCGACCATCTCCATGCGGTTCCACAGCTTCACGTTGCCCAGCCCGATCTGGCGGGCCAGCTGCTGATATGCACCGAGCAGAAGCTGCTGGCCGGTCTGGCCGCGGGCGTAGAACGTGCGGCTGACCTGGGCGCCGCCGAAGCTGCGGTTGTCGAGGAGGCCGCCGTACTCGCGAGCGAACGGCACGCCTTGGGCGACCATCTGGTCGATGATGTCGACCGATACCTCCGCCAAGCGGTGCACGTTGGCTTCACGCGAGCGGAAGTCGCCGCCCTTGATCGTGTCGTAGAACAGGCGATTGATCGAGTCGCCGTCGCCCTGGTAATTCTTCGCCGCGTTGATGCCGCCCTGCGCGGCGATCGAGTGTGCGCGCCGGGGCGAGTCGTGGAAGGTGAACGCCTCGACCTGATAGCCGAGTTCGCCGAGGGTCGCCGCCGCCGACGCGCCAGCAAGCCCCGTGCCGACGATGATGATCTTGAACTTGCGCTTGTTGGCCGGGTTGACCAACTTCTCGGTGGCGATGAAGTTCTGCCACTTGTCGGCAAGTGGCCCCTCGGGAATCTTGGAGTCGAGTGTGATGCTCATTCGGAATGTCCTTCCAAGCAGCAGGTGACGGCGTCGGGATCGAACTCGATCACGCCGGCCAGTACGGCGACCGGGAACGACACGTTCCCGACGACGATCAGGGTGGCGACGCCGACGGCGGCACCTCGACGCCAGCGATTGAACCGTGGGTTGTTCCAACCCATCGACTGGAACAGCGACCACGTCCCGTGGAACAGGTGGATGCCCAGCGCGATGTTGGCCACGATGTACAGGGCAGCGACGGGCACCCGTTCGAACGAGGCGACCACGTTGCGCTGCACGGCGCCACGCACGAAGTCGGGGTTGACCCATCCCCAGGTGAAGTCGGCCAGATGCCACACCAAGAAGAGCAGCACGATGACGCCGGTCCAGCGCATCGTGCGGCTGGCGAAGTTGGCGACCTGGTAGTCACGTGCCGACTGGTACTTCACCGGACGTGCTTTCCGATTGAGCACCGTCAGCGTGTACGCGGCATGGAGGTGGCCGATCAGCGCCAGGATCAGCACGCTGCGCAGCAGCCACAAGAACACCGTGCGCGGGAAGAACGGCACGAGCAGGTCGCGGAGCCACTCGCCGTAGTAGTCGGCGTCGTAGATCAGCACCCCGCCCTCGTCGACGACGCCGATGTACAACTTGAGGTTGCCGAGCATGTGCACGAGGACGAAGCCGATGCCGATCAGCCCGGTGATCGCCATCACGTACTTCTTGCCAACGGCGGTGCCGTACAGGTCAAGAAGGAACGGTTTCTTCTTGGTCGTTGACTTGACCGCCGTGCCCGATACCGGGCCCCGGCTGAGCGTCTGTGCCATGGACGACCACGGTACCGGTGCTGGTGTGGGCCGGCCTAGTTCTCCACCGAGCGCGCTCGGATTGGGAGCGGCCCTCGCCCGCCGACCATCATTGATCGACCCCGTGGGAGGAAGCCCACGGGCCACGAATTCGATCTACGCCCAGGAGGCAACACCCCGTGGACGTCATTCCCTATCTCGCGCTCGTCTCGGCCCTCGCCGCGCTCGGGCTCGCCGCGTTCTACTACCGAGCGGTCGAGGCCGCGCCGCCCGGCAACGAGCGGATGGTCTTCCTCATGGGGGAGATCCAGAAGGGCGCCCGTGCGTTCCTGCAAAAGGAGTACCAGTGGGTCGGCGTCTTCGCCGTGCTGCTGATGATCCTGTTGGCGCTCGTGATCGCGCCGCTGGCGGCGGTCAGCTACATCCTCGGTGCCGTGCTCTCTGCGGCCGCCGGGTACGCGGGCATGACCGTGGCCACGATGGCCAACGCGCGCACCACCGAAGCCGCGAAGGACGGCCCGGCCAAGGCGCTGCCCATCGCGTTCCGCGGCGGCGCAGTGATGGGGTTCTCGGTGGCCGGTCTGGCGCTGCTCGGCCTCACGCTGACGTACCTCGTGTTCATCACCTGGCTCGAGGTCGACGATGCGTTCCAGATCTTCACCGCCTACGGCCTGGGCGCCTCGACAATCGCGCTGTTCTCTCGTGTCGGCGGTGGCATCTACACCAAGGCTGCCGACGTCGGCGCCGACCTGGTGGGCAAGGTCGAGGCCGGCATCCCCGAAGACGACCCGCGCAACCCGGCGACGATCGCCGACAACGTGGGCGACAACGTCGGCGACGTGGCCGGCATGGGTGCCGACCTGTTCGAGTCGTACGCCGGGTCGATCATCGCCCCGATCTCGCTGACCGCGTTCGCCATCGGGATCACCGCTGAAGGTGCGGGCGACGAGGGGGTCGTCGAGCTGTTGATGTTCCCGATGGCCATCGCCTTCGTCGGCATGATTGCGTCGATCATCGGCTCGTTCCTCGTCCGCTCGGGCGACTCCACCGACTCGAAGGCGCTCAGCCGCGCGCTGCACCGCGGCACCAACGTGGCGATGGCGATCACGGTGGTCGCCGCCGTTGGCGTGGCGTTCCTCTTGTTCAACGACGATCTCCGCTTCGACAACCCGATCGGTCTCGCGATCTCGGTGATCGGCGGCCTGCTCGTCGGTTGGGGCCTCGGCAAGACGGCCGAGTACTTCACGTCTGACCACTACAACCCGGTGAAGAAGATCGCCGGCCAGAGCCAGACCGGTCCTGCGACCACGATCCTCGGTGGCATCAGCGTCGGCATGATCTCGGTGTTCGCCTCGGTGGCACTGATCCTCGTCGGCGTCGGCGTCGCCTACTGGGGTGGACAGATCACGTTCATCGACGAACTCGACGACTTCGGCGGCATCTACGGCATCGCCGTCGCCGCCATCGGCATGTTGGCGACCCTGGGCGTGGTGGTGTCGGTCGACGCCTACGGCCCGATCGCCGACAACGCCGGTGGCATCGCCGAGATGGCCGAACTCGACCCGTCGGTCCGCGAGGTCACCGACGCCCTCGACTCGCTCGGCAACACCACCGCCGCGATCGCCAAGGGCTTCGCCGTCGGCTCGGCCGCACTGACCGCACTGGCACTGTTCAAGAGCTTCGAGTTCGCCCTCGCGGACGAGGGCGAGATCTTGAACTTGAACGTCGGTGATGTCGAGGTGTTCATCGGTCTGTTCATCGGCGCCGGACTGCCCTTCTTGTTCGCCGCACTCACGATCGACGCTGTCGGTCGTGCAGCGCAGAAGATGATCGAAGAGGTGCGCCGCCAGTTCCGCGAGATCCCGGGCCTGCGCGAAGGCAAGGAAGGCGTCGCCCCCGATTCGGCCACCTGTGTGGCCATCTCCACCGAAGCGTCGCTGCGCGAGATGATCATCCCTGGTGCCCTCGCCGTGGTGGTGCCGCTCGTGGTCGGGTTCATCTCCACCGATGCCCTCGGCGGCCTGCTCGCCGGTGCGTTGGTCACCGGCTTCGCGCTGGCGATCTTCATGGCCAACTCGGGCGGCGCCTGGGACAACGCCAAGAAGTACATCGAAGCCGGCCACTACGGCGGCAAGGGCTCCGAGCCACACAAGGCCGCTGTGGTCGGCGACACGGTCGGCGACCCGTTCAAGGACACCTCTGGCCCGTCGATGAACATCTTGCTGAAGGTGATGACCATCGTCAGCCTGGTGTTCGCCAGCGCCTTCGTCTGATCGCATGCTCGTCGAGTTCGGGTCCCGTCACGTCGAGTGGCCGGGGCCCGAACTGGGCGAGCTGGTCGACGCACCAGCGGATCCCGACGGCCGTCGCACTCGGCTCGCCGACGACGGCTACCTCCTCGTCAGACGGCTGATCGATCCAGCCGCGGTGCTCGGCGCACGGGCGCACATCGCCGAGGCGCTCGGTGCGGCGGGCATGGTCGACGACACACGAACCGCCGAGCTGGCGATCGGGTCGACGCCGGATCCGATCGATCTGCTCGGGCACCGGCCGGTGACGCACCACCCCGACGCACTCGCCGTGCTCGAAGCGCCCGCGCTGTTCGAGCTGTTCACCGAGTTGTTCGACGAGCCCGCGACAACGCTCGACTTCAAGTGGCTACGGCCCGTGGGCACGGGCGAGCTCACGGGCGCCCACCTCGATGCGGTGTTCATGAACCGCGGGTCGAACCGGCTGCTCACCACCTGGATCCCACTCGGGACGATCTCCCCAGACGAGGGCACACTGACGATCGTGCCTGGTTCGCATCGCAGCCCTGAGTACGGGCGCGTGCGCGCCACCTACGGCCAGATGGACGTGGATCGTGACAACGTCGAGGGTTGGCTGACCGACGACCCGCCGACCGTGACCGTCGACTTCGGAGGTCAATGGGCAACGACGACGTTCGACCCCGGCGACGCGCTCGTGTTCACGATGTTGACGATGCACGCGTCGACGACCAACACCACCGATCGGTACCGCCTGAGCTGCGACACGAGGTTTCAACCGGCTGGCGAGCCGCGCGACGAGCGGTGGATGGGAGTTGATCCGATCGGCCACGTCGTCCACGACGAGCCGGCGACGCCGATCGGACTCGCCCGGCGGGCCTGGGGCCTCAGCACGCGTTGACCGGCTCCTGACACAACGCTGTCCCGTTCTTGACCTACCGATCGGCGGGTTTCCGTACCGTCGACGGTATGGGGATCCGTCAATGGGGGTTGGCGTGTGCTGTCGGCGCGATCGGCGTCGGCGGTGTTGCGTTGGCTGCAGCAACAACAACAGCAGATGAGCCGGAAGCGGCCGAGCAGATCACCGCCTGCGTGAGCAGGTTCAGCGGCTACACGCGCATCGTCGCCGACGCCGCACATTGCCGATCGTGGGAACGACCGATCGAGTGGAACCAGTCGGGGCCTGCTGGTCCCGCTGGTCCTGCCGGTGCTGCGGGTCCTGCCGGCGCTACGGGTCCTGCCGGTCCGCAGGGTCCTGCCGGACCTCCGGGGGATGGCGGCGGCTGCGAGGTCACCGAGACGCTCGACGGATTCCAGCAGACGCTGGTGGTCGACTGCGGCGAGACTGCGGGACAGATCAGCGCCATCCTTCCAGTGCTCATCGAGGCCCGCTACAACAACTCCGAGGTCGCCACCGTCTACGACCGCAACCGCGACGGCGTGGTGTCGGCTGGGGACGTCACCGAGATCACCACCACCACGCTCGATTGCGCATTCGTGTCAACGGGCACCGAGGTGCTCGACGTGATCGGCACCGACGTCAGCGACGTCGGTCTGCGCATCCTGTTGCCGCCCGTCGGCGATCAGGGCAGAGCATTCGACGTCGCACAAGGCGGCATCGCACAGGTGCGTATCGCGGTCGGCTTCGAGGCGGGACAACTCATCACGAACAACCCCGCGGACGCGGAGTTTCCGTCCGGAAACTCCAGCTTCTTCCTCGACCTCGACCCCGACGACAACATCAGCGGCGTCGGCCAGTCCGAGGCGTGCGGCGTGGGCCGACTGGATGTACGCGGGCCGGCGCTGTAGGCGCTAGGCGGGTTCGGCGGGCGGCCCCAGACCGGCGGGGGGGCGGCCGCGGATGGTGCGCAGTTCACGCCCGGTTGACGGGGTGTTGAGAGGGTGCGGTGTTCCTTCTCAGCACCGGAGCCCTGATGACCCGACGCCGCCGCACCACCACTGCCGCTCTCGCCGTGACCGCACAGGTCGCCGCTGCAGGAGTGATCCTCCTGACGCCCCCGTTGACGGCTGGGGCGACGGACGTCGGCGACGCGACCGAGCTGCGCAAAGCGATCGGCGACGTCAACGACAACCCCGACGGCGCGCCCGATGAGATCACGCTCGAGTCGACCGGGCCATTCGTACTCACCTGCGGCACGAACGAAGACGCCAACGCCGACGGCGACCTCGACATCACCTCGAGCGACGACCTGACCATCGTCTTCGACGGCCCGGGGCTGGCCACGATCGAGATCGACCAGAGCGGGCCCGGCTGTCAAAACGAACGGGTGATCCACCATCTCGGCAGTGGCGATCTCACGCTCGTCGGTGTGGAGATCGTCGGCGGCAACCTCGGGTCCAACGCTGGCGACGGCGGCGGCATTCTGTCGAGCGCATCGGGGGCACTGACCCTTCGGGGGGTGAGCGTGGCCAAGAACCGCGCCGGCTCGCCGGCCTCGGGCGTCGGCGGCGACGGCGGGGGCATCGCCGTGCTGGCCGGCGACCTGACGATCACCAGTAGCGAAGTCGCCGGCAACCGCGCTGGCGATGGCGGATCGGACTTCAACAACGGCGGTGGCGACGGCGGCGGGCTGTACTTCGAGGGCGTTCAGGCGACCATCACCGACGTCGAGTTCAGCGGCAACAGGGCCGGCGACGGCGGCGACAATCCCGGTGGCCAGGCGGGCAACGGCGGCCAGGGTGGTGGACTCGTGCACCGCGGTATCGCCATGACGATCACGGGCGGCAGCATCGACGGCAACCGCGCTGGCGACGGCGGGACCTCCGCAGCGGGGACGCTCGGGCGCGGTGGTGGCGACGGCGGCGGCCTCTTGACCGCAGGCCGGCTGACGATCGACGGCACCGCGATCACCGGCAACGTTGCGGGCAATGCCTCCGACGCGGACGGAGCGAACGGGATCGGTGGCGGCGACGGCGGCGGCATTGCTGCAGCAACCACAGTCGTCGAAATCGTCGATGCCCGCATCGTCGACAATCGCAGCGGGCGCGGCGGGGACGCCACCGCAGGCAATGCCGGAAGTGGTGGCGGCGGCGGCGGGATCTTCATGCGCGGCAGTTCATCGTCGAGTCTCGAGATTCGCGACAGCGCGATCAACGACAACAAGACCGGCGCCGGCGGCGACAGCGAGCAACGCCCCCGTAACGGTGGCGACGGCGGTGGCATTCGGTTCCAGGGTGAGGCGCTGACGATCGTCGGAACGGATGTACTGCGCAACGAAGCGGGCGCCGGTGGAGACGACACGCTCCATGCGGGCGTCCAAGGTGGCGCCGGGGGCAACGGTGGCGGTATCTCCACTGGAGCGTTCACCGGCACCGGGACCGTGAACATCAGCGACTCCACGATCGCCGACAACGTCGCCGGGGAAGCCGGCAAGGGCCTGCCCGCTGGCGTTCCCGGCGAAGGCGGCGGCCTCGACCTCAGTGACGACGACCTCGCGCACACGGTGACGAGTTCGACCATCGAGGGAAACAGCGCAGCAGCCGGCGGCGCCGGGATCGGCGTACGGGGCACCGACGTCGAGATCAACACTTCGACGATCCACGACAACGAGCTCCTGGCCTCGACCGTTGGTGGATCCGGCGGAGTATTCGCTTCGTCGAGCGCCACCGTGGACGTCAACGCGTCGACGATCACTGCGAACATCACATCGGCGCCGACCCTCGGCGCGAACGTCGGGATACCGAACCCCGCTACTGCGACGCTTCGCCGCACGATCGTCGGAGAGCCGCAGGGATCTCCCAACTGCGTCGGCAACGTGACCGACGGCGGCGACAACATCGAGCAGCATCCGTCGGATCCCGCCGCGTGTGGGTTCGGGGGGAATCTGGTGACCGACCTCGAGCTCGGCTCGCTCGCGAGCAACGGCGGCCCGACGCAGACGCGGTTGCCCGCCCTCGGATCACCGGTGATCGACGCCGTGGCCGGCAGTTGCCCCGAAACGACCGATCAGCGGGGCGTCGCTCGGCCGGTCGGTGCGGCGTGCGACATCGGCGCGGTCGAGTTCAACGTCGCCGCGATCGCCAACGACGACACGGTCGCAGTGACGGGCGTCAGCGGCGTCACGATCGACACGATCGACGTCGACGTGCTCGCCAACGACTCCGCCACGGGCGGGACCACGCTCGACCCCGCATCGGTCGATGTGACGATCGAGCCGAGCAACGGGTCGGCCGTCGTCGCCACGACGACTGGCGTCATCACGTACTCGCCCGATGCCGGCTTCGCCGGCACCGACACCTTCACCTACGTGGTGTGCACGGTCGCCGAACCCACGCTGTGCGACACCGCGGTGGCGTCGGTGACGATCACCGAGCCCGCTCCGCCGCCACCACCACCTCCACCGGGAGGGGGCGGTGACGACAACCCGGACATCGTGACGATCACCCCGGCGCGACTGTTGGAGACCCGGGGCGGACGCCCGACCATCGACGGGCAACAACAAGGCATCGGCCGACGCGCCGCCCGCCAAACCACCACCGTCCAAGTCGCCGGCCGCGCCGGCATCCCCACCGACGCCGAAGCCGCCATCTTCAACATCAGCGCCATCAACCCCGAACTCCAAGGATTCATCACCGCCCACCCCTGCGACTCCGACCAACCCGAAGCCTCCACCCTCAACTACGCCGCCGGCCAAGTCATCGCCAACGGCGCCACCATCGCCCTCTCCAACACCGGCACCATGTGCATCTACACCCACCGCGCCATGGACC
>CBDDKF010000026.1:0-141333 GCA_965230015.1 Ilumatobacteraceae bacterium | reverse complement strand
GACCGCCAGTTGGCGGGCCGCGCTCATCGCCGACGGAGACGGCGCCAACGACTCGACCTGTTCGTCGGACCAGGGCAGCGGACGTGTCGGTACGGCGCTCACCGCGTCGTCGCCGAGGACCATGACTCGAGCGTACCGATGGGGTGCGCGCGGTCCCGCCGACGCAGCGGTGCCCGAGGCTCGAGCGCGCTCGGCGACCCTGGCAGTACGGTGCCCAGCGTGCGCGTGATGACCTGGAATCTGTGGTGGCGGTTCGGGGAACACGAGCGGCGCGCCGCGGCGATCGACGCCGTACTGGAGTCCGAGGCACCCGACGTCGCCTGTTTCCAAGAGGTGTGGTCCGACGCCACGACCGACCAGGCCGAGATGTTGGCCACCCGCCACGGCGGCCACATGGTGCGCACCGAACCGGTTCTGTTCGACGGCTTCTCGTTCGGCAATGCCATCGTGTCCCGCTGGCCGGTTGAGCGAGTCGCCGAGGTGCGGCTCCCGGGCGAGGACGGTCAGCCGGGTCATCGACGGTTGTTGGTCGCCGCCGTCGCCACGCCCTGGGGCAGATGGCCGATCGCGGTCACCCATCTCGACTATCGATTCGATGCCTCGCAGACGCGCCAACTACAGGTCACTCGGGTACTCGAGTGCATCGTCGAGCACCGCGGCGACCCCGAGAACGATCTGCCGATGATCCTCGGCGGCGACCTCAACGCAGTCGCTGACAGCGACGAGATGCGCGTCTTCACCGGACGACGTCCGGGAGTCGCCGGCATCGTCATGAGTGACGTGTGGGAACAGGTGGGCAACGGACCGGGCTTCACCTGGCGCCGCGACAACCCCAACGTGGCCATCAGTGCCTGGCCCGATCGGCGCATCGACTATCTCGGCGTCTCGTGGCCGCGGCCCAAGCCGGTCGGCAACCCCATCCGGGCGTGGCTGGCGGCGACCTCCCCGATCGATACCGGTGACGGCCCTGTGTGGCCGAGTGATCACGCGGCGGTCGTGGCCGAGTTCGTCACGCCGTCGCCGTAGCAGGCGGTGACGTTCAGGCCGACGTACGGCCGATCGACACTGGCGTGGCCGACTGCGCGGCGCGCTTGGCGTGGTAGCTCGATCGGGTCAACGGGCTGGCTTCGACGTGGCGGATGCCGAACCCCTCGCCGATCTGCTTCCACCGACCGAACTCGGCCGGATCGGCGTAACGCGCGATCGGCAGATGAGTGGTGGTCGGTCGCAGGTATTGGCCGATCGTGACGATGTCCACACCGAGATCGGCGAGATCGGCGAGCAGTCCGACGACCTCGGCGTCGGTCTCGCCGAGACCGACCATGAAGCCGGTCTTCGTGGTCAGCCCCGCAGCCTTCGCCCGCGCCAACACGCCGAGCGATCGGGCGTAGCCAGCCGACGGACGCACCGCGCGCTGCAGCCGCGCAACGGTCTCGACGTTGTGGTTCAACACGTCGGGACGCATGGTGAACAGCAGATCGAGCGCGGCATCGTCGCCCTTGGCGTCCGAGATCAGCGTTTCCACCTGCGTGGCCGGCCGGACAAGCCGGATCGCGTCGACGCACGCCGCCATGTGGGCCATGCCGCCGTCGGCCAAATCGTCACGGGCGACCATGGTGAGCACGGCGTGGTCGAGATCCATCGCCTGGATTGCCGCAGCGACCCGCTGCGGCTCGTCGGCCTGCGGCGCCATCGGCTGGCGCGTGTCGACGAGACAGAAGCCGCAGGCCCGCGTGCATCGCTCGCCGAGCACCATGAACGTGGCGGTGCCGTCGCTCCAACACTCGGACAGATTCGGGCATCCCGCGTCTTCGCACACAGTGACCAGGTCGAGGTCGCGAATCGTGCGCTTCAGCGACAACACCTCTGGGCCGTGCTGGACACGTGGACGTAACCAGTCGGGCTTGCGCGTGCCGATCGACAGCCCCTCGGCGACACCAGCCTCGTTGAGCCGGCGGAGTGCTCGGTCGCCGGCAGGTTTGATGGTCTCGCCAGGACCCACTCCGCGGGAGAACGCGGCGAGGTCGGCGTCGCCGCGGGCGTGCCGCCAAGCGACGTCCTGGCGCTCGGCACGCCCTCCGGCGAACCGGTCGGCAGCCGCAGTAGCGACCACATCGGCCACCTCGGACAGGCTGACGTCGACCCCTTCCTCGGCGAGTGAGGTCACGGGATAGTCGGCGATGCCGCACGGAACGATGTGCTCGCGCAGGTACGTCATGTCGGGATCGACGTTGAGCGCGAAGCCATGCATCGTGCGACCGCGCTTCAAGCGCACGCCGATCGCCGCGATCTTGCGCGCCCGGTCGGTGCCGGGATCGAGCCAGACGCCGGCGTATCCAGGGAATCGGCCGGCGCCGTCGACCCCAAGTTCGCCGAGCGCGTCGATCAGCAGTTGCTCGACATTGGCCACGTGCTCTGCGGCGCCCAAGTGGTTGGCCACCTTGAGGATCGGGTACCCGACGAGCTGGCCAGGTCCGTGGTAGGTGACGTCGCCGCCGCGCGACACCGGCACGAGCTCGGCACCGACGGCTGCCGGCTCGCACCGCAGGTTGGTCGCCAGGTCGGCACGCGGCCCGTGAGTGAACACGTGCGGATGCTCGACGAGCAAGAGGTGTTGACCGGTGCCGTGCTCGAACAGCGCGGTCTGCACTGCGAGCGCCTCGCGGTAGTGGACGCGTCCGAGCCAGCGGATGCGCAGCTGCTCGGCGGGCACGTCGACGGTCACAATTCGGTCGCCCAGTCCTTCGTTTCGAGGATCTCCTTGACGCGCCGCAGGAAGTTGGCGGCGTAGGCGCCGTCGAACGCACGGTGGTCCCAGCTCATCGCCAAGTTGCCAACCGGGTGGATGGCAATGGCTTCGCCACCATCGGCGGTGGTCGTCACCACGGGCTTGCGCACGATCGCGTCGGTCGAGATGATCCCCACCTGTGGCTGGTTGATGATCGGCATGGTGAGCACCGAACCGGCCGAGCCGTTGTTCGAAATGGTGAACGTGCCGCCCGAGATCTCGTCGGGCGAGAGTTTGCGGTTGCGCGCCCGGTCGGCGAGGTCGTGAATCTCGGCGGCGATCGCCGCCAGCCGCTTGTTCTGGGCGTCGCGGATCACCGGGGCGAGGAGACCCTCGTAGTCGAGGTCGACAGCGATCCCCAGATCGACGTAGTCGTGCACGATCAGGTCGCGCTCGCCCACGCTGGCGTTGAGGTGCGGGAACTCGTCGAGACCATCGATGATCGCCCGCGAGATGAACGGCAGGTACGTGAGGCTGAAGCCGTGCTGAGCCTTCCACTCGGCCTTGTGCGCGTTGCGCACCACATCGACGTTGGCGAAGTCGACTTCGACCACGCTGAACGCGTGGGGGCTGGTCGCCTTGCTCGACACCATGTGGGCGCCGGTGAGTTGACGGATCTTCGACAGCGGCACCAGCGAGTCGCGCTCGCCGCGTTCGGGGGCCGGCCCGGCGGGTGCGGGTGGCGCAGCAGCGGCCGGGGCGGGTGCGGGTGCCGGGGCTGCCGCAGGTGCAGGTGCAGGCGTCGGCGCCGCGGCTGCCGGTGTGGCGCCGGTCGCGTCGATGTGATCGAGCACGTCGTCGCGGGTGATCCGGCTGCCGGGGCCGGTACCGGTGATGGCATCGGGGTCGAGTCCGTGCTCGTTGACCAACCGCCGCACCACGGGCGACAGCAGACGGTTGTCGCCGGCCTGGGCCGCGGGAGCCGGTGCGGCGGGGGGCGCCGGCGCAACGGGCGCTGGCGCCACCGGAGCCGGGGCGGCGGCAGGCGGTTCGGGAGCCGGCTCGGGCTCGGCAGGCGCGTCCGCTGCCGCGGGCTCTTCGGCTGCGGCGGGCTCGGGCGCGGCCGCGGGTGCCGCGTCACCGTCGCCGACGACGGCGATCACGGTACCGACTTCGATCGTGTCGCCTTCTTCGGCGCGGATCTCGGTGACGACGCCCGCGACCGGCGAGGGCACTTCGGTGTCGACCTTGTCGGTCGATACCTCGAACAACGGCTCGTCGGCGGCAACCGTGTCGCCGACACTCTTGAACCACTGGGTGATCGTGCCCTCGGTGACGGTTTCACCGAGCTGCGGAAGGGTCACGTCTGCCATGTCACTGTTCTCTCTGTTCGGTGCGGTTTCGAGTGTGGGGGTCGTGGTGGTCGTCGAAGCGATGGAGGTCCGGTTCAGCCGTTGAAGTTGCGGCCGGTGAGCGTGAGCACGGTCTCGCCGAACAGCTCGGTGAGGCTCGGGTGCGGTTGGATGAACTCGGCGATCTCGTCGACCGAGGCCTCCCCAGTTCACGGCGAGGTACCCACCGCTGAGTTGTTTCGGTGACCCATGGTCCGACCATGTGGACACCGAGCACCTGGCCGGCGGTGCCGTCGGGCCGCTTCTTGGCGATGATCTTGGCGAGTCCGTCGGTCTCGCCGAGAATCTGCGCCCTGCTGTTGAACTTGAAGGGATGCTTGGCGACGACCACGTCGTGGCCGGCCTCTTTGGCTTCGGCCTCGCCAGGACCGGCCCAGGCGACCTCTGGATGGCAGTAGATCGCCCACGGCACCCGGTCGTAGGCCACGGGGAGCGGACCCTCGCCGAGGATGTCCTTGATCACCAGGATCGCCTCGGCGTACCCGACGTGAGCCAGTTGTGGCGTGTCGATCAGGTCGCCGACCGCGTACACGCCCGGCTCGCCGGTTCGGCAGTACTCGTCGACGACGACGAACCCACGCTCGTCGACGACGACGGAGGTGCCATCGAGGCCGAGCTTGTCGGCAAACGGGCGCCGCCCGACCGACACCACGACGGCATCGACCTCGAGTTGCTCGGTGGCGCCGTCCTTCGGGCCGAACTCGACGGTGGTTCCGCCGTCGCCGTTGGGCGTGTGGCCGGTGACCATCACGCCCGTCTTGATCCCGATCTTCTTCTTCTTGAACGTGCGCTCGACCACCTTGGCCACGTCGGCGTCGAGACCCGGTAGAATCTTGGGCAGACCCTCCAGGATGGTCACCTCGGAACCGAGGTCGGCAAAGGTCGAGGCGAACTCGCAGCCGATCGCCCCTCCGCCGATCACGGCGACGCGGCCGGGCACCTCGGTGAGATCGAGCACCTCGTCGCTCGTCATGATCGGACCGCCGCGTTCGAATCCGGGAATGAGGCGGGGAACCGATCCCGACGCGAGCATCACCGCGTCGGCGGTGATCGTTGCGCTCGATCCGTCGGCCATGTCGACGGTCACCGTGCGTCCGGCACCGAGCGAGCCGACACCGTTGAACACCTCCACCTTGCGCCCCTTGCACATCGCCCCGATGCCGTTGACCAACCCGGCGACGATGCCCTGCTTGCGTTCTTGGGTTCGTGCGAAGTCGACGGTGGCCTCACCCGAGTCGATGCCGAAGTCGCTCGAATGGTCGACGTGTCGCTTCACTGCGGCGGTCTCGAGGAACGCTTTGGCCGGGATGCAGCCCCGGTTGAGACACGTGCCACCGAGGGCATCCATCTCCACCAGCGCCATCTTCAGACCGGCCGATGCGCCGTAGAGCGCTGCTGAGTAGCCACCGGGACCACCGCCGATCACCACCACGTCGAAGTGTTCACTCACGGCGGCCACGGTAGCGCTCGATCAGCGCATCTTCATCGGGTCGCCGACGGTGCGGCGATCTGGGGTGCCCTGTTGATCCGTCACGTGCCCAATGCCCATGAACGCTGCTCGTCGCCGCGCCGCACGATCAGCAGTCGGCTGCTCGTGTCGACCGCGCTGACGTCGAACGCGATCACACACCGCTGCGTCTCAACGGTGATCGCCGCGCACCGTCCGTCGTCTGGGGCGACGATCGGCGCCAACGTGCGGTCGCCGGTCACCAGCCTGAAGGTGTCGAGGCCGTCTGGATCGTCGACGCCGCCGATCTCGACATCGATGTTGAGGACCTCACCGTCACCCGTGGCACCGAACACCACGATGCGCGCGTCGCCGACCTCCACGGGATCGCCGAGCTGGGCCGCGTCGATCTCGTTGTCGCCGCTCGACAGCTGCAGTAACAGGACGCCACCGGCGACGAGGATGGCCAACGCGGTCACCACCGAGAGCAGCAACAGCGTGCGCGTCTTCACGGTGGAGGTTCTACCGGGCCGCAGCGGCGGTCCGCTGCCAGCGGCGCCGGGAACGAACCGAAAACGGCACGCGAAACGTCTCCGAAACGCTCACCGACGACGGATTCGCCGGGTGACGGCCTCGTTACCGTCGCCGCCATGACCCCCTCAACCAGCTCGACACGGTCGGGCATGTTGCGATCAGGCACGTCACGCCTGGCGGCGGGCATCGGCGCACTGGCGCTGGTGGTTGCCGCCTGTTCCAGCGACGGTGGAGACGACGCCTCCATCATGACCGACACCGCCACGGACACCGCGCCCGCTGAGGCGCCCGCGACAGATACCGCCGATGAGGCCGCGCCAGCTGCGGCACCCGGCGCTGCACCTGAGGCGCTGCAGTTCGATGCGTCGCTGATCGGTGGCGGCGACATCGACCTGGCGGCCGACTTCGAGGGCAAGCCGACCCTGTTGTGGTTCTGGGCCCCATGGTGCGGTGTGTGCAACCGCGAGGCACCGACCGTCGAGTCGGCAGCCCAGGAATACGGCGACCAGATCGACTTCGTCGGCGTGGCGTGGTCGGGCAGCGACGAGCAGTTCGCCGGATTCGTCGACGATCACGAGCTGACGTTCCCGCAGATCAGCGACGACCCTGGGCTCATCTACGAGCGCTTCGACGTGGCCTTCCAACCGGCCTTGGTCGTGGTGCAACCCGACGGAACGTTGCAGCGCCTGTCGGGTTCGCTCGACGACGACGCCATCGCCTCTGTCCTGGCCGCCGCATGACGCCGATCTCCGACCACCCCGCCGTAGCATGATCGACATGACCTCCCCGATTCGCAGCCGCGGACGGCGCATCGCTGCGCTCGCCCTGGGTGTGGGCATGCTCACCGCCGCCTGCGCCACCGGGTCGTCCGACGACAACAGCGCAGCGACCACAGCTGATGCTCCCGCTGCCACCGAGGCACCCATCGCGACCGAGGCACCCCCTGCCACCGAGGCTCCCGTCGAGAGCGAGGCACCGGCTGCCACGGAACCACCGGCCGCCACCGAAGCTCCGGCCGCCAGCGAGGAACCCGCCGCAACTGAACCACCGGCCGCCACCGAGGCGCCGACCCCCACCGAGGCGCCGGCGCCGCCCGCCCCTCAGGCGTTGCAGTTCTCCGCTCCACTCGTGGGCGGCGGCACGATCGACCCCGCTGCGGAGTTCACGGGCAAACCCACGCTGATGTGGTTCTGGGCTCCGTTTTGAAGCACCTGCAACCGTGAAGCCCCTCGGTCGAGGAGGCAGCCCAGCAATTCGGAGATCAGGTCGACTTCGTCGGTGTCGCATGGACCGGTAGCGAAGGAGACTTCCAGGACTTCATCGATCGTCACGGTCTGACGTTCCCACAGATCAGCGACGACCGCGGCGACGTCTACGCCCGCTTCGGCATTCCCTACCAGCCGGCGATCGTCATCGTCTCGCCGGACGGATCGACCGAGATCGTCGCCGGCGCCGTCGACGAGTCGTTGCTCGAGCAGATCATCAGCGAAGCCGCCTGACGACCCATCGCTACGTCTGCTCGCAGACGTCACATCAGAACCTCTGCTCCCCGACGTCACGCCACGACGTCACATCGTCGCCGTACGGTCCCCTACCCTCCCGAGCATGCGCATTGCAATCACCGGATCGAGCGGCCTGATCGGCTCGGCCCTCGTTCCCCGCTTGGAGTCCGACGGCCACGAGGTTGTGCGCGTGGTGCGTACGACGCCAGGCGACAACGAGATCGGCTGGTCGCCTGCCGAGCGGCGCATCGACCCCAACGCGTTCGATGGTGTCGACGCAGTGGTCCACCTCGCCGGCGCCGGAATCGGCGATCAGCGGTGGACCGACGACTACAAGCGCGAGCTGCTCGAGAGCCGCACACACGGGACTGCGCTGGTCGCCGAGGCGATCGCTTCGGCCACCGACGGGCCCTCGGTACTGCTGTCCGGATCGGCGATCGGCATCTACGGGGCCCGCGGCGATGAGCAACTCACCGAAGGCTCCGAACTCGGCGACGGGTTTCTCGCCGACATCTGCAAGAAGTGGGAGGCCTCCACCGGGGTCGCCGAAGCAGCGGGCGCCCGCGTGGTCCACCTTCGCACGGGGATCGTGTTGTCGGCCGACGGCGGCGCGCTGAAGAAGCAGCTCCCGCTGTTCAAACTTGGGCTCGGCGGAAGGATGGGAAGCGGCGATCAATGGCTCAGCTGGATCTCGATCGACGACGAGGTGGAGGCCATCGTTCACTTGCTCACCGCCGACACCGAGGGGCCGGTCAACCTCACGGCACCGGAGCCGGTCACCAACGCCGACTTCACGAAGACCCTCGGCGAAACACTTCGCCGGCCGACGTTTCTGCCGATCCCCAAGTTCGGACCGCGCATGATCCTCGGTCGAGAGGCCGCGGAGAACCTGCTGTTCACCGGGCAACGGGTGCTCCCTGAGGTGCTCGACGCCGATGGCGGCTTCACCTTCCACCATCGCGATCTGGCCACTGCGTTGGCCGCACTGCTCGACCGGTGACCGTCGCCATCGTTGGCGCCGGCCTCGCCGGGCTGTCGTGCGCGGTCGAACTGCACCGCCGCGGCGTCGACGTTGCGGTGTACGAGGCGAGCGACGGCGTCGGCGGGCGGATGCGGTCGGACCGGATCGACGGGTTTATCGTCGACCGCGGTTTCCAGGTAGCGCTGCTCGCCTACCCGGAGCTGCATCGCCAGTTCGACCTCGACGCCCTCGACTTCCAACCGTTCGACCCGGGCGCGCTCGTGTGGCGCGCCGGGCGTGGTTCGGTGGTCGCCGACCCGTTCCGCCAACCACGCACGTTGTGGTCGACGGCCACTGCACCGATCGGCTCGCTGTTCGACAAGGCGCGGATCGCGCAGTTGCGCCGTCGACTTCGGTCGATGCATCCGGCCCGCCTGCTCGCGGGTGATGACCGAACGACTCGTGCGGTGCTGTCCGACGCCGGCTTCAGCGAGACCATCATCGAACGGTTCTTCACCCCCCTCGTCGGTGGAATCCAGCTCGATCCGGAGTTGGGCGACAGCCGGCGCATGTTCGATGTGATCTTCCGCATGCTCGCCGACGGTGACTCTGCGGTGCCGTCCACGGGGATGCAAGCGATCCCGGCCCAGCTCGCCGACGCGCTCCCATCGGCGTCGATCCGTCTCGGCGCCATGGTGGAGCGGGTCGACGCGCGTTCGGTGGCCGTACGTGACGGCGAGCACGTGACCGCCGACGCCGTGGTCGTGGCCACCGAAGGACCGACGGCAGCGGCTCTGTTGGGTCTTCCGCCAGTCGCCTCCAAGTCGGTGAGCTCCGTCGCCTTCGCCGCACCCGAGCCGCCAGTCGCCGATCGGCTCGTCGTGCTCGATGGCACCGGGCGCGGGCCGGTGCTCAACGTCGCCGTGATGAGCAACGTTGCGTCGACGTACGCGCCCGCAGGCCGTCATCAGGTGGTCGCTGCCGCGCCCGGCCACCCCGGCCCCGGCTTGGTCGACGACGCACGCAGCCAGTTGCGCTCGTGGTGGGGCGATCAGGTCGATCGCTGGGAGGTGATCGCCACCCATCGCATCGCCCACGGCCAGCCGCGGCAAGCTCCGCCGTTTCACCCGAAGCAGCCGGTCGAGCTGGACTCCGGCGTGTACGTGTGCGGCGACCATCGCGACACGGCGTCGATCCAGGGCGCGCTCTACTCGGGCCGTCGTTGCGCGGAATCGGTGTGGGCCGGGCTCGATGCGCAAGACTGACCCCGTGGCGGACAACGAGACCAAGGGCACCACGAGCGAACCCACCGACGAACGGGTCGAGCGAGCCGTCCGGTTCGTTCACGCGACCCCGCAAGAGGTGTTCGATCTTCTCGCTGACCCACAACAGCACGCCGTGCTCGATGGATCGGGGTCGGTACGCGGCGTGGCCGACGGTCCCGAGCGACTCAGTCTCGGCGCGAAGTTCGAGATGTCGATGCGCCTCGGCGTGCCGTACCGCATCACCAACACCGTCGTCGAGTTCGACGAGCCCACCGTGATCGGCTGGCGACACATCGGCGGTCACATCTGGCGCTACCGGCTCCGTGCCGTCGACGGGGGCACCGAGGTGACCGAGGAATTCGACTGGAGGACGTCTCGTGCGCCGTTCATGCTGCGCATGATCCAGGCTCCTTCACGCAACGCTGCGGCCCTCGAAGCGACGCTCGACCGGCTCGCCGCACACTTCGCATCGAGCGCCGATGACGATGTCACCGCCGACGACGGCGACTCATCGAGCTGATCACCGAACACTCCCGGCCCGCAGCAACTGTGCGGCTTGCGCAACTGTTGACGCCGCTAGGGTTTTCTCCGTGACTACCCGCTGGCTCGACGACCGCGAAATGCGTGCCTGGCGCGCATTCATCGAGTCGACCGGCGACCTCACCCGCGCCCTCGAAGCCGACCTCGCCGACTACGGAATGACCGTGGGCGACTACCAGGTGCTGGTGTACCTCTCGGAGTCCGAAGGTCGGGCGATGCGCATGCGCGACCTCGCCGAGGTGTTGCAGCTGTCGCCCAGTGGGCTCACCCGCCGCCTCGACGGACTGGTAGCCAACGGCTGGGTCGAGCGACAACCGTCCGAGGACGATCGTCGAGTGATGCGCGCCGTGCTCACCGACCGCGGGTTCCAAGCGCTCGACGACGCCGCACCCGTCCACGTCGACAGCGTTCGACGGCACATGTTCGACCACCTCGACAGCGAACAGGTCGATGCGATGGCCTCGATCTTCACGTCGCTGTGTCGAGCGTTCGGGCGCGAACCGACCACGCGCGACTCGTGATGGCCGTGAGTGACGTCACCCTCCCCCGTGGCTTCCGCGCCCATGTGGCCAACGTCGGCGTGAAGGACGACACCGACGACTTGGCCATCGTCGACGCGACCGCCCCCGTTGCTGCCGCAGCGGTGTTCACCCGAAGTCGCTTCGCTGGCCCGAGCGTCGACGTGAGTCGCAACCACGTCGGCGATCACCGCGCCCAGGCGGTGGTGATCGTGTCGAAGAATGCCAACGTGGCCAACGGCCCAGCCGGTGAGCGCGACGCCAACGAGCTGTGCGCGTTGACCGCATCGGCCGTGGGGTGCGACCCGGCCGATGTACTGGTCGCATCGACCGGCGTGATCGGGCGGCGCTACCCGATCGATCGCCTGCGTCGCGGCATCGGCGACGCGTCCGACTTCAGCGCCGCACCGGTCGACGTGGCCCGAGCGATGATGACCACCGACACGGTCGCCAAAGTGGAGTCCGCATCGATCGCTGGCAGTGCCGCCACCATCGTCGGCGTCGCCAAGGGCGTCGGCATGATCGAGCCCGACATGGCCACCCACATCTCGCTGGTGCTCACCGACGCCGACGTCCCCGCCGACGAACTCGATGCGGTGTTCCGGCGAGTCGTCGATCGCACGTTCAACTGCGTCAGCATCGACACCGACACGTCGACGAGCGACACCTCGATCGTGCTCGCCTCAGGGGCGGCCGGAGCGGTCGATCGCAAGGAGTTCGAAGACGCGCTCGACCACGTGCTGCGCTCGCTGACCAAACAGATCGCCCGAGATGGCGAAGGTGCCAACTCGCTGATCGAAGTGCACGTCGACCGAGCCCGCAACGTCGAGCAGGCACGGCGCGTGGGCAAGGCCATCGTCAACTCGCCGCTGGTGCGCACCGCCGTACACGGCGGCGACCCCAACTGGGGCCGTGTCGCCATGGCCATCGGCAAGTGCAGCGACGACACCGATATCGACCAACACCGAGTGATCATCCGCTTCGGCGCCGACGAGGTGTATCCGCGTCTGCTCGACGACGACGCCCTCGCCGCCCTGTCGACCTACATGCGCGGTCCCGAAGTGCTCATCCACGTGTCGCTCGACACCGGCGACGCCGACGCCACGGTGTGGGGCTGCGACTTGAGCGACACCTACGTGCGCTTCAACGCCGACTACACGACGTAACGATTGGGCGAGCCTTACTGCGGGCGCACGAACCGCAAGTGGGACGGCTCGCCGCCAGCAGCGGCTCCCTGGCGGTCGCACGCTACGGCCCTGACGTGCCGCCTTGCCGCCTCCCTAGCGGTCGTGTCGCTGCCGCCCGGCAAACATCGCCGAAGTGGCGATGAGTGGCCGAGCGCAAGGCGCGGGACGACGACGCTGCCTGGTGGGCAGCGAGGAGTCTCCGCAACGCCGCGATCGGGCGTTC
Organism: Ilumatobacteraceae bacterium; assembly: GCA_965230015.1. Classification (GTDB taxonomy): domain Bacteria; phylum Actinomycetota; class Acidimicrobiia; order Acidimicrobiales; family Ilumatobacteraceae; genus JABSQH01. The sequence goes on along the minus strand of CBDDKF010000026.1, from coordinate 129,016 downwards.
AGCGTTACTTCGGGGGCATGCGGATGCCGCCGTCGACGCGGATCGTCTCGCCGTTCATGTAGCTGTTGGTCACGCACTCGAGCACCATCGATGCCAGCTCGTGCTGATGTCCGAGACGCTTGGGGAACAGCACACCTTTTTGCAGGTTGTCCTTGAACGCATCGCTGGCGTCACCCTCGCCGTAGATCGGCGTGTCGATCAGTCCGGGGGCGACGGTGTTGACACGCACGCCAACCGCTGACAGGTCACGGGCGATCGGCAAGGTCATGCCGACCACGCCACCCTTCGATGCCGAGTAGCTCGCCTGGCCGATCTGCCCGTCGAACGCGGCGACCGAGGCGATGTTCACGACTGCGCCGCGCTCGCCGTGTTCGAGCGGCTCAGTGGTGCTCATGGCGGTCGCGGCGACGCGGATGCAGTCGAAACTGCCGATCAGGTTGATGGCGATGACCTTCTTGAATGCGTCGAGGTTGGCCGCCGACTCGAGTGTGCCGTCCTTGCCGATCGTGCGCTGCGCCCAACCGATTCCAGCCGAGTTCACCAGCACGCGCAGGGGGCCCATCGACTTGGCCATTTCGACGGCGTTGACGATGTCGTCGGTGTTGGTCACGTCGACCTTGCAGAAGGCGCCGCCGATCTTGCCGGCGAGCTCGTTGCCCTTGTCCTCTTGCAGGTCGGCGATGACCACCTTGGCGCCCTGCTCGGCAAGCTGCTCCGCAGCTGCGGCGCCGATGCCCGAGGCACCACCGGTGACGATTGCACTGACGTCGGTGAGATCCATAGGCCGGCCAACCTACGCGGCTCGTGATCGCCGCACAGAATCCGACCCCCTCCGAAAAACCGGGAAAATCCAGCACCTCGCGCCGGATTCCGCGAACAGAAACGTCCGACGCGTCAGGTGGGCATCGGGCCGAGTGGGATCCGCGAGTCCACAAGGCGACGCGGCGTTGCGCCGACGAAGCCCCCGCCGTCGAGGAACCAGCCACTGACGTCGAGCACGACATGTGCGGGATTGTGCACGTACACGCAGATCGCCCCGTCCGGGCCGATCGGCGCAACGACGTTGTTGGCGATGCGCTGCCCCTCAGCGAAGTTGATGTTCGATGCCGTTGGCTGTTCGCCGCACGGCCACACGGTGGCATAGCCACGGTCGAGCGGGTCGACGATCGTCAGGTTGAGGGCTACCGCAATTGCGTCGGTGGGGATCGCGCCCGCAGGGGTGTCGCGTCCGTGGATCTCGACAGTCAACGGGGCATCCCGTTCGACGCGGCCGGTGCGCCCACCCGTTCCGTCACGTGTGTCGACGAAGCGCGTCGGCACCGTGTCGACGAAGTCCGCGGCTTCTCCGCCGTCGAACCATCCGGCAAGGTCGACGACCACATCGGTCGGTACATGCGCGTACAAGCACACCGCACCGTCGTCGCCGATCGGTGCCACTACACCGTTGGCGATGCGCGACCCCGGCGGGAAGTTCACGTTCGACGCCGTCGGCTTGTCGACGCCACAGGGGTGCAACGTAACGTGACCTTGGCCGACGGGATCGACGACGGCGACCGTCAACGCAGCGGCAGTCGCCGAGTCGGGCACGTCGACCGTGGCACCACCGGGCTGGTCGACCGACACGCCGCGCACCGGAATCCGCAGCGGCTGATCACGGGTGATCTGGGCGCTGCGACCGCCGGTGCCGTCGCGCGAGTCGACCAGACGGAGCGGAACCGCAGCGTTGAAGTCGGCGTCGTCACCCCCGGGGAAGTACCCGGCGATGTCGACCACCACGTCGGTCGTGCGATGGGAGTAGATGCACACGGTGCCATCGGCACCAACCGGTGCGATCACGCCGTTGGCGATTCGTACGCCTGGCGGGAAGTTGATGTTCGACGCGTTCGGCCGCTCGACACCGCATGGCCACACGGTGGCGAATCCCTGCGCAAAGGCATCGACGATCGTCAGGTTGAGCGCAACGGCGGCGACATCGCTCGGCACGGTCGTGGTTCCACCGCCGGGTAGCTCGAGTTGTTCGCCAACCACAGGCAGCCGCAGCACCTTGGGCGGGCCAAGTCGGTGACTCGGCGCGAGTGCCAGCATCTGCTCGCGCAGCCAAAGGGCGAACTCGGCTTGACCTGTCGTGGTCAGGTGGACGCCGTCGGAGAACCAACGCGGCTGCTCCCGCCCCGAGCTCGTCGCATCCCAATCGAGGATGGTCAGATTCTGGTATCGCCCAGCAGCCGCACGGAGGGCGGCGTTCGCCGGCCCGTAGTACGAGCTCCCACCGGGGCCGTTGCGAATCTCGGCCATGGTCACCCAGGCCACCTGCGACACGTTGCGTTCGGCGAGCGCAGCCATCATCGCATCGATGTCGGCAGCAAACTCGCCCGGCGAGTCGTTGTAACCCAGCTCGACGACAACGAGGTCCGTTCCACTGGGCAACGCCCGCGCCGCCTCGACACCGCTGGTGCCAGGGCACGACGCACGAGTGGTGCAGCGACTGCTGACCGCATCGACGATCAGCGACGGGAACGTGCCGTCGGCGATGCGGCGGAGCTCGCTGGACGAGTCGGTAGCGATGCTCGATCCCACCGAGTCGCCGATGAACGCGACGGTGCTGGTGGAGGTGTCGCGGCGGATCGGCGTGACCGTGAACCCGGGTGAGCGCAGATCGTGCGTGCGCCGGAAGTCCCATGCCTGTTGACGGAACGTGTTGCCGTTGGAGCCGGTGAGCACGATGTCGTTGAACCAGATGCCGTCGAAGTCGTCGTAGCTCGAACTTGCCGCTTCGACCATTTCCACGCCGACGATCGATCCCAGGCCGTAGCGGGCGGCAAGGTCGTCGGCGTCGAGCACGCGGGTCCAGCGGTGGTTGGGGTTGTTGGCCGTGCCATCGCCGGGAGCGTCATCGACCGGCGGGAAGACGCCACCGGCGGTACGCGGGCCGTTCGATGCGGAGAACTCGGTGGAAGCGATTGCGCCGTTGCCGAATCTGCGCACCTGGTTGGCGGTGGCGGCGATGGCTTGATCGGTGCGGAAGTCCTCGACCAGCCGCGGTGCACCGTTGGCGGTCGCTCGCGACGCCGATCCGAAGTACACCTGGCACGACTGGGTGTCGCACGTCGACGCGTACGAGTAGCGGTTTTGTTGCAAGCCGTACGATCGGGCAGCCACCGCTTGGGCGCGCACTGCGTTGGCCCCGCGGCCACCTCCGGCATCGGCCCAGCTGGCCGAGATCTCCTTGGGCACCACACCGCGCAAGTAGTCCTCGACTTTGACGTCGTTGACCACCCGGTTGCCGTCGCCGGTCGAGCGCACGTCGATCGTTCCCCGATAGTGGGTGACCGAGCCGCCGGGCTCGCACAGTCCGAGCACGTTCGTGGCGCTGGTGCCGGAGTTGTCGCCCTCGGCAGTGGAGAAGGTCAGCACACCGCTGGCGGTCCCGAGCTTGCTCCACGACACCTGTCCGGTGTCGGAGCTGATCGTCGACCGGGCGCGGTCGGCGTCGTTCTGGTTCCACACGCCGTCGGCGGTGAGCCCCTCCGACTGCTGCCAGCTGGTGAGGATGGCCTGCGTTTGTGGACCGAAGTCACCGTCGATGGCGATTGCGTTGTCGTGGTACGCCGACAAGAACGTCTGGACCTGTCGGACGCCATCGCCGCCCGAGCCGTTCGAGAGCGGGCCGTTGGGCACCGTGAGCGCAGTTGCCCCCGGACACGCACGCGAGTTGCTGCCGTAGACGTCGAAGGTGCCCTGCTGGGTCTCGACTGCGTACATCGAAGTGCGGGTTTGGCCGTTCCACTGCACCCCACCGTTGTGCGAAATGAAGCCGACCGTGCCTTGACCGTCGAGGTCGGTGAGCCGCACGCGAATCCGCCCACCAGCCGGCACGGAGCTCAGCGAAGTGCCCCCGTAGTAGTGGTCGAGGATCTGCTGCCACGTCCAGCCTTCGTCGACCGCCCAGCCGTAGGCACCCCACTGGCTCATGCCCCGCCCATGGCCGAACCCGACGCCTTCGATCTCGATGGCGATGATGTCGTTCGGCGCCGCTGCAGCAGGGGCGGCCGGGGCAGCGACCACGATGACCAACGCCGCGACCAGCATCGTGAACGCGCCCACAGTGGCGGTGAGCAGGCGCGTCACACCACGGCGGCGATCAGGGCGAGGCGGCACGTCATGAAACTGTAATATCGCTGTACGCGGCGGAACGGTCACCACGGGAGATTGATCGACGGAGACGACGCCGCCCTTGAGCCGTTCTTGGCGAACGTCACACGAGCCGCGTCACCTCGGCACTGCGGCGACGGCAAGGCGATCGGCGATGTCGTTCATCGGGTCGCCGCTGTGTCCCTTGACCCAGCGAAATCGCACCGCACCGGCGTCGAGGTCGTGGCGCACCAGGTCGATCAACGGCTGCCAGAGGTCGGTGTTGGCCACCGGCTGCTTTTTGGAGTTCTTCCAGCCGTTGCGCTCCCAACGCACCCACCATCCGTCGCGGAAGCAGTTCACGACGTAGGTCGAGTCGGACACGATCTCGATGGGCCGCTCGGGAAGCGTGCGCAGCGCGTCGAGCACCGCGTAGATCTCCATCCGCTGGTTGGTCGTCGAGCGCTCGCCACCTGATCCGGATGGTTCACCACGTGGCGCCACCGCCCACCCCCAACCACCCGGTCCGGGGTTTCCGCTGCACGCCCCGTCGGTGTACACGACGAGCGGACGGGCGGCGCGGGAATCGGACACGAAATCGCAGGCTACGTCGTTCCTTCGGCGAACGGGGTCACTACTTTTGAGGGTCGTGTCAACCCCGCTTCGGCGACGCTCTCTGCGTGCGCTGCTCGTCACCGCTGCCGTCATGGCCGCCGCTCTCCCCGCGCTGACCGAACGCGCCGAGCGCGCCGACGCCGCACCTTCGGTGTTCGACTTCACCCTTCCCAACCCCGGCCCGCTGGGACCGATCACGCTGATCGGCGACTCGGTGCTGCACGGGCACGGGGCCTACTCGCCGACGCTGCCCGACCAGCTCGCAGCCCGCGGGTGGGGGCCGATCCGCTTCCGGGGCGGTGTGGCGATCAGCGCGGGCAACGAGCCGGTACAGAACGAGTTGAAGGCCAGCTACTGGATCGAGACGTGGCGCGCGCAGGGGTGGGATGCGCCTGTGGTGATGGTCAACATCGGTGCCAACGACAGCGGGTTCTGCAAGACCAACATCAACTGCGCCCGCCGAGCGATCATGCATGTTGTCGACGCGATCGGCCCCGGCAAGAAGATCTGGTGGCCGATGATCACGCGCCTGCAGCGATCGCCGTTCCTCGAGCAACAGAACAACTGGAACGCAGCGCTCGCCCAGATCGCGTCTGAGCGCGACGACTTCTGGACCTGGGATTGGCCAGCCGAGTTCGCCACCGGGCAGTACCCGAGCGCCGACGGGGTGCACCTGTCGCCGAACGGCTACCGCCAGCGTTCGATCTTGATTGCCGATCAGCTCACCGCCGATGTGGCCACGAGCAATCGTGTTGCGGGCGACGTCAACCTCCCAGCGGCGTCGGGCCCACCGTCGTCGTTCGTCCCCGTCGAGCCGGTGCGCATGATCGACACCCGCGACGCATCGCCAGGACGGCAACCCGCCCGTTCGACGCTGCGCCTCGACCTCGAGCCGTTCTTGCCCGAAGATGTCGAACCCACCGATGTGTCGGCGGTCGCCGTGCAGGTCACCGCGGCCGAACCCGGCGCAAACGGTTATCTCGCTGCCCATCAGTGTTCGGCGGGAACGCCTCCCGGTTCGAGCGTCAACTACACCGCTGGGCAGTCGCGCGGGGCGATGGCGATCGCGCCGGTCCGCGACGGTGAGGTCTGTGTGTACGCCCACTCGGCGACCGATGTCGTCGTCGACCTGCAGGGTGTATTCGTCGAGGGCGACGGGGGCGCGCTCCTGCGCACGACGGCGCTGCAACGCCTCGTCGACACCCGCAACTCGGGGCGCGCCAGTGTCGTGCGCGTGGCCACGCCGCCGGAGGCGGACGCCGTCGCCGTGACCCTCACGGCGACCAACGCAGATCGCGGCGGCAACCTGCGCGCCTACCCATGCGATGGCGACCAGCCGACGGTTTCCAACACCAACTATCGACCAGGCGAGTCGGTGGCCTCTGCGGCCTTCGTGCCGACCCGATCGACCAACGAGATTTGTGTGGCCGCGAGTTCTCCGGTCGACGTGCTGGTCGACCTCACGGGCACGTTCGTCGCCGAAGCGACCAACGGCCTCGCCTTCGTTTCGGCCCCGTCGACCCGCACCATCGACACCCGCGACGCCAGCTTCGGCTGGGCGCCGGTGCACGGCGCTGCGCAAACGATCGATGCCCGGGTTGCCCCACCTGACGCAGCGGCCGTGTCGGGAACCCTCACCATGGTGCGCCCCTCAAGCCGTGGATTCACCACGGCATACGGCTGCGGCGACCGACCGGCGACGTCGTCGATCAACGCCCCCGCTGGCGTGGCGATGGCCAACTCGGTCACCACCGGCGTCACCGACGACGGCCGGCTGTGCGTGTACACGAACCGGTTGTCGCAGACCGTCTTCGATACCACCGGTTGGTGGGTCGGTCCCTGACCCCAGATCGCAGTTCACCGATCTCTGGCGCATCTCGGTGCGTACCCGCCGGTAACGGTGAGAGACTGGGGACATGATCTTCGACGGTCACGTCCACCAGCTCCCCGACATCGATCCGACGGAAACGGCGGAGTGGCTGGACAGCCTCGATGCCGTCGTCGACGCCCGCGGCAAGACCCGCGCCCGTTACCTGCTGACGCGACTGATGGAGCGTGCGGCAGCCAGCCAGGTGTCGTTCCCGGCAACCGTGTCGACGCCGTACGTCAACACGATCCCGCGCGAACAGGAACCGTGGTTCCCTGGCGACGAGCACATCGAGCGCCGGATCCGGCGGTTCATCCGCTGGAACGCCGCGATGATGGTGGTCAAAGCGAACAAGGCAGCCGACGGCATCGGTGGACACCTGTCGACGTTTGCCAGTTCGGCCGCGTTGTACGAGATCGGCTTCAACCACTTCTTCCGCGGGAAGGACGACGGCACGCCCGGCGACCACGTGTACTTCCAGGGCCACGCTGCGCCCGGCGTGTACGCCCGTGCGTTCATGGAGGGCCGCCTAACCGAGGACGACCTCGACCACTTCCGCCGAGAGATCGGGCGTGACGGACGTGGGCTGTCGTCGTATCCGCACCCCCGCTTGATGCCGGACTTCTGGGAGTTCCCGACGGTGTCGATGGGCCTCGGCCCGATCACGGCGCTGTACCACGCCCGCTTCAACCGCTACCTGCAGAACCGCGAGCTCGACGACACCAGCCAGAGTCGAGTGTGGGCGTTCCTCGGCGACGGCGAGTGCGACGAGCCCGAGACGCTCGGCGCCATCTCGTTGGCCTCGCGCGAGCAGCTCGACAACTTGATCTTCGTCATCAACTGCAACCTGCAGCGCCTCGACGGCCCGGTGCGCGGCAATGGCAAGGTGATCCAGGAACTCGAGGCCGTGTTCCGCGGCGCCGGATGGAACGTGATCAAGGTCATCTGGGGTTCGAAGTGGGACGAACTGCTCGCCCAGGACAAAGACGGCGCGCTGCTCAACAAGATGAACACCACGGTCGACGGCGAGTACCAGCGGTTCGCCGTGGAGAACGGCGAGTTCATCCGCGACAACTTCTTCGGGCCCGACCCGCGGCTGCGGCAGATGGTGTCGCACCTGTCCGACGACGACCTGCGCAACCTGCCACGCGGTGGCCACGACTACCGCAAGCTGTACGCGGCCTACAAGGCCGCGGTGGAGAACCTCGGCTCGGGCCGTCCAACGGTGATCCTGGCCAAGACGATCAAGGGGTGGACGCTCGGGCCGGGCTTCGAGGGCCGCAACTCGACGCACCAGATCAAGAAGATGACCAAGCAGCAGCTGCTCGAGATGCGTGACCGGCTGAACCTGCACGACGAGATCCCTGGCGACTCGATCGACGAGCAGAACCCGCCATACCTCAAGCCGGCGCCGGACTCGATCGAGTACCAGTACATGATGGAGCGCCGCAAGGCGCTCGACGGCTCGCTGCCGAAGCGGTCGACGCACGCTCGCCGGCCTATGGCGCTGCCCACCGACGCACCGTTCGCCGAGCTGCGGGCAGGCTCGGGTGGGCAGGCGGTGTCGACCACCATGGGGTTCACCCGCCTGCTGCGCAACCTCGCCCGCGACAAGCGGATCGGCGAGCGGATCGTGCCGATCATCCCCGACGAGGCGCGCACGTTCGGCATGGACGCATTGTTCCGCGAGCTGAACATCTACGCCGCTCACGGTCAGAAGTACGAGCCGGTCGACCACGACCTGTTGCTCAGCTACTCCGAGTCGGCCCGCGGCCAGATCCTCGAAGAGGGCATCACCGAGGCCGGCTCGATGTCGAGCTTCATCGCCGCCGGCACGTCGTATGCCACCCGCGGCGTCCCAACGGTGCCGTTCTACACGTTCTATTCGATGTTCGGTTTCCAGCGTGTCGGCGACCTGATCTGGCAAGCCGCCGACATGCGCGCCCGCGGCTTTCTGATGGCCGCCACCGCCGGCCGCACCACACTGCTCGGCGAAGGCCTCCAACATCAGGACGGCCACAGCCTGGTGTTGGCCTCGACGGTGCCGGCGGTGCAGGCCTATGACCCGGCCTACGCCTACGAGGTGGCGGCCATCGTGCAGGCCGGCCTCCAGCGGATGTACGGCGGCGGGACGCCGGAGGAAACCGACGTCTTCTACTACATCACTCTGTACAACGAGAACTACGAGATGCCGGCGATGCCGGATCGACCGGGTCTTGCGGAGTCGATCGTGGAGGGCCTGTACAAGTGGGCCGACGCACCCGACATCGGTGGCGACGCCAGGCCGGCAACGATTCTGTTCTCCGGCTCGGCGCAGGGCGCGGCGCGAGCTGCGGCTGCTGAACTCGCCGAGCACTACGGCGTTGCCGCCGAGCTGTGGTCGGCCACGTCGTACAAGGCGCTGCGCGAGGAGGCCCTCGCCACCGAACGCTGGAACCGACTGCACCCGTCGCAGGACACGCGGGTGCCACGGGTGGCGCAGATCCTGAGCGAGTCGGAGGGTCCGATCACTGCCGTGACCGACTTCATGGCGGCCGTGCCGGAACAGGTCCGGCGGTTCGTGCCCGATCGCACCTTCGTGCCGCTCGGCACCGACGGCATGGGGCGCTCCGACACCCGCGAGGCCCTGCGGCGCTTCTTCGAAGTCGACACCGGCCACGTCGTCGTCGGCGTGCTGTCCGGACTCCTCGCCGAAGGCGCAGTCGACGCCGCCACCGTCGAAGACGCCATCGCCCGCTACGACATCGACCCCGACGCCACCGACCCGTATCTCGTTTGATCGGCCTTACGTCGAGCCGGTGAACCGCAAGGTCGGACGGCCGATCGCCAGCCTCGGTCGCTGGCGCTTCCCCTCGGCGGCCGTGAACGATTCGACGGAGCTCCCTGCACGTCAGCGGACCTCACGGTTGGAAGCTCCGTCGCCAGGCGGGCTCCCTGGCGGTCGCGCCGCCGGCCCCGAGAGCACCTGAGCACGCGTTGGCGCCACCGGATCGCGTTCGCGCGGGCAGGCGACCAGAGCGCAGCGGCGGGAGCACGGGAGCCGAGGCAAAGGCCGCCAGGCCGACCGAGCCTGACCAGGCGTTAGCCTGATCGCATGGCCGGAACCTTGTACATCACGGGCGAGACCGAGGCCGATGCGCTGCTCAACGGCGACGGCAATGCGCTGTTGATCGGGATGCTCCTCGACCAGCAGGTGCCGATGGAGTGGGCGTTCAAGGGGCCCGCCACACTGCGCGAACGGCTGGGCCATCTCGACCCGGCGAAGATCGCCGCGATGGACGTCGACGACTTCGTCGCGGTGTGTGCCGAGAAGCCGGCGATCCACCGCTTCCCCGGCTCGATGGGCAAGCGGATCCATGCGGTGTGCACGGCGCTGGTCGACGAGTACGACGGCGAGGCACGCAATCTGTGGCGTGACGTCGACGACGGCGCCCAGCTGTACCGCCGGCTGAAGGCGCTGCCGGGCTACGGCGACGAGAAGTCGAAGATCTTCGTTGCGCTGCTCGCCAAGACACAGGGCGTCACACCGACGGGTTGGCAGAAGGCCGCCGGGAAGTTCGGCGACGACACGCCGCGCTCGGTCGCCGACATCCACGACGACGAATCGCTGCAGGCGGTGCGCGCCTGGAAGAAGGCGCAGAAGGCAGCCAAGAAGGACAAGCAGGACCGCCCGATTACGGCCTGAGTGCGGTCGACTCGGGCGCACTGACCCGGTCGATCCACCACCACAACCCGACCGACGCAGCAGCGTGCGCCCCGAGAAGTGCGATCGGCGGGATCGGCGCGTTGTACGTGTCCCACGACCAGGGCACCATCGGCCCCGCAATGCCGACGCCCCAGCGGCGCATCGCCGCAGCCAGGGCCACGTTGGCCACGACGAGCGCGACTGCGCCAACCACACGTCCCACGCGGCGCAGCTCGGGGCTGCGATCGTCGCCTGCGCACGCCAGGGCGATCGGGACTGCCACGAGCAGCGGCAGGTAGTAGCGGCCCTGCCAATACGTGCCCGTCGCTTCGCCCTGGGCCATCTCCAACACCCATGAGCCGACGATCGCCGCAGCGAGCGTCACCGTTGCGGCGCCGAGCGCCAATCGAGCATCGACGAACAACGCCACACCGACGAGCACACCGATCCCGGCCAACCACAACAGCACCATCGACACCGGTACGGGAGTGTCGAGCCAGCCGAGTAGCCCGATCGCTTCCTCCAGGTGCAGCCCGGTCTGGCCCACCACGATGCGCAACAGATCCCGGTCGAACCCGCCGGGTCGCAGCGCCATCACGCCGTACAACGCGACGACAACGATCGGGAGTGCGACAACCACTGCCACGATGCGCCGGTTCCGACTGCGCATCATCGGCGCCGTCCAACCTCGCCGCAGCAGTTCGGTACAGATGGGCAGGAGTGGGACGAGGAAGAGGCCGGCGACCGCTCGCGTGTCGCTGCGCGCCGCCCATGCCAGCGTGGCCACGGTCGAGCCGACCACCACGATCTGTGGCCATCGGCCGAGGAGCCGCCACCATTGGCGAAGTCCGAGTGGCACGAACAGTAGGCCGATCGACAGCAATACCCCCGCCCAGATCATTCCGTCGCGTCGAGGCAGCGTGAGCGCAGCCCAGCCGGCAGCCATCAGCCAACGGTGACTGGTCGTCGGATCGCGGCCCCCGAGAAACAACCCGGCAGCCAGGGCGATCCCTCCTGCCACGACGAGCCCGGATGGATTAACCACGGCGAACACGAACCACGCCATCGGCGTGAGCGCGAGCAGCACGCCGCTGGCACGCAACCAACCTCGGCGCGCTGCCGCAACGAGCGCCCCGGCGACCAGCGCAACCGGGAGCGCTGCGTCGAGGATGCGCGACGCGTACGGCGACGCGTTGGCCGGCGCGAGTGTGCCCACGCCAGGAAGGAGATGGCCCCACACCTGATAGTCCGCGGCGCGGGTTTGCAGCGTCACGTCCGGTCCGGTGGGACGATCGGCAAACGACGCACACTCGGCCGGCGTGAACGGCTCGAAGGCGTAGCACACCGGGTCGGGGAATCCGACCCACGGTGGGAGCTCGAACAGACCGCGGCCGGATTGGTCGTCGAGTTGCCATCGAACGAGCGCGGCACTGCGTACGAGATGGCTCGGCTCGTCGGGTCCGGCCGACGGCGGCACCGCAAGAATCCACATCAGCGCCAGCACGCCGATGAGGCCGGCTGCCGGCCACCAGGCGATACCACGTCCGCCGGCCCGACGCCGCTCGTCGATGGCCCGTTCGTCGAGCGCAGTCATCGGGCGCGCCGCCGTTCGAACAAACGCGCCGGTGCACCAGCGACCCCGGCGAACAGCGCGCGCACGTGGGCTCGACGCGGCTCGTGCCGACAGCGGCGCAACGAGAGCCCGAAGGCGCGCAATACCACAGGCCACCGTTCGTGGCGCACGGCCGACCACAGCCGGTTGCGCTCGCGGAGATACACCACCTCGTCGCCGAGCTTCGACGACGACGTCCCCGGACGGTGCAACACCTGGGCCGCGGGCGCACACCGGTAGGTCCATCCATGCTCAGTACCCCGCCGGGCGAGATCGACGTCTTCGTAGTACAGGAAGAACCGCTCGTCGAAACCACCGGTGTCACCAAGAAAGTCGGGGCGGAACACCACCGCGCCGCCGGTGAACATGCCGATGGGGAACGTCTCGCGTGGGAGGACATCAGCCGATTCGGCGCGGTACGCGTCGGTGCCCGCACCGTACCGATCGAGCACCACCCCTGCGCTCTCCACACGGCCCGACTCGTCGATCAGCAACGGTTGCACGGCTCCGATCGATGGACGGTCGAACGCGGCGAGCACCGTCGGCAACCAGGGTCCCGGGAACTCGATGTCGTCGTTGAGCAACGCCACCCACTCGGCGCCGAGTTCGGCTGCGCGGGCGAATCCGAGATTGGCCCCACCGGCGAATCCTCCATTGTGCGCGGCGGTCAGTACTTCCAGTCGTTCGTGCACCGGAAGGTCGGCGTGGCCGCTGTTGTCCACGACCACCACCCGATCGACGAGCTCGTCCTCGACAAGCCCCTTCACACACCGAGTGAGCTCATCGTGGGCGGAGTACGTGACGACGACGGCAACGATCACGCCCAGCTCACCCGTCCATCATCGAGCACCACGTAGGGCGGCGCACCCGATCGCCCAGGGCGCTCCAACCAATCGGCGCGGCCATCGGCCAGGTTCGGGTTGTAGAACGGATCATCCCACAGCGCCTCACCCCAGATGGCGAGCAAGGTGTCGATCTCGGGCGCCGACACCGCGTGCTGGCCGGTCCCCGCTCTCGTGCGCGATTCGAAGTGATACCAACAGGCGTGCGGCGTCCACACGATGCGCCGCCCCGACGCCCGCACGCGTATCGACAGATCGACGTCGTTGTAGTTGGCCGCGAAGTCCAGCGACATACCGCCGACGGCGTCGTAGACCGACCGGCGGAGCATCGCCGCCGCAGCGGTGACACCGCCCACTTCCCGCTCCACGGCGAGCAGCCGGTGCGGTCCCGGATGGTCTCCGGGCCACCCGACGAAGGCGTGATCGATGTGCTGGTTGTACACGTGACCGGCATGCTGAATCGTGCCGTCGTCGAACAACAGGCGTGCCCCGACCATGCCGACGTCGTCGAGCTGGGCCAAGCCGACCATCTCGTCGATGCTCCCCGCTTCGATCAACTCTGTGTCGTCGTTGAGCAACAACACGAACTCGCCGGTCGATGCAGCGACACCACGGTTGACCTTGTCGGCGAAGTTGAATGGGGCGTCGTACTCGACCACGCGCACCTTCCCCAGAACGAGCGCGTCGAGGCGACGCCGTACCGACGACTCGGCCGACCCGTCGAGCACCACGACGTACTCTCGTTCACAGATGTCGGTCGCGCGGTCCTCGATGCTGGCGATCGCCGCTTCGACGTAGCACCGGCGACCTCCCCACACCGTGCCGACGGTGCCGGCAGAGGGAATCACGATCGACACGGTCGGCCGTCCGTGCACCTGGCGGTGGATGCGATACGTCCCGGGCCACGCACCTGGCACGACGTCGGCGGCGGTACCCGTGCGGTCGAGGTGATCCTGGACGGCGCGCACTCCGGCGTCGTAGGCGTCGGGTTTGTTGCTCGGGTCTGCCGCAACGCTGCGCGACGACTGGCGCCAGTGGGCGAGAATCCGCGGTACGTGGACCACGTCGACGTCGCGCTCGATCAGCCGTAGCAGCAGGTCGTGGTCTTGCGCGCCGTCGAAACCGCTGCGCAGTCCGCCGAGTTCATGGAGCACCGATCGGCGAACGGCGACGAGGTGGGTGATGTAGTTGTGGTTGCGCAGTCGTTCGGGCGACAGCTCGGGCTTGTACACCGGCGACGTGCATCGGCCGTCGGGGCGCAGCAGGTCGTGGTCGCTATACACCACGCCGACCGCCGCGGGCTGCGCGTGGTCGTCGACCGCAGCAATCATCGTCGACAACGCATCCGGAGCGAGAAGATCATCGTGATCGAGCAACACCACGAACTCGCCGCGCGCCAGGGCGATCGCGTCGTTGGTGGCTGCGACGATGCCCCCGTTCGCCGTCCGCTCGATCACGGTCCGACGCGCGGACCGACGTGCCCGCAGCACGGCGACGATCGCCGGATCGGTCGATGCGTCGTCGACCACGATGTGTTCCCACTCGACGTCGGCCTGCGTGTCGACCGAGTCGAGGCACGCGACGAGCTCGTCGACGGGCGGGTTGTACACCGGAGTGACCACCGAGACGCGTACCGAGGCGGTCACTGCGCGCCTCGGCTTCCACGCACGCGGCGGGCAAGGGGACCCAGACGGGGGCGCAGCACCTCGCGCCATGCCTCTCGGCCGAGGTCCACCAGATACTCGCCAGCGCCCATCGACTGCCGGCGCTGGAACAGATCCTGATCCTGTCGCGCACGCGCCAGCTCGACGCGCATCTCGGCGAGTTCACCGCGAGCGGCGCCGGCCTCGTGCGTCGCCGCCTTCGCTGCCGCGATCGCCCGATCGGCGTCGGCGACCGCATCGACGTACGCCCGCTCGGACGGTCCCACGAGCGCGCGCAGGCGCGCCAGCTCGTCGTCGTCTGCTCCCGGCACGGATGCGAGGTTAGGGCCGCGTGCTGGCCCAACCACGTCGTAGGCTCAGCGACCGCTCATGGCGACGTCACCCACCGTCTACTCCGACGCCCGCGACCTCATCGATCGCGGCGGCATCGAACTGCTCACCTCCGACGTGTTCGACACACTGTTGTGGCGCGACGCAGCGAAGCCGCACGACCTGTTTGTCGTGCTCGGCGCAGACCTGGTCGATGCCCGGCTGGTCCCCGACCACGTGACTCCCGAGGATGTCCTCGACGCCCGTATTCACGCCGAACGGCGGGCGCGCACCGCAGCCCGACGCGATCACGGGGTTGGCGAATGCACGATCGAGGAGATCTGGGAGCGGATGCCCGCCGCGTGGATCGAACGCATCGGTGGCGTCGAGGCGGGCGTCGCCGCAGAGATCGGGATGGAGCAGCGACATCTCCGGGCGATCGATCCGGCGATCGAGCTGCTGCACGACGCGCACGGCGCCGGCGTTGCGGTTGCGCTCGTTAGCGACACCTACTTCTCGGGCGATCAACTGCTGGCGCTGTTCGCCGGACTCGGGATCGAGCTGCCGCCGCTGTTCGACGTGGTGGCCTCGAGCGAACACCGCGACAACAAAGCCGGCAAGCTGCTCGCCCACACCCTCGGGCACCACGGCGTCGACCCCCGGCGGGTGCTGCACATCGGCGACAACCCGCACGCCGACGCGGTGGCCGCGCACGACGCAGGCACCAACTTCGTCGGTCTCGACATTCCCCATGCTGATCGCATCGGCCCTGCAATGCCCCGTGCCCTTGCCTCGTTCTCCGCCACCCACGGCACCGACGCCGGCGCATCGGCACTCTCACGCGAGTTGCTCCTCACGGCAGGCGGCGCGCGCGATGCGGGCAACGGTCCAACCGCGACCTACGAGTTCAGCGTCACCGTCGGTGGACCACTGCTCGCCGGGTTCGCCGACTGGATCACCGACCGCACGACCGATCTTGGCGTGGGCAAGGTGCACTACCTCTTGCGCGAAGGCGGGTTCATCAGCGACGTGGTCGCTGCGCTACGACCAGACGCCCCGCGCGCCGCCCATGTCCACGCCTCGCGCTGGGTGATGGGTCGCGCCGCAGTGATCGAGGGCACGCCCGACGAACTCGTCCGAGCGCTCATCCGACGCGCCGCCTTCCGTCCAGAACACGTCACGGAGGCCTTCGACGTCGACCTGCACGCCGTTACCAGGGTGATCGGCGAGGGCCCGCTCGGTGACGCCGACTTCCTCCCGGCGATCGAGGCGATCGCCAGCGACGAATCACTCTGCGGTGAGATCGTCGAGTCGTCGTCCGCGGTGCGCGCACGAGTGATGCGCTACCTCCAGCGAGCGCTCGACCCCGACGACCAAGGCCGGCTCGTGGTGTGCGACATCGGGTGGGGCGGCACGATCCAAGAGGCGCTCCACGCGATCCTCGTGGCGGAGGGATGGTCGGTCGAGCTGATCGGCCTGTATCTGATGTTGTCGAGGCCCGGGCGGGACCGCGTCGCTGGCGGCGCGCGCATGGCTGGCTTCCTCCCCGACGATGGCGTCGTGCCCATCGGCGTCGAGCGTTCCACCACCAGCGACCCCGACATCGTGATGCGCACCCCCGAAATCGTCGAGCAGCTGTGCACCCCCGAGATCGGCACCCTGGTCGACATCGACGACACTGGCTCGCCCGTGCTCGCCGATGATCCCGGCGGCGCGCTCGACTCGCGCCGCGCCGCCCGCCGGGGCGTGCTCGACTACGCCCGCTTGCGCCAGACCCGTCTTCCCGAGGCGTCGTCGGACCCTCGCCTGCGCAGCGACGCCTACCGCCGAACCCTTCTCGCCGGGCTGGCGGGCACGATTCGTCGGCCGAGCGCCCGGTTGGCGCGCGAGCTCGGTACGTGGGAGCACGACGATGTCGGCGGGCGGGGTCACGAGCCGCTGGTGCCTGCCGGGGCCGCCGAGCTGCTGCGCTTCGCCAACGCCGCCGACACCGACATGATCGGCACTCGGCACGTGTATTGGCTGCACGGTGCTGCAGCATTGGCCAACGGCGAGCTGGCAGCCCAGCTCGATGCCGTCGAGGCCGGGATCGATCCGCATGAGTTGTGTCCTGCTTCCGAAGTGGGCAAAGCACTCATCGCTGTGTTCCCGCCGGACGACGTGCTCGCCGTGGCACAGGTCGCGACGGTTCCGAACCGCTCCCCCAGCGGATGGTCGATGCTGCGCCTGTCTGCGGCCGTGGGCCACGTCCGAGAGGTACGAATCGACATCGGGACCGCCGAGCTCAGCTTCGAACTCGGCCGGCTGCACATCACTGGGGCCAGCGGTCGACTCGCGATACACATCGACCGCACCGACGACGAGCGACTCCGCTGGGTCGGCGGGCACCCGACGGACGCGCGTGGTGGCGTGCTCCGAGCAGGCGGATTTTTCACCGTGCCGTTCGAGAATCCGCTCGTCGACGACATGCTCGACATCGAGGTGGCGTTCCGGGCGCGACCAGCGGGCCGACCGGTGCGCCGCATCACGACAGTGCAGCGCCGAGCCCGGAGCCTGGCAGCGACAGCCCGCTCCCGGGTCGAGCAACTCCGCACTCGTTGAGCGGCACGCCGTTCGATCCCATGCCAGCGACGACCCCCGGCCACGAGCACGTCGGTAACGTTGGCCACGTGGCGGCCACCGAACTCGACCGACTGCGCGCGGAGAACGCCGAGCTGCGGCGACGACTCGACGTCGTCGACGCCGAGCTGGTTGGTCTGCGCGACGACGCCCTCGCACGACGTACCGAGGTTCGTCAACTCGCCGAGTCGCTGCCCACCGCCGTCAGTCGCCGGGCACTCGTGGTGCAGATGACCAAAGACGCAGTGGCCCATCCTGACAAGGCGGGTTTGGCGACGCGTGCGGTTCGCAAGGTGGCGCGCGCCCCACGCCGCCTGGCGCACGCGCTCGGGCTCGGACCGAAGGCGCTCCCGCCGGGTCCGCCCGTGGATCCGGCGAATGCGCCGCCCGCGGAATGACCGACGCTGTCCGCTCCGACGTGCGCGTGTTCGTCGCGCCCGACGGCAACCGGTTCATGCGCGACATTGCGGCGATGGTCGTCGAGGCTGCAGGCACGGAGTACCCGGCGCAACTCATCGATGATCGCTTGCCCGAGCCGGATGGTGCGATCAACCTCGTCGTCGCTCCGCATGAGTTCTTCGAGCTGTGCCCGGGACCGACGCGCGACCTCCAGCGGGCTGCCGCGGCGAGCGTGTGTATCGGCACCGAGCAACCGGGCACACCCTGGTTCCGGCTGACCGCCGACGTCGCCCGCCGCGGGCTGCGCACGCTCGACATCAATCGGGTTGCCGTCGATGCGCTCCGAGCCGAAGGCATCGACGCCCGGCATCTGCAGGTCGGCGCGGTCGACTCGCTCGCTGCGCCATCGACCGATCGCGACATCGACGTGTTGTTCCTGGGAGCGATCGACGATCGACGAGGCGAACTCCTGGCGGCGCTGGCACCGCTGCTGATCCACCGCCACAGTGAGTTCCGTCTGTTCAAGTTCGACCGTCCAGTCGACGAGTCGACCCCAGGATTGGTGTTCGGCGCGGACAAGGCAGCGTTGCTCGCACGGGCCAAGGTGCTCATCAACATCCACCGCGATCGCCCGGCCGATGCTCCCGCCTACTTCGAGTGGGTTCGCATGGTCGAGGCAATGGCCAACGGCTGCGCGGTGCTCACCGAGCCGTCGGAGGCACACGCACCGCTGATCGCTGGCGAACACTTTGCCCAGGCCGACCCCGCCGACCTGGGAGACGCGCTGATCAGCCTTCTCGACGACGAACAGCGCCGAAGTGAAGTGGCCGAGGCGGGCCGCGCCACGGTCACAGGCGAGCTCGCATTCGGACCGACCGTGGTCGCACATCTGCAGCAGATCGAACGCGAGGTGCTCCCGCACGTGGGGACCCACGTCGCCTCGCGCGGGTACGTGCGCGGCCGTTGGACACTGCACGGCGAGACCCGGCAGCCGGTCAAGCGGCTCGGACCGATGACGCCGTATGGCGACATCCAACGTCGAGCCAAACAGCTGGCGCTGGCTGAGGGCGCCGCACTCCGCCGTATCGACGAGCTGCGATCGCTGCTGGCACACGGTTCCGAGATGCACATCGAACGCGTCGAATCACTCAGCTACGAGGCCGCACGACCGGAGGTCAGCGTGGTCGTCACGCTGTACAACTACGCCGACCTCGTCGTCGAAACGCTCGACAGCATCATCGCCAGCGAAGACCTCGACTTCGAGATCGTCGTGGTCGACGATCACTCCACCGATGGCGGTCGGCGCGTGGTCGAGACGTTCATCGACGCCCACCCCGAAGTCCCGATCCTCTTGGTCGGCAAGGACGCCAACGAGGGGTTGTCGCGGGCGCGCAACACCGGATTCAGCGTGGCTCGGGCGCCGTTCGTGATGGTGGTCGACGCCGACAACCACCTGTATCCCACCACGCTGCATCGGCTGCGGGCGACGCTGCTCGAGCAAACCGACGCCGCGGCCGCGTACTCGATCCTCGAAGACTTCGGCGACGAACGGAACCTCCGCAGCGCCATCGACTGGGACCCCCGCCGACTGTGCATCGTCAACTACATCGATGCGCAGGCGATGTGGCGCGCCGAGGCGTGGTGGGATCTCGGTGGCTACCGACCCGACGAGGGCATGGTGTACGGCTGGGAGGACTGGGACCTGTGGCTGCGCCTCGCTGCACAAGGAGGACGCGCCGCGATCCGTCGCGAAATCCTCGGGCGGTACCGAGTACGCCAAGGCTCGATGGTGTCGCTGACCAACCTCGCCGCGGATGAGGCCATTGCCGCGATCCGCGCTCGGTACCCTGCGCTTCCGTGGCCGACCGACGAGTGAGGCGGAGCGCGTGACCGCAACAGACGGCGCGGCCGCGAACCCCACCGTGCGCTTCTCGTTCGTGCTGCCGCTGTGGAACAGCGATCCGACGCTGTTGGGCGAGCAACTCGACGCCATCGCTGCGCAGGCCGGCAACTGGGAGTGCGTCACCGTCGACGACGGCTCGGCCGACACGGCAGGCATCGAACTCGTCGAGTCGCGCTCGACCGACGACCCGCGATTCCGTGCGCTGCGCAGAGCGAGCAACGGAGGCATCGCAGCCGCGACCAACGACGCGATCGCCACAGCGCGCGGCGAGTGGATCGTGTTCTGCGACCACGACGACCGGGTGCATCACGATGCGCTCGACCACCTCGCCACGGCGATCGCCGCACACGACGACGTCGACCTGATCTACACCGACGAGCAGGTCGTGGACACCGACGGCCATGTGCTCGACGTGTACCGCAAGCCCGACTGGTCGCCCGAGCGACTACTCGGGCAGAACTACCTCAACCACCTCGTGGCCGTGCGTGCTGCGCTCATCGAGCGCATCGGCGGACTCGATGCGGACTTCGCTCCATGCCCCGACCGCGAGTTCACCCTGCGCGCCTCCGGTGCGGCACGACGGATCGTCCACCTTCCCGAGGTGCTCTACGACTGGCGTTCACTGCCCGGATCGGTGGCCCACGACGTCGCCGAGAAGCCGGGGGTGGCGGCAGCCGTGGTCGCTGCCGCGCAACGCCACCTCGACGACAACACCGTCGCTGTGTCGTCGGTACCCGATGCCCCAACGAGCGCGCGGATCGCCCGGCACGTACCGTCGCCGCTGCCGAACGTCGCCACCATCACGCTCGACGCCGGCGTCACGCCCGACGAGATCGATCGGCAATTGCGAGCGACCGATGCGCCGTACGTCCAGCTGCTACCGGGCGTGGCGCGCCCAATGGAGTCGGACTCGATCGCTGCGCTGATCGCCCAGGCCGCTCGCGAGCGAGTGGTCGGCGTCGGACCGCGTGTGGTCACGTACGACGGTCGGATCGTGTCGGTCGGACGAGTGCTGCGGCCGCACGTGCGCGACCTACAGCAGCGATGGGAATCGGACTACCTCGGACGGTGGGGCGAGTACGCGGTTGCCCGCGAAGTCGCCAGCCTGCATCCAGCCGGGCTCGTGCTCGACCGCACGGCAGTGCTGGACATGGGCGGATTCGACGCAGCTCGTTTGATCGACTGGGCCGAACTCGGGCCACCACCAAACGAAGCGGCCAAAGCAGCGCTGGACACCCCGCTCGGCATCGAACTCACGGTGGCCGTCCTCGGTGCTGCGGCCGATCGAACGGGGCACCCGCTGCTGTGGACACCACTCGCTGAGCTGACGCTGCCCAACACCGCGTTCGCCCTCGACAGCGACATCGAGGCGGTGATCGCGGCGCAACGGGCACTCGCAGAAACCTCGCCAACGGTGTTCCACGATCGCTACTCACCCCGCGGGGTCAACGTCCGAGATGAACAACCGGCGGAACCGCCTGTGGGGCCACCGACGGAGTCCCGTTTGCGACGTCGCTTCGACGCGACGAAGAGCGCGCTCATCGATCAGCTCGACCTACCCCGCATCGCCGACCGGGCCGATCGCGGCGCCGACGGTGTTGTGCACCTCGATGCCACGGTGCAGCGCGTCTGGCGGCGGATCGCCGATCTCGCCGGCGTCGTGCATCGCAACCACGACCCGCGCCTCGCCCGTCTCGACCAGCTGGCGAGCATCGAGGAGGGCACCCTGTGGGCGGCGCACGCCCCGCTGCGGGCGCAGCCAACGATCAGCGTGGTGCTACCCACACGGAATCGCCTCGACTATCTGCGCAGCGCGATCGGGTCTGTGCTCGACCAGGTGTACACGCGCTGGCAGCTGGTGATCGTCGACGACGGAGGCGCCGACGGCACCCCCGACTACCTGCCGACACTCGACGACGACCGCATCCAGGTCGTGCGTACCGAGGGCGTTGGGGCGAGCGCGGCGCGCAACGTGGGGGTGGCCAATGCGACCGGCGAGTGGGTCGCGTTCCTCGACGACGACAACGTGATGCATCCGGTCTGGCTTCGCGCCATCGCCGAGCATGTCGGCCGGCACGCCGTGGTCCAAGCGGTGTACGGCGCCACCGTGCGCGCTGATCGAGAGGACAACTCGCGACCGTTCGTGCAGTTCACCGATCCGCTCGACGTCGACCGTTTGGTCGTCAACAACTCGATCGACCTCGGCGCCGTCGCCGTCCGCCGTGACCACCCCGAACTGCGATTCGACGAGTCGCTGGAGCGGTTCATCGACTGGGATCTGGTCGTCCGCCTGGCCCGCGCCGACGATCTGACCCCGCTGCCGGCCCTGGCCGGCGTGTACACCGCTGATGCCCCTGGCCGCATCAGCGCCGGCTCGATCGACGCACCCCTCGCCGCCATGCGCCGCCGCTTCCGCGCCCTGTAACAATCGTCTCAGAGACGATCGTTACCCGTGGGGGGCTTCACTGCTCGGCGGAAACACGCTGGAGTTGCCGTTCGTACGCGGCGTCGCTTCGTGCCCGCAGCTCATCGCCGCTCGTCTGCGGTTCGTGTACCGACACCGCCGCACGCCACAGCCGTTGGTCGATTGCGGTGCAGCGGGCCATCGCCGCCGTTGCCTCATCGAGATCCACAACATCGACCGGTGCGCCGGGCGGCGTCACGTTGTGCCGATCCACCGAGAGATCGGCGCCCGCCCACACGCTGATCCGCGCCCACCCGGCGTCGCCGGCCTCGACCGTATCGACGTGCCCGAGGCCGGCCAGTCGGGCCAACGCCTCGACGGCGAGCGCATCGTGGTCGGCTTCGTCGATCGGCCGGTCGCCGGGAACCCGTTCGTCCCCCGCGAGGAGGAGTCGCGCCGCAACGTTGTCGACCTGCGGCGCCATGGCCGGGTCGGCGAGCGTGGCATCGAGGGTGCCGCTCGAGGCCCGCCGGCTCAGGTCGTACGGATCCCATGCCGCGTGCTGACCCGGTGTCCAGCTGCGCCAGAACGTGTACAGCGACAGGAGACGCGCCCGCGGCTCGCGCAGCACACAGACGACATCGCGGTCGGAGCGGCCGTGCCGCAGGCTGGCCAGCGAGTAGTGACCCACGACGGTGTCGGCATCGGCGAGCCGCGCTGGGTCCAGTTCGATCATCGCCTGCGTCGGCTCAGGCATCGCATCGAAATCGGCGAACGCGCCGAACAGCGTCGTGTCCATCACCGGTTGGGCCACCCGGTGGCCAGCCTCGAGCGCGGCCCTGCGGAGCGCGTCGGAGAGACTGCTCCCCGCTGCCTTGGGAACATGAAGGAATCCGATGGCGGTGCGCACGGCGGCAGGGTACGCCGATCAGGGCTGCAGGATCGTCGCCACCCGCTCGGCGACCGAGGGATCGAGTCGGGCCTCGGGGTCCGCTGGCTCGTCGCCGAGGTCGACGATCGGCACTGGCCAGTGAGCGAGCTCAAGTCCGTGAGCTGCGGCGAACACCTGCACGGCAACATGCGGTAGTGCATCAACCCACGGCTCGCCTTCGAGCCAACGGTGTGCCGCGCGATGCAACGAGGGCCGAACGAGCAGCGTCCGGCCGAGATGCTGCCCATGCATCAGCCGCCACGGCTCCCATGGCCACAGTCCCTCCAATGTCGGGTGGCCATCGGTGCCTCGGCCCGATGCTCCAACAGCGATCGCGGCACGGCCCGCGAGGCGATCCGTGACGTCGTCCGGATCGACTCTCCACCGAGCGCCGCCAGGCGCGAGCGGGATGGGTTGGCGCACACGGTCGGCCAGCGAACCGATCGTTCCGGGCAACCACGGCCCGCGCTGCTCGGGACCCACGCGCAGCCGGCCGATCGGCTCCGTGCGCTCCCGCGGCGGAAGCGCAATGGGCGCCGACGACTCCGCGAGCAGTTGACCGGCCCGCTCGATGAGCGGCGCGACGTTGTCGGCCAACGGCATCGACGCGACCAGCTCGTGCGCGCGTCGCGCCACCTCGGCGACCTCCGGATCGCCCACCACCTCATCGAGCCGCGCCCCGAGTTCGTTCGTCTCGAAGGTGAGGTAGTGGTCACCGGCGACGAACGGCTCGTCGGCGACGGACGGCTCCGAAAGCAACACCGCTCCGCCATGCGCCGCATCGATCATCCGCAGCCATTCGAAGTACCGCTCGTCGCTCTGGTGGATGTTCACGACGAGCTCGGTCCGTCCGAGCAACGTTCGCTTCGCTGTCCCCGCAACGAACGCCGGCGACGTCGACCGATTCGGTTCGCCGCTGTCGGAGACCAAAAGCTGCGCATCGTGTCGCACCAGCGCGTCGGCTGCACCCGCCAGCACGGAAAGGCGCCGGGGACGTTGGTTGCCGAAGTACAGGGCGGCAACGTCCCGGTCGTTACGGCCGAACCCATCCCACGCAGGAACGTGTCCGAAGACGAGCCGGTCCGCCGCGACGCCGTGGCTCCGATAGGCGTCAACGGCCAACTGGCTGAAGTCGAACACCGCTCCCAACCCACTGGCGATCTGCGCGTTGTGGGCGAAGAAACGCTGATGCGGTTGTTCGGCGCTGATGCCGATCGTGCGCGCGGCGACCTGCGGGTTGTCGACGAACGCAGAGCCTTCCAGCGTGACGTACTCGTGCGGCGGGAGTAGGGCGAACACGTCATCGTTGGTGACGTCGTGGTCGTGCGGCTCGGTCACCGCGATCGCATCGATCGAGTTCGCGCGCAGCGCATCGACCAGCGCCTCGGCGATCTCGAAGAAGAACGCGTTCTGGTACGGCGACAGCACGAACACCAGCCGTGGATCCGACACGTGCACATCGTCGCAGAGCCCGTCGCCGGCGTCGGGGCATCGATTACGGGTGTCCGGAGTGCTCGCAGCACGCGCCAGTAGGCTCACCGCCCGTCATGTCGCTGCGCACGGCGGTCGCCCACCGCAACCTGCTGTACCTGCTGTCGCAGAAGGAACTGCGCACGCGGTACCGCAAGTCGATCCTCGGCTGGGCCTGGAGTCTGCTCAACCCGATCAGCCAGGTCGTCATCTACAGCTTCGTGTTCCTCACGGTGTTCAACGCAACACCACCGGTGGGCGATCCGAGCGGCCTCGAGATCTTCCCGCTCTACTTCCTCAGCGGTCTGCTGCCGTTCCAGTTCTTCTCGATCTCGGTGACCACGGCGATCGGTGCCGTCGACGCCAACGCCAGCCTGATCAAGAAGGTGCCGTTCCCCCATGAGCACCTCGTGTACTCGGTGGTGATCGCCCAGGGCGTCACCTTCGCGATCGAGCTGGCGATCCTCACGATCGCCCTGCTGCTCTTCGGCAGCATGGTGCTGCCGTGGCTGCCGCTGATGATCCCGCTGATGGCCCTGATGGCCCTGTTCACCACCGGCGTGGCGCTGGCGCTGGCGGCGATGAACGTCTTCTTCAACGACATCAACTACCTCTGGGGCATCGTCGCCCAGGTGCTGTTCTTCGCCACGCCGATCATCTACGAACCGGGGGTGATCTCGAATCCGACGCTGCAAGCGATCACCAACTGGGGACCGACCGGCAGCTTCATTCGAGCCTCACACAACATCTTGTACGACAACCGATTCCCCAGCGCCGAGCGATGGCTGCATCTGGTCGTGGTGTCCGTTGCCGTGTTCGCGCTGGGAACGTGGATCTTCGGCAAACTCTCGCCACGCTTTGCCGAGGAACTGTGAGGAGGCACGTGTGATGAGCACCGTCTTGACCGTCGACCACGTGAGCAAGTCGTTCCGCACCCAAGCCGAGCGCGTCAACTCGCTGAAGGAGCTGATCACCAAGCGCCGGCGCCACGCCGACGTCGAGGAGTTCTTCGCGCTGCGCGACGTGTCGTTCGAGGTGAACGAGGGCGAAGCGTTCGGCGTCATCGGGCACAACGGTTCTGGCAAGTCGACACTGCTGAAGTGCATGGCGGGAATCCTGCAACCGTCATCGGGATCGGTGGCGGTACAGAAGCGGATGTCAGCGCTGCTCGAACTCGGTGCGGGGTTTCACCCAGAGCTGACCGGCCGCGACAACGTGTTTCTCAACGCGGCGATCCTCGGTATGACCCGACGCGAGATCGCCGAGCGCTTCGACGAGATCGTCGACTTCTCCGGCCTGGCCGAGTTCATCGACGAACCGGTGAAGACGTATTCGTCGGGGATGTACGTACGGCTGGCGTTCGCCGTGGCGATCAACGTCGACCCCCAGCTGCTGATCATCGACGAGATCCTCGCCGTCGGCGACGTGACGTTCCAGCAACGGTGCATGCAGAAGTTCGTCGAGTTCCGCGAGCAGGGCCGCACCATCGTGCTCGTGACCCACGACATGGGGAGCGTGCGCAACTTCTGCGACCGGGCGATCTGGTTGGAACACGGCGAGATCGCCGGGCAGGGCAAGCCAGCAGACCTGGTCGATACATACACCGAGAAGATGCTCACCGACGCCGAGGCCACCCGTTCGATGGAGAGCACCCGGCGCGGCTCTGGCGAGGTGCGCGTGGACGAGGTCGAACTACGCGTCGACGGTGAACCAACCACGCACGTCCGTACGGGCGACACCGTCGACGTCCGCCTGCACTTCACGGCGGATGCGCCCATCGAGAACCCGGTGTTCGCCATCACGATCGGCCGCCTCGGCGGCGCGATTGTCACGTTCCCGTCGAGTCGCGACGTCGGCGAGGTCCCCGCAACGGTGTCGGGCTCTGGGACGGTCGACATCCGTCTCGACAACATCGCCTTGGTCCCGGGGCCACACGTGCTGCACACCGAGGTCACCGGCTTCGGCCGTCAGCACGTGTTCGACCACATTCAGAACGCCGTGAGCTTCGACGTGCTCGCCGGCGACGTGCGCGAAACGACGGGCGTGATGACGATGCGACCCACGTGGTCGATTTCCGGCCCCGGCGTGTCCGGCCGCTCACCGCTGGTGTAACGATCGTCTCTGAGACGATCGTTACATCAGCCCGCTCGGTGCGGCAGGTCGTCTGGACCGCGCCGACCGAGCTCGCGTTCGAGCGCTTCGATCCGCTCGTACAGCTGGTGGATGCGCCGGAGCGATCCGGGCGGTAGCAGTGTCGGGGTGCAGTCGAGATCGTCGATCACCCGCTCGTGGTCGTCGATCCACGTCTGCCGCGCTTCTTCTGCGGCTGACCCGCCGTCGACCCACCGCCGATACACGCTGGTCACCGCAGGGTCGCTGATCGCGCCGCACACCCGGAGTGCCTCGAGCTCGAACTTCCAGTCCTCGCACACCCGCAACGAGTCGTCGAATTGCAGGCCGAGAGCACGCACAGCGCCAAGCGGCACCGCGTAGGAGCACGGTGGCGAGCGGTTGGCGCGGATCGTGTCGACCACGTCGAGGTCCGACGGGTACATCGCTTCGAACCCGCTCACCGTCTCGAACCCAACGGTGGCCTCGCGTCGTTCGACCCACTGGGCAACCACTCCGGCGCGCACCACACGACCCGGCGCCGAACGAGCGAGTCGCTTGAACGTGGCGACCCAGTCGGACGTGACGACATCGTCGTCGTCGAGGATTGCGGCATAGTCGCCCTCGGACGCCTCGAGCGCCACGTTCAGCGGCGCGCTCCGCCCGCCCTCGACGACATGGTGGAGGTGCACCCGCGCGGCAAACGCGGGAGCGAACGATTGCACCACCGTCTCGACCTCGGCGACGACGACCTCGTCGGGATGGTGCACGGCCAGTCGCACCTCGAAGTCGTCGTCGCGCTGCGCCGCCAGCGTGGCCAGCGTCTCGATCAACGAGTGCCGATCGCCGCGGGTTCTCGTGAGCACGGACAGGAACGGTGACTGAAGACCCTCAACCGGCGCAGTGGTGACCGCGTCGGCGGTCGCCGCTCGCTCGGGCGTTGCGCGACGCCGATAGGCGCGAACGAACTGGTAGGTCGACCCACGTCCATCTGCCCGATCGCGCACCGTTCGCAAGTGGTCGCCAAGGAGCGCCGCGCCGAAGGTCGGCAGATCGTGTGGCGCCTGCTGTTCGGTATCGGCGATCACCACGTCGGCTCGACCGAGTTCCTCCCAGTCGGCAAAGACTGTCGACAGGCGCCGCTCGTCGAACAAGGTGATGTGCGTGGAGTCGAGCAACCCGACCTCGGTGACGTCCCAGCGGCCAAGCAACAGCTTCGCCGCGAGGTCGTAGTGAGCGACGTTGGGGATGCTCACGACCAGCACAGGAGGGTGGTCGACCGTGACGCGGTCGACGATCTCGGCGATCACGGCCATCGTGCGATCGACGTCGGGGAGGTGCTCGATCACGTCGAGCGCCGTCACGGCCACCACGGGAGACCCACCGCCATCGACTGCGGCGACGACGTGGTCGACGACGTCTTCGGCGAGCAAGTCGAGTTCGAACGCCGCCCGGCCGCGTTCGCTCATCGCCGCGACGTTTCCGGCGTCGACGTCACCGCCCAGGTAGTCGAAACCGAACGCGTTCACGGCTGCACCGAGCGCACCAACGCCGGCGCCGAGGTCGAGTACGCGTCCGGGGCGGCAGGTCGCGGCAATCAAGCGCGCCGCACGCGCATACGTCGAGCCCCACGAGAACTCGAAGTCATACCGCAGACCGTCGCTCATCAGCCCTGGTACTCGAATCGATGTGGTCCGTAGTGTCCGCCGACGAACTCCGTGACCTCGTCGGCGCGTTCGACAACCGCTGGTGTGTCACCGGCCAGCACGCGCTCGCGAAACTCGGCCGCAGCATCTGCGGCAACAGGATCGTTGCCGCTGTCGATACGCGCCAGGAACTCGTCCTCCAGGTCACGGCGGTCGTATTTGCGGTACAGCCACAACCGTGCGAGGTGGCTTGACCGGGCAGCCTCGGGGGTCCAACGGACCGCTCCTTCGACCTCGATCGGCTTGTCGTGCACGACTACTGCGGCCGGGACGTGACGCACCGCAAAACCCGCAGCTCGGACGCGCCACGACAGATCGACATCGTCGGCGTAGAGCGGAAAGAAGTGGTCGTCGAAACCGCCGATCTCGTCGAACACGGCGCGCTTGACGATCAGCGAGAAACCACAGGCCCACGCGGTGTCGCCGGTCACTGGGTCGTAGGCCTTGGGGTGTTCGATCGGCACCTGGCGAGCCTCGACGATGCCGACGTTCTCCGGCTCCAGCGCTCGCGACAGCTCGGCCAGCGCGGTCGGTGCCGGGTAGGTGTCGGGGTTCAGCACCCAGATCAGCTCAGTGTCGGTGTTCGCCGCGAGGCGGTTGGATCCGCCTGCCGAACCGAGGTTGGCGTCGAAGAACGAGTAGCTCACGTCAGCGGTCGCTGGCGCAAGCGCACCCTTCAATTCGTCTACGGCATCCCCCGTCAGACACGGGGCCGGCGAACAATCGCCGTAGCGAACGGCGACGGCGTCGACTACGCCGCGCCGACGCGCATCGGCGACGCACGCCACGACCGCCGCGGCCAGACGACGCTGCTCGTCGAACGCACTCCGATAGAGCACGATCTGGATCGCCAGCGACGGTGCGTGCCCCACGCTCATCCGGATGCTGGGCCGGTCCGCGGTCGGCCGACTTCGTGCAGGCGGGCGTACCGTTCTTCTGGCTCCTCCGGGTCGACGTCGAGCGACGCCAACGCCACCCACGGTTCGGCAACCAGCTGGCGACGACCGCGTGGCGACGCACCCCGACCGATCAGCCGCATCCACGGCACCCGTCCATCGACCTGAGCGCCGATCAGATCGACAGCGTCGCCGTCACCCACTGCGGCGACGAGTTCGTCGACCATCTCGACGGGAGCAGACTCGGTTGGCACCGTGTCGTCGCCGATCAAGAGGACCGGACCGTCGAGCAGCGGATCGGCGAGTGCGCCGGCCGCCCACGGCGCGGCGTCACCGAGGTCTTCGTCGAGTCGGTGGACCGCAAGTCCCGACTCCTCTATCGCCCGCAAGGTCAACGGATCGGACGTCGCGTTGTCGACGATCTCGATGCGCTCGATGCCGACAGCGCGCAGCCAGGCCACGAGCGGCGCGATCGCTCGTCGACGGTTGCGCACGAGGATCAACGCGGAAATCGGGGGCGATGCGGCAGGCACCATTCGGGCTGTGTGCGGTTCCGGGGTCGCCACCTCGGCGGTCCGTCGACGAGTGAGCGCCGCGACGGGCTGGCGCAACCGTTGTCCGACCTTGAGCTCGGGTAACGCCCGCAACCGCTCGAGTTCAGCCTCTGCGGCTGCCGCCCGCGCCTCGGCGTCGGCCAGCGCGCCGAGCAACTGATCGACGTCGGTGGCCCCGAGCTGCCGCATGGCATCTGTGGATCGACGCAATCGAGCGACGGCCAACGCCTGCTCGTGAGCCCGCTCAGCTGCCGCGTCGAGGCGGTGCTGGGTCGATTCGGGCGAGGGCCGGAGGCCGGCGTCGGCGGTCCGCTCAGCCGGGTCCCACATCGCCCGGGACGCTACCAGCCGGTCCCGAGCGCCCCCGCTGATCAGCGGTGCGGGCAGTACGCTCACAACTGCGATGGCTGCGCTTCGGAATCCGCGCGTCTCCACGGCGCCGAGATCGTTCCCTGTCGCGCTCGAAGTGCTGGCCAACGTGTTTCGCCGGCCCCTGTCGTTTCTGTGGTCGCACGGGTTCCGTTTCCTGGGCGTGCTCGACGCACTCGGGCTCTACGCGCTCATGGTGGCGATCAGCTTCGTTCGCTTCGGGTTCGGTTGGCAGTGGGACACATACCCGCTCTCGCACTACTTCGTCGGGTTCTCCATTGCCACCGGCATCCACGTCACGGTCAACTACTTCGCTGGCCTGTACGAACGCGAGCCGCGTCTCGGCCGTCGACCATGGCTGCCGCGTGTGCTGCTGGCCACCGCTGTCGGCGTGGCCGTCCAAGGTCTGGCGTTCGTCGTGCTCGATCGGTACCTGATGCCACGGCTGAACCTGGCCGTCTTCTTCTTGCTCGCCTCGTTCGTGCTCGTCGCCAACCGCAACCTGTCGCGCTCACTCGCGCGCCGTCGCCAAGGTCCGCCACGCGTCGTTCTGGTTGGTCAACCCGAGTCGCTCGACCTCGCCGCCGAGCATCTCGCCGACAGCGACCGCGACGCGCGGGTGGTCGGCCGAGTCAGGTCGCCGCATCTACTGACGCGCACCGTGACGGAACGTGAGGCCACCGACGTCTTGCTCCTCGACGTCACCGCGTTCGGGTCGATCTATCCAGAACCGCTCAATTCGCTGGAGCAGGCCGACATCGGGTTCCTGCAGCGGGTCAGCGCCCGTGAGACGCTGCTCGGCCTCAAGACCGTGCGGCAGGTCGGTGGAATGCCGTTCGTGCCGTTGCGGGCGCACACGGTGCCGATGCACAAAGTGCGGTTGAAGCGGGTGTTCGACCTCGTGCTGGTCCTTGCGCTCGCACCGATCTGGCTCCCGGTCGTCGCCCTGTTGGCGCTCTACGTGCGCATCGCCGGCGGATCACCGGTGCTCTATCGCCAGGATCGTGTAGGTCGGGATGGCGTCGTCTTCCGTTGCGTCAAGTTCCGCAGCATGGTGCCGGACGCTGAAGAGGACGGGCGCCCCCGACTGGCCACGCTCGACGACGACCGCATCATCCCCGCACTCAAGTGGATGCGGGCGATGCGCGCGGACGAACTTCCGCAGTTGTGGAACGTGCTGCGCGGCGAGATGTCGCTGGTCGGCCCCCGCCCCGAACGGCCGGAACTGGTCGCCGACATCGTCAGGCGGGTTCCCGGTTATGTGCGTCGCAACGAACTGCCACCCGGGCTCACTGGGCTGGCACAGGTGCACGGCCGCTACGGCACCGACCCCGAGTACAAGCTCGGCTACGACATCCAGTACCTGGTGAATTGGTCGCTGGTGATCGACGTACAGATCCTCGTGCGCACCGTGTGGGTCGTGCTCTCCCGGCGTGTCTGAACAACAACCTGCCGCTCACTGGCGCGACGACCCTGCCTGGCCAGATGTCGACGTCGTCATGCCCGTGCGTAACGAGGCCGACGGACTCGAGCGGGCGGTCGAGTCGATCCGCGCCCAGCAGTTCCCGGGTCGCCTCCGGGTGTACATCGCCGTTGCGCCATCGACCGATCGCACCGCGCAGATTGCGGCCGACGTCGGCCACGACGTCACCGTCGTGCCGAATCCAGCCGGGATCACCCCGGCCGGCCTCAACGCCGCGATTCGTGCGGGTTCGGCTCCGGTGGTGGTGCGCGTCGATGGTCACAGCCAACTGTCCGACGGTTACATCACCCGTGCGGTCGAGACCCTTCGGCGCACCGGCGCCGGCAACGTCGGCGGGATGCAGGTGCCCGAACCCGAGTCGCCGTTCGAGGCAGCGGTGGCCGCGGCGACCACGTCGTGGCTCGGCACCGGCGGGGCGACGTATCGCCTCGGCGGCGAGGCAGGCCCGGTGGACACCGTGTATCTCGGGGTGTTCGACCGTTCGGCAATCGAGTCGGTCGGGCTGTTCGACCAGCGCCTCGTCCGCAATCAGGACTACGAACTCAACATCAGGCTGCGCGCTGCGGGGAACCAGGTGTGGTTCGATCCCGAGTTGGCGGTCGGTTACCGACCACGTCGAACCTGGCGAACGCTCGCCCGGCAGTACTACGAGTACGGCTATTGGAAGTCGGTCGTACTCCGCATGCACCCCCGCTCGGCGCGGCTGCGTCAGTTGATGCCACCGCTGGCGATCGGAACATTGGTGGTTCTCAGCACAGCTGGCCTTCTCCGGCGACGGTTTCTTGCGTTTCCGGTTGCCTATCTCACGGGCACCGCAGTCGTGCTTCGCTCGGCGCGTGCGGCGATCGTCGTTCCGACGATCCACATCACGTGGGCATGTGGTGTCTTCGCCGGGCTGTTCAAATCACGGGCGGGCGACCCAGGCAGGTGAGCCGCCACACGGTCGACCAGCGAATCGGCCGCCGACCGACCGAGATCGTCCAACCGCTGCGCCAGCCACGGACGTACGCACGACGGTTGCGCTGATCTCCCGCACGGATGAACCCCAGCACGAGCCAGGTGAGCATATGCACCCATGCCACTGGCCAGGGCAAGGTGCGCCGAGCGATGAGCACTCGGTTCCGACCGGTGAGGCGCCAGCCTTCGGCGTGCCGCGAGATCTCGGTCCGCGGATGGAACACGGTTGCGTCGGCGAGGTACTCGATCGACCAGCCGGCATCGATCAAGCGCCACGACAACTCGACCTCCTCATGCCCGTAGAAGAGCTCGGTGAAGTAACCGCCCACCTGGTCGTACGCCGAGCGCCGAATCACCGATGCGCCACCGAGGAACGTGGCGACATCGCCGCTGCCCTCGGGTGCTCGCCCTCCAGGACGAGGGACGTGCCGAGTTGCCGAGAGCCCGTCCTCGTCGATCAGACGGAGCGAGACCGCAGCGAGCCCGGGACGTTCGGCGAAGCGTCGCTGCACCGAACGTGCGACCCCATCGTGGAGTTCGGCATCGTCGTCCAGGAAGCCGACGAGCGCCGCCGACGAGGCGGACACGCCGAGATCACGTCCACCCGGGATTCCCAGGTTCTCTGGGCTGCGCACCACGGCGACGGCGTCGCTCGCCGCCGGTAGCGCGGCCGCGTTGGTGACGCCATTGCCGACCAGCACGGCCGATGAGTCGGATTGTCGAACGGTCGACGCGATTGCCCTGGTCAGCGCGTCGGGGCGATCGCCACGAGTCAGCACAACCCAGTCGATGTGACAGTCGTCGGGCACGGCGTCAAGGCTACGGTCCGAGCGCAGCGCGGCCCGGTTCAGCGCGAACTGCTGGGTAACATGCGCCGAATGTCGACGACCGTCGAGCTCGCCCCGTCGAGCGAGCTCCGCGACATTCACGCCACAGATCGACTTGGGCCGTATCTGTCGCGCATGTGGGCTCGGCGGCAGTACGTCTGGTACGTCTCGGCGAGCGAGCTAAGGGCACGACAGATCACCACCGTGCTCGGCAATCTGTGGCACCTGCTGAACCCTGCGTTGTCGATCGGTGTCTACTTCCTGATCTTTGGGCTCCTGCTCGACACCACGCGCGGCGTCGAGAACTTCATGCTGTTCCTCACGATCGGCTTGTTCATCTTTCAGTACACCCAACGCATCACGGTGACCGGAGCGAACAGCATCATCGGCAACATCGGGCTGCTCAAGGCGATCCGGTTTCCCCGTGCGTTGCTGCCGGTCACGAGTTCGTTGACTGAGACGCTCACGTCGCTGCCCACCTTCGCAATCATCTACGTGATGGCGGTACTGACTGGCGAACAGTTCCGCTGGACATGGTTTCTCCTGCCATTGATCCTGGCGGTGCAGTTCTTCTTCAATACGGGGACCGCCTTCGTTTCTGCCCGCGTCACCACGCACTTCCGCGATACGACCCAGATCCTGCCGTTCATCTTCCGGCTGCTGCTCTACGCATCGGGTGTGATCTTCGCTGCCGATGCCTACGTCTCGCCGAGCCTCAAGTGGCTGTTCATCGCCAATCCGATGTACTGCTACATCGAACTCGGCAGATGGACGATCATGGGCGGGTCGCTCGGTGAGTCGCTCGTCGTGTCCGCACTGGCATGGACGGTGGCCATCTTCATCGGTGGGTTCCTGTGGTTCCGGGCCGCCGAGGAACGGTACGCACGTGACTGAGACCGCGGTCGACCGCTCCTCGCTCTCCGGCGGTACGCCATCGCTCAGCCTGTCGGTCGAACACGTCGACGTGAAGTACCGCGTCTACGAGGACCAAGTACTGAACGCCAAAGAACTGTTTGGGCGCGGCTTCAGATCGCGCCGATCGACCGTGATCCACGCCGTCCGCGACGTGTCGTTCACGGTCGAGGTCGGCGAAGCGGTTGGCGTCATCGGCGCCAACGGCTCGGGCAAGTCGACGCTGCTCCGGGCAATCGCCGGCCTGCAGTCCGTTGCCGCGGGCCGCGTACTCGTGCGCGGCGAACCCCATCTTCTCGGCGTCGGAGCAGCACTGAAGCCCCAACTGTCGGGGTACCGCAACGTCATGCTCGGCGGACTCGCCATGGGGATGGAGCGCCAGGAGGTAGAAGCGCTTGTCCCGATGGTGGCCGAGTTCTCGGGACTCGGCGACGCGATGCGGCGGCCCATGAACACCTATTCGTCGGGTATGCGCGCCCGCTTGGCGTTCTCGATCGCCACGCTGCAAATCCCCGACGTGCTACTGATCGACGAGGCGCTCGCCGTGGGCGACCGCGACTTTCGTCAACGCAGCCTCGACCGGATCAAGCAGATCCGCGAAGACGCAGGAACAGTGTTGATGGTGACCCACAACCTGTCCGAGATCAGGCAGACGTGCAGTCGTTGCATCTGGATGCGTGAGGGCGAGCTCATTCAGGACGGTCCCGTCGACGAGGTGCTCGACGCGTACGACCAAGACCGAGCCGGTGCGTAGGCCGATACGGCGGCAAGTTCTCAACCTCCGCGCAGTCGTCGTCGAGTGGTGCGAGCAGGTACTCGTCCGCAGTGACGCACGAGCCGGCGGAGTTCTCACCTCGCCGCTCATCAGGCTCGGACGACTGCACGAGCCCCTGTCGGAGATGGGTCTTCGACGGCTTGGGGACCTGGCTCGGGCGGCGGGCGCAGTGGAGTTCTTCGATGGTCACGTCGCTGCGCTCGAACGGAGCCAACTGGCGACGCATCGGATGCTTGCGTTCACGCTCTTCCTGGCCGTCGACCGGCTCGACGACGCGCAGAGAGTGCTCGCCACACTGCCGCCAGACGCCGACGCGACCGCCGCCCTCGAGCTCGCACGCGGCAAACCCGACGTGGTCGCACGTGACTGCGACGAGCTCGTACAGCCACTCACATCGTGGGGTCTCGATGCATTGACTCGCACCGGTCGGGCGCAACGCGTGCTCGATGCTGCGACGCACCAAACACCGTCGGACCGCGACGTGTCGCTCATCATGTTCGACGCCTCGTGGGAGATGGGCGACGCGCATCGAGTTCGGTCGATCACCGACGTATGGAGCGACCTGCGCCCGCCCGGACGAATCGAACGACTCGTACGCCGGTTCGAGCTCGATGGCCAGAGCGCACTTGATGCCCAACGCACCGTGCTCGACCGCTGCATGGACGCGACGGATCCAGCATTCCTCGTCGACGCAACGCTGCAGCTCGGTACCGCACACGATGCGATCGCCATCGCCGAGGACGCACAACTCGAAGAGCGGGGATCGCCGACGACACGCGCCCACCTCGCCGGTGCCTACTACATCGACCGCGACTTTCGCCGCGCACGACGGGTTCTGAGGACGCTGATCGGATCCGCGCGCCACTGGGACGCTGAGAAGCTCGCAGCACGGATGTTGCTCGAAGAACGTGCGGCACTCGAAGTGTGCCGACTGCGCGAGGGCCGCGCTCGGCTCCGTCCCGCCTTCGACGATGTCCGATACCTCGCGCTCCTCCAGCTCGGCGACCTTGCGGCCGGGTTCGATGCCTATCTGCACGTCGGCGACCGGCGGCGAGCACAGGCGGAATTCGGGAATCGTGTACTGGTCCGTCCCGATGCACATCAACTCGAAGGCGAACGTGTCTACGTGATCTCCCAAGACGGTCCAGGGGACGAGATCACGACGGCCGGCCTGTACTCGGCCATCGCCGAACGCGCCGAGCGCGTCGCAGCAACGTGCGATCCGCGACTCGCCTCGCTGCTGGGCCGATCCTTTCCCACCATCGAGTTCATCCCCATTGAGCGCCGATCTGGGCGCCCCCGGTTCGGCTTTCTCGCCGAGACGTCGCGGTCGGGCGCGTTCTACGACCTGCTCGATCACACCGGCTCACGTGCGGCTGGGTCAGCGTCCACGATCCTGCTCGCTCGATCGATGCAACGGCTCGCGATCGGCCAGCGGCCGCGGAATGCCTACCTGCGCACAGCGAGCACGGCGCGCGAACGAGCCAGCCAGCGCGTGCCATCGGGCGCCGTCGGCGTCGTCTGGCGCTCGGAGTTCGTGACCCCATCACGCTCGGTGCACTTCGTACAGGTCGACGATCTGGCGCCACTTGCGGCGACCGGACGCCGCTTCGTCTGTCTGCAGCACGACGCCACCGAACACGAACGCGCTGCGCTGTCGCGTCACTTCGGCGATTCGATGACGTTCTTCGACGGCGTCGACCTGCGCAACGACTTCGAGGCAGCGGCAGCAACGGTCGGCGCGTGCGCCGCAGTGGTCGGCGTCGGCACGACTCCGACCGAACTCGCAGCGGCGGTCGGCACTCCGACCATCACCATCCATCCCACCGAGCTCGGGACGTGGCGCATCGCCGACGATGGCAGCGACTTCTGGCACGCCTCGATGGTCGGCGCGACGAATGGCACCGTGGGACCGCCCGACGTTGCGATTCAGCGGGCCGCGGGCCAGCTGCTCCGGTTGCTCGGCCCGCCGTCACCCATCGGCGGGCCCCGTCACTGACGCCAACCGCTCCGCCAGCTGCTCGGTCTCGACCGGGCCGCCGAGGAATTGCATGAACAGCGACCGCTGCGCGTCGCTGAGCCACTCCTGCGTGAACTGCGGAACCGGTCCACGGATCTGAACGGCCGGCATCCCGTGGATCGCCGAAAGGTTGAGGAGCGCCGTCGTGCTCTCGCCGACGAGGGCCGTGGCGGCCAACACCTCGGGATCGAGTTCCGCCGGCCCGCGACTCGCGATCAGATCGAACGGCGCGTACCGCTCGTGCTCTTCGGTCGGGTGCGGTCGAACTCGAAATCGCCAACCCAATGATCGGACCTGGTCGGCCACGGCCGTGATGTGGGCGACGTACGGTTCCTCTGCGACGGATCCAAGTTCCACCCACGGCTGGCTGAGGTACACGACGTCGGGCGTCACCGTGGTGCGAGGCGCTTCCCGGCGGTACTCGGCAGCGATCGCTTCGCTGATCGCCCAACCCTCCGTGCCGTCGATGAACAGCCGCCACTGCTCAGCAGGCATTCGCCGTGCGGCGATGTCGCGACTGATGGCGCGCACGGTCGCAGCGGGTTCCGATCCGCCTTCGCGCAGGATGGCTCGTCGACGCTGCTTCCATGTGGCGAACGATCCGAGACCCTCGTCGATCGTCACCGTGCGAATTCGATCGTGAGGGTGCGCTCGCCGTAGTCGCAACCACGGCTTGATCCCGGGAGTTCCAATCGAGACGTAGTCGTGGTCACCGGACTCTTCCGAGTGCTCGCCCACGATCTCGATGTCGGTCGAGATCGAGTGCAGGCGATCGATCGACTGTGGTCGCCGCCCCTCGCCTCCGTCGACCACCACAAGGGCGAGTGGCCCATTCTGCGTCACGGCATGGCGCAGCCACGATGCGGCATAGACGACGTGGCTCTGATTGCGCAGACCCGACAGGGTGACTTTTCGAGACATAGGGAGGGCTCAGCGAGCGTACCGATCAACGGACGCGCTCCTCAGGTCGCCGGAACGGAGTCGGTAGCATGGCGTTCCCGACGAAACCCGTCGGCGCTGACTCTGCACTGAATCTCGGATGAACCTCGACGGAACGACCATCCTCGTCACGGGCGGCACTGGCTCGTTCGGCAAGCGTTTCATCGGCACGACCCTCGAGCGATCCCGTCCCGCCAAGGTCATCGTGTTCAGCCGCGACGAGCTCAAGCAGTTCGAGATGCAGCACGATCCGGTGTTCGCCGCGCACCACGACACGATGCGCTACTTCCTCGGCGATGTCCGCGACGAGCAACGACTCACCCGCGCCATGGAGGGTGTCGACGTCGTCGTCCATGCCGCCGCGTTGAAGCAGGTCCCCGCAGCGGAGTACAACCCGTTCGAGGCGGTGAAGACCAACATCCTCGGTGCCGAGCATGTCATCAACGCAGCGATGACCAACGGCGTTTCCCGGGTGATCGCGCTGTCGACCGACAAAGCCGCGGCTCCGATCAACCTGTACGGCGCGACCAAGCTCGCATCCGACAAGTTGTTCGTCGCTGCCAACAACTTTCGAGGCAAGCGCGATGTTCGCTTCTCGGTGGTGCGTTACGGCAACGTGATGGGCAGTCGCGGATCGGTCATCCCGTTCTTCCGCGAGCGCGCCGCGTCTGGCGTTCTGCCGATCACCGACGAGCGAATGACCCGGTTCAACATCACGCTGCAGGAAGGGGTCGACTTCGTCCTCGACTCGTTCAACCGAATGTGGGGCGGCGAGATCTTCGTCCCCAAGATCCCGAGCTATCGAATCGTCGACGTCGCCGCCGCGATCGCGCCCGACGCCGAGCAGAAGATCGTCGGCATTCGTCCCGGAGAGAAACTGCACGAGGAGATGATCACCAGCACCGACTCGTACTCGACGATCGAGTTCGACTCGTACTTCGTGATCATGCCGAGCTGGCCACAATGGGATGCCGACGAGTTCCGCACCGACAGCAGCGAGCGCCCGGGCCGTTACTGCGACCCCGGCTTCTCATATGACAGCAACACGAACGACCGGTTTCTCACCGTCGACGAGCTCCGTGGGCTGATCGAGTCCGAGGTTGCGCCGGGTGCATCCACCTAGGCCGGCAGTGCGCCTGCCGTATGGCCGGCAAACGATCGACGATGACGATGTCGAAGCGGTCGCGGCGACGTTGCGCGGCGATTGGCTCACACAGGGACCGGCGATCGAGCGCTTCGAACACGCGCTCGCCGAACATGTCGGCGCCGAGCATGCCGTTGCGTACGCGAACGGCACCGCCGCACTCCATGGAGCCTGCGCGGCGGCGCAGCTCGGCCCAGGGCAGACATCTGCTACGTCGGCGCTGTCGTTCGTCGCCTCGGCCAACTGTGCGCGCTACCTCGGCGCCGAGGTCGAGTTGATCGACATCGATCCAGCGACGTTGAACCTCGATACGACGGCGATTCCAAACGACCTCGATGCGCTCGTCCCGGTGCACTATGCCGGGCTTCCGATCGATCTGGCGGAGCTATCCGCACGTCCGCCGGTCGTGATTGAGGATGCCGCGCATGCACTCGGCGCATGGACCCCCGACGGCCCCGTCGGCAACTGTGCCTATTCGGACATGACCTGTTTTTCGTTCCATCCGGTGAAGCCGGTGACGACCGGTGAAGGCGGGGTCGTCACTACGAACAACGCCGAGCTGGCGGAGCGTCTTCGCCGTTTTCGATCGCACGGCACCATTCGTGACGAAACGCAGGGCGGCTGGTACTACGAAGTGGCAGAGCTCGGAATGAACTATCGCCTGACCGACATTCAGGCCGCACTCGGGCTGAGCCAGTTGGGCAAGCTCGATCACTTCATCGCCAGACGCCAGGCGATCGCCGCACGCTACGACGAGCTGCTCGCCGGTTTCCCGATCGACCTTCCGCCGGCTGCGCCCTCTGGATACGGGCACGGCTATCACATCTATCCGATTCGCGTCGACGATCGACGCGGCGTCTACGACCGTCTGCACGCCGACGGCATCGCTGTCCAGGTGCACTACGTGCCCATTCACCATCATCCGATCTACCGCGACCTCGCCGCACAGTGTCCGGCGACCGATCAGGCGTACGCCCGTCTGCTGTCGTTGCCGGTGTTCCCGACGATGTCCGACGACGACCAGGACCGGGTCGTCATCGCACTGGAGCGGGCGCTCACACCGACCTAGATGCCGTCGACCGTCGCCATCGTGCAGGCGCGCATGGGCTCGCGTCGACTGCCTGGAAAGTCACTCGCCGATCTCGGTGGCACTCCCGTCATCGAGTGGGTACTCAGGCGGCTGCGCAGGGCGCAGTCGGTCGACGAGATCGTGTTGGCCACCTCAACACTCGAAGAAGACGACGAACTTGCGCAGATGGTGGCAGCACACGGCACCAGAGTTGTACGTGGCCACCCCACCGACGTGCTCGACCGTTTCGTCGCCGCGGTCGACTCGACCACCGACGCCGACACGGTCGTCAGAGTGACCGGCGACTGCCCGTTCGTCCAGCCGGACTTCGTCGATCGATCCGTCGAGCTGCTCGGGCCTGGCGTGCAGTACGTCTACACCGGTCACCGCGGCCACCTGCCTCGCGGTTTCGACGTCGAGGCGATCCGTGCCGCTGCGCTGCACGCTGCGGCACGGGAGGCGGTCGACCCCATCGAGCGCGAGCATGTCACCCCGTTCGTGGCGCGCCGGCCGGCCCGCTTTGCGTCGACCGAGTTACCGATTCCCAACTGGGCGCAGCGCGGCGACATCCGCCTCACCGTCGACGAGCGAGACGACCTCACACTGCTCCGCGCCATCGTTGCCGAGCTCGGCACAACACCCGAGGAGCTCGACGGCCGAGCAGTGATCTCGCTGCTCGACGACCGTCCCGATCTGCGGGCGATGAACGAGCACGTACGCCACAGCACGGCGCGCTGACTGCAAACCGGGCTTCACCACTCGGTGGCGAGACGCTCGACGACGTCGACGACGCGCGATGGCCCACGACCGTCGATCACCCGGGGACCCGCTCGATGCATCTCCCGCCGCCGCTCCGTGTCGACCATCAACGACGTGATGGCAGCCGACAGTCGATCGACACCAGCGTCAGCTCGCGCGTCGACCGGCACGACCAACCCGAGCTCGCCAGCAGAGGTCGCCCCGCCTGCCTGGTTGTCGGCGACAATCGCTGCAATAGCGGGAATGCCGAGGCACGCGACCTCCCACATCGTGCCGCCCCCTCCGACGACCGCAAGATCTGCGTGCCGATACGCCTCGACGAGATCTCCGGGGTCGACGGTGACCGATGGATCCGATGCGAGAGCCCTCACGGCAGCAGCCGGGACGGCCGCACTGACGATCGGCCGGCCACCCGCGGCCAGCACGTGGCGGACGATCGGCACGGTCAGTTCGAGCGGGTCGGTACCACCGATCGCCACGACAGTGGGCACCTCGTCGGTACGATCGACATCAACCGACCGCGGCCCAACAGCGACGACGTCTTCGCGCACGAGTGCGTACCGAGTTCCGAGCATGAGGCGAGACGCGTCGACGTCGGCATACACCTCCACGCTCGCGTGGGGATTCGGGTTGAGCACGAGCGTCGCGAGATCGACTGGGAGCTCCCGGTTGTCGTCGATCACCAACGTCGGCGTGCCCTGCGATACGGCCTGCCGCACCTCGTGTCCAAGCCCGTAGCCATCGACGACGACGAGGGTCGGCGTACGGCGCGATGGGGTCCGGTTCGACGCAACGCCCACAGCGTCGAGGCGGGCCTGCAACCACTGTGGCAGTGGCGGCGACACCATCTCGACGTCGTGGCCAGCAGACGCAAGGGCCACCGCAAGCGTGACGCACCGGGCGGCATGACCGACCCCGATGTGCTGACCGATTTCGCACCGCAGCTCCACATGGAGTCGTTGCCCGCCAGACGCTGTCACGCGAGGTCGATGAGGTCCCAGGAGACCGGTGTGCCAGTCGCCACGTCGCGTCGCACTCGTCGACCGATCAGTTCCGGGAGATGGCGCGTGTGCAGGCCGCCGGCGGGTCGCACCGATCGCACGTCTCCGACGCCGATGACATCGCCCGCTGCGAGATCGCGGGCCACGAACAGCGAGCGGCGATAACCGACGCTGCTCCGATCGGCATCGGTCGGTCCGTAGTGAACTCCGCCGATCGCCTCGGTCGCGACGCGCACGCCGTGAACGAGCTGGGCGAACTCTTCGGGTTCGAGCGAGAAGGCGCTGTCGACACCGCCGTCGGCCCGTCGAAGGGTGAAGTGCTTCTCGACGATGGATGCGCCGAGTGCGGTGGCGGCCACGGCGACCTCGTTGCCCAATGTGTGATCGGACAACCCGGCGACGACATCGAAGGTGTCGGCAAGGTGCGCGATCTTGCGCAGGTTGGCGGCCGACGGCGGCGCGGGATACGCGCTGGTGCACGCGAGCAGCGCAATGTCGCTCGCCCCGCCGCGGCGGGCGGCGGCAACGGCCTCTTCGATCTCGGCGATGGTGCCCATTCCGGTGGAGATGATCAGCGGCTTGCCGGTTGCTGCGGCCGCCTCGATCAATCCGATGTCGACCAGTTCGAACGACGCGATCTTGTAGGCGGCGACGCCGATCGACTCGAGATACTCGATCGAGCTGTCGTCGAACACGGACGAGAAGAACTCCACACCAGCCGATTGCGCCTCTTTCGCCAGGTCGGCTTGCCACTCCCACGGCATCGACGCCTCGCCATAGAGGTCGTAGAGCGTGCGTCCCTCCCACAACCCCTCGGCCTGGAACTCGGGCCGATCGCTGTCGAGGGTGATCGAGTCCGCCGTGTAGGTTTGCACCTTCACCGCATCGGCCCCCGCGGCCGCGGCAGCACGCACCATCTCGACGGCGCGGCCATAACTGCCGTTGTGGTTTCCGGACAGCTCCGCGATGGTGAACACCGGCGCGCGTGGACCGATCACTCTTTGTCCGAGACGGAAACCGTCCTCGCTCATAGGAGCAGGCTAACCATGGTCGGACGCGCGCGGAAGCGTCGCCAGCAGCGAGACGAGATCCGCTCGGGTACCGCTTGGAAGAAGGCGTTCAGCGGCCTGTCGAATCTGCGGCCAGATCGCTCGCGGCACCGAGAACTGCACGAGATCAACGCGGGTGAAGTCGGCACGAACGACTTCGTCTTCGAGCACCTTGTCAACCGGTATACCGAGCCGTCGGTGAATGCCAAGCATGTTGCGGTTCGTGCCGAGCACCTCTGCATACATCACGCTTGCTCCCCAGGACTCGAAGCCGAGCCCGAGTCCGATCACCGGTAGGCACGCACCCACCCCGGGCGCGACCTGCGTCTCGCCGAGATGGCAGGCCCAGGAGCAAGACCGGTGGACGGGGGGTCGAAGTCGCCAAGTCGCACGACCGCGATCGGTCGGATCGCATCCTCGACGATCATCGTCGACGGTCGCGATTCGCAGAGGAGTTGCTCGAACCACGACGCATGTGTGTCTGCATCGATCAGGCGGTCATCGATCGAGACCATGCGCACTCGCTCGGCGTTGCGCCACGCCAATAGTCGGTCACGATCATCCGGCTCGACCGGACGGAGGGTCAACACCATCAGGCTGTGGAACCACCGTCGACCGTGAGGACGGTGCCGGTGATCGACGAACCTGCGTCACTCAGCAGGAACGCCACACTCGATGCGACGTCGTCGACGTCCGGGAACTTGCCGAGGGCCGAACGCCGGGCGATCCGTTCGAGATCCGCTTCGATCAGGCCTTCGGTCATCGCCGTGGGCATGAACCCCGGCGCGATCGCGTTGACCGTCACGCCGCGGCGCCCAACCTCGCGGGCGAGCGAGCGCGTCATCCCCTCGACCGCCGCCTTGCTGGCACCGTACGCCGCAAGACCGCTGTATCCGGTGCGGGCGACAATCGACGAGATGTTGACGATACGCCCGCGTCGGTTGCTGAGCATGTGACGAACGACGTACTTGGCGACCAACAGCGGCGCGGTCACGTTGACGCGCACAACCTCCTCGATGTCGCTGTTGTGCATCGTGGCGAGCACGCCATCGCGGGCAACGGCGGCGTTGTTGACGAGGGCGAACGGCTTGCCAAACCGTCGCACGACATCGCTCACCATGTCGCCGATTCCCGACGTGTCGGACAGGTCGTAGGCGACGTGCTGGTAGTGATCGACGGGTGAGTCGAGCTCGGCCGAGTCGACCGGCCGGCGGGCGATGCCGA
Organism: Ilumatobacteraceae bacterium; assembly: GCA_965230015.1. Classification (GTDB taxonomy): domain Bacteria; phylum Actinomycetota; class Acidimicrobiia; order Acidimicrobiales; family Ilumatobacteraceae; genus JABSQH01. The sequence goes on along the minus strand of CBDDKF010000026.1, from coordinate 84,772 downwards.
CCACGTCGTAGCCGTTCTGGATCAAGCAATGGCCGATCGCTGCGCCGAGTCCGCCAGATGTTCCGGTGACGATGACCACGTCGCGGTCGGCCATCAGCGTTCCGCCTTCCCGGTCGCCGCAACATCGAGCGCCGAGACGAACGTGATCGATGCCGGGACGTGTGTCCGCGGCGCTTGGCTGCGGACATGAGCGCGCAACTCTTTGGTCAGCGTGGCCGACTCCGCACCTGAGGACGGCACGACATCAGCGACGAGGACATTGCCGGTCACCGAATTCGGACGGGCCTTCACAACCACGTCGTCGACGGCCGGGTGGGCGCGCAACATGTGTTCCACCGCTTCTGGTGACACGTTGGCGCCACCGACGTTGACCACGCCCGACGCGCGGCCGCAGAACATCATTCGGTCGCCAACGCGCTCCACGACGTCACCGGTGGACACGAACCCGTCGCTGTCTGTCTCAGCGGCTTCGGGCCGGTACACGTGGAGAACACCATCGCGCACGGCGAGCGACACCCCGTGGGCCGCGTCATCGAGGTAGTCGATCGGAAATCCTGCCCGACCATCGGTCACCGAGAACACCGCGCCGGTCTCGGTGGCCGCGAAGATGTGCACGATCCGTGCATCGGGGAACCGAGCGCGCAGCGCGTCAAGCGTCGGCTGGTCGGCAATCTCGCCGCCCAACGTGATCTGTCGCAATGGCAAATCAAGCGACGGCAGCCGCAGCATCATCCGCCACAGGGTGGGCGTCGCCGACAGCGCGTTCACCCGCGAGTCGACGAGCATCCGCACGCGCTCGTGCAGCGGGGCATCGAGCGGCGGCGCCGCAAGGTACGCCCCGGTCAACAACGACTGCAGCAACACCTGGGTGCCCGCCATCCGATTCGGGTCGTACAACAGCCCCCAACGCAACTCGCGAGCACGCGGCGAGCTGGCAACGCGCTGCGCAAGCGACCGTCCGGTATGCCGCACCGGTTTGGGTGTCCCCGTCGTCCCCGACGTGTACAGGATCCAGTCCGTTGTGTTGCCGGCAGCCGCATCCTCACGAGTGTCAGATCCGGACGACTGGACGTCGATCCGCACCGTTCCTGGGGCGTCGATGACGACATCGCCCGGCAACAGATGAACCTCGCTGGCCCACCCGTCGAGTGCGAGCATGGCGGCTGCGACCACCCCGGCATCGTCGCTCCGCAGCGATGCGCGCTCGCCGCGCGCGACCTGAGCGCGCAGGCCGAGCGCATCGCCCCGAAGATCCTCGAACGTCCACGCCCGCGCGGCGGTGTCGACGGCGGTGCCCGTCGCCGTTGCGGGAGCCACCAGACGCTGGTCGGTCATCGGGCGCTGACCGACGTCGACGATGCGTTCACTTCGGTGCCAGATGCTGCTCGTAGACAGCGACGAACTCACCGAGGGTGGCGGGGTACACCGGCTCGTCCATTGCCGAAAACGGGTCGATGCCATGCTGCTCTTCGAGGCGCGTCACGAGCACGGCATAACCGAGGCTGTCGAGTTCGGTCTCGAGCAACACCAAGTCATCGCTGAAGTCGGGGACCTCGAGATCGTCTTCGTCGAAGAGCTCAGTCAGTAACTCGATGATCGAGTCGCGAATCGTCACGTCACAGCCTCCCGGAGACACGGTATCGGCTGCCTCTTTGGTTGCTCACGATCTGGCGATGGTGATCGCGTCGCCCCGGCGGCGGATCGCAACGCGCCGCCCTTCCGCGGCAACGCGCATGGGCAGTGACGCGGCGAGGAACCCATCGACGTGGATCGGGGCCTCGCCGTGGACCGGGACGGCGATCTGCTCGTCCGCTGGGCCGGCATCGATGAGCTCGTGCAACGCGACCCACGACACTGAGGCAGACCAACGCCCGGTCTGGCTGTCATGAATCAAACCGATTGGCAGCCGGCCCCGTCCGGCCCACCACGATGCCGTGTGGGGTGCCGGTCCGATACCGCGCAACAGCAACGAGTCGCCCTCGGTTTCGAGTTCGATCACGGCGGGCGCTGCTGGCATGCGACGGAGAACGAGTCGCCCGTCACGCGCACGCGTGAGGCCGACGGCCCACTCGTCGGTGACCCAATAGGTCGGTGCCGAGACACTCCCAGAGAGGGCCGGACGGGCGTTGCCGGATGCCCACAGTGAGAACTCGGCGACGGCGGTAGCGGGGTTCTCAGCAGGTGGCGCATCGGCGAGTCGGCGCAGGTCGATGCTGACCATCACCGTGTCGCCGATATGGCGCGTCTCGACGGCATGCGACCGACCGGCGTCGTCCCGAAGCTCGATGTCGGCGCCTGCGGCGTTCTGGAGAACGACCCGGAGCGTGTCCCTGTCGAGCTCCACTCCGGAGGCGACGATCGGTTCCACCAGCACGTCGACTTCGAGCGCGCCAGTGTCCCCGATGCCGGCTCGCACCCATCGGCCTGCGGCCGACTCGACGAGCGCACTCGCAGGCCGTGTCGCCTCGTCGGCATGCACCAGCGGTCCGCGGCGTCGCAACCAGCCACTGCGAACGCTCGCCGAGACCCCCCACCGCTGCTCGATGGTCGCCTCGCTACGAAGTAGCGCCGCGGTCGACAGCCGGGCGTGGAACACTCCGTCGTCGCCGACAGCAGCGTGGAGCGCGCGCCTGGAGTCGTCGCCACTCAGCGACACGGCGAGCGTTTGTTTCGCAGACCCGAATTCGATTGCGGCGGTGCCTGCGATCACTACGCCGTCGCCGTCCACTGCGATTGACTCGACACTGGTCATCAGGCGCTGCCGCCAATGGGGCACGAGATACCGCTCATCCGATGCCGGTCGTGGCCGGGCACGAGCGCCGGGAAAGACGAACTCGCGCCGCCATGGCCGCGTCCGGCTGAGCCGTGTATCGACGGCGCGCTCCCCGCCGCCGCGTGCACTCCGCGCATAGCCACGCAACGCCTGGTAGTCCCGTTGGCCGAGCGCATCGAGCTGCAGTGCGAGCAGTCCGGATCTTGGGCGCAGCGCAGGGGTGTCGAGCCGATCGACCAGCCGCCGTGTCTCGTCGCCGAGTCGCTGCTGCTCGTCCTCAGTCGCGCCCTCGAACGCCATCAGCACCGCGGGCACGTCGATCCGCGACAGGAGGATGCGCACCTCGGTGGCGACGTCGGCTGTCGCCCGGGCCTCGACGAGGTCGAGTACCTGCCGCGCTGATTCGAGCCGATCGAGCGCATTACCCACGTCGTGGCTTCGCTGCGTAATCGAACCGCCGTCGCTGCGGTGCCTCCAGTAGTACACCGGGTCGCTCACCGTGTCGATCGACGCAGCATCCATCAACGCCGCGAGCACGACCGGATAGTCCTCGTAACGCATCGACGGAAAGCGATACCCCTGCTCCTGCCAGATCGGCGTGCGAAACATCTTGTTGCATGCGATCCGGTCGGTCGCGATCGCCGGACTCTGTTCGATCGTCGTGGCGTCGATGTCGACCGCCGCGGAACGGCTCTGGCCCCATGACGGCTCGGTCGTGCCGAGGTCGAAGCGACGGGCGTTGCCAAGGGCCATCGCCGAGCCAGTTCGATCGAGTCGGTCGACGAGGAGCTCGACGGCACGCGGAGGAAGCAAGTCGTCGCTGTCGACGAACATCAGGTACTCGCCCGTTGCACGGTCGGCACCATTGTTCCGTGCGTTTGCCAGTCCCTGGTTCTCCTGGCGCACGAGCTGGAACCGCTCGTCACCCTCGCAGTACTGCTGTGCGATCGCCAGAGAGCCATCTTCTGATCCGTCGTCGACCAGGACCACCTCGAAGTCGCCCATCGTCTGTTGAGCAATCGAGGCGAGGCATCGGTCGATGTAGTCCTCGACGTCGTAGAACGGTACGACCAAAGTGACGCAACAGCGTGGCATGGGCTTTCCTAATGATGGTTCTCGGCGATGCTCCGCCGATCGTCAATACACTCGCACGGTGCCAGCTTGGACATTGAACGGGATCGCGGCGCCGTACCGCCGACTGCGGGCTGCGATCAGCGCCGATGGTCTCTCCGGCGCCGCACAGACGTTGGCTCACGGCTTCCAGTGGCGTTGGCGACGAGCACGTCGAGTGATCAAGGAGCGCAGTAGCGCTTGGCGCGATCGGCCCCGTCGGAGCGATCGGAGGCTCGGTGCGATCGGCTCACTCAAACTCGAACCGAAATCAGGCGAAGTCCAACCGCATGTCGAGGTAAGCGTCGTGGTCGTCACTCAGAACCGCGCACGCTCTCTCGCAATAGCGTTGCGAAGCCTGCAAGAGCAGGATCTCGTGGCGTGGGAGTGCATCGTCGTCGACGACGGTTCAACGGACAGCACGCTCGACACCGCTCAGCGCTTCGCTGCCGCTGACGGGCGGATCCGGATCCTCGCGCACGAGTCGCCGGTGGGCACGTCCGCCGCTCTCGACAGCGGTGTCGAGGCGTCGCGGGCGAAGTTCCTCTGCTTGCTCACCGACCGCGACTTCCTGCTTCCAGGATCGCTTTCGAATCGGCTCACCCGGCTGCAGAGCATCGCGCCGAACATGGCCGCCGTGTGCTGTCAGTGGGCCGAACTTGATCCCCGAGACGTGTTCCGACGACACCGCCGACCGCTGGTTCCGCCACCGTCTGCAGTGTATGACGCCGGGAACCCGGATGTCGCTGAACTCCCGCTCGGCAGTCCGCTGATCAAGCGCGACGTCGTCGTAGCGGTCGGTCCAATCGCCCAGCTCCCCGAAGGGGGCCTCTGGCGTGCGGTTCGTGCCAGCGGTCAACAGTTCACCAGCAACGGACATCTTGGCCTGTCGACTCCGCCAAGAGTTCGCTCTGCAGCGCAGATCGACATGCGGCGGCCCACAAATGAGGGCGGCCCGCCGCCGGCGGGCCGTGGCCCGATCGCGGACGTCGCTCGCCGCAAGAACCGAAACCTGTCCCGACCCCGCCGCGTATCGGCCAGTCCCACCGTCGTGCCGCCTCGACGTCAGAGCGCCGCGCTCTTGCTCGCCGAGGCGGCGTACCACGTCGATGAGCTCGGCCCGCTGGCGGAATCGCTACGCGCGCGCGGCGTTCCGGCAGCGTTCATGCTCAGTCCTGCAACAGGTCCGTCCGCCCGACGGGCTCTTGGGAGATACACCGACGAGGTCCTCCCCTTCGATATCAACGCAGCCAACCACGCTCTGGCCGTTGTCGTGATGAACGACTGGGGCCCCGCCAAGCCGCTCATCAACAGAGCAAACGAACTCGGTGTCCCGACGATCGCCAAGGTAGAGGGCGCTCAGGACTTCGACGACGTCGACACCGGCCAGCATCGCCGCCCATATCGAACGGCCCGCCTCATCCTCGGACAAGGCGACAACGATCAGCGTGCTCTCGCCGATCAAGACGTGCATATCGTGGGGAGCACCCGACTCGAGCGAATCTGGTTGAGTCCGGGCTCACAACGGACGAATCAAGTCCTCGTGAATCTGAACTTCACCTACGGCGTACTTGAGAGACAGCGGAAGCGTTGGATCGGCTCTGTCGAGCGAGCGGTTTCGCCTCTCGGCGTTCCCGCGGTCGTGTCACAACACCCAGCCGACCACTCTCGGCGAACCCGCCTCGTTCGCGCCCACGCGCCGATCCGCCACGAGCTCACCCGATCGGGCGTGTTGATCTCCCGATTCAGCACCGTTCCATTCGAGGCGATGGCGCGCGGCGTGCCGTTCGTATACCACAACCCGCATTGTGAGCAGGTCAACACGTTTGCCAGTCCAGACGATGCGTTTCCGATCACTTCTACGAGCGACGACCTGGAGGCATGTGTGCGATCGATACTCGATGAACCGGAACGATGGACTCGAAGTACGTGGAGTCGGTTCTTTCTCAAGCAGGTGGACGTTCAACACGAAACGCCGTCTGAGTCGCGCGCCGCTGAGGTCATTGCCGCAGCCATCGGTTAGCCGCACTCCGATCGCCATCGATGCTGAGGTTTTCGCCTCGCAATCAGTACGGTTGTCGGGTGCAAAATCAGCTCATCCCGTGTCTGTCGGTCGTCGTCCCTTGCTTCAACGAGGAAGCGACCGTCGCGCAACTCTGCAAGGCCGTACTCGATTCGCCGGTCGTGGCAGAGCTGATCGTCGTCGACGACGGTTCCACCGACGAAACTCCACTCGTTCTTCGGTCGATCAGCGATCCACGTGTCACTGTGCTGACGCATGAAGAGAACCGGGGAAAAGGTGCCGCCCTGAAAACCGGATTTGCTGCCGCTCGGTCGGAGTACGTGATCGTGCAAGACGCCGACCTGGAGTACGACCCGGCCGAGTTTGTAACGCTTCTCGGTCCACTCATTGAGGGAACCGCGGACGTTGTGTACGGATCTCGGTTCTCGGGGGGCAGCAACCGCAGAGTGATGAGCTTTTGGCACGCGACGGGCAACCGAGTGTTGACCGTGTTCTCGAACATGCTGACGAATCTCAATCTCACGGACATGGAGACCTGCTACAAGGCGTTCCGACGCAGCGTCCTTGATCAGATCGTCGTCGAGGAGGAGCGATTCGGTTTCGAGCCGGAGATCACTGCGAAGCTGGCGCAGTTGGACGTTCCGATCTACGAGATCGGTATCTCCTACCGGGGTCGGTCGTTCGCTGACGGAAAGAAGATCGGCTGGAGGGACGGCATCCAGGCGGTGTTCTGCATCGTCGCCTACTCGCCAATCGGCGAGCGGTTCCACCTCAAGCGCCATTCCCCGCTCATCGGCCGACTCGTCGGCCGCCACGTCCGGCGACGATTCACGTCGGACACGGTCATCGCCGACGACGCGTTGATCGACACAACACTTGGCTCGACGCTCGAAGCGCTCGACGGCGCACAGAACTACCTCCGATGGATTCTGAGTTTCGGCGGTCGGGACCTGGCCGCGCCAATACTGGAGATTGGCGCCGGACACGGAACGTTTACATCGGTACTGGCCGAGGTCGGGCACACGCATGCGGTCGAGCCGAGCGAGCTGGGAACTCGCAACCTCCACGATCGGTACGGCAATGACTCCCGTGTCACGATTCATGCATCAACGCTGGAGGACGTCGACCTTCCCGAAGCTGCTGGTTCAGCGGTCATGATCAATGTGCTCGAACACATTGAAGATGATGCCGGCGCGTTGCGGGCCACGTGCGCGCATCTGCGCGAGGGCGGATCCCTGTTCCTCTGGGTTCCCGCGTTCGAGTCGCTGTACTCGCCGTTCGACCGAAGACTGGGGCACTACCGCCGATACCGCAGGCCACAACTGGTGAGCCTCGTGGAGGACTGCGGGTTCGAGGTGACGGATTCGACCTACGTGAACCTACCGGGATGGTTCGCCTGGCTCGTCTTCATGCGGCTATTCCGGAGCGAGCCCTCGAACCCCAAGATGCTCCGTCTTGTCGATCGCTTCGCCGTGCCCTTCACCCGGTCGATCGAGCAGCGGTGTCGGCCTCCGTTCGGTCAGTCAATCGCGGTCGTCGCTCGACGACCGATTGGGGATGATGGCAGTCACTGATCATCGACCGACAAGACGGTCCGAGCGTCCGACCACATTCGTGTGGACGGTCCTACAGGCCTTGCTTGTAGTCGGGCTCGCCATCGTCGCCATGTGGTCGTACCTCGACTACGTCAATGCAGATGCGCTCCTGTACGCACTCATTTCGACCCAGGAGTTGACCCTCTTCTATTGGGGCCAGGACCGACTCGTCAATCTGGTCCCAGCGATCGCAAGCCCGATCAGCAATCCCACGTGGAACTTCTACGCCCAGATGCTGCTCTTTGGCTGTGTGTTCTATGGCCTCGTCCTAATCTTCATCCGGCATCACCTCGCTTCAACTCGCCACCGTGTCTCTGCAGTGGCCAGCAGCATTGCCCTCGTCTTGACTGCCATCTCGCTCGCTGTGAGCCTGGGCGGAGGACCTTCGTTTCAGTACATCTTCGAACAGCAATACGCACTCTCCCTGACCCTCTTCTTGGTCGGATCGTGGTTGATCATGGATCGAAGCGGAGCCGCGTCGATCATCGCAGCGTCAGGTGCAATCGTGGTGAGCGCACTTCTGATCCCGTCGACGATTCTCTTCGCTCCGTTTGCGTGGTTCCTCGGGCGCGATGGCAGCACACGCACACGGAGGTTCGCGCTCGTGATCCTCATCGGCGGATGTGGCTTCGGAGTCTCATCGCTGGCGTCAAGTTGGGTGAACATCTCGACCAACTCTGGCGACTACGCAGGATTCTCCATCGACACGCTCGGTGAAGGTCTCCCCCGCGTGCTCGAACAGTTCCTCGACAACACGAACCCGGTCTTGGTAACGCTGATCATCGGCGCTTCGTGCTGGGTGCTGTGGAGTCGCCGAGACATGCTAGAGACGCGGCTCAAGCTTCTCTACGCAACGACACCGCTCTTCGCTCTCGTCTGGCTACTCGTATTCAGCGCAAACAGCTGGGTACAGACCAACTCATTCTCGTTGCGTTACTTCTTCCCAGTTGTTGCGGCGTTCCTCCTGTTGGTCGGCGCAGCAACCGCTGAAGTCGCAACGTCGTTCGAGAACACGATGCGGCAACACGTCGGCACAACAGCACTGCAGTGCTGTGTCGGCGTGGCGTCCGTTGTTGCGATCGGAATTGGAGTCATCGGACTCACGACCGACGACAGTTTGTCGGTGTTGCGCACCGCCGAGCCGCTCGCGGCCACAGTCGTCGAGCGCGACGTCGATGTGGTTGTCGGGGAGTACTTCGAGGTCTGGCCCGTCGTGTTCTCCGCGCGATCAAAGGGCGCGGACGTGAATGGCATCGCCAACCGTGCATGGCCGATCCTCGACAACGTCATACAGGCTGCAGAGGAACAAGCCGGGACGATAACCGTGTTGTGCGCCGGCGACGAAGTGGACCGGTGCAGGCGCCGGCTCAGCGCGTTCACAGAGATCGAGTGGGTCGTCGTCGAGGAACTGGCGACAGATCCGCCACTCGTGGCCGTTGCACGAGTCAGCACTTGACAGCCTCGTAGATCGCTGCGCAGCGCCACCTCGACTACCGTTTCCACGCCGTGATCCGATCTCCGCTCGATCCTCCCTGGGGCCAGAAAACCCCGGTCGGGACGGCTCGTCTCCAATGGGCAAAGGTGCACCGTTGAACGCGCTGGCCACTGCCGCGCGCAACATCGCCTCGGCAGCCCGAAGCCCCTCCGGAGCAGCGATCATCCTCGCAGCGACAATGGCGGTGATCGCAGTACTTCTCCCCTTCGCAGCACAGCTGTTGGGATCGGTTGCGATCGTTGTCGGCGCACTTGCGTTGCTCTATCGCCTCCGGCGCCAGGAGGTACGTAGCGACGGCCGGATCGCACGCGAGGCTCAGCAGCGCAACGCAGCGACCGAAGCGGTGCAACTGAGCATCCGTCGAGCCGAAGCCGACGCGGAATCGGCGCTCGCCGACGTTCACGCGACCCTCAAGAGCGCTGCGGACGAAGAGCGTCGCGTCCGAGAGGGTGCAGATCGTGCCGCCGCCGACCAGATCGATCGTCTCCATGAGGCGGGTGAGACGCTGCAAGCCGAGATGCACGCCGCCACCAAACACCGCCAACAACTCGCAGCACGGTTTGAGCGCACCAACGAACGGGTGAATGAGCGAATCGACCGCCTCGGCAGACGCGTCACCAAGGAACGCAGCCGCCGGATAGTCGATACAGCCGAGCTTGCGACAGAGGGCCATGAGCCCCATCGGGTTGTGGTGATCGTTGCCATGCAGCGAACCGCGAGCACCCTCTTGCTCGACACGCTCCGCGCCGTTCCCGGTGTGGATCTGTGGCCGACCGCTCGGTACTGGCGTGCTATGGGTCTCGACGGCCGCCGGTACCCGGCTGACCTCAGCAATGGGCCACAGGACCGCTTGGGGCTCGAGGTTGCCGACGGTCTGGGCGAGACCGTACCGTCGAAGGGCCCGGTCACTCTCCGGCCACCCACCATCGCAGTCGAGAAGGCGCATCCGGAGTTCTATTCGTTTGAAGGCGTCCGATGGGCTGACAGGCTTCGACGTCTAGCGACAGCGACCGAGGTCCTCCCCATCTTCCTGGTCCGCGAGCCACTGGACTGTATGTGGTCGATGTTGGAGTATCAGCAACGGAACCCCAAGTGGTACCCATGGCTGGATGAGTCGGAGATACCCGCCTTCGTCTACCGATCGGTGAGCAGCCTCGAGGCGACTGCACGCGCGTTCCCCGGCCCGGTCATCACGTATCGTGATGTCGTCACAAGGTCCCCACGCCTCGGCGAGGTCGTCAGCTGGTGCACCGGCTCCCCAATCCAGCCGGCGGAGCACACCCCCGAATCGCGGCCAGCATCACAAGCGGCGACCGGAGCGGGACTGTTCCGCGGTGAGCGCAGCGCTGCTCGGACATCCTGGGGACCAATGGGCTCCTGGGCAGAGAACTACTCTGAGATCGACGAGGCCAGCGCGATCTACCGTCGTCTTCTCGTTCAGAAGAGCGATTCGTAGTCAACTCGGGGCAACACTTCGAGTTTGCCACCGACGGTTGCATTGATCAGGCGACCACCGTGAAGCTCCACTCCTTTGCGCATCGTTCGAAACATGCGAACCATCTCGTCGACGTTCGGGTCGTGCCACTGCGCGCCCTTGCCAAAGTAGGTGGGGTCGAAGTGGTTCGGATCATCGTCGGCCGTGCTCTCGAGGTTGAGCCGTATCCCGGTACCGTGCCGATCCGGACCAGACTGCCGCACGGTATCGGGAATCGTGTACGACGCATCTGTGCCAATGAGATAGATCTCCCGAAATCCGAGGTGAAACGCCAACTGGATTGCGGTAACCAGAATGGTTCCTCTGGATGGAACGCCGAGGGTAACGTCGGGCGCGAACTGCGTCGCAACGTCGTCGAGCACAGGCCGAGTCGTGTACCAGGCAGTGTGGTCGTTGTCGGGGAAGAGCCCGCGGAACCGATTCGGGATGAACTTGAGACTGTCGTCGAGTTGGCCGACGTGAGGCGCGATTTCCGGACCGACCCGCCAATCGAGAAGCGAATAGAAGGTTGGACGCCAGTCAATACGGTCGAATAGCAAGTAGATCTTGTTCACCCCGAACGTGTGCTCTCCTGCCAGCTTGCTCAGATCCGTGCGGTTCAAACTCGGACCATTGCCGAGAATGAAGCACCGCTCGCCGTAGTACGTGCTGCGGAGTTGCTTGAGTCGTGCTTGCTCTTCGTTCGAGAGCGGGATCACCGGGAACTGGCCACAAGCCGCGCGCCGAGCGTCGATGCTCTCGGCTGAGTAGCCGGCCTCGTCGAACGGCGCGAATTGCATTTCTCTGATCCCGCGACCGAGGGTCTGAAGTCGGCGACGATTCGTCGAGCCGCCCCCGAGCCGCGCTACTTCCCGTGCGACTCGAGCCACGCGTACGGTCTTCAGTGCACCCTGGCTCTTGGGGGTAGCGACCGCTTCGCCAAGTGCACGGGCGATCGGCCCAGTTGCACCCTGTCGAAGTCGACCGCGTAGTTGATTTGCGGCCCGATATCGACTCATAGCGCTCGATGCATCGCGGGTACTCGCGGCATCGAGCAATGTGCCAGCAAGAGCCGACTCGACCATCTCGGATCGCCGTTCGTTCACCTGACGCCACACGCTGTCCTGCCTGCCAATGGTGACCGTGGCACGCCGCATCGAATGCATGCGGGTCGGCTCCAGCGGAGTCACGCGCCCGAGGATCGACTGCGCGACGACGCTGGTATCGAAACGGTCCGAGACATGCCGCTGGGCCATCTTGCCCATCGTCGCCCGCAGTTCAGCGTCGGCGTACGCCCGCCGCATCGCCTGGACCACGTCGTCCTCATTGATCCCCGACCACGACTGCGCCGTGTACAAGGGATGTGGCTTTGCGCTCGGTATCGGAACATGAGCGCCCGAATCGACCGGTATACGGAGTGCGAACTCCGGGTGGGCGTACTCCGTCGCTCCACCTGTGTCGGCCCCGATCGCCAGTTTACCGGACGCCATCGCCTCCATCGTCGGTAGGTCCCAGCCGTTGGCGCGTTCGGGAGATACGTACACGTCGCAGCCGCCGTACAGGCGAATCATCTCCTCACGGCTGTAGTCGCCGGGTAGGAGCCGAATTCGACTCGACAGGAGCGCAGCCGAACCGCCGATCACCTGAACGGACTGGTCGAGCATCGTCTGAGCCGCCTGCACCGTGGCAAGGCTGTCTCGTAGCTTGACGACGAACACGACGTCGTCTTCCGGCTCAAACGCCCGCAAGAAGCTGCGAAAGAGAAGACCAAGGTCGCGTCGCTCCAGACTTGAACACACAGACAAGAACTGCACCGTCCGCTCGCCAGCCAGTCTGGTCGTGCCCAGCCGCCCGTCGTACGCGCGTGTTTCAAGGCTGTGGGGGATCTTGTGCATCATGAAGCTCGGCACACCCGCAGCCGCAAAGCTCCTGCGATTGAAGTCCGACGCAACCCACACCTCGTCGGCTGAGGTAAGCGGTTCGACCCAGCCGGGGGGCAATCCCTCGGTCTCAAACACGGAGTGCCCGAACAGTGCAGCTCGGCCATCAACTCGAATACGCGAGTACATGTCGGGTCGCTCGTGAAACACGACGGCGACGTTGTCGTTCTCATCTTCAGGGGCCACCGTCACCGTCTTCTTGGTCGGTCGTGTCACCAAGGCGGCACCGCACTCGGGCCCCACCAACTCCATGAGGTCGAGATCGAATGCGGCGACACGGGCGCCGGCTTCGACGAGGCCGACCAGGTGGTTTCGCGACACCGTGCCGTACCCGTCGGGCCGAGAGAATCGTCCGCACCATAGGAGAGTCGTGGTATTGAGCGGATTCGACATTCGAAGAGAACTCCTAGGACGTTGGCGTCAACTCAGCGGCAACCGTTGAAGGACCAATGCGGGCGCCTGCAGGTACAGACCGAGCCTCACGTATCCAGTGGTCGGGCGATGCGAGATCCTATTCCGCGAAGCAAGCCATACGACATCTCACCGCTCCAAAGGGACAACTCGCTAGCGTTCGCAGAGTGACCGCTCAAACGAGTCCGACGACTTCGGTCGTCATCCGCGCACTCAACGAAGCCGAGCACCTTCCCGCGCTGATGTCCGGCCTGCTCCTGCAAGAACAGCAACCCGACGAGATCGTGCTGGTCGACTCCGGGTCAACCGACGACACTGTGGCGATCGCCGAAGCCCACGGGGCAACGATCGTGCACATCGCGCCCGAGGACTTCACGTTCGGGCGCTCGTTGAACGTCGGCTGCAAGGCGGCAACCGGCGACGTGCTGATCTTCGTGTCGGCACATGTGTACCCGCTCCACGACCACTGGCTGCAGAACCTCGTCGAACCGTTCAACGACGACGACGTCGCGCTGAGCTACGGCCGACAGACCGGCGACCACCGCACGAAGTTCTCCGAGCTGCAACTGCTACGGCAATGGTTCCCCGAACGATCCGATCCCGACCAGCAGACACCGTTCTGCAACAACGCCAACTGCGCAGTGCGCAAATCGTGGTGGGAACGGTTTCCCTACGACGAAGAACTCACCGGACTCGAAGACCTCGCATGGGCAGAGAACGCACTCGCCCACGGCGGAAAGATCGCGTACCGCGCCGACGCGCCGATCGCCCACATCCACGAGGAGGAGTTCGCCCGAACTCGCAACCGCTATCGGCGTGAGGCCATCGCCCACCGGCGGATCTTCCACGATCAACGGATGGGCGCCTTCGAAGCGCTCGCGCTGTGCGCGGCCAACATCGGCCGCGACTATCTCGCAGCGGTCCCCCGCCGGAGCTTGCTCCGCAATCTCTTCGAGATTCCGTCGTTCCGCATCGCGCAGTACCTCGGCACCTGGGAAGGCTTCCGGCAGCAAGGCGACGTCTCCCAAGAACTGAAGCGACGCTTCTACTACCCGAAGGGCATCACGGTGTCGCAACCCGCAGACTTCGTCGACGCAAAGCACGCGTCATGACGATCGACGGCATCGTTGCCTTCGTGCCGATGCGCCACTCGAGCGAGCGGGTGCCCGGCAAGAACTACCGAGACTTCAACGGGCGTCCGTTGTTTCATCACGTCGTCTCGACGCTGCTCGATGTTCCCCAGATCGACACGGTGGTCATCGACACCGATAGCCCCACGATCGAAGCACAGTGTGCCGAACACTTCCCGGCTGTCCAGTGCATACCTCGCCCCGAGCACCTCCTGGGTGGCGAGGTGCCGATGACCGACGTACTCGCGTACGACGCGTCACAGTTCCCGGCGTCGTGGTACCTGCAAACGCACAGCACGAATCCACTGCTCACCGCCGACACGGTGCAGCGGGCCATCGAGGCGCTCGACGCATCGAGCGACGCACACGATTCCCTCTTCACCGTGACGCGCCTGCAGACCCGCCTGTACGACGAGCACGGCAACCCGATGAACCACAACCCGCAAGAGCTACTGCGCACCCAAGACCTCCCGCCCGTCTACGAGGAGAACTCGAACGTCTACGTGTTCCCCGACGATCTGATTGCCGCCGGTCGGCGGATCGGCGATCGCCCGATGCTGTTCGAGGTCGACCCCCTCGAAGCCGTCGACATCGACGAGGAGCACGACTTCGTGATCGCCGAGCTGCTGCACAAGATGCGGTCGGCGCAATGACGCGCATCGCCGTCACGTGCCTCCAACTGTTGCGCGACCTCCCCAATCACCGCAGTCCGCTCGACGACCGCAACTGGGAGGTGGTCCCAGCACACGTCCCCGGTCAACACCTTGAAGGCGGGGCGCTGATCGACGCACTGCACGACTGTGTGGGGGTCGTCGCGGGCGACGACCAATTCACCGACGACGTACTCGCTGCGCTGCCCGCGCTGAAGGTGATCTCCAAGTGGGGCATCGGTATCGACGGCATCGACCTCGAAGCCGCCGAGCGCCGCGGCATCGTGGTGCGCAACACGCCAGGCATGTTCAACGACGAGGTCGCCGACGTGACGATGGCGTACGTCACCATCGTGGTACGGCACCTGGTCGACATCGACCGCGGCGTGCGCGCCGGATCCTGGCCCAAGCCACCCGGCCGATCCCTCGGCGACCTCACACTCGGCATCGTTGGGCTCGGCGCCATCGGCCAGGCGACTGCGGTACGGGCCCTCGCCGCGGGTATGCCGGTCCTCGGTACCGACCCATCGCCGACGAGTCGCGATGCGGCGGCGGCGCTCGGCGTGAAGTGCGTCGAGCTGAACGAGTTGCTGGCTGGGTGCGACGTGATCGCGATCAACGCCCCGCTCAACGCGGCTACCCACCACCTGATCGACGGGGCAGCGTTCGACGTGATGCGCGACGGCGTGTATCTCGTCAACACCGGTCGCGGCGCAGTCGTGTCGAACGATGCCCTGGTGGAGGCGTTGCGTGCGGGCAAGGTCAGGGCATGCGCCCTCGACGTGATGGAAACCGAGCCTCTTCCGCAGGATGACCCTTTGCGCGGCTTCGACAACATCGTCTTTGGATCGCACAACGCCAGCAACACGTTCGACGCCTCGGCTCGAGTGAGCGATGTGGCGATCGCCAACCTGATCGAAGAGTTGGAACGCTCGTGACGCGCCGCGTCATCATCACTGGCGCGTGCGGTGGGATCGGTCGGGCAGCCGTTGCCGCGTTCGCCACCGCCGGCTGGCAGGTCATCGGGGTCGACCGCAGCGACCCACCCGACGACCTCGAATTCACTGAGTTCGTCCAGAGCGATCTCAGCGCGCAGGGCTCCGTTGTCGAGCTACGGGCACAGCTCCCATCGCTGGATCGACTCGATGCCCTCGTGAACAACGCGGCGATCCAGGTCAACCGCCCCATCATCGAGACGCCTGACTCGGACTGGGATCGCGTGATGAACACGAACGTCCGCAGTGCGTTCCAGATGATCCGCGAGTTTCATCGACCACTGTCGGCAGCGCGCGGCGCCGTCGTCAACGTCAGCTCGGTACATGCGGTGGCCACATCGATGAACGTTGCGGTGTACGCGATCTCCAAGGGCGCGCTCGTCGCCCTCACGCGCAGTGCAGCGCTCGAGCTGGCCAGCGAGGGCATCCGCTGCAACGCGGTACTCCCCGGTGCGGTGATGACGCCGATGCTCGAGGCCGGTCTCGGGCGGCGCCCGCACCCTGACGGTCCCGATGGCAACCTGCGCGAGCTCGTCGGACGGACTCCGCTGGGCTTCGTCGCCGACCCACCCGACATTGCGCCGACGATCGTCCATCTCGCCGATCGCGAACAGTCGCCGTACACGACCGGGCAGACCATCGTCGTCGACGGTGGCGCCACGATCCGCCTCGGCACCGAGTGACCACCGCCGAGCGGCTCACCGCCGCCACGCTGCACCTCGGCGAGGGTCCGGTGGCGCTCGGCGACGACCGATTTGCGTGCGTCGACATTCGCACTGGCACCGTGTACGAGGGCGACCTCACGGGTCGGCTGGAGGCGATCGGCCGCTTCGACGGCACCGTCGGTTCGATCGCTCCGACATCGACCGGCGATCTCGTCGTTGCGCGGCAACAATCGGTGGAACTGCTCTCGCGGCCAGAGCGACGGATCGACCTCCCGCCGCAATCGTCCGAGATCCGGTTGAACGACGGCAAGGCCGATCCCGACGGCCGATTCGTCGTTGGCACCATGGCCGAGCCGGTGGCCACGGGCGCCGGTGCCCTCTGGTCGTTCGCTGATGGTGCCGCGACCCCCCTCGTCGAGCATGTGACGATCTCGAACGGCCTGGCGTGGAGCGCCGACGGACAACGGTTGTTCTACGTCGACACCCCAACTCACCGGATCGACGAGTTCACATACCGCAACGACGGCTCCATCGGCGAGCGATCGACACACGCCGCGCTCCCCGAGTCGCTCGGCGACCCCGATGGTATGACGATCGATCGCGACGGCGGGTTGTGGGTGGCGATGTGGGGTGGCAACGCGGTCATCGGTGTGCGCGACGGGCAGGTGGTCGAGCGGATCGAGGTGCCCGCTCAGTTCGTGACCTGCGCAGCCTTCGTCGGCCACGACCTCCGCACGCTCGTGATCACCACCGCCGGTGAGCCCGACGGCACGGGCGCAGCCGACGGCGCCATCTATGTCGCCGAACTGCCGACAGCCGGCCGCTGGCCACATCGTGTTGACGAAGCCGCGACCTTCGGCGGCGAGTCTGCCAATACGCTCCCGTAGCCGTGAGCAACGAACACCAGACAGTTCTCGTCACCGGTGGAGCCGGCTACATCGGCTCGCACACGGTCCGTGCCCTCCGCCGCGCCGAACGCGACGTGGTGGTACTCGACTCGCTCGAGCTCGGCGATGCCAACGCGGTGATCGATGCGCCGCTCGTCGTCGGCGAGATCACCGACGCCGAACTCGTCCGCACCGTGTGCAAGGAACACGGAGTCGGGCAGGTGATCCACTTCGCCGCCTACAAGTCGGTCGGTGAGTCGATGGAGTCCCCGGCCAAGTACTGGCGCAACAACGTCGCCGGCACGGTCGAGCTGCTCGAAGCGTGTCTCGACGCGGGAGTCGACCAGCTGGTGTTCTCGTCATCGTGCTCCGTCTATGGCAACCCACCCGAGGTCCCGGTCGTGGAGAGTGCGCCGATCGACCCCGAGAGCGTGTACGCCGAGACCAAAGCAATGGTCGAACAGATCCTTCGTTGGTACGAGACCACCCGCGGCGTGCGCTCGGTGAGCTTGCGGTACTTCAACGCGGCTGGCGCGAGCTTCGACGGCAGGATCGGCGAAGACTGGACGTACAGCATCAATCTCATCCCGATCGTCATGAAGGCGCTACTCCTCCCGGACCACGACGTCAAGGTGTTCGGCGACGACTACACCACGCCTGACGGAACGGCGATTCGCGACTACATCCACGTGGACGACCTCGCTGACGCGCACATCAAAGCCGCCGACTACCTCACCGCAGGAGGGGCGTCGACCGCGATCAACGTCGGCACCGGCGTCGGGTCGACGGTGCTCGAGGTGATCAACACAGCCGCCGAGGCAGCGGGCGCTCCGGTCCCCTACGAGATCATCGGGCGTCGTGCTGGTGACCCCGAGGCCACTTTTGCCGAACCGTCGCATGCACACGATGTGCTCGGATGGACCGCGCAGTATGGGCTCGACGAGATCGTGCAGACTGCCTACGCCTGGCACCGGTCGCAGCTCGACCGCTGATCGTGCCGTTCGGCCGATCTACGAGTTGGTCGGACAACGGATCAATCGCGCGACAGTTCAGTACGGCAACGGCGCCCAGTCCACCGCCGCACCCGCGTCGAGGTCGCCCTCGATCGACCGAGGCATGTCCCACACTTCGAGCCCGGCATCAGCGGCGGCGCGTCTGGCCTCGTCGTCGTAGGTCGAGTTGCGCCAGATGTCGACCATGTACGTGCGAGTTCGCAGGTACTCGGCGTACCGCCGGTGGTGCGCATCGTCGAGCCCCAGCGCGGCGAACAGCGCCATCCGCCCTCCGGCCGGGGATGGTGCTTCAGCCCACCCCGGGATACTTCGTTGGCGGTGAGGTGGCGGGTGCACACCCCACGGCACCCGCAGCAGCATCCCGTTGCCGCTATGGGTGGTGCGCAGGCTCCACACCACGAGATCACCAAGACCAGAACGCACGTAGCGACACCGACCCGCGCTGAGGTCGGTCGTCGTGTGCGATGCGGCCCGAAGGTTGAGGCCGCCGGTGTGCCATCGATGGTCTTGGAGGTAGATGCCGAAACGCAGGATCGTGTAGCGCCCCTGCCAATCGGGGGCGTGCGAGTCGTCACGGTCCGCGTTGTCTTTGTGCCAACCGATCTGTCGGCGACCGACCGTGAACGAACTGTCACCGCTGTACACGATCGTCTGTGCGTTCAGCAGCTGTTGCGCCACGGAGATCAGCCGGCCGTCGGTCAGGATCGATCGCAGGCGCGGATTACTCAGGAGGTCGGTCTTCGGCCCGTTGCTCGCCTCGATGGCGCGGCGGAACGTAGCGACTTCGTCGGCGGTGTACGCGTTGCGCACGATGGCGAAGCCACGTCGCCAGAAACGGTCGACGTCGATCGAGTCCACGACATCGCGACGCACCGTCAACCTCACCATCGCGACCTCACTACCGCGCTGCGCGCTCGGCGGAGGGGTGGACATACGTCGACCGGATCCGGTCGATCCAGCCGATCAACACTGCGACCGCCCGTGGATCGTGGCGCAGCCGGTGGCCCGCACCATCCAAAACGCTCAACTCCGCCGACCCATGAGCGTTGACCAGTTGACGAGCGTCCGACACCGGAACGCTGTCGTCGTCGTCACCGTGCATGACCATCAACGGTCGCGGACCGAACCGACGGGCGGAGGCGACCGGACGAAACCTCCGGAACTCGCGCGTCCACTCGTCGACCGATGGCGGGAACTGACGATCGCGAATTGCGCCGATATCGCGAGCGTGCTCCAGAAACCGCCGGGGGTGGTCGGCCCAGTCGTCGAAGTCGGCGCGCGGGCTCACCAGCGCAGCCGCTGACACCCGCGGATCGTCGGCGCCGACACAGATCGCAATCGACCCACCGGTATTCGTACCCACCAGGATGATCCCGCTCGGATCGCACGTGCGCAGCACGTGGCCGATCGCATTGCGCAGGTCGTCGACCCATCCCTGCAGCGAGAAGTCGCCTTCGCTGTCGCCACACCCGCGGAAGTTGAAGGCCAACGCCGCACATCCGACGTCGCGGGCGATCCGATCGACGAGTTGCGGATACGTGCCGGCTGAGCGGCGGGCGTCGAGCGGCCCGATCGGGAATCCGTGACACAACACGACGGCGGGTCCGTCGGTCTCTTCACCTGGCGACACCGCCAGGTGGCACGCCAGCGACAACCCGGCGGACTCGAAGCGCTCGTCCATCCCGGGCATCGGCGAGTCCTAGGAGAACGGCTTGCGCTGCAGCCGATGTTGACGACCAGTCGCCAACGTGTAGCCCCGATTCCGTGCCTCGGGCAACGTGTCTGGGGAGAAGCTCAACCCGACGCCCTCGGCGACGATCTCGTCGATGATCGCTGCATCGTCCCACTCGTCGAGGTCGTACACGAGCTGGGTGCGCTTGTCGCCAAGGAACCGAGACTCTTCGAACTTGGTCGGCCGTTCCATCAGCGCTCAAGGTATCGCGGCCGCCCATGAACGCGGCAGTGCCGGGCACCAGAAGGCACCCGGCACTGCACAGACTGTCTGAGACCGATCGCACCATGACGCAGGACTCGGAATCACATCCGTGTCCGGACGACGCCGCTGGGACCAGTTGCGGCGATGACGATCAGCGGGGGTTGGCGGAGATTCGCCAGGCGGTCCAGCCTGTCGGCCTAGCGGCCAACCACCTCCAGGGTCCCGTAATAACTGTCTTCCATAGTTGCTGGACCACCTCCTCTCTCTGGTGGCACAGAAACTAGCCATGGCATCGATCGAGATCCAGCCGGTAACGATGAACTGCGTGTGAACCCGATTGCGCAGCGATTGCCTGCGCCGAGCGTCGGCCTACAGCGTGTAGGTCTGGTTCCGCAGAATTCTCGACGCGAGTCCTTCGTCGCCGTCGACCGAGATCGCGGGATCGTCCTCGAGCGGCACCCGCCCGGCGGATCTACGGGTCATCGTGCCGACCGGCATCGTCAGCGTGACGGTCGCCGCGTCCGGCAACGAGGGGACCACGGTCGCTCGCTCATCGACGAGCACATGGATCTCACGCACCACCGATCCGCCGTCCGTCAATGCGAACGTCACCGACTGGCCCTGTGTGGCACCGGCCCGCTTGCCGACGACGAAGCCCATTGCGGTCGTCAGCTCGTCGAGCGTCACTTCGACCGAGAGGCCGGACTCGTTCCCCGGCCGGCCCAGCGCGTCGCGGATGTCCTGTTCGTGATACCAACAGTCGTACACCCGGATCTGCATGAACCGGCCGTACGTCGCCTTACCGGCTGGGGTGAACGACTCCGCGTCCCACTCCTCCTGGGACATCACGTCCAATGCGGCGCGACGTTGGGTGGTGACCTCACGGAACAAGGCGAGCACCGCTGGCGGCGTCTCCGAGCGCAACGCCTCGACCCACACTTCGTTGAACACGCCGATGTCGTTGCGTACGTGCTCGTTCGCCTCTCGGTCGATGTCGATCTGCGGCGCCTGGTTCCCGAGCAGCATCTGCTCGGTGCCGATCATGTGTGAAACGTTGTCCTGCACATCCCAGCCCGGCAGTGCGGTTTGCTTCGACCATTCGTCGGCGTCGAGGGACGCCAAGAGCGTTTCGGTGCTCGTCCACACTTCGTCGAGTGCGGCGATCGTGCGGTCTTTCGGAATGGGCGCAGCCATGACGCGTGAGCTTCGCAGCCACGCTCAGCGGCCGGCGAGACGAACGAGTGCGACGAACTGTTACAGCGCGTCGTCGAGACCCGCCTGTGGACCGACCGCGCCGATCGCCTCGAAGTAGGCCAGGTGCGCTTCGACGACGTTGACCGCATCGACGTCGTCGAGCAGTTCGACGTCATTGCGTTCCGCCTCACCGAGGAGGTACGCGGTGAGCGTGTCCTCGGTGAGCACGACGGGTTCGTCGATCGACTGCTTGGCGTCGACCGCCTTGTCGGGCTGCAGGCCCTGCGAGTGGAGCCACTGCATGTGGAACACCAGGAGCTGTTCGACCTCTTCTGGGGTCAGCCGCGCCTGGCTCTCGTCGGGCAGTCTGTCGCAGACGAAGTCGACCGCTTCGTCGAGCTGGTACACCGCCCGCGGCGCCACCGCATCGAGGCGGTGCGCCTCTCGCCCGACGGCGACTGCGGCGATGACGAACACGAATGCGGCCGCAAGGATTGCGAAGACGATCGTGACTGGCTCCACCTTCGGCAGCGTAGAGCCTGAGTGCGGGGCGTCGTCGAAGCGACACATCTCCGCGCGGGCCCGCCGGATGAGACGGGGGCCAAGGCCCCGACCTACGTTCCAGGTGTGACCAATCCTGTGTTTGTCGTCGGACACCCGCGCTCCGGTACAACCCTCATCCAGCTCCTGCTGGCGAGCGCCGACGAAGTCGGAACGGCTCCGGAGACCCACTTCTACACCTATGTTGACGAGTCGGCGGTATCGACGATCGATCCTCGCTTGCTCGGCCATGCGTCACCCGGTCCAACGGACGATCAACCCGCCGTTCAGGTCCGGCTACGCCTCGCAGCAAAGCCACGAATCGAGCTGAGCGATCGCGAGTTTCGCGAGTTGGCCCTCACCGTGGGTACAGACTGGAACGACTCGGGAATCGTGCTCGATCGACTCATGGCCCAGCTCGCGCAACGCTCATGTCCAACCGCCGAGCGTTGGCTTGAGAAGACACCCCGTCATGTCTTCGCGCTTGGACGGATACTGAGTGACTTCGGCGGCGCGCGAGTGGTGAACGTAGTCCGTGATGCTCGGGACGTATGTGCGTCGGGCGGTGCATTCTCGAGACTGCCGCCAGGCGAACGACGATTGGAGTACTGCCTGCAGCGCGCCTCGGTTTGGAGCGCTGCGGTGCAAGTACCCGAGCTGGACGACGCGAGGATTCTCACCGTCAGGTACGAGGATTTCGTTGCGGCGCCAGAGTCAACCGTAGAAGAAATGCTCGTCCACACGGGGATTCGCGCGGAAGGCGAGCGTCTCATGCGCCAATTCTCTAGTGAGTACGGCAACGCGGTTGTTGCTGGCGAGGAGCGGCGCAAGTCGCTCCTCGCCAGCGGAGCAATCGTTGACCGGCGGGGGCGTTGGCAACAACTTCTGACCCCCGATGAGGCCAGCGCCATACAACAAGTCGCAGCTACTCCGATGGCAGACTACGGCTATGGCTGAGATCGGGGCAACGGTCGGAATCATCCCTGCCCGAATGGATTCGTCACGGTTCCCCGGCAAACCGCTCGCACGCATCGCCGGCGTGCCGATGATTGGTCATTGCATTCACCGAGCGAGGCTGGCGCGGAGCCTGATGTCAGTATCGGTCGCCACTTGCGATATCGAGATCGCGAAGTACGCCGAGTCGATCGGGGTGCGGGCAATCATGACGTCGAGTTCCCACGAGACAGCGTCGGACCGCACGGCCGAGGCAGTCGAGACGCTCGAGCGCGAAGGCGTCTCGATCAACGTCGTCGCGATGATCCAAGGAGACGAGCCGCTAGTCACCCCCGAAATGATCGATGCGGCGGTGCAACCCGTGGCATCGGGCGCCGCGCGGGTGACCAACCTGATGACGTCCATCGACGCAAAAGATGCACTCGACCCGAACGAGATCAAGGTCGTCGTGGATCACGAGAACAATGCCCTTTACATGAGTCGCTTGCCGATCCCGTATCACCGCGGTCAGGCCACCTCCACCCACTGGAAACAAGTCTGTGTCATTCCGTTCGAGCGGTCACTGCTCACGGAATTCAATGCACTGCCTCGTCCTTGGGTGGAGAAAGTGGAATCGATCGACATGCTGCGGCTCATCGACCTTAGAGTCCCGGTCCACATGGTCCCGGTACCGGGACCAATTCAGAGCGTCGACAACGAGCACGACCGGGAGCGGGCCGAACGGCTGCTCTCAGTCGATCCGCTCGCTCGTTCCTACTCATGAGTAGGAACGACTCTGTCGTTGCCTTTCTGCGGCATTTCAACGATGTCGACCACATCTTCCCAGTCGCGATGACGGTTGCCCGACAGGTGCCAGTCCGACTAGTGATCACTGACGAGCAAGCTGCGTCCCATCCGCTGCTCGCAAGCGGCGAAATGCTCTCGGGAATAGAACTCGTCCGAATCGAAGATCTGCTGGGAGAGTCCAGCCCACAGGCGGCCATCCCGACAATCGTCGACAACCCGGAGTCGCTCGAACTCGCAGTCGCGGACCTCGGGCGCCGGCCATGCGTCGCCATGGACTGGCTCTATTCGACGTTCAGCAACGTCGTGTGCGAGTTCGCCAAAGCGCGCGGTCTGACGTCTGTATCACTGCCACACGGCGACGCGCCCTACACGAACTTGCTCATCAACGTCGACGATCTCGATGGAACGCTCGCCCGTCACTATGAAGGCGCAAGCCGCTTCGATCACACGGTTGTCCCGAATCGGTACTGCGCGCCGCGGTACAAGACGCTGGCGCGCAACCGGTTGCACGTGCTCGGTTCGCCTCGGTACAACTCTTCCTGGCTTCGGACACTCGACCGAACGATGCCACCTCCGCCGTTCGGCAGCGAACTCACGGGTCCACGGGTCGCCATCTTTCTGCGCAACGCGAACTTTCCGGTCCACTGGGAGGAGGTCGATCGCACGATCCAGCTGCTCGCCGACCGGGGCCTGGGCGTCGCAGTGATGCACCACACTCGCGACAAGCGAACCGATGAGGTTCGACGCCAGATCCCGACGTTGCAGTACGGCGAGTTCGAGACGCACGTCGTAGTTGCGCCGACCGTTACGGCGCGGACGCTGATGGGGTGGGCGGATCTGGTGCTCGACCTCGGCACCAGCGTCGCGTTCGAGTCCATCGTTCGCGGCCAACCGACGGCGGAACTCGAGTACGTTCATGCCAATCGCTCGACAGTCGCGGAGACTGTCCCTTCAACCGATCTCAAGTGCCGTGACGACCTCGTCGCGGTTGTCGAAGCTGCGAAACGCAACGGCCGGTTTGTATCGCCTACCCGGCGGGAACGAAGGCGGTTCCGTCGTCGAGTCATCGAGCCACGTCGTGGGGTTCTCGACCGGTACGCACGTCTACTCATGAACGCCGAGCCAGCCAGGTAGCCGACCGACCCCAAACGAGCTGGTCGCCCGCGTGCAATGCACGCAGGCGACCAGAGCGAAGCGTCGGGAGCTCGGAAGGCGAGGGCAAGCCCGCCAGGGCGGCCGAGCACGAATGAACGGCCGACCGAGCCCGAAATGGATCAGATACCGATGCGCTGGGCGAGTTGCTCGCGGTGGTACGTCGGGTCGCCGAACAGCAGCTCGGAGCTCTTGGCCCGCTTGAAGTAGAGGTGCGCGGGGTGCTCCCAGGTGAAGCCGATGCCGCCGTGGATCTGGATGTTCTCGGCGGTGGCGTGGAAGTAGGCCTCGGAGCAGTACGCCTTGGCCAGCGATGCCGTCGAGGGCAGCTCGTCGTTCATCTCACTGGCGCACCACATGCCGTAGTACGCAGCCGACTTTGCCGACTCGACCTCGAGCAGCATGTCGGCGCACTTGTGCTTGATCGCCTGGAACGAACCGATGGGGCGGCCGAACTGGACGCGCACCTTGGCGTACTCGACAGCCATGTCGAGCACGAACTGGGCGCCGCCGACCTGTTCGGCAGCGAGGCTCACCGCGGCGAGGTCGAGCACGGTTTGCAGTACGTCCCAGCCCTTGCCGTCCTCGCCGATCAGCGTGGCGGGGACGTTGTCGAAGTCGAGCTTGGCCTGCTTGCGGGTCTGGTCCATGGTCGACAGCGAGGTCTTGGTGAGACCCGATGCGTTGCCGTCGACGGCAAACAGGCTGACGCCGTTCGCGGTGCGGGCGGCGACGATGATCAGCGAGGCGACGTGGCCGTCGAGGACGAACGACTTGGTGCCCGACAGGGTGTAGCCGTCACCCGACGGCGTGGCCTCCATCGTGATGCCCGACTCGTCCCACTTGCCCGACGGCTCGGTGAAGGCAACGGTGGCGATCGTTTCACCCGACGCAATGCCCGGCAGGTACTGCTTCTTGGCGTCGTCGTCGCCCGACAGCAGGAGGGTGTTACCGGCGAGCACGACGGTGGAGAAGAACGGTGCGCACAGCAGGGCGCGTCCCATTTCTTCGAGCACGATGCCGAGTTCGACGTAGCCGTAGCCCGACCCGCCGTACTCCTCGGGGATGTGCAGGCCCTGCAGGCCCATCTGCTCGCCCATCTGCGACCACACGGCTTCGTCGTAGCCCTGCTCGGTCTCCATCTGCTCGCGCACGGCTTCCTCGCTGCTCTTGGCTTCGAGGAATGCCCGCACGGTCTTGCGCAGCTCTTCTTGCTCTTCGGTGAACGCAAAATTCATATCCACGATCATGGACGGCACCAGGCCGCGCCGCCGAATCGCAATGCGTACACTCGCGTACACATGAGCGCGACGAGAGATCCCGGCGTCGGTGTGCGCGAGCTCCGCGCCGCGCTCCCGGAGGCACTCGCCCGCGCCGAAGCGGGGGAACGAACGGTGGTCACCAGCCGGGGTCGACCGATCGCCCAACTCGGTCCGCTCGATGCCGACGCCCCCACCCTCGAACGGTTGATCGGCGCGGGTTCGATCATCCCGCCACGTCGTGCGGGTGAGTTCCGTCCGCCCCAGCCGGTCGCAGTGTGGGCCGGCGTGCGAGTAGATCAAGCGCTGCGCGAGTTGCGCGGATGACGCTCGTTCTCGACACCTCGGCATTGCTGGCGATCACGATCGACGGTGCCGAGCGGTCGGTGGTGCTGACCGCACTCGACGACGACCCGCTGTGGTCGGCGAGCGCACTGGCCCTCACCGAGGCGCTGCCGGCGATCGACCGGCTGAGCGACGAGTCGATCATTCGCCTTGATCTCGAAGACTCGGTGCGCCGAGTGTGGGACCACCTGCACGTGGTTCCACTCGATCAGCGGTGCTTGGATCGCGCGGCGGCGCTGGCGCGCGATCAACCGGTGCGCTTGACCGACGCAATCCACCTCGCGGCAGCGGAGCGGCTGCCCGCTCCCCTACGCCTCGTCACCTTCGATCCGGTGCAGATCCCCGTTGCGCTCGGTCTCGGCTTCGAAGTGGTCAGCGCCTGACGTTGCCAGGTACATCACCCGATTGCGCCGATCGACTTCCCATGGCGCGTCGTCGGCGACGTCGACCTTGCGGATCTCGCCGAACCCGGCGAGCTCGAGCATGCGCACCAGGTCGTCCTCGATCGGCCAGAAGGCATCCTCGTCGGACCATGCCGCCCACGTCATCGCGTTGCGTTCGGAAGCGGTCGAGTCGGCGTCGAATTCGTGAAACAGCCGACCGCGAAATCGGTGATCGTCGTAGACACGATCGACGAAGTCGGAACAGTCGTGCGTGCGCTCATCCGAGGCGACATGCGTGTCGAGGAGCAGCACCGCTGGATTCAGTGTTCGGATGCGACGGAGCACGTCGAGGGGATCGGCGAAGTGGTACAGAATGCCCGTGGCCAGCACCGCGTCGGCGGGTGGCTGCCGCTCGAGTTCGTCGACGAGATCTGCGCACACGAATGTCGCCTTCGTCTCGCCGAGCAGCACTTGCGCCAGTTCGGCTCGGGCAACACTGACGTCGCGCACCTCGATGCCCACCGCATCGGCCCCGAGTGCGGCGAACGCAAGGGTGAATCCCCCTTCGAGGCTGCCCAGGTCGACCACGCGGTCACCGCGCACCGAGCCACCACGCGCCGCAACCATCGTGGCGGTACGCACGTCGTCGCGCGGTGGAGTCGGACCAGGCCGAGTCCCTACCCCCGGCGCCAGCTCGATGTTGTGCGCCGTGAACGGAAGTAGGTCCCACCAACCCTCAGCCCGCACCTCGGCCGACGACAACAACGGCGCGTCCCCGCCGCCGCTCGCCCGTCCCACCGCTGACCGCGTGGCGGAACGGAGTGCCAAGTAGCCGCGTGCGGCCGTCGAGCGAACTCGGCGAAGGGCCGAGCTGGCGTCACTCCTCACGGGGCGACGCCTCCGGCCGGATCGACTCCGGCTCTCTCGACTCCAGCGCGATCGACCGCAGCAGCGTTGGCCGCTGTATCAACGGCGTCATCACCGACATGCCGTCCTGCGGGCGCAGCGGCACCACCGCTGCGGCCATGACGATGCCGAACGCCAACGGCAGCGACCGGTACGTGAACCAACTGTGCAGTTGGCTGTGGTTGCGCAACAGTTCGAACCAGACGGGAACGATGAGCGCCGCCGATCCCACCACGAGACGATCGACGAGCCGCAACCGGGCGTCGGTCGCGCCGCGCCGGTGCCACCAGATCACCCCCACCGCGATGAGCGATCCGATGGCCACCCACGAGGTCAGCGGTTGCGCCGTCCACTCGTCGAGGTTGCGCGACCACGAGTTCCCGAAGCCCAGATCGAACCCCTCCGGGGGTGTTGCTCAAGCGATTGTTCACCGTGAAGTCGATCGTGTCACGCACGCGCTCGAAGCCGAACACCGGGATGGAGATCAGCCATTTCGTCGCCCATGTCCAGGCGTAGCCAATGATCCACGACGCGGCCGCGAGTACGGCGAGACCGAACAGCGGCCAGCCGCTGCGGGAGCGCGCCGCAGCGGCGGCTACCACGAACGTGCACAGCGCCCACAATCCGGGCGCGGTGGTCAGCAGGTCGAGCACGACCACGGCGCCACCAGAGATTGCCGACACCGCAATCACCGGCCAGGGTCGGATCGCACGACTGACCACGGCGTTGGCCAACCATGCGGTGGCCAGGGCCCCCGAGCACACCGAAACGCATGAGGCAGCGCATACGGGAGGTCGACGAAGTCGCTCGTCAGCAGGAACGGAACCAACAACACTGCGGCCGTTCCAGCACTGTGCGTGCGGGGCGACCGACCGGGCCAACCCGAACGTCACACCGACAAGTGCCACCATCGTCAGCACCCGGGTGGCCGGGAGGCCGAGAAACGCGATCGATGGCCGCAAGAACGCGGTGTACCCGTGCCAGTACCGGAAGTAGTCGGTCTCGCGCTCGAGCGCACCCTCGCCGGTGACCCACGCTTCGAGTTGGGGAACGGCGAGTTCGCACTGCCACAACGTTTCTCTGCGGCGATCGCCGAACTGATGGGATTGCGACCGGCGACGTCGCCCAACCCGACGGTGAGGCCGATGCAGTCGGTGAACCCGTCGACCTGTTGCGCCAACAAACCGGGCTCGTAGTTGACCACATCGAGCTGGCCGTCGAGCACGGCCTCGGCGAGCGACTCGGCGACCAATCGATCCGGAACGAGCTCGCCCGATCATGATCAGCACGAACGCGGAAGCCGGCAGCAAGACCGCCAAGAGCACGACGTTGCGAACGAGCGCTCCCCAGCCCGTGCCCGATCCCTGGCCGCGTCCGCGCCCCTCGTCGGGCGGTGTCTCCGCAGTCGCATCGTCGGCAATCTCGCCGGAATCGACGGGCACACGCCGACGCTAGATCAACGATCGCTCTGCCAGACTGATCCCATGGCTGCGCCGACGAACACGCTGCACTGGTCGAACGCCGACCTGGAGGTCCACAAGTTGGTGGTCGGTCCGGTCGACAACAACGTGTTCGTGGTTCGGTGCACGGCAACGGGCGAGGCGGTGTTGCTCGACGCGGCGAACGAACACGAGCAGTTGCTCGAGCTCTGCCAGCGACTGAACGTCCGGCGCGTGCTCGAGACGCACGGCCATTGGGATCACATCCAGGCGGTGCCGGCGATGCGCGAGGCGGGTTACGAGGTCGCGGTGACCGCTGCCGACGCCCCCAAACTCGACGAGGTCGGCTACGACGTGTTCCTCGACGACACCGAGGTGATCGAGATCGGCAAGCTACGACTGCACGCCATCCACAATCCCGGCCACACGCCCGGATCGATCTCGTTCCACATCGACGGGACACCGTTGCTGTTCACCGGCGACACCCTGTTTCCGGGCGGCCCGGGCGCCACCCACTTCGACGACGGCGACTTCGACACGATCATCGGGTCGATCACGTCGCGATTGTTCACCTTCCCCGACGACACGATCGTGCTGCCAGGCCACGGCGACGACACCACGATCGGCACCGAACGCCCGCATCTCGACGAGTGGATCGAGCGCGGCTGGTAGCGCCCTCACTGCCGACCCGCGATGCGCTACGACAAACGACCGGTCGACGACACCCCCGCTGCACACCGCAGATCTCCCGGCGACGCCGGTACGCGACCGCAACATCCGCGCTACCGCGTGGATCGAGGCACCCGACGAGCTACTCGCCCTCGGCGACGACCTGCCCGACACTCCCGTCGCCGAGTACAAACGCCGCATCGGTCCATGGCTGCTGTGGCGTGCCGGCCCCGCGAAGGGAGCCGACGCGCGGTATTGGGCGGCACTCGCCGACGACCTCGACGTCGCCTTCACGCTGCGCCTGTTCCCCGACGGCTCGGCGCACGGCATCGGCCCGAGCGGCGCAACGCACGACCGCTTCCGCGCCTGGAAAGAAGACCTGCGCGACCACGACCGGTGAGCGAAGCGGCCCACACGGAGCCGGTTCCCTCACCGCACGGCGTCAACCCTCACCACCGGTGAGCGAGGCGGCCCACGCGGGGCCCGTTCCCTCACCGCTCGCGGAGGTTGGAGCGCGATCTACGCTCGGGGCGTGAGCGAGGAGTTCTTCCCGGACATCGGCACCATCGCCTACGAGGGGCCGGACAGCGACGATCCGCTGGCGTTCCGCTGGTATGACGCCGATCGGATCGTGGCGGGCAGGCGGATGGAGGACCACTTGCGATTCGCCGTGTGCTACTGGCACACCTTCGCCTGGGACGGGTTCGACATCTTCGGCGCCGGCACCCTGGATCGGCCCTGGCACCCGACGCAGGCGCCGGCACGAGACCCGCTCGAGGCGGCGCAGCACAAGATGGACGCCGCGTTCGAGTTCTTCGCCAAGCTCGGCACGCCGTTCTTCTGCTTCCACGACGTCGACATCGCGCCGCCGGGCGATTCGTTCGCCGAGTCGTGCCGCAACCTCGACATGATGATCGACGAGGCGGCGGCTCACATGGAGCGCACCGGCGTCAACCTGTTGTGGGGCACCGCCAACCTGTTCTCCCCACCCCCGCTACCAGGCCGGCGCGGCGACCAATCCCGACCCCGACGTGTTCGCCTACGCCGCGGCTCAAGTCGCTCACTGCATGACCGCGACACACCGCCTCGGCGGAGCGAACTATCTGTTGTGGGGTGGCCGCGAAGGCTACGAAACGCTGCTCAACACCGACATGCGCCGAGAGCTTGATCAGCTCGGCCGGTTTCTCCATCTCGTGGTCGAGCACAAGTACGCGATCGGCTTCCCCGGCACGATCCTGATCGAGCCCAAGCCGTTCGAGCCCACCAAGCACCAGTACGACTTCGACGTCGCCGCAGTCGATGGGTTCCTCCAGCGCTACGGACTGGCCGACGAGATCAAGGTGAACATCGAGGTCAACCACGCCACGTTGGCCGGACACGACTTCGCCCACGAGATCGCCGCCGCAGTGCACGCCGGCATCTTCGGCTCGATCGATGCCAACGCCGGCGACGACCGCCTGGGCTGGGACGTCGACCGCTTCCCCGTCTCGGCCGAGCAGATGACGTTGGCGATGGTCGAGCTGCTGCGCGCCGGCGGCTTCGCCACCGGAGGCCTGAACTTCGACGCCAAGTTACGCCGCCAGTCGATCGACCGCGCCGACCTGTTCCACGCCCACATCGGGGGGATGGACACGATGGCCAAGGGCCTCCTGGCCGCAACGACGATCCTCGACGACGGCGAACTCGACCGCCGACGCGCGGCCCGCTACGCCCGCTGGGACGACGCCGACGAACTGCTCGACGGCACGCACTCGCTGGCATCACTCCGCGATCGGCTGCTCGCCAACGACATAGAACCAGCTCGCGTCAGCGGTTACCAGGAAGGTCTGGAGAACCTCGTTGCCCGGCACATCGATCGGCTGCGGTAGCCGACTGGTTCCGGCTCGGGCCGCGCCGGAATTTGCACTATCGGCATAGTGATAATTGCGTTGACCAGCGCTAACCTCGACGACGTGACCGAGGCCCTGTTTCGGATCGAAGACCTCCACGCTCGACCCGCCGCCGAGCCGGGCGAGGCCGATCACGACGAGATCCTGCGCGGCCTCGACCTCACCGTCGGAGCCGGCGAGATCCACGCGATCATGGGGCCCAACGGATCAGGCAAGTCGACGCTCGGGGCCACCCTGATGGGCTCGCCCGAGTACGAGGTCACGAGCGGCAACGTCACACTGCGCGGCGACGACATCACTGAATGGGAGCCCGACGATCGGGCCAAGGCCGGAGTGTTCCTCGCCTTCCAGTATCCCCAGGAGATCCCAGGGGTTTCCGTCATCCAGTTCCTGCGCCAGGCACTGTCGCAGCGCAAGGGCATCGACCTGTCGGTGCTCGAGCTGCGTCTGGCCACGATGGAGTGGATGAAGCGCCTCGGGATGGACTCGAGCTTCGTCGACCGCTACCTCAACGAGGGCTTCTCCGGTGGCGAGAAGAAGCGCAACGAGATCATGCAGATGGCCATTCTCGAGCCAGAGGTGGCCATTCTCGACGAGACCGACTCGGGGCTCGACATCGATGCGCTGCGGATCGTCGCCCAGGGCATCCACGAGGTGCGCAACGACCGCCCCGAGATGGGTGTGGTGTTGATCACCCACTACCAACGCCTACTCGACGAGGTCACCCCCGACCACGTGCACATCCTGGTCGACGGGCGCATCGTCGCCAGCGGCGGAATGGAACTGGCCGAACAACTCGAACGCGACGGCTACGACGCGTTCCGAGCCGCGGCGACCTGATCGCCGATGAGCCTCGACGTCGCCACGATCCGCAAGGAGTTCCCGATCCTCGAACGCCAGATCGAGGGCTCGACGATCGTCTATCTCGACTCGGGCAACACGTCGCAGAAACCCCGGGCCGTCATCGACGCGATGTCGGAGTTCCTCGAACGGTCGTATGCGCCGATCAACCGCAGCTCGTACCGGCTCGCGGGCGAGGCGACCGATGCCTACGAGGCCGCGCGTAGGGCGGTCGCCGAGTTGATCAATGCACCGTCTGCCGACGAGGTCGTGTTCACCAAGAACGCCACCGAGTCGATGAATCTCATCGCGCACTCGTGGGGTCGGGCCAACCTCACCGCGGGCGATGTGGTGGTGCTCACCGAGATGGAGCATCACGCCAACATCGTCCCGTGGCAAATGCTCGCCGCCGAGCGCGGCGTCGAGCTGCGCTACGTGCCGCTCACCCACGACGGACAGCTCGACCTCGCAAATCTCGACGAACTCCTCGCGGGTGCCAAGGTGTTCTCGTTCACTGCGATGAGCAACGTGCTCGGCACGATTCCGCCAACGGCCCAGCTGTGTGCAGCGGCCCATGCGGTCGGCGCGCTGGCGGTCGTCGACGCCTGCCAGTACGTGCCCCACAACCTCACCGACGTGCAGGCGTGGGACGCCGATCTCGTCGCGTTCTCCAGCCACAAGATGTGTGGTCCGTCGGGCATCGGCATGTTGTGGGGGCGCGCCGAGTTGCTCGATGCCATGCCGCCCTTCATCGGCGGCGGCAACATGATCGAGACGGTCACTCTCGATGGGTTCACCACCGCCCCGGTGCCTGCCAAGTTCGAGGCGGGGACACCGCCGATCACCGAGGCGATCGGGCTGCACGCGGCCATCGACTTCTTGCGCCACATCGGGCTCGCCGACATCCGTCGCCACGAGATGGAGCTCACCCGCTACGCGCTCGACACCCTGAACGACCGCTTCAGCGACGAGATCACGATCTTCGGCCCCGACAACGTGGAGATCCGCGGCGGCGTCCTGAGCTTCACCTTCCGCGATCTGCACCCGCACGACGTGAGCCAGGTGCTCGACGAACGCAACGTGTACGTGCGCGCCGGCCACCATTGCGCCAAGCCGCTGATGAAGACCCTCGGCGTCGCCGCCACCACGCGCGCCAGCCTGTACCTGTACAACGACGAGTCCGACGTCGATGCGCTGGTAGAGGGCTTGGCGGGCGCCACCGATATCTTCGGTTTCTGACCCCCGTCAGCACAGCGAGACTCACATGCCCGGACTCGAAGACCTGTACCGCGAGATCATCCTCGATCACTACCGCACACCGCGTAATCGTGGTGAGCTCGACTCGCCTCCGGCGATCGAGACCAACGGCCACAATCCGCTGTGCGGCGACGAGATCACCTTGTACCTGCTCGTCGACGAAGCGACGAAAGGCGACGCAGCGACGGTCACCGACGTCAAGATCGGCGGCCAGGGTTGCTCGATCAGTCAGTCGTCGGCATCGATGATGAGCCAAGCCGTGATCGGCAAGTCGGTTGGCGAGGCTCGGGCACTCATCCGCCGATTCAAGTCACTGATGTCGATCGAAGGCATCGAACTACAGCCCGGCGACGACGACATCGCCCTGGGCGACCTCGAAGCCCTGCAGGGCGTGGTCAAGTTCCCCGTACGGATCAAGTGCGCCGTGCTGAGCTGGAACACGCTCGCCGACGCCCTCGACCGGGCCACCTCTGACGACCCGGCACCGAGCTGAGTCTCTGTGACCGAGGGCGACCATCAACCGACGCGCCGCGGCGCGTCGCCGTTTCCCGAAGAGCACGCCGATGCCCGCGCCGATGCGGGGCGGGCGGTGCGCGACGTCGGCCACGCCTTGATTGGCCATCACGCCGACACGGCAACCATCGAGGCACTCACGGCCGAGCTGCAACGGTGGGTGGCCACGTTGGCGCAGGGTGAACGCCGTCAGCGGGTGATCGAACGGCCCACCGGCGATTGGGGCCCGGCACCCGGCGACGGCGAGGAGATGTTCAGCTTCGACGAGCGCCCGATCTCGGGCCGGTCGTCACCGCTCGGCGTCGATCCGCGCATCGTGCGCGACGGCAACGAGGTCGTGGCGTACATCACCCTCGACTCGGCTCACGAGGGAGCGCCGGGTCGCAGCCACGGCGGCGTGACCGCCGCGCTGTTCGACGACGTGATGGGGTTCGTGCTCACCGTCGAGCAGCAACCGGCGTTCACCGGCGAGCTGACCATCCGGTACGAAGCCGGTGTCCCCATCCACGAACCGTTGCAGTGCCGCGTCCGGCTCGCCGGGCGCGAACGCCGCAAGCTGTACGTCACCGGCGAACTCACCAGCACCGGTGTCGACCCGGTCGTCTACGCCCGAGCCCGCGGGACGTTTATCGCCATCGACGCCGCAGCGTTCAGGATCAACCCCGACGCGTCAACGGGCCAGGTCGACGACGACACCGCCTGACGCGGTCTCCAGCGCCGCCGGCGCGAGGGCGAACACGTCGTGCCAGGTCCCGGCCGCCGCCCACACCTCGTCGTACTGCAGGAGGTCCGGGTCGATGAACACGCGGAGACGGTTCGTATGGCCGAACGGGGGCACACCACCAATGGGGAATCCGGTGGCGGCGCGCACGCGATCGGCGTCGACCCGGGCACACTCGGTGCCCCCGGCGGCGGCGGCGAGCTTCTTCTCGTCGAGCTGGTTGGCGCCGCTCACGTAGGCCAGCACCACGTCGTCGTCGACGGCGAAGATCAGGCTCTTCACGATCTGGCCAACGTCGACGCCGATCGCGGCGGCGGCGTCACTCGCCGTCTTGGTGCCGTCGGGGAAGCGCTGGGTCTCCACGTCGACGCCGAGGGCGCGACCGGCCTCGATCACCCGTTGCACGTTGGGGTGGATGTCGTCAGCTCTGGTGCTCATCGTCGGGCACGGTAGCGGGCCCGGCTTGTCCCAGGATCAGCGCCCCGAGCAGGGCACATCCGGCCGCGGCGAGGTACGGGATCCGGTACGACCCAGCGAGATCGAACAGCCAGCCGATCAGCAGCGGACCCCCGGCGGTACCGACGACGGCAACGAACTGCGACCGGCTGAACAACCGCGGATAGTCGCGCACGCCGAAGCGTTCAGCGATCAGCAGCGGCTGGAGCATCAGGATGTTGCCGACCGTGGCACCGAAGATGACGATCGCCACGAAGATCATCCAACGCGCGTCGGCGATCGCCAACAACGCAAGCGCAACGCCCTGCATCACGGCGAGCGTCACCGTGAAGCCCATCATCGGCACCAGCTGCACCACGCGGCCGCCGATCAACCGGGCGATCACCGACATCGCCGCCAGCACGGTGATCGCGAACTGCGCCGTCTCGGGGGTGGTCCGGTCCTCGACGAGCTTCACCAGTTGCTGGATCCCACCGACCTGCGACCCGAGGGCGAAGATGTACCCCACGGTGACCGCGAGGAAGAACCGACTGCGCACCGCGTCGGCGAACGGCGTCCCGGTGAGCGGCGGCGCACTCTCGCCGACTGCACGGCGGATACCGTCCGGAGCCCAGCCCAGAGCCTCAGGATCCGGGCGCACGAGGAGCAACGTGACCGGCACGACGCCGATCACGTACAACAAACCGAGCCACGGCGTACCGGCGGAGAGGCCGCGGCTATCGAGGAGGCCCTTGGCGATCGGCGTGATCAGGATGCCACCGACGGAGAGGCCGGTCGAGGCGATCGACAGGGCGACCGATCGGCGAGCGTGGAACCAGCGGGTGACCACGGTGGTCATCGGGACGAGACCGGCGGCCGCGAACCCGACGGCGAACACGGCGTACACCACGAACAGCTCCCACTGCTCGTCGACTTGTCCGAGCAACGCGAGCGAGGCGCCGCCGATGACACCACCACCAACGATCACGATGCGCACATCGATCCGAGCGATCAGCGAACCCACCCACACGCCGACCGCGCCGCCAACGATGAAGAACACCGTGGTGGCGAGCGAGATCGTGCTGAGCGGCCAGCCCTGCTCCTTGCTGAACGCGTTGAGGTAGACCGCCAGTCCGTAGAAGCCGAGGCCCGAGGTGGTCGTGAGAACGATGAAGCAACCGGTGACCACCCACCATCCGGGGAACTTGCCCGTGGCGGTGGCCGGAACGGCCGGTGCGTCAGCTGACACCGTCAGCCGAGCAGATCATCGATCGCTTTGGCCATCTCCCGATCGTTGTCGGTCACGGTGCTCCCGGCGTCGTGTGTGGTCAGCGTGATGTTGACGCGGCTGTACACATTCGACCACTCGGGGTGATGGTTGCGCTGCTCGGCGATGATGGCGACGCGCACCATGAACGCGAACGCCTCGGAGAAGTCGGCGAAGCGAAACTCACGATGTAGCCCGCCATCTCGTTCTTCCCACGACATGCGCTCGACGCTACGCGGTCGAGGCGACGCCGCAAGAGTTGATCGACTACAGCGCGAACAGATCGTCGAGGCTGCCGGGGCGCTCGGCTGGCTTGTCGTGCTCGGGCTCTGGTTCGGAGGCTCCGAACGCCCCGTACCCGTCGGCTTCGAGCTGCTGCGCGAGTTCGAAGCCGCCGCTGGCCACGATGCGGCCGTCGGCCAGAATGTGCACGTGATCGGGGCGCAGCTCGTGCAAGAGCCGGCTGTAGTGCGTGATCGCCAGCACACCGAGCGGCTCACCGTCGGCCTGCGGTTCGTTGCTCATCGCTTCGACGCGCCGGGCGCAGTCGCGCAGGGCGTCGATGTCGAGCCCTGAGTCGAGCTCGTCGAGGATGGCAATACGGGGTGCCAGCACGGCCAACTGCAACGTCTCGTTGCGCTTCTTCTCGCCGCCGGAGAGATCGACGTTGAGCGGTCGTTCGAGGAACCGCTCCTCGAAGCCGATCTTCGACGCTTCGGCACGAAGTGTGTCGCCGAGGCCATCGGCGCTGCGGCCACGAGTGATCAGCGCCTCGGCGAGGACGTCGTCGAGCATCACGCCGGGCACTTCGGTCGGGTACTGCATCACGAGGTGCAGACCGGCCGACGCTCGTTCCCATGGCTCCATCGACAACACGTCGCCACCATCGAGGGTGACCGAGCCGGCCGTGACCTCGTAGCCGGGCTTGCCCATCACCACACCCGACAGGGTGCTCTTGCCCGCGCCGTTCGGCCCCATCACCGCGTGCACCTCACCCGACCGAACGGTCAGGTCGATGCCCTTGAGGATCTCTCGCTCGGCGACCCGCGCATGCAGTCCCTTGATCTCCAGGCTGCTCATGATGTGACCCTCATGACGAGACCTCGGTATCGCCCACGCGGGCCGTCACCACGATCTGACCATCGATCACCGACGCGTCGAACACCGCCACCGGCTGGGTTGCCGGGAGAGTGGAGGGCACCCCGGTGGTCAAGCTGAACGCGCTGGAGTGCTTGGGACACTCGAGCTCGAGCTCGTCGCACCACACTTCACCGTCCGACAGCGACACGTTGGCGTGGCTGCAGGTGTCGGCGATGGCATACACGTCGTCGCCGATGCGGACCACTGCGACCGCGACGCCGTCGACGTCGACCTTGCGCGCCGTTCCGTCGGGCAACTCGTCGAACGAACACACCGCAGTCATGCGAGCACCTCCTGGCGGGCACCGAGATCGAGCTTGGCGGCGACCCGCATACGCAGATCGTCGGTGAGTGGGCCACTCGGCAGCTGGCCGATCACCTCGTCGAAGAAGCCGAGCACCACGAGCCGCTCGGCCACCTCGGGACGCACACCGCGACTCTCGAGGTAGAAGCGTTGGTCTTCGTCGATCGGGCCGACGGTGGACGCGTGGGAACACTTGACGTCGTTGGTCTCGATGTCGAGGTTCGGGACGCTCTCGGCCCATGCACCTTCGCTGAGCGTGAGGTTGCGGTTGGTCTGGTACGCCGTGGATCCACCGGCGTGGGCACGAATCTTGATCAGGCCGGTGTACACGCTCGCCGCTGAGTCCTGCACTGCGCCCTTGAACAACAGGTCGCTGTTGGTGTGCGGGGCGTCGTGGTCTTGGATCGTCCGGAAGTCGTGCATCTGATCGCCGCCGGCGAAGTACAGCGCAACCTGCTTCGTGTTGCCGCCCGGGCCGACGAGGCGCGCTTCGGTTCGCGCTCGCACGTAGTCGCCGCCAAGTGTGACCGTGGCGAGCATTGTCGACGAGTCGCGATCGCCGACCGACTGTTGATTGCCGATCTGCCACGTCGAAGGCCCGGCTTCGTTGAGCGCGAGGTAGCGCACCCGGGCCGCAGCGGCCGCGCGCACCTGCAGCACCGGAGCGACCAGCACCTCGAGCGCGTCGTCACCGTGGGTGATGAACCGCTCGACGACGGTGACCTCGCTGTTGTCGCCAGCGTCGATCACCAGACGTGGGAACACCGCAGGCGCCTGATCGGCGTTGCCGGAGAGGTGATGAGTGACGACGATCGGCGCGCCAACAGTGTGCCCACGCGGCACACGAATGAACGTTGGCGTCATGAACGCCCGGTTCAGCTCGGCGAACACATCGGGCGCCTCGGGGCCGATCACCTCGGGCTCGTCGTCGGTGATCAACGCAGAGAGATCGACGCCGTCGGCCTCGACCGTGGTCGATGTCTCCGCTGGCGCGAACCGGTCGAGGTCGAGCGATTCGATGCGGCTGTAGCGCCAGATCTCCTCGTCGGTGGAGGGGAGCGCAGCAGCGGCAACACGCTCGGCAGCGGCGGTGCGAGTAGCGCTGTACCGAGTGTCGAAACCGCGTGCCGCGTCGGGGGAAAACGCCGTCACGTCGAGCAGTGTAACCCCAGCACGGGGCTAATAACACTATGCGCGTAGTGCAAATTACCCGCGACGGAACAGGCGCTTCAGGAAGCCCCGTTTGGCGTTGCGCTCGGCATCGACTTCGGCGCGCACCTCGGCACCGACCGCATTGAGAATGTCTTCGGCCTCGTCGAGCACGGCGGCCGCCGACCCGTCGTCGAGCCCGTCAGGTTCCGGCGGGGTGGCCGACACCACGAGGCTGCCGTGCGTCCACGCAGCGTCGGCCAGACGACGCTCGTAGCGCGGACACTGGTCGGGGCATCGCCACGGAGCGTCGGGCGCGAGGTCGAGGTTGCACTTTCGCACCGTGTCGCCGTTGGGATACGAGCGACTCTCGAAGTGCTTGCACTCGGTACGCATCGGCATCGCATTCAGTGTATGACCCGCGCCCTGGAAATCGCCGGCGTGTCGGCGGCTCCAGCCGAGATGTGTCGTACCTCAGATCGAGATTGCGATTAGGTTACGGGCGTGGCCGATCGAGCGCCGAGCTCGACGCCGCCGGCGCGCCGGACCGGTCGCGACGAGTACTACGAGTGAGGAGCACCGCATGACCGACATCGACGTCCCCCCAACCGACAACGACGACGCCGCCGAAGAAGCCAGCAACCGGCGTGCGCTGCTCGCCAAGCTCGCCGTCGGTGGCGCCGGCGCCGCCGTTGGCGCAGTAGCCCTCGGTCGTTCGGCGAGCGCAGCCGACACAGATCCGATCATTATCGGCACCGGCACGATGAACACCGGGACGACGCCGACCTACCTCGAGTACAAAGGCGGACCGCTCGAAGACGGCG
This sequence comes from Ilumatobacteraceae bacterium, assembly GCA_965230015.1. GTDB lineage: Bacteria > Actinomycetota > Acidimicrobiia > Acidimicrobiales > Ilumatobacteraceae > JABSQH01. The sequence continues at coordinate 44,710 of CBDDKF010000026.1, read as the reverse complement.
CCGGCAAAGGCGCCAGCGCGTTCAGCGCCTGTTTTGATCGCCCCGACGACGCCCAGGGAAACAACGTCGCGCCCGCGGCGATCGGCGGCTACGGGAAGGGCAACGACATCCCCAACGGAGTTCACGGCTCGGTGATCCAGAACGCCGACGGCTTCGGTGTCGTTGCAGCCAACCTCACTGCCAACCCGGAAGCGTCGACTATGGAAGCGCCGCGGGCGTTGGCCTTGATCTCGACAGGCTCTCATATCTGGTTCGACCGCACCACGTCCCTCGGCCCCGAGACACCGGGCAGCCATGGCCCCGGCGAGATGGTCTTCGATCAGGACGGCACGCTGTGGATCACCGTGCCCCAGAGCGAGGCGCCCGGCTACAAGTACCTGCGGATCGCCGGCGCACCGACCGCGGGCGCAGTGACCTTCCTCGAAAAGGCCGAGCGTTGTGCCGACACCCGCGAGAGCATCCCGGGCCCACGGCCTGGACGCAACGGCAAGATCACCGTCGACCTGACGAAGAACGTCGCAGGCGGCGACACCGGCGTGGTGTCGGATGCCACCGCAGCGATCATCACGATGACCGTGGCCAACACCACCGAGCGTGGTTTCTTCCAGGCCTTCGCCGACGGTGTCGAGCTCGATGGTCAGGGCTCGTCGAACGGCAACTGGGTCGGCACCGATCTCAGCGTTGCGGCGACGATCTTCACTCGCGTCACCGACGGCAAGATCTGCGCCCAGATCGGTGGTGCCGGCACCGCCGACATCATCATCGACGTCACGGCGTTCTACCGCTGACCGATCGCCGCGACGACGCGGCGGACACGTAACGATGCGGGACCCGGCGAGGGAAAACACCTCCTCGCCGGGTCCTTTCGCGTTCTGAGGCGCGACGACAGGGTGTGACGAATGTGTTACAACGATGGCGTGAGCGAACGCGCTCAGTGTCCAACCACCCACGCGAACACCTCCGAAGGAGCATCCGAATGACCGATATCGACCACACCCCGAACGACCACGACGACGTCGACGAGACGCCGAGCGATCGTCGGGCTCTCCTGGCCAAACTGGCCGTCGGCGGCGCGGGCGCGGCCGTGGGCGCGGTCGCCATCGGTCGCTCTGCGAGCGCGGGCGATCAAGCCAACGCGGGCAACTGGCTGACCGACAACAACGACGCCGTGCAGCTTGGCCAAGAAAACGCCTCGACGACGTTCACGGCGATCATCAACACCCCCGGCGACGTGATCACCGAGGGCCCGAGCACGTTCACCGTGGCCAAGGAGATCCCGACCGACGACCTCCGTCTGGGCTTCCCCGCACGCGTCGGCGGTTATGGCGACGACCTCCTCGCCAACGGCGTGCACGCCTCGACCACCGAGACGGACGGCTTTGGCCTGATCGCGGCGAACGGCGCACCGGAGCCGGGGGAAGACGAAGACGTCGAGGCCCCGCGTGCGGCGGCGCTCGCCGCGCAAGGAGCGCACATCTGGTTCGTCGCCGGCTCGGCCGTCGGCGCACCGAACGGCAATCACCTCCCTGGCGAGATGTACGTCGACGGTGAGGGCACCCTGTGGTTCACCGTGCCAGAAGGCGAAGACGGCGTCCGTTTCGTCAAGCTGGCCGGCACCCCGACCACCGGCGCCCTCGAGCTGCTCGCGGTGCCGGTACGTGTGGCCGACACCCGTGTCGGCATTCCCGGACCGAAGCCCAGCTCGGACAGCTCCGTCACGGTCAACGTGCTCGAAAGCGTCGCCGAGGAGCCGAGCGGCGTGCCCGCAGGCGCACGTGCGGTGCTGCTGACCGTCACGGTGGCCAACACCGAGGTCCGCGGCTTCTTTGCCGTGTACGCCGCCGACGAAGAGCCGGACGATCCGCAGGCGTTCTCCACCGGCAACTGGGTCGGCGATGGCCTCGCCGCGGCTCAGTCGGCGACCAGCCGCCTGAGCCCCGAGGGCGAGATCAAGGTGTACGTCGGTGGCTTCGGTACCGCCGACGTGGTCGTCGACGTCGTCGGCTTCTACCTCTGACCGGCAACGACAGCTGAGCGATGGAGGGTTCGGTCAGCCGACCGAGCCCTCCATCTGCAGCTCGATCAGGCGCGACCACTCCACGGCGTACTCCATCGGGAGCGTCTTGGTGATCGGCTCGATGAAGCCGTTGACGATCATGCCCATCGCCTGTTCTTCTGACAGACCGCGGCTCATCAAGTAGAAGAGTTGCTCGTCGGCGATCTTCGACACGGTGGCCTCGTGGCCGATGTGCGCATCGCGCTCGCCGACTTCCATGTAGGGAAGGGTCTTCGACACCGAGTCTTCGTCGAGGATCAGGGCGTCGCATTCGACGTGGCTCTTGCAGCCCTCGGCGCCCTCGTCGACACGCACCAGGCCGCGGTACGTGGTGACACCGCCGTACTGGCTGATCGACTTCGACACGATCTTGGAGCTCGTGTTGGGCGCCGCATGGACCATCTTGGCCCCGGCATCTTGATGCTGGCCGGCACCGGCGTAGGCCACCGAGAGCACCTCGCCCGTGGCACCCTCGCCCACGAGGTACACCGCTGGGTACTTCATCGTCAGCTTCGAGCCGATGTTGCCGTCGATCCACTCCATGTGGCCGTGGTCTTCGACCCGAGCCCGCTTGGTGACGAGGTTGTACACGTTGGGCGACCAGTTCTGAATGGTCGTGTAGGTCACCCGGGCGTGGGGCTTGACGACGATCTCGACCACAGCCGAGTGCAGTGAGTCGCTGGTGTACACCGGAGCCGAGCAGCCCTCGATGTAGTGCACCTTGGCACCCTCGTCGGCGATGATCAGGGTGCGTTCGAACTGCCCCGCGTTTTCGGAGTTGATGCGGAAGTAGGCCTGCAGCGGCATCTCACACTCGACGCCGGGCGGCACGTAGATGAACGAGCCACCGGACCATACGGCGGTGTTGAGCGCGGCGAACTTGTTGTCGCCCGGGGGGATCACGGTGCCGAAGTACTTCTTGACCAGCTCGGGGTACTCGCGCAGGGCGGTGTCCATGTCGCAGAACAGGATTCCCTGAGCCTCGAGGTCCTCGCGGTTCTTGTGGTACACGACCTCGGACTCGTACTGGGCGGTGACACCAGCGAGGTACTGCCGCTCGGCTTCGGGGATGCCGAGCTTCTCGTAGGTCTTCATCATCTCTTCGGGCAGTTCGTCCCACTCGTCGACCTGCTCCCCAGCAGGGCGCAAGTAGTAGTAGATGTCCTGGAAGTCGATGTCGGGCATGTTCACCGCGAACCACTCGGCCATCGGCTTCTTGTCGAACAGCCGCAGCGAGCGCTGACGCAACTGCGTCATCCACCGCGGCTCACCCTTCCACCACGAGATTTGGTCGACGACACCCTTGTTGATGCCCTTCTCGGGCTGGAATGCATACTCGACGCCCTCGTCGCTCCACCCGAGGTCGTACTTGCTGAGATCGAGGTCGAACGTGGTCATCGAGTCATCTCCAATACCGGTGTCACAGCCGGCTGAGCCGGATCGTGCGGGGGGATTTGCACTACCGCCATAGTAACAATTCGGAGCCTCGAACGGAACGCCCGTGGAAGCGATTCGACCGCGCTCTCCGACAGTGCCGTCGAGCTCAGGCAGCGGCGCCGTCGGCGCGCGCCGAGTCGACGTCGGCGGGGTCGGCGACGATCGCCGCCGGCGCGTCGGCCTCGATGAAGATGCACTCGCCCGGACAGGCCTCGGCGGCGTGAATCACGTCGGCGATGCGCCGATCCGGCACCGCTGCCAGGCTGCCGGATCCACCGGGGTCGTTGAGCGCCATGCCGTCCTCGGCGACGTAGGCGATGCCGTCTTCGAGTTGCACGAACACGTCGGGACAGTGATCGATACAGATTCCGTCGCCGGTGCACAGATCCTGGTCGATCCAGACACGCATGGTGGACGAGCACGGTACCGCCCGATGTCTACATTGGCTCGATCGTGAACGATGTTCCCCACCCGCCACGCCGTGCACATGTGTGGCAACGCCCGACCGGCAGCGTCGACGACCCGTACGCCTGGATGCGCGATCTCGACGACCCGGACCTCGCTCGGTACCTGCGCGACGAGAACGACTACGCGACGACGTGGTTCGCCGAGCACGATGATCTGATCGAGCAACTGTTCACCGAGATCCGCTCCCGGATCCAAGAGACCGACCTCTCGGTCCCGGTGCGCTCCGGGCCGTGGTGGTACACGACGGCCACCGACGAAGGAGCGAGCTATCCCCGTCATCTGCGCGGTCCATCGTCGGACCGGGCAACCGATCAACTCCTCCTCGACGAGAACATCGAAGCCGACGGGCACGAGCACTTCGATGTCGGCGCGTTCGATGTGTCGTTCGATCACCGTCTGCTGGCGTGGTCGTTCGACGTCACGGGTGACGAGCGCTACACACTGCGCATCCGCGATCTCGAGAGCGGCGACGATCTCGCTGACGAGGTCGATGGTGTGTCCAACGCGGGTACGGCGTGGTCGGCCGACGGGCGCTTCGTGTTCTACGTGACCGCCGACGAACAGCAGCGGCCGTGCACCGTGTGGCGGCACGAACTGGGCACCCCCACGTCGTCCGATCAAGTGGTGTTCGACGAGTCCGACGAATCGTTCTACGTGGGCGTTGGCGTGACCCGCTCCGAGCGGTGGATCATCGTGTCGAGCGCCAGCCTCGACGCCACCGAGGTCCGCACCCTCGATTCGTCGACGCCGACCGCAGCACCACAGCTGGTGCAGGCCCGCCGACCGGGTGTCGAGTACGCACTCGACGATTGGGGCGACCGGTGGGTGATGTTGACCAACGACGGCGCCACCGACTTCTGCGTGCAGCAGTCGGTCGACGGCGGGGAGTGGCACGAGCTCGTGGCCCACCGCGCCGGCGAACGCATCGTGGCGGTCGATGCGTTCGCTGAGTTTCTCGCACTGCTCCGCTGGTCGAACGGGCTCCCCCACTTGTCGCTGCGGTTTCGCGATGGCCGCGAGCGAGAAGTGCTCGGCCTCGCCGAGCCGAGCGACATCGACCTCGCCGCCAATCCGGAGTGGAACACCGAGCGCGTTCGCTTCACGATGCAGTCGATGACCTCACCGCCCGCCCTGTACGAAGAGGACATCGACGGCTCGAATCGTCGACTCCTCAAGCAGGTGGCGACGCCCAACGTCGATCTCGCGGCGTACGAGTCGACGCGTCGGTGGGCGACCGCCAGCGACGAGGCCCAGATCCCGGTCGACGTGGTCGGCCGGCGCGACACTCGAGCACCTGGACCGACTCTCGTCACGGCGTACGGCGCATACGAAGTGTCGCTCCCACCACGGTTCTCGGTCGCCCGACTGTCGCTGCTCGACCGCGGGGTGCGCGTGGCCGTCGCCCACCCGCGGGGTGGTGGTGAGTTGGGACGCGCCTGGTACGAGGGCGGACGACGGCTCAACAAGCGCAACACGTTCACCGACACCCTGGCCTGCGTGGACGAGCTGGTGAACGCCGGCATCGCCAGCCCTGAACACATCGGCGTACGCGGTGGATCGGCTGGCGGGCTACTGGTGGGCGCGTGCTTGACGATGCAACCCGAGCGTTTTCGTGTGGCGGTCGCCGAGGTCCCGTTCGTGGACGTGGTCACCACGATGAGCGACCCGTCGCTGCCGCTGACGGTGACCGAGTGGGACGAGTGGGGCGACCCACGAAGCGAGCCATACGCGTCGTACATCGAGAGCTACTCGCCATACGACCACACCGCCGCAGCCGCGTACCCCGCGATCTACGTCAGCGCCGGATTGAACGACCCCCGCGTGTCGGTGCACGAGCCGGCAAAGTGGATGGCTCGCCTGCGTGACGTCACCATCTCGGATCGACCGATGCTCCTCGTCACCGAGATGGGCGCCGGCCACCTCGGCCCGAGTGGTCGCTACGACGCCTGGCGCGACGAAGCGCGCATCCTCGCGTTCGTGCTCACCACGTTGTAGCGGCTGAGCGGTCGGGCAGCCTTCAGGCTGCGGCGACGAGGGCCACACCGATGAGCAGCGCGTTGCGGGCGATGTCGCGGGCCGAGAGCGGCCGCGTCGACCACGAGCCGAAACACGCACACGGCGGCCGGTCGGGGCGGCGCATCTGCCATGCGATCATCGCGGTGAAGGCGACCAACACGGCGATCGCCACCGCACTGGCTGCGACCGGCACCACCCGCACGACGAGCACCGCGCCGAGTCCGAGTTCGCACCACGGCACAGCAACTGCAACCGGAGTCGGTATCGCGAGCTCGGCCGCTTGGCTCACCCAGCGGTGTCGAGTGGCGATCTTGGATGCGCCAGCGACGAGGAACACGACACTCAACAGAGTCGAGGCCAGTGCGGCCAGCACGTCCACCTGGGCAGCCTCGAGCGGTGTTCGGCGTCAGATCGTGACCGACTGGCGTTCGCGAGCTGCGAACACGTCGACACCGAGGTCGGCTCCACAGCGCCGCGCCTGCTCGGCGATCAGATCGAGCATCTCGTCGTGATGCAGCGGATCGTGGTGAAACAGCGCAAGCCGCTTGGCGCCGGCGCGCGCCGCGACGAAGACGGCGAACTCGGGTGTGCAGTGACCCCAGTCGGACTTCGTGACGAACTCTTCGGGGGTGTACTGCGCGTCGTGGATCACCAGGTCGGCATCGGCACACAGTTCGAGCACCCCAGGGGTGACATCGAGGGAACCATCGGTGGGCATCTGATGATCGCTGAGGTACACCACCGAACGTCCGTGCCACGTGACCCGGAACCCGAGGGTGTTTCCCACGTGGGGGACCAAACGACTCATCACCTCGACCTCGTCGCCGATGACGAACTCGTCGTCGGCGACGTCGACGAACTCCACGTCGCCGGGAAACATCGCGAAGTGGATCGGGAACAGTGGCGGTTTGATCGTGTCGGCGAACACGTCGGCAACGGTCAAGTCACCTTCCTGCTCGGGGGCGTACACGATGACGTCAGCGTCGGGGTGCAGCAACGGCTTGAAGAACGGCAGTCCCTGGATGTGGTCCCAGTGCAGGTGTGTCAGCAGGACCGTCCCGTGGAACGGCTCGCCGGCTGGATGGGACGCACCGAAGTAGCGCAGCCCGGTCCCGAGATCGAACAGGATCGGCCGCTGTCCGGGAATGTCGAGCGAGACGCACGATGTGTTGCCGCCGTACCCGAGGATCTCCTCACCGTGGCACGGGGTCGACCCGCGGACCCCGTGAAAGGTCACGGTCATCGCGTCATCTGCGCGGTCTGGTCCAGCTACGCCCCCGATGCATTTCTACGTTAGGGCCAGTTCGGCCGCGAGCCAAGCCGGGCCGACGCTATATGCGTCACACGCGCTGGTTACCGTCCGAGCATGACCGCAACGACCTCACCGGATGCGCCGACTCTTCCCGACGGGCTCGTCGTGGTCGTCAAGCGCGACTGCGAGACGTGTCGCACGATTGCGCCCGTGCTTGCCGATGTCGCGCAACGGCGCTCCGACCTGACCGTCCTGACCCAGGACGACCCTTCGTTTCCCGACGCGCCCACCCCGGTGTTCGACGAGGACCTCGCGTTCAGCTGGCACCACGACATCGAGACGGTCCCGACACTGATCGTCGTCGACGACGGTGTCGAACGGGAGCGAACGATCGGCTGGCAACGCGATGTGTGGCAGCGGTTGACGGGCATCGACGATCTCGGCGCAGGTCTTCCGCCGATGCGACCCGGCTGCGGGTCGAAAAGCGTCGACCCCGATCTCGTCGACGAGCTGCGCGCCCGGTTTGGCGGGTCGATCCTCTCCGCACGCCGCATCGAAGTTGCCGATGCCGAAGACGAGATCGAGATGATGTACACCCGCGGGTGGAGCGACGGGCTACCGGTCGTACCGCCGACCGAAGCGCGCGTGCTGGCGATGCTCGAGGGAACCTCACGTGCGCCTGACGAGATCGTCGCCGTGATCCCGCCCGATCTCGCTCCGGCGACCGTGGAGAAGGTGGCGATCGCTGCGGTGATGGCCGGATGCCGCCCCGAGTACCTGCCCTGGGTGCTCACCGCAGTGGAGGCGGCGTGCATGGACGACTTCAACATGCACGGGCTCCTGGCCACGACGATGCCCGTGGGCCCGGTGATGATCTGCTCGGGGCCGGGCACACGAGCGATCGGTATGAACTCCGGAGGGAACGCGCTCGGCCAGGGCAACCGGGCCAACTCCACGATCGGGAGGGCACTACAACTCGTGGTGCGCAACGTCGGCGGCGGCCGGCCCGGCGAGATCGATCGAGCGACCCATGGCAGCCCGGGCAAGGTGGGCTTCTGCTTCGCCGAGAACGACGAGGCGTCGCCCTTCGGGCGATTGGCCGGCGAGCACGGTGTCGCCGACGGCGTCGACGCCGTCACCTTGTTCGCCGGGGAGGGGACCCGCTGCGTCGTCGATCAGATCTCGCGCCACCCCGACTCGCTCGCCCGATCGATGGCCGCGGCCCTCGTCGGCCTTCATCATCCGAAGCTGATCATGGCGTTCGATGCCGTGCTCGTGATCGGGCCCGAACACGCTCGCGTCTTCGCGTCGGCGGGGTGGGATCGCACCGCAATCGTCGCGGCGATCAACGAACACCTGACGCGCCCAGGCAGCGAACTCGTCCGCGGCGCCGACGGCATCGAGGAGGGCCTGCCCGAGGCTTTCGCCGACGCACCGAGCCTGCCGAAGTTCCGCGACGGGGGGTTGATGCTCGCCTACGCCGGCGGCGGCGCTGGACTGTTCTCCGAGATCATCGGCGGTTGGGTGAACGACGCGGTCGGGTCGAAACCGGTGACCCGAGCGGTGTCATACTGACCCCATGGCGCGCACACTCCTCGACCCGACGAGCGAACGCACGGTCGCCGAACGAGCACGGCTCCCTCGCCCAACGTCGGTCGACGGGCTGACCGTCGGCCTGCTCGACATCTCCAAGCCGCGTGGCGACGTGTTTCTCGACCGACTCGAGCAACGACTCGTCGAGCACGGTGCGGCGGTCAACCGGTACCGCAAGCCCACGTTCTCCAAGCCGGCTCCCGCAGATCTACGGCACCAGATCGCTGTCGAGTGTCAGTTGGTGATCGAAGCACTTGCCGATTGAGGCAGCTGCACGTCGTGCAGTGTGCACGACATCAGCGAGTTGGAGCTGCGCGGTGTACCCGCGATGTTCGTGGCGTCTGACGAGTTCGTCGACGCGGCCAACGCCCAGTCACGTTCACTCGGCTTTGCGTCGGTGGCCCGCGTGTTCACGCCGCATCCCATCCAGGATCGCACCGACGACGAGATGATCGCCTACGCCGACGCCGCGTTCGACGAGATCCTCGCCGCCGTCACCACGACCGACGCCGAGTAGACGGACCGGCCGTCAGGCCGAACGAGTCACGGGGCCGGCGCCGCGACCGCCAGGGAGCAAGCCTGGCGTTCGGCCGTCCAACACCGTCAACCACTGGCGTGAAGTCAGGCCGAACTAATCGAGCGCGGCTGCGACAGCCAGGACGCGGCGGGCGTTCTCGACGTGAAGGTTCTCGATCATCCGACCATCGACGGTGACCACGCCACGGCCGTCGGCGACCGCTTCGTCGAAGGCTGCGATGACCTTGCGAGCGTGCTCGATCTCGTCGGCGCTCGGGGCCCACGTCTCGTTCGCCGGCTCGACCTGACTCGGATGGATGAGGGTCTTTCCGTCGAAGCCCATCTCCATCCCCTGGCGACACTCGGCGGCGAATCCGTCGGGATCCTTCACGTCGTTGTACACGCCGTCGAGTACGTCGACGTCGGCTTCGCGGCCCGCGAGCAACGCTGTGGCGAGATGTGGGATCAGGGGATGACGACCGGGCACGATCGGCGAACGCAGCTCACGAGCGAGATCGTTGGTACCCATCACGAGCACGGCCACGCGTGGGTGCGCCGCAATCGAACGGACCTCGAAGATCGCAGCAGGGGTCTCGATCATCGGCCAGATGCGCACGTGATCGGGCGCACCGGCCGACGTCAATCCGGCGGCGACGGCCTCGACTGCGTCGACCGACTCGATCTTCGGGATCACTACCGCCGACGGCGCCGCGGCAGCCGCAGCGGCCAGGTCGTCAGCGCCCCATTCGGTGTCGAGACCGTTGCACCGGATCGTCAGCTCGCGGTCGCCGTACTCGCCTGACGTCACCGCCGCGGCGGCCTTGGACCGCGCGTCGGGTTTGGCGTCGGGGGCAACGGCATCTTCAAGATCGAAGATGATCGCGTCGGCGGGAATCGATTTGGCTTTCTCCAACGCCCGTTCGTTGGCGGCAGGCATGTACAGCACCGACCGGCGGGGGCGAAACGCATCGCTCATCACGCAGTCTCCGATCCGGCGAAGCCGTAGGCCGCCGCGAGGTCGGGATCGCGATCGGCGAGCTGCCGAGCGAGTCCGACCACCACGTGGCACTGCTTGACCGAGGCGTCGTCTTCCATCTTTCCGTCGAGCATCAGTGCGCCCGTTCCGTCGCCCATCGCGTCGATCACGCGTTGGGCGTGGGCCACCTCGGCGGGATCTGGGCTGAACACCCGCTTGGCGATATCGATCTGCTTGGGGTGCAGGCTCCATGCGCCGACGCAGCCCAGCAGGTAGGCGTTGCGGAACTGGTCCTCGCAAGCGACCGTGTCGGCGATGTCGCCGAAGGGGCCATAGAACGGCAGGATCCCGGCGGTGACACAGGCGTCGACCATGCGGGCGATCGTGTAGTGCCACAGGTCTTGCTGGAACACGGCGCGGGGTGCATCGATCACCGCTGCGCCATCGTCGCCGGCGGGCGGGTCCTCGCGCACCAGATAGCCGGGGTGTCCGCCGCCGACCCGGGTCGTCTTCATCCGTCGGTTGGCCGCGAGGTCCGCCGGGCCGAGCGAGAGGCCCTGCATGCGCGGCGAGGCGACGCAAATCTCCTCCACGTTGGCCACGCCCCGAGCGGTTTCGAGGATGGCGTGCACGAGGAGCGGTTCGCGGCGACCGGCTTTGGCTTCGAGCTGAGCCAACAGGCGATCGACGTAGTGGATGTCTTCGGGCCCTTCGACCTTCGGAATCATCACCACGTCGAGGGCGTCGCCGGCGTCGAGCACGGCGGCGGTGAGATCGTCGAGGCACCACGGCGAGTCGAGGCTGTTGACCCGCGTCCAGAACTGCGTGTCGCCGAAGTCGGTCGATGTGGCCACTTCGACCAGCCCGGCGCGTGCGGCCTCCTTGTCGTCCGCGGGCACGCCGTCTTCGAGGTTGGCCAGCAAGATGTCGACGGTCGGCGCGATCGCCGGAACCTTGCTGCGCATCTTCTCGTTCGAGGGCGGGAAGAAGTGGATCATCCGGCTCGGCCGGAACGGGATCTCCCGCGGCGGGGTCGGCGCCCCGACCGCAAGCGATCGATAGAAGTCCTTAGGTGGTCGCACGAAGCTCAAACTACGACCGGCGACAACGGCGCGACCAATCGCTACAACTCGCGTTCGAAGGTGTCGCCAGGCTTCATCACGCGGGTGGTGCCGCGGATCGACACGGTGATCGGCGTGAGCTCGCCGCTGTCGTCGGCCAACCGGACACGTACCGCCGACTTGTCGATCTCGAGGTGGACGAAGTGTCGTTGGTACGTGATGGCGAACTCGAGCCGATCGATCGGCGCGGGCAGCGCGGGATCGATCGTCAGCATCCCAGCCCGCAGGTCGACGCCTCCGTAGCACCGCTGGACGAGATCGACGGTGCCGGCCATCACGCCGAGGTGGATTCCCTCTCTCGTGGTCCCACCTTGCACGTCGGACACGTCCGATACCAGCGCCTCGCGGAACAGACCCCACGACCGCGTGGGGTCGAGCCGTGCGTGGAGCCACGCGTGGACCATCTTCGACAACGTCGAGCCATGCGAGGTGCGCGCCTCGTAGTAGTCGACGAAGCGGGCGATCATCTCCGGCTTGAACTCATACCCCAGCCGCTCCCAGAGCTCGCCGAGCTCCTGGGGCGACAGCAGCTGCAGCAGCATCAACGTGTCGGCCTGCTTCGCCAGCTTGTAGCGGTTGGTCGAGTCGCCCTCGGCTTCGAGGATCCGGTCGAGTCGGCCGATGTTGCCGTACGTCGCTCGGTAGCCGTCCCAATCGAGCTCTTCGAGGTCCTCGTATCCCTCGAATTGGCTGAGAATGCCGTCGCTGTGGAACACCAACCGCATCTTGCGGCTGATGTCGCCCCATCGGTCGAGCTCGTCGTTGCCGATCGACAGCCGCTCCAGCAGTTCGCGGCGTCGACTGGTGGGCAACAACTCGATCACGTCGAAGGCCCGGCTCAAGCACCACACCGCCATCACGTTCGTATACGAGTTGTTGTTGAGGCCCGGATCCTCGCGGTCGGGGTAGGCCTCGTGGAACTCGTCGGGGCCCATCACCCCGTTGATCTCGTACCGGTCGAGCGAGTGGTTGTAGGTGGTGGTGCTCGCCCAGAAGCGAGCGATCTCGAGCATCACTTCGGCGCCCCACAGGCGCATGAACTCGTGGTCGCCGGTCGCCAGCCAGTACTGCCAGATGTTGTACGCAACGGCGATGTTGACGTGACGCTGGAGGTGTGACGCGTCGGGCAGCCAGTGGCCCGACTTGGGGTTGAGGTGGAGTACCTGGGTCTCCTCGCGGCCGTCGCTCCCGCTCTGCCACGGGTACATCGCGCCGGTGAAGCCGTCGGCGATCGCTGCCAAGCGAGCGCGTGGCAGTCGCCGGGCGCGGTACCGCAGCAATGAACGGGTCAGCTCAGGGATGCGCAGCGTGACGAACGGGAAGATGTACAGCTCGTCCCAGAAGATGTGCCCGCGATACGCCTCGCCATGAAGTCCTCGAGCGGGTACGCCCACGTCGAGTTCGGTGGTGTTCTCCGACAAGGTCGACAGCACATGGAAGATGTGCAGATTGAGGATGCGTGCGGTGTCTTCCACGTCGCCGGATACCGACACCTTGCAGCGGCTCCACGCATGCGACCACGCCGTGTGGTGGCGCGCCAGCAACGCGTCGAAGTCCGGTGCAGAATTGGTGGCGCGTTCGACGGCATCGGCGGTCGAGTAGATCCCCAGGTCTCGTGAGGTGTGAATCGACACCACCTTCTCCACGATCAGTTCTGAGCCTGCGCCCACCTCGACGCGCAGGCGCTGCGCGGCACGACGAGGCTCGAGCTCGCTGACGCGCCCTCCGTCGATCGCCGTACCGTCGAGGCGCACGCGAACCCGCTGTGCTTCGGCGATCTCGACTCCCGAGTGGTTCGTGCGCACCTGCAGCATCACGACGTCGTCGGCGAGTTGTTCACTGCGCACGTGTTCGAGGTGGTCCGTAGCGAGCGCCTTGTAGCGCTCGACGTTGCCGTTCTCGACGTTGCCGTCGAGCGCCGCCTCGACCTCGAGCACGGCGGCTTCGCTGGACACGATCGTCGTCTCCATGGCGGCGAGGTGTGGGTCGGCGAGGCTGACGATGCGTCGTTCGGTGAGCGTCAGCGTGCGACCCTCGTCGACGCCGAAGACCGTGCGGCGCGTCAGGACACCGCGGTGCAGATCGAGCTCCACTCGGTGTTCGTCGACGCGCTCGCGGTGGGGCGAGATCCACTCACCACCGTCGAACCTGACCCGCAAAGGCAGCCAGTTCGGCACGTTGACCAGACTCTCGTTGACGATCTCGCGGCCGGCCATCTCGTCGGTGAGCCGGTTGAAGATCCCCGCCACGTACGTGCCGGGATAGTGCGTCCCGTCGTCGACACATTCCGCGAGCGCCCCGCGGGTGGCCAACACGCCATTGCCCAACGTGCACAACGCTTCGCGGTGCCCCTCGTCGAGCGGCTGATACCCCTCGTAGATCCACTGCCAGTCCGTCATTCGTCGTCGCCTCCAATGCGCGCTGCAAGGTCGTCGATCACCGTGCGCACCCCCGATACGTCGTCGACCCGGAGATTCGCTGCGGTGTCGCGGTCGTCGGTGCTGACCACGATGCCCACGCCGAGCGTGCGCGCCTGGCTGAACCCGTCTTCGTCGGTGAGGTCGTCGCCGAAGAACAGCGGCAGCGTGGTCTCGTCGGCCAAACCCATCTTGTCGAGCAGCCACCCGACCACGGTGCCCTTGTTCCAGTCGTCGATGGGTCTCAACTCGAAGGCCTTCTTGCCGTTCTCCACGCGGAGCGTCTCGTAGGCCGCGCTGACCTCACCGACTCGTCGTTCGACGTCGCGTATGAGGTCCTCCGGTGTCGCCCGATAGTGCACGGTGATGGCGAATCGCTTGCGATCGATCCACACCCCTTCGATGTCGGTCAGTGCGGCCAACGCTTCCTCGGCGTGATCCAAGTCGCTGGCGATACCCGGCACGGACTCGTGCGGGTGGTATGTCGATCCATCGGGGCCGCGCACCTGCCACCCGTGACTGCCGGCGTACCACAGGCCATCGATGGCGACCTTGTCGGCCACGTCGTCGAGATCGCGACCCGAGACGACCGCCACCGGAACGGTGGCGGCGAGCGACGTGAGCGCGGCGCGCATCTCATCGGAGAGCACCGCTTGGTCAGGGTGCGCCACGATCGGCGTGAGCACGCCGTCGTAGTCGGTGAACACAACGACGTCCTTGCCCGACACCTGACGGGTCAGGTCGTAGTCGACGGTGGCGTCGGGGAGGTCGGCGATGCGTGTCCGTGCCGGAATCCGTCGCTCGACCGCGGCACCCTGGGTGGCGCCCGTCACCGACAAATCCGCCAGATCGGGCACGACGATGTCGGCGAACTCGCCGAGCGGCGCAGGGTTGCGCGTGCGGTCGAGCCCGATCACCAGTCCGAACTGGCCAGCGCGGCCTGCCTCGACGCCCTTGATCGCGTCCTCGACCACTGCGGCTCGACTGGGGTCGATACCCATACGTGCGGCAGCTTGGAGAAACACATCAGGTGCGGGTTTGCCCGGGAAACCGAGCTCGGCCTGGTCGTTGCCGTCGACGCGTACTTCGAAGAGCTCGTCCATGCCCGCCGCGCGGATGACCATCTCGCAGTTCTTGCTCGCCGAGATCACCGCAGTGCGTACGCCCTGTTCGTGCAACGCCTCGATGAATCGCCGGGTGGTCACATAGGCGCGCACTCCGTGTTCGCGCACTGCGGCCTCGAACGCGCTGTTCTTCTTGTTGCCGACGGCACACACGGTGCCGTCACCAGGTGCATCGTCGGGATCGCCCCACGGCAGCTCGATGCCGCGTGAACGCAAGAACGCATCGACACCGTCGTAGCGGCCGATGCCATCGACGTGGTGGCGATAGTCGGCGTCGGTGAACTCCGCCGCCGCCGATCCGGTGGCGTGTGCGGTGAGGAACTCGTCGAACACGTTCTTCCACGCAGTGAAGTGGACTGCTGCGGTCTGCGTGATCACGCCATCGGTGTCGAAGATGGCGGCGTCGATCGTGTTCATGTCACTCTCCGGTGCGTCGGGGCGGACGGTGTCCGTACCTCACAACTAACACACCGACGTGCCGTAGCGCTGGGGCACAGTGTCACATGTTGCGACAACGTCAGTGTGGGAGGCGAACGGCGTCGCCGTCGACTTCGACGAGCCCGTCGGCGCACAGATCATCGACGATCGACGACTCGAAGGCAGTGCGCGGTTGTGGGCCGTCACCGAGCGCGCGCAGCACGGCGCCGCGCCGCTGCCGACGGCTCCCAGCAAAGCGTGCCTGGGGTCGGGACACGCCCGCCGAGCCGGTGGCCGGGTCGGGAGTCGGTCGACCGGCCGCACGCCACCGGCACGCGCTCGCCAGTGGGCACCGCGCACACTGCGGCTCGGGGCGACACACCGTTGCACCGACGTCCATCAACGACTGGTTCCACAGCCATCCTTGTCCCGGTACCACGAGCTCGTCGGCCAACCGTTGGACGGCCGACGGCGTGAGGCGCCCACCGGAGGTGCGCGCCAGGATGCGGGCGATGTTCGTGTCGACCACTCCGACATCGCGTTCGAAGGCGAAAACCAGCACGGCGCGCGCCGTGTATGCCCCGATTCCCGGCAGGTCGAGCAACGCGTCGAGCGAGTCCGGCACCTGCCCGTCGTGCTCGGCAGCCATCTGCTGTGCCGCGAGGTGCAGGTGACGGGCGCGGCGGGGATATCCGAGGCCCTGCCACTCCCGGAGCACGTCGCCGAGCGGTGCGGCGGCGAAGTCCGCTGGTGCGGGCCACCGGTCGACGAAGTCAGCCCATCGCGGCAGCACTCGCGGCACTTGGGTCTGCTGCAGCATGACCTCTGCAACCAGGATGTGCCACGGGTTGCGCGTCCTCCGCCACGGGAGGTCACGCAGATTCTGCGCGCCCCACTCGAGCAGGGTGCGCTCTGCCTGGTTCAGTCCGCCCAGACGTCGACCCCGTCGTAGGGCCGGGTGCGCGCGGGCGCAGCGTCGCGTCGCCACACCAGAACCTTGCGCTTGAAGTAGCACACCTCTTTGCCGTCCTGGTTGAAGCCCTTGCTCTCCACCGTGACCACACCACGATCCGGCTTGGACGACGACGGCTTCACCTCGAGCACTCGCGTCTCGGCGTGGATCGTGTCGCCGTGAAACGTGGGGAACTTGTGCTGCAGTGTTTCCACTTCGAGATTGGCGATCGCCGCGCCGCTCACGTCGGGCACGCTCATCCCCAGCACCAGGCTGTACACGAGGTTGCCGACCACGACGTTGCGTCCCTGCACCGACTCGGAGGCAAACCAGTCGTTGGTGTGCAACGGATGGTGGTTCATCGTGATCATGCAGAAGAGATGATCGTCGTACTCGGTGATCGTCTTGCCGGGCCAGTGGCGCAACACGTCGCCGGGAGTGAAGTCCTCGAGGTAGCGCCCGAAGGGTCGCTCATGGGTCGTCATGAGATGCGACCGTATCGTCGCCGTCGTTGTCCGCACCATCTGACGGCGCCGCCGGCTGGTTGTTCGAGTTCGAACGACGAGCAGCTGATCCGTTCCCACCCGATCGCCGTCCGAACCGCAACGTGAAGTCGAGTCGCGACTCGCCCTTTTCGGTCTCGGCCTTGGCCAGGTCGCGCAGACCGATCAGCCTGTCGCGGCGCTCGATCCGCCACGGACCGACGCGCAGCGAGGCATAGGCGATCGCTCCGAGGGCGATCGGCATCAGGTACTGAGCCGCCCGGTACGCGGCGACGCCAGGCGCCACGACCCGACGCGGCAGCCCGAAGCCGATGAGCACGGTGATGTAGGTACCGTCGACGACGCCCAACCCACCAGGCAGAATCGGGATCGCCGCCAAGATGTTGGCCAGACCGAACGCCACGATGAGCGCGTCGATGCTCAGCGTGCCGCCGAAGGCGCGCAAGAACACCCACAACGACGCTGCGTCGAGCAGCCAGTTGAGCATCGCCCAGAACACGACTCGTCGCAGCAACTGGCGATCGCTGATCAGCTCTTCCATACGGTGGCCGACCTGGCGCAGCACCGCAGCGAACTTGTCCTCGTCGAGCCGAAGCTTGCGGGCCAGCCAACGCACAGCGCGCTCGGCTCGACCTTGACCGTCCATGAGACCGATCACGAGCAGGGCGGCGATGGCCATGATCACGATGCCGGCGATCGCGGCAAAGCCGTACAGCGGGTTGACCCCGCGGAACGGCACCGACATCACCAGGCCCGTCCAGAAGATGATGTTCAGCACCACCGCCGACCCGATACCGGCCGTGGCCAAGGCAAACCCGGCATCGGGCCCACTCACCCCCGAGAGCGTCAGCAGCCGATAGCCCAGCGCCGACCCGGCCGCGTTGCCGCCCGGAACGATGTTCGACAGCGCTTTCGTGCTCAGCTGGATGCGGAAGATGCGGGCGTACGAGAGTTTCGAACCGGCGGTGCCGAGCGCCGCGCGGGTGAGCAGCGAGTAGCAGAACAACGCCACGATCTGCAGCGCGAAGCCGGCGAGGATGAGCAACGGGTTGACGTCGGCGACGGTGTCGGCGGCCTGCCGAAACCCGGTGAGCACCGGGGGGAGCAGAAAGTACGAGATGACGATCGCCAGCAGGATCTTGATCGTGATCCGTACGGGTTTGCGCCCACTCCGTGGCTTCCCGGAGTTGGGTAGCGCCGGGAGTTCGCCGGTGGGCAGAGCCCCACGGTCGAGTTCCTCGGTGCGGTCGTCGCCGACGTCGTCGCTGAGCGCCATCGCCGATCAGAACTGCTCGACGATGTGTCGGAGACGGTCGCGTAGCTGCGGAGCCACATCGGCGGGGGTCTTGCCGAGGTGGACCACGACGAGTTCACGATCGGGAACCACGACGATGTACTGCCCCTCGTGGCCGTTGCACGAGAGCGAGCCAGGCCAGTCGGGCCAGAGCCACCAATGGCGGCCGTATCCGAGGTCCGACTCCGGATCGTCGGCAACTTTGACCCGCGCGTGATCGGTCCAACCCGGCGGCAACACCCGCGACCCCGATGACGCCACACCGTCGTTGCGATACAGCTCACCGAAGCGGGCGAAGTCGCGCGCCGTGGCGTAGACATAACTCGAGCCGACGAAGTCGCCGACATCGTCGAACTTCGGTGCCGCGGTGGTCATTCCGATCGGTGCGAACAGCCGTCGTTCGAGAAACTCGAGCATCGCCCGCTTCCGATCGGCCGGATCGCCACCGGCTCCCTCGTGCACGATGTCGCCGATGATGCGACAGATGAGGTTGGTCTCCCCCGACGAGTAGTTCCAGAACGTTCCGGGTTCGTGGATCAGCGGCCGAGCGGCGGTGTACGCGGCGTGGCTCGGGCCGCTCTCGCCAAACAACATCTCGATGCAGTCCGACACCGCGTCGTCGACGTAGTCCTCGACGAATCGCAGCCCGGAACGCATCTCGAGCAGATCGAGCGTGGTGATCGCCGCTTTGTCGGTGCCTCGCCACTCCGGCACCGCGGCCGGAGCATCGAGATCGAGTCGGCCGTCGTCGACCAGAATGCCGACCGCCGCGTGCACGATCGACTTGGCCATGCTCCAGGAGATGAGCGTCGAGTTGGCGTCGATCACCTTCTCGTCTTCGAACGCATTGGCCGGTTGTACTCCGTAGCGCTCGGTGAGCACCTCCCCCCGGTGGAGCACGACGAGCGCGAGCGACAGACCCTCGTGGTCGGGCCGGTCGAACAGCTCGTCGACGGCCGCGTCGAGCCCGGTCGGCATCGATGCCGTCATCGGCGCTCGCTCGGCTGGCGCGTCATGGACGCGACGTTACTGTGAGAGGTCGACGGAAGGGTTGAGGATCGACACGTCAGCGCGGCGCCAGCCGCTCGGCCAGTCCGCCGAGGCCATCGACGTCGTGAACGTCGGTGTCCATCAATGGCAGTTCCACGACGGGTACGTCGTCGGCCAGCTCGGCGAGGCCAGCCAGCTCTTCTCGTTCGGACCGAGCCAACTCGGTGAGCTCGTCGTGCCAGGCCAGATGATCGGCCAGCGGACCGTCGGCCACACCGTCGAGTGCAGCCCGATCTGCCGCGTCGAGCGGCTGCGGGAGCGGGTGGATCAAGTTGATCACAACACCGCTGAACGGGAAGTCGCCGTCACGCAGTGCACCGACGAGGTGTTCGGACTCGGCGATCGCCTCGGCCCGCGGGCTCGACACGACGACGAACGCGGTCTCGTCGGCGCGCAGCAGTTGCCGGACCTCGTCGGCCCGTTGCCGAAGACCGTCTTCGAGAGTGGTCAGCGACCGGAAGAAGGCCACGGTGTCTTCGACGATCTGCGGTCCGGCGAGGCGGCGCACCGCCCACAGAAACATCGACGATGCAGCGTTGGTCACGCGGGCGAAGGTTCGTTGGCCAACGGTGAGCGTGCGGTACACCGGGTTGCTGAGGAAGGCCACCAATCGATCAGGGGCGCCGAGCAGGTCGATTGCGTTGCGCGATGGAGGGGTGTCGACGATCACCAAGTCCCACTCGTCGCTGGTGAACAGCTGATGCAGGCGCTCGATGGCCATGTACTCCTGAGCCCCGGCCAGCGACCGCGAGAGCGCACCGTAGATCGGGTTGTTGAGGATGGCGTCGGCCTGTTCCTCGGTCGACGTCTGCTCGCGCACCAGCCGATCGAAGGTTGCCGCATCGTCGAGCATCAATGCCCACAGCTCGCCCCCGTTCGATCCGACGTCGTCGACGCGGTGCGGCTCATCGGTCGCTTGGCCATCGTCGAGGCCGAGCGCATCGGCGAGGCGGCGGGCGGGGTCGACCGTAACCACGACCACGCGCCGCCCTCGTACGGCAGCAGCAACGCCCACGGCGGCCGCCGTCGTGGTCTTGCCCACTCCCCCAGGACCGCACGTGAGCAGCAAGGTTGCTGCATCGATCGTGTCGTTCAGCGTCGCCGATTCTTCCTCTGTCCGGTCGGTCACGACTGCTCCTGATCGTCGAGCGCGTCGGCCAACACGGTGAGGTGATGCAACGCCAGCCGTGCGGTCGGCAACCTCGGCAGCGTGATGACCTCGTCGAAGTGCTTGCGCAATCGGGTGAGCTGCCGGTCCTGGCGTTGCAGGAGGGCTGCGCCGAACCCGGACGACGATTCGAGCACGCCACGGGCGTCTGCGGACAAGGAGTGCTTCTGCACCCGCGCCGCGCCGAGCGGCGTGCGCGCCAGCCCGGGGCGCTCCGGCCAGCAGCCGTTGGCCACGACAGGCAGCATGGCGATGCCCACGTCGCTGACCAGCTCGTCGGCCAGCTCGATTGATTCGTTGACCGGCGTTTCCTCGGCGAGCGTCACGACCATCGCCGCGCACCGCTCCGGGTCGCGCAGCAACTCGTCGACCTCATCGGCCTGGTCACGTACCGCTCCCGAGTTGACCACCTCGACGAGGCCGGTCGCCGAACGAAGAAACGGGACAGCGTTGCCAGCCGGTGGCGCGTCGACCACGATCAGGTCGGCAGCCCCGTCGCGTTCGAGTTCTTTGATCTTGCCGAGCACGAGGAGGTGCTCCAGCCCGGGAGTTGCCGCTGCGATCATGCCGAGTGAGGAGGCCGCGGCGGCACGGCGTAACAGTCCGCCGACGCCGCGCAGTTCCAGATAGTCACCGAAGGCCTGCTCGGCGGGGATCGTCCGGCCGCGCACACGGCCGGCTCCACGGATCTTGCGCAGAATGTGCTCGTTCTCGTCGAGTTCGCGGCCGCCAAGTAGGGGTCCGATGCCCGGTTTGCCATCGACCGACACGAACAGCACATCGGCGCCGTTGCGCGCCGCCGCGAGTGCCAGCGCGGCCGCAACGGTCGACGACCCGACGCCACCTTTCCCGGCGACGATCGCGACCCCGACGTCGCCGAGTTGGTCGAGGATCACGTGGTCACCACGTGCTCGGCGAAACGCGGGCCGGCGAGGGCGACATGCCCCTCGAGACGACGTCCAACGGTCGACACGGCGAGCTCGGCCGCTCCGATCAGCTGCGGCAGATCGATGCCGGTTCGGCAGCCCATCGCTTCGAAGGCGTGCACCAGGTCTTCGATCGACACGTTTCCGCTGGCGCCCGGAGCGAACGGGCAGCCACCGAGGCCACCCAGACTGGCGTCGAGGCGTGTGGCGCCAGCCCCGACGGCGGCGAGCGCATTGGCCACCCCAAGGCCGCGGGTGTCGTGGAGATGCGCACCGACCGCAACGCCAGCCGGCGCGGCGAGGTCGACGACGCGGGCCACCACATCGGCGACCTCGGTCGGCACGCCCGTGCCGATCGTGTCGGCGAGCCCCACGCCACGCACGCCATGCTCGATCGCCACGGTGGCGGCCTCGGCTACGGCGTCCGGATCGGTCGCGCCCGCATACGGGCAACCGAAGGCGGTCGCCAACGTGACCTCGACCACCGCGTCGGCCTCTGTCGCGTCGGCCACCACGTCGGCGAGGTCGCGCAGCCGTTCGGCCGCCGTCGCTCCGGCATTGCGCACGGAGTGCTCGTCGCTCACCGACACCACGTATTGCAGGTGCCCGATGCCCGCATCGAGCGCCCGCTGCCCGCCACGCCGGTTGAGCACCAGACCCCAGCGAGTCACGCCCGCCTCGTCGGCGGTGCCCTCTGTGGCGGCCGCGAGCTCCGCAGCGTCGGCCATGGCGGGGACGCGATCCGGCCGCACGAACGACGTCAGCTCGAGGTCGCGCACGCCGGCCCCGACCAGCGCGTCGTACACCGCGAGCTTCTGGTCCAGTTCGATCGGTCGCTCGTCTTGGAGCCCGTCGCGCAGCGTGACGTCGCGCACGGTGATCTCGGGTGGAAGCGGACGCACGCGCCCAGTCTCGCAGCGTCGACCGCCGCTCCCACCCTGGTAGACAACGCCTGATGAATGCCAGCGACGAAACGGTGCACGGCCCGCTCCACGGTGTGACGGTGCTGGAAGTCGGCAGTTTCATCGCCGGCCCGTTCGCCGGCCAGCTGCTCGGCGACTACGGCGCCGACGTGATCAAGGTGGAGCCGCCGTCAGGTGACCCGATGCGGCGGTGGGGAGTCACCGTCGACGACGAGAGCTTGTGGTGGCCGACCTTGGCACGTAACAAGCGCTCGATCGTGGCCAACCTCAAAGACGAGGTCGACCTCGCTCGTGTTCGCGCGCTTGCGGCCGAGTGCGATGTGCTGCTCGAGAACGCCCGACCCGGCACGCTCGACAAGTTTGGCCTGGATTACGCCTCGCTCAGTGCGGTCAATCCGGGCGTCATCGTCACCCACGTCTCGGGGTTCGGGCAAACCGGTCCGCGCGCCCACGAGCCCGGCTTCGGGGCGATCGGCGAGGCGATGGGCGGGGTGCGCCACACCACCGGTGACCCCGATCGACCGGCAGCGCGCACGGGGATCAGTCTGGGCGACTCACTCGCGGCGATGTTTGCGGTGATCGGCACGATGGGCGCGCTCTACGAGCGGGAACGCAGTGGCCGCGGTCAAGAGGTCGATGTGGCGATCTACGAGGCGGTGGCTGCACTGATGGAGTCGACGCTCGCCGACTACGAGATCAGCGGTGCCGTACGGATGCGCAACGGTGGTGCACTGCGCGGCGTCGCTCCCTCGAACGCCTACCCGACCAGCGACGGCTCGGAAGTACTGATCGCTGCCAACGCCGATGCGGTCTTCATCCGACTGTGCGCGGCGATGGGTCGACCCGAACTTGCTGAAGACGCTCGATTCGCCACCCACGTCGCCCGCGGCGCCAACGAGCGTGAGCTCGATGCACTCGTTGCCGGCTGGACGGCCACCTTGACCGCCGACGATCTCCTCGCGCGGATGGTCGAGTACGAGGTGCCGGTGGGGCGGGTGTACACCGCGCCGGACATGCTGCACGATCCGCACTTCGCGGCGCGCGAGATGATTCAGCGCATCACGTCGGCGCATGGCATAGAGCTGCCGACGCTCGGCGTGGTGCCGAAGTGGTCCCGTACTCCCGGCTCGATTCGCTCACCGGGCCCGCCGCTGGGCAACGGCAGCCGGAACGAACAGCCGGACTAGAACTCTTCGTCGAAGGCGACGTCGCCCTCGACACCGACCTGGTAGCTCGACACGGTCCGCTCGAAGAAGTTCGACAAGCCCTGCACGTCTTGCAGCTCCATGAAGCTGAACGGGTTCTTCGAACCGAACTCCGGCGCATACCCGAGCTGCCCGAGGCGCTGGTCGGCGACGTACTGCAAGTAGTTGCGTGTGTCGGCGCGGCTCATGCCCGGCACGCCCTCGCCGAGGACGTCTTCGGCGAATTGGTACTCGCAGTCGACCGCTTCGCGCAGCATCTGGCGGATGTCGGCTTCGAGCTGCTCGTCGAACAATTCGGGTTCTTCCTTGCGCACCGTGTTGACCACTTCGAAGGCGAAGTTCATGTGGCACGACTCGTCACGGAACACCCAGTTCGTGCCGTCGGCGAGGCCGTTGAGCAGGCCCTTGGAGCGCAGGAAGTACACGTACGCGAACGCGGCGAAGAAGAACAGGCCCTCGATGCAGCTGGCGAAGCAGATCAGGTTGAGCAGGAACTTCTTGCGGTCGTCGCCGGTCTCGATGCGATCGAGCCGTTCGATCGAGTCCATCCACCGGAAGCAGAACTCGGCCTTGGCGCGGATCGACGGGATGTTCTCGACCGCCGCGAACGCTGCTTCGCGCTCGGCCATGTCGGGGATGTAGTTGTCGAGCAGCGTGAGATAGAACTGCACGTGCAGCGCCTCTTCGTACAACTGCCGGGACAGATACATCCGCGCTTCGGGTGCGTTGATGTGCTGGTACAGGTTGAGCACCAGGTTGTTGGCGACGATCGAGTCGCCGGTGGCGAAGAACGCCACCAACCGCGACACGAGGTGCTTCTCGGCCGGCATCAACTTGCGTTCGAGGTCGACGAGGTCGTCGGAGAAGTCGATCTCGTCGACCGTCCACGTGTTCTTGATGGCGTCGCGGTACATGTCGTAGAAGACCGGGTAGCGCATCGGCCGCAACGTGAGGTCGAAGCCGGGATCGAGGATGTTGGTCGGACGATCGAGCGCGCTCGGCGCTGTCGCCGGATCGACGGTGGCCGGTCGCGCCGGCGCGGCGTAGTTGGCAGCGGGATCGACGAGGGCCATCAGTCGCACGCCTCGCACGCTTCGGGGTTCTCGAGGCTGCAGGCCACGGCCTCGTCGTCGGTGAAGGTCTTCTTCGGCGCCGGGTCATCACCAGGCGAGCCGCCCGATCCGCCACCGGTGGTGGTCTGGTTGATCCGTGTCGCCGGCCGGCTGCGCAGGTAGTAGGTGGTCTTCAACCCCGACTTCCACGCGTGGAGGTACATCGACGACAACTTGCCGATCGTCGGCGTTTCCATGAACAGGTTGAGCGACTGGCTCTGATCGATGAACGCACCACGTTCGGCGGCCATGTCGATCAGCGCCCGCTGGGGGACCTCCCACGCCGTGCGGTAGATCTCTTGCAGCTCGCTGGGAATGCGCTCGACGCCCTCGATGGAGCCGTCGGCGCGCTTGATGTCGGCGATCATTGCTTCGTCCCACAGGCCGCGCTGTTGCAGCTCGCCGACGAGGTAACGGTTGATCTGCATGAACTCGCCCGACAGCGTCTCGCGCTTGAACAGATTGGACACCTGGGGCTCGATGCACTCGTAGCACCCGGCGATCGAGGCGATGGTGGCGGTCGGGGCGATAGCGATGAGCAGGCTGTTGCGCAGGCCGTGCTCGGCAACCCGTGTGCGCAATTCGTCCCACGCCAGCTCGGCGGGGGGAATCACCGCACCATCACCGTTGCGCCACAGGTCGAACTGCAGATCGCCCGCCGCGGCGCGTGTGCCGTCGAACGCATCGTGCGGGCCGAACGTCTCGGCGAGACCACTCGAGGCCCACAACGCATGGAAGTAGATGTGGGCGCTGATCCGGCGGCTGAGGTCGCGGGCATCTGGCGAGTCGAACGGCATGCCCAGCTTGAAGAACACGTCTTGCAGCCCCATCAGGCCCAGGCCGACCGGACGCCACGTGTGGTTCGAGTGCTCGGCTTCGGGCGTCGGGTAGTAGTTGATGTCGATCACCCGGTCGAGGAACGGCACGACCTGGCGCACCACCTCGCCGAGACGGTCGAAATCGAACGCCCCGCCGTCGACGAACGCGCCCAGGTTGAGCGAACCGAGGTTGCACACCGCAGTGTTGTCCTGGTCGGTGACCTCGAGGATCTCGGTGCACAGGTTCGACAGGTGCACCACTCGCGGACTGCCGTCGGCGTTGGTCGCCCCGGTCTGGTTGCACTTGGCGTTCGACGCATCTTTGAACGTCATCCAGCCGTTGCCGGTCTGGGCGAGCGTGCGCATCATGCGCGAGTACAGCTGACGTGCCGACACTTGCTTCTCGTACTGCCCAGCCTCTTCGGCAGCGAGGTAGGCCCGCTCGAACTCCTCGCCGTAGAGGTCGGTGAGATGCGGCACCTTCTTCGGGTCGAACAGGCTCCATTGCCAGTCCTTTTCGACGCGCTCCATGAACAAGTCGGGCACCCAGTTGGCGATGTTCAGGTTGTGCGTACGCCGGGCGTGATCGCCGGTGTTATCGCGCAGCTCGAGGAAGTCTTCGATGTCGGCGTGCCACGACTCGAGATACACACACGCGGCACCCTTGCGGCGGCCGCCTTGGTTCACCGCGGCGACCGACGAGTCGAGCGTGCGCAGCCACGGAACGATGCCGTTGGAGAGGCCGTTGGTGCCCTGGATGAGGCTGCCCTTGGCGCGCACCCGGTGCCAGGCGACGCCGATGCCGCCGGCGAACTTCGACAGCTTGGCGATGTCGGTGTAGCGCTTGTAGATGCCGTCGAGGCTGTCTTCTGGCGAATCGAGGAGGTAGCAGCTCGACATCTGGCTGTGCGCCGTGCCGGAGTTGAACAGGGTGGGGCTAGAGGGAAGGTAGGCGAGCGACGACATCAGGTCGTAGAACGCCACGACCGACTCGACGTCGGGGGCCTGTTCGGGATCGTCGATGCCGGTGACCGGCGCGCACAATCCGCAGGCGACGCGCAAGAAGAAGTACTGCGGCGTCTCGATCACCTCGCGTCGTTCAGGGTGACGCAGGAGGTAGCGGTCGTACACAGTGCGCAACCCGAAGAACTCGAAGTTGCGATCGCGATCGGAGTCGATCGCCGCGTTCAACGCAGGAGCATTGGCGTTGACGAAGTCGAGCACGTGGTCGGCCACCAGACCCTGCTGGTGCCCGACGGCGATCGACTCGGAGAACCAGGGGATGTTCTGGTTGCGCACCTCTTTGTCGACCACCGTGGCCAACAGGCGCGACGCCAGCTTGGAGTAGTTGGGCTCTTCGACGATGAGTCCTGCGGCGGTGCGGATCGACAGATCGTCGAGCTCGCGAGTGGTCGCTCCATCGGCGAGGGCCGAGATCGTGCGTGTGGCGACGCGCATCGGGTCGACGCCGAGCAGTCCCTCGCTGGCTCGGGCGATCGCGTTGACGATCTTGTTGACGTCGACGGGTTCGAGGGCGCCACTGCGCTTGCGAACGCGCATGCCGTTGGATCCAGCAGCTGCGGTTGCCGAAGGAGATCGTTGCGCATCGTGCGCAGCAGCCGACGCATCGGTGAGCGTGGTGGTCGAATTCGTTTCGCTGACGTTGTCGTCGATCAGGGTCACCGGTCGCTCCGATTTGTAGGGATCCGTTACGTAGGGAGAATCTGGATCAATGAAGAGGTAAGGAGATTCGAAAGAAGTGCGATCGTGCTGCCGCCGGCTGGCGTCGATCGTGTACACGGGTGAATGGCGGGCACGTAATTACAGCAGTGCAACTCGCGGGTGTCAACGCCTCATCGAGATCGGCCCAGGTGCTGGGGCGACGCGCCGCATCACCCCCCTTCGGGGGCCCGATCGCGGGGTCTACGACGCCCGATTCGCCGCCCGACGCCCGTGCCGCAAGCCGACGAGATCCGCCTGCACCCGCAGCGCTGCCCACGCTCGATCAGCGGTGTCGGCGACTGCAGAGATCACCTCGACCGACGCGCCGTCACGGCTCCGACCCTGGCGGGTCCGTTCGCCTTCGGCGTACCACGCCGGATGCACCTCGAGCAGCGTGCCGTTGCGACTGCGCACGTGGTTCTCGCGGTACTCGAGCGTGGTCCGCCAACCGGCGCGCTCGAGGTCGCGTCGATCGCCGTGCTCGAGTACGACGCCGTGCCGACGCAGGCCGTCGTCGGACCGCCGATCTCCGCGTCGATCACCAGGCCGATTAGTGGGCCGTCCGCCGCTGTCCCCTCGCTGCAGGATCCGCAGAACCATGTGTCGATCATGCGCCATCGACCCTGTGGATCGTCAGTCCCCTCATCGTGTGATCTCGATGTGGATCCACGCCCGAGATCGGTGGACTCGGTGTGGGCGGGCTGTGGACGTCGGGCTGTGACTGCGGAGTCGCGGGGACCGGCGCCTCAGAGCTGGCCGACGATGTCGTCGCAGGCCACGAGCGCCGCGGCGACATCGGGATCGGTCGGGTCGAAGTCGGCGAACAGTTCTTCGCCACTCGGGTCGGCCAGCAGGTCGGCGAGATCGACCTCGGGCACGTCGGCACCGTTGTCGCGCAGGCAACTGAACAAGCGGACGATCAACTCGAACTCACTCTCGCCGGCAGGCGCGAACACGTCGCCGGCCTGCACGTCGCGACACGACGCGCCATCCTCGGGCAGCTCGAGGTCGATCAGGTACGCGTTGACCACCGGCTCCACGCACGGGATCGACAGGTAGGCCGTGTGTCCATCTCCTTCGACCGTGTACAGGCTGCCGCTGTCGAGCGACTCGGCCAGCGCGACCGACCACTCGTACGGCGTCGCCGGATCACCGGTCGTACCGATGACCAGGATGGGCGCCGCGCCATCGGCGGGGCCGATGCGCAACGGATCGATCGCCGGGGCAATGCCGATACAACCCGTACTGGCACGGAGGAAGTCGTCGAAGTAGTCGGACACGTCAGCGGCAGTGTCGGCTGCGTCGCGCACCTCGTCGGCGGGCGGCCGCTGCGGATCGTCGGCACAGCTGATGAATCCGTTGGCCACCTGCGAGTTGTCGTACGTGCCGTCGAGCTTGCGTCCGGTGAGGCCATCTGCGAGCACCTGCAACAGCGAGCCGTCACGTTCGACCGCGGCGTCGCGCAGGGCGATCGCCAGAATCGGCCAGGTCTGCTGGGAGTACAGGGCGGCGGCCACGCCGAGCTGCAACTCGCCCGGGCTGAGCGTGCGCGGCGGGTCGGATGTGTCGTAGGAACCGACCTCGGCGATGTCGTTCACGAGATCCGCGTACACCTCGAGCGTCGGGCCCCGCAGCGGACAGTCGTCGTCGGCGTCGCAGGCATCGGCGAAGCGTTCCAGGGCCAGATCGAATCCCGCGGCCTGACCCTGCGCCAGTTCGGTTTCATCCGTGGTCGGCAACACCCCTCCGTCGAGCACGAGCGCGCGCACTCGGTCGGGGAAAAGCTCGGCGTAGGTGGCGCCCAAGCGCGTGCCGTACGAGAACCCCACGTAGGTCAGTTGTTCGTCGCCGAGCGCGGCGCGCAGCAGGTCGAGGTCGCGGGCCGCGTTGTTGGTGCCGACCCATGGTCCGAGCTCCAACGTGTCGGCCGTGCAGTCGTCGGCAGCGTCCTCGGCATCGGCGACGAGGGCCGACCACGCGTCGTCGTCACCTTCGGCGAGCAGGACGACCTCGTCGTCGAAGTCGACAGCGCACTCCACCGCCGTACTCGCCCCCACACCCCGCGGGTCGAAGCTGACGAGATCGAAGCGGTCGGCGACCTCGGAGGGCACGATCGGCGCCGCGTTGCGCAAGAACTCGACCCCCGACCCGCCGGGCCCGCCGGGATTGAACACCAGCGAGCCGATGCGCTCATCCGCATCGCCAGCCGGCACTCGGGTGACGGCGAGTTCGATCTGCTCGCCGTCGGGATCGTCGTGATCGAGCGGGACGGCCAGCGTGGTGCACTCGAAGGTCACCACGGCGAACGGCACGGCATCGTCGCAGTCGCCCCACTCCAAAACGGACGAGTCGTCGCTGTCGTCGTCGCTCGTGTCCGTGTCGTCGTCGCTCGTGTCGATGACGTCATCGGTCGCTGCGTCGCCGATCGGGTCGGCCGACTCCACGTCGGGCGCGGCAGGCGAACACGCGGCCAACACAATCGCGCCGACGATCAACCCACCGATCCTGCTCCGCACTTGCGTCATTGTCGCAAACGCGTGCGCAACTGCAACGTCACCGATCGAGCCACTTCGGGCCGATCTCCGTCGGTGTCGCCAGCGCCAACCGCAGCGCATCGTCGACGTTGGCGGCACGGCGCGCCAGCGACCGGTGATCGGCGGGCACGAAGCCGTGGGCGACGGCGTGATCGACGAAACGAAACAGCAGGTCGAAGTAGCCGTCGACGTCGAGGAACACGACCGGCGTCGAAACCAGACCGAGCTGGTTCCAGGTGAGCAGCTCGAACACCTCGTCGAGCGTCCCGAAGCCGCCCGGGAGCACGATCGCGGCGTCGCTGCGCGCCGCCATCAGCGCCTTGCGTTCGTGCATCGACGCGGTCACCTCGAGTTCCGAGAGGCCGCGATGGGCGACCTCGGACTTCACCAGCGATTCGGTGATCACCCCGGTGACCTCACCGCCGGCAGCGAGCGCCGCGCCGGCGACCACGCCCATGAGACCGACATCGCCGCCGCCGTACACCAGACGGTGGCCGTCGCCGGCGATCGCGGCACCGAGTTCAGCCGCAACCGACGCGAACTCCGGCCCGCGGCCAGTACTCGAACCGCAGAACACACAGATCGCCGATGTCATCGGTCACAGGGTGGCAGATGAGCCGGACGGGACCCGCGGGATTACCCAGCGGTAGGGTCACACGCCATGAGTGCCGCTTCCGTTACCCCCGTCGCGGATCTCGCCGCCGCTGCCGACGTCATCGACCTCGCCGACCGCGTGGTCGGCAAAGCGATCCGCAGTTTGGCCGACTCCGGCGGGCCCGACACCCACCAAGTACTGGCGTACGACATCGCCCACGCCGCATCGGCCGTCGCCACCGCACGATCGCTGCTCGACTACGGCGCAAAGGGCGACGTCGAGGCTCGAATCACGTGTGCCTTCGCCGCCGACATGGCCCACGACCTCGCCGGCAAGGTGTTCGGCAGCGAAGCGGAGTGGGGCGTCGAGCCGGGCGCGTTCGACGAAGCCCGCGATGTCATCGCCAGTTTCCGCTCGCCCGACTTCGTGTCGTCACTCGCCGATCAAGCGGGACCGCGCCACCTCGACGACGACATGGACATGGTCGCCGACACGTTCGGATCGTTCGCCCAGAACGTCATCGCCCCCCACGCCGAACACGTGCACCGCACCAACGCCGACGTGCCCGAAGAGATCGTCACCGGCCTGGCCGAACTCGGCGCATTCGGGTTGAGCGTGCCGGCCGAGTACGGCGGCTACAGCGAAGGTGGCGACAGCGAGTACATCGCCATGGTTGCGGCAACCGAGGAGTTGTCGAAGGCCAGCCTGGGAATCGGTGGTTCGCTCATCACGCGGCCCGAGATCCTCACCAGGGCGTTGGTGAAGGGCGGCACCGAAGACCAGAAGCAGGAGTGGTTGCCGAAGCTGGCGACCGCCGAAGTGATGCCTGCGGTGGCCGTGACCGAGCCCGACTACGGCAGCGATGTGGCGGGCATCAAGGTCACCGCAAACCCGGCACCCGGCCCGAACGGCGAAGACGGGTGGGTGATCAACGGCGTCAAGACGTGGTGCACGTACGGCGCCCGCGCCGATGCCCTCACCCTCCTGGCACGCACCGATCCCGATCGTTCGAAAACGCACCGCGGGCTCAGCCTGTTCATCGTCCCCAAGCCACGCGGCGACGCCCACGGGTTCGAATTCACCCAGGACCCGGTCGACGTCGGTGGTGAGTCACCGCGCGTCGGCAAGATGGAGGGACGCCCGATCGACACGATCGGCTACCGCGGGATGCACTCCTATGAGATCGCCCTCGAAGACTGGTGGGTGCCCGCAGCCAACCAGGTCGGTGGCGAGGAGGGCCTCGGGCGCGGCTTCTACTACCAGATGGCCGGCTTCGAGAACGGTCGGCTACAAACCGCGGCTCGCGCCGTCGGGGTCATGCAGGCGGCGTACGAGGCAGCGCTCGATTACGCCGAGAACCGTGTGGTGTTCGGCGAGCCGATCATCAACTACGAGTTGACCAGGGCGAAGCTCGGCCGGATGGCGACCTTGATCCAAGCCGGCCGCCAGTTCTCCTACGCCGTCGCCACGTTGATGGCCAAGGGCGAGGGCGCGACGGAAGCGTCGATGGTCAAGGCCTACGTGTGCAAGGCCGCCGAGTGGGTCACGCGTGAAGCGATGCAGATCCACGGTGGGATGGGCTACGCCGAGGAGTTCCCGGTCAGCCGACTGTTCGTCGACGCTCGGGTGCTGTCGATCTTCGAGGGCGCCGACGAGACGCTGTGCCTCAAGGTGATCGCCCGCCAGCTGATCGCCAACTCGCAGAACTGAGCTGTAACGATCGTCTCAGAGACGATCGTTACAGCAGCTCATCGGCGAGGTCGTGGAGCGAGCTGATCCGATCGAAGTCGGCGCCGACGTGATCGTCGTACGGGT
The DNA here is from genome assembly GCA_965230015.1 of Ilumatobacteraceae bacterium. Classification (GTDB taxonomy): domain Bacteria; phylum Actinomycetota; class Acidimicrobiia; order Acidimicrobiales; family Ilumatobacteraceae; genus JABSQH01. Next base: position 12,700 of record CBDDKF010000026.1, on the reverse strand, counting down.
CGAGGAGGATCGGGTGCAATCCGGCTGCGGTCGATCCCTCGACGTCCATCGTCACCGAGTCGCCGACGTAGGCGATCCGGTCGCGGTCGAATTCGGTGAAGTACGGCAGCGCATAGTCGAAGATCTTCGGGTCGGGTTTGGCAACTCCGACCACGTGGCTGTCGACGATGCAGCGCATCGCCACGTGGTCGCCGTCGCCGACCTGGCAGATCTCGCGGGCCAGCATCTGCTCGATCTGTCCGCTGGCGTTCGACACCACGCCGATCGGTACGCCACCTGCGGCGAACCGGTCGAGTGCGGCTCGTGAGTCGTCGATGCGATGGCGCCACAACCAGGCCGAACGCGTGCGGTCGAGGACCTGTGCAGCCTCGTCGCGTTCGTGGTCGTCGACGTCGACCGTCGCCACGTAGGTGTCGTTGTACACGTCCCACGAACCCTCGAGCGATCGTGAGTCCGACTTGGCCTTCATCGAGGCGTAGTGCGCCCGGCGATGACGATCGTGGTCCTGCGAACCGCCGTAGTGGGCGAGCAAAGGTGCGAGCACGGTCGGGTCGGGCAGCACCAGCACGCCGCCCGCGTCGAAGAGGACGGCGTCGAAACGAGACATCGAGGTGCGCTCAGCCCTGCTGTTCGCGGAGGTGCTCGTGCAGGAACGCGGTGACCTGCGGCCAGATCTCGTCGATCTTGTCCTGGTCTTGTGTCCCCAACGCGTTGTGCGGAGCCATGAAGGCATGGCCCGTGCCCTCGTGGACCGTGATCGTTGCGCTCTTGCCAAGTTCGGTCAGCGTGCGTTCTAGCTCGCGCGCACCGTCGGGCGGGAAGAAGTCGTCGTTCTCGGCCATGTGGCCCATGATCCGCGCTTCGATCTTCGACAGATCCGGCATCGCGTCGCCCGAGGGATAGCCGTAGAACGGCACGGCTGCGTGCACCTTGTCCGGCCGCAACGCCGCGAGGATGAAGCTGAGCATCCCACCCATGCAGAATCCGATCACGCCGACGCCGCCACCCGTGGTCGCCGCGTGGTCGGCGAGGTAATCGACCGCACCGCTCATGTCACGGGCGGCGCGCTCGGGTGGAAGCGAGTTCATCAGCTCGCCGGCCTTGTCCATCTCGGTGTGCCCTGCCAGCTCGCCGTGATACAGGTCCGGAGCCAGCGCCACGAAGCCGGCCTCGCCGAGCCGATCGGCGATCTCCTTGATGCCCGAGTCGAGCCCCCACCATTCCTGGACCACGATCACGCCGGGTCCCGATCCGCTCTCGGGCACCACCAGGTACCCCTGGGCGTCGTTGCCGTTGCTCGGGAAACTCACCATCTCAGCCATGTACGGGATCGTAGAGCGCGGTGGCGCCGCCGTCACTGGGCAGCGCCGTGCCGCACCCACGTCGCTGGCGTCCTACCATCGCGACATGACTGCGCTCGACGACGACGTGCTGCTCCGCGACGCCTACGCCCACGACCGTGAGCGGGTGTTCCACTCATGGTCGGCGCAGGCCGCGCTCGACCCCGTGGTGATCGCGGGCGCGGCCGGGTCGAAGATGTGGGACGCCGACGGCACCACGTGGATCGACTTCACCAGTCAGCTCGTCAACATGAACCTCGGGCATCAACACCCGAAGATGATCGAAGCGATCAAAGCGCAGGCCGAGCGGCTCACGATGGTGTCACCGACGTTCGCCAACGATCAGCGCAGCGAAGCGGCGCGGTTGATCGTCGACCGCGCCAACCTCGGTCGCAACGGTCAACCGCAGCCCGACCGGATGGCCAGCCCCCACGGCCCGTTCTCGAAGGTCTTCTTCACCAACGCGGGCGCCGAGGCGATCGAGAACGCCGTCCGGCTGGCGCGGGGATTCACCGGACGACACAAGGTCCTCTCGACGTACCGCAGCTATCACGGCGGCACGATGCTGGCGGTCGGGCTCACCGGCGAGGGGCGACGCCTGGAGAACGAGCCGGCGACGACCGGACTCGTCAAGTTCTGGGGGCCGTACCCGTACCGCTCGCCGTTCCACTCGACGTCGGCCGAAGAAGAGTGCGCGCGAGCACTCGAGCACCTGCGCGACACGATCGTCGCCGAAGGCCCCGACAAGGTGGCGGCGATCGTGCTCGAAACCGTGGTGGGCACCAACGGCATCCTGATCCCACCCGACGGATATCTGGAAGGTGTGCGTGCGCTGTGCGACGAATTCGGCATCGTCTGGATCGCCGACGAGGTGATGGCCGGCTTCGGCCGCACCGGGCAGTGGTTTGCGTGGCACGGCTGGAACGCCCAGCCCGACCTGATCACCTTCGCCAAGGGCGTCAACTCCGGTTACATCCCGCTGGGCGGCGTGGTCATCACCGAGGCGATCGCCGCCAGCTACGACGAGCGGGTGTTCCCCGGCGGATTGACCTATTCGGGCCACCCTCTCGCCTGCGCCACGGCCGTGGCCAGCATCAACATCTTCGAAGATGAGGACGTGCTGGGACACACCCGTCACCTCGGCGACGACATCATCGGGCCGGCGCTGAGCGACATGGCCACGCGCCACGAGGCGATCGGCGAAGTCCGCGGTCTCGGTGTGTTCTGGGTGGCCGAGCTGGTCACCGACCGCGCGACCCGCGAGCCGCTGCCGTCGGCCGCCGTCGCCGCTGCCTGCAAGGAGCGGGGCATGTGGCCGTTGCCCGTGGCCAACCGGATTCACGTCGTCCCGCCGTGCACCACACCCGACGACGTCGCCCGCGAGGGCCTCGACATCCTCGACGCCGCCCTCAGCGCCGCAACCTGAGCCGAGCCCGTCAGCGCTTGGCGGCGACCTGGTCGGCGAGGGCGGGGATGACGTGGTCGCCGTAGGCCTGAAGCGTGGCGTCCTTGGCGTCGTGCTGTAGGTAGATCGCGAACTGGTCGACACCGAGCGCCTGCAGGTTGGCCAACCGTTCGAGGTGATGCTCGACCGGGCCGAGCAGGCAGAACCGGTCGACGATCTCGTCCGGGACGAACTCGGCATGGGTGTTGCCGGCCTGGCCGTGCTGGTTGTAGTCGTAGGCCTCGCGGCCCTTGATGTAGTCGGTCAACGCCACCGGCACGTCGGAGGTCTCGCCGTAACGGGCGACGATGTCGGCCACGTGATTGCCGACCATCCCGCCGAACCACCGGCACTGGTCGCGCATGTACTCCATGTTCTCGACCGGGCCGACATATGCCGGTGCGGCGACACAGATCGTGATGTCGTCGGGGTCGCGTCCGGCATCGACAGCGGCGGCGCGCACCGCGCCGATCGTCCACTCGGCGATCGACTCGTCGGCCAGCTGCAGGATGAACCCGTCGCAGGTCTCGCCGATCAGCTTCAGCGCCTTCGGTCCGTAGCCCGCGCCCCACACCTCGAGTTCGCTCTTCGACGCCCACGGAAGGGTGATCGTCGAGCCCTTGTAGTCGACGCTGCGACCGTTGGCCAGCTCACGGATCACGTGGATCGACTCGCCCATCGTGGCCAACGTGGTCGGCCTGCCGTTGGTCACCCGAACTGCCGAGTCGCCGCGTCCGATGCCGCACACGGTGCGGTTGCCGTACATCTCGTTGAGCGTGGCGAACGTCGACGCAGTGACGGTCCAGTCGCGGGTCGCCGGGTTGGTGACCATCGGGCCGACCACGATGTTGCGCGTCTCGGCCAAGATCTGGCTGTAGATCACGTACGGCTCTTCCCAGAGGATGTGCGAGTCGAACGTCCACGCGTAGTCGAAGCCGTACATCTCGGCGCGTCGACACAGATCCACCACTCGCGACGCCGGCGGCGTCGCCTGCAACACGATGCCCAGTTCCATGCTCAGCGCGTCTCCGGGAAGCCGAGGTCGACGCGGCTGGTCGCGGGGTCTGGCCAGCGGCTGGTGACGACCTTGCCACGGGTGTAGAAGTTGATGCCTTCTGGCCCGTACATGTGGGTGTCGCCGAACAGGCTGGCCTTCCAGCCTCCGAAGCTGTAGTAACTGACCGGCACTGGGATCGGCACGTTGAGCCCGACCATGCCGACTTGCACGTCGAACTGGAACTGGCGAGCGGCGCCGCCGTCGCGGGTGAAGACGGCCGTGCCGTTCGCGAACTGGTTGGCGTTGATGGTCTCGATGCCGTCCTGGTAGCCGCTGACGCGAACGACCGACAACACCGGCCCGAAGATCTCGTCGCGGTAACAGGCCATGTCGGTCGACACGTTGTCGAGCAGGGTCGGGTTCAAGAAGAAGCCCTGACCACCATTGGCATCGTCGACACCCTCACGACCGTCGACGACCACGGTGGCGCCCTCGCCCGGTGCTCCGTCGACATAGCCGCGCACCCGGTCGCGATGCTCGGCGGTGATCAGCGGGCCCATCTCGTTGTCCGGCTCGTCACCGGGTCCTACCTTGATCGACGGGATGCGCTCGGCGATCTTGTCGACCAACTCGTCGGCGATCGCATCGGCGGCGAGCACGACGCTGATCGCCATGCACCGCTCGCCTGCCGAGCCGTAACCGGCCGACACGGCAGCATCGGCGGCCATGTCGAGATCGGCGTCGCCGAGAACGAGCATGTGGTTCTTGGCGCCGCCGAGCGCCTGCACCCGCTTGCCATTCGACGTGCCGGTCTCGTAGATGTACTTGGCGATCGGCGTCGAGCCGACGAAGCTCACCGCCGCGATGTCGGGGTGCCCGAGAATCCGATCGACCGCCACCTTGTCGCCCTGGACCACGTTGAAGCATCCGCTCGGTAGCCCGGCTTGGGCGAGTAACTCGGCGAGGTACAACGACACCGAGGGATCCTTCTCGCTCGGCTTGAGCACGAACGTGTTGCCGCACGCCAACGCGTTGGCGAACATCCACACGGGCACCATCGCCGGGAAGTTGAACGGCGTGATGCCGGCGACCACGCCGAGCGGCTGGCGAATCGAGTACACGTCGATCCCGCCTGCGGCCTGCTCGGAGTACTCGCCCTTCATCAACTGCGGGATACCACAGGCGAACTCGATGTTCTCGAGACCGCGGGCGACCTCACCCATTGCGTCCGACACGACCTTGCCGTGCTCGGCCGACACGATCGACGCGATCTCCTTGCGGTTGGCGTCGAACAGCTCGCGCAACCGAAACATCACCTCGGCGCGGCGCGACAGCGGTGTGGCCCGCCACTCGACCGCTGCCGCACGAGCCGTGGCGACGGCCGCATCGACCTCGTCGACCGACGCCAAGTCGACTGCGCCGCTCTGTTCACCCGTCGCCGGGTCGTAGACCGGCGCCGAGTTGCCCGACGTCGACTCGACGACCCGCCCGTCAATCCAGTGAGAGATCCGTTTCATCGCGTGCTCGCTTCCTAATTCAGATATGTCGACAGGCCGCGCTTGATGTAGCGGCCGTGGCCGGGACGGCCGACGAACTCGTCGTTCTCGACCACGACCATGCCGCGGCTGAGCACCGTGTCGACCTTGCCGTCGATTTCGAATCCCTCATAGGCCGAGTGATCCATGTTCATGTGGTGCTTGTCGTTGATCCCGATCTTGGTGTGCCCATTGGGGTCCCACACCAGAATGTCGGCGTCGGCGCCCGGCTCGATCACACCCTTCTTCTCGAGACCGAACATGCGCGCCGGGGTGGTGCTGCACGTCTCCACCCACCGCTCGAGCGTCAACTCGCCCGTCACCACACCCTGGTACAGCAGCTCCATCCGGTGCTCGACGCCACCGATGCCGTTCGGAATCTTGGAGAAGTCGCCCACGCCGAGCTCCTTCTGTTCCTTCATGCAGAAGGGGCAATGGTCGGTCGACACGATGGCCAACTCGTTCATCCGCAAGCCCTTCCACAGATCGCGCTGGTGACCCTCGTGGTGCGAGCGCAGCGGCGTGGAGCACACCCACTTGGCGCCCTCGAACCCCGGCTGGGAGAGGTGCTCCTCGAGCGACAGGTACAGGTACTGCGGGCACGTCTCGGCAAACACGTTGAGGCCCTCGTGCTGCGCAGCAGCGACTTCTTTCAACGCTTGCGCAGCCGACATGTGCACGATGTACAACGGCACGTTGCCGGCGATCTTCGACAGCTGAATCGCCCGGTGGGTCGCCTCCGACTCCATCTCGGCGGGGCGGGTGAACGAGTGATGCTTCGGATCGGTCTCGCCGCGGGCCAGCGCCTGAGCGACGAGCACGTCGATGGCGATGCCGTTTTCGGCATGCATCATGATCATCGATCCCGTCTCGGAGGCGTTCTGCATCGCTCGCAGGATCTGCCCGTCGTCGGAGTAGAACACCCCGGGATAGGCCATGAACAGCTTGAAGCTGGTGATGCCCTCGTTGTCGACGAGATACGTCATCGCCTTCAGCGACTCCTCGTCGACTCCGCCGATGATCTGGTGGAAGCCGTAATCGATGGCGCAGTTTCCGTCGGCCTTCTCGTGCCACTCGGCGAGGCACTCGTGCACGTTCTGTCCCGCCGACTGCACGGCGAAGTCGACGATCGTCGTCACCCCGCCCCAGGCCGCCGCGATCGTGCCGGTCTCGAACGTGTCGGAAGCCTCCGTGCCCCCGAACGGCAACTGCATGTGCGTGTGCACGTCGATGCCACCCGGCAACACGTACTTGTCGGTCGCGTCGATCGTCCGCTCGGGGACGATGCCCAGTGCATCGGCTTGACCCGGAGCCAGCGTCGCAACGATCGATTCGCCATCGATCAACACGTCGCCCGCGCGTCGCCCGGTTGCCGAGAGGATGGTCCCGTTCTGAATCAGCGTGGTCATCCCACTCAGCCCTCCACGATTTCGTCGTAGGCGTCGGGGCGGCGGTCGCGGTAGAACGCCCACCCGTCGCGCACTTCCTTGATGCGGTCCATGTCGAGCTCGCGCACGATCAGCTCCGGCTTGTACGGATCGCCCTTGTCGCCCACGTACTGGCCCCGGGGGTCGACGAAGTAGCTCTGCCCGTAGAAGTCGTTCTCGCCGAGCGGCTCGATGCCCACCCGATTGATCGCGCCGACGTAGTACATGTTGGCCACCGCTGCTGCCGGCTGCTCGATCGACCATAGGTACTCACTGAGACCACGGTGGGTGGCCGACGGGTTGAACACGATCTCGGCACCGTTCAAGCCGAGGATCCGCCACCCTTCCGGGAAGTGCCGGTCGTAGCAGATGTACACGCCGACCTTGCCGACTGCGGTCTCGAAGATGGGGTACCCACCGTTACCGGGCCGGAAGTAGAACTTCTCCCAGAACCCCTTCACCTGGGGGATGTGCTGCTTGCGGAACTTGCCGAGGTACGTGCCGTCGGCGTCGATCACGGCAGCGGTGTTGTAGTACACGCCGGCCTGCTCGACCTCGTACATCGGCAACACCATCACCATGCCGAGCTCTTTGGCCACCGACTGGAATCGTTGGGTGGTCGGCCCGTCGGGGATCGCCTCGGTGTACTCGTAGTACTTGGCGTCCTGCACCTGGCAGAAGTACGGGCCGTAGAACAGCTCCTGGAAGCACATCACCTGAGCGCCCTGCGCTGCCGCCTCGCGAGCTGCCTCCTCGTGCTTGTCGATCATCGACTCTTTGTCGCCAGTCCAATCGGTCTGGAGCAACGCAGCGGTCACGACGTTGGGCATGGGCACTCCTGGGTGCTCGGTGACGACTACACGCCGTCGGGATCGCGACACTACTCCCCTCTCGAGAGGGGATCATCCCAGCGTGTGACGGGTCGATGAACGGCCCGTAACGTGAACACATGGGTGCGCTGCGCGACGCATGGCATTGGGTGTTCGGCAAACACCCTCCGAAGCCCCCCGATCCCGACCGCACGGTCGAGGCGGCGTGGGTTCCGCAATGGCAAGCACCCATGATCGTCGACACCCTCAACGAAGCTGGGGTGCCCGCAGTCGCCAGCGACGACTTCGGAATTCACCTGTTGAACGACCACCGCGGACCGATGTCACGGGTCTTCGTGACCGAGGACCGCAAGGCCGAAGCCCACGAGATCATCGAAGACATCCTCGGACACCCACCGTCGACTCGCCATCTCTGAGCGCCCATCGGACTCTCTGGTCGGCCAACGAGACGTCACATCGGACTGGTGCGCAGCAACTCCGGTGCGGGAGGGCATTCGGGGGCAGTGGCCGCAGGCCCCATCGGCAGACGACCGAGCGGCCCGACCACATCGGTGACCTGGTCCGTCGGGAAGACCTCGACTTCGAGATCCCACGGATCGACGTCGTGCGTTGCCTCGTCGATCCGTCCGACCATGGCGTCGATCATGTCGCTCGGCAGCCGCCGTCCGACCCCGGCGACCAGCCAAACGGGCGTGTTCGACGCTGCTGCCACGCCCGCCAACGTCGACGAACCGAGCGGAGCCACCACGCGCTCGCGGTCGAGCGCGAGCGCCTCGATGAGCACCACGTCTGCCGCCCGGGCGACGGCACCGGCTGCCGCGGCGTCGACCGGCTCGTAGTCCACATCGTGCCGCTCGAGCCGCCGCACGAACGACGTGGCGCTGTGCTGGCTGTCGAGGGCAACGACACGGATGTCGCCGCGGCGAATCAACCCATCGGCAACGAGCTCGGGAGCACCGACGGTGACCACGGTGGCCTCGTCGGGGAGTTCGTGGGCGAGCTGTACCCCGGTGGTGTCGGATCGAATCCGCCCGGCGAGTTCCCACACGGCATCGAGCGGTTCGGCCGAGGTGGTCAGATTGGCGCACAACCACCACAGCGGGCCGGTAAACGGATGGCGCTCGACGATACGGCGACACGCGACGACCAGCGCCGAAGGGTCGAACCCCATCGACCCGAGTGCGTGCGCCGACTCTTCCACCAACGCTGCTGCGTCGACACCATGCGCCCGGGCGACATACCGCAGGTGCTCGATCGGATGCACGAGATCACGCTACTGCGCTCCGGGACGGACGTCTCGCTGGCGAGAATCTGCTCGGCCGGCCACTCGATCGCTACGATCGGCCCGGCGTGTCGACCCCACCGCCGCGACCGACCTACCGATGAGCACCCCGACGATGAAGCAGCTGCCCACCGACCTCACGTTGTCGCCCCTGCGCCGAGACGGCCGCGGCGAGCCGCGACCCGTCATGGACTGGCTGACCACGTTCCATCTGGCCACGGTGGTCCTCGATCCGTACACCAACGAGAGCGCCTGGGTGCTCAAGGCCGCCACCCGCATCCTCGATCAGTTCCGTGGCGCCGACGCCCGGATCAACCTGCTCGTCACGGCCGGCGACGACGACGCCCGCTCGTTCCTCGGGCCGCTCACCGAGCAGTACCTCGTGTTCTGCGACCCCGACCGCGCTGCGGTGCGGGCGATGGAGCTCAGCGAGCTCCCGGCATTCGTGTTCGTACGCGTCGATGGCGTGTTGGCGGCGAAGGCGGAGGGCTGGAACCCGCCGGAGTGGGAGCAGGTTGCCGACGCGATTGCCGAGACCTGCTGGTGGACGTCGATCGACGTCCCGGGGCCCGACGACCCGGGACCGTTCCGCGGCTCGCCCGCGCTCGGGTGACCCGCGAGCTCCCCGACCTACCGATCCGAGAGGCGCTCGACGACCTCGCCGCCGCGCTGGCCGACCATCGGCGGGCGATCCTGGTCGCCCCGCCAGGCGCCGGCAAGACCACCGTGGTGCCATTGGCCCTGCTCGACGCTCCGTGGCGCGCCGATGGTCGGATCATCATGCTCGAGCCGCGGCGGCTGGCGGCCCGAGCTGCCGCTCGACGCATGGCCGCCACGACCGGGACCGAAGTCGGCGATCTCGTCGGCTACCAAACGCGTGACGAGCGGCGGCTGTCGCGCCACACGCGCATCGAGGTGCTCACCGAAGGGATCCTCACTCGCCGCCTGCAGCGCGATCCCGAGCTGCCCGGTGTTGCCGCGGTGCTGTTCGACGAGGTGCACGAGCGCAACTTGCCGACCGATGTAGGCATGGCCCTCCTGTCCGATGTCGCCGCGACGATCCGGCCAGATCTGCGCATCGTGGCAATGTCGGCAACACCCGACATCGACTCGCTGGTCGACTTCCTCGATGCGCCGGTGGTGGAGAGTGCAGGCCGCTCGTACGACGTCGACGTGCGCTGGCGGGGCTCGGCGGCCACCACCAAAGGGCGGCGATCCGGCCGCGCTGGCGCACGCGCTCGTCGAGCAGGAGGCGGAAGCGGCGAGGATCTCGTGCACGCCACGACCACCGCCGTGATCGGTGCACTGGCCGACGACGACGGCGACGTTTTGGTGTTTCTCCCCGGTGTGGGCGAGATCCGCCGAGTCGAGTCGGCGCTCGCCACCGCGGTGGGGCCGAACGTGGGGATCTACGCCCTCGCCGGCGCGCTCGATCGGCGCATCCAGGACGAGGCGCTCGCACCGTCCGCGCCGGGGCGACGTCGCGTGGTCTTGGCCACCGACATCGCCGAGACGTCGCTCACCGTCGCAGGGATCCGCGTCGTCATCGACGCAGGTCTCAGCCGCGAACCGCGCTTCGATGCGCGCACCGGGATGACCCGCCTCACCACCGTTGCCGCCAGCCGAGCTTCGGCCGACCAGCGGGCCGGACGCGCCGGTCGCACCGCACCGGGAGTGGCGTACCGGCTGTGGAGCAAGGTCGAGCACGCCAGTCGCGCCAAGTACCGCACGCCTGAGATCGAAGTGGTCGACCTCGCGTCGCTCACCCTCGAACTCGCCGCGTGGGGCGATCGGCCGACGTTCATCGACGACCCGCCCGCAGGTGCCCTCGAACAGGCGAACGAGCTCCTGCGCGCGCTTGGCGCAACGACCGGCGACGGCTCGATCACCAGTCTCGGCCGGCGCATGCTCGACCTGCCCGTGCATCCGCGCCTGGCGAGCATGATCGTTGGTGCGCCGACGTTCACCGCGTGCACGGTGGGCCGCGCTCCTCGACGATCGCGACGTGTTCGGCGGACGCCCCGACGACCGCCCCTCCGACATCGCGCTGAGGGTGGCCGTCGTCGCCGGACAACACGGATTCGCCGGCGCGGACCGCAACGGCGTCGCCCGGGTTGCCGACCGGGCACGCGACCTCGCCCGGCGGGCCGGCCTGGACGGATCGCTCGACGACGTCGACCCCGACGCCGCCGGATCGGTGTTGCTGCTGGCCTACCCCGACCGACTCGCCGGACGGCGGCGCCGCGGGCAATACCAGCTGCGCAGTGGCACGGGAGCGTGGTTGCCCGACGACGACTCGCTCGCCAATGAGCCCTTTGTCGTCGCGGCCGACCTTGATGGCAAACGCGACCGGGCGCGGATCCGTCTGGCAGCCGCCGTCGACGAGTCGGAGCTCGTCACGCGCTACGGCGACGACATCGAGATACGCCACTCGATCGACTGGGACCGCGATCGCAACGACCTCGTCGAAACGATCGAGCGTCGCTTGGGCGCGATCCGCTTGGCGACGAACAGCGGCCCGCCGCCGCCCGGCGACGAGACGACGGCGGCGTTGCTCCGCCGCGTTCGCGACACCGATCTGGGCGCGCTCTCGTGGAACGACCGAGCCACGGCCCTACGCGCACGGGTGACGTTCCTGCATCGCGCGCACGGTGCTCCGTGGCCGGACTGGTCGACCGGAGGCCTGAAGGCGTCACTCGATGAGTGGCTCGCACCGTTCCTCCACGGGGCCCAGCGCGCCGCCGACCTCCAGGCGCTCGATCTGGTGACCGTGCTGCGGGCACAGCTCCCGTGGCCGCAGGGCGCAGAGGTCGACGAACTTGCCCCGCCGGTTCTCACCTTGCCAACAGGTCGAACCACGCCGCTCGACTACGAGGGAGACGACCCCGCCGCAGCCGTTCGCGTTCAGGATCTCTTCGGCCTCGACGAACACCCCACCGCAGCCGGACGGGCGATTCGCTTGACGTTGCTGTCGCCGGCCGACCGACCGATCCAGGTGACGACCGACCTACCGGGGTTCTGGCGCGGATCCTGGGCCGACGTGCGCAAGGACATGGCCGGTCGGTACCCGAAGCATCAATGGCCCGACCATCCCGAGCAGGCAACACCGAAGCGCCTCAAGGGCGCCGGTGACCGCACTCTCGGTCGCCGGCCTGTGGTTGCCCACGGCACTGGCGTGCGTGGCGCTGACGTACGTCGGGGCGGTGGTGCAGGCGACGGTCGGGATCGGTCTCGGCATGCTCGCCGCGCCGGTGCTGGCGCTGATCGACCCGTCGTTCGTGCCGGTGGTGATCGTGGTCTCCGTGCTGCCGCTGTCGGTCGCCGTCGCCGTCGCCGACCGCGAGCATGTGCAGACCCGTGGCATCGGCCTCGCGCTGCTCGGCCGACTTCCCGGCGTGGCCGTCGGCGCGTTCTTGGTCGCCCGCATCTCCGACACGATCCTGTCGGTCTTCGTCGCCGCCGCAGTCCTCCTCGGCGTGGCTGCATCGATCACCTCGCGCCGCTTCCGGCCGACATCGACCGCGTTGTTCACCGCAGGTCTTGCGTCAGGGATCACCGGCACGTCGGTGGGTATCGGCGGCCCGCCGATGGCGCTCACGTATCAGCACGACGATCGGGCTCAGATGCGCTCGTCGCTTGCAGCCTTCTTCGCCGTGGGCACGGTGCTGTCGATCGTCGCGCTGACTATCGCGGGCGAGATCGGCGCGCACGAACTCGAACTCACCGCGCTGGTACTCCCGTTCGTGATGCTCGGGTGGTGGACATCGCGCCGACTGCACGACCACATCCCGACCGAAGCGATCCGCCCGGCAGTGCTGGCGCTGTGTGCGTTCTCGGCGGTGGCG
>CBDDKF010000025.1:0-51859 GCA_965230015.1 Ilumatobacteraceae bacterium | reverse complement strand
ACGTGTTCAACATCGGCAGCGTCAACGAGATCCTCGGCACGATGCTCGCCCTCGGCGTCGGTGTCGACTACTCGCTGCTGATCGTCAACCGCTACCGACAACTCCGCGGCAACGGCCACGACGTCAGACACGCCGATTTCGCGTTGGCGTGGAGCTCGGCGGGCAAGTCCGTGATCTTCGCCGGCGTCACCGTCGCATGGCGACGACGCTGGCGTTGATCGTCGTCGGCGTGCCGTTCATCTCGCTCCTCGCACTGACCACGACGATCTTCGTCTTGATCACGGTCATCAGCGCCCTGACGTTGCTCCCGGCGATGCTGCGGGGTGATGGGCGAAGCACATCGCGTGGGCCAGCCTTCCGTGGGGTCGCGAGAACATCCGACCGACGTCGAGTCACGGAGTTCTGGGCCTCGTTGGGCACGGACTTCAATCAGCGCTACGGCGATGGGTGTTCGCGGTCGTCCCGGTGCATCGTGCTGCTCGATCATCGCCGCACCGTACGCGCGTCGGCCGACCTCGGCATCATCGACGACGGCGCGCTCCCCGATTCCGTGACGCAGAAACGCGCCTTCGATCTCGTCGAGGAAGGGTTCGGACCCGGCGAGAACGCGCCGCTCCTCATCGTCGCTCAGGTTTCTCCGGCGAAGGGCGAACTCCTCGAAACCAGTCGCGGGAGTGGTCGTCGCGATGTTCGAGACGTTGCGCAAGCAACCGACGGCGTCGAATCGACGTCACCGCCCAGTGCTCAGCGACGCCCGCGACGCCGTGCTGTTCCGCGTGGTGCCGGTGACCACGGGCCCCGACGCCAACGAGGCGACCGCCGACGCTCGTGCGAGGACCTCCGCTCGACCACACTGCCCGCGGCCGTCGACGGTACCGGGATCGATCGCCGGACGAAGTGTTCGTCGGCGGCGAGACGGCGACGTTCATCGACTTCACTGCACGCGTCTCGGACCGCCTGGTGTTCTACATCTTGGTCGGTGTCGGGATCGCGTTCTTGGCCTTGATGATGGCGTTCCGCTCGTTGATCATCCCGCTCAAGGCGATGCTCGTCGCGCGTGCTCTCGTACCTCGTCGCCTACGGCGTCGTCGTCGCCGTCTTCCAGTGGGGGTGGGGGGCTCAGGCCGTGATCGGACTCGAACGACACCGTGCCGATCGAGCCGTACTTTCCACTCATCCTGTTCGCGATCCTGATCGGGTTGACGCTCGACTACGAGGTGTTCCTCGTGAGCCGCGTGCGCGAGGAGTACGTGGTCAACGATGATCCCGACGAGTCGATCATCACGGGCGTGGCGAACACGGGCAAGGTGATCCTGTCGGCGGCAGTCATCATGGGCAGCGTCTTCTTCGTGTTCGTCAGCAACCCGTCGCCCGTGGTGAAGATGGTCGGCTTCGGACTCGGCGTCGGCGTATTGACCGATGCGCTGATCGGTCGGTTGATGGTGGTCCCCGCCGTGCTGCACCTCTTGGGGAAGCGGGCGTGGTGGTACCCAGGCTGGCTCGATCGCATCACACCAGAGATCGACATCGGCGAAGGCGGCCCGCCACCTTCGACCGCGTCAGACGTCGCACGGAGTGACCAAGGTCCCGACGTGGCGGCGGACAGGACCTAAGCCCCTCCCTTTGTGACGCACCCCGGGTCATCATCGTTGCATCGCTTGTGAACGAGATCACAAGCAACGCGAAAGGAGACCTGATGAAGAAGCGGTTGCGTGTGCTGGGGTATGCGTTGCTGGTTGTCGGCCTTGGATTCCTCGCTGGAGCCGGGTTCGCGTACATGCGCATTCAAGACGGGTACGACTCGCTGCAGGCCTTCAGCGAGGCCCAGAACGTGACGCTCACCTACAACGAGAACGGCGAGCTGATCGACCGCGGCACTACAGAGAACGCTGAGGCCATCCGCAGCCTGCTCGCCGACGACTGGCAGTACCCGATCGTCGAGGGCGACCTGGATCCCAACGATCCACTGGTGAACACGGCGACGGAGTACATGTACCAAATGGCGACGATCGTGTACCACCTCGGGCACAACACCATCGACGTCACGCTCGAGGAAACGGTCGAGTACGAAGGTGAGGTCTTCGAGGCCGGGACCTACCAGGTCGACGTCGAAGGGCGCTACTGGACCGACTTCGACCGCATGCACCCGCTCGACGGACCGGCACGCGAAGCAGCGTGGAGCGGCACCGTGCATGGACTCGTCGGCGAACTCGGAGTCGGCACCGTCACTCACTCGACGCTGCAGATGGGCCTCGGTCTCGCCGGACTGCTCGCTGGACTTGGATTCACGTTCATGCTGATCGGCGTCGGCTTGGTCTGGGCGATGCGCGGCAAGCGCGACACCGACATCCCGACACCGTGCCGGAGGCGTTCCTCACCGAGCAGACGATGGACACCGACACAAAGGCAGCGGCGCCCGTCGGCTGATCACCGTCACGACGTCGACATACGACGCCAACACGTCGCACGACACGCTGGGTGCGTTCGGTCCTCGGACCGGGCGCACCCGGTGCGCGTTCTGGGACCCCACCGGTGAGCGAAGGCGCCCCTTGTGACCGCACTCCCTCACCACAGCGCGGTCGCAGCGACCACCGGTGAGCGAAGGAGCCACCTGTGAGCGCACTCCCTCACCGGAGATCGATCGCCGCACCCAGCGGTGAGCGAGGGCGCCACCTGTGAGCGCACTCCCTCACCGGAGATCTAGGTCGCGTCGGCGCGGCCGCTGAGAGCGAGCTGCGCTCCGAGGCCGATCATCACCACACCACCGGTTCCGCCGAGCCGGGCCAACCGTCGCGGCGAGCGGGCGAACCAGTTGCGTGCGGTGCCCGCAGCGAGTGCCCACATCGAATCGGACACCAGGGCGACGGCGACGAATACCACGCCGAGCACCATCATCTGGGCTGCGGCCGGGGCCGAGCCGTCGACGAACTGCGGCAGGATGGCTGCGAAGAACACGATCGACTTGGGGTTGGCCACGCCAACGATGAACCCGTCGACGAATTGCGATCGGTCGCTGCGCACCAGCGCCGGCCGGTCGAGCAACTCAGCCGACTCCGCTCGATGGCGGATCGCCTGGATCCCCAACCACACCAAGTAGCACGCGCCGACGAGCTTCACGACGGTGAAGGCCACCACCGAACGCTCGACGATCGTGGCCAATCCGACCGCAACCAGTGTCACCTGCACGTACTCGCCCGCTGAGTTGCCAATCACCGTGACGAACGCGGCGCGCCGACCCGACGACACCGCACGCGACACCACGAACATCACGCTGGGTCCGGGCACCACGTGAGCGCCAGGGAGAGCGCGGCAAACGCCAGTACGGAGTCGACCGAAGGCATGCCCCAGCATGACGCGTCCGAGCTTGTTCGGCGCGATGGAAATTGGAGCGACGCGGCGACCACAATGAGCGGGTGCGGGTCGTTGGTGGGATCCGCGCCCTCGGCGGCGCGGCAACGGTGTGGGTGCTCGGTCTCGTTGCTGTCGCCGTACTGATCGGCGGGGGCACCCCGAGCGCGGCGGATGACCGTCCGCCCCCGATGTACGGCGATCGGCGAACGTCGATGCGCACGGTGTCGCAGACCTCCTTCGCCGGCGAGGTCTGTCTCCCCACTGCAACTGCACCCGACCTGACCCGCCTGTTCGACATCGAACCCGGCGGAGTCGTCGGCGCCGACTACCAGCGGGCCACGCCGATCGACGACACCACGACGCTGTGGACGTTCCAAGACGCCGAGGTCCGTTTGCCAGGTGGCGGGTCACGTCTCGTTCACAACATCGGCGCCGTTCAAGTCGGCAACTGCTTCACCATCTTGATGAGCGGCAGCCGGAGCAACCCGCAGCCATGGTTGTTCGCCGAACACACGGCGCCGAGGTTCCGGTGGTTCTGGCCGCTCGGAGCAGAGGTCGGGAGCGATCAGCGGGTGTACGTGTTCATGGCGGAGATGAACGAACTTGGCGAGAAGTACCTCACCCACGTCGTCCCTTCTGCCACCTACGTCGCCGCGATCGATACCGACACGTGGGACGTCGAGTGGTACGGCCAACCGGCGAATGGCGGGCCCGACCTCTACGGCTTCGCGATCGAGTCCGACGACGACTGGACGTACCTCTTCGCACAGTGCCATCGACAGTTCGGGTTCGATCCGTTCGTGTTCGTGCTCGGACACGACCGGGCGTGCGCCGACGAAGTCACGATCGCCCGCGTCCCGCGCGGGCAGCTATTGGCCCCGCCTGCGTACTTTGACGGTGCCAGATGGCAGTCGTCGCCGGCGCGCGCCACGCCGATCATCGAGACATCCGGGCGGCGCGCCAACCCGACGCAGTTCGTGCACCACGGCAACCAGTGGATGGCGATCACCAAGCTCGACGACTGGTGGGGCCAGCGCGTGATCGTGGAGCGGGCGTTCCATCCGGCGGGGCCGTACGAGTTCTATGACGAGCGCTGGCCGGCCATCAAGTGCGAAGAGTGCAACCACTACTTCGCCAGCTGGATCCCCACCGACAACCAGAGCATCCTCACGTTCGGCCTGTCACACAACCGCTGGGATGGCGTGGCCTCGTGGGTGTACCGACCGACGTTCCACACGATCACTGCGCCGCGCTGGCAGCCCGGGTCGGCGGCCCGGTGCCAGCTCGGGCAGTGCGACTGACCCTCGCCGCAGATTGATTACGGCAGGTTCACCAGCACCCAGTCGTCGTTGGTGAACAGCAGCACGCGGCCGTCGTTCGAGATCGCCCAGGCACCGAAGAACTCGTTCCCGGCTGGGTCGGCGAGGTCCTCGGCGATGATTCGCTCACCGTCGCCGCTGGCGACGAGCCACAGGTCGGGCGAGAACTCGTCTGGTGCCTGCGGGAGTGCCGCCTGGAACACGTCGCTCGGGATCTCGAGGATCGTGTCGCCGGTCGCAGTGTCGATCACGGTCTGGTTTCCGTTGAAACCGAACTCGAGGGTGTAGGCCGGCGAGGGCTCGTCGAACAGCTCCTGCGCAACGACCGCGCCAGTCGCCTGGTCGACAAGCGTCCAGGGCTCGTTCGGTCCGGTCGGCAACGTGAGCACGTATCCGTCGTGGGTGACCACGATTGGTTCGGGGTCGACCTCCATGCCCGCTGCGGCGTCGACCACGACCGCCTGCTGGCCCGTGGCGTTCCCCGGGATCCCGCCATACATCGGCGACCACCGTTCGGGGAACCCTGAAAGTTCGACGACTCCGAGGTCGTTGCCGCGGGCGTCGAACCGACGGGCCACCACGCCGTTGCCGTCGTCGAAGTAGAACGCGACGACGCCGTCGTCGACCGACAGCGTGGTCATCACGTACTGACCGAGGTCGGCGGAGCGGTCCTCCCAAGTGATGCCATCGACCGAGAACCGCATCGGGGTGGAGAAGTCGATGAAACCCTCCGACGTGGCGATGATCTGCGTCGACGGGCCGAACGGCGCTCGACTGTCGGAGACGATCATGTCGCTGTCGTTGTCGAACGTGCCGACGACGGTGCGCGAGTTGCCCATCCCGTTGTGGCCGGTGAGCTCCGCCGCCTGCTCGGAGGTCAACCCCATTTCTTCCCAAGTGAAGAGGCGACTGTCGTTGTCGCCATCGGCCGTGGCGAACTCAATGGTGATGCCCTCGGGACCGAAGCCGGTGCCGTACGCCTGCTCGAAGTCGAAGTCGAGTCCCGGCACGCGGGAGGGGTCGATGTCGAGGTGGTACGAGTAGCGAACGATCCAGCGGTCGCCGGCGAAGGACATCGCCTCGGGCTGTGTGTACTGCATCACGAAGTCGGGCAAGTCCGGTGTGGTCGAAGCGGACTGCACCTCCTGCACCGTCCACTCGACGAGGTCGGTCGTCGAGGCGATCAGGGTGGTCTCGGGCTGCTGGTTGAAGCCGCTTGTCGCTACGCCGAGCACGACGAGACGCTCACCATCGCTCTGCGCCCCACGTGTCCAGTCGATCCCCGCAGGAAGCTCGAAGTCGACCTCGTCCCAGGTCTGGCCGTCGGTCGTGAAGCGCGCCAGGTACTGGCGCGGGGGAAGCGGCTCGGAGTACACCGCATCGTTCGCCGCGGGGTTCTCCGCCAGCACGTCCATCACCTCGTCGAGCAGCCCCGCCTCAGACAGAATCGTTTGCGCTTCGGCGAGCGTGTCGGGCAGGCCGTCGGGGAACAGGTCGAGCACCTCTTGAGGGAACAGCTCGCGAATCTCGTCGGGCAACCGTTCGGGAAGTGGTTGGGGCTGCATCTGCGCCCCGGCGACCAGGAACCCGTCACGCCAGGGAACCGCGATCTCCGGGTACAGCAGGTTCGGATCGGGACCTTCAACGGCTGTGGTCTCCGCCGCGGCGCTGCCGGCCGCGGCCGGCGCGGTGGTCGCCGGCACGGCGGTGGTCGGTGTGGGCCCTTCGCTCTCCGAGGCATCGTCTTCGTCGACGTCGTCAACCATGCTGTTGTCGGTGCTTGCGGTCGTCGGTGGCGCTGCGGTGGTCGTCGGGTCGATCCCTACCAGGGTCGCCGGTTCGTCGTCTCCGGTGACCGACACCGCCACCACACCAACGCCGACGACGATCGCCGCGACGGCAGCCAGCGCGCCACCGCGCATCATCACGCGGCGACGACGAACCCGCCGCGTCAGCGCGGTTTGCACGGCGTCGGTATCGCCCGGGTCGATCTCGGCCGCTGCACCGGCCAGGCCACTACGAATGCGATCGTCGTTCATGACGTCTCCAACAGGTTGGTGAGCTGCTGCAGGGCGCGGCTCAATCTGCTCTTCACGGTGCCGGGTGCGATTCCCAGGGCTTCGGCGAGCTGCGCTTCGGACCAGTCGAGGTAGTACCGACCGACGATCACCGATCGATGATCGACCGACAGGCTGCGCAGACAGCGAACCAGTTCATCGTCGACCGGGGCCGCCGACGGCGCGGGCCGCTCGGGAACGCGGCCGTACGCCTCACGCCGGGTCTTGCGCCGCCGCGACGTAGCCCAGTTGAGGCCAACCCGGTACACCCAACCCGCCGGGTTGTCGTAGCGGCCGACACGCTTCCACCGCTCGAGCGCACGACAGAACCCCTCCGATGCCGCGTCGCGTCCGAGCTCGGCGTCGCCGAGCGCAAGCGCGAGCGCCCGAACCATGTCGCGATGCGCAGCAACGAAGAACTCGTCGAACCGCAACGTGGTGACGGTCGACATCTCCGCTGCCGACATGTTGTCGTCGGTGTCGTCGCCGGCCATCGTGTCCACGTACCCCAAACGCATGATGGTCGCGTTTGGTTCCCTCGATACACATCAATGGCGCATCGAGTTGCATCAAGTGATAGCGCACTCCACGTGCGAGGCGTGACCCCGCGGAACTACAGCGAGGCGATGGCGACCACCGAAGGATCGGCCGGGTCGTAGCGCACCTGCACTTGGGTGCCGGGGGCAAGGCCGGCGATCGGCCCGTGACCCTGCGTGCGGACGGTCGCCGGAAACGGCGCGCCATCAGCAGGAAACACGGTGACGTCAACCTCCATAAGCGGCTGCCGGTTGACCTCCATCCCTGTGTCGCTCAGCTCGTTCACGGTTGCCGTGGCCGCGATGCCGGTGGCCATCAGGTTGGTCTGTTGTGTCATCTGCTGCATCGACGCCGAGGCGGCTTTCATCTGTGCCACCGGGTCGTAGCCCTTGGAGATCTCCTTGCTCTGCTGCTGCAGCTTCTTGACGTCTTTGAAGAAGCCCATCAGCCGACCCCGCGCCACAGATCGTTGAACCGCTTGGCGATCGCCGGGTTGGCCCGCATGCGATCGTTCCAACCGGCGACGGCCGCATCCCACGACGCCCGGTCGACGCCCTTCTCGGCGGCGATCGATGGTGCCAGCGACTGATCCCCACCGCGCGCCGTGAGTTCCTTGGAGATGTCGGCGTAGAGCTCGATCGACACCCCGGCGATCGGATCGAACCCGTTGCCGGCGACAGCGCCCTGCGCAGCTGCCTGCGACGCGGCCGCCGAGGCAGCCGCCGTCTGCGCCTGCATCGCCTGCGCCTGCTGGGCTTGCGCCTCTTGCATGGCCTGCGCGTTCTCGATCAGGTCGGGCGTCTCGGCGACGACATCTTTCATCTGCTTCAACTGCTTGAACAATCCCATGGCGGTTCCTCTCATCGGCAGCGACCGCCTTGTGCGACCGCACGAGCACACGGTGCCCACAACGGGGCGGAGCGGTCATGAGTACCCACTACTCAGCACCGCCCCACCCGCACCCCACTTCGTTTGCGGTCAGATTTGCGGCGACCTGTCGATCCGGAAGTTGCTCACAAACGACGCCCACACACGAGGAGGTCGCGGTGGCCTACAGTCACGCGGCGTGGCAACGCTCGCGCTCGACGCGTGGCCGCTCGTCGGCCGCGACGAACTCAGCGCCCGCGCCCGTGCGCTGATCGACGACGAGCGCGGGGTGGTCTTTGCCGGGCCTCCGGGGGTGGGCAAGACGAGCCTGGCGCGCGAACTCGCCGACGCCCTCGACGACGCGGCTTCCGACGATCGGCCAGTGGTGCGCATCGCCGCCACGGCATCACTGGCCACTCCGATCGCTGCGCTCGGCGCACTCGACACCACGACACGACCGCGGCTCATCGTCGACGACCTCCACCTGCTCGACGACGACAGCGCGGCGCTGCTCCACGGTCTGGTCACCTCGGGACGTGTCGACCTCGTCGGCACGATGCGCAGCGGCGAGCGCGCGGCCACCGCGATCGTTGCGCTGTGGAAAGACGATCACGTCGAGCGGTTCGATCTTGTCGATCTCACTCGCGCCCATGTCGACGATCTGCTCGACAAGGTCCTCGGCGCGCCGATCGCCGCAGGCACGCGCAGCCGGATCTGGGAACTCACACGTGGGTCACCGATGCTCGTGCGCGAGTTCATTCGAGCGGCGCTGGATGAAGGCTCGCTCGTCGTCGTCAACGGGATGTGGTGTCTCGAGTCGTCACCGCGCGTGGTCCGTCTCGACGAGATCGTCGTCGAGCGCCTCGCTCAGCTCGACGACGCCGCGCGCGAGATCGTCGAACTCGTCGCCCTCGGGGAGCCGTTGGGTGTCGATCTCCTGTTGCGCTACCAACCGATCGACGCGTTGGCCGACGCTGAGTCGAGCGGACTCATCGAGGTGGTCGAAGACGGGCTACGTCGCGAGGTGCGCACCGTGCACCCGTTGTACGGCGAAATCGCCGTGCGCCGACTCGGCGCCGCCCGCACGGCGCTGCGCTGCGGACAGCTCCTGACGATGATCGAGTCGACGCCAATGCGGCGACGCGACGACATCGTGAGGGCGACCACATGGCAACTCCGCGCGGGCGGCCAAGCGGTGTCGAGCGACATGGTGCTCGCCGCTCGCCGGGCGCTCTACGACAACCAAGAGCGCCTCGCTATCGAGCTAGCGACGCGCGCCGTCGACGACGCGGAGGTCGACGCCGCACTCGTCCTCGGCGAGGCGCTGGTCGGCCTTGGCGACCCCCAACGCGCCGAGGACTTACTGCGCGCCGCGCCCGACGGAGCATCTGACGCGCAACGGGCGCTGGTCGCCATGCAGCGATCGGTGGCGCTGTTCTGGGGGCTCGCCGACGTGGACCGGGCTCACGAGGTGCTGCGCAATGCCGAACGAGCGCTTCCCGAGGGGCCATGGCGTGCGGAGTGCCGCGCCGAGCGAGCGGTGATCTCGGCCACGGCCGGACGATTCGACGATGCACTCCGCCTGATTGGCAACATGCTCGACGGGCCACCCGAGGGCCGGGCCTTCGCCACCGCTGCGATCGCCGGGGCATGTGCGCACGCTCTCGGCGGTCGTCCCGACCTCGCCCAGTCGATTGCCGAGGCGGGGCTCGCCGCATGCGTTGCGATCGGCGAGCAGCCGGTGATGTCGGATCCGGGGATCTACATCGTGGCCCAGGCGTTGGCGCTGTCCGAGGCCGGGGACCTCGTCGCTGCCGCCGAACTCAGCGAGGCGGCGCGCGACGCCAGCATCGCCGAAGGCATCCGCACGGGGCAGGCGTGGTTCTCGCTGATCCTCGGACGGATCCGCCTGATGAGCGGTCAAAGCTCCGAGGCGGCGGCGTTGTTCGCCGAGGCCGACAGCTCGTTCGCGCTCCTCAACTCCGCCGGCCCGCGACGCTGGGCGCTCGCGGGCCTCTCGATGGCTGATTCGTTGCGCGGCGACGCCTCCGCTGCAGGAGCCGCCCATCGCCAACTCGACGCGGTCGGCGTGCACCCCGTCGCGATGATGGAAGGTGAGGTCGATCGGTCAGGCGTGTGGCTCGCTGCGGCACACGGCGATCGTCGAGCTGCGGCCGACGCGGCGATCGATGTTGCCGAACGGTGTTTCGAGCGCGGCGAGGTTGGAGTCGGCGCCGCCGCGGCGCACGACGTGGCGCGGCTGGGTGGAACAGTGCCGGATCACCTGATCGAGCCTGTCGCTGGGGCCACCGGCGACCTCACCGCGGCACGACACCTGGCGATCGTGGGCGCCAATCAGAGCGACGCACGCGCACTCACCGAAGCCGAAGAGCGGTTCGCGTCGATGCGCGCCGATCTTCACGCTGCGGAATGCGCGGTGCGCGCGAGCGAGGAACTCACCGCTCGCGGGGACCGCCGTGCTGCCGAGGCGGCGCGTCGCCGCGGCAGCGAACACCAACGGAGGAGCGGGGAGGAGTGGGCGCTGACCCTCGATCGGGTCATTCCCCCGACCGCGCTCACTCGCCGCGAACAGCAGACCGCCGAGCTCGCGGCGCGCGGCTGGCCGAATCGCAAGATCGCCGCCGAACTCCACGTGTCGATCCGCACCGTGGAAAACCACCTACAACGCGCGTTCCACAAGCTCGGCATCCACGGCCGCGAAGAACTCTCCGCCGTCCTCACCGCCGACGCCACCTGAGAGTGGCTAGGGGTCGGGCACGAAGCCGACGACGTCGGCGACCACATGGGTCGGACCGAACGAATAGATACACACCGTCCCCTCCGCCGACACCTTGGCAATCACCTCATTCGGCGTCGTGTGATCGCCAAAGTTCAAACTCGACGCCAACGGCCGATCCCCACACGGAAACACCGTCAAGAACCCCAACCCCAGCGGTGACGCCGCCGTGAAGTTCAACACCACCGCCGACACACCCGACGCTGGAACACCACCTCGCCCCGTCACCTCCAACTCGATCACATCACCACGCACCATCCGGCCACCACCCGCGAACCGGCCATCCACCGTCGCATCACCAGGACCCGACCGCGTCTCCAACAACCGCGCCGGCACCAACGCCTCATACGACGACCCATCAGGCACGTAGCCGACGACGTCGGCGACCACATGGGTCGGACCGAACGAATAGATACACACCGTCCCCTCCGCCGACACCTTGGCAATCACCTCATTCGGCGTCGTGTGATCGCCAAAGTTCAAACTCGACGCCAACGGCCGATCCCCACACGGAAACACCGTCAAGAACCCCAACCCCAGCGGTGACGCCGCCGTGAAGTTCAACACCACCGCCGACACACCCGACGCTGGAACACCACCTCGCCCCGTCACCTCCAACTCGATCACATCACCACGCACCATCCGGCCACCACCCGCGAACCGGCCATCCACCGTCGCATCACCAGGACCCGACCGCGTCTCCAACAACCGCGCCGGCACCAACGCCTCATACGACGACCCATCAGGCACGTAGCCGACGACGTCGGCGACCACATGGGTCGGACCGAACGAATAGATACACACCGTCCCCTCCGCCGACACCTTGGCAATCACCTCATTCGGCGTCGTGTGATCGCCAAAGTTCAAACTCGACGCCAACGGCCGATCCCCACACGGAAACACCGTCAAGAACCCCAACCCCAGCGGTGACGCCGCCGTGAAGTTCAACACCACCGCCGACACACCCGACGCTGGAACACCACCTCGCCCCGTCACCTCCAACTCGATCACATCACCACGCACCATCCGGCCACCACCCGCGAACCGGCCATCCACCGTCGCATCACCAGGACCCGACCGCGTCTCCAACAACCGCGCCGGCACCAACGGCACGATGAACGGCACCGGTTCGGGTGGGGGCGGAGGCGGAGGGGGTGGGGGCGGAGGCGAGCCGCCGCGCACGGTGACGGTGGTGGTCGCTGAGGAACAGCGCCCACCGCTGTCGCAGACCTCGAATTCGACGACGAAGTCGCCGGCGTCGCCGAAGACGTGCGTGGGTGATGCCGATCCTGCGGTGAAGCACGACGGTTCGACGTCGACGGGGTCGGGGTCGCCGTCGATACAGCCGGTCGCCTGCTGCACGTCGGTGAGGACCTCGGCTGCACCGCCGTCGCCCCAGTCGACCGTGACGGTGTGCGTCTCGTCGAGGTCCTCATCGGTGAACCCGACCGGCACCGACAACGCCTCACCCGTGTCGCCGACCGGCGCCTGCGTGTCGGGTGCGATCGGCGCAACGTCGACCACCGGTGCGGCGCGCGGCGTGCTCACTTCGATCGTGCGGGTGTCGCACCCGGTGCCGCCGGCTTGGTCCGTGACGCACAGCTCGACGTCGTAGCTGCCCTCGGCGGCGAACGCATGCGACGCGCTGACCGTGCCGCCGCCGCGCGCTGCGTCAACCGTCGGGCTCGTGTCCAGTGGCGAGCCGTCACCCCAATCGATGGTGGCGGTATGGGTGTCGCTGCCACCAGGATCCTGGAAGGTCATGTCGTCGAGCGACACCTCAGCCCCGAGGAGCACATCGGTGCCGGCCTCGACGACCGGTGCCGAATTGTCGACGCGGGCGATGAAGGGGAAGCAGCCGGTCAGGCCCTCGTCGTCTGTGGCACACACCTCACCCTCGAATTCGCCTGCCTCGTCGTATACGTGAGTGCCCTCGATTGTGAACCAGCCGTTGCCGGATGCAGGGTCCGGAGCAACGACGCCTTCGGTGGTCGAGGTGCCGTCGCCCCAGTCGATGCGCGCCTCGTGAACGTCGTCGGCGCCGTCGTGCATCGGCACCGAGATGCCATCTGGAGCTACGTCGTCGTTGAACTCGCCGCCCTTGCCCTGCTCGAAGGTGAAGATCGGCGTCGGTGCCGACGCCGATAGCCGCGCGTCACCTTGCGAGCCGGTGACCAGTGCGAGCCCACTTGGCGGGAAGGGATCGTTGATCGGATCAGGGTTGGTCGCCTCGAGCTGCAGCACTCCGTCGACCCATACTGTGATCGAGTCGGGCTGGTAGTCGTACTCGATCACGTGCGGATCGAGCGTGGCGCCGGGCATGAGGTCCTCGGCATCGGGGATGCGGTACGCCCACACGTTGGCGCCGGGGTCGATCGTCGGGTCGAGGTCGGTGTCGACCGAGTCGAACACCTCGAAGCCGGCGTCGTCGTAGCACCCGGGATCCTGCGGCGCTCCCCCACCGTCGGGGAAGTCGAACGTGTCGAGGTAGTCGCCTTCGAGGGAGAACGGAAGCCCGCTGCGGAGCCACACATTGAGTGGGTCCGGTCGGGTGTCGAAGACGTTGTTATCGGGCGCCTCCGGACACGCTGCACTCCACTTCGCCAAAGGGTCGCTGTCGTTGCCCCACGTGACCCCGATGATCTCGCCGTCGGGGTCGAGCAATTCACCTTCGGGCCCGTTCGCCGCGACCGGGTCGACGTCGAACGAGGCGTCGTAGCCGAACAGTGCGCCGATCGTGTCGTTGTCGACGTTGAGCACAACGTCGTGATGAATCGTCGCCCGGCCGTATCCGTCAGGCGAGAGCTGATCGGGCGAGGCGGTGACGACGTAGTACGGCGGATTCAGCCGGGAGATCAGCGCCTTGCCGTCGGGGTCGATCGGGATGTGCGCCTCAGCAACGTTGGGCGTCGTGGTGCCGAATTGGGACGGACCCCATGTGGACAGGTCCGCGGCGTTGACGAACGGTCGGTCGTTGAGCACGTCGAAGGCCGTCCCGCTGCAGTTCGTCTCGTTCGGGTCACCGGGGTCGTCGAGCCATTCCCAGCACACGATGGGCCGAAGGTCGCGGCCCTGGTCGCCGTACTGGTGGCGCAGCTCGACCGTCGTGTTCGGGTGGGCCACCACCAGTACGTCGGTCGTGCCGTCATCCCAGTCGACGGTAAAGCGGTAGTCGTCGCCCGACGCCATGTTGAAGTGGAACCACGGCACGTCGAGCACCACCTCGTCACCTTCCGTGACGATATTGGGTGTGGTGTTCGCTGCGGTCTTGCGCACCAGCACCGAGATCGAACCGGGTGGCGGCGGCTCGTCGACGGTGCCGTCGCAGTCGTCGTCGAAGCCGTTGCCTGGGACTTCGGGACGTTGCGGGCCGATCTGGCTGGCGATGCCGGGTGGGGCCGCCGACGGGTCGTCGAGGCAGTCGGGTCCGTTCGGGCCGCCCATGTACCCGTCACCGTCGAGGTCGGCGGCAAGCGCCCAGATGAAGAATGCCGTCTTGGTCGTCGCCTGACCGTCGGACACGAGCACTTCCACGAAGTAGTTGCCCAACGAGCCGTCGGGCACATCGAAATCGAAGCTCGCGGCGTTCTCTCCCGGCTGGTCGACGCCGTTGACCAGCCAGGTGTAGGTCAACGGATCACCATCGGGGTCGGTGGCGGCCACCGTCAACGCCTGGGTCGTGCCGGGCGAGGGATACAGGAACTCCTTGCTGTCGGAATCGGCGATGTCCGGCGGTCGGTTGCCACCGGCAGCCACGATCACCACGGTCGTCGCCGAGTCGTGCACGCCCGTGCTCGTCGCCCTGGCACTGATCAGCAATGGGACGCCCACCATCGCATCGCCAGGCACCGTCCAGCTCGCAGCGGCACCGGTGGCGTCGTCGAACTCGCCGTCGGCATCGAGGTCCCAGGCGACGGTCTGACCGGCCGCCGGCGCCACCGAGAGACCGACGGTCGCACCAGCCGATGGGACACCGTCGACGGTGATGTCGAGTGTCGGATCTTGATCGGTGCTGCCGACCTCGGCTTCGAGTTGGGGGATGAGCGCGTCGCTCTGTTCCACAAACCCGGCCACAGCCGATGCGAACTCCTCGTCGGCGGCATCAATCTCGTCGAGCAGCACCTGCCACTTCAGGTTGTCGAACGGCGGCGGGGTGTCGAGCACTCGATTGGCATTGTGTTCGTCGACCACCTCGGCGACGAACGCTGGATCGGCACCCGAGTTGAGCAGCACCGGGAGCAGCTCTTGGGGCTGGTTGAGCCAGCCTTCCTGAACGCGATCCCATCCGCCGAGGCTGCCCCACGTGTCGAAGATGACGCGTACGAACTGGGTCGCCTCGGCGGGCGACGACGCGAACATCGTGTCCAACGCCGCTTGCAGGTCGATCGCTGCGGCGTTGCGCTCGGTCTCGACGGTGTCGTAGATGTCGACGAGTTCGGCGATCTGCCGGGCGTGACGCAGCGCCCACAGGGCATCTCCGGCCTCGTCAGCCCCCTGGTACCGCTCGATGGCGTCGAGCAGCGCCCCGGTGATGGCCGACTGCACATCGCGAGTGGCCATCCAGGCGGCGTAGCGCTCGTGGAAGTCGCCGGTGCTCTCTTCGAAGTATGCGCCCGCGGCCACCGGTGCAGCGGTGCGCTTGAAGTCGGGTTGCGGCGGGTCGTTCGCCAGCAACTGTTGACGCCGACGGTGCTGCGCGATCGTCGACTTGATTGCGGCCTCTGCACGCTTGCGGGCGACGTTGTAGGGGCTGTTCCCCTGCAGCGCACCGACCGCCTGGTTGATGACGAACACAGCAAGCGCCTCGGGGCTCGCGGCCGCGGTGACCGCTCCCGCCGCCCGCGTGGCGTGGCCGTGGATCTCGCGCAGCCGGTTCAAGTTCTCGACGGTGCGGAGTGCGGGTGCCATGCGCCGCGCCGCTTCCTTGAGCTCGCGGAAACGCTGTGCGTTCGGCGACAAGGGCGGGATGTCCTGGTCGAGGTCGACGCGGAAGGCGTTGTCGACGAAGCTGTCCTCGCCCGTATCCCAATACCCGTTCTGGCACTCGTCGACCACGATGCCGTACACCCCGGAGCCGATGTTGCCCGACGGGAACGTGATGCCGAGGCCCTGGAAGATGTACGAACCGCCGAGTCCGCCGAACACGCTGTTCGGTGCGCCAGTCGCATCGTTCAACCTCTGGTTGTTGGAGAACGTCGACCCGGCCGGAACAAGGTAGAGGTCGGCAAACGGTTGGATCGTGTCGTCGATGCCCTTGTGCGGGCGCAGCGCGGTCTGGGCAACGTTGGCCTCGCACGCGCCGACGGTCTTGCCAGTGATTGCGCTCGGCACGAGTGTCTGGCCGCCGACGTAGTTGATGTTGCCGGCGAAGATCTCGACCAGCTCGTTCGGGCCGAACACTGGCGGCGTGCCAGGGCGGTCGAACACGATGTTGGTGGTGTTCAGCGCATCGGCAACCGAGTGGTCGTGCAGGGGATGCTCGGTCGGCACCGCGACGAGCAGCGTGCCGATCAGCACTCCGACCACGCCGACGCCGCCCAACGAGCGCCAGCGGGATCCCCGGATCCCACTCCGGTCCCCAATCATCGCGGACGACGGTACGCAGCACCTTCAAACGAGGATCTAACAAACCGCCAACGAGCGTGGCGCCATCGCGAGTTCGACCGAAGCGCCGTCAGAATGATCGTGCGGGTGCCACCCGCCCGAGCGCCCCGACGGAAACGGCGACGAGATACAACGTCGCCCCTCGATACGTTGCGGAGATGCAGGGCAACACCGCCGAACGAGCCACCGACCAGCGCGTCGACTCGGCAGCCGCGCTTCGGGCGCTCCTCGATCGCTCGCGCCTTGCGGTTGCTGGCGCTCTTGCCACGGCCCCACGGTCGGTCGAGGAACTCGCTGCGCTCACCAACATGCCGCCGCGGACGGTGTTAGTAGCACTCGGCGACCTCCGCTCGACCGGGCTCGTCGGCCACGATGGTGATCAGTATCAACTCGATGAGCAGAAGTTGCGCGCGCTCGCTGCCGACACTGCGGTGAGCCCAACCCCGGCCGACGCCTCGATCGTCGGGAGTGCAAGCGGCGAAGAACGCACCGTCCTCGAACGCTGGTTCAGCGGCCGTGCGTTGACCGAGATCCCGGCGACGCCCGCGACACGTCGCATCGTGTTGGAGCGGATCGCCCAAGAGTTCGAAGTCGGCCAGCACTTCCCGGAGACCTCCGTCAACGCCCGACTGCGCGAGTTCCACCCCGACTTTGCAGCACTCCGGCGCTACTTGATCGACGCCGAGCTGCTCGATCGCGCCGACGGCGTCTACTGGCGGAGCGGAGGGCCCGTCGATGTCTGATGTACAGCAGTCGACATGCAGTCGGAGGAATCCGCCTGCGCCGCTGCTGGCTCCTCGCTCCGAGTGACGCGCTCGGCGGCACTACTCTGAAGTCGTGCTCGCGAGCCTCGAACTCGTGGCGATACTGCTGGCTCTGGCGGCCGTGGTGGCGATTGTCGCACTCGCCGCAACGCGGCAACGTGCGCGGCCGACTCGTCCCAACCGCTCGTTCACGTTCTCGGCAGACGGCCGTGCGTGGCTGGAGCTGGTCGCCGACGACCTCAACGAACTCAACGCGCACCGCATCGACTGGGTGTCGCCGGACGTTGTTCAGGTGTCGTGGCGTCATCGCTCGCTCTGGGTGTTCGTCGTCGCCATCTTGGCGTTCCCGATCGGGCTGTTGGCGCTCCTGTTCACCACGACCTCGTACGGCACGATCGTGTTGGTTCAGGACGGTTCTGGGTCGACGATCCGTCTCGGAGGCACGCTCTCCAACGCGGCGATGAGCACGATCAACTCGCACGTGGCAGCCGAACTGACGGCGTAGGCCCTCGCCTTCGTCAGAAGAGCTGGTAGCCGAACGGTGCAACCGAATCGGCCAGCACCGAGGCGAGGATCTGGGTTTCGGTGTCGTCGAGATCTTCGGCCCAGCGTCCAATCGACGCCATTGGCGATGCGCTGGTGCCGTGACGTTCGAAGAGCCCGAGGTCAGACGCGACACGTTCGGCGTCGAGGTTCAGTCCGAGCCATCCGGAGAGGCGCCGTGCTTGCGCTTCAAGGTCGGTCACGAGATCCTCGTACCGGACGACGATCCGTTCCACGCTCTTTGGCGTTGCGTTGATCACCGCGAGCGCTGCGCTGATTCGGCTCGCAAGGACTGCGGCATAGTCGTGATCGCTCATGTCGGATGTGCGACCGAACCCATCAAAGCCGCGTGTGGCAAAGGCCTTGATCGAGGCGAGGACATCTCGGGGGTCGCGAACGACGTCGATGAGCCGTAGCGGGATCTGCGCCTCGACGAGCTGATCAATACCGACTGCCAGCTTCTCTGCGTAGTAGGCGATGCTCGGGTGTGTCCGTTGGGCTTCGCGGCCCCATCCAGACCAGAGGCCGGCCAGCAGCGACGATTGGAGCTGTGAACGGTCGATGATGTCGGAGTCGAACGGGATCGGTCCTTCGGACTCACCGGGTTCGAAGAAGAACTTGGTGACGCCGGGGTGGCGGCTCGGATCGTACGGTTCGGTGATCGCTGCGGCGATCCGTGCCATGTATGACAGGAACCGGTACTCGGCGGGGTACTTGCGATCGAACACCACTCGCTGATCCGTGCCGAGCAACTGCATCAGCATCGTGCTGCCGGTTCTGCCTTCGATGAGACGCAACCCGATCACGGGCACGAGGTCCACGCGATGATCTTGACACCTCCCTTCGCCAGCCATGGCCACAAGGAATCGACGATGCGTGGCGCGTCCGCCGTCAACTAAGGAGTGGCTACGCGGGCTGATGGGCGCGCCACACAGCGTCGAGATCGATCTCGCCGGAGCCGATCGCCGCCAGCGTGTCAACCACGAGCGGCCCCTCGATTGCGGCGACGCGCTCGGCGAGTTCAACCGACGTGTCGGTAGGTGCGACGTCAACTCGCTGCTGTCTGAGGATGGGGCCCTGGTCGTACTCTGCCTCGACGAGATGCACCGTTGCGCCTGATACGCAAGCCCCAGCGGAGACCACGGCCTCGTGCACGCGATGCCCTTACATGCCGGGACCGCCGAACGCTGGCAGCAGAGACGGGTGGACGTTGAGAATGCGGGCCCGATACCTGGTCAGCACGTGCGGGCCCAGCTTCTTTAGATAGCCCGACAGCACGACGTGGGTGACGTTGTTGTCGTCGAGGGCCGCGCCGATTGCGCTGTCCAAACCTGCAGGTGTCGGATGAGTGGTGCTGCTGAGGTGATACGTGGCCAACCCTGATGTCGCCCCGACGCGGAGGGCGCCGCTGCGGCTGTTGTTCGAGATGACGATGGCCGGGACGCAGTCGAGTCGACCGGCCGTATGTGCATCGAGCACGGCGCGCATCGAGGAACCGTTGTGCGATGCGATGAACCCGACCCTCACCTTGGTGACCCTATGCGCACTGCGACGAAGTCGAGACGGAAACCGGGCGGGGCCCGGTGTGCTCGGTCGTGCGAAGGTGAAGTGGTGAATCAGGCAGTGGTATTCGATCTGTTTCACACGCTCGTCGACACCGAACACCTCCGACCGCCCGGCTTTCGAACGATCGACGCTGTGGGCGAGGCGATCGGTGCACAACCGGAGCCATTCTTGGCGTATTGGGAACAGTCGTATGTCGAGCGCGAAACGTCGATGCTCGAACTTGTGGACTTGGTCGCCATCTACTGCGAGCGCGCCCAGCTCCAATTCGACGACCGCACCCGGAGGAGAGTGGATGCACTGTTCGGCGTCTGTCGCGACGACGCGCTGCGATTCCCAGAGCCTGCGATGGTCGAGCTGGTCGCGACGCTCGCACGACGATCGCCAATCGCGGTGTTGTCGAACTGCGACATGCGTGAGGTGCGCGAATGGGGGGCTTCGCCGCTCGCCGGGCACTTCGCTGTGTTCGCCCGCTCATGCGAGATCGGCGCGATGAAGCCTGACTTGCGGACCTACGAGTGGGTGCTCGATCGGCTCGGGGTCGATGCGCGGTGCGCAACGTTCGTTGGCAACGGCGCAAGCAACGAACTGGAAGGTGCCCAGTCAGCCGGGTTCGGCCAAGTCATCCACTGCAACATCTTCGATGCGAAGAACGGGCTTGCAGACGCGTCGGAACAACAGCGACGCGCAGAACAAGCCGATCTATCGGTGAACTCGATTGGCGAACTCGCTGCAGCCCTACTCCACACCGACGAGATAGCTCGCCGACTGAGCGACTGACCGAGCGCAGTCAAGCAGTCACCTCGCCAACCGATGCCAGGGGTGGCCCGCCGGGAGTTGCTCGGCGAGCCACGATCGCCGCTCCTCGCTGAGTTCGGGGATCACCTGGCGTGCGTCGACGTCGTCCTTCGGTCGCACACTCTTGGACTTGAACAGCAGCTGTATCTGAGGAGCGAGATAGGGCACCGAGTCGTCGGTTCGCAACACTGCATCGGCCCACGGTCGGCGAACGGCGGGGTCGCGGCGGTAGATCCACTCGGTGTCCGATCCGTCGCCGATCGTGACGTCGAGCGCCCAGGGGGAGGTGGTGGTGCGGCGACACCACACGTTGTTCTGCTGACGATTGGCGTCGAGCGTCTCGCCACGCCAGGGCGTCAACACGCCGTCCGCGCCGACGTGTAGATCCCAACTCGACAACCAGTCATGAACGGCAGTCAGATCGCTCCGCACCACACCCACGTCGGTGTCGTCGTGGTTGCGCCACGCCCGACCGAGGTGCAGCTCGAGTGCGTGCCCACCGCTCACCCACCATCGGAATGGGGCGCCGACAAACGTGTCCGATACTTCGGTCAGTTCGAGTGGCTCCCACGGCCCAAGCTCCGACGCCG
The DNA here is from genome assembly GCA_965230015.1 of Ilumatobacteraceae bacterium. Classification (GTDB taxonomy): domain Bacteria; phylum Actinomycetota; class Acidimicrobiia; order Acidimicrobiales; family Ilumatobacteraceae; genus JABSQH01. Next base: position 31,069 of record CBDDKF010000025.1, on the reverse strand, counting down.
CCATTCCCGTCGACGCTACGACAGTCTCCGCGTTGCTGGGGCCACATCCACGTTCGGGAAGGTCGGCACCAAGCGCAACGTTCGTGTTCAGGGACCGGCGCGAGTACCGAGCACGAGGAGCGCCTCGTACGGCTTGGTGACGACACCACCGGGCTGGGCATCGATCGCGTTTCGCAGGCGCTCGTGGAGGCGCCGACGGACCTCAGGAGCCAGACCCTCATGGCTGGCATAGGTGCCGATGAGGGCGAGAAACGCGTGGGCGTTGTACTCCACCGCAAACCCGAAACGATGCTCCTCGACGTCGAGGAATCGACCGCTCGACTCCAACTCTCCCATCGGGTTGTAGTCGTGTCGGTCCGGCGTCAACGGCGCAAGGTCGGCCAGCTCGGGAGCAACCTCGAGGTACGTCGCGCGGACGGGCGCCCACGCGGGCAGATCGGTGTCGGGAACGTGAGCGTTCCAGAACAGGGCAATCGTGCCGCGCGGACACAGCAGCTCCCATGCCCGGTCGTAGGCCACCTCTGGATCGATCCAATGCCAGCTCGTACCCGCGGCGACCACGTCGAAACTGCCGTGTTCAAACACGGCGTCTTCGAACCGTCCCACATGAAACCGCGCCGGTAGGTCGCCGCATCTGTGACGAGCTTGTTCGACGAGGTGCTCGCCCGGCTCGACCGCGTCAACGACCCATCCCTGAGCCGTCATCGCCACAGTTGCCTGGCCCGCGCCCGAGCCGACCTCGAGGATCCGTGCGCCGGCACTCAGGCGTGCGTACCGAGCGATGGCGGCGAACACCGCTTGGGGGTAGTCGGGCCTGGTGCTCGCATAGGAGCTCGCCTGACGGTCGTAGACGCCTCCGTCATTGTCCCGGCTCACGGTCGCATTCTGACGCGAGTTAGCCGGCTCTCGGTCCGAAACGATCCACCGAGCGAGCAACAGAACGGTGGGCTGCTGTGAACGTAACCCGGCGCGTGCGGGCGACGTTGCGCTGCGAACATGGAGCAGTGGTCGAAACTGCCGGCCCCGGCAACGGCGCAGACCCCCTTACGGGCGGATGGCGGTCTTCGGTGCACCGAGTCGGCGAGCACGTTCGTCGTTCGCCCAACGCATGGAGCTCATCTGTCATGGACCTGTTGCGCCATCTCGATCGCGTGGGCTTCGCTGCGTCGCCGCGACCGGTCGGATCGGGTTTCGACGCTGCCGGCAACGAGCTCTTGACCTACGTCGACGGCGAGAGCCCTCAGCCATTGCCATGGAGCGACGACGCGATCGTCCGCATCGGAGAGTTGATTGCCGAATTGCATGTTGCGTTGGCGAGCTTCGAACCTTCGGCCGAGGCGGTCTGGAACGACTGGTTCGGCCGTCGCCTCGGCGACCCCCGCCGCGGCTTCGGACACGGCGACCTCGGCCCCTGGAACATCATGGCCGTCGATGGCGAGCCCTGCGGTTTCATCGACTGGGACACCGCTGGCCCGATGGACCCGATCTACGAACTCGCCCAAGCCGCGTGGCTCAACGCACAACTCCACGACGACGACGTTGCCCCCCAAGTCGGGCTCGGAGACGTGGACCAACGCGCTCGGCAACTCCGTCTGATGCTCGACGGCTACGGCCTCGCCCACGAGGAGCGAGCTGGCTTTGTCGACAAGATGGTCGAAGTCGCCGTCCTCGACGCTGCTGGCGAGGCGATCGAGCACAACATCACGCCCGAGACACGCGATGGCGCCGCATCGGATGGCTACCCGTTCGTGTGGGGCATTGCGTGGCGAACGCGGTCAGCGGCCTGGATGCTCCGAAACCGAGCAGCGCTCGAAGCCGCGCTCCGGTAGCGCAACGACCACTCAACCGCACCGGCCACGTGCGATTCCGTCAGCCGGGCCCGACCGACTTGGCGACGGCTTCGTCGGCCGGTCCGATTCGCGAGGATGAGGCCGTGGCCGACCCCGAGGAGGTGTTCACGGGAGGGAACTCGACGCCCGGCGTCGTTCGCATTGGCGACACCGTGCGTCGACCAGCTGGTTCGTGGACGCCGTCGGTCCATCGGCTGTTGGAGCACCTCCACCGACGCTCGTATCCCGCGCCGCGACCTATGGGATTCGACGAGGCAGGCCGCGAGGTGGTGTCGTTCGTCCCGGGCCGTTGCGTTCATCCAGGTGCGCTCGATCTCATCGCGCACGAGAGCGGGCTCCGTCGCGCAGGGCGTCTCGTCGCCGACTACCACCGAGCGCAAGCGGGCTTCGTGGCCCCCGACGATGCGGTCTGGCGAGATGAGGGTTGCGATCCGACCGGGTCCACCGATGTGCTGGCGCACAACGATCTGGCCCCGTGGAATCTCGTCGCCGGACCGAAAGGTTGGGTGTTCATCGACTGGGATCTCGCGGCACCCGGACGCCGCGTGTGGGATGTCGCCTGGGCACTTCACAGCTTTGTTGGGTTGTGGCCCGACTCAACGCTCGATGACACGACCGTGGCTCGACACATCGGAGCGTTCTGCGACGGGGCAGACATCGGTGGCGACGGAATGAGGGAGTTGTTCGACGTCGTCGTGGAACGCACCGGTCTGCACGCAGACATGCTGCGCCGTCGCGCCGAAGCCGGCGACGACCGTTACCGCACACTGGTCACCGACGGACACGCAGACCGGTGGGAGTCGGGGTCGGTCTACGTTGAGCGCAACCGAGCAAGGTGGCTACGGCTTCTGCCGACCTGACCGATCTCGAGACCGAACCGGAGGCGCGCTCCGCGACCACACGAAGGCTCGTCCTGTGTGCCCCGGAGCGACTGCCGGACGATCGATCTCATCCACGAGCTCGAAGCCAGCCTTTGTGGCGACACCTGCACTTCCAACGTTCGCAGTGTCGGTCTGAATCTGCAGTTGTGTGATCTCGGGAAGGTTGGAGAACACGGCCGCAGCCGCCGCTCGCACCGCGTCAGTAGCGAACCCTTGGCGATGACGATCGGTTCGTATCCAGTAGCCAAGCTCGGCCGTGTGCGCTGCGGCTCGTGGATTGACGCGCAGGCCGCCGGAGCGTACCGACGCGCTTCAGGCTGCCCAGGCCTGCAGTTCCGAGCGGTACGGGAACTCGATCGACTCGCCAAGGCCCTCTGCGAGGGCGCGGATCTCGTCTACCACGCGCATCTGGAGATCGGGATCGAGTGCGGCGATGAAGCTCGTCGACAGTGCGCGGTCGACAACTTGCTGCGGAGTGACCGCCATCGGGTTCGGGATCGACCAGTCGTCGACCAGCTCGAAGCCGCTGCGTTCATCGATCGCACGTCGCCACTGCATCGTTCGGTGTCGAGGCGTCTCCCCCGCATATCGGTCGACAATTTCTGTGTAGCGCCGGACCCACTCGACGTCTTCGTCTCGGACATTCCACACGCACACCAAGAAACCTCCCGGCACGAGAATGCGCGCCACCTCGTCGAGGGCGGGACCATGGTCGAACCAATGGAACGCCTGTGCCGCCACGACGGTGCCGACGCTGCCACTGTCGAGGCCCGTCTGCTCGGCAGTTCCATCAACGATCGTCACCTCGGGATGGCTTGTTGCAATCACGCTTCGCATCGCCGCCACCGGTTCGATCGCTACCGGTTCACACCCGGCGGCTACCAGCTGCGACGTGAAGATCCCGGTCCCTGCACCGACCTCGACAACCGGGCCGCCTGCATACCGGCGGACGAATCTGTCGACGAGCGCAGGGTGGTAGCTCGGCCGGGCTACGGCGTACACATCAGCCCGCTGCTCGTACCCCTTGCTCGCTGCGTCGTGAACCATCACGGAAGTGTCGCAGGGAGCGCTACACGCACGAGTGGACGAAAGATGCAGTGTCTCAGCAGCCAGCAGCGACCACGGCGACGCACCCCACGATGCGGTTGTGGCCTCGCGGTCTAGCTGGTTGGTTCAGCGGTGACGGCGATGTCGTGTTCCTGGAGCAACATGGCTCCGATGGCCAGCGCCTGCTGCGGATCGACTGCGAGGTTGCGGAGCCCGGCAGCACCAACGATGTCGTCGAGCCTGCTCCCGTGTAGTTCCGAATCGGGCAGCGCCGCATTCGACAGGTCGGCGCCGGAGAGGTCGCAGTCGAGCAGCTGCGCGTCGGACAGCTCTGCGCCGTAGAGGTCGGCACCCGAGAGATCGCACGAGCGGAGGACCAAGGCGGAGCCATTGGTCATTCGCCAGTCGATCGAATCCATCCGACATCCGTGGAATGCCACGTTGCGGAGCCGCGCGGTCGCAAGGACGGCACCCGAGAGCCGACAGTCGACGAAGCTGCATCGTTCGAGCCGCGCCCCTTCGGCGACAACTCCGGACAGGTCGCAATTGGTGAACACAACATCCCGTGCCGCCAGCTGCACGAGGGTGCTGCCGGTAAGCCGGACGTCGGACAGCTTCGACTCGGTGATCTCGACTTCGTCGATCGACCCGTCGATCAGCTCGCCCGTCATCACAGCCTCGGTGACCTCGTCGCCGTCGACGAGGTCACCAACGTCTGTCTCGTGGAGATGCTCCGCTACCCGCGGATCGGTGATCGCCCGGACCATGATCAGACCGTAACGGCACGGTGTCACGTAGGCCGGCGGCTCGCACGCACCGGCGCGGTTGATGCTGCACGACGCCCGCCGAGGTGGTTCGCGGGTCGCCAGACTCAGCGTCGGTGGGACGCTGCGCTCACTCGATGCGCAGGCCGGAGATCGCCCGGCTGATCACCAGCTGCTGGATCTCGCTGGTGCCTTCGAAGATCGTGTGGATCTTGGCGTCGCGATGCCAACGCTCCACCGGGTACTCGCGGGTGTAGCCGTAGCCGCCCAGGATCTGGATCGCTTCCTCGGTCACGCGCACCGCAACCTCCGACGCCTTCCACTTCGACATCGAGCCTTCGCCGTTGACGAACTGGCCGTTCTTCGCCAGCCAGGCAGCGCGCCAGATGAGCAGGCGGCTGGCGTCGATCTCGGTGATCATGTTGGCCAGCTTGAAGGCGATCGCCTGGTTCATGATGATCGGCTTGCCGAAGGCGTGACGCTCCTTGGCGTACTCGAGTGCGTACTCGTAGGCCGCACGGGCGACGCCCAGCGCCTGCGCACCGACGGCCGGTCGGGTGGCTTCGAACGTGGCCATCGCCGGCTGCTTGCCCGAGCGCTCCTTGTTGCGCGCCTTGTCGAGCTTGGCCTCGAGCTTCTCCTTGCCGCCGAGCAGGCAGGAGCCCGGCACGACCACGTCGTCGAGTACCACCTCGGCGGTGTGGCTCGCACGGATACCGTGCTTCAGGTACTTCTGGCCCTGCGACAGGCCCTTGGTGTTCGGCGGCACGATGAAGCTGGCCTGACCCTTCGACCCGAGCTCGGGGTCGACCGTGGCCACCACCACGTGCACATCGGCGATGCCGCCGTTGGTGATCCACGCCTTGGTGCCGTTCAGCGTCCACTGGTCCTTGGCCTCGTCGTACACGGCGCGGGTGCGCAGGCTCGACACGTCGGAGCCGGCGTCAGGCTCGCTCACGCAGAACGCACCGAGCTGCACCTTGTCGGGTGTGCCGTAGCACTGCGGCACCCACTCCATCACCTGCTCGGGAGTGCCGTTGCCCGAGATACCTGCGGCGGCGAGAGCCGAGCCCATGATCGCCATACCGATCCCGGCGTCGCCCCAGAAGATCTCTTCGATCGCCATCGGCAGCGTGATGCCGGTGGGATCGCCCATCGCGTTCAGCAGGAAGTCGGTGCCGTACAGACCGATCTGGGCCGCCTCCTCCACGACGGGCCACGGGAACTCCTCGCGCTCGTCCCACTCGTGCGCCGCCGGGCGAATCGTGCCCTCGGCGAAGTCGTGGATCCACTTCTGGATCTGGAGCTGGTCTTCACTGAGTTGGAGGGAGAAGTCGGACATAAACTCTAAGTTACCGACCGGTAACCCCCGTTGTCGAGTCGAGTCCCGCGGTTCTCCTGTCGAAATCGCGCGCCCGGCGCGCGCAATCCCCAGAATCTCGGGGAGCGCGCCACCCGTACACGGTTCTCCTGTCGAAATCGCGCGCCCGGCGCGCGCAATCCCCAGAAGTTGCGGAAGCGTCAGCGGCGAACCGTGGTGCCGGAGGGGCCGGTCTCGACCGTCCAGCCGTCAGCTTGCAGCTCGGCGCGCAACGCATCGGCGGTGGCGTAGTCCTTGGCCGCACGGGCGGCATCGAGCGCTGCGGCCTTGTCGGTCGCGTCGGAGGGCACGTCGGCCACTGCGCCGAGCTCGAGTCCGAGCGCCGAGCACATCTCGTTCACCGCGGCTACGAGCGCGCCGGTGCGCTCGTCGTCGCCCGCATCGAGCGCCGAGTTCGCCCCGCGGACGGTGTCGAACAGCAGCGCGGTCGCCCGCGGCGTGTCGAGGTCGTCGTCCATCAGCGTGCGGAACTCTGCCAACACCGTCCCGTCCGCCTGAGTCGACGGCACCGATGCCGTACGCGCGGCGAACGAGTCGAGTCCAGCGAGTGCCTTGACCGCGCCGTCGAGGTTCTCCGACGACACGCGGACCGGGCTCCGATAGTGCGACTGCAACAGCAGCATGCGATATGCCCGATGGTCGTACCGCTCCAGTACGTCGAGCATGTTCATCACGTTGCCGAGGCTCTTCGACATCTTCTCGCCTTCGGCGTCGACCACGAACTCGTGGTGCATCCAATGGCGAGCGAACTCCTTGCCCAGCACCGCTGCTTGCGCACGTTCGTTCTCGTGGTGCGGGAACCGCAGGTCTTGCCCGCCGCAGTGCAGATCGAATCCGTCACCCAAGATGTCGAGGCTCATCACCACGCACTCCGAGTGCCAACCGGGACGACCGTCGCCCCACGGCGATGGCCACGACGGCTCACCTGGCTTGGCCAGCTTCCACAGCACGAAGTCGGCCGGGTGGCGCTTACCGCCGGCACCCACCAGCTGGCGCTCGCCCCCACCTTCGACCATGTCGTCGAGCGACTGATAGGCGAGCAGCCCGTAGTTGGGCACCGCTTCGACTGAGAGATACACGCCGTCGTCGGTCGGGTACGCCGCGTCGAGCTCGACGAGCTCGCCGATCATCGTCACCATCCCGTCGACATACTCGGTGGCGCGCGGGGTGTCGTCGGGACGAGCAACGCCCTGCTTGCCCTGCGCGTCGAACCACACCGCTTCGCAGCGCTCGGTGATCTCCTGCCACGGGCGATCTTCTTTGTTGGCCCGGTCGATGATCTGGTCGTCGATGTCGGTGATGTTCGACACGAGCCGCACCTCGAGCCCGCGCCAGCGCAAGTAACGCGCCAACACGTCGTAGATGATGTTCTGCCGACCGTGGCCGAGGTGGGGTGGTGCGTACACCGTGGGACCACACAGGTAGATGCTGACCTTCCCGGGCTCGCGCAGCGCAAGCTCGCGCACCTGGCGGGTGGCGGAGTCGTAGAGGTGCAGCACGGCCGTGCAGCCTAGAAGCCATCCGCGACGAGACCGCCGAGGTTCCAGCGGTGAGCGAGCCGGCCTCCCGTGAGCGCACTCCCTCACCGCAACCGACACACCCACCAAACCGGTGAGCGAACCGGCTCCCTGTGAGCGCATTCCCTCATCACAACCGGCGCCACCACCCAGCGGTGAGCGAACCGGCCCCCAGTGAGCGCATTCCCTCACCGCAACCGACACACCCACCAAACCGGTGAGGCAATCGGCCCCCCGTCGGCGCATTCGCTCACCGCAGGACGAGGAGAACGCAACTCCGGGCGGCGGGCCCAGCTCGGTAGCCTCGGACGCGATGGCCAACGTTCCCGACAAGCCGACGCTCGACGGCATCGAAGCCCGCTGGATCGACCAGTGGCGCACCGATGGCACCTACCGCTTCGACGCGTCGGTACCGCGGGAGCAGGTGTTCTCGATCGACACTCCGCCGCCCACGGTGAGCGGGTCGCTGCACATGGGACACGTGTTCAGCTACACCCACACCGACATCGTCGCTCGCTATCAGCGGATGCGCGGCAAGGCGGTGTTCTATCCCATCGGCTGGGACGACAACGGGCTGCCTACCGAACGCCGCGTGCAGAACTACTATGGGGTGCGCTGCGACCCCCACGAGCAGTACGTCGAGAACTTCGAGCCGCCGTTCCGCGGCGACCCGCCGAAGAAGCACCAGGCGATCCCGATCTCGCGACCGAACTTCCTCGAGCTGTGCGACGAACTCGTCGAACTCGACGAGAAGATCTTCGAAGACGTGCTGCGTCGACTCGGCCTGTCGTTCGACTGGGACCACCACTACGCCACGATCGACGAGCGCGCCCGGCGCGCCTGCCAACGTGCGTTCTTGCGCAATCTGGCACGTGGCGAGGCGTACAGCCAGGACGCGCCGACGTTATGGGACATCGACTTCCGCACCGCGGTCGCCCAGGCCGAACTCGAAGATCGCGAACGACCGGGCGCGTACCACAAGATCGCGTTTCCCCGTTCTGATGGAGACGGCGCGATCGAAATCGACACGACGCGACCCGAGCTGATCGCCGCGTGCGTGGCGCTGGTCGCCCATCCCGACGACGAGCGCTACCAGCCGTTGTTCGGCAGCTCGGTGACCACGCCGCTGTACGGCGTGGAGGTGCCGGTGGTCGCGCACGAGTTGGCCGAGCCCGACAAAGGCACGGGCATCGCCATGATCTGCACGTTCGGCGACACCACCGACGTCACGTGGTGGCGCGAACTCGACTTGCCCATGCGGGCGATCGTGGGCCGCGACGGGCGGATCGTCGCCGAGGCGCCCGACGGCGTCGACGCCGACGCCTACGCATCGATCGTCGGGAAGACGACGAAGCAGGCGCAACGGACCGTGGTCGAGCAGCTCACCGAGTCGGGCGCGCTGCTCGGCGAACCGCGCCCCATCCAGCATCCGGTGAAGTTCTACGAGCGTGGCGAACGGCCGCTCGAGATCGTCACGTCGCGCCAGTGGTACATCCGCAACGGCGGGCGCGAGGCCGACCTGCGCAGTGCACTCATCGAGCGCGGCACCCAACTCACCTGGCACCCCGACTTCATGCGCCACCGCTACGACAACTGGGTCGAGGGTCTCAACGGCGACTGGCTGATCAGCCGCCAGCGCTTCTTCGGCGTCCCGGTGCCGATCTGGTATCGCCTCGACGAGTCCGGCGAGCCGGAGTACGACGAACCATTGACACCCGACGAAGCGGTGCTGCCGATCGACCCCTCCACCGACGTCCCCGTCGGGTTCACCGCCGACCAACGCGATCAACCGGGCGGCTTCACCGCCGATCCCGACATCTTCGACACGTGGGCCACGTCGTCGCTCACACCGCAGATCGCTGGCGGATGGGAAGACGACCCCGAACTTTTCGCTCGCGTGTTCCCCATGGACCTGCGCCCGCAGGGCCACGACATCATCCGCACGTGGCTGTTCTCCACCGTGGTGCGGAGCCACTTCGAGTTCGGCGAGGTGCCCTGGGCCAACGCTGCGCTGTCGGGCTGGATCCTCGATCCCGACCGCAAGAAGATGTCGAAGTCGAAGGGCAACGTCGTCACCCCGATGGATCTGTTCGAGCAGTACGGCACCGACGCGGTGCGCTACTGGTCGGGATCGGCTCGGCCCGGAGTCGACACGGCGTTCAGCGAAGATCAGATGAAGGTCGGCCGCAAGCTGGCCAACAAGATCCTCAACGTGAGCAAGTTCGTGTTGGGCTTGGGCGAGATCCCCGGCCACGAGTCGGCCGCCGAGCTCGACGACGCACTACTGGCCGACGTGGTCACCGACCCGATCGATCGTTCGATGCTGGCCAAGCTCGATGCGCTCATCACCGAGGCCACCGCCGATTTCGACGACCTCGATTACGCCCGCGCCCTCGAGCGCACCGAACAACTCTTCTGGTGGTTCTGCGACAACTACGTCGAGCTGGTGAAGAGTCGCGCCTACGAGGCCCATGGCATTCCGGCTGCGGCGTCGGCACGGGCCGCGCTGCGCAGCGGGTTGTCCATCCTGCAGCGCCTGCTCGCTCCCTTCCTGCCGTATGCCACCGAGGAAGCGTGGAGCTGGTGGCAAGAGGGCAGCGTGCATCGCGCGGCGTGGCCGACGCCGAGCAGTGCCAACGCCGATGCCACGCTGATCGATCCGACCATCGAGTTGCTCACGCTCGTGCGCCGGGCCAAGACGGAGGCCAAGCGCAGCCAGCGCTCGGAGGTCGCCTCGGTCGAAGTCTCGGCGCCGACGAGCGTGCACGAGGCGATCGACGTCGGCCGCCGTGATCTCCTCGATGCCGGCTCCATCCTCGATCTCGTGGTGGCAGACGGCAGCGAGGAACTGCGCGCCGAGGTCACACTGGCCGAACCGGCTCCGAGCTGACGGCGGCGCCGTTCCGTAGTTGTTTCGAAATGATGTGACCCACGTCACATCGTTGTGGTCGTACACTCGCTCCCCATGTCGAAGTTGGTGGGAATCGTCGCGCTCGGAGTCGCGTCCACACTCCTGGTCGCCGCGCCGGTGGTCGCTGCGCCCGAAGATCCCGACGCGACCGAGCCGACCGTCGAGGTCGAGACCGACGACGAGGGCACGACGGAGTCGACCGAGTCGACCACCACCACCACCGCACCCGCGCTGTCGCCCATCGATGCCGCGGAGGGGCGGGCACCAACCCGCGGCGACCAGGTGCAGCTCGTTGCGCCGCCGCCACCGCCGCCACCGCCGGAGTGGGTGCTCCCGACGAACTCAGGCGAAGGTCGCCGCGTCGTGTACTCGAAGTCGATCCAGCGCGTCTGGGCGGTCGATGCCAACGGTGTGGTCGCCAAGACGCACAAGGTGTCGGGCCGGCAGACCCCGCTCGACCCGCGCCCGGGCACGTACTCGGTGTGGTCGCGCTCGCTGCACACCTTCGCCATCCAGAACCCCACCATCACCTGGAAGTACATGGTGCGCTTCGCCCACGGTGGCGAAGGTGGCAACATCGGGTTCCACGAGATTCCGTTCCAATACGGACGGCCCGTGCAGTCGATCTCGCAGCTGGGTCAGCCGCTGTCGGGCGGCTGCGTGCGCCAGGCCACCCCAGACGCCATCTGGATGTGGAACTGGGCACAGCTGGGTACCAAGGTCGTCGTCCTGCCGTAACCGACCACTGCGCCCCCGATAACGTCCGGGGCTCATGCCGAGCGACCCCCCGCCGCCACCGCCGAGGCCTCCTGGCGACCTCGGGCTGACGCGCGAGGACCCCCCGAAGCGCCGTCAACGGCGCACGTGGATGCAACGTCTCACGATCGTCGCGATCTTCATCGCGGCCTTCGGGAGCTTCGCCGCGGCAAGCGCGCTGTACATCGGTCAGCGAGTGGTCGAAGACCGCAACCTGGTGCCGGCCTTCGAGCCGCAACAGGTGCCCGCCAACGCCGGATTCGAACCCGGCGCCGAAGGCACCTCCGACGGGGCCGCCGACGCGCCCGAGACCGACGACGCCGTCCCCGTGGAGACGTTCCCGCCCGCCGAACCCGACGCCAAGAACTTCCTGATCACCGGCGCCGACAACAACGACTGTGTCGACCCCGACTCGCCGTATGCCGGCGCCTTCGGCGACCGCAGCGCACTCGGCGAGCGCAGCGACACGATCATGGTGTGGCGGGTGAACCCGGCGACCAACCAGGTTGCCGTGCTGTCGTTCCCGCGCGACCTGTGGGTGACCATCGCCGGCCGTTCCAGCCAGCAGCGGATCAACACCGCCTACGACCGAGACGACCCGAACCTGCTGCGCGACACGATCTTCGCCAACTTCTTCGTGCCCGTCGATTACTTCATCCAGGTCGACTTCTGTGCGTTCAAGACGCTGGTCGATGCCGTCGGCGGGGTGGCCGTTCCGTTCGACACGCCGGTGCGCGACACCAACACCGGCCTCAACGTGCCCGAGGCCGGGTGCTACACCTTCGACGGCGACCACGCGCTCGCCTACGTGCGGTCGCGCAAGCTGCAGACGCTCGACGAAGACGGCACGTGGAACACCGACGGAACCTCCGACCTGGGCCGCATCTCTCGTCAACAGGACTTCATCCGGCGCGTCGCCGACGAGCTGCTCTCGGCGGGTGCCTGGAACCCCGACGTCGCCCGTGGGCTGATGGACACGAGCAGGGACTACGTGACGCTCAGCGAAGACTTCACGATCGCCAAGCAGCTGGAGTTCGCCGGCGTGCTCAACGGGATCAATCCCGAAGACATCACCACCTACCAGATCGAGGCCCGGAACGCGACCATCCAGGGCAACGCCGTGCTCATTCCGCAGATCGAGGGCGACAACATGCGGGCGATTCTCGACGTGTTCCGTGGTCAGGCCACGTTGGCCAGCGCCCCCGACCAGGTGCTCGCCGCCGAGAACACGATCGTGCCCCCCGACGAGGCCACGACCGCAACGACTGCGGCTCCGGGCGACACGACCGACGCCGGCGTCGCCGAGCCACCGGTTGTCGAGGCCGATCAGAACCAGCAAGGCGTCTTCCCCGACGCCTCGCAAAAGTGCACCTGACGCCGCTCCGCTAACGGTCGAGCACGCGGGTCAACGCCGCGGCAGCATCGCTCGGACCGGACACCGTCGTCACCCGAGCGCCGACCGCTTCGGCGAGTTCGATCGCCTGATCGGCGTCGCCTGCCGGCGCCACGATCACCAGCTCGTCGAGCCGTCGGGCGACCGGCAGCGGATCGCTGGGCACGGTTGAGCGACAGTCCGACAACAACACGGTCACCTTGCGCTTCGCCGCCGAGCGGGCGAGTTGCTCCTGGGCGGCAGCGAGCCCAGCAGCGACATCGGTGGTGCCGAACCCGCGCAAGGCGAGCACGCGATCGATCACGGTCTCGGGCGGCAGCGACGACCCTTGCGACCGGGCGATCACCACGTCGGAGCCGAACGACACCACCGAGTAGTCGACGGGCGCCCGCCACGCGACCGCGGCCGCCGCCACGGCGGCAGTGGCCAACGGTCGCCCGGTCATCGACCCACTGCGGTCGACCACGAGCGACAGCGCCGTGGCCGGGCTGCGCCACTGGCGCACCCACAGCTCGTCGGGGTCCGGGGCGGCACGTGCGGCGCGTGCGGACACGACGGCGTCGATCGACGCATCGACGTCGAGGTCGCCGGGCTCGTCGCGCAATCGGTGCGTGGCCAGTCGGCCGACGCCGCGCGGACGCGCCGGACCCCGCGCCGCCAGCTGTAGGAACACCTGAGCGGCGAGCCGCCGGGCCAGGGCGCGCAGCGCGGGATCCGTCGCTCCGGTGAGATCGGCGAGCATCGCCAGTGCGTCGTCGGGCGACTCGTCGAGGTACTGCTCGAGGGCCTCCTCGTCGAGCACCCCGACGTCCGGCGACACCTCGTCGAGCTGCTCGTAACGCTGCTCGAGCTGGCGACGAGACGAGGTTTGCTTGCGGTGCGCGGCAACCTCGTCGGCTGCTGCATCGCCTTCGGCCGCAGGTGGGTTCAGCCGGTCGTCGGCGCCCCGGTCGGGGCCGTCGCTTTTCCCGCGTCGGGCGCACCGGGTTCGGCCGGAGCGAACACCGCAGCCCACAGCTCGCGCACGATGTCGTCGGCACTGCGCGTGGTCCCCTCACGCAGCCGCACACGACCAGAAAGCGCGACGAGCGCGGCATCGAGTGACACGTCGACATCCTCTGGCGGCACCGACCGCACCTCACCGAGCGACTCGGCGACCGCCGCCATGTCGATCGCGCCGCGTACCGACGAACCGACACGCAGGTCTGGATGATGCCGGGTGCGACGGACCAGATCGACCACCTTGGCGAGCCATGCGCGGTCGACCGACGACACCTGCGCAGCCCGCTCAGTGATCGCGGTCTCGTCGGCGGCAGTCTGGTAGTCGACCGCCACGCGACATACGCGGTCGTACACGGCACCGGAGATGCGCGCCGTGCCGATCGCATCGAAGGGGTTCATCGCCGCCACGAGCCGGAACCCCGGCGCCGCCGGGACATGGCCGAGCCGGGGCACGTGCAACTCGCCCTCGCTCATCACGGTGATCAACACATTGAGGGTCTCTTCCGGAACGCGGTTGATCTCCTCGATGTACAGCAACGCGCCGTCGCGCAGCGCGCTGGCGAGCGGCCCGTCGACGAACACCTCGGGGTCGTAGCCCTCGGCCAACACCCGAGCGGGATCGAAGTGACCCACCAGGCGCGCCGGGGTGAGTTCGGCGTTGCCTTCGACGAACTCGAAGCCGACACCGAGTTCTTTGGCCACGGTGCGCAGCAGCGTCGACTTGCCGGTGCCGGGAGGGCCTTCGAGCACGACGTGGCGATCGGCGAGCAAGGCCGACACCACCAGCTCGATTTCCCGTCGCCGCCCGACGACGTCGGCTTCGATCCGATCGACCAGCTTCGTCACGGCGCCGATGATGTCAGGTCGTCGATGTCACGCGGGTGTCGTGACACCCGCGTGCGATCACCGTCAGTCGAATACGAGCAGGCCGCGCACGTTCTTGTTCGTCAGCATGTCCTCGAATCCCTGGTTGACCTCTTCGAGCGGGTACGTGTTGGTGACCAACTCGTCGAGTTCGAGCTGACCCTGGGTGTACAGCTCGAGCAACTGGGGGATGTCCTTGCGGATGTTGGCCGAGCCGAACAGCGAGCCGACCAACTGCTTCTCGAACAGGGTCAACAGCGAGCCTGGAACGGCCATCGACTGCTCGGCAGTGGGGTGGATGTTGGTCACCACGATGCGACCGCGCTTACCCGCCAGGTGGAACGCCTCGCCGAGCACGTCGCCGTTGCCGACGCCCATCGTCATGATCACCTTGTCGAACCCGCGTCCGTAGGTGACGTCGCCGAGCGCTTCCATCGCCTCGGTGATCGACTCGAACGAATGAGTGGCACCGAACTCCTGGGCCTTCTCACGCTTGAACTCCGACGGATCGATCGCCGCCACCACTCGCGCCCCGGCGAGCTTGGCGCCTTGCACGGCGTTGGAACCGACACCGCCGACACCGACCACCGCGACGAAGTCGCCGGTGCCGACCTCGGCGGCGTACACCGCCGATCCCCAACCCGTGACGACGCCACAACCGAGCAGCGCCGCCTTGTCGAGCGGAATGTCCTTGTCGATCTTGACCACGCTCGCCTCGTTGACGACGGTGTGGTGCGAGAACGTGCCGATGAGGCAGTCGAGCGCGAGGTCGAGCCCGTCGAGTGAGTGGTGACGCGAGGTCAGGTCGGTGATCTGCAGCCCGGTGGGCAGCGCCTCACCGCCGGTGTCGCACACGTTGCTGTGGCCCGACGCACACGACGGGCAACGACCGCACGCCGGGATGAACCCGAGTACGACGTGATCGCCAGGCTCGACGCTGTGCACGCCTTCGCCCACCTCGAGGATGATCCCGGAGCCTTCGTGCCCGCCGATCACCGGCGGGTCTGGCGTGACGCCAGCGAGGTCGCCGGTCTTGATGTGGTCCTGACTGTGGCAGATCCCCGACGCCTTCATCTGCACCAGCACCTCGCCCGCCTTGGGTGGGTCGAGTTCGATCTCCTCGACGCTCCAGGGCTGGTTCCGTTCGCGGAGGATGGCTGCCTTCGTCTTCATGATGGCGATGGTAGGCGAGGTGGGAAGCGGCGGTGCCACCGGACACACTGGCCCGATGCCGGCCACCGACCGCACTACCGATCCCGAGCGGGTGCTCGCCGACGTACGCTCGCTCGACGACGATCAGCTGCACAATCTGGCCGAGGTGGTCCGCCAGGTGCAGCAGGAGCGGGCCATCGACGCGGGCGATCACGACGCGATCATCGCCGAGGCGTTCGAATCGGGCTTCGGGCGCGATGGGCTCGGTGCGCAGCCCTGGATCGTCGACAACTTGATCGTGTGCCCGGGCGGGCTCATTGCGAAGTCCAAGACCTCGCACCGTTCACGCTTTGCGTCGGTCGACAACACGTGGGTGTGGGAGTCCGAGCTGCTCGTGCGGGAAGACAAGCGATCCACTCCAGGTGCCCGCGACGGGTTTCGCGCGATCGCGCTCGTTGCGCTGGTCGACGGGACCGAACTCGACGTGGTGTCGAGCAAGTCGCGCGGTGGGCAGCTGTCGGTGGAACACGTGGTGAGTTACGAAGTGCGGCGCGGCGAACTCGTCGAGGTGAGCGAGCGCAACGTCGCTGCCGCCAACCGCCGCTGACGTGGGGCGTCACCGGGGGAGGACGCGGATCTCGATGTACTGATCGAGCGAGATGGCGTTGCGCAGGAACTCGACAACGTCGTTGCGCTCGACCGACGCGACGAGCTGCGATCGCTGCAGGAACTCGTCGAGCGATGCCGTGCCGGCCGGGTCGGTGAACACGTCAAGGATCTGGTCGTTGATCTGTTGGTTGTAGTACAGCTCAAAGCGTTGCTCTACCGTCGTTCGAGCCGCCGTGAACTCAGCATCGCTCGGGCCCCGATCTCGCAGATCAGCCAGCTGCGCAAGCACCGCGTTGGCCACCTCGTCGACGTCGTCGGGGCCGGTCGTGTTCGAGAGGTACGTCTCGATGTAGGGCTCTGGGCCCGGCCCCACTGCGACCGAGGCAGTCGGCGAGTACGTGTCGCCGAGTTCCTCACGGATCGTGTCGCCGAGGCGGACGTCGACGATCTCCTGTGCGACCGCGGCGAGCACATCGAGCCGCGGATCGGTCCCGCCCGGGGCGGTGAACTCGAAGGTCACCGCTGCCGACTCACTCTGTCCGGCGGTGACGGCGGTGCGCACGATGCCAGGAGGCGGCGGTGGTTCGACGATCGGCTGTGGCGGGCGAGCACCCGAACCCGGAAGCGAGCCGAGGTAGCGGCCCGCCAGCTCACGCAGACGGCCATTGGGCAGGTCGCCAGTAAAGGCGAAGGTGAAGCCCCCGGCATCACCGAACCGCTCTCGATACACCCGCTCGACGCCCGCGACCTCGAGCGCCCGCAGCGCTTCCGGCGTCGCCGGAAGAAACCGTGGATCGTCATAGCGGGCGTTCGACAGCGCGACGAACTCGGCATACCCAGGATCGAGGCCCGGATTCTCAGCGAACGGAAGCACCTCGTCGACGTAGCGTTCCAAGAAGAGTCCATCGACACGCGGCGCGGTGATTGCAAGGTGAATCAGCTGCAGCAGCGTCTCGAGGTCGTCTGTCGACGAGGACCCGCTCATCCGCTCTTCGAAGACACCGATCGAACGCTCCAGCGCCACCTCTTTGTCGTCGAGGAAGGCCGCCAGCTCGACGGGGCCGAAGTCGCCCGCACCGCTCGCGCCGACGACGGCACCCGCGGCCATGGCGCTGACGACGTCGCCATCGGCGACGTCGCGTAACCCGCCGGCTCGCCGCGCCTCGAACGAGATGCTGTTGTCGACAATGTTGGTCGCGTTGAACACGACGCGTACACCGTTGTCGTACTCGAGCACGACCGGATCGACGAACGAGACGTTGCTGTCGTCGACCATCTGGTACGTCGTGGCGGGATCGACCACGTCTGGCACATCCATGAGCGCGGCGCCGACTGCGCTCGGCGCAGGGCGCTCGGCGAGCACCCGCGATTCCATCGTCTCGGCCTGGGACGCGAACGTTGCCGCATCGGGCACGTCGGCGGCGTCCGCTTCCGGCGCCACGACCAGCAGGTGCGGTGCCCCCTGTTGCAACCGTTGGGCCAGGCCATAACCCACCGTCGCAGGCGAGGTCTCGTCGAGGACCGCCGTCTCAAACGCGAGCTGATCGTCGGCGGTCGGGATCGCCCGATCGACCAGTAGATGCTCGACGTACTGTTCGGCGAACAAGGAATCCTGTCGCGTATCGCGCCGCTCGAAGGCGGCTTCGACAACACTGCGCACCGACGCCACTGCGCGATCAACTTCGGCCACGGTCACACCGAAGCGCCGCACGCGTTCGAGTTCGTCGAGTACGGCCTGCGTCGACGCCTCGAGGTCCTCGGCGTCGGCCTCGACGAAGATGCCCCGCACGTCGAGTGCGTCGACGATGTCGATGTCGTCCACCTGCGCCTCGTCGAACGGCGCGTCGCCACGCAACGCGTCGTCGTTCAACCGGGTGGCGACGATGTCGAACAGCAAGAAGTCGAGCAGGTCGCGCTGGTACGCGGATTCTGGAGTGAGGGTGGTGTCGACCGCTGTCGGTACCGTCACCAGGGCCCAACCATCGGCAGCATCAGGTTCGAGGTGGACCACCGCCTGCGGTTCGGTCGACGGAAGGACGGGGATCGCCGGTTGCGCTGGCCCCGAGCCACGATCGACGGCATCGGAGAACTGCTCGACGATCTGCCGCTCGATCACTGCAGGCTCAATGTCGCCGACGACGACAAGCCCGACATTGTCCGGGCGGTACCAGTCGTCGTAGAAACGACGAAGCGGCGGCGCAGTCATCGCTTCGATCGCGGTGCGAGTGCCGATTGGCAGGCGACCTGCGTAGCCCGTTCCCTCGAGGAGCAGCTCCTCGACTGCAGCGAGCACGCGTCCGTCAGCATTGCTGTTGCGGGTACGCCATTCGTCGAGGACGATGCCCCGCTCGGCCGCCACGTCGTCCTCGGCGATCGTCGCCGCCGTCAGCCACTGATGGAGCACGTCGATGCCGGCAGCAACCACCTCGGGATCTTCGGTTGGCATCGTGAGCCGATAGACCGTCTCGTCGAAGCTGGTGAACGCGTTCACGTCGGCGCCAAACGCAGACCCAAAGCTGCGCAGCAAGGCGATCATCTCGTTGCGCGGATACCGCTCGGTTCCGTTGAAGAGCATGTGTTCGAGGAAGTGCGCACCACCGATCTGCGAATCGTCCTCGAGGACGGAACCCGCATCGACCGCCAAACGCATGTCGACGCGCGCACCGGGGTTGTCGTTCGCTCGAATCAGGTAACGCAGACCATTGTCCAGCTCGCCGATGGTGATCGCCGGGTCCGGCTCGGCAATCGATGGCAACGTCGAGGCATCAGGTGCCTCCACCGGCGCCGTCGCCAGTGGTTGCGGAGTGCTCGACGTGGTCGTGTCACTCGCCGACGCGAGTGGCGCCGACGTGCTGGGCCCACCGCTCGGCGCGGCCGAACTTGCGGTGGTCGTCGAAGCAGTGTCGCTCTCGGCGACTGGGTCCGCCGACGCCGTGCATGCGGCGATCGACGCCAGCGCCAGGGTGGCTCCGAGCGCTCGCCACGACATGCGCTGCGCACCGCTCGCGATCATCGCGTGACGCTATCCGAGGGCGTCGTCGAGGCGGGCGCGTATGCGCGGCATCCAGTCGACGTCTTCGGTCGACCCTCCAGCGGCCTGGTGGTCGCGGCGTGCCTGCGCGAGTTCCTCGGCGAACTCGCCCACCTCGTCGGTGAGCAGCTCGGCGATGCGGTCACGCAAGTAACGGGCCAACGCGGGGCTTGCACCGTCGGTGCTGACCGCCGCCGACACGCGACCGCTGCGGGTGATGGCCGGCAGAATGAATTCGCAGTCGACGGGCTGGTCCGCTGCGTTGGTCCAGATGCCCCGGGCGCGCGCCGCTGCCGAGATCTCGGCATCAGTGGCGACATCGCCCGTGGCGGTGATCACCAGCCGCACGTCGTCGAGGTCGGCGGGCTCGAACGCTCGGGCGCGCACCTCGTGCATCGTCGCCGGATCGACGTACTCACTCACTTCGGCGGCCACCAACCGCACGCGGGCGCCACCCGCGGCCAGGGCGTCGGCCTTGCGGGCGCCGATGCGCCCGCCGCCCACGACGAGCACGAGCACGTCGTCGAGATCAAGACAGACTGGGTACGAAAACCGAGCACTCGCCGTCACAACACGCAGCATACGCAGGGGTTTCACACCTCAGATCGTCAATAACCGACAAAGTTGATCTTTTTGGTCGGAATTGGTTTACTACGTGCCGTGCACCGCTCCCCCCGGCGCAATCCGGCACCTCATGTCGAGCCTCTCGTCGAGCCACGACCCGCCGAGACGCACGACCCGATCGCCGATGCGGCCGCCGTGTTGCAGTGGGCCGACCGCCGATTCGGCGACCGCCTGTGCGTGACCGCCAGCTTCGGTGACGGCGTGCTCGCCCATGTGGCCAACGCCGCGTTGCCGGGGGTGCAGATCGCCCTCCTCGACACGGGCTACCTGTTTGCCGAAACCGAGTGGTATGCCGACGACCTCGCCCGACGGTTCGATCTCAACCTCCGGGTGATCCATCCCGACCCCGACCTCGAGCGCAACGTATGGCAAACCGACACCGACGCATGCTGCGCCGCACGCAAAGTCGAACCGCTCGAACGGGCACTGCGCGATCGAGACGCGTGGGTCACCGGACTGCGGCGTAGCGACAGCGAGTCACGCCGTCGCGCTCCGTTCGTGCACGACGACCTCCTCAAGGGGGTCACCAAGATCAACCCGATCGCCGCATGGACCGACGAACTCGTCGCTCGTTATGCGGACGAACACGGCATCCCCGACCACCCGCTCGCCGACCGCGGCTATCCGTCGATCGGCTGTTGGCCGTGCACGCGGCCGGTCGCCGACGGCGACGACCAACGCGCCGGGCGATGGGCCGGCAGCGACAAGACCGAGTGCGGCCTGCACCAGGTGTGACGTACCGAGTTCGACTGAGGAGACCATTGAGATGAGCGCCGAAACGATCAAGATCGAGAGCGGGTACCTCGCCGGCACGATCGGCGAGGAACTGGCCGACGACCGCCCCGACTTCGAGCACGACGCTGAGTTGCTGCTGAAGTTCCACGGCATCTACCAGCAGGACGATCGCGACGTCCGCCGGGCCCGCACCCAACAGAAGCTGCCGCTCGACTACTCGTGCATGGTCCGCGCCTCGGTGCCGGGCGGCATCATCACCGCCGACCAGTGGCTGGCCCTCGACCGGGTGGCCGGGCTGGCGAACGGCAAGCTGCGCCTGACGACACGGCAGGGCGTGCAGTTCCACGTGGTGCACAAAGGCGAGCTGCGCGAGCTGGTTGCCGGCATCAACTCCAGCCTGTTGACCACACTCGGCGCCTGCGGCGATGTGGTCCGCAACATCATGGCCTGCCCGTTCCCCGACGCCGAGCGCCAGGCGGTGTTGCAGCCCGTGGTCGACGAGCTCGTCGCTCGCTTCCGGCCGTACACCGAGACGTACTGGCAGCTATGGGTCGATGGCGAACAGGCGGTCACCGCCGAGCCCAAGACCCGACCCGACGTACTCGACCCGATCGACGACGTCGAGCCGATCTACGGCACCGCCTATCTGCCACGCAAGTTCAAGATCGGTGTTGCCTGGCCGGGCGACAACTGCGTCGACATCTACACCCACGACGTGGGCATCGTGCCGACGCTCAGCGAAGGAACGAGCGGCGAGCTCACCGGCTTTGTCGTGCTCGCAGGCGGCGGCATGGGGATGTCGCACAACCGGCCCGACGACACCTACCCACTGCTCGCCCAGCCGGTGGGGTGGGTGGCACCCGACCAGCTCGGCGACGTGGTGGAGGCGATCGTCTCCACCCAGCGCGACCACGGCAACCGCGACGACCGGTCGCGCGCTCGGCTGAAGTACCTGGTGGAGGCACGCGGCGTCGCCTGGTTGCGCGCGCAAATCGAGGAGCGCACCGGCCGTCCCCTCGCCGACCCGGTCGAGCTCCCGCAGTGGGAGGTGCACACACATCACGGCTGGCACGAGATCGCCACCGAGACAGGAACCGAACACGCCCTCGGCCTTCCGGTGCGCTCGGGCACCGTGGCGGGCGGACTGCGCACCGCCCTCCGTCGCCTGATCGCCGACGGCGCAGTGCGCGAGCTGCGCGTGACGCCGCGCCAAGACCTGTTGTTGCTCGGCGTGCGCGACCGCGAGGCGATCGAGGCCGTGCTGCGGGCCAACGACGTACCCCTCGCCAGCGATCAGAGCCCCACCCGCAACCTGGCGATCGCCTGCCCGGCGCTGCCGACGTGCACCAAGGCCCTCGGCGAGGCCGAGCGGGTGTTGCCAGACGTGGTCGATCGCCTCGAGAAGGTGCTCGCCGACACCGGCAACACCGGCCTGCCGCTGCGGCTCAACATGACCGGCTGCCCCAACGGCTGCTCGCGACCGTACGCCGCCGAACTCGGGATCGTCGGCCGCACGAAGAAGAACTACGACATCTTCGTCGGCGGATCGCCCGCGGGTGATCGGTTGGCCCGCCTGCTGCGCGCCGATGTGCCACTGGCCGACGTGCCCGACCTGTTGCGTCCGCTGCTCGAACGCTTCAGCGCCACCGCAGCAGAAGGCACCAGCTTCGGCGACTGGGCCGTCGATCAGGAATGGGAGGAGCTCCAGGCACTGCTCCCCGCGCCCACCACCCGCCGCCGCCAGCGAGCCACCACGTGAGCCCCCACCACGCCTTCCCCGAAAAACCGGGGATTTCCCGCGCCTCGCGCCCGATTTCGCGAGCAGAAGTGGGTTCGGTGGCGCTTGTCGGCGCCGGCCCGGGCGATCCTGAGCTGCTGACGATCAAGGCCTTGCGGACGATCGAGTCGGCCGACGTGGTCGTGCACGATGCGCTCGTCGGCGCCGGTGTCCTCGACCTCGTGCCCGATGGTGTCGAGCTGATCGATGTGGGGAAGCGACCGGGGCGGGCCGTGGCCCAAGACCTGATCTGCACGCTGCTGGTCGAGTTGGCGCGCCAGGGCAAGCGGGTGGTGCGGGTGAAAGGTGGCGACCCGTTCGTGTTCGGCCGCGGCGGCGAAGAAGCGCTCGAACTGGCCGACGCAGGTATCGAGTTCGAGGTGGTGCCCGGCATCACGTCATCGGTCGCCGCACCCGCCGCAGCGGGCATCCCGGTCACCCACCGCGGCGTGTCCGCGGGCGTCACCGTGGTGACCGGACATCGCCGGGCCGGGGAACACGACGTCGATTGGCGTTCACTCGCTCGCGTGGGCACCACGATCGTGGTGCTGATGGGCGTGTCGCAGCGAGCGACGATCGCCGCCGAACTGCGTGCGGGCGGACTGTCCGACGACACCCCGGTGGCGGCGATCCAGTCGGCGACCACCGACGATGAGGAGGTATGGCGTGGCCACCTCGACGAACTTCACGCAGCCCCGATCGCCTCACCCGCCACGATCGTGATCGGTGCCGTCGCCGCTATGGACGTGACCCAATCTGTGACGAAGACCTTGCACGCCTTCATGTAACGGTTTGCAGGTCGAAACCTGCACACTGATGCGGTGACGTCCGCCCCGCTGCCGCCGCCTGTGGCCGCGACACCCGCGCCGCTGCGCATCACCGGATTGACCAAACGGTTCGGTGCGACCCTGGCGCTCGACGGTCTCGACCTCGCGGTCCCCGCTGGCGCGTGCTTCGGGCTCGTCGGTCCGAACGGTTCCGGCAAGTCGACCACGATGCGCTCGGTGGTCGGCCTCGTCCGTCCTGATGCCGGGACGATCGAGGTGTGCGGGAACCTCGTCGCCACCGATGTGCTCGCCGCACGACGGTCGATGGGCGTGATGCTCGACCCGTTGCAGCTCTTCGATCGGCTGAGCGCATGGGAATTCGTCGAGACGATCGGCGAGCTACGCGAGATCGACAGCGACACGCTGCGCAGCCGGAGCGCGGAACTGTTCGACGTACTCGATCTGACCGCCGACGCCGATCGCCAGATCGCTGGCTACAGCCACGGCATGCGCAAGAAGACTGCGCTGGCAGCGGCTTTGGTCGCCCGCCCGCGGCTGCTCTTGCTCGACGAGCCGTTCGAGGGCGTCGATCCGGTGTCGACCCGTGCGATGCGCCAGATGCTCGACCGCTTCCGCACCGGAGGCGGCACGGTCGTGTTGTCGACACACGTGATGGACATCGTCGAGCGCGTGTGTGACCACGTCGGCGTGATCGACCACGGCCGGATCGTCGCCGCGAAACGTATCGACGAGCTGCGCGACGGCCGTCGCCTCGAAGATGCGTTCATCGATGTGGTCGGGCGGTCCGACGTGGACGAGCACGCGCTGCATTGGCTCGGCTGATGTCGACGTCGGTTGATACGGCTGCGCCGACCGACGCACCACCCGCGTCGGCGCTCCCGTGGCCGCGCGTGTGCGCACTGTTCGCCCGCTTGCGATGGCGGACCATCGCCGGCGCCCTCCGGAGCGATGGCTCGCAACGATGGGCTGTGCTGATCGGGTTGGCCGCGGCGCTCGTCGCCGGCGCGGTCGGCGGCGGCGTGATCGCCGTCGCGGGTCGCGGGGCAAACGACCCGCGTTCGCTGTTCATCGTGGCCGCTGCGGTGGTCGTTGGCGCCGTCGCGATGATCGGCATCATCACCGGTGTCAGTCAGCCGCTCGACCCGCGCGTTCTGGCGACCGAGCCGATCGATGATCGTCGACTTGCCGCGGGCGTGCTGATGGCGTCGGTCGTTGGACCGCCCGGGATCGGCGGCGTCCTGTTGTGTCTCGGATTCTTCATCGGCGCAGTGCGCGGTCCCGCCTCGTGGATACCCGTGACGCTGGGCGTGCTCGCGTTCGGAGCGACGCTGCTGCTGGTGGCGCGCACGGCGATCAACCTGCTCGCCGTGTTGGCCACCCGGATGCCACGGATCGGTCAGGTCGTCGCCGGTTTGTCGGCACTCGTGTTCTACGGCACGTTGCAGTTCATTCCCCGAATGGTCACCGATCTCGACGCCAACGAGCGCAACGACGCCGCCGGGGTTCTGCAGTGGACCCCGCCCGGGCAGATCGGCCGAGCGTTGGCCGACGCCGACAGCGACGCACTCACGGCCGTTGGGCGGGTTGCGCTGGGCGCAGCGTGGCTGGTGGTCCTCGCCGTGGTGTTCGCCTGGTCGACGAGGTACCTGTTGGTCTCGGTCAAGCGCACGACGACCTCCGCGACAGCCCGCTCATCGTCGCCGATCCGTCGAGCCGTTCGCCGGCTGTGCGGCACGGGAGCAGTCGGCGCGGTCGCGTGGCGCGGCCTGCTCACGCGCTTGCGGGCGCCACGCACCGCACTCGAAACGTTCACCGGCGCCGGCGTCGGCCTGGCGCTCGTGTTGGTCCCCGCGCTGACCCGCGACGCCGCAGGTGCTGGCGCAGTGCTCATCGGCGGTGCGGTACAGCTGGCCGTGTTGTTCATGGCGGGCAACAGCTTCGGGTCGGACGGCCCCGCGCTGACGACCGAGCTGCTCACCGGCACCGACCCTTCGACGCTCGTGGTGGGGAAGGCTCGGTCGATCGCGATCGTGGGCCTCCCGCTGGCGCTGATCGGCCCGACGATCGCTGCCGGCGTCACCGGCGAATGGCGCTATCTCCCGGCCGGCTTCCTCGTCGGCCTCGGCGGCCTGCTCGCCGGGGTCGGCGGGGCGATCGTGCAATCGACGCTCGTGCCGATCGCCATCCCCGAGTCGGACAACCCGTTGGCCACCGGCGACTCCGGTCGGGGCTGCCTAGCAGGACTGATGCTGGCCGCAGTACTGATCGTGCTCGGGCTGATCACCTTGCCGGTCGCGCTCGCGTTGTTGTGGGCGCTCGACCGCGGCTCGGTCCCGCTGGTCACCGTGTTCAGCGCGGCCACCCTGGCCGCCGGATGGGCGGTTCGAGTCGGCGGCATCCGCTACGCGTTGTCGATGTGGCGGCGGCGCGAGCCCGAGATCGTCGCCGCCGTCACTCCCGCGCGCTGACCGTCGTCCGCCGCGGCACCGCCCAGACCGGTACTGTCCCGCGGATGAACGGGCTCGACGGCCGCCAGCTCGATGGACTGACCAATGAGAGCATCGAGCTGCTCCAGACGTTGATTCGCAACGCCTGCGTCAATGACGGCACCGCCGAATCGGGGCACGAGGTGCGCAACGCCGACGTGCTCGAGCAGGTACTCACCGGACCGGGGATCGACATCGAACGCTTCGAGCCCACACCGGGACGGACGTCGTTGGTGGCACGTATCGCCGGGCACGATCCCGAGGCACCGTCGCTGTGTTTGATGGGGCATACCGACGTCGTCCCGGTACGCGCCGAGGGTTGGCGACACGATCCGTTCGGCGGGGAGCTCATCGACGGCGAGATCTGGGGCCGCGGCGCGGTCGACATGCTCAACCTGACCGCTTCGATGGCCGTGGCAGTGCGCGATCTCGCAGCGCGCGGATTCCGCCCGCGCGGTGACTTGATCTACTTCGCCGTCGCCGACGAGGAGTCTGGAAGCGCCCACGGCGCGCGGTGGATGGCCGACAACGAACGTGACGCGATCGCCGCCGACTACGTGCTCACCGAGAACGGCGGCCTGCACAGCGGACCCACCGAGGCGCCGTTCGTCGGCATCAACGTTGCCGAGAAGGGCGTCGCCTGGCGACGGCTGCGCATCCGTGGACGGCCCGGCCACGGGTCGGCACCGCATGGGAGCGACAACGCCCTGGTGACGGCCGCGGGTGTGGTGCAGCGGCTCGCCGACTACCGCCCGCGACCACAGGTCACCGAACTGTGGCGCACCCGCCTCGACACGCTCGACATCGACGACGAGCTTCGTCAGCGGCTGCTCGACCCCGACCTCATCGACGAGACGATCGAGGCGATTCCGATGTCGGCCGGCGCCGCACACCTACACGCCTGCACGCACACGACGTTCTCGCCGAATGCCGTCGGTGGCCACTCGATGAAGACCAACGTGATCCCCGACGACATCGCAATCGAGGTCGACATCCGGACGTTGCCCGGCGAGACCGCCGACGACGTCGATGCCCACCTGCAAGCCGCACTCGGCGACCTCTACGCCAAGGCCGACATCGAGGTGATGATGAACGACCCCTCGTCGACGAGCCGGGTCGATACGCCGCTGTGGGACTCATTGGCACGGGCCATCAGCTCGCCGTTCCCCACCGCCCGGCCCACGCCACAGATGGTGGTCGGGTTCACCGACGCCCGGATCTTCCGCGAGATGGGCGCGGTGGCGTACGGCGCCGGATTGCTCAGCCCATCGCTGTCGCCGGCCGACTTCGCATCGAGATTCCACGGCCACAACGAGCGCATCGACGTCGAGTCGATGGCCCTCACGACGCGCCTGTGGCACGACGTGGTGGTCGACCTGCTGGGATGACCTGGCGGGCGCGTGGCGGGTAGGGTCATCGCCATGAGCCACGCCATCGAACCGACCGCCGACGTCCAGGCTGCCGACGGCGCCGCTCCCACCGCGTCCGAGCGTGGCGACGAAACCGCGGGCGAGCTGCTCGACGACGAACTCCTCGTCGAAGAGATCTCGATCGACGGGATGTGCGGCGTCTACTGACGCCGCCGCTCGTCATGTTCGACCGCGCCCTGCACCTCGATCCGCAGGTGGCGCTGCGCGACGAGCCATTCGGCGCGCTTGCGTATCACTACGGCAACCGCAAACTCGTGTTCCTCCGTCACCCCGACATCGTGTCGGTGGTGCGCGCGCTCGACGACCACGACACGGTCGCCGACACGCTGACGGCATGCGCCATCGACGAGCGTCGATGGAACGCATTCGAAGCGGCGTTGCACTCGATGTACGACTCGGAGATGCTCAGTGACCGCACTGGCTGACCAGCTGAAGGGTGGGCTCGACGCCCCGATCTGCCTCACGTGGGAGCTGACGTATGCATGCAACCTCGACTGCGTGCACTGCTTGTCGTCGTCGGGCCGACGCGATCCGAACGAGCTGACCACCGCCGAGGCCAAAGCAGTCCTCGACGAGCTTGCGGCGATGCAGGTTTTCTACATCAACATCGGCGGCGGCGAGCCCATGATCCGCCGCGACTTCTTCGAGTTGATCGAGTACTCGATCAACCTGGGCATCGGCGTGAAGTTCTCCACCAACGGCGCGTTCATCGATGCCGACAAGGCGCGGCGGCTGGCCGAACTCGACTACCTCGACATCCAGATCAGCCTCGACGGCACCGACGCCGCGACCAACGACCACGTACGCGGCGCGGGCTCGTACGACACCGCTATCGCGGCCATGGGCCACCTGCGCGATGCCGGATTCGACGACTTCAAGATCTCGGTCGTCGTCACTCGCCACAACGTCGATCAGCTCGACGAGTTCAAGGCGCTCGCCGACTCGTTCGGCGCAACGCTGCGCGTCACGCGGCTGCGCCCGTCGGGGCGGGGTGCCGACTCGTGGCACGAGTTGCACCCGACCAACGCGCAGCAACGCCAGATCTACGAGTGGCTGTTGGCCAACGGTGATCGGGTGCTCACCGGCGACTCGTTCTTCCACCTCAATGCCCTCGGTGAACAGCCGCTGCCCGGACTCAACCTGTGCGGCGCCGGGCGCGTCGTCTGCCTGATCGACCCGGTTGGCGATGTGTACGCGTGCCCGTTCGTAATCCACGACCGGTTCAAGGCCGGCTCGGTGCGCGAGGAGCGGGGATTCGCGGGCGTCTGGCGCGAGAGCGAATTGTTCGTCGAACTGCGCGAGCCGCAGTCGGCAGGCGCGTGCGCGTCGTGCGGGAGCTACGACGCCTGCCAGGGCGGCTGCATGGCCGCCAAGTTCTTCACCGGCCTCCCCCTCGACGGCCCCGATCCCGAGTGCGTCGGCGGCGAAGGTGAGGCGGCGCTGGCCGACGTGCCGCGATCGATCGTGCCCCGCCCGTCGCTCGATCACTCCAAACCCGCACGCGTCACCGCCCAGCGTGTGCCCGTGGCGCTCACGCGGCGCTGAGCGGGACGACCTCTCGATGACGGTCGTCGGCGCGCTGCTCGTATTGGGCGGCTACGTCATCGGAACCTTCCCCAGCGCGATCCTCGTCGCCCGCGCCAACGGCGTCGACATCGAATCGTTCGGGTCCGGCAACCCGGGGGCCTCGAACGTGACCCGCGCCTTGGGGTGGCGCAAGGGCGTGTGGGTATACGTGCTCGATGCCGCCAAAGGAGCGATCGCCGCCGGCGTCGGGTTCGCCGTGGGGGGAGCCCCGTTGGCCTACTGGTGCGGCGGCGCGGCGATCGTCGGCCACATGTTTCCCGTGTTGCGTGGTTTCCGCGGCGGCAAGGGCGTGGCCACCGGTTCCGGGGTGTTGCTGGTGGTGCAGCCGATCCTTGCTCCACTTGCGGTCGGCACGTGGTGGCTGCTGACGCGAGTCACCGGCAAAGCGGCGATTGGGTCGGTGGTCGCCGTCGCCCTCGTGCCGATCGGACTCCTCGTACAGGATGCTCCGGCATGGGAGTTCATCGCGGTCGCGGCGCTGTGCGCGCTCATCGTGGTGCGCCATGCCGGCAACATCGCCCGCATCGTGCGGCGCGAGGAGCGGGCCTTGAGCACCGCCGTCGACGCACCCGCCGCCGACACCTCCGGGCACGGGTCGTGAGCTCATCGATGAGCTCTGCGTCAGGCACATCGCTGCGTTCGGCTGGCTCGATCCGCTCGATCGGATCGCTGGGGTCGATCGCCTCGATCGGGTCCATCGGATCGATCGCCTCGATCGGTTCGATCGGGTCCATCGCGTCGATCGGATCGGCCGGTTCGGTGCTGTCCATCGGCTCGTCCGGGTCGGTGCTCTCGATCGGTTCCGCTGGCTCGATCGCCTCGATGGGCTCGACCGGTTCGATTCTGTCGACCGGGTCGAGAGGGTCGATCGGGGCAGCCGGCGGCGACAACGAGCGGAATCTCGACGCCACGCAGGCTCGGGCAGTGGTGGCGATTGGCACCGTTGCGTTGCTCGGTGGGCTCGTCCTCGCGGCGACACTCTGGCGCGCATAACGGCTTCGTCACAAAGAGCGACGCCGGTGACAGCCAGCACATCGAGCGAGAGCGGACACCGTGCAGCGGTGCCCAAAGTGGTCGCCACCGATCTCGATGGAACGTTGTTGCGTGCAGACGGCACGACGTCGGCGTTCACGAACGACACCTTGACGACGGCCGCCCGAAGGGGGGTCGAAGTCGTTCCTGTCACCGCTCGCCGGCCGTGCACAACGTTTCGCGCTGTTGCGGTCGCCAACTGGGCGGTGTGCCTGAACGGCGCGCTCGTGTGCCAGCGCGACGGCAGTGTGCTTCTGGAGCACACGTTGTCTCGGGCCAACGCCGTCGAGCTCGAACGTGCGCTCACTCGAGCCGAGCCGCTCGTCCGAGTATCGACGTGCATGCGCGACGAGCTCTTCGCGACTCCGGCGATGGTCACCACACTTCCCCGATATCGACGAACGAACGTCACCGTGGTTGCTTCGCTTGCCGAGCTCCCAGCGGGCGACGTGCATGCGGTGAGCGTTCGCCACGCCGACTTGAGCGCCGACGACATCGCCGAGCTCGTCGAGCCGTACATCGATTCCGCTGCGATGCGCGTGCGGGCCAGCGGACCCGGCAGCGTGAGCGTGATGCCGACCACGGCATCAAAGGCCGCGGGCGCGCAGGCCGTCGCCGAGATGCTGAAGGTCGCGGTCGACGATGTCGTCGCCTACGGCGACATGCCCACCGACATCGATCTCCTGCAATGGGCAGGGCTCGGTGTCGCCGTCGCCAACGCTCATCCGAGTGCCGCCGCAGCGGCGGACACCACGGCCGGATCTGCCGATCGGGACGGTGTTGCTCGCCATCTTCGAACACTGCTGTCGCTCGACCCCGGAACACACCCGCCTCGATGATCGTCGACCAGCCTCGTCGATGCTTCGAACCGCTCGACCGGCCGCTACTGCGAGCAGCTCGCATCTCGCTAGCGTGACGCCATGCCGCGCCCCCCAGGCCCACGATTCGCTGCGAATGGCGGACTCGTGCCGACCACGGTCGAGTGCTTCGGCCTCCGTGTGCAGGATCACCGGGTGACCGGCCGGCTCGTCGAGGCCCGGCTCGACGGCGACCCCGACGACACTGCGTCCGTAGCGATCGGCCTGCGCGGCTCGCCACTCGACGGCACGGCGATCCTCCACTCCACGTCGTGGCGGTGGCATCCAGACATCGGCATCGTGTTGACGTATGTGTGTGCGCCAGATCCGTGCGCCACACTCGACATCACGGCGGTGATCCCCGCCGACGGACACCCTCAACACACCGATGGCCCCTCGCGCCCCGGCGACTCGGCCCCGTCGACCGCCCACGTGCTGCACCATGGAATCGATCATCTGGCCTGGTTGGCCGATCACCACCCACACCTCGTTGCTCCGTCGCACCACGCAGCGCCCGAGCTGTGGGCCGCGATCCTCGCTGGCGGTCGACACCGGGCGGGACAACTGGCCCACCACGGCCCTGCCTGACCGTTCG
>CBDDKF010000024.1:0-29323 GCA_965230015.1 Ilumatobacteraceae bacterium | reverse complement strand
TCGACAAGAGGATGACCAGCCCGATCGAACGCGGCTTGCCGAGCGAAGCCGGTGGTGGGGGGTACGGGCGGTGGGGGACGCCGAAGGAACCGACGGAGGCGGAGGTGGCACGTCGCTCATGTGCGCAACGTACCGATCGCCGTCGAGTGCGTCGAGGATGGCCTCACCGCCTGGACGACGTCTGCGGCGACGCCCACAGTTCGGCTCGCCCGCGGCCGGGCCGCGTTTGGCAAGCTCTCCGTCGATGACCGCCACCGACACACCTTCGCCCGCTACCGCTTCGCCATCGATCGAGCGCGACCCTGCCGAGCTCGGATTCGACGCCGACCGGCTGCGGCGCATCGACCAGCACTTTGCGCGGTACGTGGACGACGGGCGTCTCGTCGGCTGGCAACTGGCGGTGAGTCGTCGCGGCGAGGTGGTGCACCACGCGACGTACGGCAAGCGTGACGCAGGGGGCGAGGCGCCGTTCGCGGCCGACACGATCGTGCGGATGTTCTCGATGACCAAGCCCGTCACGTCGGTTGCCGCGATGATGCTGCACGAGGAGGGCGCGTTCCAGCTCAAAGACCCGATCAAGCGTTGGTTGCCCGAGTTCGCCGACATGCGCGTGTTTCGCGGTGGATCGTCGGTGGCGCCGATCACCGAACCGGCGACGGAACCCATTCAGGTGTGGCACCTGCTCACCCACACGTCCGGCCTTACGTACGGGTTCCACAACAGCCACGTCAACCGACGCCCTCTATCGCGAAGCCGGCTTCGAGTGGGGCGCTCCGCCTGAGCTCGATCTCGCCGGCTGTTGTGAACGATGGGCGTCGCTCCCGCTCGCGTTCCACCCCGGCAACGAGTGGCTGTACGGCGTGTCGACCGATGTGCTGGGACGGCTGGTCGAGGTGATCTCGGGCCAGTCGCTCGCCGAGTTCTTCGCCGAGCGGATCTTCGAGCCGCTCGGGATGACCGACACGGCGTTCCACGTGCCCGACGAACAGCGCGCCCGGCTGGCGTCGTTGTATGTGCCCATGCCGGGCACCCGCCAAGCGGTTCCGGCGCCCGGTGGGCTCGATCGGGTGAGCAGCTCCGATCCGGCCATGCTCAGCGGCGGCGGCGGGTTGTGCGGCACCGCTGCGGACTACCTGCGGTTCTGTCACATGCTGCTCAACGGTGGCGAGCTCGACGGCGTGCGCCTGCTGGGCACACGCACGGTCGACTTCATGGCGCAGAACCACCTGCCCGGCAACGCCGACCTCGAGCAATTCGGCCGACCCTTGTTCGCCGAATCGAGCTTCGACGGCGTCGGATTCGGGCTCGGGTTCTCGGTCACGATGGACCCGGTGCACAACAAGGTGCTCGACAACCCGGGCGAGTACGCCTGGGGCGGCGCCGCATCGACGGCGTTCTGGATCGACCCGGTCGACGAGATCGTGGCGGTGTTCCTCACCCAGCTCCTGCCCTCGTCGACGCACCCGATCCGCCCCGAGTTCAAGACGCTCGTGTACCAAGCCCTCGTCGACTGAGGTGTAACGGTGGTGTCAGACACCTTGTAACGGGCAAGCCGTTACAGGGTGTCTGACACCAGCGTTACACCGGGTTACGGCGTGTCCGGCGGGCCAGCCTTGAGGCGGATGTACAGGTAGATCAGGCCGATCAACACCACCAGGATCAGCAACATCTGGATCAAGAAGCCGAACACCGAGAAGAACAATCGAAAAGCCAGCACCAACAACAGCGCGACGACCAGCCAGCCGACGACGCTGGCACCGAAGCTGCGAACCCGTTCCATCTCAGCGTCGCTCAGATCACGTTGGTGACAGCGCCGGTCTCGGCGCCCTGCACCAGTCGGGCGTACTTGCCGAGCACACCAGACGTATAGCGCGGCGGGTTGGGGGTCCAGCCGTCGCGACGAGCCGCCAGCTCGGCGTCGTCGACCAATAGGTCGAGCGACGAATTGGGCACGCTGATACGGATGCGATCGCCGTCGCGCACGAACGCGATCGGGCCGCCATCGGTTGCCTCGGGGGCGACGTGACCGATGCAGAAACCCCACGTCCCACCGGAGAACCGTCCATCGGTGATCAAGGCACAGTCGCTGCCCCGACCTGCGCCCTTGAGTGCACCGGTGATCGCCAGCATCTCACGCATCCCTGGGCCACCCTTCGGGCCCTCGTAGCGAATCACCAGCACGGTGCCCGGCTCGATCGAGCCGGCGAGGATCGCATCCATCGCGTCGGACTCGTCGTCGAACACGCGCGCCGGCCCCTCGAACTCCTGCTGATCGGCGGTGAGCCCGGCCACCTTCACCACGGAGCCCTCCGGCGCCAACGAGCCGCGCAACACGTTGATCCCACCCTCGTGGTGGAGCGGTTGATCGATCGGGTAGACGACGACGCCGTCGGGAGCGGGCGGGTCGACCTCAGCGAGGTTCTCCGCCATCGTCTTGCCGGTCACGGTCAGTACGTCGCCGTGCAGCAGGCCCTCGTCGAGCAACATCTTCAGCACCACCGGCACGCCGCCCACCTTGTCGAGGTCGGTCATGTGGAACTTGCCGCCAGGCTTCATGTCGGCCACGTGCGGCACGCGCGCAGCAACGCGGTTGAAGTCCTCGAGCTCGAGCTCCACGCCCGCCTCGTGGGCGATCGCCAACAGATGCAGCACCGCGTTCGTCGACCCGCCGAGCGCCGACGTCACGGCGATCGCGTTCTCGAAGGCCTGCTTGGTCATGATCTGGCGCGGCCGAATGCCCAGACGGAGCATGTTCACCACGGCCTCACCCGAGCGACGAGCATCGGACTCGCGACGGCCGTCCACGGCCGGCGGCGATGCCGTGCCCGGCAGGCTCAGCCCGAGTGCCTCGGCGATCGAACTCATCGTGTTCGCCGTGAACATGCCGCCACATGCGCCTTCACCGGGGCATGCCTTGCGTTCGATGGCGTCGAGCTCGGCGTCGTCGATCGTCCCCGCAGCGTGCGCACCGACGGCCTCGAACACACTGGTGATGTCGAGCGCCTGGCCGTTGTGCTCGCCGGGCAGGATCGAGCCGTTGTACACGAACACACTCGGCAGATCGAGACGCGCGGCGGCCATCAGCATCGCGGGAATCGACTTGTCGCAGCCGGCGAGGCCAACGAACCCGTCGAATCGTTCGGCGTGCACGACGGTCTCGACCGAATCGGTGATCACTTCGCGCGACACGAGCGAGGCGCGCATCCCTTCGTGCCCCATCGAGATGCCATCGCTCACCGTGATGGTGCCGAACTCCAGCGGGAAGCCGCCGGCCTCGAACACGCCGTCTTTGGCGTGTTGTGCCAGTTTGCGCAGCGTGACGTTGCACGGCGTCACCTCGTTCCACGACGAGGCGATGCCGATCTGCGGCTTCACCCAGTCGTCGTCGCCCATGCCGACGGCGCGCAACATCGCCCGCGACGGCGCCTTTTGCATGCCGTCGGTGACGTCGCGCGAGCGCGGTTTCACGTCGACCGGGGTGTTCGTAGTGGCAGACGTGGCGTTCCCCTCACTCATGTCGGCGAGGCTACTGGCGTGCTCGACCACCGGCGCTGCGAGACACCACGCCGAACCGGTGGCACAATGCGGCCATGGCCGACGTCCGCGAGACCAAGCTGCCCGGTGTTGGGGTACGCCACGAGTTCACCACCGACGATGGCGAGCACGTCGGTGTGCTCGTCCATCGTGATGGACGCCGCGAGCTACTGGTGTACGACCGCGAGGACCCCGACGCCTGCCGCTGGATGCTCAGCATGTCGGCGGCCGACACGCGCACGATCGGGGAACTCCTCGGCGCCAGTCGAGTCACCGAAGAGGTCGACGCCGTCGTGCGCGAAGAGATCGAGGGCCTGTCGATCGAGTGGATGGAAATGCCCGAAGGATCGGCCATGGACGGGAGAACCATTGGCGACGGCGAGTACCGCACGCGCACGGGGGCATCGATCGTTGCCGTGATCCGCGGCGAAAAGACGATTCCCGCGCCGGGCCCCGACCAAGCGATGCAGGCCGGCGATGTGATCGTCGCCGTCGGCACGAACGAGGGCTTGGTGCGCGCACGCGAGATCCTCCGCTCCTGATCGCCGTGATCCACACCTCGCCATCGGGTGGCGCTTTGTGTTGATCGCGGCCGGAAGCGCCGACGTCGCGCTCGCCTTCGTGGAGATCGGCGCCGTCACGCTCGGCCTGGCGCTGCTCGCCCGGTTCGCCGGGTGGCTCGGACTGACCGCAGTGCCGTTCTACCTCATCGCCGGGTTGGGTCTCGGCGAGGGCGGTATCTCCCAGCTCGAGGACTCGATCGAGTTCATCGAGATCGCGTCGGAGCTCGGTGTGCTCCTGCTGTTGTTCACGCTCGGACTGGAGTACTCGGAGAGCGAGCTGCGGTCGGGACTGCGGACGGGTACACGCCCGGGGTTGCTCGATATGACCCTCAACGCCCTCCCGGGGGTGGCGCTCGGGCTCATGTTGGGATGGGAGCCGATCGCTGCGGTGCTGCTCGGCGGCGTGACGTGGATCTCCTCGTCGGGGGTCGTATCCAAGGTGTTGAGCGACCTCGGACGTCTCGGGTTCCGCGAGACCCCAGCAATCCTCAACCTGCTCGTGATCGAGGACCTGGCGATGGCGATCTATCTCCCCACCGTCGCGGCGCTGATCGTGGGCGGCAGCCTGTCGAGCACGATCATCAGCGTGCTGATCGCGCTCACCACGGTGTCGGTGATCTTGCTCGCCGCGTTGCGTTTCGGCGGGAAGCTCAGCGACCTCGTGGTCGGCGGCGGGAACGAAGCGTTGATGCTGATGGTGTTCGGGTTGACCGTGTTGGTGGCCGGGATCGCCCAACAGCTCGAGGTGTCGGGAGCGATCGGGGCATTCCTGGTCGGTCTGGCGTTGAAAGGCGAGGCCGCCGAGCGCTTGTTGAAGCTGTTCGAGCCACTGCGCGACCTGTTCGCGGCGTTCTTCTTCCTCTACTTCTCGTTCCAGATCGACCCGGGCGACTTGCTGGGTGTGGCGCTGCCAGCCGTCGGGCTCGCCCTGTTCACTGCGAGCACCAAGGTGATCACGGGGTGGTACGCGGCTGGCCGAATCGGTGCCGCCCCACGCGGTCGGCTGCGCGCCGGGACCGCGTTGATCGCCCGTGGCGAGTTCTCGATCGTGATCGCCGCGCTCGGCGCCAGCCTGGTCGACGGACCAGAACTCGGCGCGATCGCGGCCGGGTACGTGTTGCTCACCGCGATCCTCGGACCGCTGCTGACCAAGTTCTACGACCGCATCCCGCTCCCGTCCCGGTTGGCCACGCCGCGCACGCCCGTCACCACGACCACGTAGCTCGGCGGCGTTCGCGCCGAGCCTCTATGTTGCGGACATGACCGTCTACGACGACATTCTCTCGCTGCGCCGGACCTCAGGCTCGATCATCTTGATGACCTATCGCGGCGATTGGTGACCGTATTGCTGCGGCCAGCTCGTGCGGTTGGCAACACAGTACGACCGGATCCATGCGGCGGGCGCAGAGTTCGCCGCCGTCAGCGTCGATGACGATGTCCGCCAAGCGGGCATGGCGCGACGCTGGGGCCTGAGCCACTCGCGGATGGTGTCCGACCCTGGCGGCGAGCGCTATCTCAAGCCGCTCGATCTCTTCAACCCCGGCGAACGCAACGGCATCGCCTTGCCCGGAATGATCATCGTTGACCCCGACGGCAACGAGGTGTACCGGTACCAGGGTCGCGACTTCGCCGATCGGACGAACGACGACGATCTGTGGGAGACGCTCGCCGGGCTCGGCGGCGCACCAGTCGACCCGCCACCGTGGACACCCGACGTCGACGTACCCGACGACCTGCGGGGGTTCTTCCGACCGCGGGACTTCGGGCCGTACTTCCGCGGGAACTTCTACGGTTCGGTGGCCATCGAGATGCGGCTGACCGACGCCGACAGCGCAGCGATCGCCCACCAACACGGCGCGATGTCGAAGGCCAACGTCGACGCGTACGACGCCTGGCGCGAGCACATCGAGCGATAAGCCCGGACGATCGCACCGACGTGACAGTTGGGGTCTGACCCCCAGCTATCACATCGGACCCTCACCGGCGGCCGAAGCCGAACAGCTGCTGGCCGACCTTGCGCATCTGAATCTCCTCTGAACCCTCGGTGATCCGGTACCGGCGATGGTGGCGGTAGATGTGCTCGAACGGCATATGTCGTGAGTAGCCCACGCCGCCGCAGGTTTGCATCGCCCGGTCGGCGGCGTCGCAGGCGAGGCGGTTTGCTCGGTAGTTACACATCGCCACGAGGTGGGTGACCTCGCCGTAGCCGTCGGTGACATGGTCGATGGCGTCGAGCTGCGCGGCGGTCGAGCGCACCAGTTGGCGCAGCATGGCGGCCTCGGTGTGCAGTTCGATCAGCGGAAACTGGATGCCCTGGTTGACCGCCAGCGGCTTGCCCCACGTGGTGCGGGCCTTCGAGTAGGCCACGGCCTCGTTCACGCAGAACTGTGCGGCGCCGAGCGACGAGGCCGCTTGGCGGATGCGGTTCTCGTGCACGAAGTGCTGGGCGAGCTCCAAGCCGCGGTCGACGTCACCGAAGATTGCATCGTCGCCGACGCGCACGCCCGACATCGACACCTCGGCGTGGTCGGTGGGCATGTTGAACGTCCACCAGAAGAAGTCGACGTTGAACCCGGGTGCGTCCGTGGGGACGAGGAACGCAGTGATGCCCAGCGGACTGCCCGGCTCGCCTGACGTGCGGGCGAAGATGATGTCGTGGGTGGCGTGGTGGAGGCCCGAGTTCCACCGCTTCATCCCGTCGATCACCCACTCGTCGCCATCGCGCCGCGCCGTGGTCTCGAGGTAGGTGGCATCACTGCCGTGGTTCGGCTCGGTGAGACCGAAGGCCAGCCGCTTGCTGCCATCGAGAAAGCCCGGCATCCACTCGGCCTTCTGTGCCTCGGTGCCGAAATCGCGCATCATCAGCACGGTCGGAAAGTTCCCGACGATCGACGACTCGTTCTGCAGGTCGTTGTGCAACCCGAGTCCCTTCGTGGCGAGGTGCTCGCGGATGATCGCCATCTCGAGATTGCTCGCATCGCGCCCGCCGAACTCCGCCGGCAGCGCCAGCCGTAACCAACCAGCTGCGTCGGCGCGGCGGCGCATCTCGCGCAGCAGGTCCTCCCAGTC
Organism: Ilumatobacteraceae bacterium; assembly: GCA_965230015.1. Lineage (GTDB taxonomy): Bacteria > Actinomycetota > Acidimicrobiia > Acidimicrobiales > Ilumatobacteraceae > JABSQH01. The sequence continues at coordinate 22,157 of CBDDKF010000024.1, read as the reverse complement.
CTCGCGGGGCACGCCGCCGTTGTCGAAGTCGGTGCGCGCCCACTCGCGGCGGTGGTCGAAGAACCGGATGTTGTCGTCGGTCTGTTCCAGGGGCCGGATCTCGGCCTCGATGAATTCGTCGATCTCGTCGAGCGTCGTCTGGATGTCGGCGGGAATCGAGAAGTCCATGCCCGAGTGTCGCGACGGGCCGAGCGTGACGACGAACTGGCGCCGCTACTGGGAGCGCTTCTGGTTGAGCAAGATGTTGACGGCCTTGCCGTCGGCTTGCCCCTTCGAGGCCTTCATCACGGCGCCGACGATGGCCCCCTGTGCTTTCTTCTCCCCAGCGCAGAACTTGGCCCAGGCCTCGGGCTGCGCCTCGATCGCCGCGTCGACCATCGCCTCGAGCTCGCTGGTGTCCATCGCCTCAAAGCCCTTGTCGGCGGCAATCGCGCGCGGATCGCCGCCGTCGTTGTCGACGAGCACGGCGAGAATCTCCTTGGCCTGGGTAGCGGTGACGTCGCCCGCGGTCTCCATGGTGGTCAGCTCGGCCAGTGCGCTCGGCGGCACCGCAGGTTGGTCGCCGGCTTCGGCGTACGCCTCTTTCACGTGCACGATCGCCCGGCCGGCGTCACCACCGGATTCGGCGACCGCCAGCACGTAGTCGTCTTGCCCGCGATCGACCACGACACGCACCGCCTCGGCGTCGGGGTCGAGACCGACGGCGGAGCCGAGCCGAACCCGACGGGCAGCGGGCAGCACGGGCAATGACGCCCGCACGTCGTCGATCCACGCCTGATCGGGATCGACCACGACCAGATCGGGCTCGAGGAAGTACCGGTAATCGTCGGCGTCTTCCTTGGCCCGCAGCGTGTGCGTACGTCCGTCGTTCTCGTCCCAGTGACGCGTCTCTTGGCGCACGGCGTCGCCGACGTCGAGCATGGCGATCTGCCGGCGCGCCTCGTAGTCGATCGCCCGACCGACCGAGCGCACGCTGTTGAGGTTCTTGATTTCGCAGCGCGTACCGAGCTCCGCACCGGGGCGCCGCACGCTGACGTTGGCGTCCACTCGCATCGAGCCTTCTTCCATCTTTGCGTCGGAGGCGCCAACGGCCACGAGGATCGCCCGCAGCTCGCTCACGTAGTCGCGGGCCTGGTCGGGCGAGCGCATGTCGGGTCGACTGACGATCTCCACCAGCGGGATTCCCGCGCGGTTGAAGTCGATCAGCGAGTGCTCACTGCCGTGGATGCGACCACCGGCGCCACCGACGTGGGTCGACTTGCCCGTGTCCTCTTCCAGGTGCGCTCGTTCGATTTCGATGCGCGTCCCGTCGGGCAGGTCGAGCCAGCCGTCGATACAGATCGGCTCCTCGTACTGGCTGATCTGATACGCCTTCGGCATGTCGGGGTAGAAGTAGTTCTTGCGGGCGAAGGTCGACCGTTGGATCGTGCAGTTGAGCGCCATCCCAAGGCGCATGGCCTGCTCTACCGCCGCTCGGTTGAGCACCGGAAGGGCGCCCGGGAGGCCGAGGGTGACGGGGTCGATGTTGGTGTTCGGTTCGTCGCCGAATCGGTGCGGTGACGCTGAGAACAACTTGGTGTTCGTGTCGAGTTCCACGTGCACCTCGAGGCCCACGACCATCTCGTAGCCATCGTGCTCCCAAGCGGCGTGGGCGGCGTCGGTTGTCGCTGCGTCGGTCACGGCGGCGAGGCTAGCGAGGGGCTGCGTGCGACACTTCGTGGGATGGATCCCGGTCCCGCGTTCGCGCAGTCTCGTGCGGCGCTCGCCGCGCTCGCCGACCCGGTGCGCGCCGAGCAGATGGCCCGCTACATGCGCGACCAGTTCGCGTTCTTCGGGATCGGTTCGCCGGACCGCCGGCGCGCGGTCAGCGATGTGACCACGGCGGCACGGCGATCCGACGCCAGCTCACTCCTGGCGTTTGCCGACCTGTGCTGGGCGGCGCCCGAGCGCGAGCTGCAGTACGTCGGCGCCGACGCGCTGCGCGCCGGCCGTGCGACCTTCACCCCGGACCACCTCGACCGTCTCGCGTCGTTGATCACCACCAAGTCGTGGTGGGACACCGTCGATGTTGTCGCGCCGTACCAGGTGGGCTCGGTCGTCCAACGGCACCCCGACGCTGCGCAGGTGATGGACGAGTGGATCGCAAGCGACAACATCTGGATCGCCCGCAGCGCATTGCTCCATCAGCTGCACTACAAGGAACGCACCGACGCCGACCGGCTGTTCGACTACTCGCTGCAGCGCGCGGCGGACACCGAGTTCTTCATCCGCAAGGCCATCGGGTGGGCACTGCGTCAGTACTCCAAGGTCGCGCCCGACGCGGTCGCCGCCTTTGTCGACGAGCACGAGGCCGAGTTCTCCGGCCTCACCGTGCGCGAAGCACGCAAACATCTGGCTCGCACACAGCAGTGAGCCGCTGCGGTGAGGCAACCAGCCCACAGGGGGCCGCTTCGCTCACCGGACCCAACCACCGTCGCCGACCGGTGAGGCAACCGGCCGACAGAGGGCCGGCTCGCTCACCGCTGGGCTACGGGCGGGGCGCGCGGCGTTCGAGTTCGGCGGCGACTTGGAACATGCGGGCGTCTTCCAGGGCGGGAGTGATCACCTGCACACCGACCGGGAGGCCGTCGGCGCCGAGCCCGAACGGGACGCTCATCGCCGGCTCGCCGGTGAGGTTGGCCGGGATGGTGTACGTGTCGCAGAGATACATCGACATCGGATCCGCGGTTTTGTCGCCTGCCCGAAACGCCACGCTGGGCGACGCGGGAGTGACCAGCGCGTCGACCTGCGCGTAGGCGGCCGCAAAGTCCTGCGCGATCCGGCGGCGCACTTTGAGCGCCCGGCCGTAGTAGGCGTCGTAGTACCCGGCCGACAATGCGTAGGTGCCGAGCATGATCCGCCGCTTGACTTCGGCACCGAACCCTTCGGTGCGCGTTGCGATGTACATCGCGTTGGTGTCGGGGGCCTCGGCGCGCAGGCCGAACCGGACCCCGTCGTAGCGGGCGAGGTTGCTCGAGGCTTCCGCCGGAGCGATCAGGTAGTAGGCGGTGAGCCCGTACCCGAACGCGGGAACCGTCACGTCGACGATCGTCGCACCGGCATCAGCGAGTGCGGCGAAGGCTTGGTCGACGCGCTCGACCACATCGCCGTCGGCGCCCTCCGGCAGGTCGGTGATCCGTCCGATGCGCATTCCCTCGACGCCGCGGTCGAGCGATGCGGTCAGCTCCAGCGGACCCCGCTCGATCGAGGTCGAGTCGCCTGGGTCGTGGCCCGAGATCGCCTCGAGCACGAGGGCGGCATCGGCCACGTCGTGGGCAAAAGGTCCGATCTGATCGAGACTCGAAGCAAACGCCACCAGACCGAGCCGGCTCACAGCCCCGTAGGTCGGCTTCACGCCAACCACGCCACACAACGCCGCGGGTTGGCGAATCGATCCGCCGGTGTCGGAACCCAGCGCGACGGGAGCGAACCCGGCGGCGACGGACGCCGCCGACCCACCGCTGGAACCTCCCGGAACCCGGTCGAGGTCGAGCGGGTTGTTGGTCCGTCCGAACGCCGAGTTCTCGGTGCTCGACCCCATCGCGAACTCGTCGAGGTTGGTCTTGCCGATCACCACCGCGCCTGCGGCGTGCAGCCGCTCGACAATCGTGGCGTCGTACGGCGGGCGCCACCCATCGAGGATCTTCGACGAGCACGTCGTGGGGATGCCGCGCGTGCACATGTTGTCCTTCAGCGCGATCGGTACGCCAGCGAGCGGACCGACATCGGCTCCCGCAGCGACCGCCTCGTCGATCGACGTGGCTCGGGCCTGCGCTTCGTCGGCCAGCACGGTGTTGAACGCATGAACGTCGCCTTCGTGGGCGTCGATCGCTGCCAGATGCTCGTCGATGACGCTCGTCGCCGTGACGTCGCCGGACTGCACGCTGGCGGCGATGTCGGCGGCGCGTCGACCGAGCGTGGGCGGCGTGATCGCACTCACGTCAGTCCTCCAGCCCGATGATCGGCGGTACGCGGAATCGCCCGTCGGCAGCATCGGGTGCGGCGGCGAGCACTTCGTCGCGATCGAGCGTTGCTGCGGCCACATCGGCGCGCATCACGTTGTCGATCGGCACCGGGTGCGTCATTGGTTCGACATCGTCGAGATCGAGTGCGTCGATGTCGGCGAAGTGATCGAGCATGTCGCCGAGTTCGGCGGTGGCAGTCGCCACCTCGTCGTCGCTGAGTGACAGCCGAGCCAGTCGGGCGACCTTGACCACGTCGCCGGGGGTGATGCGATCAGACACGGCGGCCGAGGTTACCGGTGGCGCCCGCACGGAGCTGGGGGATTGCGGGACCGCATACATGTCTTGACAGTTATATAGCTAGCTGGGCATACTTTCGTCGTGGATCCGTTCTCCGCCCTGGCCGACCCGAACCGCCGTCTGCTCATGGCCGAGCTGGGCCGCGGCCCCCAGACCGTCGGCGCGTTGACCGATGGCATCGGGCTGAGCCAGCCTGCGGTGTCGAAGCACCTTCGGGTGCTGCGGACCGCAGATCTGGTGCGTGTTCGGCCCGACGGTCAGCGCCGCTGGTACGAGGTAAACCCGGCTCCGCTACGCGAGATCGACGAATGGCTCGAGCCGTTTCGCCGCCAGTGGTCGCAGCGGCTCGATCGACTCGAAGCGCACCTGGACGACCGCACCGCCGATCCATCGACCGATTCCGGTCCACCGACCGATCCCCGCTGAAGGAGCGAACCAATGCAACAGCCAACACGTGAGATTCCACCCGACGCAGAGGGCGTCATCGGTGTCGGAGCCGACGACCGGGCGACGATCCGTTTCGAGCGGATCCTTGCGCACCCGATCGAGCGCGTCTGGCGATCGATCACCGAGCCCGAACAGATGCAGATGTGGCTGGCCTTTCGCGCCCGCGTGGACCTGCGCGTCGGAGGTCGTTTCGATCTGTGGCTCGGCGCCAGCGACAGCGAGGCACCCGTGTCGTCGGGGACGATCACCCTGCTCGACGAGCCACGCCGCCTCGACGTCGACTTCGCCGACGGTTCAACGCTGTCGTGGCAACTGCACGCCGAGGAAGATGCGACCCGGCTGGTGTTCATCGACACTCGCCCTGAGGCCGAGCGAGCGCGCAACTCGGTGCTCGCCGGATGGCACATCCGAGTGGATCACCTGCCGCGGGCGCTCGACGGCACCGCCCTGGACTGGCCGGCGCTCGACGCCGACCGCAATGAGCACGGATACATCCGACCGATGGCCGAGATCTACTGGCACTATCGGAATCGCCCGCGGCCCTTCGATGCCAGCTAGCCGCATGCGGTAGTGGCGGCGGCACCGCGCCGTTCAGGAGAGTCGCCGGAGATGCACCAGCACTGCGCTCTGCGGATGCAACACCGGCGGCTGCAGCCCCAGCACGGCCAGCTGGTGGCCGCTGAGGACGAGCGGTTCCGTGCGCCCCATCCATTCGGGTTGCGTGAAGGCGATCCCGAGCACCTCGCCTGGCAAGGGCACGTGGCGCACCTCGTAGCGCGCATCGGCATCGAGACCCGGCAGCACCCACCGTTCGGGTATCTGATGCGCCGATGTGGCCAGCTGAGCGAACGACAGCAGCGCTTCACCTCGATCGCTGGCATACACCCCGTGCGCCGCAACCGACGGCTCGGTGTCGAAGCGGACCACGTCACCTGAGTGGATCAACGCTCGGAACCGCTTGTGCAGCGCAACCGCCTCGGCGATGCGCGTGCGTTCGCCCGCCGACTGCGCGGTCAGATCGCACTCGATCCCGAAGTGGCCGAACAACGCTGTCGCGGCGCGGAACGCGGTTCGCGACATGCGCTGGGTGGTGTGTGCTTGCGGCGCACCGACGTGCGCGCCGACCACCTCAGGTGGCAGCAGCATCGACAGCCCCCGCTGAATCTGCTGTCGTTCGAGCGGGTCGATGCAATCGCTCGCCCACACGCGTTCGGTGCGGCGGAGGATCTCGAGGTCGATCCGGCCGCCACCTCCAGAGCACGACTCGAACTCCACGTGAGGATGTCGGGCGCGCAGCTCATCGATGAGTTGGTACATAGCCAACGTCTGCAGCCGGGTTCCCGGCGCACCAACGGACGTTGCTGCCGCCACGTGAGGTCGATTCATGTCCCACTTCACGTAGGCGATGTCGTGATCACGGAGGAGCGCATCGAGTTGACCGCACACGTGGTCGAAGGCATCGGAGTTGGTGAGGTCGAGCACCAGCTGGTTGCGGCCGAGCACCGGGTCGGCGCGCGTATCGGCGAGCACCCAGCCGGGGTGCGCGCGATACAGGTCGGAGTCGCGGTTGACCATCTCGGGTTCGACCCAGATACCGAACTCCATGCCCTGGTTGCGGACGTGATCGATCAACGGCGCAAGGCCGTCGGGGTACACGTCGGCAGACACCGTCCAGTCACCGAGGCCGGCCGTGTCGTCGCGTCGACCGCCGAACCACCCGTCGTCGAGTACGAATCGTTCGGCTCCCGCTGCGGATGCGGCATCGGCCAGCTCCCACAGCGTGTCGTGCGAGTGATCGAAGTACGCCGCCTCCCATGTATTGGCCAGCACCGGTCGGGGTGTCGAACGCTGCGGCATCCGTCGCCGCACCGTGCGGTGGAAGCCCCAGCTCGCTGGCGTGAGACCCGCGCCGAACACGACGACCACATCGGGCGCGCGATACGTCTCGCCCGGCTCGAGCACGACCTCGCCGGGTTGCAGCAACTCACCGAGTTGGAGGTAGCGCCGTCCGTCGGCGAGGCGCTCGGCGCGCAGGGAGTGATTGCCGCTCCAGGCGAGGTGGGCGCCCCACACCTCGCCGGTCCATTCCCCGAAACCGCTCGTGCCCGCATACACGAGTGGCGGATGCTCGTGCGACGTGCGTCCCCGGCGGTTGTCGATCTGGTGCGTGCCCTCGCCCCAGTCGACGCGCCGCGTCGCGAACTCTCTCGACCACCGGCCGTCGAACAGCAACAACTCGTTGGCTCGATCGGGCAGCGGAACGGTGACGTGTAGCGCATCGAGGTGAAATCGGGTTGGCCCATCGTTGTGCAGCGATACGGCGATGGTCAGCGCGTCGCCCAGAGTGACGTCGATGGTTTGGCGGAGCCCGGCAACGGCATCGACGGTCTCGACGCGCAGTCCGTCGGCCTCCGAGTTCACCTCGGCGACCGTGAAGCGGGTGGCGTGATCGACACCCGTCGGCCGGTGTCCGAGCAGACCTGGCCGACCGAAGAACCCAGATGCGGCCTCGGGGATGATCGCCAGCGGCGGTTCGACGTCGAGCCCACCCGGCACCAGTGGACGGTCGGTGGCGACGCGCATCGACTCGAGGTCGAGGTCGGCGCCGAGCGGAGCGCCGAGATAGCGGATCGTCGGCGCAGTCGACGTGTCGACGATCACGTCGACGTGTGCTGCCGTCAGGCGATGCAGCGAAGTCACGAGACGCGACCGTAGGCAGTCGTCACGCGACAACAGGCATCACGCGCACCGGGACCAGGCCGATCCCGCCGGCGATGACGGCGGCGATCAGGTTGTCGCCGCGTCGCCGAGCGGGAACTGCTGTCGGCGAACCCAGGTGTGACTGTCGTCGCTGACGAACAGCGACACGCTGTCGGCGGCGCACGACACCGGCAACTGCCCAGCGACCGACGCCTTGATCACATCACGCTGTGCGTCGTGATGGCCGACGTCGGTCATCGCCACCGTGAGGTGTGGCTGCGAGTCGGGATGCCGGCCGCTGTAAGGCGGATAGTCGGGGAACGCGTCGTGGAGTCGTGTGGTCAGCTCGCGAAACGGCGCTTCTGGATCGGGCCGCAGCCACACGACAACCCCCGGGAACTCGTCGACCGTGGTGAGATCGAAGGTGAAATTCGGAACAGGCGCAATCGCCTTCGCGACCTCGGCCAGCACGTCGTCGCTCAACTCGTGCGGCGCGACGAACGGGTACAGCACCGTGACATGGGCAGGCACACCGCGGCGCGCAACGGGGTCGTGTCCGATTCGCCACCGGCCGATGATCGGTTCGGCCGCAGGAACCTCGACCACCAACGCGGATTCGAAACCGTCCACTCTGGGACGCTACCTCGCCCGCCACGTTCACGATGCGGACGGACACGGCGCGCTGCACGCACGGCCGCCGTGCAGCACAATCGGAGCATGCGAGTCCGCCCGGTGGCCATCGTGCTCGTCGCAGCAACGGCGATCGCTGCGTGCGGGGAGACCGAGAGTGGATTGGTTGCGCCTGCATCGACGAGCACACCAACGGACACACCGACCCCAACCACGCTGGATCCGGCCACGTCGTCGACGACCCCATCGCCCACCACGCTCGACACGGCACCGCCGTCAACCTCCGTCGAGTCCGTGCCCGAAGCGCCGCTGGCCATCGGCCTCGACCGGTGCGCTGACGTTCCCTTCGTGGCCACCGACGTGGTCGGCGATCGGGGGCTGGGCTTCATCGACCCCGTGTTCAATGGGGTGCTGACGTCCTACGCCAATGAACGGCGCGACACATTCGGCGGTATCTGGATCGACCGGGAGGCGCTCGGCACGATCGTGATTGCCTTCACCGACGATCCGGCCGCTCACCTCGAGGCGTTGGCAGCGAGGCGGCCGTCGCCAGACGACTTCCAGAACGTCGACCCACCCGAGCCGATCACCGACGACCGGCCGATCGGCGAGTGGGGAGTTCCCTTCGATGTCGTACAGGTCGACTTCACCGAGGACGAGCTGATCGGGGTCCAACCCGACGTGTTCGCCGCCGCCGGCAACGCGTGGGGCGAGGTGGTCGGCGTCGGACTCGACACGAGGCGTAATCGGATCAGCATCGAGTCGGCGGCGCCGATCACGCCTGCCGACGTCGACGAACTGGAGGAGATCGTCGGGCAACGCGTCGACGATCCCCGGATGGTCTGCTGGGAAGCGGAGTTGGTCGACCGACTCCCCGATCCGATCGAACCGGGCACCACGCTCGATGCGATCCAGCTCCCCGGGCCGGACGGTACCTACCCGCCCGGCACCGAGGTGGTGTGCGACGGCCTGCGTACCACCGTGGGCGAACTGGCCACACCCGTACCGCTGTCCGAAGCCGACGCGGGCCTGGTCGCATTGTTCGAAGAGGGTCAGGCGACCGAACTCGGCGCTGCGCTCCCGACCGGCCCGTGGTACGTGTTCGTCAACGACGGGCGCGCCATGGTGGTCCACGTTGCCGAGGGCATGTGGATGCTGGGCGCTGAACTTGGCGCCAACGGCTGGATCTACTCGGGCTACTCGTCGGGTCGGATGTGCGACGTGCGACTCCCGCTCCCCGATGGGCTCAGCGCAGTCGAATGGGTGGTCGACCCAGCGGCGCCGCTCGACCGGTCGACGGCAGAGATCAACGTGCTGGCCACCGAGGTCAGCTGCGCCTCGGGCCAGGAGATGGGCGAACGTCTACTCCAGCCCGACGTGGTGGAGACCGAAGACGCCGTGCTGATCTCGTTCGCAGCAATCGCCTTGGTTGGCGAGGCCGACTGCCCCGGGAACCCGTCGACACCGGTGACCATCGAGCTCGCCGCTCCGGTCGGCGACCGTGAAGTCCGCGAGGGATTGATCCTCGGTCCGTTGAGCGCGTGGTTTGGCGGTTGACGCCGAGCCCGTCCGACATACCGATCGAATCCCGCGCGACGCACATCGGCGGATGGTCCACAATGCAGCTGATGGGTTCGTCCACCGCGTCGCCAGCGATTGCCTTCCGGCCGCTCACCGAGGACGACTTCGATCAGCTCGTCGCATGGTTTGCCGAACCGGAGATCGCCACATGGTGGAACCAGGCTGCGACGTACGAGGCCGTGCGCGCCAAGTATCAGCCGCGCATCGAGGGACGTGAGCCGACCGAGATGTGGATCGTGGAGATCGACGGCGAGCCGGCGGGCCTGTTGCAGTGCTACCGACACGACGCGTACAACGAAACCGACGCAGCAGTCGGCGTGCCCGACGCCGTGGGCATCGACTACCTGCTCGGTGGCGCACATCGCGGCCGCCAACTCGGGCGTGTGGTGTTGGCAGAGTTCGGTCGCCACGCGCTACAGCGGTTCCCGGGCACACAGGTGTGCGTAGCGACACCGGCGATCGCCAACGGCGCGTCGCGCACCGCCCTCGAACGGGCCGGGTTCACCTACCGCGGCACCTGCCAGCCACCCGACGAACCGCCCGCCGCGATCTACGGGCTCGACCGCGAAGACTGACGAGAAGCAGGCGCGCCTTCTCGGCGCCGTGAGTTGCGGAAGGCGCAACCATCGGCACCGAGAACGAAGCACCTCCCGGGCCGTCGGCATTCTCGGGGCGCGGAGTCGGGGCAACCGCAACCATCGGCACCGAGAAGGCAGCACCGATCGGGCCTCGCGCGTTCTCGGGGCGCACGATTGCGGCAACCGCAACCATCGGCACCGAGAACGAAGCACCGATCGGGCCTCACGCGTTCTCGGGGCGCACGATTGCGGCAACCGCAACCATCGGCACCGAGAAAGACGCCGTCGCGTCGGCTACGCGCCGGTGATCAGCACGTCGCGCAACGGCTCGGCATCGGCGCCCGGCGTGGTGGTGTCGATGAAGTCCGACAGGAGCTCGACGAACTCGTCGGGCGCCTCGACGTGCGGGAAGTGGCCGACGTCGTCGAGCACCTCGAGCCGGCTGTGCTCGATCGCTTCGTGGGCTCGTTCGCCGTGCTCGACCGGGATGATCGTATCGTTGGCGCCCCACATGATCAACGTGGGCACACGGGCGGCGAGATACAGACGGTCGGTGGCGTCGATCATCTGGCCACCCGGTTCGATGACACCGCGCATGGTGCGGACGAACGCCTGACGATTCGACGCACCAGCGAGCGATCGATACGCCCGCCACATCTCGCCGAACCACGGCCAGCGGATGTCACGGCGGGCGAGCACTCGGCCGAGGTCATTGGCCCGTTCGACGAGCGGCGTCGGGAATCCGAGCGGCATCAGGTACTCCGCCCCCGGCAACGCCAGCGTCCGCAACAACCAGCTGACCTCTCGCCCGAGTCCCCCACTGCCGACGAGCACCAACCGGTCGACCAGCTGCGGGAACTGGTAGGCGAGCTGCATCGCCACGCCACCCCCGAACGAGTGGCCGACGACGGTGACCGACGGCACGTCGAGCACCGCCAGAAAGTCGCGCAACCCGCTGGCGTAGGCGCCAAGGGAGTAGTCGCCGACCGGCTTGGCCGACTCGCCGTGGCCCAGCAAGTCCGGCGCGATCACGTCGTAGTGCTCGGCAAGGGGCGCCAGCACCGCATCCCAGGTGCGCGAACTCCCCGCCAGACCGTGAATCAGCAGGACCGCTTCTCCGGCGCCGGCGCGTCGGAACCCGACCGAATGGCCGTGAATCGTCACATGGCGCAGCGGTGGCCGCGTACTCACACACCCAGTATCGGGGTCTCCACGACGCAACGGAACAGGCCTTCGACCCTTTGTGGTCGCGTGCGTCACTCTCGTGCGCTCCTCGGCGACGCGACGGGCGACCGAGGATGTCCGAGAAGAAGACGGCTCTACGGCCAGCCGGGCACGCCCGGGTCGAGCTGCACCCCAGCGGAGTTCAAGAACCCCGACACCATGCGATAGAAGCCAGCAACGATCAGCAGCTCGACGAGCTCGGCGTCGTTCCAGCGGGGTGTGAGTGCCGCCCACGTCGCATCGCTGACGCAGTCGTCGGCGCACAGATCGTCGGCGAGGGCGATCAGTGCACGATCGCCGTCGGACCACTCCGCGTCATCCGGATCACCCACGACCGCGCGAATCTCGGCGTCGGTGAGCCCCGCGTCGCGGCCGATGATCGTGTGCTGGCCGAACTCGTACACGGCGCGGGCGTTGGCGCCCACCCGCAGGATCACCAACTCGCGTTCGCGCGCCGGGAGGAGCCCGCGATTGAGGATCTGACCCCCGAGCAGGTTGAACCGCTTGAGCATCTTTGGATGGTGGGCGAGGACGCCGAAGATGTTCAGCGGGCGACCGTCGTGCATGAGCGACTGGGAGAACAGGTCGGCGAGTTCGCTGTCGGCCGCGACCGTGTCGGGGTCGATCGGCTCGATGCGCGGTGTGGCTGGCCGGTCAGCGGACGAAGACGGCTCGGTCATCGTGGGTCTCCTGTTGTCGCGGTCAGGCTCCGGCGGGCGAGGCGGCGTCGTCGTCGACGCCATCACCATCGCCGTCGGCGTTTCCGTCACCCTGGCCGCCACCAGCGCCGTCATCGGCAACCTCGGCATCGGCCGCACCGTCGGCGTCCGTTGGTGCCTCAACGGCATCGTCGCCTCCGGCCGCAGCGTTGGCGGTACTCGTCGAGTCGGTGTCGTCGTCGCCGTCGTCGAGGAAGTCGGCGCGTGGCTCGGGTTCAGGGAGCGGGTGGCGCATCATCCAGATCAGTGCCACCACACCGACGACCACGACCGCTGCGGCAACCCATTGGTTCCAGCGCAGCCCGGCGATCTCGTCGGCGGGGTCGATGCGCAGGCCCTCGATCCAGAATCGGCCGATGCCGTAGCCGATGAGGTACATCACCATCAGCTGGCCCGGTGCCGGGCGCCAACGGCGGTCGATCCAGATCAACAACAGCGCCAAGCCGAGGGTCCACAGCGACTCGTAGAGGAACGTCGGCTGAAACGTGGTGCCGACGGCGTAGCCCGGTTCGAGGTGTTCGGGGTCGATCTCGAGCGCCCACGGCAGGTCGGTGGGCCGCCCGTACAGCTCCTGGTTGAAGTAGTTGCCCCACCGGCCGATCGCCTGGGCGAGCGGAATTGCCGGCGCGGCGGCGGTGGCGGCGACGGCGATCGGGATACCGCGCCGCAGCGACATCCACAGACCGACGGGGATTCCGAGCAGCAGCCCGCCGGGGATCCCGAGGCCGCCCTCCCAGATCGCCGGGATGCTCTCGTAGTTGCCTTCGAAACGGTCCCAGTCGGTGGCTACGTGGTACAGCCGGGCACCAACCAGGCCAGCGAGCACCGCCCACACCGCGATCGCGGCCGCGTCGTCGCGCGTGCCCACTTGCCGCTCTTCGAGTCGGCGCCCGAACAACCACACCGCGGCGACGACGCCGAGGGCGATGCACAGGCCGTACAGGTTGAGGCTGAGCGGCCCGATGTCGATGGAGTCGAACGACGGGCTGGGAATGCTGGCGATCATCGGCTGGCGGTTTCAGGGGTGACGGCGGCGAGGGTGGCGAGTGTTCGAGTGACGACGATGTCGCGATCGAAGTCCTGGGTTGCTACGTGGAAACTCCGTTCGAGCCAGACGTGTTCCACCTGCCCACCGTAGGTGGCCGCCAGGTGTTCGCTGTCGGTCGGCGACACCACGTGGTCCTGGCGTGAGGTGATCAGTGTCAGCGGCATGGTCAAGGCCCCGAATTGGTCGGTCATGTTGGCCAACCCGTCGAGTTGCATGCTGAGCAGTGGCCGCAGCGGCGTTCCGTCATACGCGGTCTCCACCGCATCGGGATCGGCGATGTCGCTGCCCACTCCCGGCGCCACCTCGGTGCCGTCGGTGACCAGCTCGCGCACCATCTCGATCACATCGTCGCCCTGAGGCACAGTGGCCGGATTGATGCACACGAGCGCGGCGACCTCGGGATGCCGCAGCGCGCTCCACAACACGAGCGAGCCACCCATGCTGAGCCCCACCAGCACCACCCGATCGACGCGCTCGGCCAGTCGGCCAAAGGCCGCCTCGACGTCGGTGGTCCAGTCGGCCCAGGTGGTCGACAACATGTCGTCGACCACGGTCCCGTGGCCGGCGAGGCGCGGCAGCTCGACGTGGAACCCCTCGGCGGCGGCGGCGTCGGCGAGAACGCGAACGGAAGTCGGGTTGCCGGTGAACCCGTGCACGGCGAGCAATCCGGTCGTCGAGGACCCCTCGAACGACCAGCTGTCGGCGCCCGGCATGATCGGAGCGGACATCTCCGGGGAGTGTACGCCCGGGCGCCCCACCTTGACCGACGGGTCGACCGCGGGGTGGACTGTCGCCCGTGAGTGACATGGCAGCAGACGCCGCAGGGCGCGCGCTGCGCGCTGCGCCGCCCTCCGCGGGCGAGGACCGCCAGCACACCGAGCACGGCCTCGAGCGCAAGCAGCAGTTGCTCGACGCCGCGGCGGAGCTGTTTGCCGACCGTGGCTACGGCGCCACGCGAGTGGTCGACATCTGCGCGGCTGCCGGCGTGGCCAAGGGCCTCTTCTACTGGTACTTCCCGACGAAGGCCGATCTCTTCGCCGAACTGGTACGAACGATGCGCCTCCGCCTGCGGCGAGCCCAGGGCATGGCGATGGTGCCCGACGCCGACGCGCCGACGCGCATCGCCCAAGGCGCTGCCGAGAGTGTGCGCTTCATGGCCGCGCACGCCGGCTACTTCGCGCTCCTCGACGTAGAGCGCGCCGATCCCGAGATCGCCGGTGTGCTCGACGAGGGCGCCGGTGTCTACTTCCGCGATGTCCGCCGGCTCGTCGCCGAGGGGCAAGCGGCCGGCACGATTCCCGACGGCCAGACCGATCTGCTTACCGTGGGTGTGCTCGGTGCGGTGAGTTCGTTCTCCAACTCGTTCCGCAACGGCCGGATTGACGATGCGGTCGACGTGGAGGCACTGGCCGACTTCGTGGCCGGGTGGGTCGCCCGGGCCCTGCGCTGACTCGGCTGTAACGCTGGTGTCAGGAGGGTTAGCGGATAGGGCGGTAGTGGGTGTTGCGGTGGTCGATGAGTTTGGCGGTGATGAGGAAGACCACTGCGAGGCATAGTGCGGCGTGTCGGTGTTTGGGTTTGCGGTCGGTGTTGCGGGCGAGTTGCCCGTAGTTGGTGAGCCATGAGTGGGTTCGTTCACCGATCCATCGTTTCCCGAACCCGACCAGTGGAACGCGGCCGTGGCCGGGCATCTTGCGCCAGATGACGTTCAAGTTGTCGATGTCGTAGCCAGCGACTCGGTCGGGCAGTGACGGGTAGCCGAACCCGCGGTCGAGGTGCAAGGTGCCGATGTGGGCGGTGGCTGGGTTGGCGGTGATCTCATCGAGTGTCGGTTCGAGGAGTTTGTAGTCCTGGCGGTTGGCGCCGTCGATCACCCATCCCAACGGGATGCCGTTGGCGTCGACGCCCATGCACCACTTCCAGCCTTTGCGGCCGTGTTGTTTGGGGCCCGCAGCAGTGCCGGGTCCGCCACCGGGGGCGAAGTGGTCGCTGCCGTCGATGGTCACATCGGTGGTGTCCAACCCGACGATGCGGTCATAGGCGGCGCGTGCTTCGGTCACCAGTTGGTCGAACACGCCAGCGTGGATCCACTCGTCGCGACGGGTGCGCAAGGTCGTATCGGAGACGCGTTTGCCCATGAAGTGCTCAATCGCCGTCCATGAGGCGCCGAGCACGATGCGCATCAAGATGCCTTCGAAACAGACCCGGTCAGAGATCCTTGGTCGGTGACATCCCAACGGATGCTCCGGCGGCTCAGGAAGTAGTCCTTGGATCGCGGCGAAGACCGCGTCGTGGACTTCTTCATCGAGTGCGCGCATCATGGTGGAGACCTCCCCGGTTGGGTTGTGGACAGCACTCGGAATCAAAACCGAGCCCGACCTCCAACCGGTGGATGGTCACCTAACCGCGCGGCCTCCAGTCACCCCGTAACGGGTCAGTCCATCGGCCCGCTACACGGTGTCTGGAGGGTTAGCGGATAGGGCGGTAGTGGGTGTTGCGGTGGTCGATGAGTTTGGCGGTGATGAGGAAGACCACTGCGAGGCATAGTGCGGCGTGTCGGTGTTTGGGTTTGCGGTCGGTGTTGCGGGCGAGTTGCCCGTAGTTGGTGAGCCATGAGTGGGTTCGTTCACCGATCCATCGTTTCCCGAACCCGACCAGTGGAACGCGGCCGTGGCCGGGCATCTTGCGCCAGATGACGTTCAAGTTGTCGATGTCGTAGCCAGCGACTCGGTCGGGCAGTGACGGGTAGCCGAACCCGCGGTCGAGGTGCAAGGTGCCGATGTGGGCGGTGGCTGGGTTGGCGGTGATCTCATCGAGTGTCGGTTCGAGGAGTTTGTAGTCCTGGCGGTTGGCGCCGTCGATCACCCATCCCAACGGGATGCCGTTGGCGTCGACGCCCATGCACCACTTCCAGCCTTTGCGGCCGTGTTGTTTGGGGCCCACAGCAGTGCCGGGTCCGCCACCGGGGGCGAAGTGGTCGCTGCCATCGATGGTCACATCGGTGGTGTCCAACCCGACGATGCGGTCATAGGCGGCGCGTGCTTCGGTCACCAGTTGGTCGAACACGCCAGCGTGGATCCACTCGTCGCGACGGGTGCGCAAGGTCGTATCGGAGACGCGTTTGCCCATGAAGTGCTCAATCGCCGTCCATGAGGCGCCGAGCACGATGCGCATCAAGATGCCTTCGAAACAGACCCGGTCAGAGATCCTTGGTCGGTGACATCCCAACGGATGCTCCGGCGGCTCAGGAAGTAGTCCTTGGATCGCGGCGAAGACCGCGTCGTGGACTTCTTCATCGAGTGCGCGCATCATGGTGGAGACCTCCCCGGTTGGGTTGTGGACAGCACTCGGAATCAAAACCGAGCCCGACCTCCAACCGGTGGATGGTCACCTAACCGCGCGGCCTCCTGACACCAGCGTTACAGGCTCAGGTCTGCAGGTCGATCACCTGGGAAAACGCGTCGATCAGCGAGGGATCGAACTGCGATCCGGCGCCAGACGTGACGAAGCGCGCCGCCTCGTCGCGCGTCCACTCTCGCTTGTACACCCGGCGCGTCGACAAGCTGTCGAATACGTCGGCGATCGCCACGATGCGGCCCGACAGCGGGATGTGCTCGCCGGCGAGACCGTTCGGGTAGCCCGATCCGTCCCACCACTCGTGGTGCGTCCAGGCCACCTCGGCCGCCAACTCGAACAACGGCGTGGACACGCCCGACAACAAGCGCCGACCGAGCACCGTGTGCTGCTTGATGTCGGCGTAGTCCTGCAGCGTCAGCGGACCGGGCTTGAGCAGCACCGTGTCGGCCACCGCCACCTTGCCGATGTCGTGGAGGCGAGCAGCGAGGCGTAGTTGCTCGCACCACTGCGGTTGCTGGCCGACGGCGTGGGCGATCTCGGCAGACAGGTCGCCGACCTCGGCGGTGTGGGCAGTGGTGTTGCCCCCGCGGTACTCCGCCAGTGCGGCGAGCCGCTCGAACGCCTCGAGGTGGTAGGCGTCGGGATCGTGATGCGCCCTGGCGAACGACGCCGACAGCGATGCCGACCGCAGCTCGGTGATCTCGGCCCGCTGGCGATCGAGCTCATGAGCCTGCGCCAGCCCGAGCGCGCGCAGCCGCAGGGCCGCGGCGTCGGCGTTGATCTCGCGGTCGATCGCCGCGTGATGTTCACGATGGTGCAGCGCCTCGGCGAACCGCTCCACCCTCCGGTACGCCACAGCCAACAGATCGTGGACCTCGAGTTCGAGTTGCCGATCGTCGACGCGGTCGCACAGATCGAGGGCCCGCAGCAGCTCGGCGATCGCGGCATCGACGCGGTCGCGGGCCAACGACAACCGGGCGGCGGCGAGACCCATCATCAGCCGCTCGCGGGGTGACGCACTTTCCGGGAGCGCCGCCTGCGCCAGGCCGAAGAAGTGCGCAGCCGCAAGTTCGTCGCCGGCGGCGGCGTAGGCCTCGGCGAGATCGGCGAGGATGCTCGCTTCGAGGTGTGGCGCGTCTTCGGCAGCGCGGTCGGCGGCGCGTCGCCCGGCATCGATCGCCGCACCCGTGTCGCCGCTGCGGGTGAACAAGCGTGCCAAGTTGCCGAGAACGGCTACGTCGACGTCGCGACGACCCACGGTTTCGTTCACGGCCAACGCGTGTTCATACGTCTCGATCGCGCGATCGTGCTCGCCCATCGACTGGTACACGGCGGCGATGGTGTGCAGGATGCGGCCCTCGTCGACCGGGCGCGGCGCCGTCGCGCGATACATCTCGAGCGCGCGTCGGCAGTGCTCGAGGGCCGCGGGATAGTTCCCGCTCTGGAAGTGCACGATGCCGAGCAGGTGCGTCGACCAGGCCTCGGTCAGGCTGCTCGCCTGGGTGTCGGACCGGCCGGCCAGTTCCACCGACTCGGAGGCGAAGGCGAACGCGTCGTCGATGTCGCCTCGATCGTGGGCCAACGAGGCCAAGTGGTAGAGCGCCTCGGCCTCTAGGTCGACACGATCGGCCGCACGAGCGTGGGTCCGGGCATCGAGCGCACCAGCAGCGGCCTGCTCGGCGTCGTCGGCGCGCTGCTCGGCGACTGCGTCGAGCAGCGTGCGCGCGACGGAAGCATCGTCGGTTGCGCTCCGTTGTCGACTGGCCACAAACTCCACCTCACACGACGAATCATCGACCGCGCCGCTCAAGGTGCTATCGACCGTTTCGGGGTCCGCCTTGAGGCGGATTCGACGCCTCGTCGGTGGCCGTACGCTGTGTGCGGTGGAGCACTCGCGGCGCAACGTGGAACGGGCCGCGCTGTGGGCGATCGTGCCCGTCGTGGCCATCGTGCCGGTGTCGCTCCTGGCGCTCGCCGTGTGGTGGCTACCGATCACATGGGTCACCGGCGTCGGCTACTGGTGGTTCGTCGGCGGGTTCGTTGTGGCAGGGCTGGCGCTGTTCATTCGACCGTTCCAGATCCTTGTGCTCACCCCGCTGCTGGGTGCACGGCGCCCGACGGCGGCTGAGGCAGCGGTCATCGAGCCGATGTGGGCCGAGATTGCGCAGGCCAACGATCTGCCGGCATCGCGCTTCGTCGTGCGCGTGCTGCCGTCCGACGAGCTCAACGCGTTCGCCTGCGGCGGTCATCTCGTGGTGGTGACCACGTTCGCGGTCGAAGAACTCTCCGATCGGCAGTTGCGCGGCGTGCTCGCCCACGAACTGAGCCATCACCTTGGCTTTCACACGGTGGCGATCACGTTCGGCCACTGGCTGTCGGTGCCGGTGGTGCTGCTCGCCCGTATCGGATTCTTCCTCGAGAACGTGGCCCGGGCGGCCACGGGCAGCTTCGGCAAGCAGTCGTCGGCGATCGAGGCGATCGGATCGGTGGCGTCGGTGGTGCTCGGTGGGGTGTCGTGGCTCTTCACGTTGGGGCTCCGCGCGATGGACGGCGCCGCCAACATGGTGTCGCACGGTTCGGAGTTCGAGGCCGACCAACGCGCCGTGCGCATGGGGTTCGGTAGAGAGCTGGCCAGCGCGCTCCGCCACGTGGTCACCGTGACCGGCTCGAGTCGGCCCATCGGCTGGCGCGCCCGGCTCGCCGCATCGCACCCGCCCGCACGAACGCGGATTGCGCGCATCGAGGCGCTGATGCGCCACCCGGCGAGCTAACCGCAACGCATCAGCTGGCGACAATCAGCTCGCCGTGATCGGGGCCACCGTTGCATCGACGAGCGCGACGAGGTCGTTCGGCGCGAGCGCGATCTCGAGGCCCCGACGCCCACCGCTGACGTGCACGGTGGAGAGTGCCGAGATCGACGAGTCGACCACGCTCGGGAGCTTGCGGCGCTGACCGAGCGGGCTGATCCCACCAGCGACATACCCCGTGGTCCGCTCGGCGCGTGCGACGTCGGCCATGGCGACTCGCCGCGTGTCCAGCGCGGCCGCCATCGCCTTGAGCGAGAGCGTCGAGCCGACCGGCAACACCGCCACCGCCAAGCCACCGTCGGCGTCGACGATCAGCGTCTTGAACACCTCCGCTGTCGAGAGCCCCAGCTCGACGGCCGCCTCGTGCCCGAAGTCGCTCCCAGCGGAGTCGTAGGTCAGCACCGAGTGGTCGACACCGGCGCGGCGTAACAGTTCGATCGCCGGTGTCATGCGGCGAGTGTGGCAGAGGCTGGCAGACTCGCCGTCGTGCGCGTGACCATCGAGCCATCCGTCGACCCCGCGGCCTATGCGTTTGCCCACGACATCCGGGTGCGGTTCGTCGAGACCGACGCGATGGGCATCGTGCACCACAGCAACTACCTCGCCTACTTCGAGGAGTCACGCGTTGCGTATCTTCGGCACATCGGCCATCCGTTCACCGCATGGCGCGACGAGGGGCTCGAGTCGCCCGTGCTGGAGTCGTTCGTGCAGTACCGCCAGCCACTGCAGTTCGACGACGTGATCACCGTGCACGTGTCGCTCGCGGCTGCGGCGCGGGCCTCGTTTCAGATGGCCTACCTGATCACCGTCGGCGACGCCGACGAGCGCGACGTGCGAGCCACCGGCGTGACCGTGCACGGCTGCACCACCACCGAAGGGCGCCCCACGCGACTGCCGCAGTGGCTGCGCGACATGGCCTCGTGAGCTACACGCCAACTCGCACTTGACTCTCCCCCCAGGGGAGGGTGTGGGCTAGGGGACATGAGCCGCGACAACCCCGCCGACACCGACGATCCGCTGATGCCGATCGGGATGTTCTCGCGAGCGTCGCTCGTATCCGTCAAGGCGCTACGCAACTACCACGATCAGGGCCTGCTGGTCCCCGCCGAGGTCGACCCCGCCAGCGGGTACCGGTCGTACCGGGTGTCGCAGCTCACCGACGCGGCGATCATCAAACGCTTGCGCGACCTCGACGTCCCACTGCGCGACGTCGCCGAGGTGGTACGCGCCCGCGACCCCGAGATCACGGCCAAGGTGCTCGCCGAGCACGAGGCCACGATGCGAACCCGGCTCGATGCGGTGAGCCGCATCGTGGATGAACTCCAGCAGGCGGTCGAACTACCGAGCATCTCGACGCCGGTGCACGTTCGCGACGAGCCGGCGGTGCACGCCCTCGCTGCGTCGGGGGAGGTCGACGAGGCCGACTATGCCACGTTCTTGGGCGACGCCTATGGGCGGCTGTGGCAGGCGCTGGCCATGACGGGCGCAGCGATGGCCGGTCCGTCGGCGGCCCGCTACCCGGCCCACGTCGACACCGAACGCGAGCCCATCGAGGCCTATCTGCCGATCACCGAGGCCGTTCCGGTGCCGCAACCCGTGCTCGACACCGGCGTGTACCTCACGATGATTCCGGCTGCGCACTGTGCGGTGATGACCCACGTGGGCGGATACGACTCGATCGGCGACACGTACCGACAACTCGGCGCCTGGGTCGCCCGCCATGCCGTCACCAGCGACCAACCCGTGCGCGAGCACTACGTGGTGAGCGTCGACACCGCGACGGGCGAGCTCCTGCCGCCCGATCAGTTGCGTACCGAGATCTCGTGGCCGATCGAACGATCGGACGACCCAACAAGTGCGGCAGCGTCAACACCAGCTGCCACAGAAAGTGAGCACCCGTCATGACCCTTGGAATCGCTGCTGTCACCGTCGACTGCCGCAACGCGCAGACCCTCGCCGAATTCTGGTCGGCGGCGCTCGGGATGGAGATCGATCGCAACGGTCCACCCGTGAGCGAGTTCTTTGCGTCGATCGGTCGGGAGAACCCCGCGCCCGGTGCCCAGCCGATGATGTTCATCCAGGTGCCGGAAGACAAGACGTTGAAGAACCGGGTGCACCTCGACCTCGAAGCGAGCGACCGCGAGACAGAGGTCGCCCGGTGATCGAGCTCGGCGCCACCCACGTCCACGACAAAGAGGAATGGGGATTCCGCTGGACCACGTTGGCCGACCCAGAAGGCAACGAGTTCTGCGTGGCCACCCACTAACGAGCGATACACGCGAAGGAACCGGCGCCCAGAGCGCCGGTTCCTTCGATTCGAGCCGGGATGCCGGCTCAGCTGTGTGGTCGTCGATCGTCAGCTCAGTGAGTCGACGACGGTGATCGACGAGAACTTGATGTTGCCGCTGTCGTTCGCCGTGACGTGGCCGACGTCGACGATGGTCGACGCCACCGGCACGATCGCCTGGTTGGCATCAGGCACGTCGTGGCCGATCACGACCTGCACTGCAGGCGACGTCGGCTCCTCACCCGGCAGCGGTGGATCGACCGGCGCCGGGGCGTCGAAGCGGACGTTCTCCACCGAGCCGCTGCTGATGTCGGCCGAACCCAGCCGGGAGCCCGTCTCGGCGTCGAGGAAGTACAGCGTGTCGTAGTCGCCGAGATTCTCGACGGTCAACGCCCCGATGTCGTTCGCCTTGGTCGACTCACCGACCTCGACCTGGAAGCCAGCACGAGCGATCTCGACGGCGTGCGGATCCGACGAC
>CBDDKF010000023.1:0-52862 GCA_965230015.1 Ilumatobacteraceae bacterium | reverse complement strand
GGTGTCTGACACCAGCGTTACACCGACGCTTCGACCTGTTGCTTGAGCCCCGCCAAACCAGCGCCGAGGTCGCGTTCGAGGCGTTTCGAGGCGGCGCCGAGCACGCGACCGAAGCCCCGGCGGGCCTCCAGTCCCTGCGTGTACGTCACACGACAGCCGCCGCCGTCGATCGACTCGAGGCGAACCGATTCGGCCATGGCCTGCACGATCGGCAACTTCGAGCGCACGATCGCGAACGCGAAGTGCTCGTTTTCGTCCCAGGCCGTGAACACTTCGTCGATCGGTAGCCGCGCCGCTGTCACCCGTCGTCCCCCGCCAACGCCACTTCCTTGGCCGAGCACCTCGACGCGGTCGAGCGCGGTGAACCACTCGGGCCACGTCTCATGGTCGGCGATCCGCGCCCACACCGCCTCGACCGGTGCATCGATGTCGACGCGCTGTTCGACACGGATCGGGGCGGCATCGATCCACTCGGGTGGATGCTCGGGATGTGACGGCATCGGCGCGACCGTAGCCGCACGCGGCGATCAGCGATGCGGGTCGACGACCCACCGACCGCGCACTTGGCCGGCGAGGATCGTGGGACCGCGCTCGAGGAGCTCGCTCAGCGGAACGATCTCGGTCATCGCGTCGAGCATCTCGGTGTCGAGCTCTTCAGCCAGACGACCCCATGCGGTGGCGCGACGCAGCGTCGGCGTGGTGACACTCTCCACCCCCTGCAGACGGACGTTGCGCAAGATGAACGGCATCACGCTCGCCGGCAGATCGGCGCCGCCGGCCAACCCGCACGCGGCAACCGTCGAGCCGTATTGCATCTGCGAGAGCAGCTTGGCGAGCATCACCGAACCGACGGTGTCGACGGCCCCAGCCCACGTCTCGGACTCCAGAGGCCGAGGCGGTTCGCTCATTTCCTGACGGGTTCGGAATCCACTCGCGCCAAGTTCAGCGAGATACTCCTGCGTCTCGGGTCGACCCGTGACCGCCACCACCTCGAAGCCGCGGCCGGCGAGCAGCGCCACGGCGACAGACCCGACACCACCAGCGGCGCCGGTGACCAGCACCGGCCCGCGGCCAGGGGTGACGCCACCCTCTTCGAGCGCCAGCACGCACAACATCGCCGTGAGTCCGGCGGTGCCAATCGACATCGCATGCAGGCTCGACAGCTGCGCCGGCCGGTGAACGAGCCATCCGGACTGCAGTCGCTGGCGTTCGCTGTAGCCGCCCCAGTAGCGCTCGCCGACCATCCATCCGGTGGAGATCACCGAATCGCCGGATCGATATTCGGCACTGCTGCTCTCGCGGACGGTGCCGACGAGATCGATCCCGGGCACCATCGGATACGAACGCACCACGCGGTTCTTGCCGGTCAGCGCCAGGCCGTCCTTGTAGTTCAGCGACGAATACTCAACGTCGATCGTCACGTCGCCGTCGGGGAGATCGGCGTCGGTCAGCTCCTCGATCGCGCCGACCGGTCCATCGTCGGTCTCCCGCAGCACCAGTGCCCGAAACGTGCCGTGATCGATCGGAGACTCAGTCATCGGCGCATCGTGGCACAGACTCAGCCGTCGCGGCTCATGCGAACGCGCCGTGCGTCGACCGGCTCGCCAGTGCCCTCGTCGATCATCTGCGGCTCGATCACGGCCCCGGTGACCTCGTCGGTGAGCGCGGTCGGTATCCGTTCGTCGTCAGCCCACATGTGGTCGGAGCCGAACCGCCACATCGCTGCGAGAACGACCCAGAAATCGCGGCCCTTCTCGGTCAGGCGATACTCGTAACGCGGCGGATGATCGAGGTAGCGATGTCGCTCGAGCATGTCTTCCTCGACCAGCCGCTTGAGGCGTGCGGCGAGCACCGCCCGCGGCGCATCGAGCGCCGACTGGAACTCGTCGAACCGCCGACAGCCGAAGAAGGCCTCGCGCATCACCAACGGTGTCCACCAGTCACCGACCAGGTCGGCAGTCCGCGCGATCGGACACGGCCAGTCGTCGAAACGCGTGCGCCGCATAGACCCCCAGCCTGCCACGACCCCGCACACCCCGGGAAGGCCGCACCTGTGGTGAGCGAACCGGCTCCCCGAAGGCCGCTTTCCTCACCGTCGACGCGCCGACGGCGCACCGTCAGCTCAGGGCAGCCCGCACTTCGCCGGCGCAGGCAAGTGTCTCCAGATCGGTCGCGGGGTCGATGCCCATCGTGCGCAGCATGACTTCGTCGATGCCCAGGTCCACGAGCGGTGCGAGCTGCTCGCCGACCTCGGCTGGTGAGCCAGCCACGATCTGCTCCGTCGTCATCCCCCGGTAGCCGGCGGCGAGCGCCTCGTCGGCGAGCTGCCGAGCCCGGTCGCCGTCGTGCAGTATCAGCGCCTCGCGGCGGGCGGCGACGTAGGGAGTGGTACCGACGGCTGCACACTCCTCCCGGTAGGTGTCGAGTGGCTGCCGCAGGGCGTCGGCGCCGGCGTGCAGCGCGTACCAGGCTCCGCCGAGGCGCGCCGCCCGGCGCACGCCCGCCTCACTCATCGTGCCGAACCACCACGACACGCCGTCGGGCGGTACAAGGTCGAACGCGGCGTCGACGATGCCGAACATCTCGCTCGACACCGTCTCGCCGGCGAACAGCGCCTGCACGACGCGCACCGCCTCCTCCAGGGCACGTCCGCGATGTGGGACCTCCACCCCCATCGCCGCGAACTGGGCGGGACCGCCCAGCCCGGTTTGGACGATGAACGGCCCGTCGTGAAACGCAGCGAGGGTGCCGACCTGCTCGGCCAGCAGGACCGGATTCCACATCGGTACGAGGAACAAGCAGCCCGCCGGACGTTGGGGGTCCCACTCGACCAGGCATCGGGCGAGCGTGGGCACGTTCTGCAGATAGTTGGCACCGGAACGGGCATGGCTGTCGCCGAAGGTCAGCGAGTCGAGGCCGGCGTCGCGGGCGACGCGTGTTCGCTCGAGCGCATGGCGCACCGCTGCGCGGGCGTCGAGGCTGGAGGTCGACGAGGCCGACAGTCCGACACGCATCACGCGACCAGCTCGATCGAGTCGCCGGTCATCACCGTGCCCGGGCGCGTCACCGTGGCGTAGATCCCGACGTTCTGATCGAGCTCGCGCACCACGTATCGCAACAATCCTCGATCGACCGGCACCTCGTCGTCGATCTCGCGGGTGATCATCACGCAGCGCGGGCACGGGACCGTGAACTCGATCTCGGCACCGCCCAGACGTGCTCGGCGGCCCGCCCACGCGAACTCTGGATGACCTTCGTCGCCAGCGCCGTCGACCATGATCGACGGCCGGAACCGGCGAACGTCGATCGCCGACTCGGGGAGTGCCGCACGCAACGAGTCCATGGCCGTCGTGGTCATCACCAGTAGTGGAAACGCGTCGTAGTGGGTTCCGGGCGGTGATTCGTTCTCGATGATCGTCTCCGGAAACACGCCCAAGTCGGGCAACGGCTCCTCGCCTTCACGACCGAAGATCGACCGCAGCTCGTCGATCATGTCGTCGGAGTCGGGCGCGCCACGGCGATAGTGCTCGACGTCGTCGGCAGGCGCCAACGGCTCGAGCCGGACGGGGTGGCCGAGCTCCGCGCTGATCCACGCGTGGACGTCCGGCGAGTCCACGCGCACCGTGCGTCCATCGGGAAACACCACCTCGGCTGCCCCGTCGGCGGTGGACCGCGCCGCGATGCGCATCAGGCCGCCAAGCTTCTTCGCGCCGCGGATGCCCCCGCGCCGCAGGTCGCGCACAGCCCAGTAGCGGTCGCCGACGACACCGAGTGATCCGAGCTCAACGCCGTCGACGGGCGTCCCGATCATCGACTTCACGGGATAGGTCCACAACTGCTCGACGCGCATGGTCCGACCGTACCCCGTCGCTCGCAGGCAGACTTCCGCCGTGAGTGGCACCGAGTTGGCGATCATCCTCGCCGCGGTGGTCGTTGGGTCGACGGTCAAGGCGATCACCGGAATGGGCCTGCCGATCATCGCCATTCCGGTCGCAGCGCTGTTCACCGACTTCGACGATGCGGTCGTCGTGTTGGCCATCCCGACGGCATTGGCCAATGTGGTGCTGGCCGGGCGCGAGCGACGTCATGTCGGCGAGACGCGCGATCTCGGTCGGCTGATGCTCTTCGGCGTCGCCGGTGCGATCGTCGGCACGATCGCCTTCGTCAGCCTGCCGGAAGAGCCGTTGGTGATCGCGCTCGTGGCGGTGATCGCGCTGTACGTCATCGCCTTCTTCGTCCACCCAGACCTCCAGACGTCGCCACGCACATCACGGCGATGGTCCCCCGCTGTCGGCAGCGTCGGCGGGGCGTTCCAAGGCGCCGTGGGCATCTCGGGACCGATCGTGCAGGCTTGGGTGCACAGCTATCGGCTCCCGCAAGCGGCACACATCTTGTCGGTGACGACGCTGTTCGGTATCACCGGCATCGTGCAGTCGATCGTGCTGGCGGTCGACGGCGAGTACACGGGCGGACGGCTGGGAGCCTCGCTGTTGGCCTGCGTTCCGGTGCTCGCATCGATCCCGATCGGCACCCGCCTGCGCGATCGAATGACGAGCCGCGCGTTCGATCTCGCCGTCGTGGCCGTGCTCGTCCTCTCCGCCGCCGCGCTCCTCCTGCGCACCCTGTAACACTCGTCTCAGAGACGAGCGTTACAACGCGACCAACATCGGAATGGCGCGCTCGTTACCGTCGCGGGGTGGCTCGGGTGCAGGCGGCTCTCCTCGCGGTCGTGATGGCGGTCACGGCGACGTTGATCGCCGCGCCCGCTGCACCGGTGGCGGCCGATGACGGCCTACTGCTGCCCGGCGAGGTGCTGCGCGTGCCGGTTCCCGAGGCGTTCGGAGGCAAGACCGTGCTCGGCCAGCTCACCGTCGACCGAGCAACCGGACGAGGATTCGTCACCGCTTACGGCTGCGCCGACGGCCCACCGCGCAACGACGCCGGCGAGATCGCACGCTCGGACTTGAACTTCAACGGCGCGGTGTCGCCAGTCGCCTCCAACCGGTTGATCGTCGAAGCCGACGACGCCGGCGACATCTGCTTCGTCACCCATCGCCCGGCGGCGCTGATCGTCGACGTCAACGCCACCTCGTTCGACACCGGCATCACCTCGATCGCCAATCAGCGCACCGATACGCGCGAACGATCGGTGCAGACCGTTGCCGCAGGCGGGGTCCTGCGCATCGAAGTGCCCGAGGCCGCCGGCGGCCGCACGGTGGTCGGACAGCTCACCGCCGATCGCGCCACACAGCGCGGGTTCGTTACCGCCTACCCGTGCGCCGAGGGCCTGCCGCGCACCGCCGACGGGCGCGTCGCCCGATCGGACCTCAACGTCGACGGCACCATCAGCCCGGTCGCCTCCAATCGGCTCATCGTGGCCGCCGACACCAACGGCGAAGTCTGTCTGTTCACCCAGCGCGAGCTCGCGCTGATCGTCGACGTGAACGGCATCACCGATTCGGGCATCGAGTCGTTCGTGAACACGCGCATCGACACGCGCGTGAACGCAGCGGGCGACCAGATCGTCCCCGCCGGCAATCTGCTGCGCGTCGAGGTCCCCGCCGCAGCGGGTGGCAAGACGGTGCTCGGCCAGCTCACCGTTGACCGATCGGCCGAACGCGGATTCGTCACCGCCTACGGCTGCGACAACGGACTGCCGCGCGACGACGCCGGCGAGATCGCCCGGTCGGACCTCAACGTCGACGGCACGATCGGCCCGGTCGCGTCCAACCGGCTCGTGGTGGCCGCCGACGACGACGGCCACATCTGCGTGTTCACCCAGCGCGCTGTCGCCGTGATCGTCGACGTCAACGCCGTGTCGACCAACACTGCGATCAGCGCCTTCCCGAATCGTCGGACCGACACGCGCGACGAGGCGCCTGCGGCGGGACCCGTCGTACCCCCAGACGGTGGTGCACCCATCTGGCCGCCCTACGAGCCGGCGCCGCCGTTGATCGGCGTGGCGGCGCTCACCGGCGAACCCGCAGACACCTCGGTCACCGAACGTCCGGTGTTGGCGGTGAAGATCGACAACTTCGGACCAGCGCGACCACAGTGGGGACTCGACCAGGCCGACACGATCATCGAGTTGAACGTCGAAGGAGTAACGCGCTTCATGGCGTTGTTCCACTCGCGGTTGCCCGAGCGGGTGGGGCCCGTGCGATCGGCGCGCACCTCCGATCTCGACCTGCTCGCCGGGATGAACCGGCCGGTGTTCGGCTTCTCCGGCGCCAACCCGGGTGTCACCGCGTGGATCGCCAACGCGTTCGCCTCGGGTGTGTTGAGCGACTTCACCGCCCAACGCAACCAGTGCTACGAACGATCGCCCGACCGACCGGGCCCGCACAACCTGCTGCTCGACCCGACGTGTGCGGTGTTCACCGCGCTCGATCGAGCCACGCCACCCGGCGCAGCCCAGCCGCTGTGGAGCATCGATGCTTCATGGGTTCCACCCGCCGAGGTGTCGATCACACCGACCTCGTCGTTCGCCGTCGCTATGGACGGCACCGACCCTGAGTGGGCGTGGACCGGGCAGCGCTACGAGCGCCGCCAAGACGGCGCGCCGCACCTCGCTGAGTCCGGTGCGGTGATCTCCGCCGACAACGTGGTCGTCATCCGTACCGGACATCCGCCATCGGTGGTCGATGCGCGGTCGCCGAACCCACTCACCGTCGGCACCGGCTCGGCCACGGTGCACCGCAATGGTGTGGCCTTCGACGCCACCTGGTCGAGGGCCACGCCCTACGACCGGTTTTCGTTCTTCGACACCGCGTCGGGACTCCCGATCCTG
Organism: Ilumatobacteraceae bacterium; assembly: GCA_965230015.1. GTDB lineage: Bacteria > Actinomycetota > Acidimicrobiia > Acidimicrobiales > Ilumatobacteraceae > JABSQH01. The sequence goes on along the minus strand of CBDDKF010000023.1, from coordinate 46,072 downwards.
CTCGATCGCGGAACCACGTTCATTCATCTCGCCCGCCCGTAGCTACACTGACGGCACAACCCAGGGGAGCTCGCCGGTACGGCGGGCTGAGAGGGCGGACGCCTCCGCCGACCCGAGAACCTGATCCGGATAATGCCGGCGGAGGGAGTCATGAACGAATCGATCGTCATCATCACCGGCTCGGCACCGCTTGCGCCGATCGCCATCGATTCCATACCGGACGACGCCATCCTCCTCGCCGTCGACGGCGGGCTCGACCATGCGCTGGCGGCCGGGCTCACACCCTCGGGGCTGATCGGTGATCTCGACTCGGTGACCGAACCGGGTCTGGTGTGGGCGGCGCGCAATGCAACGATCGACCGCCATCCGGCCGACAAGGACGCCACCGACACCGAGCTGGCGTTGGCCTTTGCGGCAGCGATGACGCCCGAGCGGCTGATGCTGGTCGGCGGTGGCGATCGCCTCGATCACACCATCGCCGCGCTCGGCGCGCTCGGCGCTGCGGTGCTCACGAGCATCCCGTCGATCGAGGCGTGGTGGGGCAACCAGCATCTCCGCGTGATTCATGGCCCGGGCGCGGCGACGCTCAATCTCGTGCCCGGTTCGACGCTGTCGTTGCTGGCGCTGCACGGACCGTGCCGCGCGGTCTCGATCGTCGGGGTGCGCTGGCCGCTCGACGCCGTGGAGCTGGCACCGGTGGTCGGATTCGGGGTGAGCAACGAGGTCGGCGACGACGGCACCGTCGAGGTGCGCCTGTCCGAGGGCGTCCTCACCGTGTTCGACCGACCCGCTCCCCCACCGACCGAGGCGGCCACCGAGCCACGTTCTGCAAGTACCGAACCCACGGAGACCCCATCATGACCACCCCCCGGATCCTGAGCCTGGCGATCGCCACCGCACTGATCGCCGCAGCGTGCGCCGATGACGAGTCGAACGACGACGCCGGAGCAACGACCCAGCCGGCCGCAACCGAAGCGACCGCGGGTGACTCGGCGACGACCACCCCCGACTCGACGACAGCAACTGCCGCCACCGCCGACGCGAACGACGATGCGCCGACGGCAAGCGTGACACTGGTGACCTACGACTCGTTCCCGGCAGACGACACCAGCCTCAACGACGCGCTCGACGCGTTCGCCGAACAGAGCGGCATCGAGGTGGAGATCCTGGTCGCCGGCGACACCGGCGCGATGGTGTCGAAGGCGGCGCTCACCGCCGGAAATCCGGAAGGCGACGTGATGTGGGGCGTCGACAACACGTTCCTTTCGCGGGCGCTCGAGGCGGAGATCTTCGAGCCGTACCAGACATCGGTGGCGCTCCCCGACGAGTTGACCTCGATCGCCCCGGACGGGGAAGTGACGCCGGTCGACTTCGGCGACGTGTGCATCAACTACGACATCGGCTGGTTCGCCGACAACGGCGTCGAGCCGCCAACCTCGCTCGACGACCTTGCCGACCCTGCGTACGCCGACCTGCTCGTGGTGCAGAACCCGGCCACGAGCTCGCCGGGGTTCGCCTTCTTCTTGGCCACGGTCGACGAGTACGGCGACGAGGGCTGGAGCGACTACTGGCAGGCGCTGACCGACAACGGCGTGGCGGTGGTCGACTCGTGGACCGACGCCTACTACGGCGACTTCACGTGGGCCGGCGGCGGCGACCGTCCGATCGTGGTGTCGTACGGGTCGAGTCCGCCCGCCGAGGTGCTGTTCGCCGATCCTCCGGTGGACACTGCGCCCACCGGAGTGGTCGAGAGCACGTGCTTCCGCCAAGTGGAGTTCGTCGGCGTGCTCGCCGGCACCGACGTGCCCGACGAAGCGCGTGCGTTGGTCGACTTCTTGGTGAGCGACGCCTTCCAGTCCGAGCTTGCGCTCAACCTGTTCGTCTACCCGGCGTCGCCGACCGTCGAGCTCCCGCAGGAGTTCGTTGAGTACGCAGTGGTCGCTGAGAACCCGCGCACGGTCGACCCGTCGTCGATCGAGTCGAACCGCGAGGAGTGGATCGACGAATGGACCGAGCTGGTGCTCGGGTGATCCGTCCGCCGGCGTGGCTGGTCGTCGCTCTGGCGGCGATCCCCGTTGCTGCGCTGGCACTGTTCTACGCATGGCCGCTGGCCACGCTCTTCGCCGAGACGCTCGGTACCGATGCGATCGGTGACACGTTGGCGCGACCGACCACCCGCGAGGTGTTGTGGTTCACGTTCTGGCAGGCCGTGGTGTCGACGGCGGCGACGATCGCCATCGGGTTGATCCCCGCGTGGCTGCTGGCCCGATTCGACTTCCGCGGGCGCTCGGTGGTGCTCGGCACGCTCACCGCCGTGTTCGTGCTGCCCACAGTGGTGGTCGGCGGCGCGGTGCTCGCCGTGCTGCCGGAGTCGATCGAGCGCAGTACGTGGGCGATCGTCGTCGCCCACGTGATGTTCAACATCGCGGTGGTGGTCCGCCTGGTCGGGGCGCTGTGGGATCGATTGCCGACGGACCTCGGCGCGGCGGCGGCAACACTCGGCGCGGGACCGGTACGCACGTTCACGCATGTCACGCTGCCGTTGTTGCGCCCGGCGCTGCTGGCGACGGCAAGTGCGGTGTTCGTGCTGACGTTCACCTCGTTCGGCGTGATCCGCATCGTCGGCGCGCCGGGGACGCGCACCGTCGAGGTCGAGGTGTGGCGACGGGCGACGCAGCTCGGCGACGTTGCCGGCGCGGCGGTACTCACGATCGTGCAACTCGTGGTGCTCGCCTTCGTGCTCGGCGGAGCAGCGGTGTTGCAGCGTCGCTGGACCATCGCCCTCGACCTCGCGCCGACGCGCCGCCGACGAGCGCGCACGGCGCAGGAGCGGCGAACGATCGTCGGCATCGCTGGTGCGACGCTGGCGGTGGTCGCGATTCCGCTCGTCGCCATGGTGATCGCCTCGTTCTCGTCGCCGACCGGCTGGACGCTGGCGGGATGGACCAACCTCGACGGCGGTGAGATCCGACCGGGGTTGCGCGTCGGCGTCGACTCGATGGCCGCAATCCGCGCCTCGCTGCAGTTCGCCGCGTGGGCGACCGTGTTCGCCGTGGTGGTCGGCGGACTGGCGTCGCTGGCGATCGCGGCCACCCAACGCGCTGGGCGACTGCTCGACGTTGGGCTGACGCTGCCGATCGCCACCTCTGCGGTCACGATCGGCCTCGGCTTGTTGATCACCTTCGATGGGCCGCCGGTCGACTGGCGCGCCGAATGGTGGTTGGTGCCGGTGGGCCAGGCGTTGGTGGCCGTGCCGTTCGTCGTGCGGGCGATCGTGCCGACGCTGCGGGCGATCGACCCGACGCTGCTCGCCGCCGCGGGCACACTCGGCGCGTCGCCGGCGCGGTCGTGGCGGGCGGTCGTACTGCCGATGGTGTGGCGACCGCTCGCCGCCGCCGCCGGAATCGCTGCGGCGATCTCACTCGGCGAGTTCGGTGCAACGAGCATGCTGTCGCGCTCGGGCGATCAGACGCTGCCGATCGCCATCGAGGACCTGCTGGGCAGTACCGGCTCGAGCCTGCAAGCGCAGGGGTATGCCCTGGCCACGTTGCTCGCGATGATCACCGTGCTGCTGATGATCACCGCAGAGCGGACGACGGACCGATGATTCCCGCGACCAACGAAGGACATGCGGTGCACGCCGACGGCATCGCGGTTCGGTTCGGTGAGCAGCCGGTGCTCGACGGGACAACGTTGCACCTCACGGCCGGAGAGGTCGTCGCGCTCGTCGGGCCATCGGGTTCCGGCAAGAGCACGTTGCTCAGGGTGATTGCCGGAATCGTCACCCCCGACGCCGGACGGGTGACGATCGACGGCATCGACGTGACCGCGATGCCCACACACCGCCGCGGCGTCGGAATGGTGTTCCAGGACAATCAGCTGTTTCCCCACCGACGCGTGGTCGACAACGTGGCGTTCGCCCTACAGGTGCGGGGCATGCCCAAACAGGAACGCCACCGAGTCGCCGCCGAGTGGTTAGCGCGCGTCGGCCTTGACGGGTACAGCCAGCGACGCGTGCAAGGCCTGTCGGGGGGCGAAGCGAAGCGTGTGGCATTGGCTCGGAGCATGGCGGCGGCGCCGAAGGTGGTGTTGCTCGACGAGCCGCTCACCGGGCTCGATCGCGATCTCCACGACCGGCTGGCGAACGACTTGGCTGAGCTCCTGCGCGACACCGCGACGACGGCGCTGTTGGTGACCCACGATCACAGCGAGGCGACAACGATCGCCGACCGCACGGTCGCCCTCGCCGACCTGGCGAACTAGCTGGAGATGCTCCACCGACGCCGTTCGCCATCGATCGCACGGTGTAGGCGGTCGATGGCCGCAGGTGTCCGCGCGCCCCACCAGAACAGGTCTTGCCCGTCGACGCGCAACGGCGGGGCCACCTCGCTCAGTTCTTCGAGATGGCGATCGGCGAACGAGTAGGGCTCCGACGGCACGAGCACCACATCGGGCCGTCGCTCGGCAACGTCGTCGAGCTGCACGGTGGGATAGTCGTCGGCGGCGTTCGCGTACACGTTGTCGACGCCGATCGCCGCGAGCAGCGACGAGCCATAGGTGGCGGCGCCGATCGTCATCCACGGTCGACGCCAGATCGGCACGAAGGCGCGCACGCCGATCGGCGCGGGCGACGGCATCGCTGCCCTGTCGGAGGGATCGAGCCCGACTACCGCGCGCAGGCGGTCGAGTTCGGACTCCAGTTCGACGACCGAATCGATGTCGAGCGCAACGATGCCGACGCCTGCGGCCTGGAGCGCTTCGTCATCCTCTCGTCGGTTCTCGTGTCGATCGAGCACCACCACGTCGGGGGCCAGCGCGACGATGGCGGCAATGTCGGGGTTCTTCGTACCGCCCACATGAGGGAGGTCGGGACGCTCGCAGAACCGCGTGCACGCGATCGGCTCGATCCCCCAGGCCGACAGCGTCTCGGTCGCCGAGGGAACGAGGCTGACGACCCTCATCGGTACGCCAGACAGCGACATCCGGTCATGGCGGCGACGCTAGCCACGGCGCCGGGAACCGCGCAGGCGCCTACTCGACAACGCAGAACTCGTTGCCTTCGGGATCGTGCATCACCGTGAGGTGCTGTTCGCCATGCTCCTCGACCACCGTCGCACCGAGCGCAACCAGACGCTCGACCTCAGTCGGGCGGTCCTCGCTGCGGACGTCGAGATGAAGACGGTTCTTCACCACCTTGTGCTCGGGCACCCGTTGGAACCACAGCCGCGGACCGATCGGCGCGTGCACGAGCACCGTCGGATCGTCCTCGAGGTCGGTCACGCCCAAGCGGGCGAGCCGGGCGATCTCTTCATCGTCGTAGTCGGCGACCGCGTAGTCGTCGAGTACCTCGGCCCAGAACCTCGCAAGCGATGCTGGATGGCGGCAGTCGACGACGATGTCGGCGAGTCGGGCCATCGCATCACTCTCTCATGGAGTCGCCGATCACGACGCGGTGGTTCTCGAACGGAATGGCTCGAACGGAATGGCTCGAACGGAATGGCTCGAACCGCGTGATCGGTTCGAGCGATCGCGGTCGGATGGGTATACCTGTTCCAGATACCAGACCTATTGGACACATATGTTTGCTATACTGACGTTCACGAGTTGCCGCTTGTGACTCTCTCTCGACACTTCGCTGTGTCCAACTGAAACCTCCAACACAGGGAGGTCGTCAGATGACGAACGACGACGCGATCGCGGCCTTTGCGGCGGTGCTCGCGGTGTGTCCCGACGACTGCGATCGCGACCAACTCGCCGTCGCGGTCGGTGAGGTCCGACGCCTGAAAGCCCGGCTCGATGCCGTACAAGTGGGCTTGACGCGCCGGGCACGTGAGTTGGCCGACATCGGCCAGGCCGAACCCGCCGAATCGCTACTGGGCGCGGCTGGTGGGATGGACTCCAAGGAAGCCGACACCGCCGCCGCTCGTGAGGAGCTGTGCAACCAGGCTGCCGATGTCGAAGACGCGCTCGCCGACGGCGAGATCGCCACCGCGTACGTCGATGTGTTAGCAGCTGTTGCCAGCAGCCTGCCCGACGCCCTCCGGCCCGAGTTCTTGGCCCACCGCGAACGGCTGCTCGCCGCAGCGAAGGTGCTGTCGGTGGATGCGTTCCGTCGACGGTGCCGCCAGCTGGCGCGCGACATTCGTGCCGCGCAGGTCGACGATGGAGAGGACGACGAACTGTCCCGGCAGCGTCACCAGTCGAAGATCTCCCAGTGGGTCGACAAGGTCACCGGCATGCACCACATCCACGCCGAACTCGACCCCGAACGAGCCGCCAAGGTCACCGCCGCGATCAGCCGAGCTGCCAACACGATCCGCGCCACCCTCCCCGCAACCGAGCGGCGCAGCTGGCGGGAGTTGGAAGTCGACGGCTACGTCACCGCCATCACCAACACCCGCGCGAGCAACGGCAACGGCTACGCACACAAGGGGACCGGGGTGACCGAGGTGCAGGTGTTGGTCGACTACGACACCCTCGTCAACGGGTTACACGAGCACGGCATCTCAGAAACCGTTGACGGCATCCCGCTACCGGTGTCCGCGATCCGGCGGATGTGCTGCGACGCCGACATCATCCCCACCGTGCTCGACGGCGACGGCCGAACGTTGGACGTCGGCCGAACCAAACGCACCGCCACACCAGAACAACGCCAGGCACTCGCCGCGATGCATGCCACCTGCGCTCACCCGCACTGCAACATGCCGTTCAACGCCTGCCGGATCCACCATGTGGACTGGTGGACCAGAGATCTCGGGCCCACCGACCTCGACAACCTCATCCCGGTGTGCGAGCACCACCATCATCAAGTGCACGAAGGTGGCTGGGGCCTCACCATGACCCCCGACCGGGTGGCCAACTGGACCCGACCCGACGGCACCACGTACTGGACCGGCATCACCACCGATCGCCAGACCACCGTGTCATCGCCCGCCGCCTGACGCGCGACACCACCGTTTCGCTACGAGGTTTCCGCTCGGGGCTCACGCGCGCCCACGTTGCTGCTGACCGCTGCCCGGCCATTCCACGAACGGAGACCGTCGATGCCGACCTCAGCCCAAGCCGCCCGCCTGCGTCAGCGGGTGGCCGACCTGCGCCGCTTCGCCGAACAGATCGATCACACACCGGCGGCCGACGTCGACCGGCTGGCCGGCGACGATGCCTGGCGCGGTCGCCGCCCGACGCTGTGCCGGCTCGTACTGCGCCTCAACCTGGCCCAATTGAAAACCGCAGCCGACGACCTGCGATGGCAAGCGATGCTCCTCGAACAGCAGGCCGACGAGCTCGATGCCTTGGCGGCGATCGGACCGTGACGTGGACGACCCCAGCGGCCGGCTACGACCCCATTGCGATCGAGCGCCTGCGGCGCGCGGTGGTCGCTGCGCTCGATGGCCTTTCCGACCTGCGCTGCGACGATCCCGACGCCGAGAACGCCCGGGCAGCGTTGCGCCTGACGCGCCAGAACCTCGAGGATCACTGGTTGCGGCTGCTCGACGAGATCCTTCGCAGCGAGGCAATGGTCGCATGGAACGCCGGGATGAACGACCCCACCCGGCTCGCGTCGACGCTGCTCCAACGGTGGATCACCGACCGTGCCCTCGGTTCGGGAACCGGACTGCTGGCCTCAACCGACGACGCCACCCTGCTCGCGCTGCTGCGAAACATCGAGCTGCCCGTCGACGACCGCGGTCGGTTCGATGCTGCATCCGTCGATATCAACCGGGCACTCATCGACGAGTTGGCGTTCCGCTCGGCTGATCCGCGCTTCATCGATGCGCTGCTCGACACGGCGACCACGCACCCCGCGTTCCTCGCGCCGGCCGCACCGCACCTGCCCACCGCTGCGCTGGTTGCGCTCACATCGGGAGACTGCTCGACAACCTGTCGTGGGTCGACGACGCGCCCACGAGAGCCACCGCCGACGGCGTGGCCGCGGCGATGGCCGAACTCGCCGCCCGCGAACCGGCCGCACTGCTCCCGCTGCTGGCCGACCCCACGACGCTGACCACCCTCGGCACCTGGCCGATGCTCGACCACGACATCGTCGCCGGCGCGGTCGGCGCCGCGCTGCACGACGCCGTTGTCGCCGATCCGGGCAAGCTGAACCAAGGGCTCGATGCCTTGGCTGCGATGGCCCACCTGGCCCCTACGACGTTCAACGATGGAATGCAGCCCGGGCTCGCCCTCGGCGTGGCGGCTGCGCTGCCCCGTGTACCTGCCAGTGCTCGGGCCGGCGATCCGCAACGAGGGCGCCGAGCCAGTGCGAGTCGTCGGCAACGACGGTCCGCGCCCGTTCGCCAGCTACGACGAGCTGCGCGAATTGATCGGCGCGATCACCCGCCACCCCGATGCACTGACCGTGGTAGCCACCAGCGTCGGTGCGTACACCACGGGCATCGCCGACGACCTCGGCGAGCGCCTGCCGACAGCGCCCGGCGTGGAACACGCTGCGCAAGTCGCCGACCTCGCGCGCGACGCGCTCGACGACGAACACCGCGAGGCGGCCGCAGCCGCTGCAGCAGCACTGGCCGCACAGCGACGATTCGGTTCGCTGATCGGCACGGCTACCGGCGTGCTCCTCACGGCATCTGGTGTGGGCGGCGTGCTCCGGTCGGTCGTGGTGGGCGGTTTGGGACTGGCGACCGGCAGCGGGACGCCGGATACTCCCCCATCACCCGCGCGCTCGATCACCGCCGAGACCTACGACACGATCACGATCGAAGCGCTCCGTGCCGCACTTGACGCCGACGACGTCGAGCTGTCGGCCGCAGAACGACGCACGCTCGCCGCCGCCGTCGAGCAGGCCGACGCAGCCGGCGATGATCTCGACGCCCGACGGACGGCGATCATCGACGCCGAACACATCGGGCTGGGCATCTCGACCGTCGGCCGCTTCCTCGACCGCGTCCGCCAACGCAGTGGGGTCGACGAGTTACGCGAAGACCGCAGGGCCGACTGAGCAGACTCCCCCGTTTGGGCGCCCGCGATCGGCCCGACGACGGCACGTCAGACGACGGACCATCAAAAGACGTTGGCCGCGCTGAGGCCATCGATGGCACCGCGGCCGGTCAGCCAGGCGAGCCGCTCTGGAGGTGGTGCCTGCTGCGCGGCCGCCGGCAGCGTCGTCATCCCCATCGGTTGGCGCGCCTTCCACAACATCTCCAGCCGTCCGAGCTCGAGACGGACATACAGCGGGGGAAGGTCGGTGAAGCCGAACCCGATGTCGAGGTCGATGTGGTGGAGGAACACCTCGCGCGCTCGCAAGAACGGCAGGTCGCGCAGCGTCACCTCTTGGCCCAGGCTGAGACGGCCGCGGCCCTCCCACGACGACGCCGCCCACATCGATTCGAGATGCCAGATCGACCGGCGCAGCACGTCGATCTGCTCCTCCGCCGGGCGGGCGGCGCCGGCCTCGATCTCGGCAGTGCGTTGAGCGAGGCCGCCCGGATACTGCTCGCCGACCTCGCCACTCGCCGCCGCGGCGAACAGGCGGGCGTGACCGTCACCGGAATTCACCACATGGGTCAGCACATGTCCCACGGTCCAGTCCGGCAAGGCCGACGGCGCCGTTACGTCGAGGTCGGTCACCCGATCGTCGAGCGCCGCCAACAGCTGCTGATGCGCACCGGCGGCAAGTTCCACATCGCGGTCGAGTTCACGCGACGGATCGGCCATTGGCGCAGCGTAACGGCGGAGCGAGTTGCGAGGACTGCCGCCGAGATGGCCGCTGAAAGCCAGAGGTGAACGTGGCAGGCTGTGGCCATGCAACTCGGAATGGTCGGATTGGGTCGGATGGGCGCCAACATGGTGCGTCGCCTGCACGGAGATGGCATCGACTGCGTCGCCTACGACGTGAACGAAGCGCCGATCGCCGAACTCGAGTCCGAGGGCGTCACGGGGGCGCGCTCGCTCGAGGAGCTGGTCGAGAAGCTCGACGCGCCCCGGTCGATCTGGCTGATGGTGCCCGCCGCGCTCGTCGGCCAAACGCTCGACTCGCTCGTGCCGCTGCTCGACGCCGACGACACCGTGATCGACGGCGGCAACTCGTGGTACCACCACGACGTCGACCGAGCCGCTGCGCTCAAGCCGAAGAGCATTCACTACGTCGACGTCGGTACGAGCGGCGGCGTGTGGGGCCTCGAACGCGGCTACTCGCTGATGATCGGCGGCGACGACACCGCAGTCGATCGCCTCTCTCCCGTGTTCGACTCGCTCGCCCCCGGTTTCGACTCGGCACCGCGCACACCCGGGCGCGATGGCGACATCGCCCCCGAAGAGCGCGGCTGGTTGCATTGTGGACCAACCGGCGCCGGCCACTTCGTGAAGATGGTCCACAACGGAGTCGAGTACGGGATGATGGCGGCGATCGCCGAGGGTTTGAACGTGATCGCCAACGCCGACGTCGGCTCTGCGACCCACGAGGTCGACGCCGAGACCGCACCGCTCGAGTCGCCCGAGTACTACCAATTCGACATCGATCTCGGGAAGGTCGCCGAGGTCTGGCGACGCGGTGCCGTCATCAGCAGCTGGCTGGTCGACCTCACGGCTGAAGCCCTCGTGGCCGATCCGGGCCTCGATACGTACGCGGGCCGGGTCAGCGATTCCGGCGAAGGTCGTTGGACCGTGAATGCGGCGGTCGACGAAGGGGTTCCCGTACCCGTGCTGGCAACTGCGCTCTTCCAACGGTTCTCGTCACGCGGCCACGCCGACACCGCCGACAAGCTGCTGTCGGCGATGCGCCAGATGTTCGGCGGCCACCATGAGAAGCCGGAGTCGGCAACGTGACCGATACGACCAGCGCCGCGCCGTCGAGCGCCGAGATCCCCCGCGTCGACACGGCCAAGATTCAGACGAGTCAGCCGGTGGCCGACGCGTTGGTGCTGTTCGGTGCCACTGGCGACCTCGCCAAGCGCAAGTTGTTCCCTTCGCTGTATCGCCTGGAGCGCGCCGGCACACTCCACGTGCCGGTCATCGGCGTCGCCCGTAGCGACTGGTCCGACGACGAGTTCCGCGACCACGCCAAGGAATCGATCGAGGCGCACATCCCCGACGCCGACCCGGTGATCATCGCGTCGCTGCTGCAGCGACTCGATTTGATCCAGGGCGACTACGCGGCCGAGACCACGTGGAACGAACTGCGGGCCACCCTCGACGAACACAACTCGGTGGTCGCCGTGTTCTACATGGCGATCCCCCCGTCGATGTTCCCCACGGTGGCCCACAAGCTGGCATCGGTCGGACTGCACAACCGCGGCCGCATCGTGGTGGAGAAGCCGTTCGGCCGCGATCTGAACTCGGCGATCGAGCTGAACAAGACGTTGCACTCGATCTTCGCCGAGGACCACATCTTCCGCATCGACCACTACCTCGGCAAGGAAGCGGTCGAGGACCTCCTGGTGTTCCGCTTCGCCAACACGATGCTCGAACCGGTGTGGAACCGGAACTACGTGCGCAGCGTGCAGGTCACGATGTCGGAGACGATCGGGGTGGAGGGGCGCGGCTCGTTCTACGACTCGGTCGGGGCGATCCGCGACATCTTCCAGAACCACCTGCTGCAAGTGGTGGCGTTGTTGGCGATGGAACCGCCGGCGGGTGCCGATCCGGGCTTCTTGCAAGACGAGAAGGCCAAGGTGATCGCGGCGATGCGCCCGATCGATCCGACGGCACTGGTCCGCGGCCAATACGTGGGTTACCGCGAGGAGCCCGGCGTGGAGCCCGAGTCGAACGTCGAGACCTTCGCCGCGGCCCGTCTCGAGATCGACTCGTGGCGCTGGGCAGGCGTGCCGTGGTACGTCCGCTTCGGCAAGGCGCTCAGTCAGCGGGCAACCGAGGCAGTGGTCGAGTTGCGCAGCCCACCGCGCATGTTGTTCGACGAAGCCGGCGGGCCACCGCCCGACCGCAACCTGATCCGCCTACGCCTCGGCGAGAACGACGGCGTCACCTTCGTGATGCAGGCCAAGACGCCAGGCCCGCACCTCGACTCGACCGGTGTCGATGTCGACGTGGACTTCGCCGCAGCGCTCGGCGAACGCCAGGACGCCTACGAGCGCCTGATCGGCGATGCGCTGCTCGGCTCGCTGCGTCGGTTCGCCCGCCAAGACATCGTCGAAGGTACGTGGAAAGTGGTACAGCCGGCGCTCGACAACCCGGGTCCGGTGGTGCCGTACTTCCGCGGGTCGTGGGGCCCATCCGAGGCCGACCACCTGCTGCTCAACAACGACCACTGGTACGACCCCAGCCCACTGTGATCAGCCCCCTGTGATCAGCACGCTGTGATCACTGTTTTGTGATCGTCTTTGTGATCGTCGCGCCGTGATCGCCGCACCGTGATCAGAGACGCGCGAGGGGCGCGCTGATGTGGGTTCCGATCACGCTCGCGGCGGCGACCTTCCAGATCCTGCGCACGTCGCAGCAGCATCGGCTGCGGGCCGTGCTCAACGTGAACGGCGCCGGCTTCGTCCGCTATGCCTATGGCTTCCCGCTCGCAGTGTTCACGGCGCTGGTCACCTTCGTGGTGCTCGGGCGCGACGTTCCGACGATCCCGTGGCGCTTCTGGCCGATCGTGGTCGGTGCAGGCGTGGCCCAGATCCTCGGCACCGTGGCGCTGCTCACCGCATTTCGCTGGCGCGACTTCGCCGTCGGCACGGTGTACGCAAAGACCGAGGTGATCATCGTCGCCATCGTGTCGGCCGTGGCGCTCGGCGAACCTCTCGCCCCGCTCGGCTGGCTGGGCGCAGTGGTGTGTATGGCCGGAGTGGCCTGGCTCGCCGCACCCGGCCGACTGCGCACGGTGCTGTCGCAGGCCGCCGACCCGGCGGCATTGATGGGGATCGCCGCAGCGAGCGGCTTCGCGGTCGCCGCCGTCGGTATTCGCGGCGCGGCCAACACGTTCGACGGGCCCTCGTGGGATCGAGCCCTGCTGACCCTGACCGCAATGCTCGGGATCCAGACGGCGCTGAACGCTGCCCAGCTCGCAGCGACCGACCGGTCGACCCTCACCGCAACCCTGACGAACTGGCGCCAGGCGGTGCCGGTGGGCGTGCTCAGCATGTGCGGGTCGGCATGTTGGGCGTTGGCCGTCACACTGACGAGCGCAGCCAAGGTACGCACGCTCGGCCAGGTCGAGGTGGTGATGGCCTTTGCCATTTCGGTGTGGTGGTTGCACGAGCGGCACACGCGCGCCGAGTACGCAGCGAGTGCCCTGGTGCTCGCCGGCGTGGTCATCGTCACCGCCCTCGGCTGAGCTGCGGTACGGTCCGCCGCGATGAAGGGGCTCGTCGTTCCGGAACAAGACGAGGACTACACCGCCGATCAGGTCGAGCTGTTCTTCGACCTCGCGTTCGTCTTCGCCTATTCGCAACTCGTCAGTCTGCTGATCCACGAACCGGACTGGACGGGCGTCGGGAAGGCGGCGTTGATCTTCGTCCTGCTGTGGCTGCCGTGGTCGCAGATGACCTGGGCGGCCAACGCAGTGCCGGGGAACGCACGCAATACGCGGGTGATCTTCCTCGTCGCTACGGCGGCAAGTGTTCCGATGGCGGCGTCGGTGACGACGGCGTTCGACGACGGCGGGCCGCTGCTCGCGATCCCACTGGCGTTCATCACGCTGACCGGGCTGACGATGGTCATCATCGCAGCACGCGGACACGAGGCCGCGATGCGGGCCGCCGTGCGCTACTCGATCCCGGTCGCGGTGGGCATGGGCGTGGTGGTGATCGGTTCGTTCCTCAACGATCAGCTCCGAGTGACGGCATGGATTGTCGGCTTGGCGATCTTCACGGTGAGCGCGTTCCGTGCCGGCGGCGCCGAGTGGACGATGCGCGCCGGGCACTTCGCCGAGCGGCACGGCCTGATCGTGATCGTCGCACTCGGCGAGGTCATCGTGGCGACCGGCAAGCCGCTCGTCGACTCACTCGAGGAGGGAGCAGGAATCCCCGCCGAGTCGGCCGTCGCACTCACTGCGGCCGGGGTGTTCGCATGCCTGTTGTGGTGGGCCTACTTCGACCGTCCGCAACCGGCGTTCGAGGCGAGAGCGGAACAGATCGAACAACCGGCCGAGCGCGCCCAATACGCTCGCGATGTCTACACGTGGGGGCACGCGCCGATCGTCGCCGGCATCGTCGCTGCGGCAGCTGCACTGGAAGAGATCGTCCTCCATCCGTCCGATCCACTCCCGCTCGCGTTCCGCATGATGGCCCTCGGCGGTGGCGCGTTGTATGCCGTGGGCATCGCCCTCGGCGCGTTCCGCTCCTACCGGGTGGTACCACGGGAACGGCTCGTCGCCTTGGTGTTGATCGCCCTGCTGCTCGTCGCTGGGGGCGACATCGACGGTGTCTGGCTCATCGTCGCCATGGACATCATCCTCATCGTGGCGCTCTTCGTCGAGCACATGCGGGTGGAGGTTCGCCCTCACCGCGCCGAGGCGACATGACCGAGCCAGCGCGATCGAGCCGTTGATTGTGCCCACAACTAAGTCCCGATAGGTTTCAGCACGTGAGCGAGCACAACAGTCGCATCGTCGTGTTCGCTGGCAGTGCCCGCCGCGACTCGGTCAACAAGCACCTCGCTCGAGTCGTGCAGCGCACGCTCGCCACACGCGGCCGCGACGCGGTGTTCCTCGATCTCGCCGACTTCGAGATGCCGCTCTATCACGGCGACATCGAGGACGAGCACGGCCCTCCCGAAGCAGCGCGACGACTAGCCGAACAGCTCGCGCCTGCGTCGGGCCTGTTGATCGCCTCGCCCGAGTACAACGGAGCGATGACCGCGTTGCTCAAGAACACGATCGATTGGGTGTCGCGCATCGACTACGCATTCCTCGCAGGCAAGTACGTCGGTCTGATGGCTGCCACACCAGGCCGCACCGGTGGTGCCCGTGGCCTCGGCCTCGTACGACAGTGGTTCGAGCTGATGCGTGTGGACGTTGCCGACGACGTGCTGTCGGTGCCCCACGTCCACGAGGTGCTCGACGCGTCGGGCGACGTCGTCACCTTCGACGACGAGTCGATGACCGCCA
The DNA here is from genome assembly GCA_965230015.1 of Ilumatobacteraceae bacterium. GTDB lineage: Bacteria > Actinomycetota > Acidimicrobiia > Acidimicrobiales > Ilumatobacteraceae > JABSQH01. The sequence goes on along the minus strand of CBDDKF010000023.1, from coordinate 31,056 downwards.
TCGACTCTTTCGTCGACGCCTACCTCGCGGGTCTCGACGCGCAGTCAACCGCTGGCGCCGCATGACGGGCTCGGCGAGTCATGACGAACGTTCGCTCGATGTCGCCGGCACGACGCTGGCGATACGGACGATCGGGGCACCCGCCGACCGGACCGTGATCTGGGGTCACGGGCTCACCAGCTCGATGGCCTCCGAGGACGAGATGGCGTTGATCGACTGGACCGTGGCGACGGCAGACTCGCAGCCGCGCCCGTCGCAGGTGGTTCGGTACGACGCTCGCGGCCACGGCCAGTCGGCGTCGACCGATGGCGAGTTCGACTACCGGTGGGACCGGCTCGCAGTCGACCAGCTCGCAGTCGCCGACGCGCTCGGCATCGAGCGCTACACGGCCGCCGGCGCATCGATGGGCGCGGCAACGGCACTCTTCGCCGCGCTGGCTGCTCCCGACCGGATCGAGCGGCTGATCCTCGTGATTCCGCCGACCGCATGGGAAACCCGCCGCGAACAGGTCGACCTCTACGCCACGATGGCCGACCTCGTCGAGGCGCAGCGGATCGAGGTACTCGTACGCGGCGTCGACGCGTCGCCACTCCCCGACCCGCTCGACGAACGCGCCCGCGATCGCCAGAAGCGCACGCTGACCACCACCGACCCGATACGACTGGCGCGGGTGCTGCGTGGCGCCGGTCAGGCCGACCTGCCACCTCCCGACGACATCGCCCGCATCGGCCAGCCGGCGCTGATCCTCGCCTGGACGGGCGATCCCGGACACCCGGTGAGTACCGCCGATCGTCTGCACGAACTCCTCCCCGACAGCTCGCTGCACGTGGCCTCGACCCCCGACGAACTGGCCACGTGGTCGCCCACGGTCGCCGACTTCTTGGCTCGCTGACCAGCGCACATCCGTCCGTAGCGGCCCTCCCGCGGCATATCCTCGGGCCGATGTCTTCGGCCGTGATCGACGCGCCGGCGGCCCCTCCGACACAGCCCCCCGTGACACAACGCAGCGCCGTTCAGCCGGCGCGCCGCACGGGACGATCGGCTCCGTCGATGGGGTACCAGCCGGGTCTCGACGGCCTCCGCGCGTTCGCCCTCATCTCGATCCTGCTGTACCACGCAGGCTTCGAATGGATGAGCGGGGCATTCATCAGCGTCGACCTGTTCTTCCTGCTGTCGGGCTTCTTGATCACAGCGCTGCTCCTCGGCGAACGCGAGAAGAGTGGACGCGTCGACCTCGGACAGTTCTGGATCCGGAGGGCGCGGCGGCTGTTCCCGGCGCTGTTCACGATGCTCCTCGCCGTGTCGGTGTGGATTGCGCTGTGGGGCAACGCCGAGCAGGTCAGTCAGGCCAAGCGCGACATCCCATGGGCGTTGTTCTACGTCGGCAACTGGGGCCAGATCCTGGGCGACCTGCCCTACTTCGCGCCCGAGCCCTCGATGTTCCGCCACCTGTGGACGCTCGCCGTAGAAGAGCAGTGGTACCTCGTGTGGCCGCTGGCGTTCATCGGACTCACCGCGGTGTTCCGCTCGAAGCGGACGATCGTGGCCATCCTGCTCGCAACTGCGGTTGCCACGTGGTTGTTGATGGCGTGGTTCCAGTCGGGCGGATCGGCGCCGCTGGGCGGACCGCCCGGAGCCTTCGAAGGCGCCGACCGCACGAACTTCATGTACTTGTCGACGATCACGAGGTCGGGCTCGCTGCTCGTCGGCGCTGCGCTCGCCTTCGTGTGGCGGCCATGGCGCGCACCTCGCGCGGCCGATGCTCCGGTCGGCCGATTCCTCGATCCTGTGGCGGCGGGTGCGGCGGCGCTGTTGGTGTGCATCTTCGCCAGCGCAAAGCTAACTGCTCCGTACACCTACCAGTGGCTGATCGCGTTCGGGACGCTCCTGTCGGCGGTGGTCGTCATGGCCGCCGTGCACCCTGCGGCTGGTGGATTCCGCCACATCATGTCGATGGGCTGGCTGGTGGCGATCGGCAAGCGCAGCTACGGCCTGTACCTGTGGAGCTGGCCGATCTCGGTGATGGTCGGCGCCACCGACGGCAACGTCGCCAGGTTCGTCTGGGCAATGGTGCTCAGCGTCATCGTGTCCGAGGTCGTGTACCGGTTCATCGAGACACCGGTACGCCAAGGCGCGCTGGGACGTTGGTGGAACGACCGTGCGCCCATCAGCATGGCGCCGGTCGCCGGCGGCGCGCTGCTCGTTGCGTCGTTGCTCACGTTCTACGTCAGCGTCGACGAGTTCGATCCGTTCGTCGGCACCGAGACCGCAACGTTCGACGCAACGGCAGTGCAGGCCAGTACCGAAGAAGGCGCCGACCCGGCCACCGATCCAGCCAGCGGCACAGGAAACGCCGACTCGGCCGACCAGCCGACGGCGACCGTGGCGCCTGCCCCGCCGACCACTGCGACCCTGGCCATCGTCGGCGACTCGCAGGCCAACGCTCTGGCGATCAACCTTCCCGACGGGATCGCCACCACGTTCCCGACCGTGTACAACGGCAGCGTCCCGGGCTGCAGCGTGTACGACTCGGGCACGGCGCGCAGCAGCGTCGACGTCAACAACAACTTCGTCGTCTGTCAGGGGTGGGAGGACGACTGGGCGTACGGTGCCCGCGGTGCCGACGTCGCCCTCGTCGTGGTCGGCGGGTGGGACGTATTCGACGTGGTGCTGGACGGTGAGACCATCCCGTTCGCCAGCCCCGAGCTCGACGCCAGATTCGTCGAACAGCTCCAGGTGGGCATCGACGCCATGCTGGCCGAAGGAGTCAACGTGGCGTTGCTCGAACAGGCCTGCATGCGACCGATCTCCGTCGAAGGCGCCGGGGTCCCCGCACTGCCCGAACGCGGCGACGACGCACGGGTCGCCCACGTCAGCGGCCTGATGCAACAGGTGGCCGACTCGTACGGTCCCGAGGTGGCGTTCATCGAGGGACCCGACGAGTGGTGCACCAACGAGACGATCGCCACCGACCTCAACCTGCGTTGGGACGGCGTCCACGTCTTTCAGCCGGGCGCCAAGCTGATCATGGAGTCGATCGCTGGCGACCTGCTCGAGCTCGCCGCGGTTTAGACCCCTTTCTGCTCGCGGAATCAGGCGCCTGGCGCGGGAATTCCCCGGTTTTTCGGAGGGGCGCGTGTGGCGGTTCGCCTCGATCGCGGCCGTACGCTGCACGTCGTCATGACGAACGATTCGCCGACCGCCAACACCACCGACGACACGGCCGACGACACCGAGCTCGCACCGACCGACGACCCCCGCCCCGACGGGCTGCGGCGCGCCGACTCGCTGATCGTGGTGACCACCGGCGACGGGAAGGGGAAGTCGTCGTCGGCGTTCGGGATGATGATCCGCAGCATTGCCCGCGGCTGGAACGTGGCGGTGGTCCAGTTCATCAAGTCGGGGAACTGGAACACGGGCGAGCAGAAGATCGGCGCGCAGCTCGGCGTCGACTGGTACGAGTTCGGCGACGGGTTCACCTGGGATTCCGACAACCTGGCCAACGACCGAGCACACGCGGCCGAGGGGTGGGCCAAGGCCAAGGCGCTGATCGAGGCCGGCGAGCATCAGCTGGTACTGCTCGACGAACTGACCTATCTGGTCAGCTACAACTGGCTCGACGTCGACGAGGTGATCACCACGTTGCGCGATCGCCCGCGGCACGTCAACGTGATCATCACCGGGCGCGACGCGGCGCCCGAGATCATCGACATCGCCGACACCGTCACCGAGATGCGCACCGTGAAGCACGCCTACGAACGGGGCATCCGGGCCCTGCGCGGCATCGACTACTGAGTCGGTGAGCGGGGTGTCCAGGATCGGGGGCGTGCGCCACCGACCTGGCATGATCACGCAGCGATGACGCTGCTGCGCGACCGCCTCAACGATCTGCCTGCGCCCGATACGGCGGCGCGCGACGCAGTGCACGAGCGGGCTGCAGAGATACTTCGCCCGAGCGGAGCGTTGCGGTGGCTCGACGAGATCGCTGCGTGGGTCGCAGGTTGGCAGCGCACGCCGCGGCCGAGCATCGATCGCCCGACCGGCCTGATCTTCGCCGCCGACCACGGTGTCGCCGCCGCGACCAAGGTCAGTGCGTACCCCACGGGGGTGACCGAGGCGATGCTCGCCGCGTTCGGCGACGGGCGGTCGACCATCTCGGCGTTCGCCCGCATCGTCGGCGCCGACGTGCAGGCGATCGATGTCGGGGTCGGCCGCCCGACCGGCGACATCCGCTTCGAACCGGCGCTCGACGAGACACGGTTCGACGAGATCGTCGAGACGGCGTTCGCCGCCGTCGAGCAGCTCGACTGCGATCTGCTGGTGCTCGGTGAGATGGGCATCGGCAACACCACGCCATCGGCGGCGATCTCCGCCGCGCTGGCCGGAGGCGAAACTGCGGCGTGGGTAGGTCGCGGTACCGGCATCGACGACGAGGGGCTCGAGCGCAAGCGCGGGGCGGTACGCGCTTCGGTCAATCGCATCGCCGGCGTGACCGACCCGTTGGAGATACTGCGCGAGGTTGGCGGCGCAGAGCTGGTGGCCATCGCTGCGGCGATCGTCGCTGCGCGACATCGCTCGTTGCCCATCGTGCTCGACGGCTACGTGGTCACCAGCGCCGCGTTGCCTCTGGCGATGGTTGCCGACGATGCGCTCGACCACTGCACGGTCGGCCATTGCTCGGCCGAGCCGGGTCATCGGCGGTTGCTCGAACGATTGGGCAAGAAACCGTTGCTCGATCTCGACATGCGGCTCGGCGAGGGTTCCGGTGCAATGGCCGCGGTGCCGTTGATCGCCATGGCCTGCGCGGGAATCACTGCGGTGCCGACGTTCCAAGAGTGGTTCGGCGAGTGAACGGCTCGGCCGAAGCGTTCGGCAGATGACTGGCGCCGACGCTGAGCGTGGCCTGCCGCCACTCGGACTGTTCGGCGCGCTGACCTTCCTCACACGGATTCCGATCCAGCTCCGACATGCCCCCGACCTGGCCGCGAGCGTGCCGTGGTTTCCGGTGGTCGGCGGACTGATCGGGGCGACCGTCGGCGCGCTCGCCGCTGGGCTCGGCGAACTCGTACCAATGAGCGTGGCTGCGGCGATCGCCGTGATCGCCGGAGTGGCGTTGACCGGCGCGTTCCACGAGGACGGCCTCGCCGACCTGTTCGACGCGATGGGTGGCTGGACCATCGAACAGCGGCGTGAGATCCTCAAGGACTCACGACACGGCAGCTACGGGGTTGCTGCGTTGACCTCGTCGATCGTGCTGCGCATCGTGTGTGTCGCCACGGTGGCACCCGCCGCCGCCTTCGCCGGGCTGGTCGCTGCGCACTCGTTGGGCCGCGCGGCCGCGGTCGGCGTCATGGGTGTGCGCACGCAGCCGGCCGAAACCGGGCTCGGCGCGGAGTACACCAGCGCAGTGACCCCGCGACGTGCGGCGCTCGGCGTCATCGGCGGAGTGGCGATCGCGGCACTCGCCACCGGCTGGTGGGCACTGCCGCTCGCAGTCGCTGCCGCCGCTGGAGCGATGGTCGTCGGAGCGCTCGCCCGGCGCGCCCTCGGCGCGGTCACGGGCGATGCCCTCGGGGCGATCGAACAGGTCGGCGAGTGTCTGGTGCTCGTTGTCATCACCGGCCTGGCCACCCGCCACACCCTCTGGTGGACGTGAAGAACCGCTGAAATTCTGGGGAGCCCGCACGCCTCGCGCGCGATTTGTACAGAAGAACGGGACACGCCGTGCGCAGCTAGCGTTGCGGTGTGCGGATACCCACCCCCATCGCGCAGTTGGTGCGCGGCTTTGCCATGGGCACCGCCGACATCGTTCCGGGCGTGTCGGGCGGCACCGTTGCGCTGATCCTCGGGATCTACGCACGACTGATCGAAAACGTCCGGCAGGGCGCGCGGGGCCTCAAACAGTTGCTCACCGGCAACCTCGCCGAGTTCCGCACCACGCTCGCGCGCATCGAGTGGGTGTGGTTGATCTCGCTCTTGGCCGGCATCGGCGCCGCGATCATCCTGCTGGCGTCGATCATCGAGACGCTGCTCGCCGAACAGCCCGTGCGCATGGCCGCACTGTTCTTCGGGCTCGTGGCCGGGTCGGTATGGGTTGCGGCACGGATGGTCGATCGGTGGGATCGCACCGCCATTGCCATCACCGTCAGCATCGGCGTCGCCATGTTCCTGTTGCTCGGGCTGCGCACCGACACCGAGGTCGCCGACGACGCGGCCGAGGTGGTCACCCAACCACTGTGGATCTTCTTCGGCGCAGGGGCGATCGCCATCTGCGCCATGATCCTGCCTGGCGTGTCCGGCTCATTCCTGCTGGTGATGATGGGCATGTACACCGAGGTACTCGGCGCTGTGAACGATCGCGATCTCACGGCGATCGCCGCCTTCGGTCTGGGATGCATCGTCGGTCTGGCGCTGTTCTCGACCGTGCTGCACCACCTGCTCGACCGCTACCACGCGTGGGTGCTGGCGGCGATGGTCGGCCTACTCCTGGGCTCCACCAGAGTGTTGTGGGCCTGGCCCGACGGTACGAACACCACCACACTGGGCGCGCCACGCGACGATGTGGTCGTTCCGGTGTTGCTCGCCGTAGCCGCCGCGGCGGTCGTAGTGGGCGTCGATTGGTACGCCCGGCGGCGCAGCGACGATCCGGATCGTCAGCCGGTCGCCGCCTGAGTCAGCCGACGAGTGCAGCGATGCGCTCGATGCCTTCGACCAGATCGTCGTCGCCGAGGGCGAACGAGAATCGACCGTAGCCCGGCACGCCGAACGCTTCACCCGGCACGAATGCCACCTTGGCCCGTTCGAGTACGAGGTCGGCGAGTTCGAGCGTGGTCGATGCAGTGGCGCCACCGAGATCCCGGCCGAGCAGGCCCCGCAGATCTGGGAACGCATAGAACGCGCCCTGCGGTTCCAGGCACGTCACACCGTCGATGGCGTTGAGCATCCGGTGCATCGTGGTCCCGCGCCGCTCGAACGCAGTCCGCATCTCGTGCACCGCGTCGAGCGGGCCCGACACCGCAGCGAGTGCGGCGCGCTGGGCAACGTTCGACACGTTCGATGTGGCGTGACTCTGGAAGTTGGCCGACGGCTTGATCACATCGGTCGGGCCGATCATCCACCCGACACGCCAGCCGGTCATCGCATACGTCTTGGCGACGCCGTTGACGATGATGCACTGATCGGCCAGATCGGGAACCAAGACCGGCATCGACGCGAACGTATGGGCGCCGTAGGTGAGGTGTTCGTAGATCTCGTCGGTGACGACCCAGATCCCCCGCTCGACCGCCCACTCGCCGATCGCCCGAAGCTGATCCGGCGGACACACCGCACCCGATGGGTTGTCGGGGCTGACGAACAGCAGCACTTTGGTGCGATCAGTGACGGCTGCGTCGAGTTGCTCGACGGTGACCTGGAAACCACTCTCGGCATCGGTCTGCACCACCACGGGCGTGCCGCCCGCCAACTCGATCGATTCCGGATACGTCGTCCAGTACGGCGCCGGCATGATCACTTCGTCGCCGGGATCACACAGCGCAGCGAAGGCCGTGTACACAGCGTGTTTGCCGCCGTTGGTGACGAGGACATTCGCCGCCTCGCAGCCGAAGCCCGAGTCGCGTTCGGTCTTGGCAGCGATGGCCTCCTTGAGCTCTGGGAGCCCACCGGCCGGTGAGTACCGGTGATTGCGCGGGTCGGAGCACGCCTCGACGGCCGCCGCAACGATGTGGTCGGGGGTGGCGAAGTCGGGCTCGCCCGCACCGAACCCGATCACATTCTCTCCTGCGGCCTTCATCGCCTTGGCTTTGCTGTCGACAGCGAGCGTGGCGGAGGGAGCGATCGAGGCCAGACGTTGGGAGGTGCGCTTCACGGCGCCCACTGTGGCACATCGACCCCGCCCGACGTTGCGCGATTGCGCACGCCGCACCCAACGGTCTCGTGCACGCTCACGCCACGCCGGTGAGGGAGATCGCTCTCTGTAGGCCACTTCCCTCACCGCAACGCACGTTCACGCCACACCGGTGAGGGAGATCGCTCCCGGTGGGCCACTTCCCTCACCGGTGGGAGTTCGAATCGACGCGCCCGGGTTGGCACGCGACACGCCATGCTGTGCGGGTGAGCAACACGATCACCATCCCGGCCGACCTCCTCCCCGCCGACGGGCGGTTCTGCTCCGGGCCCTCGAAGGTGCGCCCCGAACAGGTCGCCGCAGTGGTCGCCGGCGAACGCACGCTGCTCGGGACATCGCATCGCAAGCCAGCCGTGAAGGGCGTGGTCGGCGCAGTGCAGGAGAAGCTCACCACGCTGTTCGGATTGCCCGACGGATGGGAGATCGTGCTTGGCAACGGCGGCACCACCGTGTTCTGGGATGCGGCGACCTTCGGACTCGTCGAGGCTCGCAGCCAGCACCTGAGCTTCGGCGAGTTCTCGTCCAAGTTCGCCACGGCGTGTGCGGCGGCCCCACACCTCGGCGAACCGAGCGTGATCGGCTCGGAGCCCGGCACGCACCCCACGGCCGTCGCCGAGGCGGGGATCGACACCTACGCCTTCACCCACAACGAGACCTCCACCGGCGTCGCCATGGAGCTGCGCCGGCCCGCCGGGATCGACAACGACGCCATCGTCGCGGTCGACGCCACGTCGGCGGCCGGTGGGTTGCGCTGGGACCCTGCCGAGGTCGACGCCTACTACTTCGCTTCGCAGAAGTGCTTCGCCTCCGACGGCGGTCTGTGGTTCGCCGCGTGCTCGCCTGCGGCGGTCGACCGGATCGAACGCATCGGCGCCAGCGACCGCTGGCGACCCGCATCGATCGACCTGAAGATCGCCCTCGACAACTCCCGCCAACACCAGACCTACAACACACCTGCAGTTGCGACGCTGATCATGCTCGACGCCCAACTGGACTGGATGCTCGAGGGCGGCGGGCTCGACTTCGCTGCGGGGCGGAGCGAGTCGTCGGCAGCGATCCTCTACGGCTGGGCCGAACGCACCGAATGGGCGGCTCCGTTCGTGAGCAACCCAGCAGAGCGCAGCGCCGTGGTCGGCACCATCGATCTCGACGACAGCATCGACGCCACCGCCGTGTCCGCAGTGCTGCGGGCCAACGGGGTGCTCGACACCGACGCGTACCGCAAGCTCGGCCGCAACCAGCTGCGCATCGGGATGTTTCCGGCGATCGAACCGAGCGACGTGGAAGCGCTGACGCGCTGCGTCGACTATGTCGTGGCTGAGATGTCGTCGCCGAGATGAACAACGCGGCCTAGTCACTGGACACTCGCTCGCCGCGCTCCACAACGTCGTCACGGCCGCGGTCGCCGATCGCGCTGGCAGACTGTGAGCGATGCAGGCGACCGATGTGCTCGAGTTCGAGGCCGACGACCTCGGTGCGCTCGACCGGCCGGTGATGCTGATCGCCCTGGAGGGTTGGTTCGACGTGGCCGGCGCAGCCACCCACGCCGTGTCGGCGTTCACCACCTCGGACCACTCGGTCACGATCGGCAGTATCGATCCCGACCCGTTCTACGACTTCACCCAGCAACGCCCTCACGTGACGGTCGACGACGACATCCGCGAGATCGTGTGGCCAGCGAACGACTTCACCCTGCTCCGCCAGCCGGGGCACCGCGATCTCATCGGCCTCGTCGGTGTCGAACCGCACTTGCACTGGAAGACCTACATCGACGCCATCAACGTGGTCGCGAGCGCGTTGGGATGCGAGGCGATCGTCACCGTCGGCGCTGCCGCCGAGGCCCTCCCGCACACGCGCACCCCGCCGGTCACTGGAAGCACTGCCAACGCCGACTTGGCGTCGAGCCTGGGCCTGGTCGCTCCGAGCTACCAGGGTGTGACAGGTCTCATCGGAGCACTGCACGCCACACTCGAGGCGCGACATACACCATCGATCTCGCTGCGCGTGGGTATCCCCCACTACTTGATGAACGCCGAGCATCCGCAAGCGGTGGCTGCGCTGACGCGCCACCTCAGCCACGTGCTCGATGCGCCCACCTCTGTCGATCTCGGCGAGCAGATCGCCAGTTGGCGGGCCGTGCACGACGAGGTGATCGAGAACGACGAGCAACTGACGATGTACGTCAAGATGCTCGAGGCGGAGTTCGATCGCCGCTCAGAAGCGAACATCCCGACCGCCGACGATCTCGGCGATCGGTTCGAACAGTTCCTACGCGATCAGCGCGACGACGACTAGCGAGCGCATCCGCGGAGGCCAGCCATCGGCTTGCAGGTTGCCGCGTTCGGCGTCATGGGAGAATGTGCTGCATGCGACGTCGTCGTAAGACACGACGGGCAGTAGCGGCACAGACACGCATCAACGAGGCGTTCGCGTACGCCCATGCACATCAGCTCAGCCCGTTGTGGGTCGTACAGGTGACGTCCCGCAATCGTCGGGGAGCGAAAGCGATCGTGGCCGACGAGACAGGCTGGCGACGCGATGCGTGGTTCTGGTGGTACTACCCGGACTCGGGCGACCTGTTGTTGTGCGCGGCAGAAACCGGATGGGGACCACACACCCAGCGCGAGGGCGTTGTCTACGTTGGCGGCGAGCAGACCGGCTCCGGTGTCGTGCACCGGATCGCTCCAGCCGACCTCAAGCTGGCCGCATGGCTGACACGCCGTCAGTCGCGCTGACACACGTAGGACCCAACCACCTACTGAAGCGGCACCGAGTCGTCCGCTACGACGTTCAGCCCTTGGCGGCGCGGAAGCCGGCGTCGAGGTCGGCGAGGATGTCGTCGATCGACTCGAGGCCCACGCTGAGGCGCACCTGACCGGGGGTCACCCCGGTGGCCAGCTGCTCTTCGGCGGTGAGCTGGCTGTGCGTGGTGCTCGCCGGGTGGATCACCAGGCTGCGCACATCGCCGATGTTGGCGACGTGGCTGTGCAGCTCGAGGCCCTCGGAGAACTTCTTGCCCGCCTCGGCGCCACCTTCGATCTCGAAAGCGATGATCGAGCCGGCGCCACGACCGCGGCCGTACTGCTGGCCACGCTCGTACCAGGGGCTCGACGGCAGGCCGGCGAAGCTCACCGACGACACGTCGTCGCGCGCTTCGAGGAACTCGGCCACCGCCTGGGCGTTCTGGAAGTGGCGCTCCATCCGCAAGCTCAACGTCTCGAGGCCTTGGATCACGAGGAACGCATTGAACGGCGAGATCGACATGCCGAGGTCGCGCAGCAGCTGCACGCGGGCCTTCAGGATGAACGCGCCGTGGCCGAGCGCCGGGAAGTAGGCCAGACCGTGGTAGCTCGGGTCGGGCTCGGTGAAGTTCGGGAAGCGGCCCGAGGCCGCGTAGTCGAACGTGCCGCCGTCGATGATCGCCCCGCCGATCGAGGTGCCGTGGCCGCCGCAGAACTTGGTGAGGCTGTGCACGACGATGTCGGCGCCCCATTCGAGCGGACGGATCAGGTACGGCGTGGGGACCGTGTTGTCCATGATCAGCGGGAGACCCGCATCGTGGGCCACGCCGGCGACACCTTCGATGTCGAACACGTTGTTGCGCGGGTTGGCCAGGGTCTCGCCGTAGAACGCCTTGGTGTTGTCGCGCACCGCGGCGCGCCACTGGTCGAGGTCGTCGGGGTCGTCGACGAAGCTGACCTCGATACCCATCTTGGGCATCGTGTAGTGCAGGAGGTTGTACGAACCGCCGTAGAGCGACGGCGAGGCAACGATGTGGTCACCCGACTCGGCGAGCGTGAGGATGGCCAGCGTGGAGGCTGCCTGGCCGGAGCTGACCGCCAGCGTGCCCGGGAGACCGATGGCCGTGGTGCATCCGCCTTCGAGCGCGTTCAGTCGCGCCTCGAGTGCCCCTTGCGTGGGGTTCATGATGCGGGTGTAGATGTTGCCGACCTCGGCCAATGCGAACAGGTCCGCGGCGTGCTGGGAGTCGCGGAACTCGAACGACGTCGTCTGGTAAATCGGTACGGCGCGGGCGCCGGTTGCCGGGTCGGGATCGCCACCGACATGGATCTGCTTGGTCTCGAAACCCCACTGCTCGCTCATGGCCGGCGACGCTAGTTGCCGATTTCCGACCTCACAACTCAACTTTTCAGGTCGCGCACTCGGATACGGTCGGTCCATGGGGACTCTGCGATGGGGGGCGGTGACGCCGCAACGCAGCGCCGATCTCGCCCTCGAGATCATGGGCTACCAGGACGTGCCCCCGGCCTCGGTGGTGCACCGCGGGTTGCCGTCGGGCACCGTCACGCTGATCGTGTCGACAGGGCCGCCCATCGACGTCGGCGACGCCCCGCACGCCGATCCAGCCACCCGCAGCCGCTTCCGCTGTGTGGTTGGCGGCTTGCACATGCAGCCGGCCTACATCCACCGGCACGAACCGGAGTCGGGTATCGCTGTAGCCGTTCGACCCGACGCCGTGCGACGGCTGTTCGGCATGCCGGCATCGGCGTTGTACGGCAGCTCGGTGGAGCTGTCCGACGTGCTCGGACGACGCGGCGACGAGTTCGTCGAACGCATCGCCGAACGCGACGACCTCGGAGCACAGATCGCCGAGTGCGAACGACAACTCGTGGCGATCGCGCAGGAACACGATCACGACACCGATCGTCGGCTCGGCCACGTGTGGCGGATGTTCGAGTACAGCGGCGGACACGCCCCGGTCGCCTCCGTCGCCGATCGTGTGGGCTGGTCGCGACAACACCTCGGACGACGGTTCCAGACCGAGTTCGGCGTCGCCCCCAAAGACGCCGCCCGGCTGGTGCGCTTCGGCGAGGCGGTCGGTGCGATGAAGGCCGACCACCGCGACGCATCGTTGGCGCAGATCGCTGCCCACAGTGGATACGCCGATCAGGCCCACTTCACGCGCGAGTGGCGCGAGTTCGCCGGCTGTACGCCGAGCGAATGGCGTGCCGAGGAGCGTGTTCCATCCGTTCAAGACGAGTCCACAGATCGTTGACACCATGCCCGTTGTGCAACACGGCAACCACCACTACTTCGTGCTCCACTCGCCGGACCTCGCGGTCAGCCAGGACTTCTTCTCCGAGCTCCTGGGGTGGCACTTCGTGGATGGCGAACTCACCAACCTCGCCTTCTTCGGGGCGCTGACCGGATCGCACGATCGATCGATCTGGATCCACGTCGACGACTGTGACGAGTCGTGCGACCGGGTCGAGCAGCTCGGCGGGACGGTCGACGAGGTGCACGACGAGCGATCGGGACGCAACGCCATCTGTCGCGACGACCAGGACAATCGCTTCCACATGGGGACGTTGATCGAGGAGTTCCGCAACTACCCGCACCCGCCGCCCGCGCCACGCGGAGAACTGAGCTACTTCACGCTGCCTGTGGGCGACACCAGTGCAGGCGCCGCGTTCTACTCGGCGCTATTCGGCTGGGAGTTCAGCGATCCGGGCGAGACTGGATCGAACCCGGGCTACCGGCACTGCACCAACGGCACACTCCCCTTCGGCCTGACGGGCTCGGGCGACGTATCGCCGGCGTTCTACTTCAAGGTCGACGATGTCGAGGCTGCCGCCGAGCGAGTCGTCGACCTCGGCGGGACGGGCGGGTCGATCGTGGGGAGCGAAACGGGCCCCTCGCTCATCGGCAGCGCCGACCCCGCCGGCGTGCGCTTCGAGCTGTGGCAGCCGGCGCCCGGATACTGAACAAGCTCGCTCGGCCAACAATGGGCGGGACGACCGCCCACTCCGCGACGTCGAGATCTTTTTTCGCTTGGTGCTGTCGAATCTCGTCGACCGCAACGTCACCTCCGTGACCGACAACGCAGCGCAGCCGCGCTCGTCACCGATTGCCGAGAGGCACATGGAGGAACAATGGACACAACAGCAACGATCGACGTCACCGTCGAGCGGGAGATCCCGGCCACTCCCGAGCAGGTGTACGACCTGATCACCGACGTCACGCGCATGGGCGAATGGAGCCCCGAAACGACCGGCGCCGCCTGGGTCGGTGGCGCCGAACGCGCAGAGGTCGGGGCGAAGTTCAAGGGCACGAACCGGATCGGGTCGACGACGTGGTCGACCAAACCCACCGTGACCGAAGCCGTCCGCGGCCGAACCTTCGCCTTCAAGGTGCCCGGCGCATCGGGTCCACTGTGGCGCTACGACTTCACGCCCACGCCGACCGGCACCCTCGTCACCGAACGCGTGCTGCAGACCAAGCGCTCTTCTGCGCTGGTTCGCTTCCTCCAACGCCGAGCCGGCGTCACCGATCGCGCCAGCAGCCTCGAAGACGGGATGCACACCACGCTCGCCCGCCTGAGCGCGGCCTGCACTGCCTGACCTCGATCCGGTCACCGCAACCAATCACTCACCCCACCACGCACAACGACCACACCGAAAGAGAGAATGATCCCAATGGAATACATGATCCTGCTGTACAGCGACGAGAACGCCCGCCCCGACTTTGCGCCGGGAACACCGGAATTCGAATCGATGATGTCGGACTGGATGAGTTTCAATCAGGAGCTGATCGACAGCGGCAACTTCGTCACCGGCGGGAGCCTGGCGCCGAGCTCGTCGGCCACGATGTTGCACAAGTCGTTCGACGGGAGCACGTCGACGGTCGACGGTCCATACGCCGAGACCAAAGAACAGATCGGCGGGTACTACCTGGTTCGCGCCGACGATCTCGATCAAGCCCTGGAGATCGCCAAACGCATCCCGATTCCGGTCGGCTCGTTCGAGGTTCGACCGATCGCCTTCCGCCCGGACGCCTGATCGGCCACCCATCACGGCCCGATCGAACGACCCGAGCCTGCGTCATGGCCACCGAACCGGATGTCGACGATGCGCTCACCCACCTGGCCCGCAACGACGCGGGCCGCGTGGTGGCGATCGTGGCGCGCCGGTTCGGTGACCTCGACCTCGCCGAGGATGCGGTGCAAGACGCGCTGGTCGAGGCGCGCGAGCGCTGGCCGGCACATGGTGTTCCCGACAACCAGGCGGCGTGGCTACACCAAGTGGCTCGGCGCAAAGCGATCGACCGCATTCGTCGGGCAGATGCAGCGGTGCGACGCGAACGGAGGGTGCACGACGGTAGCGGCGACGGCCACGCCGCAGCGCCGATGCCGCTGCTCACCGACCAGGGACTCGATCCGGGCGATGAGCGCCTACGGCTCGTCTTGTTGTGCTGTCACCCCGCCTTGGATCCCGATGCTCAGGTCGCACTGACCCTGCGGCTCGTCGGTGGCCTGACGACCGATGAGATCGCTGCTGCGTTTCTCGTCCCTACCTCGACGCTGGCCCAGCGGATCAGCCGCGCCAAGCGCAAGATCCGCGACGCGGCGATCCCGTTGTCGCTGCCCGAGCGCCTCGAGGAGAGGCTCGGGGTGGTCCTCGACACGCTGTATCTCGTCTTCAACGAGGGCTACCTCAGCCGAGGAGCGGACGCGCCCGCCACTCGCGTCGATCTGTGCGCCGAAGCGATCCGACTCACCGATGTCGTGGTCGGCCTGAGCGATCGCCGCCCCGAAGCCTGCGGCTTGTTGGCGCTGATGGGATTCGTCCATGCACGACGTGATGCGCGGGTGGTCGACGGATCACTGGTGCTACTCGATCAACAGGATCGAACCCGCTGGCACGTCGACGAGGTGCATCGTGCCAACTCGCTGCTGCACGAGGCGATGAGTGCCCGTCGCCCCGGGCCATTCCAACTCCAAGCGATCATCGCCGCACATCACGCCAACGCCCGCGAACCTGGCGACACCGACTGGCAGCGCATCACCGCGCTCTACGAGCAACTGGCCCACATGCGCCCGTCGCCCGTTGTCGACGTGAACCGGGCGGTCGCGGTGGCGATGGTCGAGGGCCCCGCAGCAGGGCTAGACGTGCTCGACGAGATCGACGGCCTCGATCAGTACCACCTGTTTCACGCGACGCGCAGTGAGCTTCTCCGGCGTGCTGGCCGCATGGACGAAGCGGAAGCCGCTCGTTCGACAGCGCACTCGTTGGCGAGGAACCCCGCTGAACGACGGCTGCTCGCACGCCGCGACCTGCGGTAGGTGCACTCGATCGCTAGACGAGTCCAGCTCGACGTGCCGCCGCGGCCGCCTCCGTTCGGTTATCGACCGCGAGCTTGGCGAGTATTCGAGACACGTGCACGCTTGCGGTCTTGGCACTGATGTACAGCTGCTCGCCGATCTGTTTGTTGGTGCATCCGTCGGCGACGAGCCGCAACACGTCGAGCTCACGGTCGGTGAGCGGTGACACATTCGTGTCGTCTCCCGAAACGTCGTCGTCGTTGCGATCGAGTCCAGCGTGCTGGAGGAGCTGCTGCGCGGCGGACGCGAGCGGCGTCGCGCCGAGTTTCGACGCCACGGTCACGACCGCCGCCAGCTCGTCGCGCGCCGCCGCCCGTTCGCCGGCCCGAAGTGCCGCCTGGCCGAGCTGATAGCGGGTACGCGCCGTCTCCCACACGAAGCCAGCCCGTTCCCATGCGTCCACCGCCGCCCTCCACAGATCGTGATCGGGACGGTCCACGGCGGTTGCATGATGGGCTCGCCCCTCGGCGAGCAGCGCGGCCACGCGTGGCTCGCCATCGATGTCGACGACGTGTGCGTCGATCAGCCGTTCGAGATCGGCGAGTTGGTCGGTCGCGAGTTGTCCGTCGCGCGGGCTCGACCGTGCCGCGAGCTCGAGGCGACGTACGCGCAGCGCCATCGCCACCGGCAGTATCAGCGGTTGCGCCAAACCCCGCCCGATCGCCTCGTGTGCGCCCGGCGTGTCACCTTCGGCCATGGCCAGCTCGCATGCGTTGGGCCAGTAGTCGAGCAACATCTGCGGGTCGATGGCGTGCGCCGTCTCCGGGTCGATCTGGTCGAGTACGCGATGCGCCTCGTCGTACTCGCCGCGCCGAATCGTGACGACGACGCCCTTCTGTACACCCCACATCGCCGAGAGCTGTCCCTCCGGACGGCGCGCAAGCGCAAGCGCCGCTGCTGCCTCGTCCCATCGGCCGCGGTCGCGCAACACATCGGCCAGGTTCGAGGTGATGAAGAACGCCGAGAAGATGCCTTCCTCGCCGTACCCGGCGGCGACGTCGAGCCCCGTGCGCGCCATACGTTCGCACTCGTCGAGGTATCCGGCGGCATGCATCGCTGAGCTGTAGTTCGTGTATGTCCGAAGCCGCTCGTGGATGTCGTCTTCGCCCTCGGCGATGGCGAGCGCCTCATCGAGCATGGCTGCGCCTTCGCGGTAGCGACCGTTGTGGGCGAGCACCGATCCGAGACTGTTGAGGGCGTGACCCTCGACCCGCCGGCTTCCCGTGCTGCGGGCAACGTCGATCGCCGACCACAGCACGCGCTCGGCCTCGTCGCGCTCGGTGGCCAGCATCAGATTCTGTCCGAGACCGGCCAGTACGCGGGCACGCTCAGCGGTGGGCGGCTCTGCTGGCACCCGCTCGGCGGCACGGCGCAACACATCGAGCGCTTCCCCGGCACGACCCGATGCCCAGAGGTATCGGCCGAGCTGTGCGTCGGCCACGCCTGATTCGGTCGCCGTGGGCTCGTCAGCAACCTCGATCGCCTCGCGCTGCAGCAGTGCGGCACGAACGGGATCGCCCGACGCAAACGCGCATGCTGCGGCACGCCGGCCGAGCGCGTCGCGCGTCGTGCCGAGCAACGACACCGGCGAATCAAGGTCGTCCCAGATGTCGAGCACCGCTTCCAGCTGCGAGAGCGCTTCGGCGAAGGCCAGCTGCGACTCAGCGACGTCGGCGGCGGACATGAACGCTGGCGCGGCGCGAGTCGGGTCGCGCGACTCGCGGTAGTGCCACGCCAATTCGGCCGGCGACCCGCCCCGAATGGCACTCCGCTCAGCGTGCGCTTCGAGCGCCGCGGCATACCGAGCATGGACGCGCTGGCGCTCGCGCGGCAACAGCGTGGCGTACACGACCTCTTGAACCAGCGCGTGGCGGAACCGCAGCGTGCCGTCCGCCCCAACGATCAGCACCTGCTGGTCAACCGAGTCGTGGAGGCAGGCAGTGAGCTCGTCGACATCGAGCTCGGCAACGACTTCGAGCAGCTCTTCGCGCACCGACTCGCCGCCGACCGCCACGATGCGCATCACCTGCTGCGCGGCGGGCGACAGCGCGTCGACACGCGCCAAGATCAGCGACGAGAGCTCGGGGCGAATCGAGTCGGCGCCGCGGGCGATGGCGTCGAGCAACTCGCCGGCGAAGAAGGCGTTGCCCTGCGACCGATCGGCAACTGCGGCCAAGGTCCGCGCTGCGGGGATGCGCCCCAATCGCTCCACTGCGAGCTGGCGCAGCTCCTCGTCGTTGAACGGGCCGAGCGTGATGTGTCCGACGGCGCGACGCCGGTCGAGATCGGCAACGACCCCTCGAAGCGGGTGGGCGCGGTGCAACTCGTCGTTGCGATACGTGACGAGCAGCGTCGCCCGCGTACCGACGAGTCGATCGGCCAGGTAGAGCACCAGGTCGCGGGTCGATGGGTCTGCCCAGTGCAGGTCCTCGAGCACGATGCACACCGGACGGATCTCGGCGAGCGCCTGCAACAGCGCGCCGATCGCGTGGAACACCGGAAGCTGCGTCGGTTCGGGATTCGACCATGCGATCGGACCCTCGGTCGTCGCGGCGGTCGGGGACGCCGACAACACGTCGGGGAGTACGCGCCCCAACTCTGGGAGCGCCGCCACGATCGGATCGACGTCGGTGCGATCGAACCGCCCGAGTAGCGCCTCGATCGCCTGGGCCACCGACACGAACGGCAGCGCACTGTGTGCGGTGTGAATGCACGCTCCACGGCCGAACGACACCGCGTCGGCCGAGGTCGTGTTGATCAGTTCCTCAACGAGCCGCGTCTTGCCGACCCCGGCCTCACCGGCGATCAGCCATGTACGTGCCTCGGCATGATCCTCGACGGCCCGGGCCAACGTGGAGAGTTCGTCCTCGCGCCCGATGAACGCGGCCGGCGCTGCGGTCACCGAACGAGTATCGCAGAGGACCCCACTGGGCATTCCGGTTGCGTCGGTTGGGCACGTTTCCGTGGCCACCAACGGATGGCGCGTCGACGCCGGTCGACCCTTGCGGCGAGCTGGTGACGCGTCGCTCGGTCGAGCTGATCGGCGTGTTGTGCGCTGATGATGGCGTACGTGGTGTCGGGATGGTCGTGCATCGGGGGCCTCCGGCGGCGAGGGCGGTATCGGAACACCGTCCACACTGCGCCGTAAGGCACCCTGCGCACATCGGGCAGATGCCTACATCTACCCGTGCGTGCTACCTGAGTTCGAGCATTCGCCCGTCTCAGCCGCCGGATACGTCGGCCACCTTCTCCTTGCCCGCCTTGATGAACGGCATCATGTCGCGCAGCTCGCCACCGATCTCCTCGATCGCATGGCCCTTGCCCTCTTCTTGCATGCGCGAGTAGTTGGGGCGCCCGGCTTCCGACTCGGCGATCCATTCGGCGGCGAACTCGCCGCTACGGATCTCGCCAAGGATCTTGCGCATCTCGTCCTTCGTCGCTTCGGTGACCACGCGCTGGCCGCGTGTGAGGTCGCCGTACTCGGCGGTGTCGGAGATCGAGTAGCGCATCCCGGCGATGCCTTCCTCGTACATCAGGTCGACGATCAGCTTCACCTCGTGCAGACACTCGAAGTAGGCCATCTCGGGCGCGTAGCCCGCCTCGACCAGCGTCTCGAAGCCCGCACGAACGAGCGCCGTGAGGCCACCACACAGCACCGCCTGCTCGCCGAACAGGTCGGTTTCGGTCTCTTCGGCGAACGTGGTCTCGATCACCCCAGCGCGGGTACCACCGATGGCATCGGCGTAGCTCATCGCCACGTCGCGTGCCGACCCCGTGGCGTCCTGGGCTACGGCGATCAGCGCCGGTACGCCACCACCTTCGGTGTACGTGCGGCGTACGAGGTGGCCCGGTCCCTTGGGTGCGATCATGATCACATCGACGCCCGCCGGCGGCTGGATGCGATCGAAGCGGATGTTGAAGCCGTGGGCGAAGGCCAGGGCGTTGCCGTCGCTCAGGTTGGCGGCGATGTGTTCGTCGTAGATCCGCTTCTGCTCGGTGTCGGGCGCCAACAGCATGATCACGTCGGCCCAGGCCGCGGCCTCGGCGATCGTCATCACCGTCAACCCGGCAGCCTCAGCCTTCGCCGCCGAGGACGATTCGGGGCGCAGCCCGACCACGACGTCGACGCCGGATTCCTTCAAGTTGAGCGCGTGGGCATGGCCCTGCGAGCCGTAGCCGACAACGGCCACCTTCTTGCCTTCGATGATCGACGCATCGGCGTCTTCGGCGTAGTACACGGTGACGGCCATCTCAGCCAGCCTTTCCAGTCGGTGTGGGGGAAGAACTCAGGGCGCGCAGCCGGGCGTTGCGATCGAGCTTGGGAAGCGCCACCCGGCCGGTGCGCTGGAGCTCCACGATGCCATACCCGCTGAGCAGGTCTTCAAAGTCGTCGAGCTTGTCGGGGTGACCTTCCAGGCTCACGGTGAGTGCCGCCTCGGCAACGGCGATGATCTTGCCCTCGAAGATGTTGATCAGCTCCACTACGTGACTGCGCGTGTCGTCGCTGGCCTTCACCGTGGCGATCAGCAGCTCGCGTTCGACCGAGCGACGCGGGTCGAGTTCGGAGATCTTCACCACATCGATCAGCTTGAACAGCTGCTTGGTGATCTGCTCGAGCGGGGTCGACTCGACGTCGACCACGATTGTGATCCGGCTCATGCCTTCGTCCTCGGCGGGAGCGACCGCCAGCGAGAAGATGTTGTAGCCGCGCCGGGCGAACAGCCCGGCCACGCGGGCCAGGACGCCGGGCCGGTTCTGCACGAGCACCGACAGGATGTGGTGGTTCAGCGTGTGCCCGCCGTATTGGTTGATCGTCGTCATTTCACGTCTCCGTTCAGCGGCTCTCGGGGCGACGGAGGTGGTGGGCCTCGTCGGACTGTTGGGGGTGGAGGATCACGTCGTCGTTGCTGTGACCTGCGGGGACCATCGGGAACACCTTCTCGCCCGGGTCGCAGCGGAACTCGACGACGACGCTGCGGTCGTTGATCGCGTTCGCCTTCTCGATCGCCGGGCCGACCTCTTCGGGCGACTCGACGCGGATGCCGACGGCACCCATCGACTCGGCCCACATCACGAAGTCGGGCACCGCTCCGTTGAGGAACACCTCGGAGTACTTCTCGTCGTAGAACATCTCCTGCCACTGACGGACCATGCCGAGATAGGCGTTGTTGAGCAGCGCCACCTTGATCGGCAGGTCGTCGAGCGTGGCGGTGACCAGCTCCTGTCCGGTCATCTGGAAGCAGCCGTCGCCGTCGATCGCCCACACGTCCTTGTCGGGGTGGGCCGCCTTGGCCCCGATGGCGGCGGGGATCGAGAAGCCCATCGTGCCCAGACCACCCGAGTTGACCCAGGTGTAGGGCTCGGTGAAGTCGATCAACTGCGATGCGTACATCTGGTGTTGACCGACGCCCGAGGTCACGATCGATCCGGGCGCGAGCCGTTCGTTGAGTTGCTCGATGCAGTACTGCGGCTTCAGCGCCTCGCCTGGCTCGGACTGGTCGTACACGATCGGGAACTTCTCTTGCCAGCCCGACAGCGTGCTCTTCCACGCGGCGGTGTCGGCTTGGACGGTGCCGCCGCTCTGCAGCTGGCGGATCGCCGCGACGATCTCCTCGATCACGTACTTCGCGTCGCCGACGATCGGCACGTCGGGACGACGGACCTTGCCCTGCTCGGCGGGATCGATGTCGACGTGGATCACCTTTGCTTCGGGGGCGAACGAGTCGACCTTGCCGGTGATGCGGTCGTCAAAGCGCGAGCCGAGGGCGATCAACAGGTCGCTGTGCTGCATCGCCGACACGGCGGTGGCGTTGCCGTGCATGCCGGGCATGCCGAGGCACAACGGATGATCGTCGGGGAACGCGCCGCGGGCCATGAGCGTGGTCACCACGTGGATGTCGGTGAGCTCGGCGAGCTCGCGCAGCGCCTCGGCCGCGCGGGCTTTCAAGATGCCGCCGCCGGCGTAGATCACCGGACGCTCGGCCTCGAGGATCATCTGCGCCGCCTGCTTGATCATCCGCGGATGACCCTTCACATTCGGGCGGTAGCCGGGCAGCGACGACAGCACCTCTTCGTCGCTCGGCCAGTGCCAGTTCATCTCGGCCTGCAGCACGTCTTTGGGGAGGTCGACGAGCGTCGGGCCTGGGCGGCCGGTCCGGGCGATGTGAAACGCCTGACGGATGGCCATCGGGATGTCGTCGGGCGACATCACCAGCTCGTTGTGCTTGGTGCACGAGCGGGTGATTCCGACCGTGTCGCATTCCTGGAAGGCGTCGCTGCCGATCGCTGCGGTGGGCACCTGGCCGGTGATTCCGACCATCGGCACCGAGTCCATGTAGGCGTCCATCAGCGGAGTGACGAGGTTGGTCGCTGCCGGGCCAGAGGTGACCATGGCCACGCCGGGCTTGCCGGTGACGTGGGCGTAGCCCTCGGCCATGTGGCCGGCGCCTTGCTCGTGGCGCACGAGGATGTGGCGGATCGGGCTGTCGACCAGCGGGTCGTAGGCCGGCAGGATGCACCCGCCGGGGTAGCCGAAGATCAACTCGACCTGCTCGTGCTCGAGCGATCGGATCAGCGCTTCGGCGCCAGTGATTGGAGAAGCGCCGGGGTCGGAGCTTGCTGCAGTCATGTCGGTGCCTTTCGTGTGGAGATCGAGAAATCGTGGGTGGGTTGAAATCGGTGCCGAAAACGCAAACGACCTCCCGGCTGGGAGGTCGTGAGCACGCGCGGCGAGATGGCCGGCGTGCTACCGGATGAGTACTACAAGGGCGCGAAGGCCGGTGCTCACGCCCGACAGTGTGCCAGGAGCGGCCCCACCCGTCAACCTGGGTGTGACACCAGGTGTCGCGCTACGCCGGGACGACGCCTTGGAGTTGGGCGGCGGTGTAGGTGTTGTCGAGCAGCGAGGCGATGGTCATCGGACCCGTGCCGCCGGGCATCGGGGTGATCCAGCCAGCCACCGGGGCCACCGAATCTTGATCCACGTCGCCGACGATGCCGGCATCGGTGCGCGAGATCCCGACATCGATCACCGCAGCGCCCGGCTTCACGATGTCGCCGGTGATCATGCCGGCCTGACCCGCCGCGCCGACGACGATGTCCGACTCGCGAACCACGGCGGCCATATCGCCGGTACGCGAGTGGGCCAGCGTCACGGTGGCATCGACGCCTTTGCGGGCGAGCAACAAGGCCAGCGGCAAGCCGACCAAGGTCGAGCGGCCGATCACGACGGCCCGTTTGCCGCTCACCGGCACGTCGTAGCGCTCGAGCAGGCGCATCACGCCCGTCGGCGTGCAGCCGACCAGACCCGGGCGTCCGCGCACGAGACGGCCCATCGATCGTTCGGTGAGCCCGTCAACATCCTTTTCGGGCGGGATCAGGTCGATCACCGCTTCTTCGTCGCGACCGTCGGGCAAGGGCAGCTGCACGAGGATGCCGTTCACGTCGGGATCGGCGGCGAGCTCCTTCACCACCGACTCGATCTCGGCCTGGGTCGAGGTTGCCGGCAGATCGGTGTGGCGCGACACCATTCCCGCCTCTTCGGCCTTCTTGCGCTTGCTGCGTACGTAACGATGGCTCGGTCCGTCGTCGCCGACGAGCACCGTCGCCAGGGTGATCGCCGGCGACCCGGCGGCCTCGATCTTCGCTTTGAGTTCGACGACGATCTCGTCGCGTAGCGCCTTGCCGTCCATCACGATTGCCGTCACCCCGCCGAACCTACCCCCGACCAGCACACCGTTTGCGCGCAACTTTGCGGACACCTGTCGCCCGCAGAGTTGCGCGCAAACGATCAGGTGCGGACGGTGATGGTGAGACCGTCGTGGCTGTCGTCGAAGCTGACTCGCCCAGCGATCGGGGTGAGGCCGTCGAAGGGCTCCTCATACGACCAGGCGAGGTCGTCGACGCCGGCCGCCGACCAGTACGTGCTCTGGCCCTTGTAGGGGCAGTGGGTGGTGGTGTCGGTAGGAGCGACATCGACACGCACGTCGCGGCGCGGGAGGTACCACCGATTGGGCAGGCCGGTCTCGGACACGATGACCGCATCGGTCGACTCGGCGATGGTCTCGCCGTTGAGGCTCACCGTGACCTGGCGGCTGGTCGGCCGCGCATCGACGCGGTGGTAGGGGTCGCGCAGGTGTCCGAACACTTCGGTGTCTTCGTCGAACCAGCGGTCCATCTTCTGGAAGTAGGGCGCCACGTAACCCTCGAGCCAGTGGGCTTCGGGGAGCGGTTCGAGGTAACCCCAGAACGCGTTCTCCACCACCCGGTCGCCGACCCGCGCCGACCAGTACGACGCGTCGCCTTTGAACGGGCAGTGCGTGCTGTGATCGGTCGGCTCGAGCAACGCCATGTCGACGTCGCCCACCGGCACGTACAGCACCGGCGGAATGTTGCTCTCGTGGACGAGTTGCCCATCGACGGTGTCGAACAGCGTGACCCCGTCGATCTCCGCACGCGCTCGGCGCGGAAAGGGGTCCATCAGCAATCGATGGCGCGGGCCGTCGATCGTGTAGTTGACGGTGCCGGGCGACGTGGTGCCGAGGAGTGCGTTGCCAAGAGTCAGCGTCATGCGGCGACGATATGTCGCACGCGGCGCGGTGCGCATCGCCGGCGACCGCACGTCACCCGTTTGTGTGCAACTTCCCGCGCACCGTCGAGCGCGGAGTTGCACACAAACGCCGGCGGGCGCAGCAAGAGGAGCGGCCCCACCGGACCACCACGCCAGCGGTTGCGACGTGATTAGCCGGCTTCGGAGTGGGTGACGGGCGACTCGCCCATCCACTCGCGCAGGGTGTTCTTCAGCTTGGTCTGCTGGATGAACAGGTCGTGCTCGGCTGGCGACTCGCCGGCGGCTTGCGGTGCCTTGAGGTAGAAGCTCAACCACTCCTGCACACCGGACTCGCCGGCGCGTGCGGCGAGGTCCATGAACAGCGCCAGGTCGAGCACGATCGGCGCGGCGAGGATCGAGTCGCGGCACAAGAAGTCGACTTTGATCTGCATCGGGTAGCCGAGCCACCCGAAGATGTCGATGTTGTCCCACCCCTCCTTGTTGTCACCGCGGGGCGGGTAGTAGTTGATCCGCACGACGTGGTCGATCTCGCCGTACAGGTCGGGGTACACCTCAGGTTGAAGGATGGTGTCGAGCACGCCGAGCTTGGAGACTTCCTTCGACTTGAAGTTCTCGGGGTCGTCGAGCACCTCGCCGTCGCGGTTGCCAAGGATGTTGGTGGAGTACCAACCGCGCATGCCGAGCATCCGTGCTTTGAAGCCCGGGGCGAGCAGCGTCTTCATCAGTGTCTGGCCGGTCTTGAAGTCCTTGCCGGCGATCGGGACGCCGCGCGACTTCGACAGCTCGATCATGCAGTCGAGATCGACCGAGAGGTTCGGCGCACCGTTGGCGAACGGGACGTCCGACTGCAAGGCCGCGTAGGCGTAGATCTGGCTCGGGGAGATGTTCTCGTCGCTGTCGCGCAGACCCTGCTCGAAGGCTGCCACCGAGGCGTGCACGGCCGACGGCTCCTGGTAGGCCTCGGTCGATCCGCACCACACCATCACGAGGCGGTCGCAGCCGTTGGCCTCCTTGAACGACGCGATGTCGTCGATGAGGGCCATGGCCTGATCCCACTTGTTGGGGATGTCCTTCACGCGCACGCCGTCGAGCTTCGACACCCACCGCTGGTCGAACACCGCGTCCATCGGTACCACCGCTTCGAGGTCGGAGGAGATCGCGTTGAGATCGTCGCCCTCCAACACGCCCGCCGTGCGCGCCGCTTCGAGGGCGTTGGGCGAGATGGGATCCCACCCACCGAACACGAGGTCGTCGAGTTCGGCGAGCGGCACGAACTCGCGAATGAGCGGGTTGCGGTTCTCGTCCTTCGTGCCCAGGCGGATGTGGGCCATCTGGCTGATCGAGCCGATGGGCGCAGTCAGTCCTTGGCGGGCGGCGATGACACCGGCGATGAACGTGGAGGCCACGGCACCCATGCCGGGCGTGAGCACACCGAGCTTGCCGGTGGCGGGAGCGATCTGTCGAGCGGTCATGGGCGGCAATGATAAGGAGTGTCCACCAACTGCGACTGTTACTGAAGAATCTCTGAACTAATCTGCGCGCCGTGGGCGCGCTCCCCGATCTGACCATTCGCCAGTTCGAGTATCTGGTGGCGATCGCCGACACCAGCACCTGGGCCGAGGCGGCCACGCGGGTTGGCGTCAGCGGGTCGGCGCTGTCGCAGGGCATCGCCGAGCTCGAACGGCGACTCGATGTGGACCTGTTCGAACGCGACGGCCGGCGACGCCGACTCCGCGACGACGCCGCACCGGTGCTCACCCATGCGCGCCAGGTGCTCGCGCTCACCGGCGACCTGGCGAGTTGGGCTGAGCGTCTGCGCACCGGAGCCGCCGGCCGCCTGCGCCTCGGGATGATCGACGCGGCGGCGATCGTCCACTTCGGCGATCACTTGCGGCGCTTCCGTGCCGAGCGCACCGACGTCGAGTTGCGGCTGCGCGTGGAGCCATCGGCCCCGCTGCTGGATCTGTTGGTCGCCGGCGACCTCGATGTGGTGATCTGCGTGGCTCCGCCCACACCGATTCCGGGAATCCTGACCGAGCCGTTGTTGATCGACGACGTCGCCGTGTACGCCCCGCCCGGCACGCAGCCCGCCTCGCCGGAGCGGTGGGGTCCGTGGGTGCTGTTCCCCGAGGGTTCGCACACGCGCGACGCGATCGCCCACGAGCTCCACCGGCTCGGCGCGCCGATCGAAGTCGTCGCCGAGAGCCACCAACCCGACGTGTTGGGTGAGATGGTCCGGCTCGGCACGGGATGGACGGCACTGCCCCGCGCCCAGGCCGACCACGGGGCAGCGAGCCTCGTCGAAGTGCGCTCGCTGTTGCGCCGCGAACTCGTCGCCGCCGTGCGCGACGGCACCGTCCGTCAACCCGTGGTCGACGACCTGGTTGCCATGCTCCGCCAATCGACGAGCGCCGAGCCCGGCACTACCGTGCGAGCATGAAGCCGCAGGGGATCCACCACGTGTCGATCAACGTGCGCGACACCGCCGAGGCCGTCGAGTTCTACACGTCGGTACTGGGATTCGACATGCGCACCGATCGACCGGACCTCGGGTTCGCCGGCGCGTGGCTCGACGTCGGCGGCCAGCAGGTGCACCTGCTGGAGATGCGGGTCCCCGACAACCACGGCCAGCACTATGCCGTCGCCGTTGCCGACCTCGAGCGCGCCGTCGATCACGTACGTCAGCGCGGTGTCGAGGTGACCGACCCTCGAACCGTGGGCACTGGCCGTCAGTCGTTCCTGCAGGACCCGTCAGGCAACACGATCGAGCTCCATCAGCCGGGAGGGTGAACCACGCCGCGGTCGGTGACGACGAGATCGACGGCGATGTCGTGCGGCTCGATCGGTAGCTCGTCGAGCAGCTGCTCGGCGAAACACACACCGATCGTGGAGCAGGCTGCGTCCACCTCGGCCAGGAAGCGGTCGTACCATCCGCCGCCCTGACCAAGACGTGCGCCGGTAGGCGTGAACGCGAGACCCGGCACGATGACGACGTCGGGCCAGGTTGGCGCCGGCTCGTCCTCAGGTACGCCGACCTCGGCGCCGCCCCGCTGCAGATCCTCGACGACCCCTGCCATTTCCGGTTCGCCAGCGATGGTCGAGAACACGAGCACGCGCCTGGCCGCTGCGATCGGCTCCAGCGTTGCCAGCAGCAGCCGGATCCGTTCGGAACGCTCCAGGCGATCAGGGAGGGCTCGGCGCATCGCGCGGAGTTCCCGGCGCAACACAGTCTTGGCATCGAGCGACGACGTGCCTTCGCCCACCGTCGTGAGCGTACAGTTGCCCCCGATGAGCGACGAGAGCCACGAGTTCGATTCGGCCCACTTCCGCACCGTGATGGGCCACTTCCCGACCGGCGTCACGGTGGTGACCGCGATGGCCGAAGACCGGCCGCACGGGTTCACGATCGGCTCGTTCACTTCGGTGTCGCTCGATCCGCCGTTGGTCGGATTCCTCCCGCAAGTGGGCTCCGAGACCTGGATTGCGATGGAGGGCACGCAGAGCTTCTGCGTCAACGTGCTCAGCGATCAGCAGAGCGACCTGTGCTGGAAGTTCGCCAAGAGCGGCACCGAGGCGACCCGGTTCGAAGGCGTGAAGTGGCACGCCGCACCGTCGGGCTCGCCGATTCTCGATCGGGCCGTGGCGTGGATCGATTGCAACATCGAAGCCGTGCACACGATGGGCGATCATCACTTCGTGCTCGGTCGGGTGATCGGGCTCGACGCCGACGCCAATCACGACGGCGAGCCACCTCTGCCGCTGGTGTTCTATCGCGGCGCCCTGGGCGGCTTCTCCGCCGAGGGCTGACCCACGGGCACCAATCGGGCGGTGCTGTCGCGCACCGGCCCGCTTGGGATGCTCTCTAGTGCAATGGAGGAGACCGACGAGTTCCGCGCGTTCTTCGAACGCGCCGAGCCGCCGCTGCGACGTGCACTCGTCGCCGGGTACGGGGTCCATACCGGGCGTGCCTCAGCGGTCGAAGCACTCACCTGGGCCTGGCACAACTGGGCACAGCTCGCGTCGATGTCGAACCCGCTCGGCTACCTCTACCGAGTTGGTCAAACCGCAGCTCGTCGGGTGGGTGATGCCGACCGACGCCAGCAGCGCACCGCTGCCGCCGTGGCCGCGTCGGCGACAACCGAGCACACACGCGCCGACATCGACGTGTCGGTACTCGAGATTGCCCCGGCGCTCGAGTCGCTGAGCGAACAACAGCGCACAGCGGTGGTGCTCGTCCACGGGTACGGGATACCGCTGCGCAGCGTGGCCGACCTGATGGACGTGTCGCCCGCCACCGTGCGCGAGCACACCTCGCGCGCGCTGACGCGCCTGCGGCGAGCACTGGAGATCGACGATGACGCGTGACCTCGACGAGGTGCTGCAGACGTACGCCGACGACCTCGACAGGTCGGCCGCGCCGATCGAGTTGGACGAGATCGTCGGTCGATCGGCGCAACCGCTACCGCCACGTCGTTCGACGAACCTACGGATCTGGTTGATCGCCGCCGCAGCGATCGTGATCGTCGGCGCCGGCATCGTGGCCATCGCCTGGGAGCCGCGCGAGGCGATTCGCACCACCCCCAGCGTGGACACGCCGTCGACGATCGCCACAACGATCAACGACACGATCAACACCTCGGTCGCCGCCACCACACCAACAACCGCCGCGGCGACGACGGCGACCACCGCGACGATTCCGGCATCGACCAACCCACCAACCACATCGTTCCCAGTGCCCGCACCGCTGACTGTCGAGTCGGTACGCGAGCAACAGGTTGCGGCGCTTCGCACGTTGCCCGGATTCTCGGCGACCGCAACGACCGACATCGAGACGCTTCCCGGCGAACCACCCCAAGAGGGGTTCAATCCGACATTCACACTGCTCGCCGACGGTTCGTTTTGGGCCGATCTCGGACCGGGGATGTGGGGCAGCTGGGATCCGATGACCGGCATCGTGCGGGGTGCGTTCACCGGCTTCGATGGCCAGATCGCCTACCAGGAGATCGTCGGTCAAGCAGACAACTCCCTCGCTGCCGGCATTCTCATCGGGTACAACCCGGGTACGCCGATCGAAGTGTTCCCCGACGGCGAACAAACCGTGGTCGAGGTCACCGTCGACGGCCGACCGGCGTGGGAGGTGACCACCACCTTCGAGTTCTCGCCCGGGCTCCCTGGTGATCCGTCCGACGGTGTCGCCGTGCAGACCACCCGCAACGTGATCGATCAGGCGACGGGCCTGATCGTCGAGCAAGCACTGACGAACAACGATCCGGAGAACCTTGGAAGCGCCCGAACCTCGCGGCTGTCGGACGTACAGGTCGCCGACGAGATGCCGCCGGAGTTCCCGGGTTCGTTTCCCGCAGATGCCGTCGTCGACCGCAGCGGGGATCCGAGCTTGGCGCCAGTGAGCGCCATCGAGCTGCGCTCCCAGCTCGGCCCCTCCGTCCCCCTCCCAGCAGAGCTCGACGATGTGCGCCTGAACTACTGGCGCGACGACCTGTCGTTCGGCAACGGCATCGATCCGGCTCCGATCATTGGCCACACGGTGACGATCTCCTACCCGATGGGCTTCGTCCCCACTGTGGTGCAGCTCCAGTACTGGACGGTTGCGCCCGGCGCGAGCCTTCCGGACGGATGGCTGTCGCTCGCCGATGGCCGCACGTGCAGCAGCTTCGACGGGCTGGCGTGCGACGCGCCGGACACCGAGAATCCGGTGCCCGAAGCAACCGTGGTCGACATCACCAACGGGGCCTTCGCCGGTGGCCGGGCCCTCGCCTACGTCGACCAGACGAGCGTGTTCTACGACGGCTACAGCGTCATCGTGCGCGGCGCCGGTCCGGCCCAAACGACGGACATCCTCTCGTCGTTCGCGCGATAGCCAGGCTGCAGTCGCGGTGGTCGCCGATCTGTGTCAGCGAACATCGATGGCGCGGCGATATGCGCTGACACGAAACGCCGACGTACCACTCCGCTGGCACACTGAGTGCATGGATCGCCGTCTCGCCCTCGCTGCCGGACTCGACACCGCATTCGTCGTGTTATTCGTTGCCATCGGCCGCGACAACCACGATCGCGACCCTGCGGTGAGCGGACTGATCGAGACAGCCGCGCCCTTCGTGATCGCCCTGGCGATCGGCTGGGTTGTCGCCCGCGCCTGGCAGCGCCCGACGGCGATCATCACAGGATTGATCGTGTGGCCGGTCACCGTGGCCCTCGGCATGGTGCTGCGGCGGTTCGTGTTCGACGATGGCACGGCGACGTCGTTCGTCGTCGTGACGACGGCATTCCTCGGGTTCTTTCTCGTCGGCTGGCGACTCATCGCTGCACTCGTCGACCGAGTACGAGCACGACGCGTCCCGACGGACGATCCGACGCCAACAGTCGCTCACTAGCCTCAGCGTCGATGGCCGACACCACCACCCCTGCCGCTGGCGACCGCGCGCCGGCGTTCCACCTGTCCGA
>CBDDKF010000022.1:0-122992 GCA_965230015.1 Ilumatobacteraceae bacterium | reverse complement strand
GATCCGCGTCACCGGGAAAGGTGGCCATGCGAGCGAGCCGTTCCGTGCCCTCGACCCGATCCCGGTCGCCTGCGAGATCGTGGTCGCTCTGCAAACGATGGTCACCCGCTCGATCGATGTGTTCGATCCCTCCGTGGTCACCATCGGACGGATCTCGGCGGGCACGACGAACAACGTGATTCCCGAAGTGGCCGAGATCGAGGGCACGATTCGCGCCGTCAGCGAGCGGAGTCGCGCCAAGGTGCACGACGGCATCCGCCGCGTCGCCGAGGGCATCGGCGCGGCACACGGGTGTGCGATCGACGTCGACCTCGACATCGGCTACCCGGTCACCGCCAACGACCATGCCTACGCCGACTTCGCGTTCGACATCGCGTCCGACGTCGCCGGCGCCAAGCAAGCGGTTCGGCTGCCGCATCCCGTGATGGGCGCGGAAGACTTCAGCTACGTGCTGCAAGCGGTACCGGGCGCCATGGTGTTCCTGGGCGGCACGCCCCACGGCACGAATCCGGCAACCGCGCCGCCCAACCACTCGAACCGCGTGAACTTCGACGAGTCGGCGATGGTCACCGGCACGGCGCTCTACGCCGCAGCAGCCCTGCGCCGCCTCGCGCCGTAACGGTGGTTACCGCTTCGTTCGTCCGTCGAAGTCGTCGACGCGCCGCAGGCGGGCGGTGACCAGTTCGAAGGGGCGCAGCGCCAGATCGACCACCCCGTCAGCGACGTCGAGGGGTGCGTCGGGCTCTTCGAACAGATTGCACCGCCACGCGCTGCCCACCCGCATGCCGTCGCCGACCACCAGGAGCGCATGACGCCGATCGCCGAGTGCTTCGTGGCAGCGGACGATGAGGTCGCCGCTGCCGTCGTCGGCCAGCTTGACCACGTCGACGCCGATGCCCTGCACCGGACCGCCACCACGGTCGAGCAGCCGAACCACCGGTGGCGAGGCGACCGCACTGCCCGATGCGGTCGAGGTCGTGGCGTGCAGGCGCAGCGGCGCGTTCAAACCGCGCCGCTGCGGCGCGTACGTCGGCCAGGCCCGCGCCGTGAGGGAGCACGGCGAACGTCACACGATGGCGTCCGTGGTCGGCATGCGGATCGGGATACTTCGCGGCCCGCGCCACGCTGACGCGGATCGCACCGTCGAACACGCAGTGTCCGTAGCGTCCGTCGTTCAGCACGGCGACGCCGAACGACGGCTCGCTGATGTCGACGAAACGATGCGCGCACACCTCGAACTTGGCCGCGTCCCATGGGCTCGACGGATGGGTCGGTCGTTGCACCACACCGAATTGCACGTCGCAGGTGGCGGTGTCGGCGTGTACGTCGAGCGGCACGGCGAGCGACAGCAGGTGTTCGTCGTGACGCCAGTCGATGTCGAGATGGAGGTACAGCGCCGGGTCGCCGGCACGCAGTTCGGTGGTGGTGACGAATGTCGACGGACCGATCGTCCGCCGCGCCACGACACGCCCAACGAGCGGGCCGTGATCGACCACCTCGACCTCGGCGGGCCCGTCGAGCGCCACGCTGCGGCGGCGCGTCCACCCCTCCAGATCCCATGCGTCGTAGGCCACCGGTTGGTCGACGGCCAACTCGAGCTCGATGGCCCGACCGATGGGGATCAGCTCACGTGCGTGGTCGATCGAGATCACCGACGACAGCACTCCGCCACCGTTCCAGCGAACCGCCAGGTGGTGGTTGCTCATCGAGGTGTCGGACAACGCCACACGGTCGTCGACGATGTGCGCCACCGCTGGGGCGATCGCCAGCGGTGGCACCGACACTGCGGCTGCGATCGAGCCGTCGGCGAGATGCTGCACCGTTCCCGGATCGCTACCGATCGCCGCGCTCCCCCGAGGGCAGCACGTTCACACCGTCGACCGGGGCGTCGGCGGGGTTGGCCAACCACGAACCGTCCGGCATGGCCATGTCGAGCAGGTCGGTGATGCGTCGCTCGACCGTCTCGGCGACCTCGGCGAACACCCGCTCGGCATCGTGGTGCGCCCACGCGATCGACGAGCCGGGCAGGATGTCGTGGAACTGCTGGGTGAGCACCGCCCGCCACTGGTCGTCGAGATCGGCCGACTCGCCCACGGCGGCAGCCCACAGATCGGCCTCGACGAGCAGTCGTTCGCATCGCCGGTTGCCGAGCTTGGTGCGCAGCTGGCTGGTGAGCGTGCCGCGGTGAGTTTCGAAGTACAGCTCGCCCCGCCACACCGGAGCCTCGGCACCCGTCTCGATCTCGGCCTCGACCGCCTCGAAGAACTCCGCAGGGCTGGCCATCTCCACGGTGGCGTCGGGATGGGCACCGTCCATGCGTCGAGCACGTTCGATCATCTCGCGCGTCGGCCCGCCGCCGCCATCGCCCCAACCGAAGGGCATCAGCGATGTCGAGCTCCACCCCGCGTCCTGAAAGTTGCGCACCGAGAAGGCGACCTCGCCCGACGACACCTCGGCGTTGTAGGTATCGACCGGCGGGAAGTGCGTGAGCACCCGCGAACCGTCGAGACCTTCCCACCAGAACGTGCTGTGGGGGAACCGGTTCTGTTTGTTCCACGACAGCTTCTGGGTGATGAACCGCCGCATCCCACCGGCGACGAATACCTGGGGGAGCCCGGCCGGGTAGCCGAACACGTCGGGGATCCACACCTCGGTACAGCGCCGGCCGAACTGCTGCTCGAACCAGCGCTGACCGAACACGATCTGCCGCACGAGGCTCTCGCCCGATGGCAGGTTCATGTCGGACTCGACCCACATCCCGCCGACCGGGATCCACTGGCCACGGTTGACGTGGTGGCGAATCGCCCGGAACAGCTCGGGCTGCTCGGCGCGTATCCACTCGTAGTGCTGAGCGCTCGATGCCACGAACCGGTAGTCGGGGTAGCGGTCCATCAAGCCAACCGCCGAGGCGAAGGTACGTGTGCACTTGCGGACGGTCTCGCGGATCGGCCACAGCCACGCGGTGTCGATGTGCGCATGACCCGCGGCGATCACACGGTGCCGGTCTGCGTGGTTCGCCACCGCGGACATCGCTGGCGCGGCGATGGCCCGCGCGGCACCGATGTCGGGGACGGCGTCGAGGGCGCCCTCGATCGTGCGCAACAAGCGGGCGCGCCGCGGGTCGTCGGCGTGCAGCGAACGCATGATGCCGTCGAGCACGTCGAGGTCGTGCACGAGCGCCTCGGCCTCGGGATCCACGGTCACCAACTCGGCACGACGGAATCGGTACAGCGGGCGCTCTGGCGCGGTCGCCGGGTCGCCCAGTGGTGTCGGCTGGAACTGCGGAATCATCGGGTTCGAGGCCGCCTCGATGAGCAACTCGATGTCGCCGTCGGCGTCGTCGAGAGGAATCGCCATCCGGCGCGGATGGATGCCCTGCACGGCGACGTTGCGTTCGCCCTGACGATCGACGAGCAGCCCTTCGCACTGGAACCCGGCGGCGTCGGGGTGAAAGCCGAGATCGACGATCGCTTCGTTGCGCCGCCCATGCCACGTCTCGGGAACGGTCCCACGCACGCGGAACCAGGTCGTCGCCCACGGCGGACCCCAGCGGTCGCCGCGGCCAATCGGCTGCTGGTCGTCGAGCGTCGGACCGGCGGTGACCTCGACGGCCCGACGATCGGGATGAGCCAACGGCAACACCCGTTGCCACAGCTCGCGATCGATCCGGTCTTCGATGAGGCGACGATCGTCGTGCACGACCCGAGACTAGGGCGGCACGAATCAGCGCTACATCTGCCACGATGACGCCGTGACCGATCCCGCTGCGCGACCGCTGTCCGGGGTGCGCGTGCTCGACC
This sequence comes from Ilumatobacteraceae bacterium, assembly GCA_965230015.1. Classification (GTDB taxonomy): domain Bacteria; phylum Actinomycetota; class Acidimicrobiia; order Acidimicrobiales; family Ilumatobacteraceae; genus JABSQH01. The sequence continues at coordinate 119,192 of CBDDKF010000022.1, read as the reverse complement.
TGACACGGGTGTTGTCGGGTCCGCACTGCACCCGCACCCTCGCCGATCTGGGTGCCGACGTGATCAAGGTCGAGCCCCCTGCGGGCGACCTCACGCGATTCACGACGCCCCGTCGTCACGGCTTGTCGAGCTACTTCGTGCAGCAGAACACTGGCAAGCGCAACGTGAGCATCGACCTCTCATCGCCGGCCGGCGGAGAGATCATGCGGGCACTGGCGGCCGAAGTCGACGTGCTGGTGGAGAACTTCCGCCCCGGGGTGATGACCCGCCTGGGACTCGACCCCGAGGAGTTGACCACCGCCAACCCGCGGCTGATCGTCGCATCGATCTCGGGCTACGGCCAGACCGGACCGTGGACCGGTCGCCGGGCCTATGCGCCCGTGGTCGAGGCCGAGACGGGGATCATCGCCTCGCAAGGGTCGTCACGACCCGATGGACAGCTGGCGAAGGATCCACACAGCCACGGCGACGTGTACACCGCGCTCGAAGCGGTGACGGCGATCCTCGCCGCGCTGTACCAACGCGATCGCACGGGAGTCGGCCAATGGATCGACATCTCGATGGCCGAGACGATGCTGTACGTCAACGAGCACCTGCACGATGCGCTGTGGGACGGCGACGACGATCCGGGGTGGATCCGCAGTTTCCGGCCGGGCGACTACCGGGTGCTCCACGTCGGCGACGGTGAACCGGTACTGGTCAGCGGCCACCCGGCCGAACGCGGCACATTCGAGTTTTTCTGCGCGGCGATCGGCCAACCCGAGCTGGTCGACGACCCACGGTTCGTCGATGTCGAAGCTCGTCTGACCAACTTCGACGAGCTGTGCGTGATCATCGCCAACTTCGCGGCGACCGTGCCCGACGGCGACGAGTTCGAGCGCATCTTCGCCGAGCATCGGCTCGCGGTCGGGCGGGTTCGCCAACCCGGCGAAGTGACGACGACCGAGTGGGCCGAGTCGCGTCGTGCGACGGTGCACATCGACGATCGCGGTGGCGGCACCGTGGAGGTGCCGAACGTGCCCTGGCACTTCTCGGGAGCGCACGAGGTGGCCGTGAGCGGCGTCCCCAAGTACCGCGGCGAGGACAACCGCACGGTCCTGGCCGAGTTGCTCGGCTACGACGACGCACAACTCGACGCACTCGAGGCCGACGGCGTGCTGTCGAGTCGGATCCCGCGGCCGTGAGCCTCCGGTTCCCGGTGGCCCCGATGAAGGCCACGCTGGGATCGCTGCCGACCAGCGACGGGTGGGCCCATGAGATCAAGTGGGACGGCTACCGCACGCTGGCCCACATCGACGGTGGTGCCGTGCGGTTGCAGAGCACCGCTGGTCACGACGTGACCGAACGGTGGCCCGAACTGGGCGGACTGGCCGGTGCGCTCAACGCCGGCACCGCCATCGTCGACGGCGAGTTGGTGGTGCTCGACGATGACGGTCGGCCCCGGTTCGAGCTGATCCAACGGAGCGGACGCGGTACTGAACGTCAGGCCGCGCTGTTCTTGTTCGACGTGTTGCGCATCGACGACACCGACACGATCGACCTGCCGTATCTCGACCGTCGCCGACTGCTCGAGGCGCTCGTCGAACCTGGTGCCAACTGGCAGGTGCCGCGTCATCACGTCGGCGACGGCGCGGCGCTGCTCGCCGCGACCGTCGAGCAGGAGCTCGAGGGCGTGATCTCCAAGCGCGTCGACTCGCGCTACCGCCCGGGGGCGCGCACCAAGGAGTGGCGCAAGGTGAAGAACCGGCGGCTTGTCGATGTTGCCATCGGCGGGTTCACCGAGGGGACCGGCAATCGGTCGTCGTCGTTCGGGGCGCTGCTGGTCGGCCGCTGGGACGGCGACCGGCTGGCGTTTGCCGGCGGTGTCGGGACCGGGTTCGACGCGGCCACCCTGCGTGCGCTGCGCACCCGTTTCGACGAGCTCGTGGTCGACGACACCCCCTTCGATCCGCCGCCACCCAGCGCCTATCGGCGTGGCGCGACGTGGATCCGACCCGAGTTGACTGCACGCATCGAGATCGCCGAGTTCACCAACGAGGGCTTCGTTCGTCACGCCAGCTTCGTCGAGCTGGTCTGAGCGCTGGGCATCGCCGCTCGTCTTCGGGCATGCTGAGGCGATGAGCGTGGTCAAGATCAATGCCATCACCGTGCCGCCCGGGATGGGCGACAAGCTCGAAGAACGGTTCGCCGGCCGAGCCAAGATGGTCGAGCAGTTCGACGGGTTCGAGGACTTCCAGTTGCTGCGCCCCACCGAGGGCGAAGAGCGCTACTTCGTGTACACCCGCTGGGAGACCGAAGAGCACTTCCAAGGCTGGCTGAAGAGCCAGGACTTCGAGCGTGGCCATGCCTCGGGTCAGGCCGACGGCAATGCCCCCGCCGACGGCCCGCCTCGCCAACCCGTGGCCCAAGGCGCCGAGCTGATGAGCTTCGACGTCGTCCAACACGTCACCCGCTAGCCCAAATCCAGGGGAATCCGACCGCCACGCGCGCGATTTCGACAGAAGAACCGCCGAATTCCTGGGGACGACGCGCGCGACGCGCGCGATTTCGACAGAAGAACCGCCGAAATCCTGGAATGGTCAGCTGACCGGTTCGGTACCCTTCCTCACCCGTGGCGCTGCTCGTTCAGAAGTACGGCGGAACCTCCGTGGCCGACCCCGATCGGATCCACGCGGTTGCCGACAACATCGCCTTCACCAAGCGGCGCGGCGACGACGTGATCGCCGTCGTGTCGGCGATGGGCAAGACGACCGACCGACTGATCGGGCTCGCCGACTCGGTATCGCGCACCCAACCAGGCCGCGAGATGGACATGTTGCTCACCACCGGCGAGCGGCAGACCGCTGCGCTGATGACGATGGCCTTGGCCGATCGCGGCGTCGACGCGATCAGCTTCACCGGCAGTCAGGTCGGCATCATCACCGACACCTCGCATCGCAAGGCGAAGATCCTCGAGGTGAAAGGCGACCGCGTGCGCAACGCGCTGGCCGAGGGCAAGGTCACCGTGATCGCCGGGTTCCAGGGCGTCAGCACCGCCAAAGAGATCACCACGATGGGCCGCGGTGCCTCCGACCTCACCGCGTCGGCGATGGCCAAGGCGATGGACGCCGACGCGTGCGAGATCTACACCGACGTGACCGGCGTGTTCAGCGCCGATCCGCGCATCGTGCCGCGGGCGCGCAAGCTGCACCGCATCAACTTCGACGAGATGCTCGAGATGGCTGGCGCCGGATCGAAGGTGCTGGCGCTGCGTTCGGTCGAGTTCGCCCGCAACCACGATGTACCCCTCCACGTCCGCTCCGCATTCACCTGGGAGCCCGGTACGTGGGTCAGCAACGAGGAGGCCTCGATGGAAGACCCGATCATCTCCGGTGTGGTCACCGACATGAGCGAAGCCAAGGTGACCGTGTTCGGAGTGCCCGACCGGCCCGGCGTGTCGGCGGCGCTGTTCGAGCCACTCGCCGACGCCAACGTGAACGTGGACATGATCGTGCAGAACACCTCCACCGAAGGCACGACCGACATCAGCTTCACGATGCCGATGGCCGACATGGCCGAAGCCGAAGCGATCGTGCGCCGGGTCGCCGACGAGATCGGCGCGACCGGCGTGACCCACGACAACGACATCGCCAAGGTGTCACTCGTCGGTGCGGGCATGAAATCGTCGCCCGGTATCGCCGCCAAGATGTTCCGCGTGCTCGCCGACGAGGGCGTCAACATCGAGATGATCTCCACGTCGACCATCCGCGTCTCGGTGGTCACGTCGGCGGGCAACATGGAACTCGCCGCACGCTCGCTGCACTCCGCATTCGGGCTCGATTCGGCCGACGACTACAGCGCGCCCCTCCCCGAACGAACCTGACCTCGGCGACCGCCGTCAGCGAACGGTGGCGACGATCCAGTAGTGGCGGGGGTTGATGCCGTCGAACAGCTTCGTCTCGGCGCCGTAGGCGGTGACGTTGCTCTTCGGGTTGCGCCACACCTGGAGGTCTTCGAGCAGGGGCGACAACGGTCCGGTGACCTCGTCGGGCGCGAGGCGGTTGGCTTGCCAACCCAGGCGCGCCGCCCATCGCTGGCGCGCCAGCCATGGGCCCACACTGGGAATCCGGAATGCACTGCGCATCAGCGCGCCAACCGGCAACAGCACCACATCGGACGCGCCGCGCGACCGATAGTTCAGCGCGATCTTGCCGCCCGGCCTGGTGACCCGCACGGCTTCGGCCGTGAGATCGAGCGCATCGTCGGGGTCGCAGTGCTGCAGCGTGATGTAGCTGAAGGCCACGTCGGCCGAATTCGGGGCGAGGTCGAGGGTGGCCCCGTCGGCGACATGGCTCGTACGCAGCCGGTCGACCTTGCCGAAGCGGGCGACCGTTTCGTGGCACCGCTCGAGGAAGCCGGCGTCGAGATCGCAGGCCACCACCGTTCCGAACTCACGGGTGAACGCGCTGGTCATGCGGCCGATGCCACAACCGATCTCGACGAGCGTTTGGTTCTCGGTGTCGGGGGTGCGCAGTCCGAACACGGTGAGATAGGCGGGCACCTCAGCGTCGCCGGTGGCGACGAACTCCTCCAACGAGCCGGCGTTGCCGGTCTCGTTGTTGAACACCCACCCGGTGGTGCGTACGACATCGTCGCCGCTCGCCTGCTGCTCGCTGACGCGGCCCGCAGCCTTCCACGGAACGAGTTGAGGGCGCCGACGCACCGGGGCATCATGCCAGAGCGAACGCAGGCCGACCCAGCGCGGCACCGAAACCGTCGGCGGACGCGGTCGACCTCGCCGTTAGCGTTGGGGCCTGTGATCAACACGGGAGGAGTGCACCATGGGTGACGGACTGCGCGTCGGCGTCGTCGGCGCGACCGGACAGGTCGGCGGTGTGATGCGCCGCTTGCTCGACGAGCGCAACTTTCCGGTCGACGAGATCCGCTACTTCGCGTCCGCTCGATCCGCCGGTGGCACCCTGCCGTGGAAGGGCGCCGACATCACGATCGAGAACGCCGAGACCGCCGACCCGTCGGGCCTCGACATCGCGCTGTTCTCCGCCGGCAAGACGAGCTCACGCGCCCAGGCCGAGCGGTACGCCGCGGCCGGCGCCACCGTGATCGACAACTCGTCGGCGTGGCGGATGGATCCGGACGTGCCACTCGTGGTCAGCGAGGTCAACGGACACTTGGCCGCCAACCCAGCCAAGGGGATCATCGCCAACCCGAACTGCACCACGATGGCGGCAATGGCGCCGCTCAAGGCACTGCACGACGAGGCGCAGATCGTTCGCTTGATCGCCTCCACGTATCAGGCGGTCTCCGGCGCCGGGCTGGCCGGGGTCGACGAACTCGACAAGCAGGTGCGCGACACCGTCGACCGTGCCGCCGAGCTGACCCACGACGGATCGGCCGTTGCCTTCCCGGCGCCCGACAAGTTCGCCCGGCCGATCGCCTACAACGTGTTGCCCTTTGCGGGCGCGCTCGTCGACGACGGTGCCCGCGAGACCGACGAAGAGCAGAAGCTACGCAACGAGAGCCGCAAGATCCTCGACATCCCGAACCTTCCGGTTTCGGTGTTGTGCGTGCGGGTGCCGGTGTACACGGGGCACTCGCTGTCGCTCAACGTGGAGTTCGCCAACCCGATCGACGTTGCGCGGGCCACCGAGGTGCTCGCGGCGGCACCCGGGGTGGTGCTGAGCGACATTCCCACACCACTCGACGCCGCCGGGCAAGACCCGAGCTACGTCGGCCGAATCCGTGCCGACGAAGGCGTGGCCGACGGCCGCGGGCTGGCGTTGTTCGTCAGCAACGACAACCTGCGCAAGGGCGCGGCGCTCAACGCGATTCAGATCGCCGAACTGGTCGCCGGGTCCTGAGCCGTTCCCGGCTCAGGGACACGCACAGGGTTCCGCGTCACAGCGCGGACACCCATCGAGAAATCGGGCGACGGCCTCGGTGAGGTCGACGCCCTGCTGGTTGGCCAGTGTCGCCACCCACGCGATCACGTCGCCGAACTCGTGCACCTGATCGTCGTAGCTCCCCTTGCGCACGGCCTGGGCCAACTCGCCAACCTCCTCAGCCAGCCATGCCACCGTCGCCGCGACGCCGCGCGCACGATCACGCTCGCCATACGTCCGTTCGATCGCAGCCTGTAGCTCGGCGAGTTCCACGACGACCGACGGTACCTGCGGTCACGCTCGACCGGGGAACAGCGCAGTAGCGTCGCCACCGGTCGACACGAGGGGGCCGCATGAACACCGGTGACGTCATCGTCGTCATTACACCGCTGATCATCCCGGTGATCATCGGCTACGTCGTCGTCCAGCTGAAGATGGCCAAGCCGGCCGACGCGCACGTGCTGAGCACCCTGTTCTTCTACGTTGCCGCGCCGGCGACGATCATCGTCACGCTGGCCCAGGAGGACATCGAAGATCTCTTCGAGTTCAAGCTGGTGGCCGGGATCATCGCCACGTACATCATCGTGCAAGGCGGCACGTACCTCGTGTACCGCAAGGTGCTCGGTCGCGATCAGGCCGTGGCTGCGTTCGCCTCATTCGCTGGCGCCGGGTTCAACGCGCTGGCGATTGGGCTCCCCGTGATGATCGGCTTGCTCGGCAGTCGGGCGATCATCCCCGTGGTGATCGCGACCATCGTGATGCTCGCTGTCCAGGTGCCCGCCACCGTGATCCTGGTCGGTCTGGGCAAGGCCGACGACGATGCGTCGCTCGGCGACACGCTGCGCAAGGCCGCAGTGTCGACGGCGACCAATCCCATCGTGATCGCCGCAGTGGTCGGCATCAGCGTCGCCGCGATGGACGTGACCTTGCCCGTGATCATCTCCAGTTCGCTCAATACGCTCGGAGGCGCCACCGTGCTCCTCGCCCTGGTGGCGCTCGGCATGACCCTCGAGCTGAGCGACCTCAGAACCGGCGGGCGCGAAATGTTGGCGCTGTCGGCGGTGAAGTCGTTCATCGCCCCCGGCGTGGCAACGATCCTCGCCCTCCTCTTCGCCACGTCGGACTTCTTCGCCGCCGCAATGGTGATCCTGTTTTGTCAGCCGACGGCAAAAACGGTCTTCGCCATGGCCGAACAGGAAGAGACGTTCGTCAAGCCGGTGGCCGGCGTGGTCGCCCTCACTACGGTGGGCGCGATCATCGTGTTGCCGATCTGGGTGTCGATCGCCGACAACATCTGGACGACCGCGTTCTCGATGTAGCCCGGCCGCCCTCTCGATCTGGCTGGGCGCCACGTCGAGCGGCCCACCGTTCTCCTGTACAAATCGCGCGCCAGGCGCACGGGATCGCCAGAATTTTGGTTAGGGGGCGATCTCGTCGCAGATGTCGCCTTGCGCGCTGTCGGCACAGCGATCGGAGATGAACGTCTGCGGATCCTGACCGTCGAGGGCATCGGGGTATTTGTTCGACGCATCGACGAACGACGCCACATCCGGGCAGTTGGCGATTGCCGGATCGATGTCGGTGATCGCTTGCTCGTCGTTGCTCACCTCGGCGGCCTCCTGCATCGACGCCTCACAATCGTCCTGCGGCTCTGAGTCGCTGTCGCCGTTGTCGTCGGAGCAACCGGCGAGCAGCGCAACGGCGACGAAGGGGGCGAGCAAGAGGGGAAGGCGGCGGCCACGGGTCATGTTGACGAAGCTAGTCGGCGTGGAAGCCTCCGCTCCGGTGAGCGTCGATCTGTTCGATCAGCCGATCGACGAACTCGACCTGCGCGGCAATCAATCGCTGGCGGGCGAGGTCGGGCGAGCACCACTCGGCGCGATCGACCTCAGGGAACTCCCGACGCGTTCCGCTACGCGGCGGCCACTCGATTTCGAAGGTGTTGCTGACGACCGTGGCAACGTCGACGTCTGCCTCGACGGCCCATGCGACCACTTCCTTCCCGCCCTTCTGGCGCACCGCGCCGAGGGCAACGTACGCACCATCGGGCGCGGGTTGCCCGAGTTCCTCGGCGAACTCGCGCCGCGCCGCAGCGAGCGGGTCGTCGGTGTCGGCGTACTCGCCTTTGGGGATCGACCACGCACCAGCGTCCTTGTTCGCCCAGAACGGGCCGCCAGGGTGGACGATCAGCACCTCGACCGCGGCGTCATGCCGGCGATACAGCAGCAATCCGGCGCTGCGCCTGGCCATGTGTCGTGACGCGCGTCAGCCAGGAATCTCGCCGCACGCGGCGCCGCTGATCCCTGCAGCGCAGCGTTCGGCAACCACCGTGGCCAGGTCCTGACCACTCAGCGCGGCAGGGAACTTCTCGGTCGCCGAGGAGAGCGCGTCGTAGCTGTCACACACTTCGATTCCGGCGTCCAGGCTGGTGTTCTCGTCAACGAGCGCATCGGCATTGCCACCTTCATCGACGGCCGTTTCGCAGGCATCGACCGGCGTGGCGTCGTCCCCGCCGTCATCGTCGTCGGAACAGCCGACGGCGATCAGCGCGACCGCGGACAGGGCAGCAAGCATCTTCTTCAAGGGCGCCGACCGTACCACGCTGCACGCGGGCGACGGTTGGTGGGTAGGCGCCACGCTCCGTCGGCCGGTAGCCCGCTCACGCCGTCGTTCGGCCGCTGCTCGGCTATGCGTTTGCTCAGCGATGCGTTTCCTCGACCGTGTCGCCGAGCCCGACCAGCATCCGGCGAAGCGAACCCACCAACGCCTGCTGCGCACTCGGCGACAGCGAGCTCAACACGTCGCGCTCGGTCGCCAGATGCACTGGCGCCACCTCTTCAACCTTGGCCACGCCGGCCGCGGTGAGGCGCACGACATTGCTCCGGCGATCTGTGTCGCTCGGACGCCGGTCGACGAAACCCAGACCCACCAGTCGGTCGACACGGTTGGTGATCGCCCCGGTCGTGACCATCGTGCGACGCACCAGGTCGCCCGGCGTCGCCTCGTGGGGCGGCCCGCCGCGGTACAGCGTGGCCAACACGTCGTACATCCAGTCCTCGATGCCGAACCGCTGGAAGTTCTCAGACAGTCGCTTGTCGATCAACCGCGACAAACGAGAGATGCGACCCACGGCACCAATCGGTGAGGCATCCAGGTCGGGACGCAGTGCTGCCCACTCGTCAACGATCTCATCGACGACGTCACGCGCCATGGCTGCACCGTAGAGCGTCGCCCAGCATCAGCGGGCGCCCAGGACGATCGCGGTCGTGCTTCGGCCGGCACGTTGGTGGCGCGCTTCGATGTCGATCGTGGCGCCCTCCGCGGCGCGCACGGTGAACGTGACCATGTCGCGCTCGGGCGAGCCGCCACCGCCCTGCTCGAATCGGGCCGAGATGGCACCGGCGAGCTGGCCGAGCTGTCGGCGAGGCGCGCCGTCGAGCACCGCCGACGGCGCGATGCCGCGCAGCTCGACTTCCACCGGCAACACCAACCGATCGCGGCGCGCCAAGGCCGTGACGTCACTCGGCAGCCAACCGCTGTTGAGCACGCCCACGTCGAGACGCCAGACGGCAGTGCCGTCGGTCCCCTCGTCGCCGAGGCGTGTCGCCTCGACGTGGGCGATCTCCAGACACGGCGCGGCGAGCGCCTGCACGAGCGCGAACTCGGCATGGCCGTCGACCTCGTCGCGCAAACAGTTCGGTGGCGGGTTGGCCCACGAGCGCAGCGCGTTCCAACCGCCGAGCTCGACGGACCCGAGCTGCGGGTGATCGAAGGGATACCAGTCGACGAAACTCGCGTTGCGCGGGTCGGCCGGCGCGGGTTGTGTGTCGATCCAGCGCAGCGCGGCGAGCACCTGGTCGTCAGTCGGGCCGACGAACCAGAAGTCGGTGCGGATGCGTTCGCCGGTGGCGGCATGCACGAGATCCCAGAACTCGGTGGTCCAGCTGTACACACCGAGATGTTCGTAGGCCCAGTCGTCGGCTGCTCCGGACTGCGTCTCGCTGCGATCCCACGTGAGGTCGTCGAACACCGAGTGCGCCGGATAGCCGGTGAGTTCGGTGCCGCGGGCGGCAAGCTGCTTCCACACCCACACGTCGTCGGGTGGTAACTCCGAGTCGCTGCGCGTGGAGCTCGGACGCAACAGAAATCCGCCAGCTGTGTGGAAGGCGTTGTAGCCGCACACGTTGGGGCGCGCCCGAATCGCCCGCACGAGTGCCTCGATCTCCGGCTCGCTGAGTGGGTGGTCACCCGAACCCGGGACGGTCGTCGACCACCCCGCAGGAAAGTTGCGGTTGAGATCGAGGCCCTCGGGCGGGCGCGGCGCCGGCACCGTGAAGCCGTCGTACTCCTCGATGAGGCCCTCGCTGAGCAACCGATACGTCGGCACACCGCGCGCCGCGCCGTACGGCGGAACCGGGATGAGCACCCGTGCGTCGTCGGGGTGCGGCATCCATGAGCCGTGCGGGTCGCGGACGCGCATCTCGAGGATCCGGCCATCGCCATCGATGTCCTCGGCGTAGTGACCGGGCCACCGCCGGTCGTCGTTGCGCGGCCAGGGCCGCGTCGACGAACGACGAAACCTGGGGCGGTCGGCGAGCACCCACTCCGCGCCGTCGGGATTCACACGGGGCACCACATAGAAGGTGCGGGTGGCCAAGGCTCGACAGATGCGCTCGTCGTTGCCGACGTAGCCGTCGACCAACCATTGCAGCACGCGACAGGCCGCAACGGTTGCGGTCAGCTCGACCGCATGGATGCTGGCGTCGATCCAGTGTGCCGGTTTGGCGTCGTGCGGCCCTGTCGACGTATCGGTAACGGTGACGAGCCGCAGCGGGCGGCCCTCGTGCGACCGGCCGTACGTCTCGACCTCGACGAGTTGCGGATGCATCGCGGCGAGATCGTCGATCCATGACGCGAGCTCGTCGTACCGCAGGAACCGATCGAAGTCATAGGCCATCGCACGCAACCGTATGCGGTAGCCAGGTTCGACTCATTTGTCTTGACATTTGTTATTTTGATGTCAAGATACTTATCATGAATGGAAAGGTCGTCGCCGGCACGCTGCTGGCACCCGTGCTGTGGGGCACGACGTACATCACGGTCACCGAGTTCCTCCCGGCTGACCGACCCGTGAACATCGCCGCCACCCGCGTGCTACCAGCCGGACTCCTGCTCGCAGCTCTGGCCTGGCACACCGATCGCTGGATGCCCTCGCGGCGGCAGCTGCCGATGCTCGTCGCCCGTTCGGCGGCGACGTTCGCCGTGTTCTTCCCGCTGCTCATCGTTGCCGCCTATCGCCTCCCCGGCGGCGTCGCCGCTGCGGCGGGCGGCGTGCAGCCCTTGCTCGTGGCCGTGATCGGCGGCGCGGTCGATCGGCAGCGCCCGCGCACCCGTGACCTTCTGGTCGGCCTGGTCGCCGCGGCAGGAGTGGCGATGGTGGTGATCCGCCCAGGCGCCGAAATCGACGCGGTCGGCGTGGGCGCTGCGCTGCTGGCCAACGTGTCGTTCGCCGTGGGCGTGGTGCTGGCCAAGCGCGACACGACCAACCCCAACCTGATCGGCGGAACGGGATGGCAGATGCTGGTGGCGTCCGTGGTGCTCGTGCCCTTGGCGCTCATCGCCGAGGGGGCGCCTCCCGTACTCGAAGCACGCCACCTCGCCGGCGGGGCGTACCTCGGCGTGATCGCTACCGGCGTGGCATTCGTGTTGTGGTATCGCGGCATCCCTCGCCTCCCTGCGGCGGCCCCACCGCTGCTTGGACTCGCCGCGCCGATCACCGGCGCCGCGCTGGGCTGGATGGTGCTCGATGAGTCGCTCAGCGTGGTCCAGATCACCGGGTTCGTGGTGACGATCCTGGCGATCACCCATGGGGCACTGCTCGGCTCGCGCTCGAGCGACGCCGATCACGCCAACACAGCCAGGGCGCAGTCGACGACGGGCGACGCGCGGTTGCTAGCTCCTTGCGGCGGCGCCCGGTAGTTCGGGAAGCGGTCCGAAGAAGCCATCGATGCGTGCCAACTTGCCGTTGCCATCGACCGTGGTGACGTCCATCCCCTCGATGACCGTGGCGCCACGCTCGACGATGCGCCAGGCATAGCGATAGCGATCGTGGTGATGGTCGAAGCCGGAGATCACCTGGTACTCGTAGTCGGGCTTCGCCGCATGCAGGGCAATCGCGTTAGCCGCGAGCGCATCGCGTCCGACGTGATCGTTCGCCGGATCACAGAAGATCACGTCCTCGGTCACCGCCGAGTCGAGCAGCTGGCGCACCCGGGCTGGATCGAGCTCGTTCCACATCGAGAAGTAGTCGGCAAAGGCCTGGGTGGGGAACAGAGAGCTCGGAAACAGACTCATGGTCGGTATCGTACATACCGACCATAAGTCTGTAAAGTGCCGGATCGTGGCGACGCAGGAGGAACGGCGCACCCGGACACGGCGAGCGATCCTGGACGCCGCACGAACACGATTCGCCAGCGACGGTTGGGACGCAACATCGATCAGCGAGATCCTCGACGACGCAGGCGTCAGCCGGGGTGCGCTGTATCACCATTTCGACAGCAAAGAGGACGTGTTCGCCGCCGTGTTCACCGAGGTCTCCGCCGACGCGGTCGCGCACGCCAACGCGGCCGTCGCGCCGGATCAGACGCCGCTGGGTGCCTTTCTCGACGGATGCAACGCATGGTTGTCGATCGTGCGCCGGCCCGAGTTCGCGCAGGTGTTGCTGATCGACGGCCCAACGGCGTTGGGGTGGGACCGCTGCCGCACGCTGGAGCAGGCGACCAGCTTGCACGTGACCGAAGCGGGCATTCGCGCCGCAACGCGGGCCGGCGAGATCTCACCGCCATCGCTGCGCGCTGCGGCGCTCCTCGTGAACGCGCTCCTCGCCGAGGCTGCGCTCGCCTCGCTGGCCGACGCCGCCGACGACCGTGACCTGATGGCAACGATCGACTCGATGATCAGGGGGCTGTCGGCCCTGGGAAGCGAGACGGCGGGCGACGCCCCGGCATGAATGACCACAGGCGCCGTCGCAGGGCAGCTAGGTGATCTGGCGGTTGACCCAGCTGCTGATCAACTCGATCCCGCCAACGATCACGAAAATGCAGAAGATGATGCCGCCGGCAACCTCGAAGTTGAGGGTACGCATCGCATTGCTCAGCAGGAAGCCGATCCCGCCGGCTCCGACGATTCCGAGCACGGTTGAGGCACGCAAGCTCACGTCGAACACGTACAGCCCCTGGCTGAGCAGCGCCGGCCAGACCTGCGGAAACACGCCCGACGTGGTCTCCTGCAAGCGAGTGGACCCGACCGAGATCACGCCTTCGCGCGGACCGGCTCGAGCCTCCTCGATGGCGTCGGCGAAGAGCCGCGTAGAGAAGCCGAACATGCCGATGGCCAGAGCGATCGTGCCCGTTCTTGGCCCCAGACCAATCGCCGCAACGAAGATCACGGCGAGCACCAGCTCGGGCGTCGCCCGCACGAGGATGGTGAAGAGCCGCATCACCCGAAACACCAAGCGATTCGGCGCAACGTTCGAGGCGGCGAGGAACGACACGGGGAGCGCCACGACCATCGCCATGAACGTGGCCGCAAAGCCGATCGCGATCGTCTCGATGAGGTCGCTGCGCACGGCCTCGGTCCACCAGTCGAAGTTGCTCGGCGCCAACCGCCACAACGTCGCCGGCACGTCGGCCAGCGACGAGAAGAAGCGGCCGACATCGATGTCGGGAATGGCGAACGACAGCACGGTGCAGACGGCGACGCCGATCGCCAACCCGGTCAACTTGATGCGGTCAGCGGTCCATGGCGGCGTCAGCTCGACATCGCTGACCTCGACTGAGGACGCCTGGTCGCCTGCGTCGCTCGTCGACGATGGGCTGCGCTCGGCGTGGTCGCGGGCGATCGCCGACCGGCGACGTGCCGCAAGTCGCGACGACCACCACTCGGTGAACGAGAGGCCGAAGATTCCGCCGCCGACGGCGCGTAGCTGCGCTTGATCCGAGAAGGGGTCGGTAGGCCCAAGAATGGTGCGCCGCGCCGCCTGCGACAGCAGCTCCATCACGATCACGGCCACGATGATCACCACCGTCACACCCAACAGCTCTTGGTAGCGGAGGTTGCCCTGCACACCTCGGATGTACAAACCGATGCCGCCTCCGCCGACCAGACCGATCAGCGTGCCCTCACGGAAGTTGATCTCCACTCGGTACAGCGCCGTGGCGATCACCGACGGCACCATCTGCGACCACACGCCGGTGAGCAGCTCCTGACTACGCGAGGCGCCGGTGGCGGCAACCCCGTCGCGCTGACCGAGGTCGATGTTGTCGGCTGCAGCCGAGAACAGCTTGCCGCAGAACCCGATCGAGTGCAGGCCGATCGCCAGGATCCCCGCGATCGGACCGATGCCGAACACGCGCACGAACACGAGGGCCAAGATCAGCGACGGCACCGCACGGGCGAATGCGATGAACAGTTTCGCTGCGGTGCGGATGATCGGGTTCGACACCACGTTGCGCGACGCCAGTAGGCCGAGCGGAATCGAGAGCGCGACGCCGATCACCGTGGCGAGGAACGCCATGAAGAACGTGTCGACCAGCAGCTGCAGTACCTCGGAGCGATCCTCCGCCGGGATGAACGGCGGCCACATCCGCTGGAGGAGATCCCACGTTTCTGGCCAGCCCTCGATCAGCGGGAACAGCGTCATCTCGACGCGCCGCAGTCCCCAGATCGAGCCGACGATGAAACCGACGGCCAACGCCGTCAGGATCACCCTCCGGCGCGTCCACGGTGGTGTGAGGCGGACCGAGTCGCGCGGCCCGTCCGGTGAGGCCGACGCCTCGACGTCGTCTCGTTCGAGTACCGCCATCGCTCAGCCGGCGAGCGCGTGCGTGGGTGTGTCGGCGTACTCTTCGGCCTTCTCGCCCGTCGGATCGAGTCGGCGGTACACCTGCATCACATCGTCGGTGTCGAGCGTCCCATCGACCGGCGTGTCCAGCACCATTTGGCCGTCGCGCAACCCGATCAATCGATGCGCCCAGTTGATCGCCAAGTCCACCTGGTGGAGGCTGCACAGCACGGTGATGTTGTCTTCGACACAACACTGGAACAGCGCGTCCATGACCTGCCCGGAAATCTCCGGGTCGAGCGAGGCAACCGGTTCATCGGCGAGGACGATCCGTGGCTGCTGCATCAACGACCGGGCAATCGCCACGCGCTGTTGCTGTCCGCCGGACAGTGTGTCGGTACGTTGCCACGCCCGATCGGCAAGACCGACCCGGTCGAGCTGTTCGATCGCCGTGCGGCGCAACGACTTGGGGTACATCCGTGCACCGAGCCGCGGACCGCGCAGCTCGCCGAGCGCTCCCGTCAGCACGTTCTCGATACAGGTCAAACGCCCGACGATGTTGAACTGCTGGAACACAAAGCCGACATCGCGGCGCAGCGTGCGCAGCGACCTTCCCTTGGCCCGGACCACATCGGTGCCGAGCACGGTGACGTCCCCCTCGGTCGGCCGAGTGAGACCGTTGAGATGTCGCAAGAGTGTGGACTTGCCGGATCCCGAGAGCCCGATGATCACGAGCAGCTGCCCCTCCGGAACGTCGAAGCTGACGCCGTCGAGCGCGACCACGTCGCCACCATCGAACTCCTTGCGCAGGTTGCGCACGCTGACCACGCTGGGTCGGCCTGCGCCATTGAGGGTCGGGATGCTCGCTGGTGGCGATGTCATGGTCGGCTGCTCTCTGTGGTGGTTGGCGAACGAAACGGAGTGGTCAGCCGCCGGGCTCGCAACGCGAGGCGCCGGTCACTTCGCAAACCTGGCGGATGCCGTCGTAGAACGAGTCGTCCTTGGCGACGTATCCCCAGGTGTCTTCTTCGTCGGCGAACGAGCAGTCGTTGTCGTCGGGCGTACCGCTGCAGTACCCGTTGGCGATCGCCCAGTCCTCGTTGACCTTGGTCGTGATCACATCTTGGTAGGCCTCGACGAAGCTCGCCGGCAGCGAGTTGCTGATCGCCATCGGTGCACCCGAGATCGTCTCGCTCTTCCAGACGATCTTGAGATCCGCGGCGTCGGGATTGACGTTCTCGTCTTCGACCGAGTCGACGACGCCGGCGATGTCGCCCGACTCGATGAGCTGGTTGGTCACCATCGAGTCGTAGGCGAAGCCTGCGTCGCAGTCGCCGTTGGCCACCGCGATTGCGGAGGCATCGTGCCCGCCGGCGAACGTCGGCGAGAGATCGGTCGACGTCTCGGAGGGGTCGATGCCGGCAGCGAGCAGACCCTCGGAGGGGAACAGGAATCCGGAGGTCGAACCCGGATCGACGAAGCAGACGTTCTTGCCGGCGAAGTCGTCGATCGTGTTGATGTCGTCGTTGTCGGCTTGGGTCAGGGCATAGCTGCGGTAGCCGGGCTCGATGTCGGGACCGTCGGTCATGACGCCGGCCACGCTCACGTCAGCGCCGTTGCTGGTGGCGATCACGTAGGAGAATCCGCCGAACTGGGCTGCGTCGACTCGGTCGGCGATGATGCCCTCGATCACTCCTGCGTAGTCGCTGGCTTGGAAGAACTCGATCTCGTCGAGCCCGAGCTCGTCTTTCAGGATGGCCACGGTGGTGTCGAAGTCGGCCTCGAGGCTGGAGGCGTTCTCGGCGGGCACGGCACCGAAGGTGATGGTCGTCGGCCAATCAGCCGGGCGCTCACCGTTGGTGCTGGCGGCATCGGCCGCCTCGGTGTCGGCGGTGGCGGCGTCGGTGTCCTCGACGGAGGCGGTATCCGCCGTTGACGAGTCGTCGTCATCACCGCACGCGGCGGCGACGAGAGCAAGTGAGGTGGCGACAGCCGCGACGCTGACAGCGCGACGGCGGTGAGGGTGGTTCACGCGTTGGGTCACGCCCATCTTGTCTAGACAACTGGAGTGAACTCATGGTTGCGTCAGAACGACATCGCAGGGACGAGTCGGGAAACAGTTCAGGCGCGCTCGGTGAGCTGCGCGTGAACACCCTGCTCAGCTTCATTTGGCGGCAAGTCGAGCTCGACGCGCACGTCGAACACGTCGCCACGCATCCACGAGGCCGACCGGTGCAGCGGTTGCCCGGTCGCCGCATCCACGGTCTCGCTCAGCACGTGCCACGTGGGCGGGGACGCCCCGACGTAGCCGAGCGCGGTGCCAGTCCGGTGATCCGGCAGTCCCATGCGCACGGTGACGCGCCGCCGCCACGGCTGCACGCCGAGCGAACGCAGGGCATCGAAGATCGACCCGCCGGAGCGCACATCAGCCTCCACCCGTTCGCCGACCCATTCGACGAACCGATCGGTTGCCGATGACGCAACGAGGCCCTCCACGGCGGCGACCCGTTGCGACACGAGTTGCCGCGGCCCGGCTCGACCGCCAGGATGCCAGCGTACGGACGACGACACCAGTTCGTGGCGGTACCCGACCTCCGCGACGAGGCGACGAAGGCTCGGCGGACGACCGCGCTCGATCGGATACTCGAGCTTCAGCGCGGTGAAGGTGCCTCGACCGACGATGCGTCGCACCACGGTTCGGCGCTCGAGTTCGCGCAGCACTTCGCGCGCCGTCAACCGGTTGACGTCGAACCGGTCGGCGAGCTGGGTTTCGCTCTCCACCAGCGTGTTCGGTCGGACGCGGGCCCACTCCCGCTCGAGTTGATCGGCGATGACCAGGTAGCGGGGAGGTTCCGAGGTCGGCGAGGCGCCCACGGGCGAGCACCCTAGGCCGCAGGCGATCGCTGTCGGCAGACTCAGCTCGGAGTTGGTTCCGCTTCGTGTACCGGTCGAACGGCAACCGACTCGATCAGATCGCGGAACGTCGCCAGATCTGCCGTCGGCGCATCGACCACCTTTGCGAGATCGTCCCAGCGGCGGAGATCCACCGCTTGCTCGTGGCCGGGAAGCGCCTCGAATGCGGCGACCTCGTCGGCGCTCATCGGCCCGCCCTGCAGCTCCAAGCTGGCCACCGACGCCGGCGACAGACCGTCGTGATAACTCGGCTCCACCGCACACAGATATCGCTTCGCCGGGACATGCAGCCGCACGGGTTCGGTCACCTCCGGGGGGAACCAATTGGCGAGAAAGCGTGCACCGACATCCTCGTGGTGCCGGTCGGTCGGCTCGTCGTCTCGACCGCGGGTGCCATCGCCCGCGAGCAAGTGGCCGATGTCGTGAAGGAAGGCAGCGACGATCGCCGACACGGACGCGCCGTGGTCCATCGCCTGTTGACCGCACTGTGCGGCATGTGCGGTTTGGGTGACCACCTCGTCGTATGCCGATCCACCACGCCGGTGATACAGCTCGATCAATGCGTCGGCGACATCAGCCTGTGTCTCGAGCTGCATCCACGACAGTTGTTCGTCGTCGTTGTTCATCGGTTCACCTCACCGTCCTGATCGGCATGGTCCTGATCGGCAGAATCCTGATCGCCATCGTCATGATCGTCGCTGTTCACACGCGGCCGCTCATCGAGCGCGGGCTCGGCGCCACGAGGTCGGCTGCGGCCACCACCAAGTGCACGACGGGGACGGGCCGGTCGAACGCGACCAGCGCGATGTCGCCGCGCAGTCCGGGCAGTAGGCGCCCGCGATCGGTGAGCCCAACGGTCGCCGCTGGTCCGGAGGTGACCAGCCCCACCGCATGCGGCAGGTCGCACACTCCATCGTGGACGAGCAGGCCGACCGCGCCGAGCAGTGTCGACGGCAGGTAGTCCGAGGCCAACCCGTCGCACAGACCCCGCTCGATCAGCTCGCGTGCGCCGACGTTTCCGGAGTGACTCCCTCCACGAACCACGTTGGGCGCGCCCGCCACGGTCCGCAGACCGCGTTCGTGGGCGCGCTGCGCGGCCTCGACGGTGGTCGGAAACTCGGCGATCGCCACCGAGCGGTCGACCGCCGCATCGATCTCGTCGGCCGAGATCGGGTCGTGGCCCATCAGTCGAATCACTCCGGCACGGGCGCGGGCGCTCAGCCAGTCGAGGGCTCGCTCGATGTTTCCGGTGAGTGCATCGCGTTCTTCGACGAGTCGGTCGATGTAGTTCTTGGCTTCCTCGGGCGCCAGGTTCTTGGTGCCGGCGATGTACTGCTCGAAGTAGGCGCGGTCGGTGTATTGCCCGACGCCGGGCGTGTGGTCTTCTGCCGACACGAGCGGGGTGTCGTCGGTGAACAATCGCCGATGCCCGGTGTGCAGCTGCTCGGCCAGGGCCGCCAGCCCGTCGGCATCGCGCACGTCGAGGCGGTACAAGATGCGGTGGTCGACGCGCACATCGTGTTCGGCTCGGCGTTGGGCGATCGCCGCACACAACCTCGACGCCTGTTCGATCGAACGGTCGTAGCTCTTGCGCTCCTCGAACCCGATCCCGTGAAACACCGTGGTCACCGCCGCGCTGCGCACCCGCGCTTCGAACGAGCCGAGTGCGAAGTCGTCGGGCAACACGACCTTGGGCCGTGGTCGCAGTTCTTTCTCCAGTCCGTCGGAGTGCGTGTCGACCAGCCCTGGAATGCAATGCAACCCGTTGCCGTCGATCGCCTCCGGCGCCGTCGATCGGCCGCGCTCCACGGCTTCGATCACGCCGTCGCGGATCACCAACGTCGCGTCGTCGACGACGTGGTCATCCACGACGGCGCGCACGTTGGTCACGGTGACATCGGGCCCGCTCGCGCGCGACGGCCGCGGCGCGTCGAGCGAGGTAGTGGCGGAATCAACAACAGTCATCGGGCTACTCCTTCGAGCTGGGCGAGCACCGTGTCGGGCGGGCCGGCGTCGGCGACGCGGCCGTCGTGGAGCACGACGACACGCGACGCCAGGCGATACATCGCATCGAGATCGTGAAACACCGCGAGCACGGCGACGCCCTGGGCAGTGAGGTCGGCGATGAGATCGAGCGCTGCTTCGCGGTTGGCTGGATCGAGCGCCGAGACCGGCTCGTCGAGCAGCAGCAAGCGGGGCGGCGAAATCGTTCCCGCTGCGAGATTGACCCGTTGCTTCTCGCCTCCGGAGAGCACCGACGCATAGACATCCCACAACGACTCGTCGATGTTCAGGCGCTGCAGTGAGCGCGCCGCCGCGTCGAGCGCGACGTCGCGCGACATACCGCGAGCAACGCCGGCCCGGGCGACCACGTCGAGTGCGCCGCGGCGCGGTTCGGCGCGGAGGAACTGCGACACGTAGCCGACGTCGCGCCCGCGTCGGCGTGCGAGCTGGGCATCGGACAACGCGGTGAGATCGACCGCTCCGTCGGCGCAGCGCAGCACGACGGATCCGGCCGACGGGAGGTACGTGCGGTAGACGCACTTGAGCAGTGTCGATTTACCGGCACCGCTGCTCCCCGCCAGCGCCACGTGTTCCCCAGCCCGCACGTCGAGGTCGATGCCGCGCAATCCGGTGACGGTGCGGCCGTCGACGTTGTACAGGGTGAACCGCTTCTCCAGCCCGCGGATCGACAGGATCTCGTTCATGCCCTGGCCGCCGCAACGAGTCGTTGGGTGTATGCCTCTTGCGGGTCCTCGAGCAGCTGATCGGTGAGCCCGTGCTCGATCACCCTGCCGTGGTGCATCACCATGCACCGAGTGGTCAACATCTCGATCACGGCGAAGTCGTGCGACACCACCACGGCGGCGATCCCGAGCTCCTCGAGCAGACTGCGAATCAGATCGAGGACGCCGGCGGCGACCGACGCATCGAGGCCCGTCGTCGGCTCGTCGAACAGCACGATCGGCGGCTGGTTGGCGAGTGCCCGCGCAAGTTGGACGCGCTGGCGCATACCGCCCGAGAAGGTGTGCACGAGGTCGTCCATCCGTTCGAGGGGTACCTCGGTGCGGTCGAGGAGCTCTGCCGCGCGCTCACGGATACGCCCGAAGTGCCGCCACCCGGCTGCGGTGAGCCGATCGGCGATGTTGCCGCCAGCCGTCACGCGCAGGTCGAGGCCTTCGGCGGGGTCTTGGTACACCACCGAGAGTTCGTCGATCCGCAGCGCGCGCCGCTCGGCGGCGCCCATGGTCAGGAGGTCGCTGAGCGATCCGTCGGGCCGCCGCATCCACACTGCGCCGCTCGATGCGGCGAGGTCACCGGCGATCGTCCGCATCACGGTCGACTTTCCCGAGCCCGATTCGCCGATCACGCCGAACGCTTCGCCGCGGGCGACGTCGAACGACACATCCCAGGCGGCCACGATCGAGTCGCCGTCCGGCGACTTGGCCGAGCCCACGTGGGGTCCGGTCTGGGCAACGGCGCCCGGGTTCTGGACGCCGAAGATCTTGCCCAGGCGATCCACGCGCAGCATCGTGTCGGTGTCAGTGACGGAACTCATGTCGACTCTCCCTGTTGCGGGCGATGTCCGTTGCGGCGGCGGCGTCGACACCATGCGGTGTCGCTGCACACCCAGCGCGATCCCCCATCTGCGGAGTCGGACGGCACCTCGACGAGGAACGCGTCGACGGCACCACACGCCGAGCAGAACGCTCCTGGGGTTCGCTCCACTTCGAAGGGCACGTCGTCGAACGTCAGTGGTTCCACGTCGGTTTCGGGCGGCACCGCATAGATCCGACGTTCGCGCCCCGCGCCGAACAAAGAGAGGAACGCCGATTGATGCAGTCGTGGCACGTCCCACCGCGGAATCGGTGTGGTGGCGATCACGTAGCGCCCACCGACGAGACATGGGTAGCCGGTCGACTTGGTGATCACCCCGTTGCGCACCTTGTCCTCGTAGAGGCTCACCCACATGCGCGCGTAGTCGGCTTCGGCGTGCATGCGCGACAGCTCCGCCATGTTGCGTTCCACACCGCGGAGCGGCTCCGGCACCGGGACCTGGAGCACGAGCGTCTGCTCCGACCGGATCGGATCTTCGGGGATGCGGTGGCGCGTCTGGATCACGGTCGCTTCGTCGACCTCGCTGGTCTCCTCGGCACCGGTCGTCGAGCAGATCAACCGTCGGAGGTTGACGGCGTTGACCCCTTCGTCGTCGCCCTGGTCGATCACCTTGACGACGTCGCGTTCATCGACCAGGGCGAGCGTGATCTGCAAACCACCCGATCCCCACCCGCGGGCGACCGGCATCTCGCGCGAACCAAACGGCACTTGATACCCCGGCACACACACCGCGGTGAGCATCGCCCGGCGCAACTCGCGCTTGGCGTGTTCGTCGAGGATGCCAACGTCGACGTCGTGGTCGCCGACGAGCTGGTGCACCGTCGAGGCGCGGTCGTCGAGCGCCGTCATGCGCAGTCCCCTTCCTCCGGGTCGACGGGCACTGCGTCGACGGCCGGCGCATCAGACTGGGCCGCTTCGGCTCCGTCACCGCGTGCGGCCCTGACGGCAAGCTTGCGGTCGACCATCGAACGGAACGTGACGTAGTGCGGGAGCTTGAGGTGTTCGAGGAACCCGGTCGCGTCGAGCCCGTCGGTCGTCATCAGAATCGACTGCTCGAGTTCCGACGCCCGCCCGTCGAGTGGACGGTCGCGGTGGCAGGCGATGTCGAGACTGGCCATGGCGATGGCCTTCTTCTCGTTGTGCCCGAAGCACATCCCGTAGCCCACGTCGAAGCGGTCTCGGTCCTCGTCGGCTCCGTCGAGGTCTTCGATCGCTTCGACCTCGGTCACTCGCACGTCACCGATCGAGAAGCTGCCGCCCGTGTGGGGATGGGTGATACGCACCGGCAACTCGCCGTGGCGAACCTCGCCGAGGGTCACCTCGTGGATGTAGCCATCTGGCCCGAGCACGTTGCGATACCAGAGATTGACCAACGCTCCGGTCTCGGCACGAGCCATCACGGCGAGCCGCGCCGACCGCGGTGCCGGCGGACGCACGGCATTGCGGGTGATGTCGATGGGATCCGGGTCGTCGACGCGTCGGCGATCGACGACCAGATCGAGCTGCCGCAGCACGTCGAGGAGTCGCCCGTGACGTCGATCGCCGAGGACTCCATTGCCGTTCGACAGCGACGGTGACACCCGCTCGGTTGCCCGCTTCTCGGCGTGCTCTCGGGCGGTCTCGTCGTCGGTTCGGTCGAGCAGCCGACCGGTGTAGTCGGTCGTGCGACCCAGCAGCTGGGGGCCCGGCGGGGTGCGGTATGCGGGAACGATGCGCCGCAGCAGCGCAGCATCGTCGACGTTGGCCGGCTCGGAGTATGCGAAGCGGGGCAACGTCGCCCGGAAGGAACGCAACAGATGTGCGGCCTCGATCGTGTCGCCTTCGGACTGTTGGAGCGCGCGGGCAGCCAACGCCGGATCCCAGAGTCCGCCCTCGCCCATCACTCGATCGACAGCGAGCCGTTGGCGGTCGATGAGTTGGTCGACGCTGAGCCAGGGGCTGGCGGCAAGTTCCCGCTCGTCGCGAACGAGATCCTCAGCGGCGGCGATGGCGGCGAGGCCACCTCGTGCTGCGGCGTATCCCACGTCAGTGCTCCATTCGTTCGGTCGAAGGTTCCTGCGATGCCGTCGACCACGGCCGGTGGCCGGCCGACACATCGATCTGCGCACTGCGCGGCACGGCGACGACCGCGCCATCGTCGGCGACGATCCACGTGTCGATGCCCGCGGGGAAGTCTCGGTTGGCGGCGGCGATGGCACGCAGCGCGTCGGGTCCGGTGCCGATGGCATGCACCGTTCGTGGACTCGCCGCGCCGGGGCCATGTAGCGAGAAGGCGTTGGCCGGCGCATCGCGTCGAACAGCGTCGGCGATGTCGATCCGCTCGTCGGACAAGGCCCGAACTGCGATGACGAGGCGCGCACCGAGCTCCGGAGCCGCGGGGGTTCCCCGGCGCATCCCCTCGATCTCAGACGGCGTCGGCGGGCGCAGGGCCACGACGATGTCGCACTGACGACCGTCGGGTGTCGCGAGCGAGTCGGTCACACGTGCGCCGGTTGCATGGTGAACCAGCGCCGACCACTCATCACCGGCGATGTCGAGTAGGCCGACCACATGATCGAGATCGGCCAGCGCCAGTGCCGGGTACAGAGCCGGGGGGATGCGTGTGTCGATCAACGGCAGCCGACCGATTGTCCCCGGGCGAGCGGCTGCGTCGAGCAGCACGCGGAACACGTCGAGCGACCGACTCCCGCTCAGTCGTGCGTTGGCGAGCTGATCGGCGGAGGGCATCGAGGCGACCATCAGTCGAGCTCCTCGAACGACACGATTGTCGGCTGCAACGTGGCGGCCACATCGTGCTCGCGCCGCTGTCGTTCCCGTGCGGTTTCTTCGATGAGTTCGTCGACCCAGTCGGCAGCCGGCCCGTCAGACTGTGCCGCGGCGTCACAGATCGCTGCAGCCAGGGCACTGACGCGATCGGCACCCATGCGCATCGCCCATCCACGTGCGCCGGCCAGGTCGACTTCGGCGCGTGTCACGACGACCTCACCGAGATGGAACCGTTCCCCCACCACCGGCTCGCGCACCTGCATCATGACGATGCCGGTCGTTGGCGGTTCGACCACGACCGGGTCGCCGAGGGCCTCGAGGCAGCGGTCTGCGCACGCTCGTACGTCGTCCGCACTGGTCGCAGCGAGCATCTCCGCTCGACGTTCGATCTCGCTTCGCTCATCGGCGGTGAGCTCTGCAGCGCGCATGTCGAGAGTTTGCAGCGTCCGAATTGTCTAGACAAGTCGACTACGCGTTGTTCGGATGAATCGATGGTGAATAGTGAGGGTCGAAACCAAACCGTCGGTGACCGTGGCGTATGGTCGCCGCTCGATGGACATCGATCGAACGGCGCGCGAATGCTGGGGGGCGAACGGGTGGGCCCACGTCGTTGGTGCGCTGAGCAGCGCTGAGCTGCGGGCGGCAAGCAGTTGGGTCGACGAGCTCGAGCGGTGGGCCGACATGGACGGACCCGGCCTGCATCACTTCGAGCAGACCGACCGCGGGCCGACGATCGCCCGCTCGGAACGATTCGCCGACGATCATCCGGAACTCGGCGCGTTCGTGCGGCGCGGCGCCCCGGCGCAGCTCGTCGCCGAGGTGCTCGGCGAGCCGGCCGTGTTGTTCAAGGAGAAGGTCAACTACAAGCAACCCGGTGGGGCGGGGTTCGCTCCCCATCAGGACGCGGCGGCGTATCGCTTCATCGACCACCACGTATCGGTGATGGTGCCGCTCGATCCCGCCACGGTCGAGAGCGGGTGTCTGTGGTTCGCCCCGGGCTACTCCGAGGGCGCGATGGCCGACAACGGCCGCGGTCGGCTGCTCGACGAGGTGGTCGAACGTCTCGACTGGCGGCCGATCGAGGTCGAACCCGGCGATCTGGTCGCATTCGATTCCTATGCGCCACATCGCAGCGACACCAACCACAGCGATCACCCCCGCCGAGCGCTGTACCTGACGTACAACGCGGCCCGGCTCGGCGACTTCCGGGCCCGCTACTACGCCGACAAAGAGGCCGAGTTCGCTGCCGCTGGCGCCACCTTCGGCGACGAACGGGTGCGCATCAGCATCAGCGACGACTTCCTCGGCAAGCCCGTGCACTGACCCAGTGCTCTCCGAAATCCCGGGGATTCCAGGCGCCACGCGCCGGTTTTCGCGAACAGAACACCACGCGACGCGCCACAATCGATGAATGGAACGTGCGGCGACGATCGATCTGGCGAAGTACCGCGAGGCCGGATTCGCCAAGTTGGCAGCGTTCGCACCGGAGTCGGTCGGCGCGGCGATGCATGCCGACGTCGTCGACCTGGTGCGCACGGCTGCCGAGACCGGCACCGCTCCCGACGATGCTCTGATCGCGCCGGAGTCTCAGGCCGGGTTCTCCGGCGCGCGGCCGGAGGACCTGATCTCCAAGGTGTTCACGCTGCACCAGCGGCCGATCTTCGCTGAGTTCCTGCGCAGCGGCGCCGTGCCGGACATCCTCGGTCAGCTGATCGGGCCCGATGTCGACTGCTTCTTGTCGCAGTACATCTTCAAGAACCCGGGCGCATGGGGCCAGCCGTGGCACCAGGACAGCTACTACTTCCCGTTCGCCCCGGCCCGCCCGATCGTCGGCCTGTGGCTCGCGGTGACGGAGGCGACGCTCGACAACGGGTGTCTGCACGTGCTGCCGGGAAGCAACCACGAGCCGGTCCACAAGCATGTCCCCGACGCGCGCCCCGGCGCCAACTACGGCTACGTCGAGATCGTCGACCACGACATGAGCGCCAGTACGCCGGTGCTCATGGCGCCGGGCGACCTGCTCGTGTTCGACAGCCACCTCATGCACCGGTCGACCGACAACGTCTCCGAAGGGATCCGCGCCGCCATGGTGTTCCACTGTTGTGCCGCGGGCACCGAGGACCTCGGCCACCCCGCAATCGGCGGCGCGCCGAGCCCCGTCCACCGATTCGTGCCGCTGCTGCGCAACGGCGATGTGGTCGGGACGTGAGGTCGCCGGCGCCGAGCAACGTTGCTGACACGACGGCGCGCTCGGTCGCCCGTTGGCTCCTCGGCGGCAGCCTGCTGTTCGCCGGCATCGGACACCTGACCTTCCAACGCGACGAGTTTCAGGCGCAAGTTCCAGAGTGGTTCCCTGTCGACGCCGACCTCGTTGTGGTGCTCTCTGGGTTGATCGAGATCACACTCGGGATGGCGCTGCTCTTCGTGAGCGGTCGCCGCGCGCTGGTCGGGTGGATCGTCGCCGCATTCTTCGTGGTGATCTTTCCCGGCAACATCGCCCAATGGGTCGAGGGCACCGACGCCTTCGGATTGGACAGCGACGGCGCCCGGTTCGCACGCCTCTTCTTCCAGCCCGTCCTGGTCGTGTGGGCACTCTGGGCGACCGGCGCGTGGCGGGTGTGGCGCAGCGGCGGTGCCGGCGCCGTGCTGGCCCACCGCTGATCACCCGACGCAGCGTCGACGAGGGCTGAGCCGGCCCGGACTGCGGCGGACCGATCAGAAACAGGGGTCGGTGAAGTCGGGAAGGGTGGTATTCGCCCTCACGAAGTTGAAGCCGATTGTCGGGTCGACCACACCGACGAGTTCGCCCCGATAGTTGTAGTCGCGATACCGATCGAGTGGAACGTCGTGGAAGAGAGCAGCCGTTTCGCCAGGCCGCAGCGTCTGGTCGTGATGCACGGTGCCACCGAACTCGTCGATGGTCACCCGAGCGTTGCGCGATGAATGGTTGGTCGTCGTCACGTGAACCCGATAGCCCTCGCCGAGCGGGTTGTCCGTGTAGCAGATGTTGGCCTGCAGCGGATTGGCCGACGAGAAGTGCTCCTCATCGGCCGCTGATGCTCCCGCGCTCCCGATGAGCGTGATCGCCGTACACGCCGCAAAGAGGCCTCCGACAAGCCGAGCGATCCTGGAACGTGCGGGGCGGGTCATCGGGGTCGGGGCTCCTTCTGCGGTGTGCGAATCGAGTGCTGTTGGTGGCGTGCAACCATCATCTCGCCAGCCACTTCAACTGGGCCTGAACGGTCGCTGAGAAGTGGACGAGATCTCTGGACAAGGCGGGTCGATCCGCCGATCAGAAGCAGGGCGCGGTGTAGTACGGGATGTTGAAGTTGTCCTTCATGCGGCTGAACCCGGCGTCTCGACGACTCATCCCGTCGACCTCACCGTCGTAGATGTAAGTGCGCTCCCGGTCGAGCGGAGCGTCGTGGAAGAACACGCCGGTCTCGCCGGGTCGCAGGGTCTCGCGGTGACGTACGTCGCCACGGACCTCTTCCACCTCGAACAGGGCGTTACGTGACGAGTGATTGGTGGTGGTCACGTGGACCCGATACCCATCGCCGAGGGGATTGTGGGTCCAGCAGATGTTCGGCTCCAACGGGTTGGTCGTCGTCGCAGCCATGTCGTCGCTGGCCGATGCTCCTGCGCTCCCGATGAGCGTGATCGCCGTACACGCCGCAACGAGGCCTCCGACAACTCGAGCGATCCTGGAACGTGCGGGGCGGGTCATCGGGGTCGGGGCTCCTTCTGCGGTGTGCGATTCGAGTGCTGTTGATGGCGTGTCACCATCATCTCGCCAGCCACTTCAACTAGGCCTGAACGGCCGCTGAGAAGTCGCCGAGATCTCGGTCCGGCGTCGCTCAACCAACCGTGTCCGCCGAGCCGCTGGCTACTCGTTGTGGTTCAGACGCCGAGGTCGACGATCGCTTCGTGTTCGATCGTCACCAGCGGCCGCCCGTCGCGCTCGATGCGCACGTCGGCAACGGCACGCTCGCCGCGGCGATGGAACCGCTCGACGACCGTCGAGCGAACGACCACCAGGTCGCCGTCGTGCGCGATGGCATGGTGTTGAATCCGACTCCGCGTGTGAATCCACGAGCCGCGCACCAAGTCGGCCGAGAACACGTCGTTGGCGATCGCCGGCCACACCGCAGGATGGATGATTCCGTGGCGCGTGTAGACGTCGAGGTCGTCGTCGACACGTGCGCCATAGCCGGGGCCGAGCCGGTCGACGAGTTTCACCTCGCGGGCGGCGAGCTGCTCGCCGTCGCGCTCGGGTGGCACGAGATCGCCATGCTCGACGGCGGTGAACACGGCCAACGCCTCGGGCGCGCGTGCGGGACAGCGGGCCTCCACTCGCACACCATCGCCCGTCGGCACCGGAGTGCACTGGATGCGGTCACCGGCGAGCACCGGCGCACGGAAGCGAACCTCGCCACCACCATGTGTCAACCAGTCGATCCCCCATGCGTCCACCAGCGGACGAGTGAGGTACGCGTAGGTGGTCACGCCTGCGACGAGCGCCGCCGGGAACCCTTGCTCGCGTGCGCCCTCGTCGGTATGGATGCGGTTGCCGGCGTGCTCCGGTGCATTCACCGCAGTGACGATCCACGTCGTCGGATCTGCCATGGCGCCAACGTAGGCGCCCGTCATCGAGTCGCAGACACTCCGGCCTCGCCCGGATCGATCAAGGCGGGCCAGCCTCTAGCCGATGATGCAGCTGATGGATCCAACCGCCACGCCAATCGGCTCCCCGCTGCCACCGCCGCAGCCCGCCACGGCCGCGCCCGGCGTGCCACTACTCCCCGCGGCATCGCCTCCGGTCCCAACTCCAGCCGCACCTGCAGCCGCGACACCCGACACGATCGAGTGGGACACACAGCCCCGACAACCGGCGACTGCGGACGAGCCGATCCGTCGACTCCTCCCTACCCGCTGGGCGCACTATGCGATTCTTGTGGTCGCCGTGCTGTCTGCGCCGGCAGCTCTGCTCGGACCGATCGCACCCGTCGTGCTGTCGGGGTTGGCGTTGCCGCTGCTGTTGATCTGGTGCGGAATGGCCACCGAGAACGCCCGCCGCGCCAAGCCAGCAAAGGCGTACTCGAAGCCACCTCGACCAGCGGCGGCGGTCTTGTGGTGGTTTGCAGCGCCGTTCGTGGTGATCAACGGCATGGTCCTCGCGGCGGCGCTGCGCAATTGGGCCGACGGCGCCGCATCGGGGGAGGCACGCGACACCCGAGAGCTGGCGGTGTTCGCCGTGATCGGGGTGGTGATCGTGGTCGGCCTGCTGTGTTGGTACCGCCCGTACGGCTACCTGGCCAAGGCGATCGAGTGGGTCGGCGGCGATGGCGGACGCGCCAGATGGTGGTTCTGGGGGCCGATCCTCGCCTCGGTTGCGGCGTCGGTTGGGATGTTCGCCGTGGGACTGGCGCTGGGATCGGGGTCGACGAACGACGGCTCGAACGTGCTCGCTGTGGCGATGCTCGTAACACTGATCGCGCTGCCATCACTGACGTGGCTGATCACCGCACATCGAGCGATGGGCGAGCTCGAGACCGCGGCAGCGATGACCCACGCCAAGCTGCGGGCCGACCGCGAACAGGTCGCCGCTCCGCCGCGGCCGCCCGTGCACTCAGCCTGACCGAAGTCAGCGCGACAGCACGAAGAATCGCTCACCGTCGACCTCGCCGGCGTCCTCGAATCCAGCGAGTGCAGCCGTGGCCAGCGACGGCTTGTTTCGTGGATCGATCAGTAGCGTCGGGTGCAACGGCGGCTCATGAGCGAGGAGGAATTCGTTGATGAGTCGGAGGGCACGCATCGCAGAGCGCCGACCGCGGTGTGCGGGAAACACGTTGTAGCCCACGTTGACCTGGTCGGCGCGCAGCCAATGACGATCGTCGTCGTGGTCGTAGTCGATCCATCCGACGATGGTTCCCGACACACAGATGCAGGCAAGGGGCTGCGGGTCGGCGGATGCGTCGGGGAGGAACCGGTGGAACTCCTCGTCGCGGCCGGCGACGAGCGCCGCACGGTCGGCCGCCCGAAACGGCCGAACTGTCAGTTCGCCCTCGGCAAGCGTCTCCTCGAACGGCTCCATCGCCCAAACGGTACGGGCAGTTCACCGTCAGGCGCGGCGCGGGCGCACCGGCTGCACAGCGTCGCCGACAGCAAACACTTGTGTCACCGACAGGTTGCGTTCAGGTCGCGCGCCGCACGATCGACGGCGTCGCAAACTCACCATCCAGCAAGGACCATCAGTGACCACCGCCAACACTCAGTTCACTCGCCACTGGCGACGCCGCCTCGCCGGCGCGCTCGCCGTCGTCGGTATCGCCCTCGTCGGACTCGTCGCTGCCGGTAGCAATGCGACCGGCAGCACCAACGACGACAACGCCAACCCAACCGAGGCCTACTGCCTGTACGACGCCATCCTCTTCGACGCAGCGGCTGGCGGCAGGGTGATCACCGGCGGAGACGAGTACGCGATCACCGGCGGCACGATGCACCCGCGTGTTGACGTGAACGATCAACCTTCCGACAACGAGCCGCTGTGCGGTGATATCGAGACCACGACCAACACGGCGTTCCCGACCCCGGTCGGCTTCTCCGTCGCCGAGGCCGTACTCGACGTCGACGCGACAACGCCGCAGCTGTTCATGCGCGCGACATCGTCGTGGGGCGCCGAGGTGCAGGGGACGCTCGACGGCGTCGCCACCAGCGGCGGCGGTTACGTCTTCTCCGGCACGCTCTTCGATGAGGACGACGGGTCGATGGCGATGGAACTCGTCGACTACGAGCTCATCGCGGTCTGACCGTCGTGTAACCAGCGACTGTCGTCGCGGGTCGCGCACGCTGTCGCGCCGACGCCGCGCCGTGCGCGCCGAAGCCCCGGCCAGAGAGATCTCTGAGCGGGGCTTCTGTGGTCGGGGTGAGAGGATTTGAACCTCCGGCCTCCACGTCCCGAACGTGGCGCGCTAGCCAAACTGCGCTACACCCCGTAGCAGGCGACGATGCTACCGGCGAGCGGCGACGACTTCCTCGCCAAAACCGGCCGTGCCGGCCCCGCCCCGCTCCGCCAAACTCCCGGAATGCGCTTCCCGTACCACGTCGTCGATGTGTTCACCGCCACCCCGTTCCTCGGCAACCCCGTCGCGGTGGTCGACTGCATCAGCGCTGGCAACGCACCGGCGGACGAGGAGATGCAACGCATCGCCCACTGGACGAACCTCTCCGAGACCACGTTTCTGCTCCCGCCCATCGACGGCGCCGCCGACTACCGCGTGCGCATCTTCACGCCGAGCTTCGAGCTCCCGTTCGCCGGTCACCCGACGATTGGCACCGCGCACGTGTGGCGATCGCTCGGCAGCGCCCCGCAGCGACCGGACCGGATCGTGCAGGAGTGCGGCATCGGTCTCGTCGAGCTGCGCAACGACGACCGCCTCGCATTCGCTGCTCCTTCGCTACAGCGCAGCGGTCCGCTCGACCCCGACCTGCGCGCCGACGTGATCGATGTGCTCGGTGTCGACGCCGACGCAGTCGTCGACACGGCGTGGGTGGCCAACGGCCCCGAGTGGATCGGCGTTCAGCTGGCCACCGCCGACGACGTGCTCGCAGTGCAGCCGCGCACCAGCGACCACCTGATCGGCGTGGTCGGTGCCCACGCCGCTGGTGGTCCGGCTCAGATCGAGGTGCGCGCCTTCTTCCCGGTCGACGGCGCAACCCGAGAAGACCCGTTCACCGGCAGTCTCAACGCGTCGTTGGCGGTGTGGCTCACCGAGCGCAGCGTGCTGCCAGCGCCCTACGTGGCGCGCCAGGGAACGGCGATCGGTAGGGCTGGGATGGTCCACGTCGAGGGCGTCGACGGCCAGCTGTGGGTTGGCGGCGACGTTGTGACCTGCGTGACCGGCGAGCTGACGACCTGACGCCAGCGACGCGGTTGCCGCGATTCAGGTAGCCGCAGGTTCGTCGGCTGCGCTGGAGCTGGACTCGTCGCCCGAATCGTCGCTGTCGGGCAGCGGCACCATCGGTTCCACCGGCGGTGCATCGACGTCGAGACCCTCCGCGTACGGCTCGCCGTTGAGCACTGCCGTCGCCGCCAGCTTCAGACGCAATGCGTCGAGCGGCTTCACGAGCCATCCCTCGGCCCCGCTTCGGCGGGCCAAGTGCACGTCGGCGGCGCGATCGAGGAGCATCAGCACCTTCACGTGGTTGAGGCGGCCTGCCGACTCGTCGAGGCGCAACGCCATCGTCACCGCCATCGCCCCCATCGACCCGATCTGCAAGTCGCACACAGCGAGATCGGGCATGTGGCGGTGCACCTCGTCGGCCACCGCCCGTCCCTCGCGACACACCGCGAAAGTCACGTCGTCACCGCCGAGCGCCGCAGTGACCTCGTCGACGATCCACTCGGCGTCGGTAGCAAGCAGGATGTGCACGACGCCGACGCTACCCAACACCCGCCCTACACGTCACTCCTGCAGCGTTCAGCCGTCCCGAAACAGCTGCGCGAAATCAGTCGCGGGAGCGCCCGAACAGGTGGTCGCCGATGCGCGCCAAACCATCGAGATCGTGCACGTCGCGGTCGAGCAACGGCAGCATCTCGACTCGTTCGTCGCCGACGGCGTCCGCCAGCGGACCGACCACCCGCTGTTCACCTTCGCGGAGACCGCGCAGATGCGCGACGTTGGCCCACAGCGCCGACAGCTCGGTGTGCCCGCGATCGAGCAGCCCGGTTGCCTCTGCGGCTGCATCAGCTGCGCTGCCATCGCCAAACAGCGGGTGGCATCGGTTGACCAACGCGGCCGTCACGTCCACGCCTTGCGCAGCCAGCTGCTCGCTGAACCACACCGCTTCGTCGATCGTGTCGTGGCGCGGCGACGCCACGACGACAAACGACGTCTCCGGGGCGCGGATCAGCGCAACCACTTCGTCAGCTCGCTCGCGAAACCCGGTCTCCATGCCGGCGAAAGCCTGGAAGAACGCCACCGAATCGGCGAGCACGTCCGAGCCCACAACCTTGCCGATCGTGCGCAGCACGGGCTGGGTCACCGGGCTGAGCACGCGCAAGCCCCCACGGGCCGGCAGCATCAAGAGCTTGAACAGACGGTGGTCGAGGAACCGCGAGAGCACGCCGGGCGCCTCGAGGAAGTCGAGCGCATTGCGGCTCGGCGGCGTGTCGACAACCACCAGGTCGAACCGATCGTCGGAGTGCAGCGCATGCAGCATCTCGGCAGCCATGTACTCCTGCGTGCCGCTCAGCGACCCGGCGATGTTGCGATAGAAGGGGTTCTCCAGGATGCGCGTCGCCTGCTGCTCGTCGTCGGCGTACCGGTGCACCAGCCCGTCGAACGTGGCCGCAGTGTCGAGCATCATCGCCCACAATTCGCCGGGTTCGTGTCCACCGGCACCGTTCCCCGCGTCAGCGGTCAGAGTGGAGAGATCAACTCGAGCTGGCTCGGCCGGCAGACCGTCGGCCAGCCCGAGCGCGTCGGCGAGCCGGCGGGCAGGGTCGATCGTGACCACCACGGCGCGGCGCCCGTGGAGCGCGGCCTCGATCCCGAGCACGGCGGCGGTGGTCGTCTTGCCGACCCCGCCCGAGCCGCAACACACGATCACCGCCGCGTCGTCGAGCATCGTCGCCGCCGTCATCGCCGACCGCTTTCGAGCAACGCATCGACCAGCGTGCCGATGTCGCCGGCCGCAACCCCGGCCACCGGCAACGCAGGAAGCTCGAGCTGCGGCAGTGGCAGCGACTCGCTGAGGCGATCGATCACACGCCGCTCCATCGCCTGGCGCGAGCGGCGGAAGTCGGCGGCCGCGCGCAGCACATCCGCATCGTCTGCTGGCAGGTCGGCGACGAGCGACTCGACGTCGGTCGGGGGTGACGCGCCGCGATCGACACCGTTGACCACCACCGGTCCGAGCGCCACGCCGACATCCTCTTCGAGCGCGTACGCCGTTTCGATCACTTCGTTGACCGGTGTGGTCTCGGGCAGTGTGACCAACACGACCTGGCAACGTTCGCCGTCGGTGAGCAGCTCCATCACGTCGTCGGACTGGGCCTTCACCGGGCCGCCACGAACCGCGTCGGCGAGTCCGGCCGCCGACGACAAAAAGGTGATCGCGTGACCCGCGGCGGGCCCGTCGACCACCACCAGGTCGTAGTCGCCTGTCCGCTCGAGCTGCTTCACCTTGCCCAGAACGACGACATCGTCGATCCCCGGCGCCGCCGTACCGACGATGTCGATCACGCCGGTGCGTTGCAACCGCTTGGCCACGCGGGCAAAGCCGTGGTCGCGTAGATACTCGTCGAGCGCTTCGGGAGCCGAGATGCGCACCAGATCGATTCGGCCCCCGTCCGGACCGCTGGACGGTGCCGCGACCAGGGCTTCAAGGGTCGGCTTTCCGTCGAGTTCGATCACCAGCACGTCTCGACCTTGGCGGGCTGCCGCATGGGCCAAGACTGCCGTTACCGTGGTCTTCCCGACTCCGCCTT
This sequence comes from Ilumatobacteraceae bacterium, assembly GCA_965230015.1. Taxonomy (GTDB): domain Bacteria; phylum Actinomycetota; class Acidimicrobiia; order Acidimicrobiales; family Ilumatobacteraceae; genus JABSQH01. The sequence goes on along the minus strand of CBDDKF010000022.1, from coordinate 84,682 downwards.
TTCCGGCCACGATCACCACGTTCGTGGCAACCGACGACTCCCACGATGCACCCCGACCCGGGACACCCCCGCCGAAGTCAGCAGAACTCGCTTCATCGCGAACCGGGTTCTTGGCAGCGTCCGGGGGCACTCGTGCGCAGGCTAGTGATTGTCGTGTTCGCCGCGCTCGCCGTGATCGGGCTGGCCGCACCAACGAGTCACGCCCAAGACGAGCCACCCAGCGACACGACCACGGCTGAAGGCGTCGACATCGCGCCCGTCGACGTACTGCAGGTGAGCGGGCTGTTCGATCCCATCCTCGTCGCCGAGGTCGAATCGGCGATCGACCGGGCGGTCGACGGTGGAGCCCAGGCGCTGATCCTGCAGGTCAACAGCCGCGGCACGGTCGTGTCCGACGACGTGGTCGAAGATCTGCTCGACACGGTGGCCACGGCCGAGATTCCGATCGGCATCTGGGTCGGACCGAGCGGCGCCCGGTTCTACGGCACGGCTGCACAGTTGCTGGCCGTCGCCGATGTCACGGGCATGGCGCCCGGTGCGCGCGTCGGCTACTTCGGGGTGCCCCTCAACCCGCAATTTGCCGAGGTCGAGTTCGGCATCGCCGAAGAGCAGCTGCGCAACGACTCGGCCGGGTTGTCCGAGGCGCGCACGCTCAACGTGTTCAAGCAGCGCATCGACGACGAGGGGATCCCCACGATCAGCTCGATGCTGCAAGCACTCGACGGCTTCGAAGAGAACGGCATCGTCCTCGAGACAACCACGCTCGTCGTGCTCGACGACGGGTCGTCGCGGTTCGACACCGTGGCCACGGTGCGCTTCTCCAAGCTGTCGCTGGTCGATCAGCTGTTCCACACGGTGGCCTCGCCGCCGGTGACCTATCTGTTGCTGCTGGCCGGGCTGGCGCTGCTGGTATTCGAGTTCTTCACCGCCGGCGTCGGCGTGGCCGGCGCGGTCGGCGCCATCTGCACCGTGCTGGCGTGCACCGGCCTCGCCGTGCTCACCACCCGATGGTGGGCGTTCGCGCTCATCGTCCTGGCGATGCTGGCCTTCGCCATCGATGTCCAAGTGGGGATACCCAGGTTCTGGACCGGGGTCGGCATCGTGTTGACCATCGTCGGGAGCTGGTTCCTGTTCGAGCCGATTCCCGGCAACTCCATGCGGCCCTCGTGGATCGCGCTGCTCGCTGGCATCGGTGGCATCGCGCTGACGTTCATCGCCGGCATGCCATCGATGGTGCGCACACGTTTTGCTACACCCACCATCGGCCGCGAGTGGATGATCGGCAAGGAAGGCACCGTGATCGACGCAGTCGACCCCGACGGCATCGTCGAGGTCGACACCGCACGGTGGCGGGCACGGACCAACCGAGCCACGCCCGTCGAGATCGGCGACACGATCCGCGTCGCGGCGATCGACGGCATCACCCTCGAAGTGGAGCCGCTGGAAGGTGCCGCGCGCGACTATCGCGAGATGCGCGGCCGTCGACGGGGGTCCGACGACAGCGCCGCCGACACGAACGACGAGGCATCGACCGACGACGACGCCCAGTCGAGCGACACGTCGTCGTTGCCGCCTGGCGACGAGTCGGAGTCGGCGCGACACTGACACGATGAGCGCCGGGGCGCCTCGGGGGATCGAACCGCCACCATCGCGGTACGCCATGCCCGACCCGCGTGTGGTTCCGCCGGGCGAAGATCTGGTGGCCGTCGGGGCCGACCTTGCACCTGGCACGCTGCTCGCGGCCTATCGCTCGGGGTTGTTTCCGATGCCGAGCGACCCCCGTCGCAAGCGATCGAAGGTTGCGTGGTACTCACCGGACCCGCGGGGAGTGATCCCGCTCGACGGTGTACACGTCTCCCGGTCGCTGCGGCGCAGCCGTCGACGGTTCGACATCACCTTCGACACGCGCTTTGTCGAGGTGGTCCGCGCCTGCGCCGACCGGCGACGTCCAGGACGGTGGATCACCGATGAAGTGATCCAGGCGTACCAGCGCCTGTTCGATCTGGGGTGGGCGCACTCGGTCGAAGTGTGGAGCGACGGCGATCTGGTCGGCGGTCTGTATGGCGTGCGCATCGACCGCCTGTTCGCCGGCGAGTCGATGTTCCATCGGGCAACCGACGCGTCGAAGGTGGCCCTCGTCGAGCTGGTCGAGTGGCTGCGATCGACCGACGCCACGTTGCTCGATGTGCAGTGGACCACGCCCCACCTGCGGTCGCTCGGCGCCGTCGACATGGCACGAACCGAATACCTCGACCGGGTCGCGGCAGCGGTCGACGGGTAGCCGCCAGGACACGGTCAGCGAGTCGAAAACCGAAGCGGGGTGGGCGGTCCGCCACCGCCCACCCCGGCTCCGTGCCGGCCGAATCCGCCGTTCGGCCGGCGGGGTTCCCGCCACAGGGGATCCAAAGAAACGAACCCCACGGGGAGGGGTGGAGATCGTTCCGGTCCTTTTCGGGACCACTTGTTCTTCGGCAGCGCGGCGCGCGGACTTGAGCAACGCGCCGTCCGGGCACAACACTTTGAGATATGAGCGCTTCGTCGTCGGTCATGCACGAGCCGGACCGGCCGTGGATGATGCGCACCTACTCCGGCCACTCGTCAGCAGCTGCCTCGAACGAGCTGTACCGCACCAACCTCGCCAAGGGACAGACCGGGCTCTCGATCGCCTTCGACCTCCCCACGCAGACGGGCTACGACCCCGACTCGGTGATGTCGAAAGGCGAGGTCGGCAAGGTCGGCGTACCGGTTGCCCATCTCGGCCACATGCGCACGCTGCTGCACAGCATCCCGCCCGGCGAGATGAACACGTCGATGACGATCAACGCATCGGCGTCATGGCTGCTGGCGCTGTACGTGGCCAACGCCGAGGAGCAGGGCGTCGACTCCACCGAGCTGCGCGGCACCACGCAGAACGACATCGTCAAGGAGTATCTGTCGCGGGGCACCTACATCTTCCCGCCCGAGCCGTCGCGCCGGCTGATCGTCGACATGGTCGCCTGGTGCGCACAGCACGCACCCAAGTGGAATCCGATCAACGTGTGCTCGTACCACCTCCAGGAGGTCGGCGCGACGCCGGTGCAGGAGATCGCCTACTCGATGGCCACCGCCATCGGTGTGCTCGACGCCGTGCGCGATTCGGGCCAGGTTTCCGACGAGCAGTTCTCGCAGGTGTTCGGGTCGATCTCGTTCTTCGTCAACGCCGGCATCCGGTTCGTCGAAGAGGTGTGCAAGCTGCGGGCGATGACGGCGATGTGGGCCGACATCGGCCGCGAGCGCTACGGGGTGACGAACCCGAAGGCGCTGCGCTTCCGCTACGGGGTGCAGGTCAACTCGCTCGGGCTCACCGAGGCCCAACCCGAGAACAACGTGCAGCGCATCGTGCTGGAGATGCTGGCGGTGACGTTGTCGAAGGACGCCCGCGCTCGCTCGGTGCAGTTGCCGGCATGGAACGAGGCGTTGGGTTTGCCGCGGCCGTGGGATCAGCAGTGGTCGCTGCGGATGCAGCAGGTGCTGGCGTTCGAGTCGGATCTGCTCGAGTACGACGACATCTTCGACGGCTCGACCGTGGTCGAGGGCCGAACCGCCGAGCTGCGCGAAGCGGCCCAGGCCGAACTCGACGACGTGCTGTCGCTTGGCGGTGCGTTCGAGGCGGTGGAGACGCTCAAGTCGCGGCTGGTCGCGTCGATGGCTGATCGGACGCGCCGCATCGCGGCCGGCGAGAAGGTCGTCGTGGGCGTGAACGACTTCGTCGAGACTGCGCCGTCGCCGCTCGATGGCGAGAACAACATTCTGAAGGTCGACCCGACGATCGAGCCCGCGCTGATCGACGACGTGCGCGAGTGGCGCGCCACTCGCGACCAAGCCGCAGTCGACGCTGCGCTCGCCGAGCTCCGCCGGGTGACCGAGTCGGGCGAGAACGTGATGCCGGCAACGATCGCCTTGGCCAAGGCCGGCGGCACCACCGGCGAATGGGGTGACCTGATGCGCGAGCTGCTCAGCGAGTACCGCGCCCCGACCGGCGTGGGCGGCGCTCCAGGTTCGACGTCCGGCCTCGACGTGGTGGTCGACAAGGTCAAGGCAATGCACGGCGGGCCGCCGAAGCTGCTCGTGGCCAAGCCCGGCCTCGATGGTCACTCGAGCGGCGCCGAGCAGATCGCCGTCGCCGCCCGCGACTCGGGCATGGAAGTCGTCTACTCCGGCATTCGTCTCACGCCGGAGCAGATCGCCGCCTCGGCACGCGACGAGGACCCCGACGTGATCGGGCTATCGATCCTCTCCGGGTCGCACCTCGACCTGGTGCCCGACGTGCTCGGGTTCCTCTCCGAAATGGGCGTCGATGCCCCGGTGATCGTCGGCGGGATCATCCCCGAAGACGACCGGCCCCGCCTCGCCGACATGGGCATCGCGGCGGTGTACACGCCGAAGGACTACGAAATCGCCACGATCATGTCGGAGATCGCCGACATCGCCGCAGCCGCCCGCTGAAGCGCTCACTCGCGCTCCACTCACCTCTGTGTCGGCGCACATCGCTCGCGCACCGATGTTCGCCGACACGGAGCCAGCGACCCGCCCCCACCCCGAGGCGACACCCGTTCTGTGTCGGCGCACATCGCTCGCGCACCGATGTTCGCCGACACAGAACGGCGGGGTTATGCGCTGCGGCGCGCGCGGCGGGCGTCGAGATAGGGAGCGAGCGCGCGGCCGATCTGCGACACGACGTGCTCGGGTTCGGTTACCACATGGTCGTACGTGAACTGGTACGGCTGGAACCCGTCGGTGACGAGCGCGTTGAGGCGTTCGGCATCGCGGGCCAACGCCGAGGCCGACGCGTGGAAGCGGTACCCGAGCACCTCAACCACCACCGGCGTGCCAGCGAAGCGGAAGTCGACGCGCACCATCCGATCACCCGCCGATGTGAGGATCTGCTGCATCACGGGCCTCGGCAGCTGCGCTCTCTCGACCAACCGGAGGAACTCGCGCTCCAACCAGCTCTGGCCGCCGCGCACACCCTCGGTTGCCTCGATGGCGGCGAGCAACCGAGGAATCCCGTAGCGACCCTTCGATCGCAGCGCGACGATGCGGCGATGGACGAGTGACTCGTTGAACCGTCCATCGCGTAACCCTGAGTCGAAGGCGACGGCGAGCTGCTCGGCGCTCTCGGTCCTGGCGAGGTCGATCAGCGTGCGCGCCGCACTCAGGCATCGGGTCTTGTCGACGGTGGCCCGATCGATGAGATCGATCGACAGCGTCGTGCGAATCCGATGGCCGATGCGCCGGACATCGCGTCCACGCGGGATCAGCAGCTCAAAGGGTGGACGCAACGAGTACCCGTCGAACCCATGGAGGGCAGCCGCAGTTCGGCCTGCGGCATACACCTCGCCGCCCACGTCCAGCATGAGCCCGACGAGGTCGCTGCGATGCGTGCGCGGCGCGCCGCGCACGCGAAACGCGTTGCGACCGATCTGTTCGAGGGAGCCGCTCTCGACTCGGCTCCGAAGCTGGTGGTCGGACACGCCGACGTCGGTCGCCTGCTGGCGACTGAACACACCAAGCTGACCGGTGGCAATCGTCGCGATGCGACGATCGGTACTGGTCATGTGGCCATGGTGACGTGAGGGTGTCACGAGCCCGCGCGCGTCCGTTCCCGCAGAACTGCGATCGGACCTCACCAGCGTTCTGTGTCGGCGAACAGTGGTGGGTCACCGATACTCGCCGACACAGAACGAGGGGCAGGAGAACCGCTGCGCAACCTGTGGGGAAACTGGGGGGCACGCGTGCGTTCCGGGTCGCCAACGGTCGAGTGGAACTGGTCGACCTGCTATGCGACCTCGCGCCCGGTTCGAGTGTCTCACCCCGGCTGTATAAGCAGTCGGGGTGAGGCGCGTTCAGACTCCCGCGGGTTGCTTCTGCTCGCGAGCGATCCAGGCGTCGAGCTCGGGGCCCGACTCGAAGCTGGTGATCAGCGCGTAACGCGGGGCATCGCCGTTGTGCACCACCACATGCCACAGACGCTGCGTATCGACCACAAACCGTGCGCCCTTGTGCAACGGCACGCGGCGCTCGGTCGCCGGATCGGGGAGGCCGTCGGCGTCGTTGTCCATCAGCAGCATGTAGCTGTCGGGACTATCGGTGAGCTCGATCCACGAGCGCACCACCCAGCCCTCGTCGTCGGGGTTGAAGCGGTTGTTGTCGTCGCGATGGAACGAGCGCATCGCTTGTTCGCGGTCCTGCGGCTCCAGCTTGATGATCCGCACCCGGCCAAAGTTGGCGCCGACGTCGTCGACGTACTTGCGGATCGTCGGCGCGATCTCGGCGTTCGAGGTCCACAGGGCGTCTTTGTCGGTCTTGCCCTTGTCCCAGAACCCACGGCAGTCGAGTTCACCGTCGGCCGACGCAATCGGCGCGAAGTTGGTGTCGCCACCCGACTTCCAGTCCATGTACTCGAGCGACTCGAACTCGGTGGCCGGGATGTCGTACGGCAAGTCCTGCAGCGCAACGAAGCCCGTTTCGGCGAGCACGTCGAGGCGTTGATGCGGTGTGTCGAGGGGAATCTCGACGCTCCAGTGTTCGGCGGTGGGCCAAAAGCTCATGGGCGAAAGTCTACGAACGCGTTACAGCCCCGGGAGGGGCATTGGTCACTCCTGTTGGGCTGGGCGTGCGCGCTACTCAGCGACCGTGGTCTCGGGCGCCGCCGGCAAGTCCTCGATCACCACGATGCCCGACGGGATCTCGATGGTCTGCCCGGCCTGGATGGCATCGGGGTTGGCGAGGCCATTGAGGTCGACGATCGACTGCACGGTGACGTCGAACGATGCGGCGATGATCTGGAGGGTGTCGCCGCGCTTGATCTGGTAGAAGCGCTGTCCCTCGGGGATCGTCGACTCGGTGGTGGTCGTCACCGGGACGGTCGTGCGGATCGGCGGCAACGTTTGGCGCGACGCCTGATCGGTCGTACCGCAGGCCGCAACAAACGCGACCGCGCCGACCACCACCAATGCGATCCTCGCCGATTGCATACGGGCCGATGCTAGGTGGCATCGGATGAGATCGGCGCGCGCCGCACTGCGTACTGTGCACCCGTGGCCTCGACGACTAGCGACCCCGCGACCGAGCTCCCGTATCCGGGGGCCGAGCACCCGGCGCGCGAGTACGACGTCGACGCCGACGGCGTGCGCATCGCGGTCCACGAGTGGGGCAACGAGTCCGATCCGCCGCTGATGTTGGTACACGGCGGCTTCGACTTCGCCCGCACATTCGATCGGTTTGCCCCGTTGCTGGCCGCTGCTGGCTGGCGCGTAGTCGCCTGGGATCACCGCGGTCACGGCGACAGCGAGCATGCCCACCTGTATTCGTGGGACGCCGACATGCGTGACGCGCTCGCCGTGTTCGACCACGTCACGCCGGGCACACCGGCTCCGGTGGTCGGCCACTCCAAAGGCGGCGCGCTGATGACGCAGCTGGCCGACGCTCAGCCGCATCGCTTCACCCACCTGGTGAACATGGACGGCATCCCGTTCACTCGCCGGGTGCCCGACGTGGCCGAACACGAGCGCACGAAGATGATGGCCAACGATCTCGCCGGCTGGCTCGACCACCGCCGGCGCATCGTCGACGCCCAGCGCAAGCCCGGCACGATCGACGAACTGGCGGCTCGTCGCGGGCGGATGAACCCGCGCCTCGACACCGAGTGGCTCAAGCGCCTGGTCACCGTGGGGGCGTACGAGTCCGACGACGGCTGGCGCTGGAAAATCGACCCGTCGATGCGCTTCGGCGGGTTCGGCCCATGGCGTCCGGAGTGGACGCTGATGCGGATGCCAGGCCTGTCGATGCCGTTCCTCGGGATCATGGGCGCCGAGATGGAAGAGATGGGGTGGGGCACGCCGCCGCACAAGGTGATGCCGTACATGCCGGCCCACGGCCGGACCGAAGTACTCGACGACGTCGGACACTTCGTGCACATCGAGCAGCCGGATCACGTGAGCAACTTGGTCCTCGAGTTCCTCGACGATGCGTCGTGACACGGCAATGAGCACCACCGAGCGAATTCACCACGGCAAGGTCGAGCTGGCGCTGCACCACCTGCGCCCGCGGCCCGTCGACGACGAGCGGCCGCTGCTCCTGCTGCACGGGTTGGGCGAGCAGTCACCCACCAGCGTGCCGGAGTGGGCCGGAGCGTGGCCAGGCCCTGTCGCCGCGCTCGACTTCACCGGGCACGGCGCATCGACGCTGCCGCGCGGCGGCGGCTACACCGCCGAGCTGCTGCTCGGCGACGCCGACATCGCGTTGGCCGCGCTGACCGACGGCGATCCAGAGCGGTCGATCACCGTTGCCGGCCGTGGCCTGGGTGCATACATCGCGCTGCAACTCGCCGGGGCACGGGCCAGTCAGATCCGCGGGGCGATCCTCACCGATGGCCCTGGCCTGGCCGGTGGCGCCACCGGGCCGACGTCGACCAGCTACTACTCGCTCGCCACCAACGGCCAGACGCCCGATCCGTACGCGTTGGTGGAGTTGTCGCGCGATCTCCGGCCGCCCGACTACGCCACGTCGTTCGTCCGCCTGGCGCTCGCCGGCTCGGATCTCGACGAGCCGATCGCCGTGGCCAGCATGTTCCGCCCCGAGTGGCTCGATGCGGTGGCAGGTGAACACGGTGTGCTCGACGTGCCCCTCGCCGAAGCTCTCGACACGTACGCCGCCGTCTGACGTCGATCCCTGCCGAAATTCTGGCGATTTCGCGCGCGAGGCGCGCGATATCGACTGAAACTCGGCGACGCGGCCGACCTCTCGCGGAAATTCTGGAGAAGGCGCGCGGCAGGCGCGCGAAATCGTCACAATTTCGGTGGCCAGGACCGCCCAGGCGGAGCCGGAGTAGTGTGCTGATCGTGCAATTCGGCGGATTCGTACTGGTGATGATCGTCGCGTTCGTGGCGATGGAGCCGATCACGGCCGCCACGCACCGCTGGATCATGCACGGCGTCGGCGAGTGGCTGCACCGCAGCCATCACCGCGCCCGGCCGACATCGGGGTGGGAGCGCAACGACTGGTTCCCGGTGTTCTTCGCGGGGATCGTGCTGCTCGGGCTGTGGGCCGGATTCAACATCGACCAGCTGAGCGCACTCGTGCCTGCCGGCATCGGCATCACCCTGTACGGCGCCGCATACGCGCTCGTGCACGACGTGTACATCCACCGCCGGATCCCGCTGTTCCGGCGGCCGATCGCGCCACTCGAACGGCTTGCCGACGCGCACCGGATCCATCATCTGTACAACGCGGCGCCCTACGGCATGTTGGCCCCGGTGGTCCCCGCCGAGCTGCGGGCCAAAGCGGAACGCACCGACCGCGACCCGTTTGGTGCCCCCGAACCGGCGCCGAGCGCGTAACCGCCGAACACACACAACGGCCGGTGGATCACGGTGGCGGCGCTGCTAGATTCGGGTCGCTCTCAACGAGACGCGGCCAAGCCGTACAGGCCCCCATCGTCTAGTGGCCTAGGACACCACCCTTTCAAGGTGGCGGCACGGGTTCGAATCCCGTTGGGGGTGCGACGCCTCGTGCGTCATACATACGAGGCAGTGCGCCCACAGCACACTGCGTCGAGCTGGTCCCGTGGTGAAGTCTGGAGTTCACGCCGGCCTGTCAAGCCGGAGGCCGCGGGTTCAAATCCCGTCGGGACCGCCACACGATGGCCATGCACCGAAGCCGGTGCATGGCCGTCCTGTGAGGGCACACCGCACTGGGTGCGGAGCAGCTCTCTCACGGTCGAGTAGCTCAGTTGGCAGAGCGTCCGCCTGAAAAGCGGAAGGTCACCGGATCGACGCCGGTCTCGACCACCGGGCCCGCGAACCTCCGGACGGTTCGTTAGGCCGTGAGGTCGTTCTCGCGATCGAGCAACTCGGCGAGCTTCGGATTTCCGTACTCCGCGCGAATCGCGGCGGCGTAGGCATCCAGACCCGCACCTTCGACGACCACCGATCCGGTTTCCGCGCCACGGGTGAGCGCGTCGAGTGCCGGCGAGCGGTCGCGATAGATCGTCTGCATCGTGTGATAGTCGGTGTTCACCGACACCGTCGGCGCGTCGACGTGACCCGCCGCCCAGTAGGTGCGTCCGTACTCCGAGTGGAACTCGCGTGTCGGCGCACCAAACGGGACGTTGGTGATCGTGTAGTTCACCGTGACCGCGTTGGGGTCGTCGGCTGCGGTCTCGGTGTACTCCAGACGCAGTTCGGCGATCGCGGTCAACCAGTCGTCGGACAAGAAGCGGTAGGCCGTCACGGCGGCGATCGTAGCGACCTCACCGTCGCCCGCCGGCGGTCTCGTCATTCACGAATCCCGGGGATTCCAGGCGCCTCGCGCCTGAGTGGCGACAATCTCGGGTCTCGCGAGAAATCTCTGTCGTCGCGCGTAAGGCGGCTACGGGTCGGCCGTCAGGAGGGTGACGGCGCACGGTGCACCGTCGGGTCCCGATCGGGGCCAGCAACCCGAAAGGACCCCCACGATGAACCACGAACTGAACACCGACGACATCCCCGCCAGCCCCCTCTCACTCGATCGCTCCACCACCTCGCCCCTGCAGAAGTTCATCTGGATCGCCGCCGGCATGATGCTGGCGATCATCGCCTCGCTCACCATGTCGCAGGCCTGGTCAGCGGACGCCGCCCCCGGCGACGACGACGCCACGTACGTACCGATCCCGAGCTGTCGCGCCTTCGACTTCCGACCCGATCAGCCGCCGGCCGGCGGGAAGAAGAGCCCGCTCGGCGCCGGCGAGACCTACGTCCAACAGATCACTGGCGCAGTCGGCGACTGCACCATCCCGAACACCGCCGTCGGCGTGGCGATGAACGTCACCGTCGCCAACGGCACCGCACCATCGAACCTGCGGGTGTTCCCCGCCGACGTCGTTGAGGTCCCGACCGTGTCGAACCTCAACTGGGTTCCTGGCATGGCACCACTGCCGAACAAAGTCGATGTGAAGCTGTCGCCCGACGGCAAAGTCAAGATCTACAACCAGAACGGCACCGTCGACGTCGTCGGTGACATCGTCGGCTACTACACCAGCGAAACACTCCAAGAGCTCAACCAGAACGTGGAGCTGCTGCTGAACAGCCGCTCGTTCGTCGTCACCGACCACGTCGAGAACGCTCCGGGCGACGCACTCGACGCCGGCCCGCAGCAGCTCGCCTCGGTGACCGTCACCGCCCCGGTCGATGGTCAGGTCACGCTGACGTCACAGACACAGGTCAACCACACCGGCAACGGGCTCGTCGCCTGCTCGATCGAAGATGGCCTGATGGTGTCGGATTCGCACCTGCAGACGTTCCAGGCGAGCGGCGGGTTCGAATTCTCGAACATCGCCAACGTGCGCACCTTCGACATCGCTGCCGGCCAGACCGTCGAGTACGGCCTGTCGTGCCTGGAGTTCAACGACGGCGGCATCGCCCAGAGCCGCACCCTCACCGCAGTGTTCACGGCCGACGTGTCCTGACCCTGCGCCCGCATTGATCTCGGTTACCGAGCCCGTCACTCGCCCGAGATCACACGATTCCCTGGCGGGAACCCGGGTCACTGACCCGAACCGATGCCCTCACCTTCGGGTGGGGGCATCGGCGCGTCCGGGCGCAGAAGAAGTCGACAAAAGAAGTACCCGACACGCGTAAGGGCACTCGGGGGCATCCGTCAGGACGCCCGGAACACACCACCACACCACTCACAACCCCGAAAGGAATCCCTCAAATGTCCGCCACCACCCTCCCACCGTCTGCAGTACAGCGGTCGTCGACCTCGCCACTGCAGAAGGCCATCTGGATCGCCGCCGGCGTGATGCTCGCCGCGATCGCTTCCCTGGCGTTCTCGCAAGCCTGGTCGGCAAACGCCGCCCCCGGCGACGACGACGCCACCTATGTACCGATCCCCAACTGCCGCGCCTTCGACTTCCGCGAAGGCGAACTCCCGGCCGGCGGCAAGAAGACCCCGCTCGGACCTGGCGAGATCTACACCCAGCAGATCACGGGCGCCGTCGGCGACTGCGCCATCCCCAACACCGCGGTCGGTGTGGCGATGAACGTCACCGTCGCCAACGGAACCGCACAGTCGAACCTGCGCGTGTACCCCGGCAACGTCGACAACGTGCCGACCGTGTCGAACCTCAACTGGCTGCCGGGCGATTCGCCCACGCCGAACAAGGTCGACGTGAAGCTGTCGCCCGCCGGCACGATCAACCTCTACAACCAGAACGGCAACGTCGACGTGATCGGCGACATCGTCGGCTACTACACCAGCGAGTCGCTCCAGGAGCTCAACCAGAACGTCGAGCAGCTGTTCGACAGCCTCCCGTTCGTGGTGACGAGCGAGAACATGACGACCACGCCCGATCCACTGGTCGGCGCTCCCACCGAGCAACTCAGCGTCGAGATCACCGCACCGGTCGACGGCAACGTGACCATCGACTCGCACTCCGAGGTGGGCCACACCGAGGCCAGCCAGGACGTGTTCTGCTACCTGTCCGACTCGACCATGACCGACTTCAAGTACGGCCAACGGTTCGAAGCGGACGACAACGGTGCCTGGGGCAGCGTCAGCGGCACCCGCACGTACCCGATCACCGCTGGGGCGACGCAGACCTACTACCTGCTCTGCCAGGAAGGCCCCGTCGACGGCGGCGAGATCGTCGAGCGATCGATGACCGCCACGTTCACGCCCGCTCCCTGATCGGGACGGCGAACGCACCGCACCACTCACCCACGATCCGGTCGGTCCCCGCAGGCGACGGGGACCGACCACCGGATCACCCCCGCTCAACCACTCGCCACCACCCGCCTGAAAGGAATCATTCCAATGTCCACTCCCATGCCCACCGGCACGCTCCGCCGAGCGAGCATCTCGCCGCTGCAGAAGGCGATCTGGATCGCGGCCGGCATGATGCTCGCCGTCATCGCCAGCCTCGCCTTCTCGCAAGCCTGGTCGGCCACCGCCGCCCCCGGCGACGACGACGCCACCTACGTACCGATCCCCAACTGCCGCGCCTTCGACACCCGACCGGGCCAGCTGCCCGGCGGCGGAAAGAAGACCCCGCTCGGCCCGAACCAAACCCACACCCAACAGATCACCGGCGCCGTCGGCGACTGCTCGATCCCGAACACCGCAGTCGGTGTGGCGATGAACATCACCGTCGCCAACGGCACCGCACAGTCGAACCTGCGCGTGTTCCCGGGTGACCTGCCGACGGCACCGACCGTGTCGAACCTCAACTGGATGCCCGGCGACTCGCCGACACCGAACAAAGTCGACGTGAAGCTGTCGCCAGCCGGCACGATCAACCTCTACAACCAGAACGGCAACGTCGACGTGATCGGCGACATCGTCGGGTACTACACCAGCGAGTCGCTGCAGGAGCTCAACCAGAACGTCGAGCAGCTGTTCGACAGCCTGCCGTTCAGCGTGACCGAGACAGCCAATCCGATCCCGCTGACACCGCTGGTCGTGGCGCCGCTGTCGATCCTCGACGTGACGGTGACGGCACCGGTTGCCGGCGACGTCGTCGTGCACTCGAGTGCCGTCGTGGGCCAGGTCGTGCCAGGTTCCACCGTGTCGTGCTTCATCAACGACTCCGTCAACATCGACATGGCGCACCTGCAGCGCTACGAAGCAGACGACCACTCGAAGTTCGGCAGCATCGCCGGACATCGCGCCTTCCAACTCGCCGCGGGTGAAACCCGCACGTTCCATCTCGTGTGCATCGAAGGCGGTGGCGGCGCCGACGGCACCGTTGGCGCAGTGTCGTTGACCGCGTCGTTCAGTCCGCTGCCGTGAGACCGGCGCTGCGCAACCACCACTGACATCACGCCGGACTCCATTCGGAGAGGGGCCGGTGCCTTCACGTGCAGAAGGCGCCGGCCCGCCGTGAGTCTCGTTTGTGCGCTCGTGCGTAAGGGCGGCGGACCACGTTCGTCAGGACGGGTGACGGCGCAGCCGCACCGCCACCGAGCGAAACGACGAAAGGCACGACCAATGACCACCACCACTTCTCTCGACCACTCGACGACCTCGCCCGTGCAGAAAGGGATCTGGATCGCGGCCGGCATGATGCTCGCCGTCATCGCCAGCCTCGCCTTCTCGCAGGCGTGGTCGGCCGACGCCGCGCCCGGTGACGACGACGCGACCTACGTGCCGATCCCCAGTTGCCGAGCGTTCGACTTCCGTGAAGGTGAGCCACCGGCCGGCGGCAAGAAGTCGCCACTCGGCGCCGGCGAGACCTACACGCAGCAGATCACCGGCGCCGTCGGCGACTGCACGATCCCCAACACCGCAGTCGGGGTGGCGATGAACGTCACCGTCGCCAACGGCACCGCCCAGTCGAACCTGCGGGTGTTCCCGGGCGACGTGATGACCGTGCCGACCGTGTCGAACCTCAACTGGTTGCCCGGCGACTCGCCCACGCCGAACAAGGTCGACGTGAAACTGTCGCCCGCCGGCACCATCAACATCTACAACCAGAACGGCACCGTCGACGTGATCGGCGACATCGTCGGGTACTACACCAGCGAAACGCTGCAGGAGCTCAACCAGAACGTCGAGCACCTGCTGCGAAGCCAGCCGTTCGCAGTGTCTGATCATCAGAATCCCGTCACCGGAACGTTCGTCGACCCCACGCCGAAGAAGGTCGCCGAGGTCAAACTGGAGGCGCCCGTCGACGGCAAGATCACCGTCCACTCCCATGCCCAAGTCCGGCAGAACGACGCCGGTATGGAGGTTCGATGCTCGATCGAGCTGCTGCAGAACTCGATGACCGACGGATATGAACAACGGTTCGAGGGCACCGGCCCGACCACGGGCAGCCTCGCCGGAACGCGCTCATTCGATGTTCCCGAGGGTGCGGTGGTGGCCGTGTTCCTCGTGTGCATGGAGAACGGTCTGGGTGGCACCGTGTTTGGGCGCACGCTCAACGCGACCTTCACCCCAGCGACGAGCTGACCGACCGTCGATCCGCCCGTTCGATCGGCGGGGTCACACGCGTAAGGGAGTGGTGCGTCGTCCGTCAGGAACCATGACGGACGACGCACCGTCCGGTCTCGCCAGGGACCGTCCAACGACGAAGGACACATGATGACCACGAACGCACTGCCGAACCCCGCTGCTCCTGTCCACTCACGCTTGCACCACTCACCCTTGCACCACTCCCCCTTACAAAGGGTGATCTGGATGATCGCCGGCGCGATGATCACCATCGTCGCCTCGATCACCATGGCCCAGACCTGGTCGGCCGACGCCGCTCCCGGCGACGAGGAGTCGACCTACGTACCTGTCGCCAACTGTCGCGTGTTCGACTTCCGCGCTGGGTTCGAACCCGCTGGCGGCAAGAAGACCCCGCTCGGCCCCGGCGAGACCCACGTACAACAGATCACCGGCGCCGTCGGTGACTGCACGATCCCCAACGACGCAGTTGCGGTCGCCATGAACGTGACCGTTGCCAACGGCACAGCAGCCTCGAACCTGCGGGTGTTCCCCGCCGATGTCACCGAGGTACCCAACGCCTCGAGCCTCAACTGGACCGCCGGTCAGTCGCCGACGCCGAACAAGGTCGACGTGAAGCTCTCGCCCGACGGCAAGGTCAAGCTGTTCAACCAGAACGGCACCGTCGACGTGCTCGCCGACATCGTCGGCTACTACACCTCGGGCGAGCTCGCCGAGCTGCGCGCTGCGGTCGAGACGATGTCGGGCAGTCAGCCATTCAGCGTGTCGAGCGCACCGCTGGTACTCGTCGCGACCGACATCACGAACGCCACATCGGTGGCCACCGTGCAGGTCACCGCACCCGTCGCCGGACACGTCACCTTGAACTCTCAAGCCCGACTGAGCAACGTGGCTCCGAGCGACGAAGTGCAATGCTCGATCGGCACGTTCGACAGCGCGATCGTTCCCGGCTACATCCAGGAGTACGTGGACGCATTCGGCGTCGACGGCAGCGTGGCCGGCACGGCACGGTTTGCGATCGATGCCGACACCACCGTCGACTACCACCTGGTGTGCGACGGCGGCAACGGCGCACTCGTCACCGACCGCCTGCTGACCGGCATCTTCACGCCGGCGAACTAACACGCAGGGGCAGGCATCAGATGGAGCGAGCTACATCTGGTGCCTGGCAGCAGACCAACGCCCGCGTCGTCGGCTGAGGAACCACAACACACCTCCGAGCAAGGTGACGAGTGCGCCGCTCAGGAGTAGCGCGCCGCTGTTGCCACCGGTCGACGGGAGTCCGCCCGGTGGCACCACCGGGTCTGCGACGACGGGGTCCGTCGACGGCGGATCGACCGGGGGTTCGAGCGGCTCGGCGACCTCGTCGCTGACCTCGATCGTCACCAGGATTCGGCGGTCGCCGTCGATCGCCTCCATCGCCAGCGTGTGCTCGCCCGCCGGGGTTCCCGGCGGAATCGTCACCACCGCGTCGACAGTGCCGTCATCGTCGGCGGTGAACGTTCCGAGGGAGACGGGGTCGGAGCGGAGGATCACCTGCACCCGCTGGTTCGGATCGAATCCGGGGCCGACGAAGCGGATCGGCGCTCCGCCCCGCAGCGGTTGTGTTGGGATGCCGGCAACGAGGTCGGCGAACGGTTCAGGGCCGACGACGATGCCATCGAACACGCCGATGACCACGTCGAAGGTCGCCGTGCCAGTGCCGCCGACGGAGTCGGTGGCGCTGCACTCGACCTCGGTGGTCCCGAGGGCAAACGGGCTGCCCGAGGCTGGCGTACATGCAACGGGCACGCGACCGTCGATCTCGTCCTCGGCGACGACATCGAACGTCACCGACGTCGGCCGCTGGGTGCCGCTCGGGACATCGACGAACACATCGTCGGCACCGACGATCACCGGCGGGGCGTCGTCGATGACCGTCACCTCGCCGAGATCGCTGCCTGGGGACGGGCCCTCGATCGCAGCGAACACCGCGAACTCCTCGTCACCTTCGTCGAAGTCGTCGGCGTTCACCGGGATGGCCACCGTCCGACGCGTCTCGCCCGGTGGGAAGTCGAGCACCCCGATACCAGTGGCGTAGTCGGCGGGCGACGTCGCCGATCCGTCTCTGGTTTCCCAGCGCACCGTGAGCGGGCGCTCGCTGGGATTGCTCAACTCGATCGGCACGCGGGCTGTGCCACCCTCGACGATCGACACGTCAGCGACCTCGACCGTGGCGACGTCGTTGTCGATGATCACGATCTCACCGGTGCCATCGATGACGGTGGCGTCGGGGGAGGTGACGATCAACCGGAAGACCTCGTCGTCCTCGTCGATCACATCACCGATGATGGGAATCTCGACGGTCTTCGACCATGGCGCCAGGGCCGCGGTGACATCGCCGGCGACCGACACGTAGTCCTTGCCGGGTTGCGCCGCCGTCGTACCGGGGGCGCCGCTCGGCGCGGTGGCAAAGCTGGCGCTGGCTGCGCCGACGCCCGCGGCCAGAATCTCGACCTCGGCGATCTTCGTGCCGTCGTCTCCTTCCACGATCGCCACGTCGGTCACGCTGATCCGTAGTGCGCTGGCGTCGAGGATGGTGGCCGGAATGACCTTGAGCGGGGTCGGCGTGAGCACTTCGTCGATGCTCGTTGGAGGCCGCGAGATCAGCAGATCGAGCGCTCCGTCGGGATCGGTCGGTGTGTCACCGCAGACCACAACAGGCGCGAGGAAACTCGTGGCGTTGGGTGGGACGGTCACCAAGGGATTCCCCGACGGCAGGAAGTCGAACGGCTGCGTGGGCAAGCAGATCCCCGGAGCCGCACCGCCCGGCCGGGGCGCCCAGGCGACGGCGAGCTGGCGCTCGAACGGTTCAGGTTCGATGCCGATCTCGACAGGGACGGCGCCCGAGGCGACAGGCTCGTCGATCACGATCGATGTCGTGTTGAACTGTGGTGGCGCATCGTCGTCGAGCACGGTGAACGTGCCGCGGTCGAGCGAGCCATCGGGAGCTTCGACCTCGACCGTGAACTCGCGGCTGCCGTCGTTGCTGGCGTTGCCGCATACCACCACGGTCGGAACCGTGGCCGCACCGGCCGGCACCACAGTGGAGCTCAGCGCAAGAGGCGGCGCGAACGACAGACCGACCTCAGCGCCAAGCAGGAAATCACCGACCGAACACTGTGGCGGGATCGATCCAACTCCCAGCAGCGTGTACCGCGCCGGTGCTGGGCTGTACCAGGGCGGCGAGTTGATCGGCAGCTCGAGCGAGACGGGCACGCTCTCGAAGGCGTCGCCGGTGAGGCCCCCCTCGCGCAGCTCGAACGGCGCGATCACGTAGCGATCGTCGTCGAGCAGTGTCATCTCGGCCGACGTGATCAGGGTGTCGGTCGTCGGCTCGACGAGCTCGATCGTGAACACGGAATCGCGCTCGGGATCATCGTCGCGGCACGGCACGAGAGGAATCGCCACGGTGCCGCTGCCCGCGCGCACGTCGGTGTCGATCTGCGCCACATCGGCTGCGCCGCTGCACGAGGTCCCAACGGTGGCCGCCTCGGTGGTCGGACCGCCAGCTGCGGGCGTGACGACGACATCGAGCGTCACCTCGCGGTCGAGCAGTCCGACGACGTCGAACGGGCGACCGGGGATCGGCTCCCACGTGTCGCCCTCACGCGCCTCGGTCGGCGCGATCGACAGCGTCGTCGGCTCGACCACGAAATCGATCGTGGCTTCGGCGGTGGGTGCTCCACCCGGCAGGATCCCCACGACGTCGACGGTCTGCGTGCCGACGTCGACGAGGGTCAGTTCGAGGGTGGGCTCGTCGGTAGTGAATACATCACCCGACGGCGACACGGTCCACTGGTACGACTCGGGCGAGTTCGCCCCCGGATCGAAGCGCAGCTCGGTGAGGAACGGGGCCGGGCCGGTGTCGTCCTCGGCGGTCACGCTCGCCGCTTCGTCGTCGTCGGTCACTGTCACGTGGATCCGGACGCGCCGCCCCGTGTCGACTTCGGTGATCTCTGCGATGAAGCCGGCGGTGAGCGGCTCGGGTTCGTTGTCGGCATCGATGTCGATCCACACCGTGTGCTCGGTGGTGCCGGCTGGCAGCGTCTCGAAGTCGGACGCGCCCACCACCTCGGCGATCCGCGGTTGCAGCAAGTCGCCTGCCGCATCGACGTCGTACTGGCCATCGGCGAGGGGCACCGTCTCGAGTCGGTACCCCGGCGCAGTCGGCGTGTCGAAGGTCAGATCGAAACCGACACGAGTCGGCGTGTCACCGGTTCCCTCCAACACGGTGCGTGGAGTCGGGTCGACGCTGAACGCGGGCGCTTGCGGTGTGATGTCGGCCTGGCAGAGCACCACGTCGGCGATGGGCACGACGATCGTTCCCGCGCCGCACACCGGGCCGAGCGTGGTGGTGTACCGCACGCCGTGTTGCTCGATCAGCGACACGTCGTATGGCCCGGGGTCGAGCCCGACGATCGACCGACATGTGGCTGGCGCATCGACGTTCGGGAACGACGGCTCGGCGCAATCGAACAGCGGCTGATCCTGGGGTGGGAGGGCGCTCTTCGAGTCGGGGATCAGTTGGTCGATCTGTTCGCCACTCTGTTGCACATCGAGCTGCGCGTCGATCGTCCGGCGCGGACCCAGCGGTCCGTAGACGTCGAGGTCGGTGTCGATGTTCCACTCCACGACGAGCGCACCGCTTACCGCTGTCTGCACGTGGACGACGTCGCATCGGACGACGTCCTCGTTGCGTACACCGGCGATGACGCCATCGGCCGAGCAGTCGCCCGACAGGGTGGTGAGCCAACCGTCGAGATCGTCGACCTCGACGACAAGGTCGTCGCCACCGGTACCGACGTCGACACCGACGAACGTCTGACATCCGAGATCGCTCGTCGGGCACGGCGTGACCGCGTCGACGCACTCGAGGAACACGTCGACGCTCGACTCGAACTCGTCAGGCTCGCGGCACTGACGCTGCGGGATCGGACTGTCTGCCGAGGCGTCGACGCCTGCCGTCGGATCGCCCACCGGTTCGACACGGATGGCGGGCTCCGGCGCGCCGGAAGGGTCACCGATCCACCGTTGTGTGAGGTGTACCGCAGCGACGTCGTCGGGTGCCGGTTCGTTGCCGAGCTGCACCAGCGTGATCGTGCAGGTCGGCGACGGGACGTCGGCGATCGACGCCACGCGCTCGTGCTCGTTCGCCAGGCTCGACGTTGTGCAATCGCCCCCGAAGAACGGGCGGAAGTCGTCGCCCGCGCCGACCGCCGACAGTTCGACGACGGCACCGTCCGGCGCGGCGATGGTGTACGTGCCCGAGCACATCGGACGGCGGAACTCGAACCAGTCCGACAGGTCGCCCGCACAGCCTTCGGGCTCAGCCAGGGGCCAACCCGGCTCGACGGCAAGCGGTTCAGTGGGGACGACCGACGTTGCACCGAGCACGTCGACCTCGACGCCGAAGCGGATGTTCTCGGACGCATTGGCGACGATGTCGACCAGCACGGTGAGCTCACGCTCGACCGTGACCTGCGGAGCTTCGACAGCGCCGATGTCACAGACCGCGACTCGATCGGCGTCGCCGTCGATCGGCCGGGGCTCGCCGCGCTGATCCACGCCAGGGCACGCCACCCCGCCTGCGGCGTCGATCAACACACTTCCCGCCTCCGGGAGGAACGTGTGCGTCGGCCCGCCGTTGTCGCCGAGCGCGCCGAGCCCGAGGTCGGCCGCCACCGGGACGCCACACGAGGCATCGTCGGCGATCGACACGACGATCGCGGCGATGTCGCCGGCACACGCCGGCGCCGTCGCCGTGGCGGTCAGCGCACTCGCCTCGATGTTCAGCGTGCCGCCGGACTGCGCGAACACCGCATAGTTGTCACCGGTCATCGTCGAGAACGAGACATCGGCGCGTCCACCGGCCGACACGAAGAACGGTCGCAGCCCGGCGAATGTCGAGTTGGCGACGGTGACCGGGCCCGGCACGGCGGTGACCCCGACGGCATCGCCCACGTCGAAGAGCGACCGGTCGATGGTCGTCGGCCCCTCGGCCGACAGCGACGACGCGCCGACGAACGACGACCGCTCGATCTGGGCGCTGTCGACGCCGCCGATGGTCACGGAGTCGAGTGTGGAGTCGAGCACCTCGAGCCGGTCGACGGTGGCGATGCGTGTGGCCGTCCCCACTGCGGGCGGTTCGATCGTCGTCTGTTCCAAGCGCAACAGCGGAGTGCGCAGCAGGAGCGATGTGGACGCGTCACGAGGCGAGATGACCACTTCGTCGAGGTCGACGCGTTGTACCGAAGTACCGCCGCTGGAGGTCACGCCGTTCATCGTCAAGAGTTGGGCGCCGAAGCGGTCGAGCTCCTCGGCCACGAGCACCGGTTCGATCGCGGTGCGGTCGACCGAGGCGCCGACGATGCCGAGGTTCTCGGTGATCGTGGCGGCCTCGGTGTACACCCCGTCGACGAGCGAGAGCACGTCAAGACCGGGCCGGAAGTTGGCCTCCTCGATCGCCGCCCGCAGCGAGCACGCTGGCACACCCGGCGAGACCTCACCACCGATGTCGCAGACGCCGTCGCCCGGCAACACGTCGCGGCCCTCCGCCGTCGTGTTCACGAAGATCGTCGGCGTATCGAGTGATGCGAACCCACACGATCCGTCGTCGTCGACGTTGCCACCGCCGTCGGCGATCTGACCGAACAGCTCCTCGCAGTTCGGGGCGTTGCCGGCGATCGTCGTGTCGGCGACCGTGGCGACACCACCGTTGGCGTGCACGCCCGCATCGTTGTTGTCGCGAATCTCGCTGTCGTCGATGGCGTGCTGGCCCGCTGGCCCAGTGCCGAGGTACACGCCGCGTTCGTTGTGTGCGACCACGGTGTTGTCGAGGTCGAGATCGGCGAAGTTGGTGCGGATGCCGTCGCCGGTGTTGCCCGCCGGCGAGAAGCCGCCGACACCATCTGGTATCGCGCCGACGAACGAGTCGGCGACCACCACCGAGCCGGTTGCCCAGTCGATGCCGTGGGCGCCGTTGTCGGCGAGCGACGACGCGCTCACGGCAAGGGTCGACGAGGGATTGGCGCTGCGCACGCCCGACTGCGCGTTGCCGACGATCTCGCTGTCGTCGATCGTCACGGTCGACCCACTCGCATCGATCCCGTGGTTCCCACTGTCGGCGATGCGGCTGCCCGAGAGGTTGAGCGTCGACGCCCCGAACACGCTGATGCCGTTGCATGCCGCGCCGACGATCGACGACGACGCCAGTTCGAGCACTCCGCTCCCGCCCACCACGGCCGCACTGCCCGAGCTGACCCCGCACCCCGGCGTGTCAGTGAGTGCCACGTCCACGTGATCGAGCACGACGGTGCCGCCGCGTTGGTTGAGAAACGACCAGTTCCCAGTGGTGGTCACCACCAGGTTCGTCACATCGACATCAACACCAGCGGTCGAGCTGATCACCGTGCCAGACGAGCCCTTGCTCACGAGCTCGGGCCGCGACCCGGCATCGAGTCCGACGATCGTCAGCGGATCGGTGATCGACAGGCCATCGGTTTCGAAGGTCCCACCATCGATCTCGATCGTCTGGGCACCGATGCACGCGTTGGCCGCGCCCACCGCAGCCTCGAGCGCGCCGGCCCCATCCGACGCGTCGATGCGTGCATCGGCACACGCCGGTGTGCCCCCGGCGGCCGGCCCCGAGTACGTCGCCAGCGGCCATACACCGGCGACCAGGACCGATGTGAGCAGCATCGCTGCCGTCCGTGCGCGTCGGGTCGACCCAGTCCCCAGCACTCTTCCCATGGCCGTCTCCCCTTCCGCCTCGCTCGACGCGAGCAGCGAAGCACAGCGCGCTTATGTGGTACTAAAGAAATCGTGGCAGCTGAGTTGTGCGTGCTCGGAGCCACGAGGATTCGCGCCAACAACGCCGTTGTCCGCATCCGCGGGAAGCTGAAGCGACGCCTCGTGTCCCGGCTGGCGCTCGCCCGCGGCGCACGCGTTGATGCCGACACGCTGATCGAAGCGATGTGGAACGACGGCGCGCCACGAACCGCTCGTCAGTCGCTTCACGTCCACATCTCACATCTCCGCGAAGCGCTCGCCGACGCATCGGTCACCGGACTGATCACCACGGTCGACGGCGGGTACACCCTCGGACTGCCGGTGTCGAACGTCGACGTCACGGTCTTCGAGCACCACGTCGAAGCGGGCACGGTGGCCGCCCGTCATGGCGACCTCCGGGCGGCTCGAGCACATCTGACCGACAGTCTCGAGCTGTGGGACGCGCCGTTCGACGACCTCGCCGATTGTCCGGCCGCGGTGTCCGAGCGCTATCGGCTGCACGCGCTGCACGAGCACGCGGTCGACGAGCTCCACGAGGTGATGCTCGGGCTCGACGACGAACACACCGTTCCTCGACTGCGCGCGGTCGTTGCGGAGCGGCCGCTCCGTGAGCGGCCCTACGAACAGCTGATTCGTGTACTAATCGCACACGGCGACCGAGCCGCCGCGACGGCAGTGCACCAGCAGGCGGCGGCGACCTTTCGTAGTGAGCTCGGTGTCGCCCCATCACGGCGTGTTGCGGCCGCGCTCGAACATGCTCAGCCACCAGCTCCTCGCCGCTCGGCACCGCCGGCCACGCGGATCGGCGATGCGCTCGACGAGGCGGGCGGGTGCCTGCTCTACACCGCCGCAGCAGCTGCGGACCTGACCGGCGACATCGCCGGGCTCGCCCAGCGAGCCGGGCAGGCCGGCCGGGGATTCGACCGTGCTCGAGTCTCGCCGAACGACGGCGCCCCGTTCGCTCCCCTGCTCCCGCTGGCATCGATCACATCGATCGACACAGTCGGGTTCGGTGGTCGCGCCCGTGAGGTGATGTTCGACGAGATCACCCACGGCATCACCGCGCGCCTGGGACGTGACGCGCTCGTCGTGATCGACGGGGCAGACCGCGCACCTGCGTCGACCATCGACTACTTCGCATCTTTCGCGCGGCGGCCGACACCCTCGTTCACGCTGGTCCTGATCGCCCGCGACGCGGCGGACGAGCTCGGTGCCCGACTCGGTATCGCGGTGCGCCCGATCGCCGATGTGCCTACGACCAGCCCGGCGACGAGCAGCATCGATCCCCTGCAGCTCGGCCCCGATGGTGGGCGAATGCTGCGCTGCCTCCACGCAGCCACGCTGCCCGTGCCGACCGAGGTAGTGGTGCGGGCGTCGGGACTCGGCGCCGATACCGCGCGACTCGCGTTGCAGCTCCTCCTCGACGCTGGGGTGGCCACCGCCGAACCCGGGGCGCACCTCAACCTCACCGATGGCGCCCACCAGGCGGTCGACGACCCGCTGCTGCACCAACGGCTCGCCGACGCCATCGAACGAGCGCTCGATCCCGCGGATCCGTACCGGCTCGTCGCGCTCGCACGGCACCGGTTGCTGGCGGACCCGACCTCGACCACCGCGCGCACCGCGGCAGCCGACGCCGCCGCACACCTCGACGCAGTCGGCGCGTATCGCGAACTGAGCGAACTCCTCGATCTCGGCCACTACGACGACCTCGACGCGCCGGGAGCGCTCGGGCTGCTGATCAGTCTGGGCCGGGCGCGCGTCCGAGCCGGCGACCTCGAAGCCGGGGCGCAGTCGCTGCGCCGGGCGCTGCGGCAGGCCCGATCGGTCGACGACGCCGACGCATTCGCCACAGCGACACGGGCGCTCGCCGAGGAGACCGCGCCGCAGACCTCGAGGGACGACACCCAAGCGCTCGTGCGCGAGGCGCTGGACCGGCTGCCGATCGAGCCGACCGACACGCGAGTCCAGCTGCAGACCGATCTCGCCAACAGTCACCTCCTCGGCGACATCGAACGGGCCGACGCTCTGGCGACCGAGGCAGTCGAGCTGGCCCGCGGCGGCACACCGGGCACGCTCGCACGCGCCCTCACCGGCCTGGTGCAGGCACGGATGCGTCCCGACAACCCCAGCGAGCGATTGGCGCTGGCGCTCGAAGCCCAAGAGTTGGCGCGCCGCGACGACGTGATCGAAACGTTGGTGCTGGCGTTGTCGTACGAAGCCTGCGCGCTGATGGAGCAAGGCCAGCTCGCGCGTGCGGAGCCTCCCTTGCGCTACGCCAACGCGCTCGCCGGCGCCGTCCAAGTGCCGCGGTTCCAATGGTGGGGTGCGTCGTGGCACGCGCTGCTCGACTTCGCGTGCGGAACGAGCGTCGGCGGGGCGCGCTTTCGCCACGCCTATGCCCTGTGGCCGTCGGCCAACCGACCGGACGCCTTCGAGTGCTACGCCTCCCAGGTGGCCATGCTCAGGCTGTACGAAGGTCGCGGAGGAGAGCTCGCCGCAGCGATCACCGAGACGGCCACGTCGACCTCAACGCTCGGCTATCGCGGTCCTGCTGCGTTCTGCGTCGCCCAGGGCGGCGACCTGACCACCGCACGGGAGTTGCTCGAGCCGCTCCTCGAACCGGGGGCGCTCGAGTCGATTCGCGACATCTCGCTGACCACAACACTGGCGACCGCAGCCGAGGCGGCCTTCCTCTGCGAACACACCGCGGCCGGCGACACGCTTGCGGCATCGATTGCGCCGTACGTCGACCAGCACGCCGTGCTCAACCTGTGGGGCGGTGGCGGGTTCTACTGGGGCTCGCTGCGCCATGCCTACGGCCTCGCCGTGGCGCTAACCGGCGACCGCAGCGGGGCCGTTGCGGCGCTCGACCGGGCAACACGAGACAACCTCTCGGCCGGCGCCCCGGGCTTCGCCAAGCGGTCGGCTGCCATCGCCGACGCCTTGCGCGCCGCGTAACCACTGCAACGACGGCGACCGCGACGGCAACGGCGGCGGCGTCCGCTCGCGGATCTGCACGAACTCCGCAAGGGTTCTGCAAGACCGCACTGCGGTGTGCGCAGAAGATGGCCCCATGACCGAGCCAGAGACGCCGAACTACTTCGGCGACAACCCGTCCGACGACCTTCCGGTCGACCGGGACGAGCTGCGCGCCGAGGTGCAGGACAAGTACGCCGCCGTGGCCCTCAACCCAGATGGCGAGTTCCACTTCCACACGGGCCGACCGAACGCCGAGCACTGCCGCTACGACATGCAGCAGGTCGACGCCTTGCCGCAGTCCACCGTCGAGTCGTTCGCCGGTGTGGCCAATCCGTTCGAACTCGCGCCGATCGGAGCGGGTGAACGGATCGTCGATCTCGGGGCCGGCTCGGGCTTCGACTCACTGCTCGCGGCAGCGGCCACCGGGCCGGCTGGCCAGGTCGTCGGCATCGACATGACGATGCCGATGATCGACAAGGCTCGTACCGCGGCACGGTCGGCCGGCGTCGACAACGTCGAGTTCCGCCACGGCTACCTCGAAGACGTTCCGGTGGCCGACGACTGGGCCGACGTGGTGATTTCCAACGGCGTGATCAACCTCTGCCCCGACAAGGACACCGTGCTCGCCGAGATTCGACGAGTGCTCCGTCCCGGCGGCCGGCTGCAGTTCGCCGACATCGCCAATGGTGCTCCCGTTCCCGAAGAGGCCCGGCGAACGATCGACCTCTGGACCGGTTGAATCGCCGGTGGCCTGCCGTGTGCAGGCTGGACGCAACTGCTCGAACGACACGGATTCGTCGACATCGAGATCAGCCCTCCCGTCGACACCTTTGGCGGCGCACGCGGCGAGGCCAACGCCCGCGCATTCGAGGTGTACGGCTACTCGTTCCTGGCGCGCACTCCCTCCGCCTGAACAGATCGCGCTGCGCGGCACCGCGCAGCACCGACCCATCACCCACCAACAGAAAGCAGCACACCATGACCACCACCACTGCACCATCGCCCACCGCCGAGGCCACCACGGCCACCGACCAGAAGGTGCTCGTCGGGCTGACCCACGGGCCCGAAGAGCCCGAAAACGTCCTGATCGCGTATCTGATGGGCGTCGAAGCCCTGCGCGCCGGCAAGGAGGCCGCCATCTGGCTCACCAAGGAAGCCGTGCACGTCGGGCTCGCCGGAGCGGTCGACGACATCGCCGTCGATGGCGCACCGTCGATCTCCGCCCTGCACGACGAGTTCGTCGGCGCCGGAGGACGCTTCTTCGCCTGCCCCGTGTGCGTCAACCTGCGCGGCCTTGCCGAGCGCGACTGGTCGCCCGGTGTCACCGTCGCTGGTGCACCCGCCGTATACGAGTTCACCGAAGGCGGCGCGTTGGTCTTCAACTACTGATCTCGCCGATACGACCGGCCGCCCATACGACCCCCAGTCAGCGTCATCGTTCCACCGGTGCCAAGATGGCACCGGTGGCGACGATCGTCGGACGGGAGAGTGACCTCGAGGCGATCAACGCGCACCTCGCCAACGCCCGATTGGTGTCCATCGTCGGACCCGGAGGGGTCGGCAAAACCACCGTTGCGCAGCAACTGTCCGACGGTGTCTCGGGTCCGCGGGGGTGGATCGACCTGGCCGCCGTCCGGCATGCAGGCGACGAGGTTTCCCGCGCCGTCCTGCGCATGCTCGACGCCCCGTCGATCGAGGCGTGGGCGCTCGTTCATGGCGACGACCATCCGCTGGTGGTGATCGACAACTGCGAACACGTGCTCGACGCCGCTCGCCAGACGGTCACCGATCTCCTCGCCGTCCACCCCACCGTCCGCGCGCTGGCCACCTCGCGCACCGAACTCGGCGTTCCCGGGGAGATTCGCTACCGGCTGGCGCCGCTGCCGACCTCATCGCCCAACGACGGGCCCTCGGCGGCCGCGCAGCTGTTCGTGCAGGCCAGCCGGGCGCGCGGCGCCGGCTGGCCTGAGGTTCCTGCGAACCTCGCAGCGATCGACGACATCGTGCGCCGACTCGACGGCCTCCCGCTGGCGATCGAGTTGGCAGCCGCTCGATCATCGGCGATCGCCCCAGCGGAATTCGCTGAGATGCTCGGGCCCACGCTCGATGTGCTGCACGACGAACTCCAGCCGGTCGATCACCAGCGCAGCCTGCGGATGGTGATCGCCGACAGCTTCGAGCGGATCGAACCGTCTGCGCAACACTTCTTGGCCACCCTTTCGCCGCTGACCGCACCGTTCGATCTCGAGCTCGCCGCGACGATCGCCGACGTCGACCGCATTGGTGCCCTCGAGCAGATCGATCTGCTCGTGCGCGAGTCGCTGGTGGTCGCGCTCCACGACGACGAGGGCGGCACACGCTTCCGCCTGCTCGAGCCGGTGCGTGAGTTCGCGCTCGAATACCTCGACGAGGCGGGTCTGACGGCAACGGTCACCGATCGATACATCGAGGCCTCCGCAGCGATCGCCGACGGCATCGTCGCCCGCGCGGCCGCCGACACGAACCTCAGCGTCGCGGCGACCGTGCTGCGCCACGCCACGCATCTGGTGAGCGCGCTCGAACTCACCCTCGAGACCGACGACACGCCGGACCGCGCCTACCGGTTGGTGCTGCCGTTGTTCGCTCCATCCAGCGCGCCCCGTCCGGTGGCGGCAGCGTTGGGCAGCCGTGTCGTCGAGCGATGGGCCGGCGCCGAGGCGCCACTGCGCGCCGAGGCGCTCGCAGTGATCGCGCTCTGTGCCCTCAACGTCGACCAGCGCGAACTTGCGGGCAGTCTGGCGACGTCGGCCTACGACGACCCCACTGCGACGCAGCTCGGGCGGCTGCTCGCGGCCCGCACGCTCGGTGCGCTGGCTGCCTTCACCGACGACTACGCCACCGCCACCCTGCGATACGAAGCCGCGATCGCCGAGTCGGTCGCTCTCGGCGGACCCTTCGAGATAGAGATTCGCGCCACGCTGCTCGGCACCCACGTCGACGACCTCAGCTCCATCCCCGAACTCACCGCGCTGGCTGAGCGCGCCGCCGCGGGCGACGACGACATCAGCCTCGGTTGGGTCCTCGCCGCGCTGAGCCACGTCTACCTGTTCAACGGCCGGATCGACGATGCGGCCCGGGCGGTCGAACGCAACGAACTGGTGAGCGAGCGGTCGCCACTCCCGTGGTCGCGATCGGCGGCCGCGCGTGCTCGAGCGATCCTCGAATCACACCGGGCGCCGTGGCCGGTCGCCGCCGCGGCGTGGCGGCGGTCACTCGACATGCTCGTCGGTTGGGGCGACATCGAAGGAGTCGCCGTCACGATTCGCACCGCTGCGGCGGCGGCGCAACGTTGCGGCGAACCCAAGGCCGCCGACCAACTGTGGCTGGCGCGTCCCGTCGGGCGCGCCAACACGCTGTTCCCGTTGCCGTTCATGGAAGACGAGCGCATGGTCGAAGCCCGCTGCGGGCCACCCCCGGCCGTCGGGATCGCCGAGGCGGTGGAGCGCTCCCGGGCCGTGCTCGGCGACACTGCGGCACCGGACATCACGTCAGAGGACGCGTTGCGCTTCGCGCCCGATCTCGAGATCGACATCTCACGTCGGCAACTGCGACGCGATGGCGTTGTCGAACATGTCGAGCCGCAGGTGTTCGACGTGCTGGCCTACCTGGCGTCAAACGCGGGACGCATGGTGTCGCGCGAGGAGCTGATGGACGAGGTGTGGGGTACCCGCTTCGTCACCGCCGCCGCGGTGAGTTCGCGGATTCGCTCGGCGCGCGCGGCAACGGGCGACGACGGCAAGCGGCAGGCGGTCATCCGCACGGTGCACGGGCGCGGCTTCGAGTTCGTCGCCGAACCGGTCGGCACCTAACTGGCCGTGGAGGAGGCCCGTTCTGCGCCGCGCGCGATCTCCTTGTGCAAGTCGGCGACGTACTTGGTGAAGTCGACCTGCATGCGGTGACGCGGGCTGTCGTAGAAGTTGCCGAGATACTCCCGCTCGTCGGCGGCGATCGTCTCTTCCATCTCGGCGTGCGCCGGGAAGTCGTAGCGACCCTGCAGCGCCGCGACGACCAGCTTGGCCTGCTGTTCGGCGAAGTTGACCAGCGTCGGGAGCGGCTGGGCCAGTCCCAAGAAGAACAGCGTCTCGCGGCCGGGCTTGACCATCCGCTTGTACAACGGGAACGTGTTGTCGTCGGCGGGCGTCAGGTCGACCTGCGGCAGAAACGGGAAGGTCACGTTGTAGCCGGTCGCCCAGATGATCGCGTCGAAGTGTTCACGCGTCCCGTCGGCGAACACCACGCCGTCGCCGTCGAGTCGCTCGATCTCTCCTTTGGGCGCGATGTCGCCGCAGCCCACACGGGTGAGGAACTCGCCGGATACCGATGGGTGGGCGTCGAGCGGTTCATGGTCCGGCGTCGGCAGGCCGTACGTTTCCATCTTGCCGATCGACTTCTTGATCTTGCGGCGAGCGGCGGCTCGTCCCACCTTGCCGGGCACCCACGCGGGAAGGGCGACCTTGTCGGAGGGCCGCCCGTCGATGTACTTCGGCAGCACCCACACGCCGTGGCGCATCGAGACGACGACACGCTCACCGATCGGGCGCTGCGACAACTCCGACGAGATGTCCATCGCCGAGTTCCCGGCACCGACGATCAGAATCGCCTTGTTGCGAAAGTCATACGGCTCGAACGGGTTGCGGTAGTCGTGGCTGTGGATCTGGTAGCCGTCGAACGTGCCCGGATACTCCGGCGTGCGCGCGTCCCAGTGGTGGCCGTTGGCGACCACGACGGCGTCGTACTCGCGTTGCTCGCCGGTCGACAGCGTGACCTTCCACCGTCCGTCGGGGAGGTCGTCGCACCGGTCGACGGCGGTGTTGAACGCGATGTTGTCGCGCAGCCCGAAGTGGTCCACGTAGTCGTGGAAGTACTGCAGGATCTGACTGTGATGCGGGAAGTCGGGCCAGGAGTCGGGCACCGGATAGTCCTCGAACGCCAGCCGCCACTTCGAGGTATCGATGTGCAGGCTCTCGTAACACGACGACATCCCGTTCGGGTTGTTGAAGTACCAGTTGCCGCCGATGTCGTCGGAGATCTCGAACTCGTCGTAGGCGATCCCGGCGTCCTTCAGCCGTTTGGCCATGGTGAACCCCGAACAACCTGCGCCGACGATGCACACACGTGGTTCGCCCGTGCGCGGTGAGGTCTCGGTCATGATGCTGCTCCTTCGGAGATCGGTGGTCCCGACAGTTCGCGGGCATACGTATCGATGTCGTCTCGGCCGACGTCGACGCCGAAGAGCCCGATGTTGATGTGCACGATGTCCACCAGCATGTCGACGCCGTCGATCGTGCGCATACCGAGTTGATGGGCGCGCTCGATGAACGGTGTCGTACGCGGCCCGGTGACGACATCGACGGCGACCTGTGCGCCGCCGGCTGAGTCCCAATCGACGTCGAGTGCGCCGACCTCCGGCGCCGAACCGACGGGTGTCGCGTTGATGAGGATGTCGGTCGGTCTCGTTAGGCGCAGCATGCCGTGCCACGGTTCGTAGGTGGCATCGACCGCGCTCGCCCGAGCGGCGAGCATCGCCACGACGGGCTCGCCCTGCTCGGGCCGCCGGGCAGCGACGGTGATCGCACCCACACCGGCGTCGACCAGCGCAGCTCCGATCCCGCGGGCCACGCCGCCGGCGCCGAGCATCGTCACGCGTGCGCCGCGCACGTCGGTGATCCGTGCCAACCCGGCCAGCGCCGCGACGCCGTCGGTGTTGCGTCCGACGGCTCGGCGCTCGGGCCCCTCGAAGATCACG
Source organism: Ilumatobacteraceae bacterium (assembly GCA_965230015.1). GTDB lineage: Bacteria > Actinomycetota > Acidimicrobiia > Acidimicrobiales > Ilumatobacteraceae > JABSQH01. The sequence continues at coordinate 53,115 of CBDDKF010000022.1, read as the reverse complement.
TTGTTGATCGCGCCGATGTCGGCACTGTCGGCGACGATCTCGTCGCACAGCGCCGGCATGTGCGTCTTGTAGGGGACGGTCACGCCGAAGCCGACGAAGCCCATCTTTCGTGCGCCCTCGAGACAGGCGCGCAGGTCGTCGGCGCGTTCGACGCGAAACTTCAGCTGGCGCAACGGCACCTGGCCGCGCTCGAGAAAACGGTTGAACAACAGGTCGAGCGGATTCTCTTCCACCGGGTTGCCCGCCATCGCGGCGACCCGCACAAGGGGGTAGAGGCCGTTGTCGTCGGGCCGGTCCAGCACGTGCGGATGGTATCGATGCTGACGCGACGGGTTCTCACCCGATATCGAGGGTGCACGGATCGACGTCCTTGTGCCGCAGGACTCGCGCGACAGCCTCGTCGAGGCGGTCGGCCGACAAGCGACCATCGACCACGGCGGCCTCGACACCGTCGATCGCCTCGCCGGTGCGCGCCAGATCCGTGAACACCGCAACGTCGGTGCCCGCAGCGATCGCCAGCACCGTCGCCTCCGGTAGGTCGGCAACCGCAGTGACCGCGTCCATACCGAGGGCGTCGCTGAACACCAGCGAGTCGGCGAACCCGAGCCCGGAGCGCAGCTCGCCATCGATAGCGGCCGTCGACAGGCTGGTCGGCAAGCCGTCGGTGAGGCCAGGCACGTCGAGGTGTCCGACCATCACACCGACGGTGTCGGGATCGATCCCTACGTAGGGAACGAGGTCGCGAGTTCGCAGCGCGTCGATCGGCGCCGTCGTGGCACGGGCTTCGTGCGTGTCGGCGCTGGCGTCGCCGTGGCCGGGGAAGTGTTTCAGCACGGGGAGGACTCCGGCGCGGGACCATCCGTCTGCGTATGCCCGCACGTACTGGCCGACCACGTCGGGGTCGTCGGCAAACGCGCGCGAGCCAATGGGACCGCCACCGCCGGGCGGCGCAACGTCGGCAACCGGTGCAAACACCACGTCGATGCCCAGCGCAGCCACATCGGCGGCGTGCTCGGCGATCAGGTCGCTGGCCGCCTCCGGCGGACGCGTCGCCGCCACCTCTCGTGCCGACGGAATCTCGCGGATGCTGCGCAGGCGTTGCACCACACCGCCCTCTTCATCGACCGCGATCATCAGCGGCGTCGTGGGCGCGAGCTTCAACTCTGCGAGCCGAGCGGCGTCGGAACCCTCCGGCCAACGCAACAGCAGCACGGCGCCGAGGTCGTGCTTGTCGATCACGGCCGCGGCAGCATCGAGCGCGGCGCCGTCGATCGCCGGCATCACCACCTGCGCCGCCTTCCACGAGAGCGGCAACGCGTCGATGCACTCGATCGCCGTCGGCGCAGCGGTCGTCGTCGGCGCGGCGGTCGTCGGCGGGGCCTCGGTCGCGGGGGCAGCGGTCGGCGGCGAGGGTGTTATCGGCGTGGTCGGGGGTGGCGATGCGCTTGTAGTCGTGGTGGTGGTGCCGATCGCCACCGTCGCTTCCGAGTTCGATGTCGTCGGTGCGCCCGCATCCTCCGACGCGCCACCGCACGCGACCAGCACTGCGGCTACTCCGAGCACCCACCATCTGCGCACACTTCAGCATCCCACGGCGGTGAGCGAACGCGCCGCCAGGGCGCGCATCGCCTCATTACTGGGATGGCCACACCGACAGCGGTGAGCCAGCGCGCTGCGTGGGCGCGCATTGCCTCACTACTGGGATGGCGACACCAACGGCGGTGAGCCAGCGCGCTGCGTGGGCGCGCAGTGGCTCATCGCCGGGATCAGCCGCCGCGCAGCGACACGAGCGTGGCGTCGATGATCGACTGATCGATGCCGCAATCGAGCCCGGCTTGCACCACCGGGGCCGCAGCGGCGTCGTCGCCGCCGAGCACTGCGGCGGCGTCGACGTTCTCCACGCCACCGGCCACCGACTCGATCGCGCAGTTCGCCACGTTCGGCTCCACGCCTTGGGCCGTGAGCTCGTCGAACAGCACGCCACCGATCAACCCGGTCGGGCGCTCGGTGCCGAAGTCGCTCGGGTCGATCGCCGGACCGGCCGGCTCGGTCGTTTCCGTCGGTTCCTCGCCCGGCACGGTCGTCGGCGGAATCGTCGTGGTCGTGGTGGTCGTGGTGGTGGTCGTCGTCGGCAACGGCGCAGCGATGAACGAGAGCTCCTCGACGTCGCCGTCGTCGGTGTCGGCGGTCGCATAGGTGATCCCGCCTGCGGCAGCAAAGCCGACCACGCCAACGGCCATCCCGACCGTCTGGCCGCTCGGGACCGCGGCGGCGAGACGGACGCTGCGCTGCTCTTCGTCGGTCGATTCGGCCATCTGATCATCGGTGCCGAGCCAGCCGAGTCGATCGACCCACACCGACAGCGGCGGCATCACCACAAGCGCTGCCAGGAGGGCGATCGCCACGTTGAGCGTCACGATGATGCCGAAGTCGCTGAGCAGCGGCAGCGACGAGAAGATCAACACCGCAAAGCCACCGATGGTGGTCATCGCCGAGGTGAAGAAGGCGCGCCCCGTGCGTTGTGCCGCCATGCGCGTCGCATCGTCGGGTTCGAGCCCACGCTGTCGTTCCTCGAGATATCGCCCGAGGATCAGCACCGAGAACTCGGCACACGTGGCGATCACGAGCGGGCCACTCACCGTGGTGAGTGGCGACAGCTGCACGTCGGAGATGCCGACCACGATCGCCGACACGCCAACGGCGAGCACCACCGGCACCAGGGCGAGCAACGCACGGGACAGGCTGCGGAACCGCAACACCAGCCACAGCGCAGCCACGCTCAGTGCCAGATAGGTGAGGTTGGCGCGATTCGCCGACAGGTTCTCCAGCAGGCCGATGCCCACCGCAGCAAGCCCTGCCGGCGTCGCCCGCACCGGGTCCTGACCATCGGGCAGTTCGACGAGCAGGATGCTGTCGGGATCGAGCTCCAGCTCGGCGATACGCGCATCGAGATCGGCTTGCAGCTCCTCGACCAACACGGCCCGCTCCTCGAGGCTCGCCGGAGCGAGGCGCAAGTTGAGCTGCGTTGCCGTCGCCTCTTCGACGTTGTTCACCAGCGCCCGTTCGATGTCGGGCGGCATCTGTTCGGCCGCCGCCACGATGTCCTCACTCGTCGGCGAGATGTTCGTCGCCCCGGGGATCTCGATGATCTTGGCCATCGTGTTCACGAGGCTCGACGTCGACACCACCTCGTCGCGCGCCAGTGCTGCCTCGTTGAAGCCGTAAATCAGATCGACCACGTCTTGGTCGTAGGTGTTGTTCGCCTCGACGAGCACGCCGAGCGTGGTGGAGAACTCGGTGCGCTCTTCGAGCGTGCGTACGTCTTGGACGACCTGGCTGTTCTGGTCGATCCACTCGAGCGGGTCGGACTGGATCTCCGCCGAGTCTTCGGCGAAGACGCCGCCGACGAACAGCGCGGCGGCGATGATCACCATCGGCAACCCGAGCGACGACGGCAACGAGCCGAGCCACACGACGATCCGCTCCACGATCGACGGCCCGCGGGTGGCCGTGCGCTGCTTCCACTCGCGGATCCCGAGCACCGATGCCGTGAGCACGATGCCGACCGCGACCAGCACGAGGATGCCGATCGCCAGCAAGATGCCAAAGTCGCGGATCATCGGCACGCGCGAGATGCGCAGTGCCAGCACGGCGACGACGCCGGCGATGGCCGCCGCGATCAGTGGCGGTGCCATGTTGGCCAGCGACTCCGCGATCGGATGTTCCTCGCGGTCGATCACCACCTCTTCTTCCACGCGGTTGTGCACTTGGATGGCGAAGTCGATGCCGAGACCGATGAGGATCGGCAGGCCCGAGATGGTGACGAGCGAGAGGTCGATACCGATCAGGCCGAGGAACGAGAAGGCCCAGAACACTCCGATGATCACCGACAGCAACGGCAGTAGGCGCCAGCGCACGCGGAACATCACCGCAAGGATCACGGCCATCACCACGAGCGCCCAGGCGCCGAGGGTGAGCATGCCGCCGCGTAGGTAGTCGTTGATCTCCGCCAGGTACACCGGCGAGCCCGTGACGATTAGTTCGAACCCTTCGAAGTTGGCGTCGTCGAGGATTTCGAGCACGGCCTCGGTGCCGGCAGTCTGCTCCTCAAGGCTGGCGTTGCCCTGCAGCACCACACCGCCGACGGCGGTCTGCTGATCGGGGAAGGTCGATGCGAGCGACAGACGGATCGCCCGGTCCTCGTCGGGCGGGGCCACGGGTGCGCCGTCGACGAGCTCGTAGTTGTCGTTGCCGAAGATGAGCAGCTCGTTGTAGTCGGGGTTGCCGAGGGTCTGATCGTCGACGGCGTTCAGTCGAGCCAAGGCGAGGCTGATGTCGGCGTTGCGCGCTTCGGCCCCGGCCTCGTCGCGGCCTGCGGCCGACAAGAGTGCGTTCGTACCCACTCCGCCAGCGAGCAAGTTGTCGCTGAACTGCATCGACACGTACGGCGTGACGACGGAGTAGACCTCCGGGATCTCGCCGAGCTCTTCGGTGACCCGCTGCAGTTCGGCGAGGTTGTCGCCTTCGAAGAGGTCGGTGATGTTGGTGTCTTCGTCGGCCATGAACAACAGCACGACGGTCTCGCCGCCGAAGTCGTCTTGGAACGCAACGTTGTCGATCGCGACCTGCGAGTCGGGATTGAGGTAGCTGTCTTGGCCGGTGGCGAACTCGAGCCGACTCGTGCCGATCAGCAGGATCGCGCTGATCACGACCGCAGCAGCGGCCACCCGCTTCCAGTGCTTCCCCAACGCGATGCCTGCTGCGCGCCAGAACCTCTCCATGGCGATTCCCCCTTCGAAGGGCGCAGACTAGTCACGATGCCACCCAGCACTGACAAGCACGAAGGGCTCATCGCTCAGCTCGTCGACGCTGTCGGCGCGGTGCACGTGCTGACGGCACCCGATGAACGTGCCGGCTACGAGGTGGACTGGACACGGCGGTACAGCGGCGAGTGCAGCGCGGTGGTCCGACCGGCGACATCGGCGGAGGTCGGCGCAGTGCTCCGCGCCTGCGCCCAGCACGACGCCGTCGTGGTCACTCAAGGAGGCAACACCGGCCTCGTCGGCGGAAGCGTGCCGCGTGCGCAACCGGGCCAGACCGACGACGGGCGGGCAACCGTGGTGCTCTCGACTCGACGGATCGACGAGATCGACGAGCCGGATCTGGATGCGATGCAGATCACCGTGGGAGCGGGCGCCACCTTGGCGGCCGTTCGAGAACGGGTGTCGGCGGTCGGTCTCGACGTACCGGTCGACTTCGCCGCCCGCGACAGCGCCACCATCGGTGGTGCCGTGGCGACCAACGCAGGCGGATCACGTGTGGTGCGCTACGGAACGATGCGACACCACGTGGCCGGCGTGCGAGCGGTGCTGGCGAACGGCGCCGTGATCGGTTCGCTCGCCGGCCTCCCCAAGGAGACGGCCGGTGTGCACTGGCCGTCGCTGCTCTCCGGCTCGGAGGGCACGTTGGCCGTGATCACTGAGGTGCGCCTGCGGCTGGTGCCGCTGCTCGATCACCGCACGACTGCACTCGTCGCAGTGGGCGGCCTCGGCCGTGCCACGAAGCTCGCCGGCCGACTTCGACGGACCGTGCCATCGATCGATCAGATCGAGCTCATTCAGCCGGAGGCGATGGAGCTGGTCACCGAGCATCTCGGACGTACTCCGCCGCTGGCCGTTCCGGGCAACGGAACCTTCGTGCTCGTCGAGTGCGCCGGCCGCCACGACCCCACCGACGAACTCGGCGAAGCGATCGCCGAAGCCGATGGCGTCGATGCGGTGATCGATGCGGTGGTGGCCACCGATCCGGCACCTCGCCAGCAACTCCTCGATCTGCGCGATCGGATCACTGAGGCGATTGCCGCCGCGGCAACGGCGACGGGCACACCGGTATTCAAGCTCGACGTTGCAGTGCCCCTGACCCACCTGGCGCAGCTCGTCGACGTCGCACGTTCGGCGGCGACCGCCGACGGCGCGCGGCTGATCCCGTTCGGCCACGTGGCCGAGGGCAACGTGCACCTCAACTACCTAGAGACGACCGACACCGAGACAATTGCCGACACGGTGCTGCACGTCGTCGCTGATGCCGGCGGAACGATCTCGGCCGAGCACGGCATCGGGATCGCCAAGGCCCGCTGGCTCCCGCTGATCCGCACCGCCGACGAGCTCGATGCACAAGCAGCGCTCCGCCGTGCCCTCGACCCGACCGGCATCCTCAACCCCGGCGTGTTGACCCCCTGACCCCTCTCCGAAGGGTCAAGTGCCGTAGTCGAAGCCGAGGTCGGGGGCGGTCAAGAGGGGGCGGTAGTCGATGCCGCGCTCGGAGGCCATCGCAGCGCACGTGCCGCCGCGATCGACGATCACGGTCATGAACACCGGCTCGGCACCGAACTCGGCGATCTGCTCGGCCGCTTCGATCAGCGATGTCCCGCGGGTGGTCGTGTCTTCGGTGACCAACACGCGGTCTCCTGGCTGCAGCGCGCCGGCGATGCGGCCCTTCACGCCGCGATCCTTGGCTTCCTTGCGCACGCTGAAGCTGCGCAACTCCACTCCGCGTGTGGCCAGCACCGCAGCGACGCCGAAGGCGACGGGATCGGCGCCCATCGTGAGTCCACCGATCGCATCGATCGTCGGCAGGTCCTCAGCAAAGATCTCCGCAACCGCGTCGGCCACTGCGATGACGCCGTCGCTGCGACACACGGTTTGTTTGGTGTCGAGAAACCACGCACTGCGGGCACCTGACTTCAACACGAACTCGCCGCGTTTGACGGAGTGTTCGGCCACGTGATCGCGCAGCCGCTCTTGGATGGGGGTGAGAGGAGGCGTCATCACCGCCGATCTTCTCACCCGCGGGCGCGGCGCACGAGTACTTCTTGGGCGATGGTCGCCACGTGCGCACCATCGCCGGAGAACACGTGGCCGATCGATACGCCGCGACCACCGGTGAAGTGATGACACGTCATGTCGTAGAGGTGCCAACGGTCGGCGTGCACCGGGCCGTGAAACCAGATGGTGTGGTCGAGACTGGCCGCGAAGAAGTCGTCGCTGTCGAACTCGGGGACCGCACGGATTACCGCGTCGGTTGGCAGGTCGTCGGAGATGTACGCCAGCCAGCACCGGTGCAGCAGCTGACCCGCCTGATCGTTGGGGTCGCCGATGTCGCGATTCACCTTGAACCATGCGGTGGAACGTCCACTGCCATCCCGACGATCGTGCAGTGCCTCGACCGGGACGAACGCTCGGGAAAAATGGTCGCTCCACGAGTCGTGTTCGAGCCCGTCGGGCGACGGCACATCGGGCATCGAGACCGTTTGCACAACCGGTGACTCCTCCGGCTTTTGAAACGAGCTTTCGGCGTTGAGGATTGCCCCAACGGCTTGTCGTGCCACGACACGCCGGGTGGCAAACGAGCGCCCGTTACGAATGCGATCCACCTCGTATCTGACCGGTTCATTGTGATCGCCGCGGCGAATGAAATAGGCGCGAATCGAGTGCACGGCGAGGTCGTCGTCGACAGTCAACGTGGCCGCACGGAGGGCCTGGGCCACGATCTGGCCGCCGTAGAGGCCTCCCCACGGGTATTGCGGGCCGATTCCCACATAGACGTCCGGACCATGGGGTGCCAGTTCGAACAACTCCGAAAAACTATGGACTGACGAGTTCACGGGCGTATCATCCTCCAAATGGCAGAGAAGCGAGGGCCGAAATCCCCCATGACCGACGAGCACAAGGCCGCATTGGCCAAGGGGCGCGTCGAAGGTCGAATCGTGCGGGATTACCTCGAAGGGCTGCGCGCCACCAAACCCAAGCGCGGTCGGAAACGGACACCGGAAACGGTGCAGGCGCGCCTCGAAGCGATCGACGCCGAACTGCAGAGCGCCAGCGCACTCGACGAGCTGCTGTTGGTGCAGGAACGGCGCGATCTCGAGGCCGAACTCGAGGCGATGTCGGACGCGATCGACATGCCGGCGCTCGAAGAAGCCTTTGTTGGTGTGGCCAAGAGCTACAGCCACAGCAAGTCGATCTCGTATGCGTCATGGCGCGACGTGGGTGTGCCGGCAAGCGTGCTCAAGCAAGCGGGCATCGGCCGCGGCGACTGAGCTGCGGTTCATCTCCGACCGATCCGGGTCGATCCGGATCAATCCAGCTCGATCTCGTCGAGCGCATCGATCGTGCGGTGCGCATTGGCCAACGACCGATGAAGATCAAAGGCACTGTCGAGTTCACCGCTCGCACCGAGTGAGTCCACGTCGGGATCCTCTTCGAGCAGCGACCGAAACTCGCGCTGTTCGTCCCACGCACGCAACGCATTGCGTTGCACGATCCGATACGCGTCATCACGTGTTGCGCCCGCACGCACCAGCGCCAACAGCACCGGCTGACTGAACACCAAACCGTGGCTCGACCACAGGTTCTCGATCATTCGATTCTCGTTGACCCCGAGGCGGTCGAGCAGGCCACGCAACCGGCGCAGCATGTAGTACACGAGCTGTGACGAGTCGGGCAGCACCACTCGTTCGACCGACGAGTGAGAAATGTCGCGCTCGTGCCACAGCGCCACGTCCTGGAGCCCCGTGAGGAGATTGCCGCGCACTACCCGGGCAAGGCCCGAGATCGTTTCGGCCGAGATCGGATTGCGCTTGTGGGGCATTGCCGACGAGCCCTTTTGGCCCGGCTTGAACCCCTCCAGCACCTCACCCACCTCGGTGCGCTGCAGGTGCCGCAACTCGACGGCGACCAACTCACAAGTGGCTGCGAGCGAGGCGCAGGCGTAGAGGAACTCGGCGTGGCGGTCGCGCGCCACCACTTGGGTGGCGGGCACCGGTGCAAGTTCGAGGCGGGCGGCGACGAACGCCTCGACGTCGGGCGGGATGTTCGAGTACGTACCGACGGCGCCGCTGAGCTTCATCACCGCCACGGCGTCGCGCGCGGCGCGCATGCGTGTGCGGTCGCGATCGAGCTGCAGTGCCCACAGCGCGACCTTGGCGCCAAAGGTGGTCGGCTCGGCGTGAATGCCGTGGGTGCGGCCGATCATCGGCGTGTCAGCGTGCCGACGGGCGAGTTCGACCATCGTGGCCAGCAACGCGTCGGCGGCGCCGACGATGAGATCGGCGGCGTCACGCATCGCCCAGCACTGCGCGGTGTCGACCACGTCGGACGACGTGAGGCCGTAGTGGATCCACGACCCCGATGGCGCGCCGATCGCGCCCTGCACCACGTCGACGAAGGCGGCCACGTCGTGGTCGGTCACCGCTTCACGTTCGCTCACGGCGGCGACGAATGCGTCGTCGACCTCGGGCGCCCGCTCACGACATGCCGTGGCGTCATTCGCGGGCACCGTGCCCAGCTCGGCGAGCGCCTCGGTGGCAAGGAGCTCGACTTCGAGCCAGCGGCCGAAGCGAGCGACGTCGCTCCACACCGCGTCCATTTCCGCCGTGGAGTAGCGCGGGATCATGACGCCCAGACGAGGTAGTCATCGCGCTCGGCGCCTACGCCGACGACGCGCACGGGAATGCCGACCTCGCGTTCGACGACCTCGATGAACCGTCGAGCTTCGGCCGGCAACTCGCCGGGCTCACGAGCAGTGGTCAACGACGTCTCCCATCCGGTCAACGTTTCGTACACCGGCTCGACGCGGGTCAACAGGTCGGAGCGGTCGGGGTACCCGGACACGTCGACGCCATCGAGGCGATACCCGGTGCAGATCTGCACCTGCTCGAACCCGTCGAGGATGTCGAGCTTGGTCAGTGCCAGCTCGGTGAGCGAGTTGAGCCGCACCGCATGGCGGAGCATCACGCAGTCGAGCCAGCCGGCACGACGCCGGCGGCCGGTGACGGTGCCGAACTCGCGGCCGATGTCGACGAGACGATCGCCGTCGTCGTCGAGCAACTCCGTGGGGAACGGCCCGGCGCCGACGCGAGTGGTGTAGGCCTTGGTGATCCCGACGACTCGGTCGATCAGCTTCGGACCGAGACCGGTTCCGGTCGACGCGCCGCCCGCCGTCGGGTTCGACGACGTCACGTAGGGATACGTGCCATGGTCGAGGTCGAGGAACGTCGCCTGGGCGCCCTCCAGGAGCAGGTGATCCCCGGCGTCGACGGCATCGTGGAGGAGACCGACGGTGTCGACCACGTAGGGTGCCAGCCGCTGCCCGAGTTCGTCGAAGCGATCGACCACCTCAGCAACGTCGAGTGGGGTCCCACCGGCTTCCTCGATCAGGGTGTTCTCGGCAACCGCACGCTCGCGCACCAGCACGCGGAAGCGGTCACGATCGAGCACGTCGCCCGCACGCACACCGACCCGCCGTGCTTTGTCGGCATAGGCCGGGCCGATGCCTTTCAGGGTGGTGCCGATCTTGTCGTCGCCGCGCATCGCCTCGGCGATCGCGTCGTGTGCCTGGTGCCAGGGGAAGATCAGGTGGGCTCGGCTCGATACCTGCAGGCGGGCACACGAGATGCCCCGCTCTTCCAGTCCGTCGATCTCTTCGAACAGGGTCGGCAGGTCGACGACGACGCCGTTGGCGATCACGGGGATCACGTGGTCGTAGAGAATCCCCGATGGCACGAGCTGGAGCGCATATCGCTCTCCATCGACTACCACGGTGTGGCCTGCGTTGTGGCCGCCCTGATAGCGCACTACGTACACGTGCTCTTTGCTCAGCAGGTCGATGACCTTGGCTTTGCCTTCGTCACCCCATTGGGCGCCGACGACGACGGTGACGGGCATGCACGCTCCTTCTCTGGCGCCGGTGAGAGCGCTCGAACGCGGGGAGATCGTAGCGGCAGGTAGCGTCGCCGATTGTGACGGTTCTGCGGCGGCAACGGTGGAGCGAGATGGATACCGCAGCGCGTGCGGCGCTGATGCGGCGCGGTCTCGACGACATCTTCGACGACGATCTGCGGCGCTCGATCGGCGAACTGATCGACGACGTGCACGACCGCGGCGACGCAGCCGTGTGCGACGCGCTCGCCCGGTTCGATGGCATCGAGCTCGCCCCCGATCAGTTGCGTATCGGCGGCGACGAACTGGCCAGCGCGGCGGTGAGCGACGACGTCGATCGAGCGCTCGACGATGCGATCGAGCACCTGCGCACGTTCAACGAGGCGCAGATGGCGCAGCTGTCGGCGTGGTCGATCGAGAGCGAACCGGGGCTCACGGTTGGCGAGAAGGTCACGCCGATCGCGTCGGCGGGGTTGTTCACGCCGTCAGGCAAGGCGAGCTACCCGAGCGTGGCGTACCAGCTCGCCGTCCCTGCGACGGTCGCGGGAGTGCCATCGCTGGCCCTGGTGGTGCCGCCGATTCCGGGCGGCAACGGCGAGGTCGACCCGGCGGTGTTGGTGGTGTGCCGCAAGCTGGGCATCGACGACGTGTTCCGGGTGAACGGGCCGGCGGGCATCGCGGCCCTGGGGTTCGGCACCGAGTCGATCCCGCGGGTTCGCAAGATCGTCGGGCCGGGCTCGCCAGCGGTCACCATCGCCCAGGTGGAGATGCAACGGCACGGTGTGGCCACGATGATGCTGCTCGGACCGACCGAGTCGCTGGTGGTGGCGGACGAAACCGCCGACGCCGAGCGCCTGGCGGCCGACCTGTTGATCGAGGCGGAACACGGCACCGACAGCTCGGTGGTGCTGGTCACCACGTCGAGCGCATTGGTCGACGCCACCGACGCCGAACTCGAACGGCAGCTGGCACCGCTCCCGGCGGCTCGAGCGGAGGCCGCACGGGCGTCGCTCGGCCCGAACGGCGGGTCGGTGTTGGTCGACGATCTCGACAATGCGGTCGACATCGCCAACGAGTTCGCGCCAGAGCACTTGCAGGTGGCGGTCGCCGACGAATACCTCGACGACGTGGTCGATCGGTTGGACAACGCCGGCGAGATCCTGGTGGGCCAGCACACACCATTCTCCGCCGCGAACTTCGTGATCGGTTGCCCGGCGTCGCTGCCGACCAGCGGGTTCGCCCACGTGGCATCGGGGATCACCGCCGACGCCTTCCTCAAGCGCACCGCAGTGGCTTGCGCGGACTCCACGGCGCTGGCCCGCATGTCGAGTTCGGTCCTCGCCCTCGCCGACCATGAGGGCTTCCCCGCCCACGGCAACGCCCTCCGCCTGCGCAACCTGTAACGCTGGTGTCTGGAGGCCGCGCGGTTAGGTGACCATCCACCGGTCGGTGGGTTGGCCCGGTTTTGATTCCGGGTGCGACCCAATCACAACCGACCGGGGAGGTCACCCACATGATGCGCGCTCTTGACCGTGAAGTCCACGATGCGGTGTTCGACACGATCCGCGGACTGCTGCCAGAACCGCCGACGCATCCTCTTGGTTGTCACCGCCCACGGATCGATGACCTGGTCTGTTTGCGCGGTCTACTGATCCGACTTGTCACCGGAGTGTCGTGGGAGACCGTGGAGTTCTTGATGGGCTACACCGTGTCGGACACCACATTGCGGGCTCGCCGCAACGAGTGGATCGATGCCGGCGTGTTCGATGAACTGCTGCATGAAGCACTCGCCGCCTATGACCGCATCATTGGTGTCGATCCCACCCACATCACCATCGATGGCAGCGAACACCTCGCCCCATGCGGCGGTGACGGCACCGCTGCAGGCCCCAAAACACACGGCCGTCTCGGCTGGAAGTGGTGTGTTGGCGTCGACGCCAACGGCATCCCGATCAGCTGGGTTCTCGATGGCGCCAACCGACAGGACTACCGACTCTTACAACCAACCCTCGACGAGCTGACCACACATCCCACCACCACACGAATCGGCACCCTGCACCTCGACCGCGGGTTCGGCTACAAGTCACTGCCCGACAAACTCGCCGGCTACCAGATCGACAACGTCAACGTGATCCCCCGCAACCAACCCGGCCAAGGACGCGTCCCGCTCGTCGGGTTCGGACGCCGCTGGGTCGCAGAACGCACCCACTCCTGGTTCACCAACTACGGCCAACTCGCCCGCAACACCGACCGCCAAACAACCCACCGCCACGCCGCCCTCGCCCTCGCAATAGTCATCCTCATCACCACCCGCCTCATCGACCACCGCAACACCCACTACCGCCCTATCCGCTGACCCTCCTGACACCACCGTTACAGCAGTCCGAAACGTTTGGAGAACGCCACCGGGGTGCACCCGGTGGCGGTGCAAACTCATCGAGTGCAGATAAATCGGCGGCACTTTGCCGGGCTCGTTGCTGGTGGCGCCGTTCTTGCGGCGTGCGGGAGCGATTCGGATGGCGACAATGCGGCGAGCGAGCCGGCTGCGACCGACGGGCCCGAAGGAACTGCGCCGCCGGACGACTTCATCGTCGATCCCGAGTCGAACATCGACACCAACGTCTTGCCCGACCTGGTGGTCGACAACGTGTCGGATGGCAACAAGGTGAACCTGCGCAACACGTTCCCGGCCGAACAGCCGGTGCTGTTGTGGATGTACGCCCCACATTGACCGGTGTGTCGTCGGGAAGCCCCCGAGGTTGAGCAGTTTGCTCAACGACACGCCGATGAGGTCACCGTGATCGGACTCGGCACCCAGGACTCGCTGGGTGAGGCCGAAGACTTCGTGGAGACCTACGGCACCAACTCGTTCACCATGCTGTGGGACGAGAGCTTCCAGTCGTGGCAGACGCTGGGTATCAGCGCGCAGCCGGCGGCGGTGATGTTCCAGCCCGACGGCACGATCATCACCGGATGGATCGGCCCGTTCCCGGAGAACGAAGTGATCGAGCTCGCCGCCCAGTACTCGGCATAACAGCCGGGCCAAAACGCGAACGATCCCCGCCGGCCGAAGCCGACGGGGGTCGTTTGACTATATGATCAGCGACGGATCAGGGAACGAAAGCGAGGCAGTCGTTGCTTGATGCGTCGACGGCGATCGCACCGTCGGTACCCAGGTCATAGTTGCCGGACGGCGACACGAGGAGCTCGGCGTTCTGCAGCGTCACCTCGGCCGACGTGCCCGGAGCGGCGATGTCACCGTCGTCCACAGCCTGCTGGTAGGAGGCGGTGCCCTCGAACCCACCGACCGGGTTGCCATCGCCGTCCACGGTCGGAATCGTGTCCCCGCCGTACGCTGCGAAGAACGACTCGGTGGCCGTCTGCACTGTCTTCAGGTCAGCCTCACAAGCCGACTCCTGACCCTGGTCGGTGATGCCGCGAACGGCGAACACGGTGACCGTGGCGAGGATGCCGAGGATGACGATGACAATCAGGAGTTCCACCAAGGTGAAACCCTTGTCCTGCTTCTTCATTGGATTGGTTTCCTTCCGCTTTTGGTTGATCTCCCGCAGGAGACGTTTCTCACGAATGCGCCCCGTGAGATCCACCTCCCGTAGCGCACTAGGTCTTTCGGCATCGCCCGACCGACCTTGAGGGTCTTTGTGCAAAGAATCGAAAGATCAACGTCGCCTCAAGCGGACGCACCGTGATGCCGATGAATGACTGCCGGCGCGGGCGGACGATCTCGCGTTGCGCCATCACGATTCACGCCACTTACTACGCATCATGCGAAGGACGGGACACCGCACATGTTCGGCAAGGCCAAGCACGACACCGCACTCGACGTCGACGACATCCTCGGCGACGAACAGGCCGCAGAAGAGATGGCGCGCGTCGAGGCGTTGCGCGACCGCGTGGAACAGGTCGAATCGCAACTGGCGAGCCAGTTCACTTCGCTTGCTGCGTACGCCCAGATCGCCCAGGAGCAAGTGGAGCTGGTGCGCGCAGAGGCCAAGGCGAACGGCGAACAGACCGAACACCGGCTGACCACACTGATCGAGCGCGAGCGTAACGACCGCATCGCGTCGGTCACTGGTGACGTGCCCGACTCTGCGCCGGATGTGCTGCGTCGAGTGGAGTCGATGGAGCGCACCGTGGCCAAGATCGCTCGCGGTCTCGAAGACTGCCTGGATCGTCAGCTGCAACTGGCCGAGGCGATCAGCGCAGCATTCGAACGCAAGCCAAGTGAGTCGACCGCTGTGGCCAACACCGATACCGTCGTCGAGCTGGTGCTCACCGAGCCGACCGAGTCGCTGACCGAGCCGACACCACTGCCGGCGCTGTCGCTCTCGCTTCCCCCGTTGCCGGCCGCCGACGCAGTGGCCACTGCCGACGGGCCGATTCCGGCGCTGTCGTTGGACTGAGCAGCAGCAGCCGGTAGTGAGCTGCCTTGTGACGTTTGGGGTCTGACCCCGTCAGTCACGCATGTGCGGAGATGTGTCCGCTCATCGCGTGACTCGTGACAGATGGGGCAAGCAGACCCCAAACGTCACATCAACTGAGCGCGGCTAGCGGACGATTTCCATGCGCATGCCCTCTTCGTCCCAGAACGGATCGAGGGGCATACGGCTGATTGCCCGGCCGGAGGCACGGCGCGCTGTGAACAGCAGAGCGGCGGCGTCGAGCAGGTGTTTCGGAGCGGCGCCATCGGGTGGCGTGCGCGTGACCACGTCATCGACGCCAGGCAGCCGCTCGCGGATCAACTCCAGGCGCTCCACGCGCCCATCTTCGTGCCACGGCGATGTGCGCAACTGCTCGTCGCCGTTCATCACGGTGAACGACACATCGGGATGCGCGGAGAAGAACCGCCGAGAGTGATAGGGCGCCAGCTCGCGTGCCGCCTCACCGGTCCACCGCGTACGGCGGAGTTGATGCCGGGTCATCCACGGTTCGAGCGCCTGCGTCTCCGCGCGCCGCGTCGTGATAAGCGCCGGTCGGCTTGGTGTCCCGTACACGGCGACCGACCGGGGCCAGCCGACGTACTCGCGCGCTTCGAGATCACACGGTCGGAACTCGCCGTCGGGCGACTCGCGAAGGCCCATCGGGGCATCGATTGCCGCGGCGTCGAACACCGGGCGATAGTCGAGCACGTCGAACAGCTTCTTAACGACAAAGGCCTCTTCGGCCGTCACCGTCACGCCAGCGAGGCGCGCCGGCAACACCAACCACCCCGCCGGGCACTGGGCCACCCCTGCGAGGTTCTTGTATGGCAGCTGCTTGACCGCCACTTCCGGCCCCGATCAGACGCCGGCCGGTTCGTCGGCGGGCGGTGGCGGCGGCGGAGTTGCACCGTTCGGAGCCACCGGCTCGTCGCCATACGTGCCCGAGCCCGAAGACCCGGCTTGGCCTGTCGCCACGGTGGCCTGCGCCTGCAGATGCGCACGTGCCGTCGCCAGCTGCGCTTGCACCTCTTTGGGGTAGGCGCTCGACGCCGTTGCGACGTCCATCGTGATCAAGCCCGAGGCAACGAGGCGAGCGAGGTCCATCTCGATCGTCTGCATACCTTCGGCACCACCGGTGGCCACCATGTTGCGCATTTGTCGCGACTTGCCCTCACGCACGAGGTTCTTGATCGCCTCGTTCGCCACCATCACCTCGTAGGCCGCGACGCGACCCCCGCTGAGCGCTGGCAACAGACGCTGGGAGATCACTCCCTGCAACGCGCCAGCCAGCATGATCTGAATCTGGTCGCGCCGCTCGGCGGGGAACACGTCGATGATGCGGTCGAGCGCCTGGGCGGCGTCGTTGGTGTGCAACGTGGCGAACACGAGGTGGCCGGTCTCCGCCAGCGACAACGCGATCTGGATCGAGTCGAGGTCGCGCATCTCACCGAGGAGCACCACGTCGGGATCCTCACGCAGTGCGCTCTTCAACCCGGCGGGGAACGAGTCGACATCCGTGCCGACCTCGCGCTGGTTGACCATCGCCACCTTGTGATGGTGGAGGTATTCCACCGGATCCTCAATGGTCAGGATGTGTAGCGGCTTGGTCTCGTTGATCCGATCGATCATCGCCGCCAGCGTCGTCGACTTGCCCGAACCGGTTGGGCCCACCACGAGCACGATCCCGTAGGGGCGATTGAGCAGCGTGGTGCACGCCTGCGGCGCACCGAGTTCTTCGAGCGACCGCACGCGGAACGGCACCACACGCAGTGCGAGCGACAGCGCACCGCGCTGGCGGAAGGCGTTGGCGCGAAAGCGGCCGAGGCCGGGCACCCCGAACGAGAAGTCGACTTGGCGGTCGCACTTCAGCTCGTCGACCTTGCGCTCGTCGAGCAGCGAATAGACCATTCGGTCGATGTCGTCGGCTTCGAGCACCGGCACATTCTCGAACGACACGAGCGTGCCGTCCCGGCGCGCCGTGGCTGCGCGGCCGACCGTGAGGTGCAGGTCGGACGAGCCGGAGTTGACGGTCGCCGTCAGCAACGACACGAGCATCGGATCTGGTTCGGACATCACTGGCTAACCTCCCGCCCGGGCCGCTGTGGCCACAGGGATCGATGAACTTCTCGTTGCTGCTGGTCGTGGTGATCGTCGCCGGTCTGTTGATCGGCTCGTTTCTGACGGTCGTGGTCGACCGCGTCCCTGACGGTGGCTCGGTGATGGCTCCGCCGAGTGCGTGCGGTGCCTGCGGTCACCGACTTGGTCCGCTCGACCTGGTGCCGATCGGCAGCTGGCTCGCGCTCCGCGGTCGGTGCCGATACTGCGGTGCCCGCATCGGCGTCGAGCCGATCGTGATCGAACTCGCAACGGCGACGCTCTTCGTGGTGATGGCGCTCGAGTTCGGGGCCGATGCCGCTTTGCCCGCCTACTGCATCCTCGCCGCGGTACTGGTCGCCCAGACCTGGATCGACCTGCACACCCAGCGCCTGCCCCGGGAGATCACGTACACCGGCCTTGTACTGGGCGCGATCGCCCTGACGGTCGCCGCGCTCGTTCGGGACGAACCGGAGCGAATCTGGCAGATGGTGCTCGGCGCCGGCATCGGCCTGGTGTTGATGTGGACGATCTACATCGCAAGTAAGGGCGGCATGGGTGACGGCGACGTCCGCTTCGCCCCGCTCCTCGGCATGTACCTCGGATGGCTCAATCCGGGCCTGGTGCCGGTGGGCCTGTTCTTCGGCTTCCTTGCGGGGGCGATCGTCGGCGTGGCACTGATGGCGCGCGGCGAGGCGGGTCGTAGGACCGCTGTCCCGTTCGGGCCGTTCTTGGCCCTCGGCACGGTAGTGGCGATCGTCGTCGGCCAGTCGTTTATCGACTGGGTGCTCGGTCGTTAAGGGCATCAGACTTCGCCCTTTGCGCCATTCAGCACGCCGTACATCGCCGACACAAGCGCGATCGCCACGAAGCCAACCACGAGCCCCACGAACACGATCATCAATGGCTCGAACATCGTGGTGAACTTCTTGATGCGACTCTCAAGCTCACGGTCGAAGTAGATCGAGGCCACTTCCAGCTGCTCGTCGAGTGAGCCGGTCTCTTCGCCCACCTTGAACATCTGCTTGGCGGCACCGGGAAACAGCTCGGTCTCGATCAACGGATCGGAGAAGCCCCGTCCTTCGAGCATGTGAGCCCGCGCCACCTCGAGCCGTTCCTGGAACACGATATTGCTGGTCGCGTCGGTCGTGGTCTTGAGCGCTTCAGGCAGCGGGACGCCGGCGCGAATCATCGCCGAGAGAATCCGACAAAACCGCTCGAGTACTGCGTACTCGACGATCCCGGAGACGATCGGGATCTTGAGCACCAACTTGTCCTTCCACACCCGCCCGGTCGGGTGCTTGAAGAAGAAGACGACTATTCCCGCAATGACCACGAAGATGCCTGCGGTAATGAACCACAGATCGGTGAAGAACCGCGAGAAGAACAACATCATTCGCGTCGGCAACGGCAGCTCGGCGTCGAGCTCCTCGAACAACGGCTTGAACTGCGGCAGCACGTACGACGCCAGGATCAGCACCGTGATCATCGCCAACACCATGACGACCATGGGATACGACAGTGCCTGGATCACCTTGGCCCGCGTGTCGATCTCTCGCTCAAGGTAACCGGCGAGGTTCTCCAGCGACACGTCGAGCTGACCAGTGAGCTCAGCCGACTGAAGGATGCCGATGTAGTAGTTCGGGAACACCTCGGGGTGGTTCGCTGCGGCGGCGGAGAAGAGGCCGCCGTTGCGTAGCTCGTCGACGATCGTGCCCAACGCTCGCCGCAGCGCCACGTCTTCGGTCTCGTCGCCGATGGTGATCAACGCGTCGGTAATCGGGATACCCGCCTTGACGAACACCGCGAGCTGACGCGTGAAGTGCATCAGCTCCTTCTTCTTGACCTTCTCCTTGGTCAGCTCGAAGTCGAGCAGGCCTCGACGTTCCTCGATCTTTGTAGGAAACAGATTCTGGTCGACGAGCGTCGCCCGCGCCGATCCGATCGTGTCGGCCTTGGTGACACCCTCAACCGGGGCGCCGTCTTGATCGATTGCTGCGTATGCGAACTTTGGCATCGGGTGCTCCGTGATCAGTGGGCAAACAGGGTGCGAACAACTTCGGGGATGGTCGTGACGTCGTCTTCGACCATCTGCATTGCTTCTCGGAGCATGGTGCGCATTCCTTGAGCAACTGCCAGACGACGCAGCTCCTCGGTGGTCGCCCAACCGACGATCAGCCGGCGAATCTCCGGGGTGATCTTCAGCAACTCGTACACGCCGATCCTGTCGCGGTAGCCGGTGTTCGAGCAGTAGCTGCATCCGGCGCCGCGGTAGAACACGCTCTTTTCGCTGCCACCCGAGTGCTGACGGAACACCGCCAATTCTTCGGCGCCAGGCGTGTACGGCTCGCGGCAGTTGTCGCACATCTTGCGCAACAGCCGCTGCGAGACCACACCGACGATCGCCGAGGCCACCAGGAACGCTTCGATGCCCATGTCGAGCAGGCGGTGGAGCGCAGCGACGGCGTCGGTGCCGTGCAGCGACGAGAGTACAAAGTGACCGGTGAGTGCCGACTGGATGGCGATGCGTGCCGTGTCGGCATCACGCACCTCGCCGACGAGAATCGTGTCGGGGTCCTGACGGAGGAGGGCCTTCAAGCCGGTGGCGAACGTGAGGCCAGCCTTCGCGTTGGTCTGCACCTGGTTGATGCCCGGAAACACGTACTCCACCGGGTCTTCCACCGTCGTCACGTTCTTGCCAGTCGAGTTGATCTCGAGCAGCGTGGCGTACAGCGTGGTCGTCTTGCCGGCACCGGTCGGTCCCGCGCAGATCACCATGCCGAACGGTGCGTGGACGAGCTTGGAGTACGTCTTGTACGTCTCGGCGGGCATCCCCAGCTCGGAGAGGCCAACCATCGACTTCGACTTGTCGAGGATGCGCATCACGATCTTCTCGCCAAACACGGTCGCCACGGAGGCGACGCGCACGTCGATGTCGCGACCATCGATCGTGGTCGAGAACTGACCGTCCTGCGGGGCCCGCTTCTCGACGATGTTCATCTGCGACATGATCTTCAGCCGGCTGACGAGCGGGTTATGCGCCGACAGCGGGAGGCTGAACGCTTCGATCAGGTGACCATCGACGCGGAACCGGATACGCAAGCGATCGTCGAGTGGCTCGATGTGAATGTCCGAGCTGCGATCGCGCAAGGCCTGGCCAACCACGCGCTGCACGAGCTGAACCACGGGCGCTTTGTCGTTGCTGAGATCGACCTCGGCGATCGTGTCGGCAGCGTTCTTCTGTTCGTCCTCTTCAGCGAAGGCCTCGACGAGCGCACCGACGTCTGCCGCCGATCGGTACATCTGCTCGATGAACGAGGTGACCGTTTTGTCGTCGGACGCCTTCCACACGAACGTCGATCCGGTCGCCGACTCGATCTGAGCGCGGCGCGTGGGCGACGGATCAGCGGCGTAGAGCACCAGCGTGCCATCACGATCCTCGACGGGGATCGCCTTGTGCTGACGGGCCACCTCCTCGGGGAACCGCGCGACGACCTCCGGGTCGAGTTCGCCGATGTTGCTTTCGGCAACGTCGACGCTGCAGGCAGCGGCCACCGCCTGGGCGAGGTCGGCGCGGCCGACCCCATACCGGTTGAGCAGCAGCTGGCCGAGCTTGAGCAGATCGCCTCCGGCCTCGGCAAGGGCCTCGGCGAAGCGCTCGGCAGCGATTGAACCCGCGGTAGTCAGCGTGTCGCCGACCGCGGCGCACTCGGCTGCAGCAGGACCGGCGTCGGCGACAGCTGCGTCACTCCCCGGAGCGGCGGGTGGGTCGGCGAGCGCGGTGGCGCCGCCACCGGGATTCGGCGGCGGCGGGGCCATCGCGGCTTCGGGTGCTGACTTGCGGAGTCCCATTGCGTACGTCTCCTGGGTCGATCAGCTCGCGGTCGGCGCCGGGGTGGGCGCAGAGCCGTTCGTGGCAGTGGTCGGTGGCGGGGGTGGCGGCGACGCAAACCCGTTGTTGGGCGCCGAACCGCCGTTGAGCTCGGACTTGCGAACGAACTGGTCAGGGTTGAGGGCGATCATCGCCCGCTCGACTTCTTCGAGCCGCTCGAGCTGCACCGCGGTTTCCACGTCGAGGTAGTGCTCTTGGACCTGCGTTTCCAGTTCGGTGAGGCGCACCGTGGTGTGGTCGATCGATTCCTCGACGGTTCCCTTGAAGCGATCGACCTCGATGCGCACCAGCTCGACTTCGCCGGCAGCACTGGTGATGCGGTCCTTCAGCTCGTCGATCGCCTCGGCGTCGACCTGCTCGATCGACGCCTGTACGCGACGGATGGTCTCGTCGACGGCGTCGAACCGAGCATCGCTGGCATTGATGCGGTCGTTGAGCGTGGTCACCGAGTCGTCGAGTCCGGCACTGACGCGGCCGACGTAGGCATCGATGTCGGCGATGCGCTGACCAACGTCCTCTTTCATGCGCGTCTCGGTCGTGACGAGCCGATCGGTGATCCGATCCTCGGCCGCTTCGACGCGGCTCCCGACGATGTTCGACACCTCCGACTGATGACGGGCCGCCTGCGCCGACACCTCGTCGAGGCGTGTCGCCAGCGCCGACGCGCGCGCGTCGATGTCGGCGGTGACCGTGGTCGACACCTGGTTGAGCTTGGTTTCGGTGGCCCGCACGACGTCGTTGACGTGGGCCACCATCCGCGCCGCCTGGTCGTCGAACTTACGGAGGTTGCTGGCGAGCCCCTCGACCTCGCTGCGCAGCTCGTCGTGGCGGTGCTCGAGTTGCTTGACAATCGGCTGGGCGAGCGCTTCGACCGAGCTGGACAGTCCGGCGTTGACCTCGTCGACGACGCGATCGATGCGCCCATCGACGTCGTCTTGACGCCGCTCGACGCTGGCAACCGATGTGCTCACATCGTCGATTTCGCGACGCAGGCGCTGCTCGATCAGTTCGACGTCGACGGAGCCGGTGTCGCTGCGTTCGACCTCGGCGAGCTTGGCCTCGAGCTCTGCACGTGCGGCGCGCTCGGCGGCCAGTTGGTCGTGCAGCGTGCGCAGCTGATCGGCGACCTGGGTGCTGAACCGGTCGAGCTCGGTCTGGACGGCCGACACGATGCCGGCGCGAATCTCCTCGAGCTGATCGGTCATGAGAGGTCCTTCGTCCTGCGTCGATCGGTGCGGCACGAGGGTCCTCGCCCGCAGAGGTGATATCGGACCGTTGCGTCAACTTCTTGAGGGATTGGTGAGACGGACTTGACACGCGCAGCACCGGCACCTGACCGTTCCAGCACACGGCCGACGAGCGCCCCCGCCGCTCGCCCTACTGTGGAGACGATGCACGTCCATCTGGTCGACGGGACCTACGAACTGTTCCGCCAACACTTCGGCGCCGCCGCCCGCCATGCAGATCGTGGCCCATTCGATGCGGCGGCCGGCGTGGTGTCATCCACGCTCTCCCTGATCACCGACGGCGCGACACACATCGGTGTGGCGTCGGATCACGTGATCGAGAGCTTCCGCAACGAGCTGTGGGACGGCTACAAGACCAGCGAGGGTATGGAGCCCGAGATCCTCGAACAGATCCCCGTGATGGAGGAGGCGCTCGCCGCTGCGGGCTTCACGGTGTGGCCGATGGTCGAGAACGAGGCCGACGACGCCCTCGGTGCCGCCGCTGCGGTGGCCGACGCCGACGAACGGGTCGAGCGGGTGTTCATCGTGACGCCCGACAAGGATCTTGGACAGTGTGTGCGCGGCGAGCGCGTGGTGCAGTACGACCGCCGCAAGCGGGAGATCATCGACGAGGAAGGGGTACGCGCCAAGTTCGGCATCGGTCCCGACTCGATCCCCGACTATCTCGGGTTGGTCGGCGACACCGCCGACGGGTTCCCTGGGCTCCCGGGCTGGGGAGCGAAGAGCAGCGCAGCCGTGCTCGCCGTGTACGAGCATCTCGAACAGATCCCGCCGGCCGCTGGCCAATGGGACGTACCGGGCCTGCGCGGTGCCGCAAAGCTGTCGGCGACGCTGCAGGCGCACCTCGACGAGGCAGTGCTGTTTCGACGGATTGCGACCGTGGAGACGAACATCGACGTCGGCTCCGTCGACAGCTGGCGCTGGTCGGGTCCAACCGATGAACTCGCAGCGGTCGCAGAGCGGATCGGCGCACCGGGCCTCGTTGAACAAGCCGAGCGGGTGGCCCGCCGACTGAGGTGACGACCAGGCGGTCTGCGGCACACGAACGATGCCGTTGAAGGCTGCTACCTCCCGGTCCTGACCTGGTTCACGGGCGCCCGTTGCACAGGACCCGGTCGCCACCTCACTCGGCGGGCACGCCCACCGCGCCTTGCAGGCTATCGAACACTTCCGACGAACACAGCCGTCACGTTCCGCCACGGCGGATCGAACGGGCGGAAGCCGAGCTAGCCTGCGGTCCCCCGGGAGGGATGCGAGAGCGGCCGAATCGGCACGCTTGGAAAGCGTGTGAAGTGAGAGCTTCCGTGGGTTCGAATCCCACTCCCTCCGCCACTCGACCGAGCACGACCATGAACCCGCACCCGTCGACGCCGATGCACCATGCGCTCGACGAGGCGCATGCGGCGCTGGCTCATCACGACGTGCCCGTCGGTGCTGTCGTGCTTCGCGAGGACAAGGTGCTCGCTGCTCGACACAACGAGCGCGAGCTCACTGGTGATCCCACTGCGCATGCCGAGATACTGGCCATGCGTGACGCAGCCGCCGTGATCGGCAACTGGCGGCTCGACGACTGCACGATGTACGTCACGCTCGAGCCGTGCGCGATGTGTGCCGGCGCAATGGTCAACGCCCGCCTCGGGAACCTGGTGTTCGCCGCCGACGATCCGAAAGCCGGCGCGGCGGGCAGCGTGTTCTCGCTCCTCGACGGCGCAGTGCTGAACCACCGAGTGGAGGTCACCCGTGGCGAGCTGGCCGTCGAGTCCGGCGAGCTGCTGCGCAGCTTCTTCCGCGCCCGACGGGTGTAACGGTGGTGTCTGGAGGCCGCGCGGTTAGGTGACCATCCACCGGTTGGAGGTCGGGCTCGGTTTTGATTCCGAGTGCTGTCCACAACCCAACCGGGGAGGTCTCCACCATGATGCGCGCACTCGATGAAGAAGTCCACGACGCAGTCTTCGCCGCGATCCAAGGACTACTTCCTGAGCCACCGGAGCATCCGTTGGGATGTCACCGACCAAGGATCTCTGACCGGGTCTGTTTCGAAGGCATCTTGATGCGCATCGTGCTCGGCGCGCCATGGACGGCGATCGAGCACTTCATGGGCAAACGCGTCTCCGATACGACCTTGCGCACCCGCCGCGACGAGTGGATCCACGCTGGCGTGTTCGACCAACTGGTGACCGAAGCACGCGCCGCCTATGACCGCATCGTCGGGTTGGACACCACCGATGTGACCATCGATGGCAGCGACCACTTCGCCCCCGGTGGCGGACCCGGCACTGCTGTGGGCCCCAAACAACACGGCCGCAAAGGCTGGAAGTGGTGCATGGGCGTCGACGCCAACGGCATCCCGTTGGGATGGGTCATCGACGGCGCCAACCGCCAGGACTACAAACTCCTCCAACCGACACTCGATGAGATCACCGCCAACCCAGCCACCGCCCACATCGGCACCTTGCACCTCGACCGCGGGTTCGGCTACCCGTCACTGCCCGACCGAGTCGCGGGCTACAACATCGACAACTTGAACGTCATCTGGCGCAAGATGCCCGGCCACGGCCGCGTTCCACTGGTCGGGTTCGGGAAACGATGGATCGGTGAACGAACCCACTCATGGCTCACCAACTACGGGCAACTCGCCCGCAACACCGACCGCAAACCCAAACACCGACACGCCGCACTATGCCTCGCAGTGGCCTTCCTCATCACCGCCAAACTCATCGACCACCGCAACACCCACTACCGCCCTATCCGCTAACCCTCCTGACACCACCGTTACACCTCACTCGTTCGCTACTTGCGGCGGAGGCCGCCGATGAGTCGACGCAGCGCGGAGGAGCGCTCTGCGTCAGGCGCGGCAGCTTCCACTCGGGCGTACATCGCCTCGGCGCTCATGTCGGGCGTGGGCGGGGCGAACGGCGAGCCGGTGACGGGCGCCATCGGTGCCTGTACCGCCACCTCGGTGGTGATCGGCGCATCGGTGATGGGCGCACCGTCCGACTCGGTGTCGCTGTCCCATTCGACCGTGGCGTCCTCGATCGCCGTGATTGCTCGCCGAACCGCATCGGCGACGGCATCGTCGTCGGCGCCGGGCGCGGCGGCAGGCGCGGTGTCGACAGCGTCGTCGTCTGGCGCACTCGGCACGGCGACCCGAAAGTCGGCGCCGTCGGTCTCGACGATCGGCGAAACCAGGGCCTCATCACCGGGTACATCGACCGGGATCGTCACCCAATCATCGACCTCGTCGATGTCCTGAGCACCCGTGTCGCTGGTAGGCGTCCCGTCGATCACCGGTTCACTCGCCGGGAGCACCACCTCGGCCGGTTCGTCGAGGTCGTCGGGGAGCAGCGGGATGATCTCGATCGGGCTTGGTGCGGACTGGCCGAGGTCGACCTCGAAGTCGCCGCGCGGCTCGTCGTCGACGTCGTCGTAGAGCACGCGGTACTCGTCGAGGTCGGCGACCTGATCGTCGAGCTCGGACTCGGGAGCGACGCCGTTGCCGTCGTGCTCGCTCCGGAGGTCGTCGGCGATCTCCGCGTTGGCGATCTCGATCGACGTACCGCCTACATCACCCTCGAGGCCGAGGATCGGCTCGTCCCACTCAATGTACAGCTGACCGCCAGACCCATCTGGGGTGAGGGGCAACGCCGAAAGGTCGTCGATCGCGCCCCGGTCGGCTGCCGCCGAAGGCGTGAACTCGGTGTGCGCGGCGAACGGCGCAGCGAACCAACGGTGAAGACCGGCGGGGTGATGACGGTAGGCGGTGAACCGAATGGAGCAGTTCTCCGAGGCGGCCAGCTCGGTCACGAGAGTCTCGGTGGCCAGCTCGGTGGCCACCAGGGCCCGATCGCGGTCCAACTCGGGGCGGCGCTCGAAGAGGCGCCCGAGATGCTCGACATCGCCGATGCGCACGGCGCCGTGGTCGATGTCGCTGCGGTCGACGACACCGGCGGCGATGAGACGCTCGCCGATCGGTGCCTCGTCAGCGCGTTCGGCCACGTAGACCACGCCGTTGTCGAAGTAGGCGAACACCTGCGGATCGAGGAGCATCACGATCTCACCGGTGAACCCGCGGGCGCGAGCCTCGTCGAGGATCTGCCACACGGGCCGGTAGTCGGTGGACAGGGCGCCACCGAGCGGTGGATCCGCCACGGTCGCTTGGGGTCGATGCTGCATCACGCAACCTCCGCTCGATCGAACCCGGGTACACCGGGTTCGGGTTGGGCCTCCATCGACGCCAACAACGTCAGGAGAATCTCGATCACGACCTCGCGGCCGCTCTCAGGGTCGATCAATTGACAGGGGACCGCGGCCTCGCCGTCGAGTGCGCCGAGGGCGCGGGCAAGCCGGCGGGCGGTCTCGAGGTCGTCGCAACGGTTCACGGCGACCACGCAGGGCACGTGGAGGTCACGCAACAACGCGCGCAACTCCACGCCGGCGTCGGCATGCGTGTGCTCCGCCGTTGCGTCGATCACGAACGCCACCACGTCGGCGTCGGCCTTCAAGATGTCGGTCATGAAGCGGAACCGCTGCTGACCCGGCGTGCCAAAGAGGAGCAGACGCACCGGCTCGGTGCTCCCATCGGAAGCGTCAGCAGGATCGGCCGGATCGGAGTCGTCGAGCATGTACGTCCCGAAGTCCATGGCCACGGTGGTGTGCGACTTGATCGCGGCCTCGTCGCTGGTGGTGGCCACGTCGGTGGAGATCACTCGGGTCTGCGACACCGATTGAATCAACGACGTCTTGCCAGCCGCGAAGGGACCGGTGACGAGGATCTTGAAGGTCTGTGTCACGGCGACTCCATCAGCTGTGCGCCGTGGGCGCGCACCAAGCGCCGCAGACCTCGTTGGTCGACGTCGTTGTCGGTGAGCACGCACACTGCGCGACGATCACCAACGGGCCACAAGAAGATCAGGCCACCGTCGTGGTCGATCACCAGCTGGCGGAGATCCTGACCACCCGCCGATGCGGCGAGCTGACGCCCGAGACCGAGCGCTGCGGCGACCATCGCCGCGCGGGCCGTCGGATCGTCGGATCCGGTGCTCGCCACCGCGAAGCCGTCGGCCGACACGAGCACCGCAGCTCGGGCGCCGGACGCGCCACGCACGATGTCGGTGAGCGTCCGCGACACACTCGGCTCAACGGGCGCAGCCGGCGGCGCGGCAAACGGAGCACGCTGTGGGTCCACGGCGGTCTTGACCAATTCCATACGTTCGGGTATCGGTCGCTGCGAACGGCGACTTGAGAGGAATCGACTCCACCGTAGCGGAACGTGGCAGGACGGTCACTCTGAGTGTGCTCGCTAACCCCCACGTGTCCGAGCGGCTCAGCCGACGACGCCGTGCGGGCCGCGCCACCCACGCGGGCCCAGTGGCGGAAGGCGTGGGATTCGAACCCACGGAGGCCACGAGGACCTCAACGGCTTTCGAGGCCGTCCCATTCGTCCGCTCTGGCAGCCTTCCGCCGATCGAGGCTAGCGCGCCCTGCCCGGCGTTCCATCCGCCCCGCGGGCGGCTATTGGCACGTGGCGGCGTCGGGTGCGGTGAGCTGCACGAGGTAGTCGTTCACCGCTGCGTCGACGCAATCGTCGATGCCGTAGCCGGTGTGCCGGTTGGCGTCGACGACGAGAAAGCGGCCGTCTTCGAGCGCATCGGCCATCGCCTGGCTGCTGCCGAGCGGAGTCGCCGGGTCGCCGGTGGTGCCGATCACCACGATCGGGCCGGCGCCGACACCGGTGATCTCGATCATCGGCTCGGCCGACTCGGGGAAGAACGTGCAGAAGTACGACCCGACGTCGCCGGGCGACAGCCGTGGCGCAGCCTCGCTCAGCACCGCAGCGTTGGCGTCGGCCTCTTCCACGCTCAGTCGCTCGGCGCGGTCCATGCAGGTGATCGCCTGGAACGACTCGATCAGACTCGGGTACGTGCCGTCGTCCGCGCGTTGGTGGTACGTGTCGTGCAACGCCAGCAAGCCACTGCCGTCGCCGGCCGCGGCGTCTTCGAGCGCTCGTTCGAGTGTGGGCCAGTAGGCGTCGGAGTACATCGCTTGCACGATGCCCGTCGTAGCCACGCCCCGGTTGAGGTCGGCGCGGTCGCTCACGGTGGGCACCGGCTCGGCATCGAGTGAGGCGAGCAGCTCGTCGAGCGCGGCCGAAGGCTCGCCGCCCTCGGCGAAGTCACACGCGCCATCGGCACACTCGTCGAGAAAGGTCGAGAGCGACTCCTCGAATGCGACCAGCTGTTGACGGCTCCGCTCGAGTGGCTCCACCGACGGGTCGGAGGCGCCATCGAGTACTGCAGCACGCACCGTGTCGGGGAACAACGTGGCCCAGGCGGCACCGAGCGCGCTGCCGTAGCTGAACCCGAAGTACGACACCTGTGGCTCGCCGAGTGCTTGGCGAATGGCATCCATGTCGCGCGCGGAGTTGGTGGTACCGATGTGGGTCAGACCCTCCGTGCGTTCGACGCACCCGGCCGCGAACTCCTCGGCGAGGGCGACGAGTTGTTGACGAGCAGCGTCGTCGTCGGGGGTGATGTCGATCTCGGCGAAGTGTCGGTCGTGATCCGCGTCGTCGATGCAGTCGACGGCGGCACCACTCTGTCCCGTGCCGCGCGGGTCCCAGGCAACGATGTCGAAGCGGTCGGTGATCTCATTCGGAAACCAGTTGGTCGCCGAATAGGCCATGTCGCTCGAGGCCGCACCCGGACCGCCGCGGTTCACCAACATGGCACCAACTCGGCTGCCCTCGGGCGCTCGGTGGCGTGCGACCTCCAGCTCGATCGTGTCGCCGCCAGGATCGGCATAGTCGAGCGGCACGGTCAGCCGGCCCCGTTCCACTCGGTCGCCGGCCGACTCCCATTCGATCGAGTAGTCGAGCGGTGCGGCGGTGGTCTGCGGGGCGGTCGTCGGCGCGTCGTCGGACGGCTCGGTCGTGTCGGTGGCAGCATCCGTCGTGGGAGCGATCGCTCGTGTTGCGGGCGGCGGCGGGCCGGCATCGCCCGAACCGATCGAGCACGCCGCAAGCACCAGCGGCGCGGTCAGGAGCAGCGCGAGTCGGGAGGAAATCGCCGCCATCGACCTTCAACCCTACGGTCGTTGCGGGCCAACGTGGCGTCACGAGCGCGTGACCGATACCGACGCACTCGGTTGTTGATTACGTGATTACCCGTAGCGTGACAGCATGCGGATGGCTCCCCACTCGATGATGCGCGGCGACGCCGACGCCGTGCGCGACGTCCACCTCCAACAGGGCACCGTCGCTCGGGTGTGGCAGTTCGCCAAGCCGTTCAAGGCATGGATCGCGGCGTTTCTCGCCTCGATCATCGCCGCAGCGCTGCTCGCGCTCGTACCACCCTTCGTGTTCCGGGCGATCATCGACAACGCCATCCCGAACGGCGACAAGGGTCAGATCGCAACACTCGCCGGTCTCGCCGTGGCCGCCGCCGTTGGCGATGCCGCATTGGCCATCGTGCAGCGTTGGGCGAGTTCACGCGTCGGCGAGGGACTGATCTTCGATCTTCGCCGGGCGCTGTTCGCCAAGGTGCAGCGGATGCCGATCGCCTTCTTCACCCGCACCCCCACGGGCTCGATCACCAGTCGCCTGAACAACGACGTGATCGGCGCCCAAAACGCCGTGACCAGCACGCTCGGCAGCGTGGTGAGCAATGTGATCGTGCTCGTGACCACGGTGGGCGCGATGATCGCCCTAGAGTGGCGGCTGACGCTGCTCACCCTGGTGGTGCTGCCACTGTTCATCATTCCCGCCCGCCGCGTGGGCCGCAGACTGCAGGACATCTCGCGCGAGCAGATGGGCCACAACGCGGCGATGAACACGCAGATGACCGAGCGGTTCAACGTGTCGGGTGCCACGCTGGTGAAGCTCTTCGGCTCTGGCCGCCGCGAGTCGACCGCCTTCGAATCGCACGCCGCCGGTGTGCGTGACACCGGGATCCGCTCGGCGATGCTCGGCCGCGTGTTCTTCGTGGCCCTCGGATTGGTCGGCGCCCTCGGTACCGCGGCGATCTACGGCATCGGCGCGGTGATGGTGGTCGACGGCTCGATCAGCACTGGCACTCTCGTCGCGCTCGCCGCGCTCGTGACGCGCGTGTACCAACCGCTCACTGGGCTGACGAACGCACGCGTCGACCTGATGACCTCGATGGTCAGCTTCGAGCGCGTGTTCGAGGTACTCGACGCTCCCGAGGCGATCCGCGAGCGGCCCGGCGCGTACGACCTCGTGACCCCACGCGGTGCTGTCGAGTTCGATCACGTCACGTTCCGCTACCCGCCGGCGAGCGAGACCGCCATCGAGTCGATGGAGCAAAACGCCGGTTTGCCGAGCGACGCCGACCCCGACGTAGACGTGCTGCGCGACCTCAGCTTGCGCGTCGATCCTGGAGAGACCGTTGCGCTCGTCGGTTCGTCCGGCGCCGGCAAGTCGACGACGATCTCGCTGATCCCTCGGCTGTACGACGTGACCGGGGGCGCAGTGCGCATCGACGGCCACGACGTGCGCGATCTGACCCTCGACTCGCTGCGCCGATCGATCGGTGTGGTGTCGCAAGATCCGCACCTGTTCCACGAGTCGATCGGCGACAACCTGCGCTACGCCAAGCCCGACGCGTCACCCGACGAACTGGTTGCCGCCGCAACGGCGGCCCGCATCCACGACACCATCGCCGCACTCCCCGACGGATACAACACCGTGGTCGGCGAGCGCGGGTATCGCCTGAGCGGCGGCGAGAAGCAGCGCCTGGCGATCGCTCGGCTGTTGTTGAAGGATCCAGCCATCATGGTGCTCGACGAGGCGACCAGCCATCTCGACAACGAGAACGAAGGCCTGATTCAGGCGGCACTCGACGAGGCGATGCGCAACCGCACCGCCATCGTCATCGCCCACCGCTTGTCGACCATTCGCGAAGCCGATCGCATCGCGTTCATCGAACACGGTCACGTCGTCGAACTCGGCACCCACGACGAACTCCTTGCCGCCGGCGGTCGTTACGCCCACCAATTACGGGCTGGCGAGCTCACCGCCGCCGGATGACGCTCCGCTCGCGAGCTACTGCACTTCCCACGAGTTGACCGCGTAGCCACCGTTCTCGTTCACTTGGACGATCGCTCGGGACTCCTCGTAGCCATCGGCAAGCGTCGACTTGAGCAGGTACCGCCGTTGCAGTTCCTGGTTGATGAAACCAACCTCCCCCAGGGAACCGGCACTCCCCACTGTTGCCCGACCATCGACGACGTCGTAGTCAGCGGCGAGGATTCCGCCGCCAATCACCACGCCTGGGTGGCCATTTGGGTTGTCGATCCGGAATCGACCTTGAGGGGTGGCGATGTAGCCGGGAATGTCGACCGTCGCCAACGCAGCGTCGGCGAGTCGCAGATCGATGATCGGCGGCGGCCCGGTTACCGCCGGTGCTGGCGGCGGGGTCAACGTCGGTAGGGGATCGGCGCCCGTTGCGGTGGTGACCGCAGAGGGCGAGGAGGGGTTCGACGATCCTGCTGCGCTGTTGGCCACGACGGTGAACTCGTAGCCATCGGCATCGAGCGGGTCGAGTCCGGTGACATCGCAGGTGAGCGATGGCGCGGGGACCGACGTGACATCGACATCGCAGGTGTAGTCCCCAGGTAGCGCAACGACACTCGTACCAGTGACCGTGTACGACTCGATCGGCGCGCCGTTCGTTGTCGGCTCGGTCCAGATGACACGCACGACACCATCGGCGGTGCCATCGATGGTCGGCGCGGCCGGCGCATCCGGTGCGCCGAGTGCTGATCCGTTAGGGGTCACCTCCTCGGAAGGCTCCGACGGCACGGAGTCGCCGAGGGCGTTGGTGGCGACGACGGTAAAGGTCACCGGATCGCCATCGTCGAGATCGACAATCACGCAGCTTGTTGCGCCAGTTGTCGTGCAGGTCTCGCCTCCCGGCGATGCCGTGACGCGGTAGCCGCTGACCAACTCGTTGTTGTCGTACGGCGCGTCCCACGAGACGATCGCCGCTTCGTCGTAGGCAGTCGCAACCACGCCGGTCGGGGCCTCCGGCGGCGCCGGGGCCGGAGTGAACCGCGACGCGACGAACTTCTTGGAGCTCGCCGTGTCGGGCGTTTCGCCCGCGCCCACCGTAGATGCAGGAACGAAGATGTCGCCCGGAACGTCGAGATCGATCGTGTTGTCCGGTCCGTCGGCGGCGCCGTTGACCGAGATGATCGAGACGTCCTGCGACGGCGAGATCGCATCGTCGTCCTCGGGGGCGTAGCGACGGTTGAACTGCAGCGAGAGGTCGGATCCGCCGGAGTTGTCGACGACGAGCCGGCCGCTTTCGCCGAACACCCACGTGGCGCCGAGACCGCTCATGCTGATCGCCGACGGCGGATTCTCGCTGTAGAAGATCGCATCGAGATCCGTGGTGCAGCCGGGGATCACCCCACCACCGACAACGACGTCCGCTCCGCTCTCGACGCGCACCTCGTTCTGGAAGTAGTAGACGCCCGACGTGAAGAAGGTCGGGCCGTCGAGCACGACCTCGTTGGCATACGTGCCAGGAAAGAACACGGTGCAGGTCGGGAAGCCGTCCTGCATCTCCGTGCCGGTGCGGGCCTGCAACTTGGTCGAGGCAACCGGAAGACGCGGCAACCAGATCCTGTCGGTCTCGGTGTTCACCGTCGTGAGACCAAGCCACTCCGACGTCGACGTGGACGAGGAGAACGCCGAACCTCGCAACTCGATCGGCGGCACCAGATTGAGTCGCGTTGCGGCCGTGCCCACTCGCAATTGATCCCCGGCGAGCGCCTCTGCGGTGCCCTGGAGATAGCAGTTGGTGTTGACCGTCAGACCGTTGATGTCGACCGGCGCGAGCGCAAACGCCTTGTTCGGGCCGCTCGACAGCGAGTCGCATGCTTGGTACAGCGCCTGCGGGTCGGCAAGCGCGATCCGCAGACCGGCCTTCACCGCCTCGACCCGCTCGTTCTTGTCGCTGAGCACGTTGTTCGCGCTGACCACTGCGACCGCATAGTTCAGCGTCGGGATGATCACCAGCGAGAGGATGACCATCATCACGAGCACCAGGGGCAGCGCAGCACCCCGGTCTCGCTCAGGCGAGCCCGTATCGAACGTCGTCACCCTCATCACGTCACCGTCTGCGTACAGGACACCGCTTCGTTGGCCGCGACGCGCACACGAATCTTGTCCCAGTCGCTGTCCGGATCGTCGATCAGTTCGAAATCTCGATCTTCGACGCCGGCTCGACACGACCAACCACCCTGGCTGTAGCTCTCGATGCCTTCCTCGCTGACCGCGATCTCAATCGTGAGGAAGTTGCCGTCGGGGATCGACAGGTCAAAAGTGCCGGTCACGAACTGCTGGCTCGTCTGAACGAACTGCAGATCTCCGTCGAACACGATCTCGTCGTCGTTGGAATCGAAGAACTTGTTGGCTACGTACTTGAACGGATCGGGTGCCGAACCCCCGCCGTACTGAGTACTCAGGGTCAGCGTGCCGCCGCACTCGCCGAGGGCGATCTCCTCCATCGTGGTGGGGAACTGATTCCAGTCGGGCAACACGTACATGTTGGCGATGTCGACGTTGGTGTAGCGACCGGTGTCGGCGTCGAGCACCCCAGGGATCCCGTCGTCGCTCGCCGAAATGAGCTGGGCGACGATCTCCTTGTTGAACTTCACGACGGCGTCACGTCCTTCATTACCCTGACCCTGGAAGCTGCTGTCGCCCGGGATGACGGGACCTGGCCAGTCCTCCCAATCGGGACCGTCGCTACTCCACGTCTTGGGAACCTCTCGGTAGTTCGACTGCGATGACCGCGCCGCATACTGCGCTGCCGTGATTCCCTCGGTTTCTTCAAAGGTCCGGGTCAGGCCGTCATCGCTCTCGTCGTCGAGCGTCGTGTCGATTGCGTACCACTGCGTCTCCGAGATAGTCGTCCACCCCACGTCGCGTCGCGACCCGGACCAGGCCAGATACGTCGGCTTGTCGGCCCACTGCCACGATCCACCCGACCGAATCTGATACCGGGCTCGGTAGTTCGTGTAGTTGTCGCGCTCGTGGCTGTACGAACCCCGCCGCACCACGCCACCCGGATCTCGAACCCAGGTCGAATCGATGTCACCGTTGCCGTCGATGTTCCTACCGACGGCAACACCGATGAAGTTCTCCACCTTGCTCTCGACGTCGCGGGCGATGACGTTCGCCCGGTTGAATGCCGTCTGGTTGTAGTCCCGCCCGTCCGCGTCCAGCCAGCGTGGACCGGGGTCGGGCGGCGAAGCCGGCAGGGGGAGGGCCGCACTGCGGTGATCAAGCCGACTCCACGTCGGAACGCCGTCGGTGAAGAACACCACCGTGTCCGGGAAGGTGTCGGCGTAGGTGCCGTCCTGGTTGTAGAACGTGCGATAGAGCGCGTCCTCCCAGTTGGTCCCCTTGTCGCTCTTAAGGTTGTCCTCAGTGATCTGGGCCAGCAGTGCCTGCACCTCGTTGGGGTCACGCATGTCGAAGTAGCGATGCCAGGCGCCGCCGAGGGTGCCTGCCTCCTCGTCGAACCTGACGACCTGGATCTGTGTAGGGGTTCCCGCAAGCGTCTCGGCGAACGTGCGCACGCCATTCCGCACCTGAGCCATTGCGGTGCCCCCGATCGAACCCGAGTCGTCGACCACCAGTGTGATCGGCCCACCGCATCGGCTGCGCGCTGGCACGAAGGCCGGAGTGCCAGCGGTGCTCGACGCATCGATCTCGTTGCGGATCGTGCCTCCAGCCGTGATATTGACCTGATTGAGGCCGCCGCCCGCACCTGCCGAGTCGCCGCCGCCATCGATCGACACCACAACTCGATTGGCATCCTTGCGCTCTTCTTCGGTCGCAAAATCGTCCTCGGTGATGGCGTCCGGAGCGAGGGGCTCGCTGACCACGATCACCCAATCGGGCTTCGTGCACTCGACGACCCCGTCGCAGTCGGCGCCGTTCTGCACACCCGGGAGGAACGCCGCCCCGGCCGGCGGGCCAGGGAGGTCACGCATAACGACGCGTGACCTACACGACCACGCCGCGCCGTCTACCGAGGTGCACTCGACCCGGGACAGGACGTACGTCGAGCCGTCTCCGCTCGGGGCGAAGTGGTACGACACGTTGGTCTCAGTGACAACTCCGTTCTCCTCGGTGGCCCAGCTCAGCAGGAGCACGTTGGAGCCGTTCGAGAGGTCGATGCCGTCACACACTTGTGCTCCGCCACACGGTGTCGCCTGGGGAGCGGTGGTCCAGTCGCTCGCGGAGGCGAGGTCGGACGGCATCACGAAGCCGATCGCCTGCTCGTCGCGCGCAACGTTCAGGCGACCTTCGGTGTTGTCCTGTTGCTGCAACGACACGATCACTGCACTCGACAACACCGTGACCACGATCCCGAGGATCGAGATGGTGATCAACAGCTCGGGAAGCGTCAGACCGCGATCGCGACTGCGACGGCCGAGTGACGTTGGCTGACTAGACATCGGACTTCACCACCTGGATGCTGCGGCTCACCGAGCCGTCGGGATGCATGATCTGGATCGTGACTCGCTGCACGACCAACAATTCGGGTTCTTGAGCTGGGCACGATGGGCCACCGCCGTCCACCCACGTCCCGGCTTGCGTCGGGTCGGCACCGGGGACGTAGTACTCCTGAGTCACCGATGCCGAGGTGTTCGGCCAACCCTCGATCTGGACTGCGGCGGCGGCGAACCGCGTGTAATCGCAGGTCTTGCCGGCGCGGTTGACGCGGTCGGCGGCGTTGACGATGGCCGTCTCGACCTGTGCTGCGTTGCGGCTCGTCGTCGACGCTGTGATGCTCGTGAACATCGCATTGAGCGCAGCGACGACCACCGTCCCGATCAGGACGATGGCGATGACCACCTCGACGGCACTGACGCCGCGGTCGCGCGCGGCTGGGGCGCTGTGTTCCTGCTCCATCCGTTCCACCATCGGCACCTGTCCGTTCCGCCTTGAACGTTGCGCGGGTCACGCAACGCAGATCGCACGGTACGAGCGGCTCCGTCAGCGCTCGTTCGCCCCCCGGTCAGCGTCATGCAAAGTGCCAAAACCTTGAGACTCTCCAGAAAAACCGGGGATTTCCGGCGCGAGGCGCCTGGAATCGCGAAGAGAAGGGAGACGGGCGGTCGCGACTAGTGCCAGCGGGTGGTGCGCACGTCGTCGGCGTCGGCGTCGAGCGGCCGACCGGGCCAGCGCAACACTCCGGGCGTTGCCGAGAGGCGGGCGATCAGGCCCTGCATCGGGCTGTTGCCCACATCGACCACTGCGTTCCGGTCGGTGTAGTGCGGGTCGTCGGCGATGTCGGCCATGTCCATCACCAGACCGATCGCCGCCTCGGCGCGATCGAACGCCTCGATCACGTCGGCCGAGTCACGCTCGGCGCACCACTCGACCACCCGTTGGTCGATCTCTTCGCGATGAGCCGTGCGCCCCGCAAACCCGACGAACCGGTCGTCGTCGAGGCCGAGCAGCGTCATGACCCGATCGGCCACCGAATCACTGCTGGTCGAGATCGCCACCCATCGACCGTCGCGACACCGATACGTCCCACGGGGCACGGTGTAGGGCAACCCCGACCCGAGCCGCGGCTGCTGTTCGCCGGTTTGCGCGTACACCGACGCGAGCGGGCCCATGAGGTGGAACATCGTCTCGAGCAGGTTGGCGTCGACCACCTGGCCCTCCCCGGAGTGCAGCGCCACCATCGTGGCGAACGCCCCAGCAAGGCCGGTGACCTCGTCGGTGAGGGCGATGGGCGGCAACAGCGGCTGGCCGTCGGGTTCACCGTTCAGCGCAGCAAACCCCGACATCGCCTCGGCGATCGTGGCGAACCCCGCCCGATGGGCGTACGGACCGTCCTGACCGAACCCGGTCACCCGCGTGATCACCAGCTGGGGATTCCGTGCGAGCAGCACGTCGGGCCCGAGCCCCAACCGTTCCAACCCGCCCGGGCGCAGGTTCTCGACGAGCACATGGGCGTCGTCGAGCAACCCGATCAGGAAGTCCCGGTCGTCGCCGTCTTTCAGGTCGAGCACGATCGCCCGCTTGTTGCGGTTGACCAGCTTCCACCACAGACCCTCGCCGTCGGCCGGATCGCGCCAGGCCATGCGCCGCAAGCTGTCGCCGCCGGGCCGCTCCACCTTGATCACGTCGGCCCCGAAGTCGGCGAGATAACGAGCGCAGTTGGGCCCGGCCAGCACCGTGGACATGTCGACGACACGCAGCCCGGCCAACGGGCCCTGCGGCGCAGCCGTGTGCTCGCTCACGACGCCCAACTCGCAATCCGATCGCACGCGGCCGACAGATCCGCAGCCCGACCCGCGACGGAGAAACGGACGTACTCATGCCCACGCCGCGGGTCGAAGTCCACTCCCGGCGTGGTGGCGATCGACAGCTCATCGAGCCACCGTTCGCACAGATCCATCGACCCGCGAGCAAAGCCCGACGTGAGCTGCGGCACGTGGGCATACACGTAGAACGCGCCGTCGGCGGGGGCCACGTCGACGATACCCGCGTGCGCCAACCCGTCGAGCAACAACTGACGGTTGTCGCGGTACGTCGCCACATGAGCATCGAGGGAGTCGCTCGCACCGAGCGCGGCCAGCGCGGCGATCTGCGATATGTGCGGCGCACAGATCAGCAGGTTTTGCTGCAGCCGCTCGACGGTGTCGACCAACGGCTCCGGCAACACCATCCAGCCCACTCGCCAGCCGGTGAGACACCAATACTTGGAGAAGCTGCTGATCACGACCGCGTCGGGATCGTGGGCGAGCACGCTCGGCGCCGCCGCCCCGTCGACCAACTTGGCGTAGATCTCGTCGGCGACGATGCGCACGCCCCGCGCTCGGGCCCATCCAGCGAGATCGGCGAGCGCTTCATCGCCGATCACGGTGCCGGTCGGGTTCGACGGCGAGGCGAGCACGAGCCCATCGAGGTCTCGTCCCGCGGCTGCCCGATCGATCGCCTCGGGGGTCGGGGCCCAACGGTCGGCAGGTCCCACCGCCACCGGCACCGTCTCAACACCAAGCGCCTGCAGCGTGTTGCGGTAACACGGGTATCCCGGCTCGATCACGGCGACGCGGTCGCCCGGCTCGAACAGCGCCACGAAGGCCAATGTGAAGGCTGCCGAGGCTCCGGCGACCACTGCGATGCGCTCCGGGTCGACGTCGTCGTACTGCTCGGCGATCGCCCGTCGCAAGCGGCGGTTGCCGAGCGCCGGCGTGTAGCCGAGAGGACGCGCGAGCGCATCGCGCACGGCGTCGACGACCTCGGCCGGTGGGGTCGCCGACGGCTCGCCGATTTCGAGGTGGAGCACCGTGCGACCTTCGGCTTCCAGCTCGACCGCCCGGCGGGCCATGGCCATCGCATAGAAGGGCGGCACCGCCGCAGCGCGTGCGGCGGCGGTGATCGACGGGGCACTCACGTCTGGCAGTTTGGCCGACGAGCGGGGCACGGCCCCAGCCGTCGGACGGCGTCAGGTGGCGAGGCCGATAGGGCAACTCACGCCGGTGCCGCCGATGCCGCAGTAGCCGTTGGGGTTCTTCGACAGGTACTGCTGGTGGTACGGCTCGGCGTAGAAGAAGGCGTCGGGATAGTCGATGGCCTTGATCTCAGTGGTGATGTCGCCGTAGTTGGCGTCGGCCAACTCGGCTTCGAACATCGCCTTGGTCGACTCGGCGGCAGCCAGCTGCTCCGGGCTGGTGGCGTACACGGCGCTGCGGTATTGCGAGCCGACATCGTTGCCCTGGCGCAGTCCCTGCGTAGGGTCGTGGCCTTCCCAGAACGCCTTGAGCACCTGCTCGTAGCTGATCTCGGAGGGATCGAACACGACGCCGACCACCTCGGCCTGCCCGGTCATCCCCGAACACACCTCTTCGTACGTCGGGTTGGGGGTGAATCCGCCGGCATAGCCGACGAACGTGGAGTACACCCCGGGGAGCTGCCAGAAGATCCGCTCGGCACCCCAGAAGCAGCCCATGCCGAACACGGCGACCTGGTACCCCTCGGGCCAGGGGCCGACGAGCGGGTTCCCGTTGACGAGATGCGCGTCGGGCACCGGCATCGATTGATCGGTACGTCCCGTCAAGGCATCGGCGGAGTCGACCATCGTGGCGTGCTTACGGAACAACATGTATTCAGGATACGGACCACCTGCGGCAACGGATGACGTCGAGCCTGAACGATTGATCAACACGCGCTCGATACGGTGCCAAGCGATGCCCGACCTGCGCAACAT
This sequence comes from Ilumatobacteraceae bacterium, assembly GCA_965230015.1. Classification (GTDB taxonomy): domain Bacteria; phylum Actinomycetota; class Acidimicrobiia; order Acidimicrobiales; family Ilumatobacteraceae; genus JABSQH01. Next base: position 13,461 of record CBDDKF010000022.1, on the reverse strand, counting down.
CACCGAGGGCGACCTGCCACGGGTCCACGAGATCAACCAGGCCAACACCCCCGAGGTGGGTGAGGTGACGATGGAGCGGCTCAGCTGGCTCGTCGATCAGTCGGCGATCGCCATCGTCGGCGCGATCGACGACGAGATCGCTGGGTTCTGTCTCGTGCTGGCCCCCGGGTCGAGCTACGAGTCGGTGAACTATCGGTGGTTCGGGGTGCACTATCCGCTGGCGATGTACCTCGATCGTGTGGCAGTCGACGAGCGGTTCTGGCGGCGCGGTGTCGGCTCCGCGCTGTACACCGAGGTCGAGGCGCAGGTCGCGGGGCGCCACGATCGCCGAGAGCTGGCGTTGGAGATCAACGTCGAGCCACCGAATCCGCGCTCGATGGCCTTCCACGCCGGGCGCGGATTCGCCGAGGTCGGTCGACAAGACACCGACTACGGCGCCACGGTGTCGTTGCAGATCAAGGATGTGCTGAACGCAACGGGGCGTTGAGCAAGCTCCTACAGCGGCCGAGTTAGACGCGTGTCGAGCGGCGGTCTTGAAGGAAGCGGAAGTGGTTGCGGGTGGACGCCACGTGCGCCGGATCGAGATCGCCGAACAATGTGGTCTCGCCGCCAGCCCCGGAGGCCAGGATCTCCCCCAGCGGATCGATGATCGCGCTGTCGCCGACGTAGTCGAGCCCGCCGCCGCTGCCGACGCGATTGACGCCGACGACGTAGGCCTGGTTCTCGATCGCCCGCGCCCGCAGCAGCGTCGACCAGTGGAGCCGTCGCTTGGCCGGCCAGTTGGCCACCACCAGATAGACGTCGGTGTCGCGGGCGAGCGCCCAGAACTCGTCGGCGAAACGCAGGTCGTAACACACGAACAAGCTGACACGGAGCCCGTCGATGTCGACGGTGACAAAGTCGGTGCCGGGACGCACGTAGCGCTGCTCGTCGGCATGGGAGAACGGGTGGATCTTGCGATACCGATACGCCTCGCCGTCGGGGCCGGCGAGCACGAACACGTTCGACGGGCGTTGATCGTCGGGGGTGGCGTCGCTGCCGATCTCCGGGCATGAGCCGCCGACCCATACACCGTGCTCGGCGGCCATGCGTCCGAGGAACGTCGCCGACGGGCCGCCTTCGGGTTCGCCGATGCCGGGGCTGTCGAACGAAAACCCGGTGGAGAACGTCTCGGTCACCAGCACCACCCGTGCCCCGCCGACTGCGGCTGCGGCGATACGCGGCTCGAGCGCGGCGAAGTTGGCCTCGCGGTCGTGCCACACGATGTCGTGTTGAATCGCCGCCACACGCACCGTCACAGGGGCACCTCCGCACCGAACGCGTCGCGCAGCCGGCGCGCCGCCTCGTCGATCACGTCGAGCTGTTTGCAGCAGGCGAAGCGCACGAGATGGCGCCCGTGCTCGGGCCGGGCATAGAACACCTCATCGGGGACGGCCACCACGCCTGCGCGCGTGGGCAAGTCGCGACAGAACGGCACACCGGTGTCGGGTGCACCCGAGCTGGCGGCGACCTCGCGCACGTCGACGGTGACGAAGTAGGTCGCCTCGGGCACGTAGGTGGTGAACCCCGCGCCCTGGAGGCCATCGACGAGGTGATCACGAGCGGTCTGCAGCGACTGCGCCAACTGGTCGTAGTACTCGTCGCCGAGGCGCAGCCCGGCGGCGATGGCCGGCTGGAACGGCGCACCGTTGACGAAGGTGAGGAACTGCTTGGCGGTACGCGCCGCGGCCACGAGCTCCTCCGGGCCGCTCATCCAGCCGATCTTCCAACCGGTGGTGTGAAACGTCTTGCCGCCTGACGAGATCGTGAGCGTGCGTTCGAACATGCCGGGCAACGTGGCGATCGGGATGTGCTGACGACGGTCGAAGGTGAGGTGCTCGTACACCTCGTCGGTGATCACGATCAGATCGTGCGCAATGGCGACGGCGGCGATGTCGTCGAGTTCAGATCGCGTGAACATCTTCCCTGTCGGATTGTGGGGCGTGTTCACCAGGAGCACCTTGGTGCGCGGTCCAACCGCGTCGGCCAGCTCCGCCGGGTCGAACGCAAATCGACCGTCGTCGTTCGGCGCCAGCAGCACCGGCACGGCGACGGCACCGGCGAGCGCAATCGACGCCGCGTAGCTGTCGTACATCGGCTCGAACACCACCACTTCGTCGCCGGCATCGAGCATGCCGAGCAACGCACCTGCGATCGCTTCCGTGGCGCCCGCGGTGATCACGATCTGACCGTCGGGGTCGAGCGACAGGTCGTAGAAGCGACGCTGATGCTCGGCCACCGCCACGCGCAAGTCGGCGATGCCAGGACCGGGCGGGTACTGGTTGTGCCCATCGCGGATGGCCGCGACAGCGGTATCCAGCACCGCAGGCGGACCATCGGTGTCCGGAAATCCCTGACCGAGATTGATCGACCCGGTCTCGACGGCGAGCGCCGACATCTCGGCGAAGATCGTCGTGCCGAAGCCGCGCAGCTTGGTGGTCAGAACCTCGTCGCGAGCTGGCATGCACTCGACCGTATTCGCTGGCCGCTACATGAGCACCGACGAAGCGTTCGCAACCACTGTCACTAGAATTGACGGCGCCGTAGTGACCAGTGTGAGAGCGGGTGAACATGACAGGGACCGGTGACCAGCGCCGCTCTGACCCGCGTGCCCGAATGCGCCGTCGACTGATCACGGGCGCGGCTGCTGCGGGGGCGACCTACCTGCTCGGTGGCCGGGTGCTCGGCGCACCCGCCGACGAGACCGATCCCGATGCAGTGGACCCCGACTCGACGGACCCCGACGCCGCCGACCCCCTTGATCCGGGCGCCGGTGAGCCGCCGACAGAGGAACTCCCCGAACTCGACTTCAACCGGGCGGCGACCACCCAGGAACAGGCGGTGCGCGGCGAGCAGGAACAGCTGCGGCCGACGCCACCGGAGCCGCCGGTCAACCGCTGGCAACCCGGGCAGTTCATCACCCACGTCGACGTGGAAAACCGGCGGATCTCGCTGACCTTCGACGACGGTCCGTCGCCCGCCAACACCCCGCTCGTGCTCGACACGCTGCGCCGCTACGGGATCAAGGCGACCTTCTACCTCATCGGCGTGAACGTGCGATCGTTCCCCAACACGGCCCGGCGCATCGTCGAGGAAGGCCACGAGCTGGGCAACCACTCGATCTACCACACGCCGTATTCAGCGGCGCCGCTCGCCGGACAGATGTCGGGCAACCAGAACATCATCCGTGACGTCACCGGCGTCACTCCGGTCACGCACCGGGCACCCGGACTCACCCGGGGCAGCATCATCTTGTCGACGGCGCGCTCGCTGGGGATCTACGAGGCGCATACCAACATGCAGACCTTCGACTGGATCTCGCCGCGCTACAGCGCCAGCGCGATCTTCAGTCAGTTCACCCGCTACCTCACCAACGGTGCGCTGGTGCTGTACCACGACGGTGGCGGCCGCCGGCCGACGCCCGACGCCCTGCCATCCATCATCGAGTACGCCCGCGCCCGGGGCTACGAGTTCACGACGGCCACCGAGTTGGTCAACAGTGGCAACCCGCGGCCGGGCTCGTTCAGCTACTTCACGTCGTCGGCACTGCAGACCCGCACCGCCGCCGGTCACGGTGACGACGGTCATGACCATCACGATCATGGTGATGGCTATGTCGACCTGTGCGGCTACAACGCGCAAGCCGAGCTCGAGTCGATCTTGCGCGACGGCGACGTGTCGTTGACGTACGCCGAGCGGATGCGCGTCGTCGAGTCGCTCGCCGAGTTCGACGATCTCAGCCGCGACTGAGGTCGCGGTCGGCAACGATTTCGTCGTTGGCCACCGCGGGGCGTCGGCGATCCGGGCCCGCGTAGTCCCGCGACACCACGTCGAGCGGTGACATCGTGTCGAGGTTGATCGGGTCGGCCATTCGGTGGACCACGCCGGTGGTCTTGGCGCCGTACATCGCCACGTCGGCGCCGCGGATCAGGTCGTCGAGCGTTGCCCCGTGACGGGGATACAGCGCGGCACCGATGCTGGCGGTGACCGTGACGTCGCCGACGACGGGCGAGGCGCTGAGTCGCCCCGCGATGCGTTCGGCGCTGGCGCGCACGGCACTGGCGTCCTGCAGACCGGGGAGCAGGATGACGAACTCGTCGCCGCCCCAGCGTCCGACCAGGTCGGTGTCGCGCACGGCCGAGGTGAGCCGCTCGGCGCACGCGGTCAGCACGAGGTCGCCGAACTGGTGGCCGAGCGTGTCGTTGATCTGCTTGAACCCATTGAGGTCGATGAGCATCAGGCACACACCCGCGCCGACCCTGCCGGCGGTGTCGAGCTCTTCCTCGGAGCGGCGTTCGAACTCGCGGCGGTTGACCAGCCCGGTCAACTCGTCGGTGCTCGCCCGATGCTCCAACGAACGGCGGTCGACGAGGAACGTCCAGCCGGCAAGGGCGACCAGGACCGTCCCGAGCACGAACAACAGGCCGTACAACATGAGGCCGTCGCCGACCAGCCCGACGTCGCCGTCGGCGCTGGCAGCTACTTCGATGGCTCCGCCGGCGGCCAGGGGTGTGGTCAGCGTCATCACCCGCTGACCGTCGACCGACTGTGGTCCTTCGACCGACGCGGTCGGCTCGGTGAGCACGCGCACCTCGACGGACGCATCGCTCGGCGTACTCGACGGGGCGAGCGCTGCCGCGCCGAGTTCGATCACCACGGTTGCCGAGTCGGCGGTGTCGCCAACGAACAGCACGGCTTGGTTCTCGGGCTGGGCGATGCCGACCGCTCCACCGTTGGCTCCGGCCTGCTCGGCCGCTTGGCCGAACGCCGACCCGGCGGCCAGATCCCGACCGGTGCACGAACGCCCACTGTCCGACACGACACATGCCGACACTGGCTCGACGAACGAGGCGGCGATCGCGGCGGGGTCGGTGCCGCTGTTCCCCGCTTCGATCAGCGCCGCGGCCTGACGCATCGTGGCGGCGACCTCCTCGCTGGTGGCACTCGCCGCGACCACGACGGCGGCGTCGATCTCGCTGCGCCGCTCGCTGCGCACATCGAACATCGAGACCGACACCGTGACGAGCAGCACGACGCTGCCGAACAGTGCAGCAAGTCGGACCAACCTCATCGACGCTGTATCGGCACCTCATGACCACTTCTTGAGAAAGTCGCCTTGAAAGTCACCTCGTTCAATCGACAGCGGCCAGGTGGTGCCGTGCCGACACCACCTGGCCGCTCCGGGGGGCCGAGACCGGCTCGTCGACCTACTCGTCGGTTGAATCGTTGGGGTCCGAGCCGTCGGCGTCCGAGTCGTCGTCGCCGTCGTCGGGCCCGAGATCGTCCTCGAACTCGTCCTCATCGGTGTCGTCCACGTCGTGGTCGCAGTCCTCGACGTAGTCGCCCTCCTCGGCCTCGAGTTGGGCCTGCAATTCGGGGCTCAGTTCAGAGAGGATCGGCTCGCACTGGTCGAACGCCGCGTCGACGGCGGCCCACCGCGCGTCGAGCTGGGCTTCGTCGAGTGAGCCATCGAGCTCGGCTTGTTCGAGCTGTTCGAAGGCTGCGTCGTCGAAGCCGGCATCGGCGAGACAGGTGTCGAATCGGTTGAACACCTCTTCGTCGGCGGCCGAGATTTCGATCTCGACGTCGTCACCTCCGTTGTCCTCTGGTTCGTCGGTGTCGTCGACGTCATTGTCCAGGTCGGTGTCCTCGGTCATCGACCCGGAGTCGGTCGTGTCACTCGGTGGGGCGACTGGGCTCGGCGCGGCCACGGCGTCCGACGTCACCGTCGCCTCGGCTGGTTCGCTAGCCGGATCGCTCGCCGATGGCTGACTCGCGGCGGCGATGCCGCCGACGGCGAGCGCGCCGACAGCGAACGCGGCGCCGGCGAACAGGGCGATCTTGCGGCGGCCAAGGCCTGTGCCGACGGGATCGTCGTCGGGCTCGATCGGCTCGGTGGTGTGATCGGTCATGGGGGTCCTCCAGGTGGTGGGCGGCACCCGAGTGGTGCCGGTGCACACCACGGTGACGACCTGCACATGAGAGAACGCCTGGCCAGAGTGGGTGGCTCTCATCGAATTCCAACCTGACGACGACCACACTGGTGGTGATGCGGGTGCTGCTGGTGGAAGACGAGACGCGGTTGGCCGCAGTGATCCGCGAGGGCCTCGACGCCGAGGGGATCGACGTCGACGTGGAACACGATGGCGCCGATGGGCTGTGGCGAGCCACCGAGGGCAGCTACGACGTGATCATCCTGGACATCATGTTGCCGTCGATGAACGGCTACGTCGTGTGCCGTGAGTTGCGTGCCAACGATGTGTGGACGCCGGTGTTGATGCTCACCGCCAAGGACGGCGAGTACGACGAGGCCGAGGCGCTCGACACCGGCGCCGACGACTTCTTGCGCAAGCCGTTCTCGTTCGTGGTGCTGCTGGCGCGGCTGCGGGCGTTGGCCCGACGGCGCACTGGCGAGCGCCCCCCGGTGTTGGAGTGCGGGTCGCTCCGCCTCGACCCGGCGACCGCCGAGGTCTCGCGTCACGGTGAACCGATCGACCTCACGCGACGGGAGATGGCGCTGCTGGAGGTGCTGCTGCGCGCCGATGGCGATGCGGTGCCGCGGTCGACGATCATCGACCATGTATGGGGCATCGACGATGAGCCAGCATCGAACGTGGTCGACGTGTACATCCGCTACCTGCGGCGCAAGGTCGACGACCCGTTCGATCGGCCGATCATCTCGACCGTGCGTGGCGTGGGTTACCGCGCCGTCAGCGACCTCGTGTGATGTCGCGATGAGGACGCGGTAAGGATGATGCGGTGAATCGGTTGCGCAGTGTTCGCGGGCGGATCACGCTGGCCGCCACTGCGCTGGTTGCCGTCACGCTGTTCGGGGCGTCACTGCTCATCTTGCGCCTCGTCGAGACCGATCTGGTCACCGCGGCCGAGGACACCCTCGCCCAAGCGTTGGAGGAACAGGCCCTGCTCCTCGAAGAGAGCGGGCTGCCGGCGTCGACGTTCGAGATCGAACTCGACGGGCGTGAGTACCGGCTGGGGTTGTTCACCGAGGCCGAACAGGGCGTGGCGTTCGGTGAGCTGTTCGAGGGCGACGAATTCATCGCCGACGTGGTGATCGACCTCGAAGCCGAGGAGATCATCGAGGTGTTCGTCGACGGCGAGGAGGAGCCCACCGACGATCGAGCGCTGTACGACGAGCTGTCCGAGCTGGTGTTCGACGTGTTCGAGGTCAGCGACGAATCCGGCAGCCGCCTCCTCGTCGGGTTGGCCAGCCTCGACGAGGTCGACGAGTCGGTCGACGCGCTCCGCCGGGCACTGGTACTGATCGTGCCGGGTCTCGTGATCGCCTTCGGGCTCGGCACGTGGTGGCTCGTGGGCCGTGCGCTTCGTCCGGTCGACGCGATCACCGACGAGGTGGAAGAGATCAGCGGCACCGACCTCGACCGTCGTGTGCCGGTGCCGGGTGGGGGCGACGAGGTCACCCATCTGGCGACGGTGATGAACGAGATGCTGGATCGGCTCGAACGCAGCAGCGACCGCCAACGGCGGTTCACCGCCGACGCATCGCACGAGCTGCGCACCCCACTGGCGACGATCAGGGCGGCCACCGAAGTGATGGGCCGACAGGGCGACGACGCACGACGAGCGCGGGTGGGCGAGGATCTGATCGCCGAGGTCGATCGCATGGATGCGTTGATCGGCGATCTCCTCCTGCTGGCTCGCCTCGACGACCGCAGCAGCCTGCGCGATCTCGACGCACGGCGGGTCGATCTGGCCGACATCGCGCGCGACACCACCGTCGAGGTGGCGGGCGATGCCCTCTTCGCGTCGGCGGCAACGCCCACGTGGGTCATGGCCAATCGCAATCTCGTGGCCGTGGCGATCCGCAACGTGGTGGCCAACGGGCAGCGGCACCGCAGCGACACGCTCGACGTGTCGGTGTTCGCCGACGAGCGCGGTGCGGTCGTGCGGGTGGACGATGACGGTGACGGGATTGCCCCGGCGCAGCGAGCGGCGGTACTCGAGCCCTTCACACGCCTCGACGAGGCGCGCACCCGTGACTCCGGTGGCGCCGGGCTAGGGCTGGCGCTGGTCGCCGCGATTGCGCAGGTGCACGGCGGGTCGGTCGCGATCAGCGAGTCGTCGTACGGTGGCGCACGGGTGGAGTTCGTGCTCCCGGTGGAGGCGGATCACTCCTCGTCGTCGTCATCACCGGCGTCGACGGCATCGTCATCGTCGTCCGCTTCGTCGTCATCTCTGTCCTCGACGGTCGAGGTGACGACCGCGACGTCCGAAGACTCGGCGTCGAGCGTGCCGTTCAGTCGACCGTAAACGCGGATCGCCAGCGCGGTGAGCGGCGTGGACAGCGCTGCTCCGAGGAGGCCGGCGACCGCCGCGCCGAGCACCGTCGACCCGAATACGAGGATCGGGTGAATCTGGAGTCGTCCCTCGCTGAGCTTGGTGCGCAGGATCGTCTCGACGACGTTCTGCGCGAACAGCACGACCGCCAGGATGATGATGGCGTCGACCAGGCCTTCCGAGCCCAGCGCGACGAGCACGGCGAACGCGCCGGAGAAAATCGCCCCGAGGTACGGCACGTATGCCGTGAGGAACGTGACCACCGCGATCGTGAACGCCAGCGGTACGCCGAGGATCAACACGGTGAGCCCGACGATCGTCGCCACGATGGCGTTCGACACGGTGAGCGCCAGGAAGTACTGCTGCATCGACCAGGTGGCGTCCTGGACGATGTCGGCGCCCACCTCGGGTCGCACGCCGAGGTGTGACCCGACCCAGCGGACCACCCGGTGCCAGTCGGCGAGCAGCAGGTACAGCAAGAACGCCGCGACGAACGACCCCGCGACGAACGCGGCCGCACTGGAGAAGGCCGTGCCGATGAACGACGAGAGACCTTCGGACGAATCGTCCCAGATCGCGCCGAGGTCGGTGACGAACGAACCGGAGTCGCCGATCGACCAGCCCAGATCGTCGAGCCACTCGCCGATGTCGTCGAGACCGGCCGTGAGCTCGTCGCCGATCTCGGTGGCCTGGTCGGCGATGCCCAGCACCACCAGGGTCAGCACGAGGACGACCACGAGCATCAGCCCGATGAGCACCACGCCCGCCGCCACGACGGTCGGCATGTACTTGGCGAGCCAGTCGGTGGCCGGCGCGAACAGCATTGCCAACACGACCGAAATCACCATCGGCGCCACGAAGCCGCTGATCGCCGACAGTCCGGCGATCACCAGCGCGGCCAGCACCAACATCCCCACGAGGTACCACGAGCGAATCCCCCAGACGCGCAGCTGGTCGTCGCGCCGGGCGACGACTACCTCGTGTTCATCACTCACCGCGGCGAGCGTAGGGCGCGCTGCCCAGCAAACACGGAACGTCGACTGTCCAGTGCGTCCGTGATCTCGTGGGCCTGCGCGCGCGGGCGGTCCCTACCGGAATACCGGCGGGCGCTTCTCGGTGAATGCGGCGACCGCTTCGGCGTGCTCGGGTGTCGCCCAGCACTCGCGGAGCAACTCACTCTCCAGCCGCTGCACGGCGCGCAGATCGGTGGACACAGCGTTCTCGGTGAGCAGCCGCTTGATCATCAGCGCCTGCGGCGTCGGGTTGGCGGCGAACGAGTGAGCGAGTTCGGTGGCTCGAGCCAGCAGCGCTTCGTGATCGTCGACCACGTGGTCGACCAGACCGATGCGCCCCGCTTCATCGCCGCGCATGATGTCGCCGGCGAGACACAGCTGTGACGCCATCCCCCAGCCCACGCGCTGGACGAGGAACTGGGTGCTCGCCAGTTCGGGAACCAGGCCCACCTTGATGAAGACGACGCCGATCTTGGCATCGGTCGTCGCAACGATCACGTCCGCCGGGAGCACCATCGTGATGCCGATGCCGACCGCCGCGCCGTGGATCGCGGCGACGATGGGCTTGGACTCGCGCATCAACCCAACCCAGTCGAGGTTCGACGGCATGCCCCCGGATCCGCCGGCGGTGTCGGCACCGGGGTCGGTCCCATCGATGCGCGTCTGGAACACGGCGTCCATGTCGGCGCCGGAACAGAAGCCACGTCCCTCGCCGCGGAGGATGATCGCACCGATTGCGCGGTCGTCGTTGGCCCGCCCGATGGCGTCCGCGAGTTCTTCGGCCATGTGCGGCGTCCATGCGTTCAGCCGATCGGGACGGTTGAGAATGACCGACGCGATCTCGCCATCGGTCTCGTAGCGGATCGTGTCGTACCCCTCGGTCATGAGACGACCGTAGACGCCGGCGCTGCGGCGACCGCCGCCGGAGCGCCAGCGCCGCGGTCGAGTCAGCCGAGGTTGTAGAGCACCGCCCGAACGACCGCCACGGCGACAACGAGGCCTGCAGGTGCGGCGATGAGTGTTGGGATGATCGAGCGTGTGGGGCTCAACCGATTGGTCGAGTTCATGATGTCACCGCCTTCCACCAATGCCGATGTCGTCGATACCAGTGGGCCGTGGCGAGCAAGTCAGCGAGCGGGTGGCGCGTCATCGGCCGAGGCATCTCGACCTCTCTTCCTGCTGCTGCTGTGGTTGCCGCTGCTGTCGTTGCTCGACGTGTCGTTGCATGTGGTGGCGAGTTAACTCCCACCAACCTGTGAGCAACTTCAACAAGACTCTTCGTCTTGCTGAATTCCGGCTTCGCCGCTCGGCGGTCCGTCAGGCGAGCGAGTGCACGCGGTCGATCAGGCCGGCGCGATCGCGCACGTCGGCCTTGAGGTACGCGTTACCGAGGTGTGTCTCCACGGTGCGCCGGGAGATGCCGAGCCGTTCGGCGATCTCCCGGCTGGTGAGACCGAGCACGACAAGCCCGACGACATCGCGCTCGCGCGGCGTCAACGACGCTTGGCTGGCGAGTGCACCGGCACCTGCGGCGGTTCCACCGCCCAGGTCCGCAGCACGTTGCAGCGACCGACTCGATTGACGAGAGGTCGCATCGGTCGCCGCTGCCGACGCCACCCAACACTCCGCAGCGAAGTGCGGCGACCCGATGCGCTCGAACTCTTCCGCGACTGCGGCGAGCGGCGCGTAGGAGCGCAGCTCGGCGGCTCGGATGTGCGCGATCTGGGCGAGCAGGATCCGGCCCTCGACGTGGTCGAGCTCCAGGGTGTTCAGTAGCGCTGCTGCATCGCTCGGTCGCCCGACACGCAACAGGTCGTGATCGCATCCGATCGCAGCGGTGAGGTTGCCGGCAGCGACGGCGACACGGTGACCGGTCACGAAGTGCTCGAGGGCCTCGGTCGGGTGGCCTTGCTGGTGAGCGACCCACCCGCGAGCGCGCAGCAGGTACGTCTCGAAGATGCGTGCCGGATGGTCTCGACGGCGGTCGATCTCGGCCAAGGCGTCGACCGCCGCGGACGGATCGGCAGATTGCGCATGAGCGAGTGCAAACAAGACGACGCCCCACCGTCCCATGCCGTCTTGGCGATCGACCTCGAATCCGACTGCGGCATCGGATGCCAGCTGCGCCGCCCGTTCGGTGTTGCCGCGCAGCAGCCACGACCATCCGTGAGCCAATTGCGTCAGCGCCACGTTCGACGAGTCCCCTGCGTCTCGCCATCGTTCTGCGCCTTCTGCGACCAGCCGGTCGACCTCGACGAACTCGCCGGCGTCGGCCAGCGCCTGGATGTGCACGCCGGCCATCACCGTCTCGGAGAGTGCAAACACGTCCGGTCCGAACTCGAGGTAGGTGGCCAGCGTCTGCGCAACGAGCTCGGCTGCGGCCAGCGGGCGCCCCTGTGATCGCCAGCCGTGACCCAGTGTGAGCGCGACGCGCACTGCGGACACCCCAGGTCCGAGATCTCCGAGCGCCTCGGCACGCCCGACAGCGGCGTCGATTCGTCCCTGCGTGATCTGCAGTGCCGCTCCCGCAGCCTGCACCTGATCGCGCACCGGTCCAGCGGGAAGCTGGTCCCACTCGTCGAGCAACCGGTCGAGCGGACGGTCGTCGGCGCCGCGCCAGAACCACGACGTCGCCAACAACTCCTCGTACTCGGCCCGCTCGACGTCGTTGGTCACCACCGACTGCCATGCATCGAGCGCCGCGACGAGTGGTTGCAGCTCGCCGATCGTGTACAGGATGTGCGCGAGCGCGCGGGCGTTGGCCGCGGATGGTTCGGCCGCAAACGCGGCGCGCGCCAGACGTGACCCAAGGTCCCGGTCATCGGCCGCTTTGGCCATGGCCGTCGCCTCGGCGAGCACGTCGGGGGTGACCTCGCAGATCCCGTCGAGTGACCACGCTGCCAGGCGGAATCGATCGTCGGCACGGCGCATCCCCGAGGCCATGATGCGTTCCGCGATCTCACTGCGCATCCGCCGCAGCGACAACGGCGTCTCTGCTCCGCGCAGGATCTCGCCGTGAAGGGGGTGTGCGGGACGGATGAACAGTCGTCGGCCGTCGAGCGCGGTCTCGATCATCCCGCGCGCTTCAAGCGACTCCAGCGTTGCCGCATCGACCCACGGGCTGAGTGTCTGCTGGCTTGCAGAGCCGGCAGCGGCGATGCGCCGGAGCGCGGCGCGCTCTGATTCCGAGAGCGATGCAAGACGACGCTCGAGGAGGTCCTGCAAACGCGACTCGCCGCTCGGCACCGCTCCGAGAACGGCCCCGCCGTCGTGCATGTCGAGATCGCCCGACTCGACCGCTGCGGTCACCAGCTCCCTGACGTACAGCGGGTTGCCGCGAGTCGTCTCGAACACGCGGCGACACGTGCCGCCGCTGAGCGGCGTCGAGGCAACAGCAGAGGCGAGCGCCCCGGTGGCGTCCTCGTCGAGGGGCGGGCAGGTGATCAGCTCGACGGCGCCGCTCGACAACGCATGATCGATGGCGCCCGGGAGTTGCAGCCCGTGCCGCACCGTCATCATCAGGCGCGCCAACCCGGCGTCCGCGATGTTCACCAGGACGCCGGCGCTCTCGGCGTCGAGTGCATCGACGTCGTCGATCACGATGAGCACCGGTCGGTCGGCATCGGCCAAACGTCGTTTCAGCGCGACCGTGGCGTGAACCAGCCCGTCGTAGGCGTCGCTCGGCGTGAAGCCGGACGCAAGACCGCCGAGCGGCAGCTCGTGCGCGGCCACGTTCGGGTACATCCGCCGGACCTCATCGCCTGCTGCTTCGCGCTGCGACGCGATGAACGCCGCCAGCGTGGTCTTGCCGATGCCTGCCTCGCCGGTGAGCAGCACGCCACCACAGTCAGGGCTGGTCAGGGCCTGCTCGACACGATTGACCTCCGCCGCTCGGCCCACCACTGCCACGGCGGGCAGAGTAACGACGGCGTCGCAAGGCCTGGAAGCTGTGCGTTAGATCGGAGTCGCGCGGAGACGCATTCAACTCCCTATGGCGGTTGGTGTTGCCGGCTCAGGTCGAGACCGGCGACGCCGGGTGATGGCGAACAACACCGCGCCGGCCAGCAGCAACCACAGACCGGCTTGGATGGCG
>CBDDKF010000021.1:0-186076 GCA_965230015.1 Ilumatobacteraceae bacterium | reverse complement strand
TTCGACAACGTGATGCGCGACCACCTCCTACCCACCGGGCGAGTGCGTTACTTCCCGATGAGCCGCTACACCGACGGGCGCATCACCTCGTTGGTTTCCGGCGCCGTCACCGAGGTCACCGCACGGACGCGCATCGTCGACACGACACACCTGAAGACGACCGTGCCGTCGACCCACATACCGTCGTTCGACATCGACGACGGCGTGCGCTTCATGCCGCTGAACGACCTGCCGTCGGTCACCGAGCCGCCCGCCGGGTGGGTGATCGTCGGCAGCGGCAAGACCGGCATCGACGCCTGCCTGTGGCTCCTCGAACACGGCGTCGACCTGGCCACCATCACGTGGATCATGCCGCGCGACGGCTGGTTGATCCCCAGGGAGACGACCCAGCCTCGACTCGAGCACTTCGCTGCGGTGATGACTGCGCAAGCCGCGCAGTACGAGGCGGCTGCCGCAGCGACGTCGGTCGACGATTTGTTCACTCGGCTGGAAGCGGGCGGCGTGCTCGTGCGCATCGACCCCAAGGTGGAGCCGCAGATGTTCCACGCGGCCACGGTGTCGGCGCCGGAACTCGCCGCACTGCGCACGATTCGCAACGTGGTGCGCATGGGCCGGGTCAGTCGGATCGGCCCCGATCGCATCGAGTTGCGCGATGGCACGATCGAGACGACACCCGAGCACATCCACGTCGACTGCAGCGCCAGCGCGATCCCCAAACAAGAGCCGGTGACGATGTTCGATGGCCACGTGCTCACGCCGCAGACCGTGCGCGCCTATCAGCCGGCGTTCAGCGCAGCGGTGATCGCCTGGGTCGAGGCGCACTACGACAACGACGACGTGAAGAACGAGATCTGCGGCATCGTGCCGATCCCCAACGATCGCACCGACTGGATCGACCTCACGATCGCCAACGCGCTGAACATGCGCCGCTGGATGGCCGAACCCGAGCTCACCGCCTTCCTCGCGAGCAACCGTCTGAATGGGTTCGCCGCAACCGTCGCCGCCGTCGATCCGAACGACGTCGACAAGCAGGCGCTCCTTCGGCGGATGCGCGAGGCGATTGTCCCCGGCGTGACGAACCTGATGCGTTTGGCGGGCGAGTAAGCCCCTAACGTCGGCGGCATGAAGCTGTCGATGATGATCAACTACTCGGGCGACTTCCACGCCGACGTGGAGCAGGTGGTGGCCCTCGAGAAGGCGGGCCTCGACGTGGTGTGGGTGCCCGAGGCGTACAGCTTCGATGCTGTGTCGCAGATGGGTTATCTCGCCGCCAAGACCTCGACGATCCAGATCGGTTCGGGCATCCTCAACGTGTACTCGCGCACGGCGACGTGCATGGCACAAACCGCTGCGGGGCTCGACTTCGTATCCGGGGGCCGGTTCATTCTCGGCCTCGGGGCGTCGGGCCCGCAGGTGATCGAAGGCTTCCACGGTGTGCCCTACGAGAAGCCGATGCCGCGCATCCGCGATTACATCAACGTGTGCCGCATGACGTGGCGCCGCGAGCGCGTGGTGTACGACGGCCCGACCACCAAGATCCCGCTCCCCGAAGGCGAAGGCACCGGCCTCGGCAAGCCGCTCAAGATCATCAACCACCCGGTGCGCGCCGACATCCCGATCTACTGGGCGAGCCTGATGGGCCTGTCGGTGAAGGCCACCGCCCGTTACGCCGACGGCTGGCTCCCGGTGTTCTTCGAGCCCGAGAAGTTCCAGAAGGTGTGGGGCGACGACCTGAAGGCTGGCCAGGCCGACCGCGATCCCGAGCTCGGCCAACTGGAGATCAGCGCGGGCGGGATGGTGGCGATCGGCGACGACCTCGTCGGCGACAAGCAGCAGCAGATCCTCGACATGGGACGCCCGTCGGTCGCGTTGTACGTCGGTGGTATGGGGGCGCGTGACAAGAACTTCTACAACACGATCTTCCAGCGGTACGGCTACGTCGACGAGGCGATCGAGATCCAGGACCTGTATCTCGATGGCAAGAAAGAAGAGGCAGCGGCAGTCGTGCCGGCGTCGATGCTCGCCAGCTCGAACCTGGTCGGCCCGGCGAGCTACGTGAAAGAACGCATCGCCGCCTACAAGGAGGCTGGTGTGACCCACCTGTCGGTCACCCCGGTGGGCGGCGACCCGGTCGCCACGATCGACCAGCTCAAGGAGCTGCTCTGACGCTCTTGTGACCGTCCGCTGAGACGTGCACTGATCTGACGGAACCGCGGGCTGGTCCGCGGCGTCCAATCTTCCATGGGACACAACATGGGGGTTCGGCGGATCGCCGGGATCGCGGCGGCAGTGGCGCTGCTCGCCGCAGCATGTGGCGCCGACGACGACAGCAGCTCGGAGAACACACCGCCCGGCACCGCAATCACGCCGACGACCGTCACCGCCACCACAGCAGCGGCGACCGGCGGCTGGATCGACGGTGAGCCGGAGTGGATGGCCAGCGAGGGGCGTGGCGGCGTCGCCCTCGACTCGGCCGTCACCGAGGACATGGCGGCCACGGACGACATGGCGACGGAGGCCGCGCCCACCGCGGAGGAGTCGGGTGGCGAGGTCGACCTGAGCGGCGGCGACGCGATCGAACGCCCCGAACCGGCATTGCCCGACGACACCCCGCTGCGCGCGGGCAGTGTCGACGACAATGCCGACTACCAGGGGTTTCTCGACTACCTGGCGCGGATCCGTGACCTGGGCATCACGTTGCGCGACCTCGACCCGACCGATCGCACGATCGTCACCGTCGCCGATGCGGCGGGTGCTCCCGTCGCCGGCATCCCGGTGACGATTTCCGCGGGCGATGCATCGGTGATCGTGCGGACCACGGCCGACGGCACTGCCCGGTTCTTGCCGGCGGCGTATCCAGCACTCGTCGGTGGACCGTTCACGGCCTCGGCATCTGGCGTGACAGCCGAGTTCGCCCGTGGCGCCGATGTAGCGCTGACGGTCGACGAGGCGGCCCAGGTGACGTCGCCGGTTCCGCTCGATGTGGCGTTCCTCCTCGATGCCACCGGCTCGATGAGCGACGAAATCGATCGGCTGAAGCAGACGATCGACACCGTCGCGGCGCGTGTTGCCGAACTCGACCCGGCGCCCGATGTGCGCTTCGCGATGACGCTCTACCGCGACGAGGGCGATGCCTTCGTGACCTCGACCTACGACTTCACCGGCGACGTGGCCGAGTTCCAGGCCGCACTGTCCCGGGTAGTCGCCGATGGGGGCGGCGACTACCCGGAGGCGCTCGACGAGGGCCTCGCCGAAGTGCTGAGCGCGCCGAGCTGGCGGAGCCCCGACGACGCGATCCAGTTGGTCTTCCTCGTGGCGGACGCGCCACCGCACGTGACACGCCAGGTTCCTGTGGGGTACCCGGATTCGGTGCGCGACGCGATCGAGCGGGGCGTGAAGCTGTTTCCGATCGCCTCATCGGAGAGCGATGACCAGGCCGAGGCCGTGTTCCGCCAGATCGCGCAGGCGACGGGCGCTCCGTTCGTGTTCCTGAGCTACGGGGCCGGCGGTGCAGCAACCGGCGGATCGACCGACATCGACCGCACCGACTACGAGGAACTCGCGCTCGACGAACTCGTGGTGCGCCTGATCACCGAGGAGTTGGCGGCGCTGTCCGGTGGCGAGGTCACCCCACCGCCGACCACCGCCCCGCCGACGACCAACCCCGAGGGTCAATAGTGCGCGTTACACCATGCCGCGTAGCCACCACAGGCTGAGCGCCCAGGCGGCGGCGAGCAGGGCGAACGCGAGGAGCGCCCAGGCCCAGGTGAGCTCGGTGACGATCTCGATCTCGTCGCCGAGCGTTTCGCCGAGCGACTCCTGGATCTGGTCGTAGGCGTCGGCGAGTTCGTCGCCCGTTTCGGCGACGAACGCCTCGCCACCTGTGGTTTCGGCGATGCCCTCCAGTTCGGCGGGCCGTACCGGGACCGGCACGATCTCACCCGACGCCGGATCGATGATCGTGCCGAACTCGGTGCCGAAGGCGATCGTGTACACCGGAATGCCTGCGGCCGCCGCCTCCGCCGCGCCCTCGGCAGTCGGCCGGCCAACGGTGGTCTCGCCGTCGGTGAGCAACACCATCACACCGGGTGGCGGACCGTCATCATCGGGTTCGGTCGTCTCGGCGTCGCCATCGGTGCCCGCCTCGCCGTTGCTCGAGGCCTCGCTCGAACCGTCGCTCGGTTCCGCGGCGTTCACCAACAAGCGCGTGCCGGCAGCGAGGGCATCGCCGATCGCGGTCGACTCGGCGAGCTCAAGGTTGTCGATCCCGTTGATCATCGTGGTGCGGTTCAACGTCGGATCGACCTCGACACCCACGGCACCGGAGAACGACACGAGCCCTACCTCGACCCCTTCGTCGACCTCGTCGACGAACGTGCGGGCCGCGTCCTGTGCGGCGGCGAAACGGTTGGGGTCGACGTCACCCGCGTCCATGGAGAGCGACACGTCGAACAGCACGAGAATGCGCCCCTCGGTGGTGGTCCGCTCCGTGTCGATGTCGACCGGTCGGGCGACGGCCACCACCGCAGCGGCCAAGCCGAGCAGCTGCAGCCCGGCGACCACGTGGCGCCGCCACCGGGGCCGGCGAGGGGCGACCTCGTCGAGCAGCTCCACCTGCGTGAAGCGCACTGCGGCTCGCTGGCGCCAGCGCAACACGACGACGTACAGCACCGCCAACCCGAGCGGCACCAGCAACAGCCACAGACGGCCAGGATCGAGGAACTCGGTCGTCGTCACCGGCGCAACACCCCGCCACGCACCACCTGGGCGCGCTTGCGCTGAGTGTGCTGCACGATCTCGCGCAACCAGTCGCCGTCCGTGGTCAACTCGATGAGGTCGGCGCCGGACCGCCCGATTGCGGCACGCCGTGCGTCGGCGCGCTGGCGTGCGGCGGCGCTGAACTTGTCCTGCACGGCCTTGGTCACATTGACCTCGCGCGTTGCGCCCGACGCTGGGTCGACGAACTCGACGAGGCCCACCGGCGGCACGTCGGACTCACGTGGGTCACGCACCGTGACCGCGAGCAGATCGTGGCGCAGCGCCAGACGCGCGAGGGCGTCGCTCCAGTCGTCGCCGTCGAAGTCGGCGATCACGGTGATGAACCCGCGCCGCTTGGCGAGGGCGCCGACGCGGTCGAGCGCCGCTGCTAGATCGGACCGTCCGCGGCCTTCGGTGTCAGGGGGTGCGGCGATCGTGGACAGAATCGCTCGCACCTGGTTGGCCCCGCTGCGCGGCGGGACCACATGTACTTCCGGCCCGGCGACCAGCACTGCGCCGAGGCGGTTCTGATTGCGCGCCGTGAGGAAGCCGATGCACGCCGCCGCGGCGAGGGCGACGTTCGACTTGTGGTCGGCCACCGTGCCGAAGTCCATCGCCGCCGAACCGTCGACGACCAACCACGCGGTGAGGTCGCGGTCGGCGATCTGCTCGCGCACGTAGGTCTCGTTGGTGCGGGCGGTCACGTTCCAGTCGATGCGGCGCACGTCGTCGCCGGGCTGATACGGCCGCGACTCGCCGGGTTCCGAGCCGTGGCCGGGCGTGAGGCCCTGGTAGTTGCCGTGGAGCACGCCGTCGAGACGGCCGAGGATCGTCAGTTCGAGCGAGCGCAACAGCTCGGCAACGGTCGCCGTCGGCGGCCCCTGCGCCCAGTGCGCCTCGCGCGTGGCGGTCGCCGCACCGTGTGCCGGTGGCACGCTGCGCGGCCCCAGGTTGGGCACGTCAGCTCCGCTCGAACGAGTCGTTCGGTTTCGGCGACACCCAGGCCGCGGGCACGGTGGCGAGGATGCGCTGGATGACGTCGTCGGGCGTGATGTCACGGGCCAGTGCGTCGTAGGTCAACAGCAAACGGTGGCGGAGGACCTCGGGGGCGATGTCGAACACGTCCTGTGGGGTGGCGTACGTGCGACCGCGCAAGATGGCCATGGCCCGTGCTCCCTTGACGAGGTTGAGCGATGCTCGCGGGCTGGCGCCGAGACCGATCACGGTGAGCAGGTCGCCGAGGTTGAAACGGTCGGGATATCGGGTGCACTGCACCAGGTCGATCGCGTACTGCGACACCGAGCGGTCGACGAACACCTCGTCGGCGCGCTGTTGCAGCGCCACCAACTCGTCGAGGGTGATGACTTGCCGGGGGACCGGAGGCGACACGCTCATCCGGTCGATGATCGTCATCTCCTCGTCGGCGGTGGGATGGTCGAGGACGATCTTCATCATGAACCGGTCGCGTTGGGCGTCGGGCAACTGATACACGCCCTCGCTCTCGATCGGGTTCTGCGTCGCCACCACGAAGAACGGCTTCGGCACCGGATGGGTGACGCCACCGATCGTGACCTGCTGCTCGGCCATCACCTCGAGCAGTGCGGACTGGACCTTGGCGGGTGCACGGTTGATTTCGTCGGTGAGCAAGAAGTTGACGAACACCGGGCCGAACTCGACGTCGAAGGTCTCGCTGCTGCCGCGGTAGATGCGCGTACCGACGATGTCGGAGGGCAGCAGATCCGGGGTGAACTGGATGCGGGCGAACGAGCCACCGACCACGTCGGCGAGCGTCTCGGCGGCGAGCGTCTTGGCCAGTCCCGGAACCGATTCGAGGAGGCAGTGGCCGCGACACAACACGCCGACCAGCAGCCGTTCGAGCAGTCGGGTCTGGCCCACGATCACCTTGCGCAGCTCGAAGAAGATCTTCTCGAACGTCTCTGCCGTGGCCTGATCGTCCATCGCAGCCGGTGCCGTCGAGCTGGTGCCCGTCGTCGAGCTGGCGCCCGTCGTCGGGCTGACCGCACCGTGTGGCGGCAACGTCTCTGCGGTCGGGTTCGGATCGTCGTCGCGCATCGCCGATCGACGGTACCGGGCACCGGCTGCGGAGTGCCGTCGTGCCAGAAATACTTACCTTGTCCTTCGATACGGACATGCGCTGCCCGCCGATTCCGGGCTCTCGGCGCTGGGGCTGTCAGGATGGCCGACCGTGCACGAGATCCGACCCGCGCTGCCTGGCCTCGGTGTGGTCGCGCTCGGCGTGGTGGCGGCCTTCGCCATCACGGCGGTGGTCGACATCTCGACGCTGGTGGCCGGCGTGGTGCTCGGCGCCATCGCCGCCAACGCCAATCTGCTGCGGCCGGCCTTCAGCGCAGGCATCACGTTCGCTGCGAAACGATTGTTGCGCGCCGGCATCGTGCTGCTCGGCTTGCGGCTGTCGATGGACGAGGTGCGCGCCCTCGGCATCGAAGGGGCGATCGCTGTGGTGATCGTGGTGCTGCTGACCTTCTTCGGGGTGCAGCTCCTGGCCAAGGCGATGGGGTTGTCGCAGCCGCTCGGCCTGCTCGTCGCCACCGGATATTCGATCTGCGGCGCATCGGCGGTGGCCGCAATGGAGCCGCTGACCGACGCCGACGAGGAAGAGACCGCATACGCAATCGGGCTGGTGACGTTGTGCGGCACGCTGTCGATCTTCGTGTTCCCCTTCATCGGCCGGGCCCTCGACATGTCCGACGAACGCTTCGGCACGTGGGTTGGCGCCGGGGTGCACGATGTCGGACAAGTCACCGCCACGGCCTCGGCGTTCGGGGCGACTGCGTTGGCCACCGCGACCTTGGTCAAGCTGACCCGGGTGGTGCTGTTGGCGCCGATGGTGTTCGGCGTCGGATACGCACGTCGACGAAACGCCGCCGCGAGCGATCAGCCGCGCGACGTCGATGCGCCGTCGGTCCCGCTGGTGCCGCTGTTCGTAGTGCTCTTTCTCGGCGCGATCGCACTCCGTGCGACCGGATGGCTGTCGAGTGATGCGCTCGACCTGGCCAAAGACGCCGAAGAGATACTGCTCACCGCCGGCATGTTCGGCCTTGGTGCAGGTGTCCACTTCGGTCGGCTGCGACGGCTCGGCGGACGACCGTTGGTACTCGGTCTCGTGTCGTGGGTTCTCGTGGCTGGAGCGGCGTTGGTCGCCGCCTACGTCGTAGCCTGAACACATGTCGACGTCGAGCGACATCGATCCCCCCGAGCCATCTGAGCGTGTCGACGCGGCGACCGACGAACTTGCCGAACTCACCGGTGTCGACCCCGATCCGGCGCGGGTCTTGCGGATCGAACACGAAGAACGCGCCGCAGCGCGCCGGCTGTCGTCGATCGAGGCCGGACGCCGCAAGGGTGGTGCCCTCGGAGCGGCAGCAGCAGGGGCGATGCTCGGGTTGCGCGACATCTACGAGGGCCCGCCGAAAGACGACGACGTCGTCGCGGTATCCGAGGCGCCCGGCGATCCGGGTGACATCGACGAGGACGGCATCGACGTCAGCGTTGGCGACGTCGACGTCTGGGCGCCGCCACCGCCCCCATCGCACGGCGACGCCGAGCCGCCGTCCAACGGCGCTCAGGTATAGGCGCCGGGGCGGGCCAGGAACCCGCGGTGCCAGCGCGACGGCGTGAGCACCACGGCGCGCGGTTCGTCTTCGAACATCCACCTGGCGAAGTTGCGCCGCCCCCACTCGCCGCTCGACGCCACGATGCGGATGGCACCACGCGCCCCCCGTTCGTGGGCCAACACGTTGCCCAGCTGAGCGGACATCACGTGGTCGGCACGAAGATGATGGCGCACGTCGCTGCTGTAGCGATCCGCGGCCACCTCGGGAGACAACGCGCCTGCAGCCACGATCGCTTCGGCTGCTAACCGACCCGTGAGCAGCGCCTGACCGATGCCCTCACCGGTGAGCACATCGGTGGCCATCGCTGCGTCGCCCGTGAACAGCACACGGTCGGCGGCGAGCACCGCTTTGTCGATGCGCGCCGGAATCGGCCATGCGGTGTGGCGGTCCTCCAGTGCTGCGTCCGGACCAAGGGCGTCGACGATGTGTGGGCGTTGGAGCAGGTCGCGCCACAACACGCCCATGGTGCCGGTCGGGTGCGTGCCATCGCGGCGGACGCCGAAGCCCACGTTGGCTCGTCCGTCTGGCAGCGGGAACGACCACGCATAGCCGGGGAGCAGGTCGGGTTCGAACCACACGTACAACCGCTTGGCCGCGGGTCCGGTGACCTCCTGGACGTACTGACGAATGCCGTGCCACTCGCCG
The DNA here is from genome assembly GCA_965230015.1 of Ilumatobacteraceae bacterium. GTDB lineage: Bacteria > Actinomycetota > Acidimicrobiia > Acidimicrobiales > Ilumatobacteraceae > JABSQH01. Next base: position 177,017 of record CBDDKF010000021.1, on the reverse strand, counting down.
AGGTACCGATCGGGGCCGAGGCCGAGCGACTTGCGCACGCGGCTCCACATCCCGTCGGCAGCGACGATGTAGCGAGCTTCGATGCGTCCGATCTCGCCCGCCTGGTTGGTGGTCGCCACCACGCGATCGTCGTGCTGTTCCACATCGACGAGCCCGCATCCGTCGAGCACCTCGGTGCCGGCGCGGCCGGCTGCGGCCAGGATCGCAGCGTCGAGGTCGAGCCTGGGGGCGACGGCGGCGTACCTCCCGTGATCGGGGAGTGGCACGAAGATCTCGCGTCCGGACGGCGAGCGAATCGCCGCGCCGTCGACGTCGATCCACCGTTCGACGTGGGCGGGCTCGATACCGAGGTGCTCGAGTTCACGGAGCGCCAAGGTGGTGAGACCGTCGCCGCAACACTTGTCGCGGGGAAACGTTGCCTTGTCGATCACGGTCACGGCACGGCCGGCCCGCGCCAGCTCGATCGCCGCCGCGGCGCCAGCAGGGCCGCCGCCTACGACGAGCACATCGGTGACGCGTGCGGTGTCGCTCGTCGGGTGCCCGCTCATCGCCGTGAGGCTACGAGAGGTGGACGCCGAGACGTCGGGCTGTGCGATAGGGAGCGTTCGGATCGGGGGTGGCGTGGAGCCGGTTGGCGTGGACCAGCGCCCGCCAGCGGGGAATCAGTCCGTAGGCGGCGTCGCCCGGGCACGCGGTGAGGGTGCAGTCGCGGTGCCCCGAAATGGTGCGCACCGTCGCCGTCGTCCCTGCGGCCAGCTTGTTCGAGCCGCGCGACACGAACGTCGCCGTGTCGCCTCGTGCGGTACCAATGTCGTATCGGTCGGCGAGCCACCACAGGACGCGCACCAGCGACTCTTGCGCCGCTGGTGTGGGCGTCGTTGCGGTGTAGTCCCCGATCAGGCACACGAGCTGGGCGAAGCCCTGGTTGCCGCCCGTGGCGTCGGCGACCACCGGGCCGTCGAGCGAGCCGGCGCGGGTCTCCCAGACACCGCCGTCGGGGGCGATCATGAAGTGGTAGGCGATGTCGGGCCAGCGCTTCTCGGGACCGGTGTGGAAGGCGTACACGCTGCGCAGGAGGGCACGGACATCGGCGACCTCGTTCGGCGAGAAGGTGTGATGAACCAGGAGGAAGTGCACGTCTTCCGGCCCGATCGGCCCTGTCGGCGGGAGGTCCGGTCCCCATGCCTCGCGGCGGGCGATACGCAGTCCCGGCGTCACTTCCACCGATGGCGTGCCGAGCGAGTGGGCGGGCGAGTCGAACCGAGCCACACTCGCACCGAGCGCGGCTGCGCTGGCCGCCGCGGCGGTCATTGTCAGCGCCCGGCGACGGCTGACTCGCGACGTCGAATCCGTCGGCTGGCAATCGCACACGCTTCGGACTCTACGATCGCCGATGCGCGCCGAGCGCCGATGTCGCATGGGGCGACGCCGTAACTGATCGACTACGTGATCGAGGGAGAACATCGAATGAGCGGACTGTGTGAAGGGCGTGTGGCCATCGTGACCGGTGCCGGACGGGGGATCGGGCGCGAGCACGCGCTCAGCCTGGCCCGGCAGGGCGCCAAGGTGGTGGTCAACGATCTCGGCGGCGAGGTCGACGGCAGCGGCGGCGACCTGTCGCCCGCCCATCAGGTGGTCGAAGAGATCAAGGGGATGGGCGGCGAGGCGATCGCCAACGGCGACAACGTGGCCGACTGGGAAGGCGCCCAACGGATGGTCAACATGGCCGTCGAGAACTTCGGCGACCTGCACGCCGTGGTCAACAACGCGGGCATCTTGCGCGACCGCGTGCTGGCCAACATGACCGAAGAAGAGTGGGATGCAGTGATCAACGTGCACCTCAAGGGCACGTTCGCTCCGTCTCGATGGGCGGTGGCCTACTGGCGCGAACGCTCGAAGGCCGGCGAGCCGGTGAGCGGGCGCATCGTCAACACCACGTCGGTGTCGGGTATCTACGGCAACCCCGGTCAGGCGAACTACGGCGCCGCCAAGGCCGGCATCGCCGCGTTCACCAACATCGTCGCCCTGGAAGTCGCCCGCTACGGGGTGACGGTCAACGCGGTCGGGCCGGTGGCGTTGACGCGCATGACCGAAGGGCTTGGTCCGGCGCCGGAGACCGAAGAAGAGAAGTACGCCCGCTCGCCGCACTGGATCGCGCCGATCGTCACGTGGCTGTGCTCTGAAGAAGCTGCCGGAGTGACCGGCCGAGTCTTCGAGGCGTCGGGCCAGACCCTGGCGATCGCCGAAGGTTGGGCGCGCGGCCCGTCGACCGACCCCATCGACGATCCGACCCAACTCGGCCCGGTCGTGCAGGACCTGCTCGGTCGGGCACGGGCCAACGCCGGCATGAACGGCGAGCCCGGCGCCTGGCCGCAGACGATGCTCGACGGCTGATCGCCCGACCACCTGAACGATTCGAACACGAAGGGAGCATTCCTATGCCACTCAACCCCGACGCAGTCGGCTCGACCAGCGAGCCGGTCGAAGCCAGCTGGAACTCGAAAGACGCGCTGTTGTACGCGGTCGGCGTGGGCGCCGGCCACGAGGAACTGGCGTTCACTACTGAGAACACGAACGACGTCGAGCAGCAGGTGTTGCCAACCTTCCCGGTCGTCATCGGCTGGGGCCGCGGGTCGGCGATGGGCAACATCGGCACCTTCAATCCGGCGCTCCTCGTCCACGGTCAGCAGGCCGTGACGCTCCACCGACCGATCCCGGTCGAGGGCACGGTGACGCTGACGAGCGAGGTCACCGGCATGTACGACAAGGGCAAGGCCGCTGTGGTGGCCACCGAGACCAAGGCCGTGCTCGACGGTGACGATGGGAAGGGCGAACTGCTCTACACCAATGCCTCGTCGGTGTTCATCCGCGGCGAAGGCGGATGGGGTGGCGACCGCGGACCGTCGGGTCCGCGCAACGTGCCGCCCGACCGCGCCGCCGATCATTCGGTGAGTTACGTGGTGCCGCGCGACCAGGCGTTCGTGTATCGGCTGTCGGGCGACCGCAACCCGTTGCACACCGACCCGTCGTTCGCCGCGATGGGCGGCTTCGACACGCCGATCCTGCACGGGCTGTGCACCTACGGGTACACCGGCCGGGCATTGCTGCACGCGCTGTGCGGCGGCGATCCGGCGCGCTTCGGTCACATCGAGGGCCGCTTTGCGTCGCCGGTGTTCCCGGGCGAACAGCTGACCATCGACATGTGGTCGACCGGCGACGGCGAGGCCGTGTTCACCACCAGCGCCGCCTCGCTCGACGACCCGAGCACCACCCGCGTCGTCATCGACCAGGGCCTGCTCCGCCACACCTGACGCCTCCCCGTAATCCTGTAGAAATCGCGCGCCAGGCGCGCGCAGATCCCAGAATTTCGGTGAACAGGCGCTGCGTACTGCGCAAACTCTGTAGAAATCGCGCGCGTCGCGCGCGGGATCCCCAGAATTTGGGTGATCAGGAGCGGCAGGTGTCGACGAGGTGGGCGACGGCGTCGGGCAGGGGGACGTCGACGCGGTCGCCGGATCGACGGTCTTTGACCTCGATCGTCGGGTTGGCTTCGTCGGCCACGCCGCGGCCGACGATGGCGATCGTCGGCACGCCGATCAGTTCGGCATCTTTGAACCGCACGCCGGGGGAGACCCCCACGCGATCGTCGAGCAGCACCCGCAGGCCGGCGCCCTCGAGTTCGGCCGACAGTGCTTCGGCGGCGTCGCGTTGCGGCCCACCCTCTTTCCCGGCGATCACCACGTGCACATCGGCCGGGGCGATCTCACGCGGCCAGCACAGGCCATCGTCGTCGAGGGTCGCTTCGGCGATCGCTGCGAGACAACGCGACACACCGATGCCGTACGAGCCCATCGTGGGCGTGACGGGCTTACCCGACTCGTCCTGCACCGTGAAGTCCAGCGCCTCGGCGTACTTGCGTCCGAGCTGGAAGATGTGGCCGATCTCGACGCCGCGGGCGATCTCGAGCGGTTCGCCGCACCCGTCGGGACACGGATCACCGGCGCGCACCTCGGCGGCCTCGATCGTGCCGTCGGGTTGAAAGTCGCGTCCAGCGACAAGGCCGAACACGTGCTTGCCGGTGGTGTCGGCCCCGGTGATCCACGACGTGCCCGAGACCACCCGCGGGTCGACGAGGTAGCGGATCCCCGAGGCGTTGTCGGCGCCGAGCACGCCCGGCCCGATGTACCCCTTGGCCAGCGACGGGTGCGCGGCGAAGTCGGCCTCTTCGAAGGGAACGGGTTCGGCCGGCGTCACCGCCGCTTCGAGTCGTTTCATGTCGACGTCGCGATCGCCGGGCACGCCGATCGCCAGCGGTTCGGTCGCTCCGTCCGGATGGCGGAGCATCATCACGACGTTCTTCAACGTGTCCGCCGCCGTCCAATCGCGCTCGGGGTGACGCAGCTCGGCAACGCCGTTGGCGTGGTCGACGAGCGTGGCGATCGTCGGCGTGTCCGGGGTGTCGTGCACCACCGCGGGCGGCAGGTCGCCGAACGGAATCGGGTCGGGCGCAGGCGTCACCACGGCCTCGACGTTCGCGGCGTAGTCACCACAGCGCACGAACGTGTCTTCACCGACGTCGATGGGCGCGAGAAACTCTTCCGACGCCGACCCGCCCATCGCTCCGGACATCGCCGACACGATCACGTAGGGCAACCCGAGCCGATCGAACAGGCGGATGTACGCCTGCCGGTGGGCGTCGTAGGAGCGCTGCAACCCCTCGTCGTCGAGGTCGAAGCTGTACGAGTCCTTCATCACGAACTCGCGGCCGCGCAAGAGGCCGGCGCGGGGGCGCGCCTCGTCGCGGAACTTCGTTTGGATCTGATAGATCGACAGCGGCAGGTCCTTGTACGACGAGTAGAGGTCCTTCACCAGCAGGGTGAACATCTCTTCGTGGGTGGGGGCGAGCATGAAGTCGGCGCCGCGCCGATCGACCACGCGGAACACGTTGTCGCCGTACTCGGTCCACCGACCCGATGCTTCGTAGGGCTCGCGGGGCAGCAGCGCGGGGAAGTGCACCTCTTGGAACCCCGCTGCGTCCATCTCCTCGCGCACGATGCGCTCGACGTTCTGGAAGGTGATCCATCCGATCGGCAGCCACGAGAACCCACCGGGCGCGGCGCGGCGGATGTACCCGGCCCGCACGAGCAGCCGATGGCTCGGCACCTCGGCGTCGGCGGGGTCGTCGCGCAGGGTTCGGAGGAACAGGTTGGAAAGCCGGAGCACGGTGCGACGCTAGCCCGGCGGGGATGCGCAGAGCCGGTGATAAACTGACGCACCCATTTGGTTCGGAAACACCAAAGGCGTGGGGCTGAGCCCCACGCCTTGTTCTTTGAAAGGAGGCAGTTCGATGAGTACATCTGAGATCGATCGGGTCCGTACGCTCGTCGAGCCCATCGCCTCCGACCTCCGACTCGACGTGTACGACATCGAGCGGCGTGGCGGCACGATCCGCATCACGCTCGACACACCTCCGGGGTCACCGGCTGGTATCTCGCTCGACACGCTCTCGCTGGCCACCCGCCAGATTTCGCGCGAACTCGACCACGACGACCCGATCGCCGGGCGCTACACGCTCGAGGTCACCAGCCCCGGTCTCGAGCGAGCGCTAAGCACCCCTGCCCACTTCCAACGCGAAGTCGGCAAGGACGTGGCGCTGCGACTGCGCGATGTGGAAGCCGACGAACGTCGCGTGCGCGGCAAGCTGGTCGCCGCCGACGAGCAAGCGGCGACCGTGCTGGTCGACGACGGCGTCGAGCGCGTGCTCGCCTACGACGCCATCGACTCGGCGCGCACTGTCTTCGAGTGGGGCCCGACGCCCAAGAAGAACGCGGGCAAGAAAAACGGCAAGAAGAAGAACTCGGGCAACAAGAAGGAGACCCAACGGTCATGACCAACCTCGACATGAGCGAAGCCATCGGTCTACTCGCGCAGGAGAAGGGCTTGTCCGAAGAAGCGTTGCTGCACGTGTTGGTCGACGCGCTGGCGTCGGCCTACAAGCGTCGACCCGATGCAGCCGACGAAGTCGTCGTCGAGGTCAATCCCGAGACGATGGAGTTCTCGTTCATCGCCTACGACGTCGACGAAGACGGCAACTGGGTCAACGAGCGCGACGACACACCGAAGAAGGACGAGCTGGGTCGCATCGCCGCGCAGACGTTCCGTCAGGTGATGAGCCAGCGGATTCGCGAGGTCGAGTCCGAGCGCAAGTTCGAGGAGTACGCCAACCGCGAGGGCGACATCGTCACCGGCATCATCCACCGCACCGATGCCCGCTACACGCTGCTCGACCTCGGTCGGGTCGAGGCGCTGCTCCCGCAGGCCGAGCAGGTTCCGTTCGAGCGGCCGCAACAGGGCGACCGTCAGAAGGCGTACATCGTCGAGGTACGGCGTACGCCGAAGGGCCCCCAGATCGTGGTGTCGCGCACCCACCCGGGTCTGATCAAGCGGCTGTTCGAACTCGAAGTGCCCGAGATCGCCGATGGCATCGTCGAGATCAAGGCCTGCGCACGCGAACCCGGACACCGCACGAAGATTGCCGTGTGGTCGAACGATCACAACGTCGACCCCGTCGGTGCGTGTGTCGGCGCGCGCGGTGCGCGCGTTCGCCAGGTGGTCAACGAAATGCGCGGCGAGAAGATCGACATCGTGCCGTTCTCTGAAGACCTCGGCGACTTCGTGGCCAAGGCGTTGTCGCCGGCCAAGGTCAACCAGGTGATCATCTCCGAGGACGGCACCCAAGCCGATGTGATCGTGCCCGACCACCAGCTGAGCCTGGCGATCGGACGCGAGGGGCAGAACGCGCGGCTGGCCGCCCGGCTCACCGGCGTGCGCGTCGACATCCGCTCCGAGACCCAGCTCGCCGAGGGTGTACCTGCCGGCGGTGTCGACGCCGACGTCGAGTACGCCGACGGCGAGTGGGTAGCCAACGCCGAGACCGGCGAAATGGAGTGGCACGCCGCCGATGGCAGCATCGTCAGCGAGTCCGACTGGCAGGCTCAGGCCGACGCTGGCGATGCCGAGGCCGGCGACGCCGAAGTCGCGGCAAGTGATGACGCGCCTGGCGACGATGCGCCAGCCGCTGAGGCCGACGCGACTGAGTCGGCCGAAGCGGCCGAGTCGGCCGACGCATCGACCGACGACGGTGCGCCGGCAACCGAGGCCGCAACCGACACTGAGGCGGGCGACGACTGAGTGCTGATTCGGGACCGCATCGCACGTGTGTCGGCTGTCGTGGCCGACGCCCCATCGCCGAGCTGGTGCGCGTTACGTACGCGCGCGGGCGTATCGAGCTGGGCGGCCCCAGCCGCGGCCGCGGTGCGTGGATCTGTGGTGACTCGGCCTGTGCCGATCGTGGCGGGCGCGCGATCGACGGCGCCTGCCTCGACGCAGCCGTACGCCACGGAGGGTTCCAACGAGCATGGCGGATCGAGCGACGAGCGCTCGATACCGACGAGCTGTTCCGCGTATTGGCGGGCAGCGACTGAGGGAATGACGAACGGGAAAGGTTGAATCGACATCGTGGCTGCGAAGAAGATCAGGATTCACGAGCTGGCCAAAGAGCTCGGGATGACCAACGCCGAGGTCCTCGACCTGTGCGGCGTGTTGGGCGTCGCGGCCAAGGGGCCGTCGTCGTCGCTTGCCGAGGCGTACGCCGACATGGTGCGCCGGCGCGCCCAGCGAGACGGGCTGACTCGCGACGAGCAGCCCGAAGAGCCCAAGCCGGTGAAGAAGAAGGCGGCCAAGAAGAAGGCCGCGTCCAAGAAAACCGCGGCGAAGAAGAGCACGGCCAAGAAGACTGCGGCGAAGAAGAGCGCGGCCAAGAAGGCCGCCGCCGAGCCCGCGCCGGAGCCCGAGGTCGTCACGCCGGCGCCCGAGCCCGATGCGCCTGCGCCCGAGCCGGTCGCAGAGACCGTCGAGCCAGCACCGGCTGCTGCCGAGACGGCATCGCCACCACCGGCACCCGAGCCCGAGCCGGTGGCCGACGCGGCGCCCGCGCCCGAGCCGACCCCCGAGCCTGAGCCCGTCGTCAGCTCCGATCCGGCGCCGACGCCTGCACCGCCCCCCGTAGCGGCGCCCACCCCCGAACCAGCAGTCGAGCCGGCCGCCGCCGAACCGGTGGCCCCGGCCGCGGCTGCACCTGCGCCAGCAGCGGAACCCGCCGCGCCGGCGAGCGAACCGTCACGGGTGATCTCCAGCGGACGTCCGTCGGCCGATGGACGTCCTCCCGAGAGCGCGATCGCCCCAGAAGCGCGGCGTGCCGAGCCGACCGAAGCGCCCGCCGAGCCGAAGCGTCCGGTGTCGCCGAGTGGCAAGCCGATTCCGCCGCCGCCCGGTCGACCCTTGTCGCCGAGTGGCAAGCCGATTCCCCCACCCCCGGGGTCAGCACGTCCCAGCCGCCCCGCACCCGGTGGGCGTCCCGGTGGTGGCGGTGGCGGCCGTCCCGGCGGGTACACCCCGCGTCCAGGCGGCGGTCCCGGTGGCGGCGGCCCGGGTCGTCCCGGTGGCGGTCCCGGTCGTCCCGGTGGCGGTCGCCCGAGCGGCCAACGTCGACCACCCCGTCGCACGGGACGGCGTCGTCGCCGTCGCGACCAGGACGAGCTGCAGCCACAGCTCACCACCTACACCGCGTCGGATGCGCCGGTCCCCGAGGGCACCATCGTCATCGAGCGCGGCGTGTCGGCCCAGGAGTTCGCGCCCAAGCTGAACCGCACGCCCGCCGACGTCGTTCGGTTCCTGCTGAACAACGGCGAGATGGTCACCGCAACGATGACCCTCGCCGACGAGCAGATGGAGCTGTTCGCGCTCGAGGTCGGTGCCGAGATCCTGTTGGTCGAGCCGGGCCAAGAGGAAGAGATCGAGCTGCAGAAGCTGTTCGACGACTCCGACGACGACGACGATCAAGAGGCACGCCCGCCGGTCATCACCGTGATGGGTCACGTCGACCACGGCAAGACCACGCTGCTCGACAAGATCCGCGGCGCCAACGTCGTCGATGGCGAAGCCGGCGGCATCACCCAGCACATCGGCGCCTATCAGGTGACCAACGACAACGGATCGGTCACGTTCCTCGACACACCCGGCCACGCGGCGTTCACGCAGATGCGCGCCCGCGGCGCGCAGGCCACCGACGTGGTCGTGCTGATGGTCGCCGCCGACGACGGGATCATGCCGCAGACGATCGAGGCGATCAATCACGCCCGTGCGGCCGAGGTGCCGATCGTGGTGGCCGTGAACAAGATCGACAAGGACAACGCCGATCCGCAGCGTGTGCTCACCCAGCTGGCCGAGCACGAACTCGTGCCCGAAGCGTGGGGCGGCGACACCATCGTCGTGGAGATGTCGGCGCTCGAAGGCCTCGGCATCGACGACCTCATCGATCAGCTGCAGGTGGTCGCCGAACTCGAAGAGCTCACCGCCAACCCCCATGGGCGGGCGAAGGGCCTCGTGATCGAGGCGCAGCTCGACAAGGGTCGCGGCCCGGTGGCCACCATCCTCGTCGACAAGGGCGAGCTGCACGTCGGCGACCCGATCGTCGCCGGGGCGGCATGGGGCAAGGTCCGGGCGATGATCAACGACAAGGGCGAGCAGGTGAAGTCCGCCGGCCCGTCCACGCCCGTGCAGGTGCTCGGTCTGTCGTCGGTCCCCGAGGCGGGCGACGAGTTCCGCGTGTCGCCCGACGAGAAGGTGGCCCGTACCGTCGGCGAGGCACGCAACGAACGGCTCAAGGCCCGCCACCTGCGCGAAGACAGCAGGGTCAAGACCGGCACCAAGCTCGAAGACATCTTCAGCCAGATCCAGTCCGGCGAGAAGGCGTCGGTCAACCTCGTACTCAAGGCCGACGTGCAGGGCTCGCTCGAAGCGGTGACCGAGTCGCTGCGTCGACTGGAACGACCCGAGGTCGAGATCAGCTTCGTGCATCGCGCCGTCGGCGGGATCACCGAGAACGACATCACCCTGGCCCAGGCCACCAACGCCACGATCATCGGCTTCAACGTGCGGCCCGATGGCAAGGCGCGGCGGCTGGCCGAACAAGAGGGCGTCGAGATCCGCACCTACGAGATCATCTACCAGTTGCTCGAAGACATCGAGCAGGCCGTGGTCGGTATGCTCGAACCAGAGTTCGAAGAGGTGGTCACCGGCGAAGCCGAGGTGCGCGAGATCTTCCGTGTGCCGCGAATCGGTGCGATCGCCGGGTGTTATGTCCGCAGCGGCGTGATCACCCGTGGCTCGAAGGTCCGCTTCTTGCGCGACGGCACGATCATCTGGAAGGGCGACATCAGTTCGCTCAAGCGGTTCAAGGACGATGTGCGCGAGGTCCGCGAGGGCTTCGAGTGCGGCATCGGCTTGTCCGACTTCCAGGATCTGAAGCCCGGTGACCTCATCGAGACCTACGACGACATCGAGATCGAGCGGACCTGATGAGCGACACGGCCGATCTCGAGTTCTTCTTCGACCCGGTCTGTCCCTGGGCGTGGGTCACCTCGCGGTGGGTGCACCACGTGCGCGATCAACGCGACTACGAGGTGGTGTGGCGCCCGATCTCGTTGTGGGTGATCAACGAAGAGAACACCGCCGAGTGGTACACGCCCGAGTATCGGGCGGGGCACTACTTCGGGCACCGTGGGCTGCGCATCGCCGACGCGTTGCGCACCGGCGAATCCGACCCCGCGGCGGTGGGGCACTGGTACACCACCCTCGGTACGGCCATCCACACCAATGGGCGACGCGGCGAAGCGCGTGAGGACGCCGACGGCTTCCTCGCGCAGATCCTCGCCGACGCCGGATTCGACGCGGGGTACCTCGCCGCCGCCGACGACGATGGCCGCGATACCGCGATCCGCGCGTCGTCGGCCGAGGCGTTCTCGCGCACCGGCGACGGCGTCGGCACGCCGATTCTCACCTTCCACCCCGGCACCGAGCGCGAGGCGAGCTTCTTCGGTCCGGTCATCTCCAAAGCGCCACGCGGCGACGAGGCGCTCCAGTTGTGGGATGCCGTCGAGACGCTGGCCACCATGTCGGGCATGGCCGAGCTGAAGCGTTCGAACCGTCACCAACTCGACTTCACCTGATGGCTGGACGGCAGCGCCGACGCGGCGGCCGCAACAGCGGCGGGCCGAGCTATCCCCGATCGGCGCGCGTCGGCGAGACGCTGCGCGAGATCATCGCCGAAGAACTCGTGCGCATCGACGACGAGGACCTGTCGTTCGTGTCGATCACATCGATCGATGTCGACCCCGAGCTCAACCGGGCGATCGTGTACTTCGACTCGCTCGACGGCGAAGACGGCGACGAACGGATTCTCGAAGCGTTGGCTGGCTACCGCGTCCGACTGCAATCGTCGATTGCCCGCCAGATCCGGGCGAAGAAGACCCCAATCCTCGACTTCCGGCCCGACGAGTCGATTCGTTCGGCTGAACGTATCGAAGAGATTCTGCGCGCCGACCGCGAACGCGATCGGTAGATGGCGCGACGTCGACCGTCGACCGTCCACGGCGTCGCCGTGGTCGACAAGCCAGCGGGAGTCACCAGCCACGACGTGGTCGGCATGCTCCGCAAGCGATTCGGGGAGCGGCGCGTTGGTCACGCAGGGACGCTCGATCCCGACGCCACCGGCGTGCTCGTGGTCGCGGTGGGCAATGCCACACGCCTGCTGCGGTTCGTCGAGGCAACCAGCAAGCGGTACGTCGGCGAGGTCGTACTCGGTGTGGAGACGTCGACGCTCGACGCCGCCGGCGAAGTCACCGCCCGCCACGACATGGGCGAGGTCACGCTCGACGCAGCGAGGGCGGCTGCGGCCAAGCTGACCGGCGACATCGAACAGATCCCGCCAATGGTCTCGGCGATCCGTGTCGACGGTCGGCGGTTGCACGAGCTGGCGCGTGAGGGCGTCGAGGTGGAACGCGCACCGCGCCCGGTACACGTCGCTCGATTCGATGTGCAGCACGGACCTGAGCCCGGAGTGCTGGCCATCGACGTCGAATGCTCGAAGGGGACCTACATCCGATCGCTCGCAGCCGACCTCGGCACCGCCCTGGGTGGCGGCGCACACCTTCGCGCGTTGCGGCGAACCGCCGTCGGCTCGTTCGAGATCGCCGAAGCGGCACCCCCCGACGACTGCGAGCTGCAGCCCGCGCGGCGAGCAGTTGAGTCGCTGGACACCGTCGTCGTCGACGACGACACCGCAGCGCTCATCGGCAACGGCCGCGTGTTGCCGGCCTGGCCGGGAGACGGTCCGTGGGCTGTGCTCGACGAAGCCCACAGGGTGTTGGCGGTGTACGAGCCGCGCGGTCGAGGTGAGGCCAAACCCGCCGTGGTGCTGAGCACACCGATAGCGTGACCCGCCGTGGAAATCGTCAACGATCTGTCGTCACCGCCGTGGCCGGGTCGCCGCGCTGTCATCACGATCGGCGCCTACGACGGCGTGCATCAGGGCCACCGTGCAGTGATCGATCACGTCAAGGCCCGGGCCGCTGAACTCGGCGCGATCTCGGCAGTCGTCACGTTCGACCGTCATCCGGCGTCGGTGGTGCGCCCCGACTCGGCGCCACGGCTGCTCACCGATCCCGATCAGAAGCTGGAGCTACTCGCCGACACCGGCGTCGACGCGTGCGTCGTCGTTCCGTTCGATGCCGAACAGGCCGCCGAGTCGCCCGAGTCGTTCGTCACGCGGGTGCTCGTCGACACCCTCGGCACGCAGCTGATCGTGGTCGGCGACGACTTCCACTTCGGACGTGACCGGGCCGGCAACGTCGATCTGCTGCGCAAGATCGGTGCCGAGGCCGACTTCGACGTCGAGCCGCTCGATCTGATCCCGCGTGCCGATGGCGTCGACGAGCCGATCAGCTCCACAGCGATTCGCCGGGCGCTCGCCGGCGGCGACGTCACGCGGGCCAACGAGTTGCTCGGTCGGCTGTTCGAGGTGCGCGGCCCGGTGATGCAAGGCGACCAGCGCGGCCGGCTGCTCGGATTTCCGACCGCCAACGTCCAGGTGCCGCCCGACACGTGCTTTCCCGCCGACGGTGTGTACGCCGGCTGGTACGAGCGCCCCGACGGCACGATCCATCCGAGCGCCATCAATGTCGGCCGCCGCCCGACGTTCTACGAGCACGCCGAGACGCCCTCGGTCGAGGCGCACTTGATCGACTTCGACGGCGACCTGTACGGCGAGCCGGCCAAGGTGCGCTTCGCCTACTTCCTGCGCAGCGAGCGCAAGTTCGACGGCGTCGACGCGCTGATCGCCCAGCTGGCCACCGACATCGACCGGTCGCGCGAGCTGCTGGCCGAAGGCTAGTTCTCCAGCGCCGGGCGGCTGCGGGTGAAGTCGCTCACCGTGTCGAGCCGTTCGACGGCCTCGGGTGACAGCGAGTGGTCGAGCGCGCCCAGGCTTTCACGGAGTTGCTCGGGACGGTTGGCGCCGACGATCGGTGAGCTCACCCACGGCTTCGACCGCAACCAGTTGATCGCCGCCTGGCCCGGGGTCATGCCCTCCTCGCCGGCCACCTCCACCAGCGTGTCGACGATCGACCAGTTCTTGTCGGTGAGCCGATTCGCCGCGTTCGACGCGGCCCGCACGCTCTCGGGAAGGGCCGCATCGCGTTGGTACTTGCCCGTGAGTACGCCGCCGGCGAGCGGCGAGTACGGGATCATGCCGATGCCGTATGCCTGGCACATCGGTGCCAGTTCCATCTCCACGAACGAACGTGTGGGATCGAGCAGGTGGTACTCGGGCTGCACCGAGACGAACGGCTCGAGGTTGCGTCGATCAGCGATCCAGAGGGCTTCCATCAGGCGCCATGCTGAGAAGTTCGAGCACCCCAGGTAGCGCACCTTGCCCTGGCGCACGAGATCGGTGAGCGCCGACAGCGTCTCTTCGATCGGCACCCGTGGGTCGATCCAGTGCACCTGGTACAGGTCGATGTAGTCGACGCCGAGTCGCCGAAGGCTGTCCTCGCACGCCTGGATCACCCACCGCCGCGACAGCCCTTCGCGTGAGCGGGCGGTGCCGCGGTGATCGGCGAACAGCTCGCCCATCGCGCCGCGCACCTTGGTGGCGATGACCATCCGGTCGCGGTTACCGCGAGCGGCGAGCCAGCGCCCGATGATTCCCTCCGACACGCCGCCGGCGTTGGCCGGTCCGCCCTCGGCGCCGGACCACACCGAGTAGACGTCGGCGGTGTCGATGAAGTTGCCGCCGGCCTCGTCGTAAGTGTCGAGCACGTCGAACGATCCCGCTTCATCGACCGACCAGCCGAACTGCATGGTGCCGAGTGCGATGCCGTGGGCGAACAGCCCGCTGCGGCCGACCTGTACATACGGGTGGGTGTTGTCGGACGGACGCATCAGTTGACTCCTGCGGGTGCGGCTTTGGTGTCGGCGTAGTGGGCGAGCTTGTGGTCGATCAGATCGACGGCCAGCCGCAGCTCGCTGATCTGATCGACGACGAGTGCTCGGTGTTCGAGCAGGATCCGCTTGCGTTCTGGCTTCGTTACCGGGCCGCGCTCGCCGAGGCTGCAGTACGCGCGTAGCTGATCGATGGTCATCCCGGTGGCGCGCAGGCAGCGCAACACCTCTACCCACAACACGTCATCGCCGCTGTAGCGCCGATGCCCGTTGGCGGCGCGGGCCACCTCGGTGATCAACCCTTCGCTCTCGTAGTAGCGCAGCGTGTCGATGCTGACGCCCGTCCGTTCGGCCATCTCGCCCGGCGTGAGCCACGCGCCCTCCGCCGAGGGGGTCGTAGAAACTGTCATGGCCCCAGTGAACAACCTGGAGCGCACACCAGGTCAAGCCGGCCAGATGACCGTGCCGGTGTCGTCGTAGATGCCGACGATGATCACGTCGCCGAGGCTGCTGGCTGCGTCGGGTGCGTCGCCGTCGCCGAACAAGCCGACTGCGGCGTAGGCGTCGAGCTCGGCCTGCAGCGCATCGGTGTCGGGCACGCCGACGCCGGTTCCGTCGGGGGTGGTGTCCACGATGAGCGCGGCATCGGTGGTCCAGCGGAAGATCTCGCCCTCGGTCGACAAGAAGTTCGGGTTGCCGCCAGCCTCGATCAGCGCCAGCGCAGTCGTGGCGGCACCCTCGGGATCGGTGAGGGCATCGTCGAGTCCGCGCATGGTGGCCCGCACGAAGTCCTCGGCGGCGGTTGGATGCTCGTCGACGAACTGCTGATTGGTGTAGATCGCACCGAACGAACCTGGCACGTCGAAGTCTTGCGGCGTGAACAACTCGAAGTCGATGTCGTTGCGTTCGAGCGCACCGGGTTCGTTGCTCTGCCAGCCTGGGAAGCCGACGATCGAGTCGATGGCGATGTGCGCCGTGGGATCGAATCCGTCGAGCAGCACGGTGTCGAAGTTCTCGCCTTCGACGAGTCCCTCAGCGGAGAGCATCGCGGCGATGCTCGGCGGCAGCTTGCCCTTGACACCGATGGTCGTGCCCTCGAGCGATGCGAGGTCGGCCGCTTCGCCCGGCTTGACGATCAGCGAGTCGATCGGCGTGCGCCCTTCGACGGCGACCACCACGAAGTCGGCGTCGTTGGCCTCGGCGAAGGCGACGACCTCGCTGAACGAGCCGCCCGAGGCAAACTGCGCCTCGTTCTCGGCGATCAACGGATAGTTCGCCGTGGAGAAGCTCGGCACGATCTCCACGTCGAGGCACAGCTCGTCGTAGTAGCCCGCCTCCTGGGCGACGATTACATCGACGATAGACGCAGTGGCGGCGTAGTCGAAGCCGGTGAGGAACGTCACCGTGCCCGCAGCTTCGTTGGCCGCACACCGCGCCTCGGGGAAGGGTTCACCGGCAACCACGGTCATGGCGTCGGCTGTGTCGTCCGCCATGTCGCCACCGGCGTCGCCGCCGTTCGAGTCGTCGCCGGTGTCGGCCGCGGCGGTGGTTGCGGTCGTCGCGGCGGTACTCTCGCTCGAGCCGTTGTCGTCGTCGCTGCACGCGGCGAGGGCGAGGAGTGCTCCGGCCGTTGCGAGAGCGGTGATGGTGCGCATGGGTCAGTCCTGACGGTCGGGCTCGCTCGTCACCGAGTGCAGCGAGTTCGTTTGTTGAACTGAGTGTTGCACACTCGGACGCGAGAATCGCAACACGGGGTTCGTCACCCGCCACTCAGGTGCGTTGTGATGCGTGCCAGCGCAGCAAACGGCGCTCGACGATGGTCAGCAGGATCAGTCCGGTGACGCCGAGCAGTGCCGAGCACACGATGGCCGTCCACAGCACCTCGGCGCCGGTCGTCTGATCGATCGTCGCTCGGCGGCCGATGGCACCAAGGCCCTCGTTGGTCAACGCGGCGCCCTCGCTGAAGTACGCCGCGGCCAGGCCCAAGCCGATCGCAAACCGCGCCGTGGTGAAGATCGACGGCAACGCCGACGGCAGCCGTAGCCGCCACAGCACCTCCCACCGTCGAGCGTCGACACTGGCGAACAGCTCTCTGGCCGCAGGGTCGGCCGAACGCATCCCGCCGACGACGCCGAAGGTGAACACCGGGAACGACGTGAACGCCACCATGAACAGGATCGGCCGCTCGCCGATCCCGAGCCAGAGCACGACGGACGTGATGTAGGCGACCCACGGTGTCACCAGGATCAGGATGAGAACTGGCGCGGCGGCCTCTTCGAGGAAACGCGATGCGGCGAGTGCCGAGCCGACCACGATCGACACGACGAGCGAAATCGCCAGACCGATGAACATGTGGCGGGCGGTGACGACGATGTTGTCCCAATAGAAGCCCGGATTGTCGAACAACTCCTCGATGATCGACGACGGCGGCAGGAGCACGAACCGACGCACGTCGAACGCCCAGACGAGGAGCTCCCAGAGGAGCGCGAAGACGACGATGCCGATGACAGGTGCGGCGATTCGCCGGAGCGCATCCCTGCTCATCGCTGCGCTCCGGCGGCCAGCGCAGACTTCAACTGCGTCGCGACGTGAAAGAAGTCGTCCTGGTCCTCGAGGTCGGGATGCCGCGGATGAGCGAACGGAATCGTCGCGTCGTCGACGATCGACCCAGGTCGAGCCGACATCACCGCAACGCGATCCGACAGGAACGCCGCCTCGGCGATCGAGTGGGTGACGAAGACGACCGTCGTGCCGAGCGGTTCGCGCAGCTCGACGAGTAGGTGGCGCATGTCGGCCCGGGTGAGCTCGTCGAGCGCAGCGAACGGTTCGTCCATCAGCAGAATCGGGGCGTCGAGGGCGAATGCCCGCACCAGCCCGACCCGCTGCTGCATGCCGCCGGACAACTCGTGGGGGAAGGCATCACCGAAGTCGCGCAAACCCACGCTGTCGAGGAGGTCGTCGACCGATGCCGAGCGGTTCGCAGGATTGGCTCGACGGTTCAGATCGAGCAACAACTCGGCGTTCTTGCGCACGCTGCGCCACGGCAGCAGGGCCGGCGATTGGGGAACGAAGCCAATGTGCTTGTTGCGTCGGGCCGTCGACGCCGATTCGCCGCCGACCGTGATCGTGCCGGCCGTCGGCTCCTCGAGCCCAGCGATCATTCGGAGCAACGTGGTCTTGCCGCAGCCGGACGGACCGAGCAGCGTGACCGTCTCGCCCGGCTCGATCACGAGGTCGATCGGATCGAGCGCGACTACCGGGCCGAACGACTTGCGCACTCCCGAGATCTCGATCCTCGCCGACATCGGCGGCGAGGGTAGCGACGTCGATCCACTCACCACGCATTGCCGTCGTCGCCGATCTGCCGACGACGGCGGTGGAAGGTCCGGCAGAACCCGTAGCATTGCAGGGTCCGTTTGGGCTCCGGCGCAGGCGTGATGCAGCACTGCTGCGACCTCCGGACCGCCACCTGGCGGCCGACACGGAAGGCAACGAGAAGGTAGGCAATGGCCGACATCAGTTCCACGGCGCCGAACAAGGCGGCGACGATCGAGAAGAACAAGACCCACGACAACGACACGGGGTCGCCGGAGGTGCAGATCGCGCTCCTTACCGAGCGCATCACCCATCTCACCGAGCACCTCAAGGTGCACAAGAAGGACCACCACAGCCGTCGTGGGCTGTTGATGCTCGTCGGCCGCCGCCGGCGGATGCTCGACTACGTGCGTTCGATCGACGTCGAGCGCTACCGCAAGATCGTGGCTGATCAGGGCCTGCGTCGCTGACGCCAGGTCGCAGTCACTCCGGCCATCGGGCCGGTACTCCAGCCAACTCAGGTCTTTAGCCGGTAGGCTGCGCGTCGGCGTTGGAACGTCCGCGCCGACGAGCGACCCGCCGTCGGTTGCCGGTTGCTGACTCCGAGCTCAGCGCTCACGTGAGCGCATCGCAGCGAGTTCGGGATTGCCAACTGGGAACCGGCTTTGTCGCTCCATAACCGGCTTCCGCGCGGAAGCCAGCGAAAGGAGCCCTTGTGGCTGATCCCATTTCCGTGTCCGGTCCCGTATCGGGGACCGACAAGACGCTGTCGTTCGAGACCGGCAAGTTCGCCCCCCAGAGTCAGGGTGCGGTCGTTGCCAACATCGGCGGCACACGCGTCCTGACCACCGCCAACGCCGCGTCGCACGTGCGCGATGGCATCGATTTCTTCCCCCTGACGGTCGACGTCGAAGAGCGGGCGTACGCCGCCGGCAAGATTCCCGGCTCGTTCTTCCGTCGTGAAGGTCGTCCGACCGAAGAGGCGATCCTCACGTGCCGGCTGACCGACCGTCCGCTGCGTCCGTCGTTCCCCGACGGGTTCCGCAACGAGACCCAGGTGGTCACCACCGTGCTCGGTGCCGACCAGGAGAACCCGCACGACGTGTTGTCGATCAATGCGGCGTCTGCTGCGCTGATGATCTCGGGGATTCCGTTCGACGGCCCGATCGGCGCCGTGCGCATGGCCTACTCGGTCGAGGGTGAGTGGATTCCGCACCCGACATTCGAAGAGGGCGAGGCCGGCACGTTCGAGCTCGTCGTCGCTGGCCGTGAGCTCGACAGCGGCGACGTCGCCGTGATGATGGTCGAAGCCGGTGGCAGCGAGAACGCGTTCTACTACTACGAAGACGGCGCCAAGAAGGTCACCGAGGAAGTCCTCGCCGACGGCCTCGAGGCCTGCAAGGTGTGGATCAAGGAGTCGATCGCGCTGCAGCGTCAGCTCGTCGCCTCGGTGATCGCCACCATGGGCCCCATCGAGCCGATGGAGTGGACCCCGCAGCTCGACTACA
Organism: Ilumatobacteraceae bacterium; assembly: GCA_965230015.1. GTDB lineage: Bacteria > Actinomycetota > Acidimicrobiia > Acidimicrobiales > Ilumatobacteraceae > JABSQH01. Next base: position 157,854 of record CBDDKF010000021.1, on the reverse strand, counting down.
CCCCTGAGGTGTTTGCGGCCGTCGAAGCGTTTGCTTCCGAGAAGCTCGCCCCGGCGGTGCGCATCTCGGCCAAGGCCGAGCGTTCGCTCGCCACCGACGCCGTCACCGACGAGACGATCGCTGCGCTGTGCGGCACCGACGATGCCCCGGGCGAGTTCGCCGGTCAGGCCAAGCAGATCAAAGAAGCGATCCGTTCGCTGACCAAGAAGCTGGTGCGTCAGCGGATCGTCGACGAGCAACTGCGCATCGACGGCCGCGGCCCCAAGGACCTGCGTCCGGTGTCGGCCGAGGTCGGCGTGTTGCCGACGGCGCACGGATCGGGTCTGTTCACGCGTGGCGAGACCCAGGTGATGAACGTGTGCACCCTGGCGATGCCGCGGATGAACCAGATCATCGACTCGCTCTCGCCGAACAACGAGAAGCGCTACCTGCACCACTACAACATGCCGCCGTGGGCCAACGGTGAAACCGGCCGCGTCGGCTCGCCGAAGCGCCGCGAGATCGGCCACGGCGCGCTCGCCGCCCGTGCGGTGCTCCCGGTCGTTCCGAACCAGGAGGACTTCGCCTACACGCTGCGCCTGGTGTCAGAGGTCATGTCGTCGAACGGCTCGACCTCGATGGGTTCGGTGTGCTCGTCCAGCCTCTCGCTGATGGACGCCGGCGTGCCCACTCGTGGTCACGTGTCGGGTATCGCCATGGGCCTCGTGTACGAGGGCGGCGAGTACATCACGCTCACCGACATCCTCGGCGCCGAGGACGCGTTCGGCGACATGGACTTCAAGGTCGCCGGTACCGAAGACGCGATCACGGCGTTGCAGCTCGATACCAAGATCGACGGCATCCCCGCCGACGTGCTCACCGCTGCGTTGCAGCAGGCGCGCGAAGCGCGGATGGAGATCCTCGAGGTGATGACTGCGGCGATCGCCGAGCCGCGCACCGAGGTTGCCGAGACCGCTCCGAAGATCACCACGATCACGATCCCGCTCGACAAGGTCGGTGAGGTCATCGGCCCCAAGGGCAAGATCATCAACACGATCCAGCAGGAGACCGGGGCCGATATCGGCGTCGACGACGACGGCGCCCAGGGCATCGTCACCATCGGCGCGGTCGAGTCGTGGCGCATGGAGGAGGCCAAGGACGCGATCATGGCGATCGTCGATCCGCCGAAGGCCGAGCTCGGCGCCGTGTACCCGGGCCGCGTGGTGAACATCACCAAGTTCGGTGCGTTCGTCAACATCCTCCCTGGCCGTGACGGTCTGGTGCACATCTCCCGCCTCGGCGGTGGCAAGCGCATCAACTCGGTCGACGACGTGCTCGAACTCGGTCAGGAGATCGAGGTGCGCGTCGACGAGATCGACGACAAGGGCAAGGTCAGCCTGGTGCCGACCGACGAGGCCCTCGCCGGTAGCGGCGGCGGATCGAGCGACAACGGCGACGGCGGTCGCAGCAACGGCCGCGGCCGTCGCGAGCGGCGCAACGACGACGATGCTCCGGCCTCGTCATCGTCGTCGGGTGACGTCGTCGAGGTCAGCTTCGAGGATGCCTTCGATGCCGAACTGGCCGACGAGCTGGGCGATCTCGGTCCGCGCCAGGAGCGCCCGGCGCGTTCTGGCAGCGGCGGTGGCAACCGGCGCGGCGGTGGCCGTCGTCGGCATCGCTGAATCGAGCAGCTGAGTTAGCAATGCGAGTCGGAGTCAACGGCGCCGCTGGGCGGATGGGTCGCACCGTCTGCGCGGCGGTGGCCGCTGACCCCGATCTCGAACTCGTCGCCGCTGTCGACCCCGGTGGTGCCGGCGAAACGGTCGAGGGCATCGAGGTGGCGGGCGAGCTGCACGCGTTCGCCGATGCCGCCTGTGATGTGGTGGTCGACTTCACCGTGGCCGCCGCAGCGCGTACCACGCTGCCGTGGCTGGCGCTGCATGGCATCCATGCCGTGGTCGGCACGACCGGCTTCAACGATGACGATGTTGCGCTGTTCGAGTCGTCGTTCGGTGCGGCCGACGGCCCCAACGCGGTGATCGCCGCGAACTTCGCCATCTCTGCGGTGCTGATGATGCGCTTCGCCGAGATGGCGGCGCCGCACTTCGACACCGCCGAGATCATCGAGCTACATCACGACCGCAAGATCGATGCGCCCTCGGGCACGGCGGTGACCACGACCGAGCGCATCGCCGCGGCACGTGACGGCGACTTCGCCGCCGACCCCACCGAGCACGAGGTGTATCCCGGCGCTCGTGGCGGGGCCGGCCCCGCTGGCGTACGCGTGCACTCGGTGCGCATGCGCGGGATGGTCGCTCACCAAGAAGCGATCTTCGGTGCGACCGGGCAGACGTTGACGATCCGCCAGGACAGCTACGACCGGGAGAGCTTCATGCCCGGCGTGGTGCTGGCCTGCAAGAAGATCGCCGACGTCCCCGGCCTCTCGCGCTCCCTCGACCCGTTCCTGTAACAATCGTCTCAGAGACGATCGTTACATCTCAGATGGCGGCGAGGGCGGCGTCGTAGTTCGGTTCGTTGGCGATCTCGCCGACGAGTTCGGTGTGCTTCACCGTGCCGTCGGGGCCGACGACCACCACGGCGCGGGCGAGCACGCCGGCGAGCGGCCCATCGGTGAGAGTGACGCCGAAGTCCGTGCCGAAGTCCGAACGGAAGCTCGATGCGGTGGTGACGTTCTGGATACCCTCGGCTCCGCAGAAGCGACCCTGGGCGAACGGGAGGTCGGCCGACACGCACAACACCACCGTGTTGTCGAGGTCGGCCGCACGCTGGTTGAACGTGCGCACGCTGGTGGCGCACGTCGGCGTGTCGACGCTGGGGAAGATGTTGAGCACCACGTTCTTGCCGGCCATGTCGCTCGCCGACACGTCGCCCAGGTCGGACCCGGTCAGCGTGTAGTCGGGTGCTGCCGAGCCAACAGCGGGGAGATCTCCGGAGGTGTGGACGGCGTTGCCGCCAAGGGTCACTTCAGCCATGGCGGCGAAGCATACGAGGCTGGCCCCTTCGGCGCTCAGCCGGCTGTTGCTCGAACCGGTAGCTAGGCGCCGCGACGAACGTTGCGCAGGTTGACCAGCACGACGATGCCGATCGAGATGCCGACCGCCCACCACTGGTAGCGCTGCAGCCACTCGAGGAAGCTCACCAGCTGGTCTTCGAAGGTCCGGGCGAGCCACCAGATCAACGCCAGGCGAGCGGCGATCCCGACGGCGAGCAGCACCACCAAGCGGCGTGCCGACGTGCGGTGCACCCCGCTCAGGGCAGCGACGATGTTCGAGCCGGCGAAGAACGGGATGATGATCCACTCGAAGCGACCGAACCCGCGGTTGAAGGTGGCGATCGCTTCGTCGGTCACGCCGAGGTACTTGCGGAACCAGCCAACGGCCGTGTCGCCATACGCCCGGCCGATCATGTGGCACACGCCGAAGGCGACACCGATGCGCAGGAAACCGATCAGGACGTAGAAGCCCAACGGCACGCCAGCAGCGAGCGTGAGCGCGAGGTACCGATTGCGCGACGACAGCAGCAACAACAGCTCGGGGTCGGTATCGACCAGGCGAGCCCAGAAGCCTGCGGCCACATTGGTACAGATCACCAGCGCGGCGAACGCGGCGAGGGTGATCGGGGCCCACGGTGGTGGCTTGTGGATCGCGTCGTCGGCGTCGTCGGCGCCAATCGCCGTCGGCTCGGTCACCATCCCCACCGTACCGGTCCGCTCGACCCGAGCACATCGCGCCGAGCTACCGTCTCGCCCATGCAGGGGTTGATGCAAGACGTTCCATTGGTGATCCCACACCTCTTCGATCGGGCCGAGAAGTACTTCGGACGTAAGGAGATCGTCACCGCCACCGGCACAGGCCGGCAGCGGACGAACTATGCCGAGTGGGCCGCTCGGACCCGTCGTCTCGGCGGTGTCCTCGACGATCTCGGTATCTCCGCCGATGGGCGGGTGGCCACCTTCGCCTGGAACACCGCCCGGCACCTCGAGCTGTACTTCGCTGCGCCCTGCACCGGCCGCGTGCTGCACACGCTGAACATCCGGCTGTTCCCCGAACAGCTGACCTACATCGTCAATCACGCCGACGACGAGGTGATCTTCGTCGACCGATCGCTCCTCGGCCTGCTCGCTCCGTTGTTGCCGACGTTCGAGCGCCTGCAGCACCTCGTGCTGATGGACGACGGCGTCGGCGACATCCCAGAGGATCTCGCTGGGCACACGCTGCTCGACTACGAGGAACTGCTCGCTGCTGCCAGCCCGGTCGAGTTCTCCGTCGACGACGAACACCGCGCCGCAAGCATGTGTTACACGAGCGGCACCACCGGCAACCCGAAGGGTGTCGTGTACAGCCACCGGTCGACGTTCCTGCACACGATGGGGGCGATGATGGCCGACAACCTCGGCGCCCGAGAGTCCGACGTCATTCTTCCCGTCGTGCCGATGTTCCATGCCAACGCATGGGGACTCGCCCACGCCGCGGTGGCCTCGGGTGCGAGCCTCGTGATGCCCGGCCCGGATCTGTCCGGACCGGCGATCGCCAACCTGATCGTGGAGGAACAGGTCACCGTTGCTGCCGGCGTGCCGACGATCTGGATGGCGGTGCTGCCCGAGCTGAAGGGCCGCGACACCTCCGCACTGCGGGCCATCCCGTGCGGCGGTTCCGCAGTGCCCAAGGCGCTTTCGGAGGCGTACCGCGAGCAGACGGGCCTGCCGATCTTGCAGGCGTGGGGAATGACCGAGACCAGCCCGATCGCCGCGGTGTGCCAGCTCGATGCCGATCAGCAGGAGCTCCCCGTCGAAGAGCAGGCCGAATTGCGCACTCAGGTGGGGCGTGTCGTGTTTGCCACAGAGTGTCGAGTGGTCGAGCCCGACACGGTGAATGAGGTGCCGTGGGATGGCGAGACCAGCGGCGAGTTGCAGTGCCGCGGCAACTGGATCGCCGCCACGTACTACAACGACGAGCGTGCGGGCGAGAGTTTCACCGATGACGGTTGGTTGCGCACCGGCGACGTCGCCACGATCGACGATCGCGGACGCATCCGCCTGGTCGACCGCACCAAGGACCTCATCAAATCCGGCGGCGAGTGGATCAGCTCGGTCGAGTTGGAGAACGAGCTGATGTCGCACCCCGAGATCGCCGAAGCTGCCGTGGTCGGCGTCGCCCATCCCAAGTGGGGCGAGGCTGCGCTCGCCTGCGTCGTGCGCACCGAGGGTGCCGCGATCGACGAGGACGGCGTGCTCGCCCATCTCGAGGGCAAGATCGCCAAGTGGCAGATGCCCAAGGGCGTTGTGTGGATCGACGAGGTGCCGAAGACCAGCGTCGGCAAGTTCTCGAAGAAGACGCTGCGCGTGGAACACGCCGACGCGCTGATGTCGCAGTGAGGGGCACGATTCTGCTGGCCGCTGCGGCGGCCGTGGCGGTCTCGTCGTGTGGTGCCGACGGGCCCGACGGCACCACCGCGGCCCAGCTCGATGCGGCGGCCCCGCTGGTGAACGCAGTGCTCGGCGAAGCACCTCCCACCTCTGCGACCATGCCGCCAACGACGGCGGCGCCGCCGACCGTCGCCGATGACGCGTCGGGCGCTGCATCAGGCGAGGAGCCAGTCGATGAGTCGATCGACGAGCCACAGGCGTTCGCCCCGAACGGTGAGACCGCGGAGGTTCGTGCGCTCGACAACACGTTCCGGCCCGAGACGCTGCAGATCGAGGAGGGCACCGAGGTGTTGTGGATCAACGGGGGACGAAACGAGCACAACGTGATCCCGGTGAACGACGACGAGTCGTGGGGCGTCGATCTCGACGCGTTCCAACCCGGCGACGAGTACGCCGTTGTGTTCGACACACCCGGCACGTACCGCTACTACTGCACGATCCACGCCACGAAGGACGCCGGCATGATCGGCGCAATCGAAGTGGTCGCGCCGCCGGGCTGAATTGGTTGCGGACGCGACCGACCCGGTAGAACAACGCACTGGTTCACCAGAGGGGGGAGACTCGATGACTAGGTCCGGAATCACGCGAGCCGCGGGGTTGATGATCGCCGGCGCACTCGTCGTCGCTGCATGCGGTGGCGACGACAGCAGCTCGGATGGCACCACTGCAGCAACAGACGACGCGGCGGCGGAGACGACGGTTGGCACCGAGGCGCCGGCCACCACCGAGTCGGCGGCGACCACCGAGGCCACCACCGCACCGACCGAGGCGACCGATGCGCCGACCACGACCGAAGGTGCCGACGGGGTCATCAACGTGCCGACCGACGCGGCGACCATCCAGGAGGCGGTCGATCAGGCCGTCCCCGGCGACCTCATCCTCATCGAGCCCGGCACCTACAACGAAGCCGTCAACGTGACGACCGACGAACTCACCATTCGCGGCCTCGATCGCGCGGGCGTGGTACTCGATGGCCAGTTCGAGCTCGACAACGGTGTCCGGGTGCTCGGCGCGAACGGGGTCACGGTAGAGAACCTGACGACGCAGAACTACACCAACAACGGTGTGTTCTGGACCGGCGTCACGGGGTACCGCGGCTCGTACATCACGGCCTACCGCAACGGCGACTACGGGATCTACGCCTTCGATTCGGTGCAGGGTCAGCTCGACAACTCGTATGCGGCTGGCAGCCCCGACGCCGGCTTCTACATCGGACAGTGCTTTCCGTGCGACGCCTTGATCGACGAGGTGCACTCCGAGCACAACGGGCTCGGGTACTCCGGAACGGACTCCGGTGGCAACCTGGCGATCGTCAACTCGACGTTCAACAACAACCGTGCTGGCGTCGTCCCCAACTCTGGCAGCTACGAGCTCTGTTACCCGCAGCGGCAGACCACGATCATCGGCAATCTCGTGTACTCGAACAATCAGCCGGACACGCCGGCGATCGATGTGGCGATCTTGGCGATGGGCAACGGAATCCTCGTGCCCGGCGGTGTCGCCAACACGATCGAGCGGAATCGGGTGTGGGATCACGACAAGACCGGTATCGGGCTGGTCCCGTTCCTCGAGGAAGGGCCGAACGACGATCTGCCCACCCAGGATGAGTGGGACATCCCGTGCGAGGAGCAGCGCAATCAGCCGATCGCCGACGAGATCCCTGATGTGCTGTTGTGGGAGCCGTACGACAACTCGGTCGTCGACAACGTCGTCAGCGATAGCCGTGAGGCCGACCTCGGCGTTGCCGGTGTGAGCGTTCCCGCGCAGGACCTGCGCAACTGCTGGTCGGCGAACACGTTCGGCACCTCCGCCCCTGTCGGCATCGAGACGCTCGCGCCGTGCGACGGAACGGGTTCTGGGAACTGGGACGACGGAGCGCTCGATGTGCTCGCCTGGCTCGACGAGGTGGCGACGCGTCCGCCATCGGTCGACTACGAGTCGGCCGAACTCCCACCGATCCCGACCGACCTGCCGAACATGCCCGACGCAGCGACGGCGCCGGCGCAACCCGCCACCGACGTTCCTTACTCGATCGACCTTGCGTCGATCGAGGTGCCCGCAGAGCCCACCGGCTGACGAACCGCTATGCCGATCCGGCCAACAGCAGCCGTCGTCCTGGTCGCCTTGGCGGCCTGCGGTGGCGCTGCGGCCGGGTCGTCAGCGGAGCAGGCCGAGCCGCTCGATCCCGAGCGCCGTGGTCCACAGGGACGGGTCGCTCAGTTCGTCGTCGACTGCGAGCTGTCGCACTACGCGTTCGACGATGCGATCGTCGCCCCGAACCTCCCTGGGGCGAGTCACCAACACCAATTCTTCGGCAACACCGAGGTCGACGCCCGCGACGACTACAACCGGGTGCTCGGCGCCGAAACCACATGTGACCAACCGCTCGACACGGCGTCGTACTGGACGCCGACGTTGCTCGACCCGAGCGGCCACGTCATCGATCCGCTTGGTCTCACCGCGTACTACCGTCCGGGGCGGGGAATCGATCCAGCAGACGTGGTCCCGTATCCAGCCGGCTTGATGATGATCGGCGGCGATGCCGGCGCCGAGACAGCGCAGTCGACCGACGTGGTGGCCTGGTCGTGTGGCACCGGAGCGATCCGCGATCCTGAGCCGCCGGCGTGTCCTGAGGGCAGCGCGCTGCGGATGCTGGTGACCTTCCCCGACTGTTGGGACGCGGAGCGGCTGACCGGCTACGGGACCGGGGCGCACGTCCGGTACAGCGACGGCGGGTGCCCCGATGACTTTCCCGTTGCGATTCCCCAGCTGACGATCGCCGTCGACTTCCCCCCGGTGGACCCCGAGGGGCTCTCGTTGTCGTCCGGCTCGGTCCTCACCGGCCATGCCGACTTCTGGAACGTGTGGGATCAAGACAAACTCGAGCGTGAGGTCGAGTTGTGCATCAACCGCGATCTGGTGTGCGGCGTCTCGTCGTGAGCAGCGCCGCACACGCTGAATCGTTGTCGGCCAAACTGGCCGCGTGAACGTGCGACGGTTCGCTGCGCTGCTGCTCCCGCTCGGAATCATTGCTGCAGCATGCGGCGGTGACGACGGCGAGACGAGCACGTCGCCTGTGACGTCCCTCGATGCTGATGCTGGAGCTCCGACGACGGTCGATACCGACGCATCGAGCGCGCCGACGACCGATCGCCCGACCTCCATCACGTCCACCGGCGACGTCGATGATGCCAACGGGCTGGTGTTCGTGCCGGGCGACGCCGACACGATCCAAGCGGCTGTCGACATGGCGGTCCCCGGCGACATCGTGCTCATCTCGCCGGGGACGTACGCGGAGTCGGTCGATGTGACCACCGACGACATCACCATCCGCGGTCTCGACCGGGCGGGCGTGGTCCTCGACGGCAACTTCGCTCTCGACAACGGTATTCGGGCGCTCGGGGTCAGCAACGTGGTGGTCGAGAACCTCACGGTGCAGCGCTTCGTGAACAATGGTGTGTTCTGGACCGGCGTCGACGGCTACCGCGGGTCCTACATCACGTCGTACCTCAACGGCGAGTACGGGATCTACGCCTTCGACTCGGTCAACGGGCAGATCGACAACTCATACGCATCGGGCAGTGCCGGCGCCGGTCTGTACGTCGGTCAGTGCTTCCCGTGCAACGGACTGGTCGATGCCAGCCACGCCGAGTACAACGGACTCGGATATCAGGGCACCAACTCGGGCGGCGACATGACCGTGTCGAACTCGCGGTTCAACAACAATCGCGTCGGGATCTTCCCCAACTCGGGCAGCTACGAGCTGTGTTATCCGCAACGCCAGACGCGTTTCGTCGACAACACGGTCGACAACAACAACGAGGCCTCGGCGCCATCGCTGGCGTTCTCCGCCGAGTGGATCGGCAACGGGATCATCACCCCTGGTGGGATCGGCAACATCATCGAGGGGAACTCGGTGACCGACCACGACCGTGTGGGGATTGCCCTCGTGCCGTTCGTCGAGCGGTTCCCCAACGACGATCTGCCCTCCGAGGCCGAGTGGGAGACGACGTGTGCCGATGCTCGAGAGGAAGCGCTTGCCGAGCCGATCCCCGACGGGCTGGTGTGGGAGTCGTTCGACACGGTCGTGCGGAACAACGCCATCTTCGACAGCGGTCAGGCCGACCTGATGGTGACGTCGATTGATGTGCCCACCGAGGATCTGCGCAACTGCTGGAGCGACAACCTGTTCGCTACATCACAGCCGGCGCTGCTCGAGCAGCTGGCTCCGTGTGATGGCGAGGGGAGTGGCGACTGGAGCGTCGACGCGTTCGACCTCGACGAGTGGGACGCGCAGCGCAGCGACTTGCCGCCTGCGCTGGCGTCGAGCGCAGCCGACATTCCGCCGCCACCGGACGACCTCCCGAACATGCCGGACGCCGCGGTAACCGTCACCGAGTAGCGACGTTCTGTTCGCCAAATCCGGCGCCAGGCGCCTGGAATCCCGGGTTTTTCGGAAGACGGCCAGGCCTCCCGCGCCGGCCGCAGGTGGGCGAGCGCCATGGGCGCGAGCACGGGAGGCGAGGGGAAGGCCGCCAGGCCGACCGAGCCCGATGAGAACGGCCAGGCTCCCGCGCCGGCCGCAGGTGGGCGAGCGCCATGGGCGCGAGCACGGGAGGCGAGGGGAAGGCCGCCAGGCCGACCGAGCACAGTCATGACGGTCGAACGGCGTCGGCGGGGTCGAGGCGGGCGGCGCGGCTGGCGGGGTGCAGGCCGGCGATCGTGCCGACGGCCAGCGCAGCGAGCACGCCGAGCACGAGGCCCTGCAGCGGGACGTCGACCACCCAGCCTTGGTTGGTGGCGTAGCCATAGGTCACCGCCGCGCCCAACGCCACGCCGAGCAGCCCGCCGAGCCCGGCCAGCGAGGCCGACTCGACAACGAACTGGCTGGCGATGTGCCGGCGGGTCGCACCGAGTGCTCGCCGCAGACCGATCTCTCCGCGTCGCTCCATCACCGAGATCACCATCACGTTGGCGATGCCGACGCCGCCGACCAGGAGCGCCACGCCGCCGAGGCCGAGCAGCAGGCGCTGCAGGTTCTCGTCGACGGTCGCCCGAGCCTCGAGCGAGTCGGATGGCCGCGACACGTCGACCTCGTTGGGTGCGCCTGGGTTGACGGTGCGTGCGAGCACCTGGCGAACCGCGTCGACGTGATCCGGATGGGTCCGCACGAAGAGTCCGGTGGGCACGATGTCGGCGCCCAGGAGCGATTCGGCGATGCCGTTGCCGATCAATGCCGATCGATCGATGTCGGGGTTCAGCGGGAGTGGATCGAGAATGCCGATCACCTGGAACGGTTCGCCGGCGATGTACACCACCGGCCCGCCATCGAGGCTGTCGATGCCGAGTCGTGCGGCCGCTTCGGCGCCCAGCACCACGACGGGCAAGTCGGAGGTTGCGGGATCGAGGAATCGGCCCTCGGCGAGGGAGCCCTCGAGGGTGTCGAGGAGCTCGGGCTCAGCGGCGAACACGCTGAGTCCGTTGTTGCGCGGGGCATCGATGTCGTTGCGTTGCACCGACGTGTCGAGTTCGCTCACTCCGGACGCCCCGATCACCGGCGGAATGGCGCGGACCATATTGGGCGCTTCGTTGGGCAATTGGGCGTCCTCGCCGAACAGGTTGTTGCCCGCTTGCACCTGCAACAGGTTGGGCCCGAGCGCATCGATCTGGGCGATCACCTCGGCGCGGCTCGATGATGAGATGCCGAGCACCGACACCATCGACGCAATGCCGATGGCGATCCCGATCGCCGTCAAGAGGGTGCGGCCGCGTCGGGCGCGCAGCCCCGATGTGCCGGTCGATGCGACGTCACGCAGCAGCAAGCGAGATGTCCACCGCTTCATCGTCCGGCTCCTACGAGTTCGCGGTCGTCAGCGAATGCGTCTCGGCGATCGATGATCTGGCCGTCGCGCATCGTGACCTGGCGGGGGAGGCGCGCGGCGAGTTCGTTGTCGTGGGTGACGACGACGATCGTCGAACCTTCTTCGTTGAGTTGGAACAGCAACTGGACGATCTCCTCACCCGTCGCCGAGTCGAGGTTGCCGGTTGGTTCGTCGGCGAGCACGATGGCCGGATCGCCGACCAGTGCCCGGGCGATCGCCACTCGTTGCCGCTCGCCGCCCGACAGCTTGCTCGGGCGGTGATCGGCGCGATGGCCCAGCTGCACCCGCTCGAGTGCGTCGGCAGCGCGCTGCCGACGCTCGCGTTGGGGAATGCCGCGATACAGCAAGCCCATCGCCGCGTTGTCGAGCGCCGTGTGGCTTTCGAGCAGGTGGAAGCTCTGGAAGACGAAGCCGATGCGGTGGGCGCGCAGTCCGGCGACCGCCTTGTCGGAGAGTGCCGACACCGGTTGACCGTCGATGATCACATCGCCGGCGGTGGCCCGGTCGAGGGTGCCGATGAGGTTGAGCATCGTCGACTTGCCCGAGCCGGACTGGCCGACGACGGCCAAGAAGTCGCCTTCGTCGACGGTGAGGTCGACATGGTCGACGGCGCGCACCGGTGGGGTGCCGGGGTAGTCCTTCACCACCCCGTCGAGTTCGAGTACGGCTGTCATCGAGGTACCACCAGTTGGTCGCCCTCTTGAATGTCGCCAGAGATCTCGGCCAGGCCGTCGACGACTTCACCGACGGTCACCGGTCGTAGCTCTGTGCTGCCGTCGGCGAGACGGACCTCGACGCCGTAGCTGCCTTCGGCCAGTGCGATCAGCGCCCGCACCGGCACGAGGAGCACGTCGGTCGCCCGCTCGTCGATCACGAGCACGTCGACGATCGATGCGTCGCCCGGAATGTCGCCGGTCGGCTCGATCGTGGTCCGCCAGATGCGATCGCCGTTGTCGTCGGTGATCTGACGCTGCTCTGTGACGACGCCGTCAACGGTGGTGCCGTCGGCGAAGCGGATCTCGACATCGCTGCCCTCTGGCAGGGCGGCCCGGTCCCGGTTGCTCGTGTCGACGATCACGATCGGCGTGCCGTCGGTGAGCATGAGCTCGTCGATCCTCGTCCCGACCCGCAGGTCGGACGACACCCGCACCGGATTGTCGACGAAGGCCATGTGCTGGCGGGTGACGACGCCGTTGTCGTCGAGTCCGTTGTCGTCTTGCCATTGCTTGACCGCGCGCTCGGTCTTCCAACCAAACACGCCGTCGGCCTCGACGTCGTACCCGAAGAACGCGAGGTACTGCTGCAACTGCAGCACGTCGGGCCCCTCGAGTGGGGGAGAGGTGCGTTCCAGGTCGCGATACAGCGGCGTGTCGCCGTGCACCAGGAACAGTGGTTCCTCGTCGACGTACACCAACACCTCGCCGGGTTCCACGATCGTGCCGGGCTCAGGTGCCCAGGTGATGATGCCGTCGCCGGTGCGTTCGTCGGGGAGCGGCAGCGGCCACTCGTCGCCGAATGACGTGTCACCGACGAATTCGACGTCGGCGCGCAAGTCGCCACGTGTCACCTCGATGATCTCGACGTCGGCGTCGGCGTCGACGTTGGCTGATGGTTGATCGGTGGCGGCGCTGTCGTCGGGGAGTGTGGTGACGATTGCTGCGCCACCGATGAGCGCGGCGGCTGCTGTGCCGCCGATGATGAGTCGACGCTTCATCAGCTCTCCTCCAGCTCATCGAAGACGGCGCTGCACTCTTCGAGCGCTTCAGCGAGCACGTCGGGGTCGACGTCGGCCAGCGAACCGCCGGACTGTGGGTCGGCGGCGCTCGTGTCGCCGTCGAGGGCGAGGCCGCTGCTGGCCACCGCGCCTCCGTAGCCCTCGAGGCCCCTGTCGGCCATGCACTCGTCGAAGCGCAGCTGGGCATCTTCCATCGCGGCCTGCTGCTGGGGGTCGGGGGTGAACGAGCCCATCGCTGCTTCGGCGAGGTCGGCGCAGGCCTCCGATGCGGCGCGGAACGCGTCGATGTCGAAGCCGCCACCGCCAGCTTGGGGATCGGCTTCGCCGCCGCCCTCGAGCGAGATCGAACCGCCGCCGGAGCCGGCTTGGATGTTGATGTCGACGCCGTTCTCGGCGAGGCATTCCCGGTAGTCGGCCATCGCCAGTTCCGGGTCGATGTCGGCTGCCGTCTCGCCGTCGCCGGAACCATCGAGGCTGGCGATGCCGCTGTCGTCGTCGTTGCTCCCGCCGCCGCATGCGGCGAGGGCGAGGCCGCCAACGGCGGCCAACGACAGCGCGAGCGATGAACGGCGGCGCGCGGCGGTGCGGTGCGTCGTTGCGTCGGCCGTGAGGACGGCGCTGGTGCTGCCGGGGGTGTCGATGGCGCTGGTTTCGAGGTTGCCGGTGGAGTGGCCGGTGGGGGCCTGGGGGTTGGTCATGGAGCCGATGGTGACGATCAGGTGCTGTGACCAATCTGAAGGCTGCTCTCATCTGATCCTTAGGAATCAGCTGCCAGGCTGGTCACCGATGAAAGTGCTGGTCGTCGAGGACAACGCGTCGCTGGCCGATGCGCTCCAACGCGGCCTCGATGCCGAGGGTTTCGTCGTCGACGTGTCGGTCGATGGCATCGACGGGCTGTGGCGTGCCCGCGAGTTCGAGTACGACGCCATCGTTCTCGACATCATGCTGCCGGGGCTCAACGGCTACGAGGTGTGCCGGTCGCTGCGGTCGGAGGGCGTCGACACGCCGATCCTCATGTTGACCGCGAAGGATGGCGACTTCGATCAGGTCGAAGGGCTGGAGCTCGGCGCCGACGATTATCTGACGAAGCCGTTCTCGTTCCCGGTGCTCGTCGCCCGGTTGCGCGCGCAGATGCGGCGGGGGAGTGGCCCCCGTCAGCCAGACGTGCTTGAGGTCGGCGATCTCCGACTCGACACGGCGCGGCACCGTTGCACTCGTGCGGGCAGCATCGTCGATCTCACTCCCCGAGAGCGCGCGCTGCTCACCACGTTGATGCGCGAGCCCGCCCAGCCGTTCAGCCGCAGCGAATTGCTCGACCGAGTGTGGGGTACCGACTTCGACGGCGACAGCAATGTGGTCGATGTGTACGTCGGCTACCTGCGTCGCAAGATCGATGGTGGCCACGATGTGAAGTTGATCCAGACGGTGCGCGGTGTTGGCTACCAAGTGGCGGCACCGTAATGGGCATGAGGTCGCGCACCGGCGTCCGGTTGCGCATCGTCGCAGCGGTCACCGCAGTGTTCGGCGTCGGCGCGATCGTGCTGGCGGTGGCGTTGCTCAACGTGGTCGAGTCGCAATTGGTCGACGAACGGTTCGAGGCAGCCGAGGCCGACCTCAGCGCGTACATCGACGGGCTCGAGGTCGCCGAGAGCGGCGACGCCGCAACGGCGACACCTGCCGCGTCTGCGACCACCAGCCGCGTCGTCATCCTGGACGAGTCCGGGCGGCAGATCGGTGCGTCGGGCGAGCCCGGCTCGCCCACGATCGAGATCGTCCCCGTCGACGATGACACTGCCACGCTCGTCGCCGGACAGATCGAGGAGGTCGATCTCGGCGACGACGTCGCTGCGGTGGCGTCATCGGTGTCGATCGGCAATGAACAGTTCACGATTGCGGCTGCCAACCCGTTGCAGCCGGTACTCGACAGCCTCGACACGGTGCGCACCGCCCTGTGGGTGGCGCTCCCGATGTTGATCGCCCTCGTCGCCGGGCTGACCTACTACGTCAGCGGACGAGCATTGCGGCCCGTTCGGGCAATCACCTCGCGCGTGCGCGAGATCGACGACCAACGGCTCGCCGAGCGCGTCCCGGAGCCGGCCGGTAGCGACGAGATCCGCGACCTTGCCGTCACGATGAACGGGATGCTCGACCGACTGGAGACCGCGCAGCGGCGGCAACGGCAGCTGGCGGCCGATGCGTCGCACGAGTTGCGCAGTCCGGTGGCCGCCAGTCGCACCCAGCTCGAAGTGGCGTTGGCTCATCCCGACGACGCCGATTGGCCGGCCACCGCGCAGACGGTGCTCGCCGAAGCCGAGCACCTGGGAACGCTGATCGACGATCTCCTCGTGCTCGCTCGGCTCGAAGCCGACGAACACGGGGCGATGACCGAGGTCGATCTCGACGACGTGGTGCGCACCGAAGCACAGCGCCCCCACGACGTGCCGGTGCGCGTGTCGATCGACCGTCCGGTGCGCATCAACGGCGTGCCGAACCAGGTGCAACGCGCCGTCCGCAACGTCGTCGACAACGCGGCACGGCATGCGTCGACCGTGGTCGACGTCACTCTCGACCAGCGCGACGACCGGGCGGTGATCACGGTCGACGACGACGGCCCGGGCATCGCCGAGCACGACCGTCAGCGCGTGTTCGACCGCTTCGTGCGTCTCGACGAGGCTCGCGATCGCGAGCGGGGCGGCGCGGGACTCGGCCTGGCGATCGTTGCCGAGGTAGTGCGCACCCACGGCGGCGAGGTGGAGATCGGTGAATCGCCCACCGGCGGCGCCCGCGTGATGCTCCGCCTCCCTGCCGTTCTCCTGTAGAAATCGCGCGCGTGGCGCGCACCCCCCAGAGTTTCCGCGGTTCTCCTGTAGAAATCGCGCGCGTCGCGCGCGGAATCCCCAGAATTTGC
This sequence comes from Ilumatobacteraceae bacterium, assembly GCA_965230015.1. Taxonomy (GTDB): domain Bacteria; phylum Actinomycetota; class Acidimicrobiia; order Acidimicrobiales; family Ilumatobacteraceae; genus JABSQH01. The sequence continues at coordinate 141,904 of CBDDKF010000021.1, read as the reverse complement.
GCGGTTCTCCTGTCGAAATCGCACGCGTGGTGCGCGGAATCCCCAGAGTTTCGGCTACATGCGGCCGGCGTCGGTGACCCGTTGGAGGAAGGCCTTGGTGCGCTCGAGTTGGGGGTTGCCGAACAATTCTTCGGGTGCGGCCTGTTCGAGGATGCGGCCTTCGTGGAGGTAACACACCCGGTCGGAGATCTCTCGGGCGAAGGCCATCTCGTGGGTGGCGATGAGCATCGTCATCCCGTCGGCTTTCAAGCCGCGCACCACGTCGAGCACCTCGCCGACCAGCTCGGGGTCGAGGGCTGAGGTGATCTCGTCGAGCAGCATCACCTCGGGGTTCATTGCCAGCGAGCGCGCGATGGCGACGCGCTGCTGCTGGCCACCCGAGAGCTGATCGGGGTAGGCGTCAGCGCGCGCCGACAGGCCGAGCCGATCGAGCATCGCCCGTGCCGCGGTGCGGGCCTCGGCCTTGGGCGTCTTGAGCACCTTGCGCGGCCCGATGGCCACGTTGTCGACCACGCTCATGTGCGGAAACAGGTTGAAGCTCTGGAACACCATGCCGATGCTGCGGCGGATCGGGTCGGGGTCGAGCCCCGGCTCGGCGATGTCGATGCCGTCGAGGTACACCTCGCCGTCGTCGATCGGTTCGAGCAGGTTCACGCAACGCAAGAGCGTCGACTTGCCAGAACCCGACGCGCCGATCAACGTGATTACGTCGCCTTCGGCGACATCGAGGTCGATGCCGTCGAGCACGACGGTGTCGTCGAACGCCTTGTGCACGTTGCGCAACGCGAGCTTGAGGGTGGAGGGGTCGCCCAGTGTCATTGGTGTGTTGTTGGAGTCTCGGTGCTCGCCGTCAGGCGATCGCGGTGGCGCCGGTCCGCCGTCGCTGTCGGGCGAGCAGGTAGTCGGCGAAGCGTGTGCAGGGGATCGTCACGGCCAAGAAGATGATCGCCGCGCCCACATAGGGGGTGAAGTTGGCGAACAGCGATGAGTCGATCTGGGCGCGTCGCAACACTTCGACCGGTCCGATCAGGCTGACCAGCGCCACGTCTTTCTGCAGGCTGACGAGGCTGTTCATCAACGGCGGGATGACGCGACGAGTGGCCTGGGGGAGGATCACCGTCGACATCGTTTGGTTGGTCGTCATCCCGAGCGATCGGGCGGCTGCACGTTGGCTTTCGTGGATGCTTTCGATGCCCGCGCGGAACACCTCCGACACGTAGGCCGAATACGACAGCACGAGCGCCACGGTGCCCCAGATCAGCGGGTTCGACCACTCACGTGACTCGAACAGTCCGGGCACGCCGAAGCCGATCAACAAGATGGTGAGGATCACCGGGACGCCGCGGAACACGTCGGTGTAGATCACGGCGAAGGCGCGGATCGGGAACAGCGCAGGGCTGCGCGAGTTGCGGGCGACGGCCACGAGCACCGACAGCGCCAGGATCAGCGGCGTCGACCACAAGAAGATCTGCACGTCGAGCCAGAAGGCCGAGAGCAGGCCGGGGAACGTTTCGCGCAGTACGTCGCCGTCGAAGAACGACTGGCGAACGCGATCCCAGCGTGGCGTCAGCGGGATCAGGATGACGAGCGCCACCACGACGAGCACGGTGCTCGTCGTGGCGATGATCACCGCCCGGCGCCGGCGTGCCCGGTCGTACGCCTGTCGCCGGGTGAGCGCCGGCGCCGGAGCGGTGGCCATGTCAGCTCTCGGTGGTGATGAACGGCACGTCGGTGTTCTCCGACAGCCACTCGTTGGTCAGCGCCTCCAGCTCACCGGAGTCGGTGAGTGCGGTCACGGCCTCGCTCACGCAGTCGGTGAGCGGGCTGTCCTTCTCGAGCACCAGACCGAAGTCGTCGGTGGTCCCGCCGGCGTCGGGCGAGAACTGCCCGGTGACCACCGAGCCTTCGATCTCCACCGCCGACACGAACAGCGCCGTCGGCAGGTCGAACACGGCAGCGTCGATCTGGTTGGCGTCGAGGGCGGCCTTGGCGCCGACGTTGTCGTTGTACACGAACGGCTCTTCGTTCGGCTGGATCACGTCGGTGATGAACTGCAGGCTGGTGGTGCCGGCCTGGGCGCCGAACTTGACGTCCTTGAGTTCTTCGACGGTGGTCGCGCCGATTGCCGCCGAGCCTTCGAGGCCGACGATCGCCTGGTTCGAGGTGTAGTACGGCGGCGAGAAGTCGACGTTCTCGGCGCGCTCCTCGGTGATCGAGTACTGCTGCAGGTTGAAGTCGAAGCTCTTCGGTCCGGGCTGGATCGCCTCGTCGAAGGTGGTGCGTACCCAGGTGACCTGGTCGGCGGAGTAGCCCATCTCTTGAGCCACGGCGTAGGCCACCGCGGCCTCGAAGCCTTCACCGGATTCGGGATTGTCGTCGATCACCCAGGGGAAGAACGCCGGCTCGCCGGTGGCAATTGTCAACGTGCCCTCTTCGATGGTCGCCGAGCAGTCGGCGCCGCCGCTGGCTGCAGTGGTCTCGGTCGCCGCAGTGGTCTCGCTGGCGGCGGTGGTGTCCGACGCTGCCGCGGTGGTATCGCTCGAGTCGCTGTCGTCGTCGTCGCCGCAGGCGGCGAGGACAAGTGCGCCAGCGGCCACGATGGGCAGCAGCTTCCCGACGCGACGTGCGCCGGGACGGGTACTGGTGGTGGTCGGGGAGGGTCGCATGAGTGGCTCCTTCACTTGTTGTTCACGCGGTCGCGACGTTACTGGCCGGTGCTCGCCGAGCCGCTCAACGCCGGCCGCTTCGGGGCGGCTCTTGACGGTGAGACAAAAACCGTCTTACTGTCTCACCCATGCCTGGGGGCCAGCGGCGCACGCTCACACCGACCGAGTTGCGCGTGCTCGACGCGGTGCGCACGTGTTGCGAGCGGTGGGGGATCGACAAGGTCACGGTCGACGACGTCGCCCGCGAGTCGGGCGTGTCGCGAGCAACGCTGTATCGACTGTTCCCGGGCGGCAAAGACGTGATCTTCGATGCGCTGCGGGTGCGCGAGATCGACGAGTTCTTCGCCGAGCTCGAGGGTCACCTCGAGGGAGCGGTCGACCTCGAAGACCTACTGGTCCGGGCGATCACCGCCTCGACCGTCGCGCTGCGCAACGACGAACACCTGGCGATCATGATGGCCACGGAACCGGGTTCGATCGTCAGCGAGCTCAGCGTCGATGGATTGCCCCGGATCATCGGCATGGCGACCACCTCGTTGATGCCGTACGTCGAAGCGTTCATCCCCGCCGAGCAGGCGCGACCGGTGATCGACCTCGTCGTGCGGCTGGTGATCTCGTTCTTCCTGTCGCCGTCGCCCGACCTCGACCTCGCCGACGCCGCCTCGGCACGCGCCTACATGACCCCGTTGATCGATGCCGCCGTCGTCACGGCGCGCACCAGCGCGACCAACTGACCCATCTCACTGACCTACACCCACGAGATCCCAGGACCGAACAGGAGCCACGATGAGCCTTGCCGAAAAGCCCACGTCGTCGGAGAACGAGTCGTTGATCGGCCGCGCCGATCTCGACGACCTGGAAGCGATTCTCGCCATCTCCAACACCGAGGCGGACGAGGTCGAGCACGCGGTGAAGGACAACGCCGACGCGATCTTCACCTGGGACTACTCGTTGCAGCGCCCACAGCTGCGCAAGCTGTACGAGAAGGCCAAGACCGGGCAGTGGAACGGTACGACCGACCTGGCGTGGGACACCGACGTCGACATCGAGAAGGTCGTGTCCGGCGACCAGGTGGCGACGGCCGCCGGCATCGATCCGAACCTGTACGACGACACCGTGATCGGCCACTGGGGCGAGAAGGAGTGGCTCGACTACGGGATCGAGAACCGCAAGTGGACGCTGTCGCAGTTCCTCCACGGCGAGCAGGGCGCATTGCTGTGCACCGCCAAGATCACCGAGACGGTGCCGTGGTACGACGCCAAGCTCTACGCATCGACCCAGGTGGTCGACGAGGCCCGGCACGTCGAAGTGTTCGGCCGCTACCTCGACGAGAAGATGGGCGGGGGCTACCAGGTCAACGCCCACCTGCGGATGCTGCTCGACGACATCATCAACGACTCGCGGTGGGACATGACCTACCTCGGGATGCAGGTGATGGTCGAGGGCCTGGCGCTCGCCGCGTTCGGGTTTATGCATCAGATGACCGAAGAGCCGCTGCTCAAGAAGCTGCTGCGCTACGTGATGAGCGACGAGGCCCGCCACGTCGCGTTCGGCGTGTTGTCACTCAAAGAGGTGTACGCCGAGATGTCCGACGCCGAGCTCAAAGAGCGCCAGGAATTCGCCTACGAGGCGGCGGTGCGCATGCGCGACCGGTTCCTGTCGCAAGAGGTGTGGGAGCGGATGGGTGTGGCCCCCAAGGACGTGTTGCCGATCGTGTTGCGCGACCCGACCCGCGACCTCTTCCAGCAGATGCTGTTCTCCAAGATCGTGCCCAACTGCAAGAAGCTCGGGATCCTCGACCGCAACGACCAGTGGCTCCGCCGCCGGTTCGAGGAAATGGGCGTGATCCAGTTCGAGGACTGGGAAACCACCGACGAGGAGTTCGCCAACTTCGAGCTCGGCGCCGACGCGCCCGCGCCGGTCAAGGGGCACTGACGCCGGCAACCGTCGGTACAGAGCCGGTGACGTCGGTGACGTCGGTGACGTCGTTGGTGGTGTGGCGCGGATTCAGGCGTTGCGCCAACGGGTGATCCGCTGCGGGCTCGAGCGTGGGATGCGTTCGATCTCGCAGCGGGCTTCCATATCGGTCTTGGTGTACCGCACGTAGTTGGTGAGCCGACCGTTGGGAAACAGTTCGTGGTTGCCGAAGCGGTCTTGCGCGGCATTGACGACGGTCTGCAGCTTGATGGTGCCGTCGGCGTCGGCCTCGTCGTCGATCATGTCCAAGATGAGGTCGTGGACGGCCTGATACTGCTGTTCGTCCATCGTCCAGCCGTCGAGCCCGCCAGGTCGCGTGGCGTTGAACACCTCGACGCGACCCTTCGTGGCGCGTGCGTCGGCGTCGGCGGCCCAGGCGCTGTCGGGTACCGGTCCGGCGTGTTCGTCTCGTTCGATGTCGGCCACGGGCTGTGATCTTGCCAGTCGCCGGTGCGCCCGCCGGGGCGCGGTGTGTCAGGCGGCGGGTTCGTGCCGGTCGATTGTCGATCCGGTCCAGTAGGTGGTGTCGTCGGGTCTGGTCCAGGTGGCGACCCGGTCCGGCGTCATCGTGAGCCCCCAGCCGCCTTCGTGCACCTGGTGATGGTGTCGCTCGCACACTGGGATCAGGTTGTTCAGATCGGTGGGGCCGAGATCGCGGGTCCACCAATCGAGGTGATGGATCCGGCACGCACTGAACGGCATCTGGCAGTCGGGGTGCGCGCACGTCGCGTGCATCCCGGCCAATGCATGTCGTTGCTCTGGCGTAGCGGTTCGTTTGGCCCGACCGACATCGAGTGTGCGGCCGTCACCATCGAGAACGGTCGGAACGACCTCTGCCTCGCAACACATCCGTCGAACGGTCGAGACCGGCAGCGGCACACCATCGATCGTTTCTGCGATTCCGTGTTGGTGCAGTCCGTTGGTGAGTGTGTCGAGGTCGACCAGCACTTGGATCTCGGGAACTGAACGGCCTCGGTCGCTGCCGGATGTTGCGCTGGTGTTGGTTACGGCGGCGACGAGGCCGTCGATCTCGAGCTGGGCCCAGCTGCGCTGTTCGCTGGCGGGAAGCTGGCGTCGGAGCTGGTTGGTCTCGCGGTTGATTGCCGCCCACACCTTGGCGTCGCGCTCGGGGTCGAGTGCGAGGTGCGTGTGATGCATGCCGGTGGCCTTGTCGACCCAGCGCTTGATGTTCGACGCGTTGCGTTGCCGGGAAAGCTCGTCGTCGCTGTCGTCGGCTTGGGCAGCCAGTATCTGGCGGGCCAATCGCCGGCAGCGCTTGGCGAACACGTCGACCCGTTCAGCTCGTGCCCGCGCCACGAGATGCTCTTCGCAGCCGAGGAACTCAGCTCGAAGGTGCGCAGGCAAGCTGTTGCAGGCGGACGCCATGGCGTCGGCGTGTGCTGCGGTCATCCCACCGTTGGCCAACGCGTCTTCGACGTCGGCGGTCTGGTTGCAGAATTCCTCACGGGCCGTTGCGGTGTCGGCATCTCTGGATCCCATCCCGCCAGCCGAACCGAGCAGCGACTCGGCGGGCTCTGATTGGCCGGTGTCGGCCAGCTCGCGGGCACGTCGGGTGTAGCCGATCTCGGTGGCGGTGAGCCAGCTGCGCAATCGGCGAATCACCTCCATCTGCGCCGCCACCTCGTCGCGTGTGGCCTGCTCGGCACGACCCGTCAACAGACCCGCCACTGCGGACTGCACGTCGTCGTCGGTCATGATCGCTCCCTCCTGTGTCGAAGGCTTCCGTTGGGAGCACCATTGAGGTGCCGATCTGTTCACCCCCCATCTTGACGGGAGGGTGTCACCGTCCATCTTGACGGGAGGGTGTCACAGCGGCTCCGGTACCTGGCCGCCGCTTCTCGGAGCCCTCATTGGCGTCTACCGCAAGGCTGGACGCCGAGATAGTGCCGCTCGGTAGTGACGGAGCTGGCAGTGTGAGGCAGTGACCGGACCGTTCAGCGCACTTCGGCCAGCAGACAGTGCCGATCACTCAAGCTGGGTCGTGGCCGGGCTGGATGAGCCGCCAGCGGGGGTGGCCTTCCGGGTCCCGCGGGGTTTCGATGCCGGAGTCCGCGTGCATCATCTGCCGCCCAACGGTCGACGATGGGATGAGGTTCTCGATCGTGACCTCAGCGCGGGTAGTCCCACCCCGCCGTTGGACCTGCTGGAGAACTGCTCGGAACTGGCCGGCACCGCCGAGGGCTACCTGTCGAGCGAACTGATCGACGCACTCATTCCCCAGCTGGCAGCCGCAACCTCAAGCGGTGGCGACTGCAGCTACGCGCTGTGGAGCGGGTTCGGCTGGCTCCGCCCCGGCGGGTTGGGAGTGTGGTTCAGCGACGCAAGCCAAGCCGAGGTCGAGCAGTACAAACGACAGATGCAGCAGGCGGTCGACGAGGCCTACGCCGATGTCGTCGCGTTTGCTGATCGTTGTCCGGTGTGTCACTGGTGGGGTGGTCGGGACTATCTGCTGTTTGACGGACCGCTGGAGGCAGTGACCACCATTGGCTCACCGGAGTGGCGGAACGGGCCGCCGTATCCCGTTGACCGAGCGGGCCCGCAGTGGTGGTGGCCACGAGACCGGGCGTGGTTCGCATCCACCGAGATCGACGACTCTTGGACCTACATCGCAGGATCGCACGACCTCATCGGCAACCTTCACGGAAGCGGTCTCGACACTGTCGTCGTCAGCCGCAACGATCCCTGGTAGCACGCCCGCCACAACGCACTACCGCTCGATGCTCGCCCATCAGATCACCCGTAGCTCACCGCTCGACTGCGGCACGATGCGTTTGGTTGTGGGCTCCTCGGCATCGTCTGCGCAGTGTGGCTTATCGTCAGTGGCCGTGTTGTTGGGGTCTTCGAGGCCGCTGGACCTAATAGTTGTTGGAGCGCCCGCAGCACTCGCCGCGACGCTTCGCTCCGAACGCGCATGACATCGGTCGACATCGGTCTGGCGGATGGCGAGCCGCAACGGCACCGTCTGCTCCTCGCGTTGTGCGCCGTAGTCGTCGCGGCCACTGGATGCGCCGGTGGCGACGGCCAGTCTGATCTGGCGGCGCGCATCCAGGTCGTAGGCGACGACGAGTTGGCCTGTTCACCGGCGCCGGATGCGCCTCCGGCCGACTTCACACTGGTCTTCGACACGGTTGCTCTTCCATCGGCGTCCGCCTACGCATCCGCCCTGCAAACCAACCGTCGCGAGTCCAACAACGGTCAGCCGTACTACTTCGCCAAGACCGGCCTGTGGTGGCGTGGCGACGCAGTGTTCGAGATCGCCGTCCCCGACGAGTACCAGGACCGACTCGCGATCGGCTGGGGTCGAAGCAATCAACCGCCAGCGCACTCGGTGCAGGCCGACTGCGACATCGACACCGACTGGGCAGGAGCGCCTGGCGGCTACTGGATCACCGAACCGATGTGCGCCGAGATCATCGTTCGTGTCGACGGAAACGAACAACGCGAACAGATCGGCCTCGGCACCCCATGTCCAGGCCAGAACCCCCCAGAGGGCCCCAGCGACACCTAACCGACCCAACTCGGCAAGCACGCGTGTGGGCGCCTCGACCGCAATACGAATCTGGGTGAGCTCGGCACCCTGGGCTCGGGGTGGGTGCGCGCATCGGTTTTCGTCGGGTCTTCCGCGAGCATCATGGGGAGGTGCGTCTGAGGCCGCTCGAAGACCTGCCACGTTCGTATTGGAAGGTGCCGTATGTCGGCGCCAGATTCCCCGGTGCTGCTTCACGTCGAGATTTCGCCCTCGGCGCGAATTGTCAATTGTGGGCTTACTGCGTCCTCGACCGCTTCGGCTTCAGTCTTCCCGACTTCCGCTCCGACGATCTATGGCACGACACCACTTCGACACTGCGCGTCGAAGAGCCGCTGCCGCTCGACCTCGTGCTGTTCAACCTCAGCGAGGACCCATATGGCGCGCACGTAGGAGTATGGACCGGTGACGGTGTCGCACATCTCTGCGAAGAAGTCGGCCGTCCCGTGGTATGGCGCCAATCCGAGTTCGACGCGCGGGAGAGGTATGCCGTTCGTCTTGCCTACAAGCGACCCGTAGCTCGCAACGCCACGCGTCTCGCTCGCCGGTGAGACCCACGACCGCCCGCGCGGGAAGGGCACCGTTGTGCTCGTCGAGGCGCACGGGAGTGCCGTGTGAGCCGCGGACGAGGGGAGTGACGGCGATCACCCACCGAGGATTCGACCCGGCGCGGGTTGTAGGTCCCGGGCGCCGAGAAAGCGGAGGCTGCTATGCGGGCGCGGCTGTGAGGAGACGAAGTGTCGGTTGAACAAGCGACGGAATTCGTGCATCGACTGATGTCCGACGCCGAGTTCCGCGAGCAGCTTGCAGAGGCGCCGATCGGCGCCCGCAGGGATCTGCTGGTGTCGGCGGGGTTTGGCGATGTCAAGTTGTCGCACGTCAGCGAAGTGTTGCCAACGTCGGCCGGTGGCGAGTTGTCGGACGACGAGTTCCGCGCGGTCGCGGGCGGCGATCTGACGACAGCGATCACGGTGACGGCAGCCGGAAGTGCGGCAGGCGGAGCAGTGAGCGGGGCAGTCGCCGCGGCGGCCGCGGTTGCATAACAACGGAGGCGATTGACGATGAGCACCACCCAAGCACAAGAGTTGATCCGCCGACTTCAGCAGGATCCGACGTTCCGCGAACGCCTCGTGGAGGCGCCAGAGACCTCCAAACGCGAGATCCTGCAGGAGTACGGCTACGGCGACGTTCGGCTTCGTCACCTCGATGAAGCACTGCCCGAGTCGTTCGGTGGATCGATGAGCGATGAAGAGTTCGCCCGCAGTAGCGGGTGGCCTGGACGACACGTCGCTGGTGACGGCCGGCGCGTCGGCCGCCGGCGGCGCCGCGATCACCGTGGCTGCCGCCGTCGCTGGTGCCGCGTTCGGCTAGTCCATCGGTACCGGCCGCGAGGCCGGTGAGTCGTGCGATGGCTGCAGTGGTCTGAATCAGCCAGCCGACCCAGACCACTGCAGGTGCGCGTTGGGCGTTAGCTGACGATCTTGTCGGGGGCCTCACCGCCATGGCCCGAGTTCGGGACCTCGAAGGTGAACTCCGGCGGCGCGGGCGCTGGCGCCGGTGATGCGCCGGCTGCATCCTCGAAACAGTGACCCATGGCCACCACGAGCGGGCTCGTGTCGTCGTCGTGCTCCGGCTTGTGCGTGTACCCGATCCGGTGGCCGAGCTCGTGCGCAATCGTGCCGGCGATGTAGTCGACGTACGACGGGCTCAGGTACTGGTCGTTCAACGCGAAGATGTTGCGATACGGGTCCGGGTTGGGGTCGGTCGGGAACTCGTTGAGGAACGTGCTCCCGCCACCTCCCGTCGCGCTCGAGAGCAGCACCGTGATACGCGGGTCCTGTTGAAATGCCAGCTGGTATCCGATGATCGGCTGGTACGGCGGGAGGTCGACGCCGTCGGCGAGCGGCCACGGGATGGTGTAGGTGGTCCCGTTGGCTTCGAAGCAGTCGGTGAGCGACGACTCCCACGTCTGTGGGTCGCGAGTCTCGAAGTGCTCTTGGAGCACCGCGATGAACGCGTCGATCGCGTCCCTGGCGACGACCAGTTGGCCTGCCGTGATGGGGGCCGTTGACGTTCGGGCGGCACAGCTCGAACACGAGGTCGAAGTCGTCGCCGGACGGTACGCCGAGACTGTTGTAGTGGACGAGCGTCACTTGGTGTTCGTCGTACAGCGTGTTGACACCGGGGAACTCGAGGCACGAGCCCTCATCGCCGGAACCGCCTGCCGACTGCGGCGCGCCCTTGGTGAGCAGCTGGTCGGGCAGGCGACCGGTGGGTGTGATGCGGATCGGGGTCGTTGCGGACATCGTCGGCCAAGCGGTCGGCGATCCGCGAGGACGCGTCAGCGCTGACTGAGCTGAACACGGTGGCGGTCAGGGCGAGGCCAGTGACGGCCGCGCGCAGGGCGGTGGCAAGCATTGGGGGGTCCTTTCGAAGGCGGGTTGAGTTGCGTTCAACGGCCTGACGGACCAACCGCCCCGTGCTTACACGCGACGGCAAGAATTCTCACGCCGTCGTGGTGAACGCCCCTCGCTACGTCGGGTCGACCGGCGTCAGCCAACCACCGGGGTCGGGCCGCACTCCGGTCTGGATCTCGGCGAGCATGTCGAGCAGGCGCTGCGTGGTGGCGCCGACGTTGCCGTTGCCGACGGTGAGTCGCTTGTTGTCGACCACCAACGCACCCACTGCGGCCATGCCGGCGGCGGTTCCCGAGAGGGCGATCTCGCCGTCCGGTTGTGCTGCGAACGCAGTGAGGTCATCGACGGTGACCGCTCGTTCCTCCACTTCGTAGCCGAGGTCGGCGGCGATGCGCAGAATCGAGTGGCGGGTCACGCCGTCGAGAAACGCGGCGGTCAGCGCCGGCGTGATCACCCGTGAACCATCGAGCAGCACCACGTTGGACGCTCCGGTCTCCTCGATCCGACCGCCCGGGGCGAACAGCACCTGATCGGCTCCCGCGTCTCGAGCGGCCTGGGTGATTCCCAGGGCCATCACGTAGTTCGCTCCGGCCTTCGCAGCACCGAACTGCGGGGTGGTGCGCGGCTGTTCGGTTTCGACGACCACCGTCAAGGGACGGCCACCACCCGCGAAGTAGGCGCCGACGGGGCTGGCCAGCACGAACAGCATCGCCGCGTTGCTGGGGCTCGCCGCCGCGCCCACGTTGGGCTCGGTGCCGAGCAGCGTGGGTCGCAGATACAGCGACCCAGGGCGCTCGGGCACGATGTCGTAACACGCCGCGACCACGTCGATCACCATCTGCCGCACGAGATCGACCGGAGGCACCGGGAGCACGACGGCCGCAGCCGAGGTCTGCAGCCGCGCGGCGTGGCGGTCGAGTTGGAAGATGCGCACCACACCATCGATGCCGCGGTGCGCCTTGAGGCCCTCGAAGCAGGCGCTGCCGTAGTGCAACGCATGCGTGGCCGGGTGGAGCGAGAGGGATTGCAGCGGGACGAGTTCGGGCGGCGTCCAGGCGCCGTCGGTCCATCGCGCCACGCTCATCGACTCGCCGAACGTCGTCCCGAATGGCGCAGGCGTCTCGTCGTGCTCGTCGCCGCCGTTGTCCAGTTCGGAGTTCGTCACCGCTACAGCGTCGCACCGACGGCGTCACCGACAGAAAGCGGTTGCGTCGCGGTCGGCGCGCTGCGCGCTCGGCAAGCGCGCGAATGTCAGCGAGGACAACAGCGCACGTCGTCGGAGCCGGCTCTAGCGTCAGGCCGGTGACGGCTCCCGTGCGAGTGGCCAACGTGCCGGGCACGAACGCGTCGCGCCTCGCTCGCTCGCTCGTTGCTGCGGCGGTGTTGGCCGTGCTGGCGCTCGCCGTTTGGTGGCAGCGCACCACCGTCGGCGCAGCCCTCGCCGAACTGCGCACGATGACGATGGTGGTCGTGGTCGGACTGGTGCTCCTCGGCATCGCTGAGCGAGTCGCGCGCGCCGACACATTGCGCAGCCTGCTCGTCGGGCCGAGCGCGCCGAGCTTCGGCCGCGCGTTGACGATTCACGACGTCGGCGCGGCGGCGAGCAAGGGCGTGCCGCTCGGCGGGCCGCTGTCGTTGACCCTGCGCTGGTCGATCGCCCGCGACGCGGCCATCTCCAGCGAACGCCTGGCCGCTGCTCTTGTCGCCTATGGAGTGGTCACCACCTTCGTCACGTGGTTGTTGCCATTCGCGTGGCTGTTGGTCGATCTCACCCAACGTCCGGCGACGACCACCGACCTCGCCGCGCTCGCCGTGTGTGCAGCCGTGCTGGTCGGCTCGGCGGTGTTCTGGGCGGTCGTGTTGACCAGCCAACGCGCCGAGCGATGGATCACGTCACTCTCCACACGGCTGTGGCGACCGGTCGCACGACGCAGTCGGACGCGCGGCGAGCGTCGATCCGGCGGTGTGGCTCGTCGACACGCGCAACGCCCTCCGGAGCGCAGCGCGCCGCCCCTTCGGTCTCTTCGCCCGGGTCGTCGTGATTCAGTGTTGCGGCGCCGCGATCTTGCTGCTCAGCCTGCGCGGTCTCGGTGTGGGCGCGGAGTTGGGTGTGGTGGAGTTCGCCCGCGTCTATTTCGTGGTGACGTTGCTCAGTTCGTTCGTGCCGGTGCCCGGCGGCGTCGGGGTGATCGAAGCGGGTCTCACCACCGCGCTCGTCGCAGCAGGCGTACCGGCCGCGACGGCGCTCGGCGCCGTGCTGGTGTACCGGCTGCTCACGTATGTTGCACCGATCGTGGTGGGGGCAGTGCTGTACGCACTCTGGCGGTGGCGTCGGCGCGATGGGGTGGCCGTCGATTCGCGGTTGGACAGCGCAAGTCGGCCAGCCGGCCAGCACACTTGAAGGATGGCTCCGCTTCCGTCTCGCGTGCTCGATCTTCCCGTCACGGGGGTTTCGCTTGGGCCCGGTGGACACGTTTCGCGACGTCACGGCGGAGGGCCCGACGTTGCTGGTGTTCCTCCGGCACTTCGGTTGACTGTTCCCGAAGGAGGTCATCGAGGACCTCACTCGGGTCGCCGTGAGCGATCCAACTCTTCCCCGGCTGGTGTTCGTGGTGATGGCCGACGCCGACATCGGTGAGCGATACATCGACGACCATGCGGCGGCCGAAGCGGTGGGACTGGTGGCGGGAATCGCTGACCCGTACCAGGTGCTGCATCGAGCGTTCGAAGTGCCCCGCGGTGGCTGGCGAGAGATGTTCGGTGCCCGAGCATGGATCGCTGGGGCGCGGGCCACGCTGCGTGGCAAATTCATCGGGCGCAAGGTCGGTGATGGGTGGACCTTGCCGGTGTGGACGGTGATCGACGACGACAGCGAGGTGTGGCGCTGGGTCGGCACCCACGCCGGAGACCGCCCCGACCTTGCCGCGATCCCGCGGGGTGCCCCCACGTGATCACGCTGGTCGCCGTACACGGCAACGGTGGCGGCGGGTTTCGTTTCGCCCGCGCCGCACCATTCGTGGCCGACGACATCGACTTCCATGCGGTCACGTTGCCCGGGTTCGGCGGACGCCCAGCCGACCCGGCGTTGCGCGCGCTGCCGGACCACGCCGAGCAGCTGTGGAGAGAGATCGCCGCCCTCCCGCGACCGGTGGTGGTGCTCGGCCATGGCATCGGCGGCTCGATCGCGCTCGACATGGTGCAGCGACACGACATCGATGGCTTGATCCTCCACGCTCCCGTCGGCACCCGCCTGGAACGCCGGTGGTTCCCTCGGCTGATGCGCCCCGAACCGGTGCGCGCAGTCATCAAGTGGGGCATCAGCTCGAAGGTCACCCGACCGTTGATCGGTCGCCGCTTCTTCTCGCGGTCGGTTCCGGCCGACTATCGGAACCGATTCCTCGACGAGTACGGACGGGCCGAGTCGTTCTCGCAGATGTTCGACGTGATCACCCCGGAGTGGTGGGACGGCCTCGAACCGGTCGACATGCCCGCGCTGATGTTGTGGGGCTCCGACGACCGCGTGCTCGGCGCCGATCAAGTTGCCGACTACAAGACGTTGCTGCCCCGGGCGTGGGGTCGACGTGGTCGACGGGTGGGGTCACTTCCCAATGGTCGAGGGTCCCGAGGACTACGCCGCCACCATTGGCGACTGGGCTCGCCGGCTGATCGACGGCCGCGCACCCGCGCTACGGCTGGGATCGGGACTATTGGCGGCCGAGGGGGTCGGCCCGAAGGCGGCGTTACTCGACCGCGCGGTCACCGCTGGGCTCGCAGTACCGCGGGGCGCAGTGATTCCGCCCGGCGCCGAGGCGGCGCTGCCGCCGACGCTTGCCGGTGCTGCGGCCGTCGCCGTGCGCTCGGCGTTCTCGTCGGAGGACGGCGTTGCATCGTCGCAGGCGGGCCGGTTCCGCACCGTGCTCGACGTCGACGCGGCCGACCACGATGCGCTCGCCGCGGCGGTCGACGACGTACGCCGCTCGGCCGACGAGTCGGTTGCCAGGGCCGACGTGATGGTCATGGAGATGGTGCCCGCCGAGGTGGCCGGTGTTGCGTTCAGCGAGCCCGGATGGCAGGACGACCTCGTCGAGTCGGTCGACGGCATCGCCGACGGTCTGGTCGGCGGAAGTCGCCAGGGCGAGCTTGTTTCCTTGCCGCGCCTCGAGCGCAGTGAGCGGCTCGACGCCACCTACCCGGCCTGGCAGCAGCGATTGGCCGGCCTACTGCGCGCCATCCGCTCGGAGTACGGCGAGTCGCCGGGTGCCCCGGGATGGGACATCGAGTGGGCCGACGATGGCACGACCTGCTGGTTGCTGCAGATCAGGCCCGTCACCGCGTCGCCGCTGCGCAACGAGGCGTTCACCATCGCCAACCATCGGGAGATCCTCCCCGATCCTCCCTCGGTGTTCATGACGTCGGTGATCGCCGAGGGCTCGCCGGCCCTCTTCGACTACTACCGCAGGTTCGACCCGACGCTGCCGACCGACCGCGATTTCATCGAGGTGTTCGACGGGCGTCCGCTCATCAACCTGTCGTTGATGGTCGACTTCATGCGCTCGCTCGGCCTGCCCACCAGGCTCGTCACCGACTCGATCGGGGGCAGCGACGACGGCGGTGTGGGTCTGCGGGTGCGGCGACTCGTTCGACGCGTGCCCGTGCTCGCCAGGCTTGGCGGCGCCCAGCTGAACGCACTGCGTTTCGCCGGCTCCACCGCCGACCACATGGCCGAACTCACCGCTGTACCGGCCGCCGACGTGACGGAGGCCGTGGACCGCGCCGTGACGGCCTACGTGGCCACGGTGCATGCGATGACTGCGCTGAACACGGCCGCCAGCCTGCCGACTTCGGTGTTGCGCTCGCTGGGTGTGCTGGAACAACACGCCGCCCGCAACGAAACTGCGGCGACGCGCATGTTCCGCGACCTCCGGGCGGTATGTCTCGACGATCCGTCGTGGCAACGGTGGCTCGAGACCTACGGGCACCGCGGCATCTACGAGTCGGATCTGGCGCGCCCGCGCTACGTCGAGGATCCCTCGCCGATCGTCGCCGCGCTCGACACCCCAGCGGCACCTCGGTCGCTGCCGTCACGCACGGTGCTCGGCGTGTTGGCCACACCGCTGTGGTGGGCCGCCCGCCGGCCGATCGTTGCCAGGGAGCAATTCCGCAGCGATGCGATGCGCGCGTTCCTGTCGATCCGTACTGATCTGTTGCGCACCGCCACCGAGCGCGGCGTCGACGCGGACGCCCTGTGGCTGCTCGATGCAGCGGAGGCGCGCCGCATCGACCACGGCTGGCAGCCGGCACCCGATCTGCTCGAGCAGCGCGCCGCAGAGCAGGGCGCGCGGCGGCGACACCCGATTCCCGAGGTGATCCGTCGATTCGACCCACTCGACGACGTCAACGGAGTCGGCGGCAACGGAGTCATCGGCGGCACTGGCGACGATCTGCGCGGCCTCGGACTGGTCGCGGCTTCGGTCGAGGGCGTTGCGTGGGTGCTCGACGAGCCGGCGTACGAGCTCCCGGACGGCTTCGATCCGACCTCGACGATCCTGGTCGCCCCGAGTGTCGACCCGGGCTGGCTGACCACCTTCGGCCGTGTTGCGGGGGCTGCGATCGAACTCGGCGGCGATCTGTCACACGGCTCGATCGTGCTCCGTGAGCTCGGCCTCCCATCGGTGACGAACGTGCGTGGGCTCATGGCATCGATCGACACCGGCGACCGCGTGATGGTCGACGGCCGGCGCGGCCACGTACGGATTCTGCGCTGACCGCCGCCTCGACTGCCCGCTGACCGCCCTCGAACCACCCTGAGTGGCCCGACGGCGACATATGTCACGAACTCCTCAAGGACGGGGCCCTGCCATTGTGGAGGCGTCAACAGGCCGCTAGTTTCGCCACGCACCGTAGTGGTCGGTCGCTCTGAGTGGTCGACCAGCCCCGGTGCGTGATCAGAAAAGGCGGAATCATGTTGTCACTCCGACGGGCCGCGGCGGCCCTCACCGTTGCAGTGCCAGGACTGGTGATCGGCGCGTCCACGGGCGCGACGGCAATCCAAGTCGATCCACAGCCCGACCTCGAACTCAACCTCACGGCGGAGTGTGTGGTCGGCGACACGCTGTACTGGCGGGTGACCAACGACAACGACGTCGACGTTGCGTACACCTGGAACGGCCCCGGGGCCGAGGACGGTGCGGGGACCGCCACGGCGGGTGCGCGCACGTACTTCACCACCCAAGACGCTGGCGGGGCGAACACCACGATCATCAATTGGGACAACCCCGCCGACGGGCCCGACTCCAAGACCAAGGCGCACAACAACGCCGGCTGTGTGTACCACGTCGACTTCGAGAAGGCGTGGAGCGGCGCCGACGCCCCCGACCTCGACGGCGCCGTACTGCTCACGGCCTCCTCCAGCCTCGGCACCGCCGAATGCACGTCCGACGACGGGGCGCTCAGCTGCGAGTACACGACGGGCGACGACCTGCACGTTCCCTTCGGCGAGACCTACTCGGTCGCTGAGAACGCTCCCCAGGGGTGGGCAGGTGTGGTCGGGCTCGGTGACGGGTTCACCGGCATCGACGGCTTCGACGACACCGCCCTGCCGGCGTCGCTGACCTACGACGTCGCCGACGACCGGTTCTGTGTGAACGACCCCGACGCCGACTTCCCATTCAACTTGGAGAAGTTCTGCACCCACACCGTGTCGAACGAGGCCCAGCCCGACCTCGAGCTCAACCTCACTGCCGAGTGTGTGGTCGGTGACACGCTGTACTGGCGGGTGACCAACGACAATGATGTGCCAGTCGAGTTCACCTGGAACGGCCCGGGCGCGAACGATGGCGCCGGAACCGCCGCTCCCAACGATCGCACGTACTTCACTACCCAGGACGCTGGTGGCGCGAACACGACGATCATCAATTGGGACAACCCCGCCGATGGCCCCGACTCGAAGACCAAGGCGCACAACAACGCCGGCTGCGTGTATCACGTCGACTTCGAGAAGCTGTGGAACGGTGACGCCGCTCCCGACCTGAACGGTGAGGTGCTATTCACCGCGACCTCCAGCCTCGGCACTGCGACGTGCACCTCCGACGACGGTGTTCTCACCTGCACCTTCACGACGGGCGACGATCTGCATGTTCCCTTCGGTGAGTCCTACACCGTCACCGAAATCGCGGTCGATGGATGGAGCACCACTGCGGGCACCGGCGACGGATTCACCGGGATCGACGGCTTCGACGAGGGTGCGCTGCCCGACGACCTGGTGTACGCAGTCGCCGACGACCGGTTCTGCGTGAACAACCCCGACGCCGACTTCCCGTTCAACCTCGAGAAGTACTGCACACACACCGTGATCAACACCGTCGATGTCCCCGAGACCACGACCACGACGACGACCGAGCCCGAGCCCGAGCCAGAACCGACCATCGAGTTCTCGGCGCTGGCCCCGGTGTGCATCGGCGACTTCCCGTACGTGAGCTACCGCGTCGCCGGGGAGGGCCTCGACCCCGACGCGCTGGTGACACTCCGCTTCTTCTTCGACCCCGACGAGGAGCCGGTCGCTACGTATGCCGATCAGCCGCTCGAGGGGTCGGTCCTGTGGCCGGGCGCCTCTGAGACTCCGCCGGACTGGCCCGGCTGGGAGCAGGCTGCTGATGGCAGCTGGATCCCCGACACGCTGACGGAGGAGAACGAGTGGCGCGAGCAGGGCCTGCTCGTCGAAGCCAGCGTGAACCCGACTGTGACCGCCATGGTCGGCTACCCCGATCAGACCGATGCCTGCGACACGCCGCGTGGCGTGCTCGGCGGCGGCACCGCCACGACGTCCACCGTGGCGCCGGCGCCGACCGTTCCGCCGACACCCACCGTGCCGCCCGGCGCCGGCCTGCCGGAGACCGGATCGTCGTCGATGCCGATCGCGCTGATCGCGCTCGCGTTGCTCGGCGGCGGACTCGGCCTCGTGGTGTTTGCTCGCCGGTCGGCGATCATTCGCTGACAACGAACAACGACGCCACTCGCAGCATCGAATACATTCACGCCATGGCTCGATTCGGCCGTGTGCTCACGGCGATGGTGACCCCCTTCGACGAGCACGGCGAGTTGGCCGTCGACCAGGCGGTGCAACTCGCTCGCTGGCTGGTCGAGCAGGGCAACGAGGGTCTCGTCGTGTCGGGCACGACGGGCGAGTCGGCGACGCTGTCGATCGACGAGAAGCTCACGCTGTTCGAGAACGTGGCCAGCGCGGTCACCGTGCCGATCATCGCCGGCACCACTGGCTCGAACACGCGCATGGACATCGGCCTGACCGAGGAAGCGTCCAAGCTCGGCATCGCCGGAATCCTCGGGGTGTGCCCGTACTACAACCGTCCGTCGCAGGCCGGTCTTGAGGCACACTTCCGGGCGATTGCTGGGTCGGTCGATCTCCCCGTGGTGCTCTACGACATTCCGATTCGCACCGGGCGAAAGATCGATTCGACCACGCTCGTGCGGCTGGCCAACGATGTGCCGAACATCGTCGCCCTCAAGGACGCGGCCAAGAATCCCGGTGCCACCGCGGCCGTGAAGGCCAACAGCCCGAGCGACTTCGAGATCTACTCGGGTGACGATCCCATGACGCTCCCGCTCATGGCGATCGGAGCGGTCGGCGCGATCGGTGTGGCCACCCACTGGTGCGCTCCCGATCACATCGAGATGTTCGACGCGTGGGCGCGCAGCGACATCGGCGCCGCACAGCGGATCAACGCTCGCCAACTCGAGTCGTTCGAGTTCGAGACCAGCGACGAGGCCCCCAACCCAGTGCCGTCGAAAGCGATGCTGCGCACGCTCGGGCACGACGTCGGCGAGTGCCGGTTCCCGATGGGTCCGACACCACACGGCCTCGAGGACGCCGCTCGCGCGGTGTACCAGCGCCTGGTCGACGCCCGTGGCTGACGCCGCGGCGCTCGGCGTCGAAGTTCCGGTCGACCTCACGGTGCCGGTGCGGGTGGTCTTTCTCGGCGGGCTCGGTGAGATCGGTCGCAACTGCATGGCGATCGAGCAGGGCGCGGCCGACGATCCCGACCGGACGATCATCCTCATCGACTGCGGGCTGATGTTCCCCGATCCGGGGATGCACGGGATCGACCTGATCCTCCCCGACTTCGGCTACCTCAAAGAGAACGCCGAGCGCATCGCCGCGCTGGTGCTCACGCACGGCCACGAAGACCATGTGGGCGCGATCCACTTCCTGATGCGCTCCGATGACGGCATCGGCGACCTGCGCTCGGAGCCGCTGCCGATCTACGGCTCGGCGTTGACCCTGGGGATCGCCGCCAACCGCATCGACGAGGCGCGCATGATGGATCGCGTCGACCTGCGCGAAGTCGGCGACGGTGAACTCGTGGACATCGGCGACCTGCGCGTGGAGTTCATCCCCGTCACCCACTCGGTACCCCACGCCCACGCCATCGCGGTCCACACGACCCAGGGCGTCGTGTTGCACTCGGGCGACTACAAGATCGACCTCACCCCGGTCGACGCCCGCCGAACCGACCTTGCACGAATCGGCCAGCTGGCCAAGGCCCCTGGCGTCCGGCTCCTCATGGCCGACTCGACGAACGCGGAGGAGCCCGGCTTCGCACCATCGGAGACCAGCGTCGGCGAGGTGTTGCATTCGTTGTTCGCCGAGCACCGCGAGCGGCGGATCATCACCGCCAGCTTCGCCAGTCACCTCCATCGCATCCAACAGATCGCCGATGCGGCGATCGCCGACGGTCGGGTCGTCGCCACGCTCGGGCTGAGCATGAAGAAGAACGTGCGCCTCGGGCGGGCGTTGAAGGTGTTGAACATCCCGGAGTCGTCGCTGGTCGACATCGAGCAGATCGACGACTACCCACCCGGGCAGGTATGCGTGATCTCGACGGGGTCGCAGGGCGAGCCGATGTCGGCACTCGGACTGATGGCCCGGGGCGAGAACAAGTTCCTGAAGCTCGGCGAGCACGACACCGTCGTGTTGTCGAGCCACGCCATTCCTGGCAACGAAAGCGCCGTCAACCGGGTGATCGACGGGTTGCTGCGCATCGGTGCCGAAGTTGTCCACTCCGGTGTGAAAGATGTGCACGCCACCGGCCACGCGCAGGCCGACGACATCAAGACGTACCTGTCGATCGTCAACCCCGAGTGGTTCGTGCCGATTCACGGCGAGTACCGCCACATGGTGGCCAACGCCCGGCTGGCCGAGCTGATGGGCGTCGGCCGCGATCGCGTGGTGTTGTGCGAAGACGGCGACGTGATCGAGCTGTCGGCGCGTGGTCTCGACCCGGTCGGCCGCGTGCCCGCCGGTTACCTCTACGTGGACGGCATCGTCGGCGACGTCGGCCAAGGCGTGCTGCGCGACCGGCAGAAGCTGGCCGAGGAAGGCGTGGTCGTGGTGGTCGTCACCGTCGACGTGCAAACCGGCAAGGTGCTCGTCGGACCCGAGATCATCACCCGCGGGTGGGTCTACGCGCCCGAGGCCGAAGACCTCCTCGACGAGGCCTGCGACGCTGTCGCCGACGCGGTGGAAGATGCGCTCGCCGACGGTGTGCGCGACGTCGAAGCCCTCGAGCGCGATGTGCGTCGGGCGGCGGGTCGCTTCGTCAGCGAGCGGACGCGCCGCCGTCCGATGATCGTGCCCGTGGTGATGGAGGCGTGACGGTAATGGAGGCGTGACGGTGATGGAGGCGTGAGCGCGCCACTCGACACGCTGGTCCTCGGCGCGGCCGACGTGGCCACCATCGTCGACCAGGTGGGTCGCGACGAGCTGCTCGATCTGATGATCGCGCGGTTGCGCGCCCGGTGTGTCGAGCATTCGGCCGGCACCACCGAGGTACGCGCCCGCGACGGATTCCGCTACGACAAGCCCGACTTGGGGTTGGTCGAGTGGATGCCGACACACGAGGCGGGTGGCCCGGTCGTGGTCAAGATGGTCGGTTACCACCCGGCCAATCCCGTACAGCGCGATCTGCCGTCGGTGATCGCCACCTCGTCGATGTGGGACACCGACACCGGCCACCTCGTCGCCCTCGCCGATGCCACGCTGCTCACCGCCTTGCGCACGGGCGCCGCGTCCGCGTTGGCCACCGACGCCCTCGCCGGCGATGGGCCGATCACCCTCGGCATCGTCGGCCTTGGCGCGCAGGCGGTCACCCAGCTGCACGCCATCAGCCGTGTGCGCTCGATCGAGCGAGTGATCGCGGTCGACACCGATGTCGAGGTCGCGGCCTCGTTTCCGGCGCGTGTTGCGTTCTGCGGCGTGCCGGTCGAGATCGCCCCGCCCGAAGGGGCCGACACCATCGCCGGTGAGGTCGACGTGCTGTGCACGTGCACGTCGGTCGACCTCGACGCCGGCCCAGTGATCGGCGACGCCGCCCCACGCGCAGGACTGCATGTGAACGCGGTCGGTGCCGATTTTCCGGGCAAGCTCGAGCTCCCCGGCTCGTTGGTCGGCCAGGCCTTCGTCGTGCCCGACATCGTCGATCAGTGCGTACTCGAAGGCGAGTGCCAGCAGGTGCCTCGCGAGCGAATCGGTCCATCACTCGCCGAGATCGTGCGCGACCAGCCCGAGCACCGCTCGCGGCGCAACGACGTGACGGTCTTCGACTCGACCGGGTGGGCCGTCGAAGACGACGTCGCCCTTCGATTGCTCGTGGAATGTGCTCAGGCACGTGGGATCGGCAGCCGAATCCCGATCGAATACCTCCCGACCGATCCCTACGACCCGTACGCGCCGCCGCGCTGAAACCACCACGAACCATGTCGCCACGACCGTCTCCGCAGGACCTCGTCAAGATCGCCGTCGTCGGCGCACTCGTTGCGCTGCTGACGCCGCTGTTCTTCGCCCACCGCACCTATCACCGGGTGCGTGCTCGCCGCCGATCGATGCCCGAGGTCACCACGATTCCGCGCGTGTCGCTCGACGACCGGTCGCTGGCCGACATCGTCGACGGAACCGAGCCCGTCATCGTCGAAGGGCTCGTCGCCGCGCTCTCGCTCCCGCGCACCCCCGACGTCGCCGGACTGCGAGAGGTTGCCGCGACACACTCGGCGACCTTCCCGGTCAAGGTGCACAAAGATCATTCGCCGTACTTCCTCTACGTCGGCGACTACGGTGCCGAGCTCGACCGCGTGGAAGAGCACGATCTCGAGTCGTTCCTCGACACGATGTTCGTCGACGGACCCGCCGAGGGCGAGTGCACGTACCGGCTGTTCTCGACCCACGACCTCGACGGCGAGGTCGGGTCGATCATCGCCGAGCTGGCGACCGCCATCGAGGCCCACACCGGCCGGCGCGCCGAGCAGTCGGCGAGCGGGCTGTGGATCGGCTCGACCGGTGTCACCACCCCGCTGCACCACGATGCGTGGACCGGCATCCTGTTCCAATTCGAGGGCTCGAAAGACGTCGTGATGTACGGACCCGACGACCGGCCGAACCTGTACTTCACGTCGCCCTATGCGGCCACCGACCGGTGGAGCATGTTGCCCGCGCGCAGCCGTGATGCGGACGTCGAGGACTACCCGGATCTGGCGCACGCACGGCGCTGGGAGGGGCGTCTCGAAGCTGGCGACGCGCTGTACATCCCTCCGTTCTGGGCCCACGAGGTCGAGGCGTTGGAAGCGAACATCTCCATTCCCTTCCGCTTTGCGACGCGCCCCGTCGACTACGCCAACCCCGGGTTCCTGCGGCCGGCGTACGAGATCCTCCACGGCAAGCTCGCCGCCCTGCGGTGAGCTTGGCTCCGCTCGTCGAGGCGATCTACCGACAGCGCGTCGTCGAGTACGCCGCTGAACTCGATACCCGACGCGACGCCGACCCCGAACTGGTCGCCCGCGCCGCCGCGGCGGTCACGGCGTGTCGACGCATCGGCGAGCAGACCGACGTCGAGCGGCGGCGTGTCGATGATGCACTGGCCGACGGCGGGCTGGCCGCGCGGTCAGCACCCGGTGGCGCGCAGCAGCATCACACGATCGAGGTGCACGTCGCTGACGCCGACGAGGCACTCTCGGCAGCTTCGACGCTACGAATGCTCGGCTACGCGCCGTGGGAGTCGTGGTCGCGCGGTGCGCTGGCGTCGTATCGCCGCTTCGGCACCGAGCTGGTCGTCGCGCACACCGACGAGTGGACCTCGGTGGTGCGATTGCGTTGGGCGAGTGCCCGAAGTGGCACCGTGGCGCGGGCACTGCGGCCGACTCCTGGCGACTGGGACCTGATCGATCTGCCCACGTGGGCGTGGCCCGGCTACTCGGCCGTGCGGGTTGGCCGGTTGCTCGCCGAACGGGCCGGTTGGCGCGGCCGGCACGGGTCGGGCATCGGCCCGTTCCTGGCGACCCCCGACTCGTTGATCGACCCTTTGCTGGACGAAGCCGACGTGGGTCCCGACGACTCGCTCGTCGATCTGGGCTGCGGCGACGGCCGGCTGGTGGTGGAAGCCGCTCGTCGCCGCGGGTGCCGCGCCCTCGGTGTCGAGCACGACCCGACGCTGGTCGAGCTGGGGCGCGCCCGCATCGCCGCGGCCGGCGTCGGGGACCGAGTCACGATCGTGCACGGCGACGCCCGCACCGCCGACATCGGTGAGCCGACGGTGGCGCTGCTGTTCCTCCCCGCGGTGACGGTTGGTGACATCGTCGAGGTACTGCTCGACCGCTGTCCGGCGGGCGCCCGCTTGGTGGCGCACGAGCAGAGCCCTCTGCCCGCATCGGCACCTCGGCCCGACACCAGCGTCCCGGTGATCGCCGACGACGCACTCACCGTCGCCCACACCTGGACGGTGGCGCCGGGTATGTAACGATCGTCTCTGAGACGACTGTTACAGACCGAGCAGTCGGGCGATGATGTTCTTCTGGATCGAGCTGGTGCCCGAGTAGACGAGCCCGCCGACCGCATCGCGCAAACCGCGCTCGACCTCGAACTCCGACACGTAGCCCTTGGCACCGTGTACTTCCACGCTGCCGAGCGCGGCAGCGATCCCGGTCTCGGCGCCCACCAGCTTGCCCAGCGCGGCGGCCATGGCGAACTCGTTGCCGGACGCATGGGCGAGCGCCGCGCGGTAGAGGAACAGCCTGGCGGTCTCGTGTTGGCGCTTCATGTCGACGAGCTGGTGGGCCACCGCCTGGTAGCTGGCGATCGGCTGTCCGCCCTGCTCGCGCGCTTTGGCATAGGCCACCGCCTCGTCGAGCTGACGCTCCATCGAACCCACCTGGGTGGCGAACACGAAGGCCCGCTCCACCTCGATGATCGAGTTGAAGATGCTCGCTCCCGAGCCCTCGCGGCCGATGATCGAGTCGGCCGGGAGCGTCACATCGCGGAAGACGATGTCGCAGAACGGCGTGGTGCGCATGCCCATCTTGTCGCGGTTCGGCCGCCGGTCGACACCGTCGAGTTCGAGCGGCACGAGAAACGCCGATACACCCCATGCCCCGGCATCGGGGTTGGTCTTGGCGAACACCACCGCCACGTCGGCCACCGAGCCGAGCGTGATGTACGCCTTGTGGCCGTTGAGGGTGTAGGTGTCGTCGTCGTTGCGCACCGCGGTGGCCGCATGGGCGTAGGCATCGGACCCGGTCTCGGGTTCGGTCATGCAGAACGCGCCATACGCCTCGCCGCGCAGCAGCGGGCCGAGCCAGCGGTCGCGCTGGGCGTCGGTGCCGAAGCGCACCAACACCTCTTGGGTGCTGAGGATCTGACTGCCGATGGCGAACGACAGACCTTCGTCGCGGCACCCTTTGCCGAGCCCTTCCAGCGTCAACAGCGTGGTCGCCCAGTCTCCGCCGCCACCGCCGAACTCGGTCGGCACACGCACCGCGAGGATCCCGCGGTCGGCGCAGCGCCGCCAGTCGTCGGCCGCGAACCGCGACGCGAGCTCGTCGCCGACGCGATCGCCCTGGGCCAGCTCGGTGGCGGCAAACTCGGCGACACCGGTCTTCACCGGATGCTGCGCGTCGGCGATCGCCTCGGCGAGTCGGGTGAGCTCGGCGCTCATGTCGGTTGTGAGCGCAAGACGAGACGACCGAACTCGTCGACGTCTTTCCACTCGTCTTGAAAGTCGTCGTTGTTCCACTGCCCGAGCCCGGGATAGAACACGCGGCTGCCGCCATGGCCCGAGAAGTCGGCGCCGTTCCAGCGTGGGTCGGCGGGTTCGTCGATGCGCTGATAGCGGCTGTCGCTCGACAGTCGGCACCGACCGGTCGTCGACCGGTTGTCGAGCGCACCGTGCAACATGTGCATGCCAAAGCACAACACGTCGCCTGGCCGGAAGTCGGTGCTCAGCCAACGGTTGCCGTACTGCTCTTGCACCACCACGGGGTCGGCATCGAGCCACTGCAGGCCGTCGCGGTCGGCATCGGCTTGGAGGTAGCCCTGGTGCAGCCGCTCGGAGCGGTGGCTGTGCTCCAACAGCATTAGCGCACCTTCGTGGCGATCGACGCGGCCGAGCGGAATCCAGCTGGAGATGATGCGGCTCGTGCCGCGATTCATGTACGGCCCGTCGCAGTGGAACCCGCACCCTTCGCCGGGTCGCACGAACCGGGGCCAGCGCATGTCGAAGCTGCGCACTTCCCCGCCGAGCAGCGCCCGATGCACGGCGAGCACCTCGGGGGCGTCGGTCACCGCCAGATACGCCGGGCCGGTACGAACGCTCTCGGAAAAGGCGCGGATGTTGGCGACCGGCACCGCCCGTCGATCGCCGGCAATGGCGTCGTCGACGGGGGAGCGATCGTCGATCTCGCCCAAGATCGCGTACTTCAACAACACCTCATGACGCGCCCGAAGCACGACGTCCTCGTCGAGCAATGCCCGGAAGAACAGGTACCCCTGCTCGTCCATCGCAGCGCGCAATGCCTGGTCGTCGCCCAACAGATCGTTCGCCGGATCCAGTTCACCGAAACGTTCTGCGGACTGGTCGACAGGATGATCGTTGGCGGTGAGTTGCATGAGAACGGTCGTGGGGAGGAGTTCACATACGGTGCCGACCTCGGCTACGCATGTCAATTCGTGATGCCCGCCGCACACTTGCACTCGCTTGCAGATCTCATCGATCTCGCGCGGCTCGAGCAACTCGGCGTCGATCTCGACGGTACTGCCATCACCGATGGATCTGCATCGCTCAGCTGGCGCGAATTCGACCGCCGCGTCGGCCAGCTCGCAGCGGTGCTCGTCGCCGGAGGCGTGCGCCCCGGCGATCGAGTCGCCGTACACCTGGCCAAGTCGGTCGACTCGTTCTGCGCCGTGCACGCCGCGATCCGCATCGGTGCGGTGATGGTGCCGCTCGACCCGCTGGCACCGGTGGCCGCCGTGTCGATCGTGGCCGCCGATGCCGAACCGACGGCTCTGGTCACCGATGCGCGCGATGCGGTGCTCGCGCCGCTGATCGATCGGCTGCAACCGCCACGCGTCGTGCTGCCGACGCGTGACGCTCGGCCCGAACTGGCGGCCGACCAGGTCATCACCGCCGCCGACATCGCGCAGGCCGATCCACTGCCAACGGACGGTGTCGATCGCACGGACCATCCGGCGTACATCATCTACACCTCGGGCTCCACGGGCCGACCGAAAGGGATCGTGCACACCCACGCCAGCGCCTTGGCGTATGCCCGCGCCGCAGCTGAGCTGTACGAGCTCACGCCGGCCGATCACCACGCCAACATCGCGCCGCTGCACTTCGATCAGTCGACCTTCGAGTTGTACGCCGCTCCCTTGGCCGGCGCGTCGGTGGTGGTCGTGCCCGACCCGGTGATGCGCTTCCCGGCCAGCCTCGCCCAGCTCGTCGACGAGCAGCGCGCAACGATCTGGTACTCGGTGCCCTACCTGCTCACGCAGCTGCTCGAGCGGGGCGGCCTCGACGATCGCGACCTCTCGTCGCTGCGCTGGGTGCTGTTCGGTGGCGAGGCGTTCCCGCCGGCCGCGCTCGGCGCGCTGATGCAACGGTTGCCGTCGTGCCGCTTCTCCAATGTGTACGGGCCCGCCGAAGTCAACCAGTGCACCCACTACGAAACGTCGTCGCCGCCTACGGCGCCGGTCCCGATCGGCGCGGCGTGGGCAGCAGCACGCGTGCTGGTCGTCGACGCGGACGGCGAACCGGCAAGTGCGGCCGAGGTGGCCGACGGCGACGTCGGTCAGTTGCTGGTGGCATCGCCGACGATGATGCGCGGCTACTGGCAGCGCGACGAGCTCACCGCACGGGCGATCGTTCAGCGCGATCCGGAGTCCGCTTGGTACGTCACGGGCGATCTGGTGCGTCGCCGCGGCGACGGCGACCTGGAGTTCCTCGGTCGCGCCGACAACCAAGTGAAGGTGCGTGGCCACCGCATCGAGCTCGAGGCGATCGATGCCGCCCTCGCCGATCAGCCCGGTGTGGCCGCCGCGACGGTGGTCGTCACACGTCACGACCAAGGCGATGACCGGCTGATCGCCGCGGTGGTGGCAAACGACGCACCGATCGACGAACGGGCGCTGCTCGCGGCGCTGCGGCGGCTGCTCCCGAGTTATGCGGTGCCCAGCGCCATTGCGTCGGTACCCTCTCTGCCACGAACCGGGACGGGCAAGGTCGACCGCAACGCAGCGGCGACGATGCTCGCCTCGACCGAGAGTGACCACCTCCCTCCGTCCTGACCCTCACGCATGAAACGCACCGACACCGCGCCGCCCGCCGCCCTCACCGAGCGGCTGATCGAGTTCATCCAGTCCGACGTTGCGCTGCACGACGAACCGATCGAGGGCCCGACCGATCTGTTGATGACCGGGCTGGTCGACTCGCTCGGCGTGGTGGTGATCGTCGACTGGCTCGAGCACGAGTGCAACGTCACGATCGACCCCGCCGACGTGGTGCTCGACCACTTCCAAACCGTCGATCAGATGGTTGCGTTCGTCGGCACACTGCAACCTCGATGACCGATCAGTCGTCCGGGTCGACTTCGCCGGTGCGACTGCGGCCGCGTGTGATCGCCCGGCACGAACTCACCCGGACGCAATCGCTGATCTGGAGCAGCCAGACGCTGCAGCCCGACATACCGCTGGCCAACATGGGCAAGCGCACCCGGATACATGGACCCCTCGACCCGCAGCGGTTGGGGCGGGCGTTCGCCGCCGTCGTCGGCCACTGCGAGATCCTGCGAACGGTGATCGACGCCGATCAGCGGATGGCCTCGGTGCTCGACCGAGGTCCAGCGGGAACCGAGGTGATCGACCTCGATCCGGCCTTGCTCGACCGTTGGTGCAAGGAGCGGATCGCCGCCCCGATCGACGCCACCCGCGGGATGTACGACTCGGTCGTGCTGCACCACGGACCCGACGACCACACGTGGTGGCTCGACCTGCACCACTTGGCCACCGACGCCTTCGCGTCGGCGTTGATCTACGACGCCACCGCTGCGGCGTATCAGGCTGTCGATGACGCCGCGATGGCCGCCGCGGTCGCCGAGTTCGTCGACGCCGACTACTTCGCGTTCGTCGATGGTGTCGAACCTCCCCGACGCGGCACTGCGGAGGAACGCGCTGCCGCCTGGGCCGACGACCTGGCGAACGTTGCGGATCTCCCGCCGCTCGCCCCGTACGGTCCGCGTGGCGCGCGTACCACCGTGGTCGACCGGCTCCCACTCGCCGTCGACACCGATGCCGTGCGCGCTGCGCTCGATGCCAGCTTCCGTTCGCTGAGCACCGAACTGAGCTTGTTGGTGGTCGCCTCGATGGTCAACGCCGTTGGCCTGCACCATCTCGACGGACGCACCCGAGTACGGCTGGGCATCCCCGTGCACCACCGCAGCAGGCCGGCTGCTCGACGCGTCGTCGGGCCACTGATGGAGATCTACCCGTTGGTGGTCGAGGTGCGTCCCGACGAGCCGGGAAGCGAACTGTTCCGGCGCGTCATGCGCGACCTCACCACCCTGCTGCGGCGAGCGGTGCTCGGTGAGTCGCCCGATGCCGACGTGGACGCCGTGGTCAACGTGGTGACCGCCCGCTACAGCGACTTCGGCGAGTTGCCGGCCACGTCGGAGTGGATGCGCTCGGGTCATGTCGACTCGTCGCATCCATTACGCACGCAGATCTACGACTACAGCGGCAACGCCGAGGGCCTGCAGTGGGAACTCGACGTGAACCGTGGTCTGTCGGTGGACCGGTCGGCCGACCGCCTCCCGGCTCACTTCGGTCGCGTGCTCGCACAGCTGATCGCCGACCCGGATCTCCCGGTGGGCGACATCGCGCTGGCCGGTGCCGACGTGCAGCTCACGCTGCTCAATCCCGTGCCGACGCCGCGCCCGCTCGATGCGCCGATCCATGAGGTGGTTCGTCAACGCCTGCAGGCCGATCCGCAGTGGATCGTGGCCGAGCACCGCGGCGTGCCGACGACCGCCGCCGACTTCGACCAGCGCGCCGACCAGGTGTCGCAGGCACTGCGTGCGCAGGGGCTGGCGCGTGGCGGGCGAGTGGGTCTGGCACTGTCGCGCTCGACCGACGTCCTCGTGGCGATCCACGGCGTGTTGCGCGCTGGGGGATCGTTCGTGATGGTCGCGCCCGACGATCCGGCGGCGCGCCGTGCGCTGATCGCCGACGACGCCGAGCTGGTGACGATCATCGGCGACGTCGATGTGTTCATCGCTGGCGCCGACCTTGCTGACAGCGACGTGCCACCCGAACCGACGGTCGGCCTCGACGACATCGCCTATGTGCTGTACACCTCCGGCTCGACCGGGCGCCCGAAGGGGGTGCCGATCAGCCATCGCGGCCTGGCCGACTATCTCGCCTTTGCCGTCGAGTCGTACGTCGACGCCGATCACCAGGCCGGTTCGGGGCCGGTGGTCGGGCTGCACTCGTCGCTGGCCTTCGATCTGACGATCACCAGCTTGTTCCTCGGGTTCATCAGTGGCGGTCGCACGGTGATCGTCGACGGCGAACCGATCAGCGCGCTCGGCGCTGTCGCCGCCGACGAACGCATCACCTTCCTCAAGGCCACGCCGTCGCAGCTCGAGTTGCTGACCCGGCTCGCCGACGGTGAGCTCGCAGCACTGCGCTGCATCGTGGTCGGCGGCGAGGCGTTCCGCGTGCCGCTGGCCCGGCGGATCGCCGAACTCGCTCCCGGCGCCCGCATCTTCAACGAATACGGCCCGACCGAGGCCGTGGTCGGCTGCATGCTCCACGAGTGGGCCGTCGGCGACCCCGACGACGTCGACGTGCCGATCGGCGCTGCCGCGGCTGGCGCCGAGTTGGCGGTGCTCGACGTGGACGGACAACTCGCGGTGCCAGGGGCCTGGGGTGAACTCGTCGTACGCCGACCGGGGATGGCGGCCGAGTATCTCAACCTCCCCGAGCTGAGCGCCGAACGTTTCGTGACGTTGCCCGACGAGTTGGTCGAGGCTGCGGGTGCAGGCCACGGGAGCGGCCCGTGGTATCGGACGGGCGACCGCGTGCGGCTGGTCCGCCCGGGCGTGCTGACCTACGGCGGGCGCAACGACGATCAGCTGAAGGTCAACGGGATCCGCCTCGAACCAGGCGAGGTCGAGGCGGCGTTGGTCGCCCTCGACGACATCGATGGCGCGATCGTCGGCGTCTGGCGGGCCGACGAGCATCGACCGGTCACGGCAGCCGACCGTTGCGTCCGCTGCGGCATCGGTACCGATGTGCCCGGCGTGAGCCTCGACGGCGAACGCGTGTGCAACGCGTGTCGCACCTACGACCAGATCGTGCCGCAGACCGCCAGGTGGTTCCGCACCGAACGCGACCTCGCCGAGCGCCTCGCTGCCGCGCAGGCCGCGAGGCGCGGCGACATCGATGCGATCCACCTCCTGTCGGGCGGCAAGGACTCGACGTACGCGCTGTACCAGCTGGTCGAGCGGGGGTGGAAGGTGCACGCCCTCACGCTCGACAACGGATTCATCTCCGACGGAGCCAAGGAGAACGTCCGCCGCAGCATCGCCGATCTCGGGATCACCCACGAGTTCGCCACGACGCCGGCGATGAACGAGATCTTCCGCGACAGCCTTGATCGCTTCTCGAACGTGTGCAACGGCTGTTATAAGACGGTCTACACCTTGGCGGTTGCCCGGGCGCGTGAGTTGGGTATCCCGACGATCGTCACCGGGCTGTCGCGCGGTCAATTCTTCGAGACCCGTCTCGTGCCGCATCAGTTCGAAGAAGGGCGTTTCGACCCCGACGCCATCGACCGCACCGTGCTCGAGGCGCGCCGGGTGTACCACCACACCCCCGACGTGGTCACCGAGCTGCTGCCCGAACAGCGCGTGTTCGACGACCCGGACGTGCTCGACGAGATCGAGTTCGTCGACTTCTATCGGTACGTCGACGTCGATCTGGCCGAGCTGTACGAGTTCCTCGAGACCCGAGCCCCGTGGGTGCGTCCCGCCGACACCGGCCGATCGACGAACTGTTTGATCAACGTGGCCGGCATCTCCGTGCACCAACGCGAACGGGGATTCCACAACTACGCCGAGCCGTACAGCTGGGATGTGCGGCTCGGCCACAAGACCCGCGATGAGGCGCTCGAAGAACTCGACGACGACGTCGACGACGCCGAGGTCGCCCAGTTGTTGGCCACGATCGGGTATACGCCGAAGACCGAAGGTGTGCTCACCGCCTGGTACCACAGCGCGACGCTTCCCCCTGGCGACGAGCTCGACCCAGGCGACCTGCGCGCTCGTCTGCGCACGGTGCTGCCCGATCATGCGATCCCGTCGGCGTTCGTACGGATCGACGAGATGCCGCTGGCGGCGAGTGCCAAGGCCGACACCGCTTCGCTCCCGGCACCGACGCGCTTCCATCGTCAGGGCGATGCTTACGTTGCGCCGACCACGCCGACCGAGAGGCAGGTGTGCGACATCTGGGGTGACGTGCTCGGGGTCGATCGGGTCGGCCTGACCGACGACTTCTTCGATCTCGGCGGATCGTCGCTACCAGCGTTGGAAGCGGTGGCGGCGATCGACGCCGCGCTGGGGACGAACCTGCCCGACGCAGCCGTGTTCACCGCGCGGACGCCGCGCGAACTCGCCGTGCTCGTCGACGACGCACTCGCCAGTGTTGGCGCGAGCGCATCGACGATCCCCTCCACAATCCCTGCGGTCGACGGCGCGCCGCTCTCGGCAGGGGAGGAGGCGATGCTGTTCGAGTATCGCCGCGATCCGGGCGACACTCGCTACAACGTGACCCGCTGGTATCAGCTGCACGACGCGCCGTCGTTCGACGTCGAGCGGTTCCGTGCTGCGGTCCACACCGTTGTCGCCGCCCACGGCCCGCTGCACACGTCCTACGACGCGACTCGTCGCGCCCTCCCCGCAGACGTCGCCGCCGCCGTCGAGCGCGTCGACGTCGACACGCTCGACGCCTTTGAGACCTTCGCCATGGCGCAGCGGGCAGTGCCGTTCGACCTCGATGCGGGCCCGCTGGTGCGGGTGCATCTCGCCGAGACCGGCCCAGGTGAATGGTCGATCCTCATCGCCATGCATCACATCACGGTCGACGCCGGCACGTTCGATGTGATGTGGGAGCAGATCGCTGCGGCGTACGCCGACGCCGCCGCACCCGAGCTCGACACCACGTATGCCGCCCACGCGGCGTGGCAGGCCGACGGCGATCACCACGCCGATCGCAAGTTCTGGCTCGATGCGGCTCGTCAGCGGCCCGAGCCCGCCCGCCTGCGACTTGCGCCGCCGCTGCCGCGGGAGCCCGATGGGTATGCCTCGCGGCGATCGTCGGTGGCGCCATCGACACTCACGGGCGCCGGCCACACCCCCTTCGCCGCGTCGCTGGCAGCCACGGCCGTCGTGCTCGGTGCGGTCGCCGACCGCCAGGCACTCGAGATCGGCATCACCGCGTCGACCAAGGATCACCCGGCCACTGCGCCGCTCGTCGGGTACTACCTCAACACGCTGCCGATCGGGGTTGCCGTCGATCCGGACGAGCCGTTCGCCGCCCTCGTCGATCGAGTGGCCACCACCATCGCCACCACCTTGCCGCACCGTCGCCACCCGTTCGCCTCGATCGTGCGCGAGGCGCGCCAGGCCGACCTGCCAGAACCCGACGTGTCGTGGATGCTGGCCTACGAAGAGCTGTCGACGCCGACCTTCCCGATCGGGCGCGCCGAACAGCGGATCCTGGCCGCAGGCACATCGGTGACCGACCTGACGTTTTTCGTACAGGAGCGCGCCGACTCGTTGCAGTTCGGGCTGGAGTATCGCGGCGACGTGATCGACAGCGCCACCGCCAACGAGCTGCTGGCGATGTTCGAATCGGTGCTCATCGACGGCTCGCGCACCCCTGCGCTGACCGTTGGCGACCTCGTCGACGCGTGGCGTGGCGCCGACATGGACGGCAGCGACTTCGTCGCTGCAACAACGGTGTTGGCGCGCATCGCCGACCAGGTCGCCGCCACACCCGACGCACCGGCCGTCGTCGCCGAGGCCGACATGAGCTACCGCAAGCTGGCCGCCCGCGCCGCGCAGATCGCCGAGCAGCTCGACGCGCTCGGTGCGCCGCAACGGGTGGGCATAGCGGTACACCGCCGGGCCGATCTGGTGGCCGCGATCCTCGGTGCGATGGCGACAGGCGCGGGCTACGTGCCGCTCGAGCCCAACGCACCGGGCGAGCGGCGCGCGCAGATCGCCGCCCAGAGCGGACTTGGCGCGATCGTCACCGACGGCGACACGTTCGGCCTCGATGCCGTCGTGATCGACGACGTGGGCGAGCCAACCGACGTGGCGACGAGCGCGGCGGCCTTTGTCGATCGTGCCCGTCGTGTCGGCCCCGACGACGCCGCGTACGTGATCCACACTTCCGGCTCCACCGGTACACCGCGCGGCGTCGAGGTGACCCACCGCAACCTTGCGGCCAGCACGCTCGCCCGCAGCGAGTGGTACCGCCACGAGCCGACGCGCTTCTTGCTCACGCCGAGCATCGGGTTCGACAGCTCGATCGTCGGACTGTTCTGGACCCTCACCGCCGGCGGGGCGATCGTCGTGCCGACCGACGACGACGTCCGCGACGTCGACCGCCTGGCCGAGTTGATCGAGACCCGCCACGTCTCGCACACACTGATGGTGCCGAGCCTGTACGGCGCGTTGCTCAGCCGGGCGCCGGACCGACTGCGTGGACTCCACACGGCGATCGTCGCCGGCGAAGCGAGCACCGCCCGGCTCGTCGCCGACCATCACGAGCACCTGGCCGGCGTCACGTTGGTCAACGAGTACGGACCGACCGAGGCCACCGTGTGGGCAACAGCAACGGTGCTCGAACCCGGCGCGATCGACCCGATCCCGATCGGGATGCCGATCCCAGGCGTGACGGTGCGGATCGCCGACGCCGCCGGGCGGCCAGTGGCCGTTCATGCCGACGGTGAGTTGTGGATCGCAGGACCGACCGTGACCAACGGGTACATCGGCGACGACCGTGACTCCGATCGGTTCGTGGAGCTCGACGGCGAGCGGTGGTACCGCACCGGCGACCTCGTCCGTCGTGCCGGCGACAACCTGGTGTACGTCGGGCGTATCGACGAGCAGCTGAACGTCGGGGGAGTGCGGCTCGAACCTGCCGAGATCGAACGTGCACTGCGCGGCATCGACGGCGTGGACGACGCAGCCGTCGTCGCCGCAGGCGATCCACCGGCGTTGGTCGCACACGTGGTCGTCGGCGCTGCGCAACTCGACGAAGTGGCGCTGCGCGCGACACTCGCCGACGCGGTCCCCGCAGCGGCCGTCCCCAAGCAGTTCGTTACCCACGCAGCGCTCCCGCGCACTGCGCACGGCAAGGTCGACCGCCGCGCCCTCGAACGGATCACGCCCGACCGCGCCGTGCCCGACACCGGTGGCACTACGGTCGGCCCGCCAGCGCAGGTGCTCGCCGCGTGGCGGCGCGCCTTCGCCCGCAATGGCATCGACCTCGACACCGACTTTTTCGAGCTCGGCGGTGACTCGCTCACCGCGGTGCAACTTGTGACCGATACCGAGTCGGCGCTCGATGTGCCCGTCCCGATCTCGGTGCTGCTCGCCGGCCGCACGCCGCGCGGCATGCTGCGTGGGCTGGGATTGTCGGTCACCGAGGCGCTGGAAGATGGCGATCGCGACGTTGGCGCCGATGCGGCATACCAGGCGTTCGTGTTGCGCGACGGCGAACCCCGTGGGCCGCTGGTGTTGATGACGCCGGCATGGGACGAGGTGTTCGGCTACCAGGACCTCGCCGACGCGTTCCCCGCCGACACCCGCGTGGTGGGGTTGGCCTACCTCCAGCTGCCCGACGCCGATCTGGTCACCTCGGTCGACGAGATGGTCGAGCACCTGTTGCCGCTCGCCGTCGATGCGGCCGAAGGTCGCGCAGTGGTGTCGCTGATCGGCTGGTCGTTCTCCGGTGTGGTGGCCATCGAGCTCACCGCTCGTCTGCGCGACCGTGGCATCGACGTCGTGGCCACCGGGATGGTCGACACGTTCTTTCCCGGTGAAGAACGCCATCTGTGGTCGAACCGCTGGTGGAAGTACAAGTCGATGTTGCACCCCGCGGGCGTCTCCGAGATCGGGCGCGAGCTCGCAGTGATGGTGCGCCGTCGGCTCCTGCGCTACGCCGACCGGTTCGGCCGTCGGTTGCTGAAGTGGTCGGGAACGACCGTGCCGCCGGCGGGTCCGCCACGCCGGGCCGTCGGCACGTTCCCGACCGCCGCGTTCGCTCATCGGCCGGGTCCGATCGACGTACCGATCGTGTTGTACCGCGCGTCGACGACCAACCCGGCGCGCACGATCGCCCACTGGACGACGTTGCTGCCCAACCTCGACGACGTGGTGGTCGAGGGGCGCCACCGCGGCTTCGACTCGATCATGGCCACCGGTCGCGTCGAAGCGATCGCCGACGACCTGGCGGGGACGCCGATGAAACGTGTGGTCGTCGCACTCGCCATGTGCGTTCTCGCCGCGTGTAGCGGCGACGATGGGGGCGACGGTGGCGACGACTCGGGGATCGACGGTCCGCCGATCGTGACCGAGTTGCTCGCCGCGGTCGACGCCGTCGAAGCCGAGCTCGGCGCTGGCCAGGAGTACTTCGAGGTCACGTCGACCGGCCAACTGGTCAACGTGTTCGTGGCGATCGACGACGCCACCGCCGCGGTGCCGTACGTGTACCTCGACGGTGAGCTGCAAGAGCCCGCACCGCCACTCGAAGGCGCGTCGGGACAGACGTTCCTCGCCGCCGACATCAACCTCGAGGGGACCGTGCTCGACCGGGTCGACGACGAACTCCCCGATTCCACCATCGACGCGCTCAGCGTGGAAGGCACCGCAGGCACCGCCGTGCGCGACGTGATCGCCGCCCGCTCCGTTCAAGGCGGCGTCCTCGACATCGTCGTCGCCCCCGACGGAGCGGTGCTCTCCGTCGACCCCGCTGTAAGGCGCATTGCGGTGGTCCGTCAGGAGGGGTGACGGGGCGCAAGGGGCGCTCCCCATACCCGCACGGGAGCATCCAATGTCCGTTCGTACCATCACCCGGACCACCATCGCCCGCCACGCTCAGCGCAGCGGCCCTCATCGGCGTCGCCGACGGCGCCCAAGCTCGCGAGACACGCGAGCCACAACCGTTGACCACCGAGCGCACGAGCACTCCGCCTGCCACGTACGAGTTCGCCGGACCCACGGTGATGGGAGTTCGATCCCAACGCCGGCACCGACGTGATCGGCGCCCTCGACACCGACTCGCCATCATCATCACCCCCGGCGCCCCCTCCTGGCCCGTCCGCCGGAGGGTTGTACGTCGCCGACGTCAACGGTCATGGCGGCAATCAGTGGCAGGCCGCCGACGACTTCAAGGCCGGGCCCGGCTGCGCGGTGTCGTGCATCACCAGTGGTGTCGCGTACCAGCACGGCCCCGACGCCCGGCTCCGCGTGACCCACCGATACCGACGCCAAGATCTGGATCATGGTGTGGGACGACGACGGCTACTACGCCGTGGAGGAGAGTTTCGGCTACGACTCACAAGAGTTCGAGGTGATCTTCGACGACGTCGATCTCGCGTCGACGTACTACGCGATGGCGGTGGCCGAGGACGGCGACGGCTACTCCGATCACGCCAACGGCGAGTTCACCACCGGCGAGCGGCACGTCGACATCAACTTCAGCGCCGCCAATGTGTACGTCCAGCCCGCCAACGCCTTCGGCTGGGACTCCGAGGCGTACGTCCACGGCAACCCCACGTCGGTCGGATCGGTGCCGACGAGCACGACCCGCCACGACGTCGGTCGCTATCTCGACCTCGTCGTTCACGGCGCCGTCAACCGCCCCGGGGTCGACCACGACGTCTGTGAGGCCTATGGCCTCCCGCTCGAGGGGATTCACTACTACGCCGGCAACTGCTACGTGCGGGCGATGGTGTTCGGTGACGACATCGACCTCGACGATCGGCCGGCCAACGCCGGTGGCGGGTCGCACACCGTCGAGACCACGCTGGTCCACCCTGGTGGTGGCGCCCTTCCTCCCGGCTACGGCCAAGAGCTGCAGTTCAGCGTCGCGGTCGAGCTGACCGTCTGGTACGGCTGAGCCGTCTCACTGCGGATCCGTCGACAGGGGTCAGACCCCTGGTGTCACCCCGTTGGTACCGTGAGGGGGCTATGAACACCTGGGGAGCGTCCAGTCGGCGCTCGAAGAAGACCGCCAAGAAGCACGTGGAGCGTGCCGATCGGCGTGCCGCGAGCGACAAGGGCAGCACGAAGGGCGGTCGGAAGAACGCGGGCAGTGTTCGCGATGCCACGCGGCCGGAAGGTGCCCGGTCGAAGCGCGATCGGGCCAGCGACGAGCTGCGCGACGCCGTCGACGGCCGCGAGCACGAGTTTCTCGGCCTTGCGCTGATCGGCGTGGCCGTGCTGCTCGGTCTGGCCATGTACGTCGATCTCGCCGGCCCGGTGGGACGTGCGGTCGAGACGCTCATCGGGTGGTTCACCGGCCTCGCCCGGTTCGCCGTGCCCCTCGTTCTCGCCGCCGCCGGTGTGGCGTTGGTCCGGCGCGGCCGAACTTCGAGTCCGATCCAGCTCGCTGTTGGATGGGCGATCGCCGCGCTGTCGGTGTTGGGCCTGTTGCACCTCGCACGGGGCCCCGACGGCTTCAGCGGCGACACCGACGAACTCGAATCGGCCGGCGGCATTCTCGGAGCACTCGTCGCCGAGCCGATCGCTGCGCTCGTCGAGCCCATCGGTACGGCCGTGGTGCTCGTCGTTGCGCTGGCCGGCGGACTGCTCCTCGTCACCCGCACTTCACTGCGCACCCTGGCCGAGAACACCGGTGGGTTCCTCGCTGCGGTCGGCCGTCCGCTCGGCCGCGCCGCCAAGTCGGGATTGAGCAACATCACCACCCTGGCCAGCGACCGCGAGCACGAAGCGCCCGAGGGCGAGGCGCCGCCGCAGGTGCCAGGCGAGACCACCCTGTACGACTTCGCCGCCGACGGTGACGACTTCGGCGACGCACCGAAGAAGAAGCGAGCGTCACGCAAGAAGGCCGCCGCGGGCGGCGCAGCTGCCGCAGCAGGACGCGCCGTGGCCGCCGACGGCGGCAAGGTCGGCGAGTGGACGCTGCCGCCGATCACGTTCCTCGATCGGCCCGGCGCGCAGGCGATCGATCGGTCGGCGGTCGAAGCGCGCGGTGAGGCACTGCAGCAGTCGCTGGCCTCGCACAACGTCGAGACCAACCTCGTCGGAATGACCATCGGCCCGACGGTCACCCGCTATGAACTCGAACTCGGCTCGGGCGTCAAAGTGGCCCGCGTCACCAGCCTGCAAAAGGACATCGCCTACGCGATGGCGGCCACCGACGTGCGCATCCTGGCGCCCATCCCGGGCCGATCGGCGATCGGCGTCGAAGTGCCCAACCACACGCGCCAACTCGTCGCCCTCGGCGACCTCCTGGCCTCACCCGAGGCGCGGGCCGCATCGAACCCACTCGACGTGGCGGTCGGCAAAGACATCGCCGGCCAGGCCGTGTTCCTCGATCTGGCGGCCACGCCCCACTTGCTCATTGCCGGCGCCACCGGTGCGGGTAAGTCGAGTGGCATCAACTGCATCATCACGTCGCTGCTGATGCGCACCACCCCCGACGAAGTGCGGTTGATCCTCATCGACCCGAAGCAGGTCGAGATGGGGCAATACCAGCGACTGCCGCATCTGCTCACCCCAGCCGGTGACCAACCCGAAGAAGGCCGCCAATGCACTCGGTTGGGCGGTCAAGGAGATGGAGCGGCGCTACGACATCCTCTCCGAGGTCGGCTACCGCGACGTGGTCGGCTACAACGCCGCCCGTCGCCAAGGGGAAGATCCCGCCGCCGGCCGGCGTGCAACCCGACGACACGCCGTACGAGCACCTGCCGTACATCGTGGTGGTCGTCGACGAGCTCAACGACTTGATGATGGTGGCGGCACGCGACGTCGAAGAGTCGATCACGCGCATCGCCCAGAAGGCGCGGGCGGTCGGCATCCACCTGATCGTTGCCACGCAGCGCCCCTCGGTCAACGTCATCACCGGCGTGATCAAGGCCAACATCCCGGCGCGGATGGCCTTTGCCGTGTCGAGCCTCACCGACTCGCGGGTGATCCTCGACCAACCCGGCGCCGAGAAGCTCGTCGGCAAGGGCGACATGTTGCTGCTGCCGGGTAACTCGTCGGTGGCCAACCGCATCCAGGGATCGTTCGTCAGCGAAGACGAGGTGCGTCAGGTCGTCGATCACTGGCGGGCGCAGGCGCCCGAACCCGTGGTGTCGACCGCGATCGAAGAAGGCGGCGACGGGGACGGTCCACCCGACGCCGGGCAGTCGGCGCTGGTGCCGCCGCGTGGCACTCCGAGCGGTAGTGGCGCCGCTGCGGCCCCCGCCGAGCGCGCCGCTCGACCTCGACGTCACCGCCGACGCGCACGCGTTCAGCGCAGGCGACGACGACGAAGACGCGGCGATGATGCGCCAGGCGATGGAACTCGTCGTGCGCAGCCAACTCGGCTCGACGTCGATGCTGCAGCGCAAGTTGAAGGTGGGCTTCGCGCGCGCCGGGCGCATCATGGATCTGCTCGAACAGCGCGGCGTCGTCGGGCCGAGCGAGGGCTCGAAGGCGCGCTCGGTGCTGATGACCGTCGAAGAGTTCGAACTCCTCCAGCAGAACGGCCAGCTGTAGGCGGGCGGCGCCCAACGGCGCCCGATTCTGCAACGATGGCGCGATGAGCGTCGACGTGCAGAGCTTCACCCCCGAACTCACCGAGATCGCCTCGGGGCTGCGATTCCCCGAAGGTCCGATGTGGATGAACGACGGCACGATCGTGCTCGTTGAGATGTTCGGCCCGCGGCTCACGCGCGTGCACCCCGACGGCACGACCGAAACGATCGCCGAGATCCCTGGCGGCCCGAACGGTGCTGCCGTCGGTCCCGACGGGGCGATCTATCTGTGCAACAACGGCGGTTGCTTCACCCCGGAGGAACTCGACGGGCTGGTGATCCCCGGCCCGTTCGACCCCGACCGCTACAGCGGCGGCAAGATCCAGCGGGTCGACCCACACGACGGCACCGTGACCGACCTGTACACCGAGTGCGACGGCCGGCCACTGCGTGCGCCGAACGACATCGTGATGGATGGCCACGGAGGGTTCTGGTTCACCGACCACGGCATCCGTGACATGGCGGCTCGCACCACCGACCTCACCGGGCTGTACTACGCCAAGGCCGACGGCTCCGGGATCAGCGAAGCGCTGTTTCCGGTCGAAGGGCCCAACGGCATCGGCCTGTCGCCCGACACCGACACCCTGTATTGGGCCGAGACCTTCAATGGCCGGATTCTGCGACGTTCGATCTCGGCGCCGGGCCAGCTGGTCGAGACCCACGCCAACCTCGATCCGTTCGCCACGCTCTACGGCTTGCCCGGCATGCAGCTGCTCGACTCGCTGGCGGTCGACGACGATGGATGGGTGTGCGTGGCCACGTTGATCAACGGGGGCATCACGGCGGTGTCGCCCGACGGCACGCAGGTCGAGCACCACGCCACCGGCGACCCGCTGACCACCAACGTGTGCTTCGGCGACGAGGACCTCCGTACCGCCTACGTAACACTGTCGGCGACCGGTCGACTGGTCAGCTTCCCCTGGCCGCGCGCCGGTCTGCGTCCGGCGCATCAGTGAGCCTCGACACGATCGACCTGTCGGCGCCCGACCCGGCGCACGTCGACGAGATGTGCCGCACGCTCGGGTTCTTACGCATCGCGCAACACGGCGTACCCGACTCGGTGCTCGCAGCTGCGCGGCGACAGGCCCACGCGTTCTTCGATCTGCCGCTGGCGCAGCGGATGACGGTGGCGAAGCCCGATCCTGGGTATCCGTACGGGTACGGCTCCTTCGAGGCCGAGGCGCTCAACGCCTCGATCGGCGGTGCCGCGCCACCGGACGTGAAGGAGACGTTCAACGTCGGCCCGGTCGATCCGCCACCCCGTCCGCTCGACGAGATGACCGATCCGGACCAGCGCGATGTGTACGCATCGAACCGATGGCCTGACGCACTGCCGACGCTGCAACCCGCGCTCGAAGACTTGTACCGCACGATGGGCGCACTCGCCGAACGGCTGATGCGGTTGTTCGCGCTCGCCCTCGACCTCCCCGAACAGCACTTCGACCCGTTTGTCGATGCCCACGGATCGGCGTTGCGGCTGGCGTGTTACCCGGCGCTCGATCACCAGGTGGGCGACGGCCGGTTTCGGGCCGGCGCGCACACCGACTACGGCACGCTGACGATCCTCGAACTCGACGAGCAGCCGGGCCTGGAGGTGCAGATGGCTCGTGGGTCGGTGTGGAGCACGAGCCGGGCACATTGGTCGTCAACCTGGGCGATCTAATGGCCCGCTGGACCAACGATCGCTGGCGTTCAACCATGCACCGGGTCGTCGTCCCGCCGATTCCCGCCCCCCGACGGCTGACGATGCCGTTCTTCCACAACGCCAACTGGGACGCCCGCATCGAGTGCATCGTCGCCGATGGCGAGCAGCCGCACTACCCACCCACGACCGCCGGCCGCCACCTGATGGACAAGTTCCGCGCCACCGTGATGTAGCGCGTGATGTGGCGGGTGATGTAGGGGGCTCTCGGCCCACCGATAGCGTGATGGCTCGTGGCGCAGCGGTTCTATCTCGAGACGTTGGGCTGCCCGAAAAACGATGTCGACTCGGCCAAGCTGACCGGCGCGCTGGTCGCCGACGGGCTGGTCGCCACCGACCATGCGCACGACGCCGATCTGGTCGTGGTGAACACCTGCGCCTTCATCGATGAGGCCCGCCGCGAGTCGATCGACACGATCCTCGCCCTCGACGAACAACGTCCCGAGGGGTCGCGCCTGGTGGTCACCGGTTGCATGGCCGAGCGCTACGGCGACGAGCTCGCGGCCGAGCTGCCCGAGGTGGACCAGGTCGCCGGATTCGGCACCGCGTTCAACGCGCCGGCGGCAGTGGACGACGGCACCGCGTCGAACGGTCGTCGGCTGATCCCGGTCAGCGAGGCACCGATTCCCGACTTCGACCTGCTCAACCTGCCCCGGCCGGCGTCGCCGGTGCCGTGGGCCTACGTGAAGATCGCCGAAGGATGCGATCGGAAGTGCGGCTTCTGCGCCATCCCGAGTTTCCGCGGTCCGCAGCGCAGCCGCGATGTCGAGCAGATCCTCGCCGAGGTCGATCAACTCGAGGCGCGCGAGATCGTGCTGGTGGCGCAAGACCTCGCGAGCTACGGCAAGGACCGCCCCGACGAGCTGGGCGCCGGGTCGATCGTGCCGCTCGTCAATGCGGTCGCCGAACGAGTCGACCGGGTCCGCCTGCTGTATCTGTATCCGAGCGATCTCAGCGACGAGCTGATCGACTCGATCTGTCGCAGCGGCGTGCCGTACTTCGACCTATCACTGCAGCACGTGTCGAAGCCGCTGCTCCGGCGCATGCGCCGCTGGGGTGATGGGCAACGGTTCCTCGACCGCATCGACGACATTCGCCAGCGCGAACCCGACGCCGCGTTCCGCAGCAACTTCATCGTCGGCTACCCGGGCGAGACCGAGGACGATCACGACCAGTTGCTCGACTTCGTCGAGCGCGCCCAACTCGATTGGTGCGGCTTCTTCTCGTACAGCGAAGAGGACGGAACCTACGCAGCCGACCTCGACGGCGCGGTCGATCCGGGCCTGATGAACGAGCGCCTCGGCGAACTGCGCGAGCTGCAGGACGGCATCACCGCAGCCCGTCGCGACGCGCTGATCGGCGAAACAGTCACCGTGCTCGTCGACGAGCCGGGGGTCGGTCGGAGCCATCGCGAGGCGCCAGAGATCGATGGAGTGGTCCACGTCGGGCAGAATGTCCCCGTGGGCGAGTTCTCCGAGGTGGCCATCGTCGATGCGTGGGGCCCCGATCTCGTCGCGTCTGGAGCGACGCCATGACCGAGCACGAGCCGCGCTTCTCGGTCACCCCCGACCGCATCGCCACGTGGGCCAACGCGATCACCGTGGGCCGCCTGCTGTTTGCGCCGTTGGTGTTCTGGGCAATCCCCGGCCACAACGAAGGCTCATGGATCGCCGTCGGTCTGTGGTTCGTGCTGTGCGCCAGCGACGGGATCGACGGGTACCTCGCCCGTCGTCACGGCACCACTTCGGCGGGGGCATTCCTCGACCCGCTCGCCGACAAGGTGCTCGTACTCGGCGCGATGTTCACCCTCGTCGGCACGGGGATGTTCTGGGCCGTCCCCGTGATCCTCATCGCCGCACGCGAGATCATCATTTCGGTGTACCGCGTGCTGGTGGGCGGGCGCGGC
Source organism: Ilumatobacteraceae bacterium (assembly GCA_965230015.1). Taxonomy (GTDB): domain Bacteria; phylum Actinomycetota; class Acidimicrobiia; order Acidimicrobiales; family Ilumatobacteraceae; genus JABSQH01. The sequence continues at coordinate 97,522 of CBDDKF010000021.1, read as the reverse complement.
ATCAGCGTGCCGGCATCGAAGATGGGCAAACACAAAACCGTCGTGCAGCAGCTGGCGGTCGGCGCCGCGCTGCTGCCGTGGACGGCGACCACCCCCTGGTTGTGGAACAGCCTGCTGTGGCTGGCGGTGGCGCTGTCGTTGGCGAGTGGTGCGCAGTACCTGTGGCGGGCTCGTCTCCTGCGCGACGCTGCCGATCAGACCAGCGCCCAGCGGATCTCCTAGCGCGTGCGCTGCGACGTTCTGGCGGTCGGGACCGAGCTGCTGCTCGGCCAAATCATCGACTCGAACTCGGCATGGATGGGTGGCGAGCTCGCCGAGCACGGCATCGACTCGCTGCTGCAGGCCAAGGTCGGCGACAACGTCGACCGCATCGAGGCACAACTCAGAGCGTTGCTCGTCGACGCCGACGCGGTCATCACCTGTGGAGGGCTCGGTCCAACCCATGACGACCTGACTCGGGAGGCGATCGCTCGCGTGATGGGTGTCGAACTTCGTCAGCACGACGACATCGCCGAACGCATCCGCGAGATGTTTGCCGCCCGCGGCCGCACGATGACCACCAACAACCTGCGTCAGGCGATGGTCCCCGAGGGAGCAACCGTGATCGAGCAGACACGCGGCACCGCGCCGGGCTTGATCTGCCCGGTCACGATCGATGGTACGGCGAAGGTGGTGTACGCCGTTCCGGGCGTGCCGCACGAGATGCGCGACATGGTGCATCGGGCGATCATCCCCGACCTGCGGGAACGCAGCGGGGAGACGTCGACGATCGTCAGCCGCGTGCTGCGCACCTGGGGCGAGAGCGAGAGCGGCCTCAACGAGCGGCTCGACGACGTGATCGAGCAGCTGGAGACACCCGACACGCCGACCCTGGCCTTTCTCGCGTCGGGCTGGAACGGCCTGAAGGTACGGCTCACCGCAAAGGCGGCGACCACCGACGCGGCTGCGTCCCAGCTGGCCGAGTGGGAAGCAGTGGTGCGCGAGCGAATCGACGACCTCGTGTTCGGCACCGACGACGACACGATGGAATCGGTGGTGCTCGACGAGCTCCGCCAACGAGGTCTCAGCCTGGCGGTCGCCGAATCGGTCACGGGCGGCCTCGTGGGCGCACGGGTCACCGAGATCGCCGGGGCCAGCGATGTCTTTCGTGGCTCGATCGTCAGCTACGCCAGTGAGGTCAAGCGCGACCTGCTCGGCGTCGGCGACGGCCCGGTCGTCAGCGAGTCGGCGGCGCGCGAGATGGCCCACGGCGTCCGTGACCGCCTCGGCGCCGACGTCGGCCTGGCGCTCACCGGCGTCGCCGGGCCAACCGAGCAGGACGGCCAACCGGTCGGCACGCTGTACGTCGGCCTCGTCGGCCCCGAGTTCGACGAGGTCCGCCACGCTCGTCTCCCCGGCCAGCGCGAGCAGATGCGCCAGTTCTCGGTGATCACCTCACTCGGCTGGCTCCGCGCGCTGCTCACCGGCCCGTGACAGGGCCGGCAGATACGCTGATCGCGCCCCTGTAGCTCAGCTGGATAGAGCAGGTCCCTTCTAATGACAAGGTCGCAGGTTCGAATCCTGTCGGGGGCGCCAGCCGCTACAAGCCGAGTTGCCGGCCGGCGAGATCGCGCATGATCTCTTCGGATCCGCCACCGATCGCTTGCACGCGGACCTCGCGATACAGCCGCTCGACCGTGTCGCCGCGCAGGTAGCTGGCGCCGCCGAGGATCTGTGCGGCTTCGCGGGCGCAGAACTCGAATGTGAGGGTCGCATCGACCTTGGCCTCGCAGATCTCGGCCACCGGGTCGTCGCCGGCATTCAGCCGCCACGCCAGCAACTCGAGCCACGCCTGGCAGGCGTTGATCCGGCGATCCATCTCCACCAGCTTGTGGCGGATCACCTGATGGTCGGCCAGACGGCGCCCGAACGTTTCCCGCTCACGCGCCCACGCCAGGGCCTCGTCGAAACACACGCGGGCGAAGGCGATCGATTGCGCCGCCAAGTCGATGCGTTCGGCGTTGAAGTTGTTGACGATCATCGAGAACCCGGCGCCCTCCTGGCCGAGCAGGTTCTCGACCGGGACGCACACGTCGTCGAAGTACAGCGTGGCGGTGTCGGAGGCCAGCCAGCCCATCTTGTCGAGCTTGGTGCGGTCGAGTCCGGGGCTGTCGCCGTCGATGACGAGCATCGACAACCCCGCAGCGCCTTCGCCGCCCGTGCGCACGGCGGTGGTGAAGAAGTCGGCACGCATCCCCGACGTGATGAACGTCTTCGACCCGTTGACCACATAGTGGTCGCCGTCGCGCCGGGCGGTGGTGCGAATGCGGGCCACATCGGACCCGCCCGACGGCTCGGTGATCGCCAGCGCAGCGATGGCGTCACCCGCCATACATGGCGTGAGCACCCGCGCCTTCAACTCGTCAGAGCCGAACTTCTGCACGGGCGGCAGGCCGATGTAGTTCGACAAGAGGGCCGCCACCACACCGCCGCTGCCGGCCCGTGACACTTCCTGCATCAGCACGAGCCGCATCAAGGCGTCGCGCTGACCGTGGCCGCCGTACTCCTCGTCGAATCCATCCCCGAAGAAGCCGATGGCGCCCGCCTTGGTGTAGAGCTCGCGGGGCACCAGGCCATCGAGGTCCCACTGGTGGACGTGGGGTGCGATCTCCTTCTCGGCGAACTGCCGGACAACTTCGCGAAAGGCCTCGTGATCCTCGGTGTAGAACGGCGACAGCGCCGACTCGGTCATGCCGGCGAGCGTAGACCGCCGTGTTGCCCGGTATCCTGCCCTGTCCGCCATGCCCAGTTGTTTGGGCCGCGAGATCGAGGTGTGCGTGAAGTTCAAGAAGGGCGAAACCGTCATCTACCCCCAGCACGGCGCTTGTGTCGTGCAGGGCACGAAGAAGATGGACTTCTTCGGTGAGAAGCAGGACTACCTGATTCTCAAGACGGTGATCAACGAGATGACCCTCAAGGTCCCGGTGGCCAGCACCGAGGAGGTCGGGGTTCGGCCGCCGGTGTCGGCCGACGAGCTGGAGGACCTCGTGGCCGTGCTCGCCAAGCCCGATCCGCGCGTGCCGTCCAACTGGAGCCGCCGGTTCAAGAACCACCAAGAGAAGCTGAAGAGCGGCGACGTGTACCAGGTCGCCGAGGTGGTCCGGAACCTGGCTGCCCGAAACCGCGACGCATCGCTGTCGGCCGCCGAGCGGACCATGTACGAGCGCGCTCGAGTCAACCTGATCTCGGAGATCGCGCCGGCGTTGAAGGTGTCGGCCGACGACGCCGAGGCCTATCTCGACGACGCGCTGGCCAAGGGCGTGCTCAAGGCCGGCGACGCCAAGAAGCCGGCCAAGAAGAAGTAAGTCCACCACCTGTCGCGGGGCGCTTACTAGCGTCGCCGCATGCCGTCCTTGTCGCGCGGTCGCCCGCTGGCCCTCGGGCTGGCGGTTGCCGTCGTTACCTCACTCCTGGTCGCTCCGAGCTCGGCGGCGTCGAACGAGACACCAACCGTCGAGTCGCGGCTGAAGTCCGGATTCACCGACTCGCTGGTCGTCGACCTGGCCTCGCCCACCGGGGTGGAGCAGCTCCCGAACGGCCGCGTGGTCGTGCTCGAACAGCTCACCGGACGCGTTCGCCTGATCGACCCGGCGAGCGGCCTGATCGACGCACCCGCGCTCGACCTCGACGTCTGCGGCGGGAGCGAACGGGGGCTGCTCGGCTTCACCCACGATCCCGACGTGGGGCGCAACGGTCGGGTGTACGTGTATTACACCCGCGAAGCGCCGTCCGAGCCGGGCGACTGCGTCAACCGGGTCAGCGCGTTCACGATGTCGGGCGACACGATCGACCCTGGTTCCGAGCAGGTGCTGCTCGACAACCTCTCGTCGGTGAACGGCAACCACAACGCGGGCGACCTCGAGGTGGGCAACGACGGCTTCCTCTACGTGGCCACTGGCGATGCCGGGCGCGACCCGCGCGAAGACTCCGGGGGCGGCGCTGGCAACGATGCGGCCGGCGATCTGTCGTTGCTCAACGGCAAGATCCTGCGTCTCGATCGCGCCACCGGCGCACCCGCACCCGGAAACCCGGTCGGCGGTGCCGGCACCGTGGCCTGCGGCAGCCGCGGGAACCGCCCGGACACGCCGACCACCAACTGCCAGGAGATCTTCGCGTCGGGCCTGCGCAACCCGTACCGCTTCGCGTTCGACCCGAACACGTCGGCAACTCGTTTCTTCATCAACGACGTGGGCCAGTCGACACGCGAAGAGGTCAACGAGGGAGTGTTCGGCGCCAACTACGGCTGGAACAGCCGCGAAGGTCGTTGCCCGGCAGGGGAGAACCCGCCGTGCGCCGGGCCGCCGGCCGGTCTCACCGACCCGATCACCGACTATCCGCGCACGATGGGCACGTTCATCACCGGTGGGGCGTTCATTCCCAACGGCATGTGGCCGGAGATCTACGACGGGGCGTACTTCTTCGCCGATGGCGGCACCGGCAAGATGTGGGTGCTCGAAGACGACGGCTCGGTCGACTACGGCAGCCCGTTCTTCGACGGTGCAGTCGGCCTGGCCGATATGACGTTCGTCATCGAATCCGACGGCCTGGCGCTGTACTACACGAGCAACTCGTCCGATCAGGTGCGCAAGATCACCGTTGCGGAACCGGCATTCACGTCGGTCGGCCCGGCGCGCTTCGACGACGGCGACGGCGCCCGACGCGCCTTCGACAGCCGTGAACAAGATCCGGCAGCGCCGCTCCGTGGCGGCACCACGAGGGTGATCGATCTCGACGCGCCGTCCGACGCCCGTTCGGCGCTCGTAAACCTGACCGTCGTGCGGCCCGCGGGCCCGACGTTCGTCACCGCGTGGGAGCCGCGCCGCGCCCGCCCGGAGAGTTCCAACGTCAACGCCGGCGATGGCGAGGTCGTCGCCAACGCGTCGGTCGTGCCGATCGATACCGACGGTCAGATGATCCTGTACACCCGCTCGACGGCCCACATCGTGGTCGACGTGCTCGGCTTCTTCCGCGACGCGCCGACCGATGCCGGCGCCGCTGGCCGCTACGTACAGCTCAACCCCGACCGCTTGGTCGACCTGCGCGAGCCGACCGGGCCCGGCAACACCTACGTGTCGCTCTCGTCCAGCGGCGTGCGCACCACCTACCGCGTCCCGGTGCTGGGGCGGGTCGGTGTCCCGACCGACGACGTCAGCCACGTGATCGTCACGCTCACCGCGCTCAGCGGTGCGCGACCCACGTCGGGCTTCGTGGCCGCCTTCGAGGGCGGCGCCACACCACCGTCGATCTCCAACCTGAACGTCAATGGCAACGCCGACCGACGGGCGAACCTGGCGGTGATTCCCCTCGGGATCGATGGGGCGATCGACGTGCTGTTGCACAACGTCGACGACGTGGTGATCGACGTGGTCGGATGGATCACCTCCGACCCCGGCGGCGCGGGGTCCGCTGGCCGATTCCAACGGATCGAACCTCGCCGCGAAGTCGATACCCGCATCCCGCAGAGCTTCGACACGCTCGGGCCGCGCGAGGACGCCACGCACGCATACGCGAACCCGGTCGATGGCGGCATCGCAGTGGTGCACAACCTGACCTTGGCGCCGAGCGCCGACCAGGGTTTCGTGACCGCACACCCGAGCACGGTTCCCCGGCCGGAGGTGTCGAACGTCAACGCCACAGCAGGCGGCCAGGTGCGCGCCGCGCTGGCGGTCACGCCGCTGGGCGGTGGTCGCGTCACCTTCTACGCGCACAACGGCACCGAACTGGCCTTGGACGTGTTCGGCTACTTCACCGCCAGCGGCAGCTGATACCACCTTCGCCGATGTGCTCGATGACGAGTTCGTTTCATCGCTCAGACGGCTCCTGCCCGAATCCAGTCATTAGCGCAAGAAGCCTCGACAGGAACGGGCGCTCGCGATCGAGCTGAAGGAACTCGCCTTGGGTGATCGACTCAAAGGAACGCATGAAGTCTCGGTGGGTCCATTCCCACGCGATCACCCACCAGTCCGCGAGCACAAGCAGTCGGACTGCACCCGCTGTGAGGTCTTGCCGCGACTCGTAGATTTCGAGCCGATTCTCGCCGATGGGTTCGACGCTTCGATGATGCTCGGCTCCGCTCATGTGGGCCCACCGGCTGAGATCGCCGTAGAACCGACCGACTGCTTCGCCTGCCGCCCTCTTGAAGAGCCCAATCGCCTTCGTCGGGCTCACGCGGTCGATGGCGTCTTGGTCATCCAGCGGGTCTGCGGCGTATGCCCACGCGATCTGCTCGAACGCCTGGCGCACAACCGCATCACCTTCCGGGTTGAGTCCAAAGGTGTAGAGGAGTCGAGTCGCGCGGAAGCCAGCTCGGCAGCGAAGCAGAGCGACGTGGGCTGCAACATGGCCGAGCCGCAGATCCTCGGGATCTTCTTCGGAGAAATCTGTGCGCGCAACCGCAGCGTCGATGTGCTCGCGGACAGCGCGATACGCGTCGCTGAACGCCCGCTCGTGGGCGCTTGGCTCGCGCTGATCGTGTTCCCGTCCGTATCGCCTGCGGTAGCCGTCCACGCTCGTTAGCCGCAGCTCTGCAGCGTTCGCACCGTTCCGGATGTGCTCGCCGGCAAGACCAACTGTGAAGCGCCGGGGAACGAACATGAGCGAACGGCCGGCCTTCGTTATGACACCGTGGTCCAACAGCTCAGCAAGAGGTCCTTCGCCAAGGAGGTCGTAGGCGACAGCAGGTTCGCTACGAGCGTGAATATCGGTGTGGTCCACCTCTTCAGTCTGGTAGGCACACTTGGGGACTTGCCGGTCAGCGCATGAAGTAGCTCGACTGTCAGCACGGGTAGGCGTGTTTGGGGGTGCGTCGGGCGATGGATCTCGTGTTGGCCCCTACGCACGAGGCTGCCGTCAGCGCACCGCCAGCGGGAGCTGATCGACGCCGCGGATCGTGAGGCGGTCGCGGAACGTCGGCTCGGCGAGCAGCTCGATCTCGTCGAACCGGCGGATCAGCCGACCGATCGCCACGGCGGCTTCGAGGCGAGCGAGCGACGCGCCCAGGCAGTAGTGGATCCCCGCCGAGAAGGCGAGATGGCGGTTGGCGTTGCTGCGGCCGAGATCGAGGCGATGGGGGTCGTCGAACATAGTGGCGTCGTGGTTGGCAGCGCCGAGCACGCACAACACCGTGTCGCCGGCCGGCACTTCCACTGCATGCTTGCCGTCGCCGAAGACGGTCGGCTCCGTCGGGATGCGGGTGGTGTGCTGCACCGGTCCGTCGTAGCGTAGGAGCTCGTCGACCGCATTGCCGTCGAGGCTCGGATCGGCCCGCCACCGGGCGAGTTGGTCACGGTTGCGCAGCAGCGCCAGCGTGCCGTTGCCGATCAGGTTGACCGTGGTCTCGTGACCGGCCACGTACAACAGCACGACGAACGAGAGCAGCTCCTCGGTGGTCAGGCGGTCGCCCTCCTCCTCGGCCACGAGCAGTGCCGACAACACGTCGTCGCCAAGGTTTCGACGACGGTCCTCGACCACCTCCATCAGGTACGCGACGAGTTGCGCCCCGGCGACATCGGCCTCGTCGATCGACTCGATCGTGGTGGTCGGCTCGAGCGTTGCCGTCAGTACCTGGCTCCAGTCGCGGATCTCCTCGCTGCGATCCTTGGGAATCGCCAGGAGGTCGGAGATCACCTCGAACGGAACCGGGAAGGCGAGTTCGTCGACCAGTTCGAGCTCGCCCCGCTCGGCCGCACGATCGAGGACCTCGTCGACCATCTGCTCGATCGAGACTCGCAGGGCATCGATGGCCGTCGGAGTGAAGGCCTTGCTGACCAGCCGCCGGAGTCTCGTGTGATCGGGTGGGTCGAGGCCGAGGATGTTCTTGGCGCCACGACGACGCTCACGTCGTCGCTGCCACACCGGGTCGTCGGGGCGGGGTGCCGCGTTGTCGACATCGCGGCTCATCGCCGGATGGCGCAGGGTGGCGGCGACGTCGTCGTAGCGCGTGAGCACGACCATCCCGAGCGGTGTGACGTGCGCGGGTTCGTGCGCACGCAGCTCGTCGTAGAACGGATACGGGTCGGCGCGGAACGCCGGATCGAGTGGGTTGTAGATCGGTCCCGCGTCGGACATTGGCCGCATGCTCGCGAACCGGCTACACGGCGGTCGAGGCGAGCGCCTCGGCGAAGCTGTCGATCACCCGGTCGATCTGCTCGTCGGTGATCACGAGGGGCGGGCAGAACGTGACCGTGTTGTCGCCGATCGCCCGCGCGATCACCCCACGATCGAGCAGGGCATCGCGCACGGTGACCGCCTGGTGCGCATCGTCGAGCGCCGCGCCGAACACGGCGGTGTCGCCGCGCACGTGGTCGAGCCCCTCGCCGACCAGCGCGGTCAACCCGGCCTCGAGCCGGGCGCCGACGTGGCGGGCGCGGTCGAGGAGGCCCTCGCGCTCGATGATGTCGATGTTGGCCAGCGCAGCGGCGCACGACGTGGGGTGTCCCGAGTAGGTGTAGCCGTGGCGCAGGATGAACCCGTCGTGCTCCAGTGCAGCACGCGGTGCGGCGCCGACGATCACCCCACCCACCGGTTGATAACCAGAGCTGACGCCCTTGGCGAAGGTGGTCAGGTCGGGCACCACGCCGAAGTGTTCGGCGGCGAACCACCGGCCGAGACGGCCGAACCCGGTGATCACCTCGTCGAAGATCAGGTATGCGCCGTGCTCGTCGCACAGGCGCCGGGCCTCTGCCAGATAGCCCGGCGGTGGCGGGTACACGCCGGCCGCGCCCTGCACCGGCTCGAGCAGCACGGCGGCGATCTCCGACTCGCGTTCGCTCATCAACAGCGAGAGCGCCTCGATGTCGTCGGCCGGAACCTGTTGCACGTCGGGCACGAGGCTGCCGTAACCCTCCTTGTTCGCCGGGAGGCCCTGCGCGCTCGTGCCGCCGAGGTTGGTGCCGTGGTAGCCCCGCTCGCGCGAGATGATCAGATGCCGTTCCGGGTGGCCGGCCATGCGCTGGGCCAAGCGGGCGAGCTTCATGGCCGTGTCGACCGCTTCAGAGCCCGAGCCCGCAAGGAACACGCGGGCGTCGGGCATCGGCGAGAGCTCGGCGATGCGCGCCGCCAGCTGATCTGCGGGTTCGTTGGTGAACGGATCGAAGCACGAGTACGCCTCGAGCTGACGCATCTGGGCGGCGACCACGTCGGCCATCTCGTCGCGGCCGTGACCGATCTGGCAGTACCACAGGCTGGCCATCGCATCGATCAGCTCGCGGCCGTCGGCATCCCACACGCTCGCGCCGTGCCCTCGGGTGAGGGTGATGAACCGTTCCTTGGTGGTCGGGGCAAAGGGGTGCAGGAACGGAAGCGGCATGCCAGCATTCTGCTCGATGAGCACTGCCTTCGAGCGCGCCGCGGCGGCCGTTGCCGGCGGCGGCGACCCACACCTTCTGGCCCGTGAACTCGTCGAGGAGATGACGCTGGCCGAGAAGCTCGGCTGCCTCGATGGCGACTCGCCGTTCTGGCCCGGGCTGATCGACATGGGAGGTGGCGGTTACTACCGACACACCTGGCCGGCTGCCCAGGTCGAGACGCTCGGCGTTCCGGGCATCGAATTCGCCGACGGCCCGCGCGGCTGCGTGATCGGCGATGCCACCGCGTTCCCCGTCAGCATGGCCCGGGGCGCCAGCTTCGACCCCGAGCTCGAAGCGCGCATCGGCGATGCGATCGGTACCGAGCTGCGCGCCAGTGGTGCCACGTTCACCGGCGCCGTGTGCATGAACCTGCTGCGCCATCCCGGCTGGGGACGGGCGCAAGAGACCTACGGCGAGGATCCGCATCACGTCGGCACGATGGCGGCCGCGCTCACCGCGGGCCTGCAGCGCCATGTGATGGCGTGCATGAAGCACTTCGCCCTCAACTCGATGGAGAACGGGCGCTTCCGCATCGACGTGCGCGTCGACGAGCGAACGCTGCACGAGGTGTATCTCCCGCACTTCCGGCACGTTGCGGACTCCGGTGTGGCCTCGGTGATGAGCGCCTACAACTCGGTCAACGGCGAGTGGTGTGGCGAGAACGCCACGCTGCTCACCGACATCCTGCGCGATGAGTGGGGGTGGGACGGGTTCGTCATCTCCGACTTCATCTTCGGGTTGCGCAACCCGGTCACGTCGGTGGAAGCCGGCCTCGACATCGAGATGCCGTTCCGCCAGCAGCGGGCAACGAGCCTGCCCAACGCGATCGACTCGGGCGAACTCGATCTCGACGACGTCGATCGGTGCGTGCAACGCATCGTGGCCACGCTGCTGCGCTTCGCTGCGGTGTACCGGTCGCGTCCACCGTTTGCCGAGATCGGGTGCCGGGCGCACGTCGAGCTCGCCCGCGACGCTGCGGTGTCGTCGACCGTGCTGGTGCGCAACAGCGGCGGCCTGTTGCCGGCCGACCCGGCCACGACCGGCCGCATCGCCGTCATGGGCGAGTTGGCCGCCGTGCCCAACCTCGGCGACGGCGGATCGAGCGACGTGCGCACGACGTCGGCGATCCCGATCCTGGATGGCATCGGCATGGCCTTCCCAAACAGCCGCATCCAGCACGTCGACGACCCAGCCCTTGCCGCAACCAGCGACCTCGTGGTGGTCGTCGTCGGCACCACGAAACACGACGAGGGCGAGTACCTCGACACCGCCGGCACCGCCGTGGTCGCCGCCGAGCTCTTCCCGTCGACCGACGATCCGCTCGTCGGCACCGGTGCTCCGGGCATCGACTACGTGATCCCGCCGACGGCAACCAACACGGCGCGGCCGGCCGAGCCCGACGCCACCGCAGGCGCCGACTCGGCGAGCGATCTGGCCCCCACCGACATGGCGCCTGGCGGCGACCGTCGCACACTGCGCCTCAGCGAGTCCGACGAGGCGCTGATCGCCAAGGCGGCCGCGCTCGATGTGCCCACCGTCGTGGTGGTGATGGGCGGCTCGGCGTTCGTGATGCCGTGGGCCAAGACCGTCGACGCCATCGTGTACTGCTGGTACCCCGGCGAGCAGGGCGGCGCGGCGGTCGGCGAGATCTTGGCCGGTGTCGCCGAACCCGGCGGGCGGCTGCCGTTCGCCATCCCGACCGACGAAGCCCAGCTGACCGACTTCGACCCCGACGCCTCGCGGGTGACCTACGACTACTTCCATGGCCAGTGGAAGCTCGATCGCGACGGCGTGGCCGCCCACTATCCCTTCGGGTGGGGGCTGAGCTATACCACGATCGGCGTCGCCGACGCGCGCCTCGACGACGCGGCAGCCACCGTCACCGCGCAGGTGCGCAACGACGGCGATCGCGACGGGTCGACGGTGGTGTTCGTCCACGCCGGCATGGCCAGCTCCGACCACGAACGACCCCGTCGACGACTCATCGGTTTCGCCAAAGCTCACGTGCCCGCCGGCGCGGCGGTCGCCGTCGATGTCGCCCTCGACTGGCGTCAGCTCGACGTGCGCGATGCGGGTACATGGCGCACCGAACCGGGCGACTATCAGATCGACGTGGGCCGCCACGCTGCCGACCCCGACGCCATCGGCATCACGGTGGAGCGGGGATAGGGTCCGGGTCGTGAGTAAGCCGGAGGTTTCCATCCCAGCTGTTGATCCGCCCGCCGATCTGGTGATCGACGATCTCGTCGTTGGCGAGGGCACCGAAGCCACCGCGGGCACCGATGTGACCGTGCACTACGTCGGCGTGTCGTGGTCGACCGGTAGCCAATTCGATGCATCATGGGACCGTGCCGAGCCCTTCCGGTTCGGGCTGGGCGCTGGCCAAGTGATCGCCGGATGGGATCACGGCGTGCAGGGCATGCGCGTCGGCGGCCGCCGCCAGCTGACGATTCCCGCACACCTCGGCTACGGCGCTGCCGGAGCCGGTGGGGTCATCGCCCCGAACGAGACGCTCGTGTTCGTGGTCGACCTCCTCGAGGTGCACTGACCCCTTGCCGCAGCTGATCGCGGATGCGAACATGTGTTCGTGTCCGGGTCGAGCTCCTCAACGGCCTCCATCCTCCACGCCGATCTCGACTCGTTCTACGCGTCTGTAGAACAACGCGACGACCCCGCGCTGCGCGGCAAGCCGATCGCGGTCGGTGCGTCGCGCACGGGGGGAGTGGTCCTCGCTGCGAGCTACGAGGCCAAGGCCTTCGGTGTCGCCACGCCGATGGGCGGTGCCGAGGCCTGGCGGTTGTGTCCCGACCTCATCTCCGTTGCGCCGCGGTTCAGTGCCTACTCCGAGGCCAGCGATGCCGTGTTCGAGATCTTCCGCGACACCACGCCGCTGGTCGAGGGCATCTCGATCGACGAGGCGTTTCTCGATGTCGGTGGACTGCGGCGGCTGAGCGGGTCCCCGCCCGACATCGCCCGCCGGCTGCGTGCGCGCGTTCGTGACGAGGTCGGCTTGCCGATCACCGTCGGGGTGGCCCGCACGAAGTTCCTGGCCAAGGTGGCCAGCGGCGTGGGCAAGCCCGACGGTTTGTTGGTCGTCGAGCCCGACGGCGAACTCGACTTCTTGCACCCGTTGCCGGTTCGGCGTTTGTGGGGCGTGGGTGCCGTGACCGCGCAGCGACTTAACGATCGGGGGATCTACCACGTCGGCGACATCGCCGAACTCCCCGAGTCGGCTGTGGTGGCGATCACCGGTCGAGCGGTCGGTCGGCACCTCCACGCGCTTGCGCACAATCTCGACCCGCGACCGGTCGATACCGGCCGACGACGCCGCTCGGTCGGGGCCCAACATGCGTTGGGTCGGCGCGACCGCACCAGAGCCGACTGCGATGCAGTGCTCGCCGGGCTGGTCGATCGGGTCACCGGTCGCCTGCGCGGCGCGGGCCGTGTGGGTCGCACGGTAACGATTCGCATCCGTTTCCACGACTTCGCCCGGATCACCCGCTCGTACACGCTCGCTGAGAGCACCGCCTCGAGCGCAGCCGTGCGGCGCGTCGGCGGCGCGTTGCTCGACCGTGCGTGGCCCTCGATCGACGAGCGAGGCATCTCGCTGCTGGGCATCTCGGTCAGTCAGCTGAGCGATGCCGATGCCATACAGATGGCACTGCCGTTCGAACGGAACGCTGCGCCGGCGCTCGACGAGGCGCTCGATGCGGTGCATGACCGGTTCGGCGGCAGCGCGTTGCGTCGTGCGTCGTCGGTTGGGCGCTCGATGGTGTCGATGCCGATGTTGCCCGACTGATCGACGGCGCGCGTCCGACGATCTAACGTGCCGCTGGTGAGCGCCGCCCCGTACCCGCCGATCGGTGATCACGGCCTGATCGGCGATTTGCAGTCTGCGGCGCTCGTCGCCACCAACGGATCGATCGACTGGTTCTGCGCGCCACGGTTCGACTCGCCGCCGGTGTTCGCCGCCGTGCTCGACGCCGCCCACGGTGGCCGGTTCGCGATCACCCCCAACGACGATGCCGTGACTCGGCAGATGTATCTACCCGAGTCGGCGACCCTCGTCACCCGTTTCTTGTCGGCTGACAGCGTCGCCGAAGTGACCGACCTGATGCCGATCCACGAGCCGACCACGGCCACGGATCGACGACGTATCTTGCGCGTGATCCGCGGGCTGCGCGGGCACACCCGCTTCGCCGTTGAGGTTTCCCCGGCGTTCGACTTCGGACGCGTGCCGCACACCGCGTCGGGCAGTGGCCGTCACGTGCGCTTTGCCACCGCCGACTTCGGTGTCGACGTGACGGCGTCGGTCGACCTCGCCGTCGACGGGGTGGCGGCGACCGGGACGGTCGAGGTCGGCGAGGGTGACGTCGCCTGGCTGGTGCTCGAATCGGGTGCCGACGAGCGAGTCGTCGAACTCACGCGCCGCGACGTCGACCACGAGCTGATGGCCGCGAGCGACTACTGGCACGACTGGGTCGCCCAGGGCCGCTACCGCGGTCGGTGGAGGGAGATGATCACCCGCTCGGCGATCACCCTCAAGCTGATGACCTATGCGCCGACCGGGGCGATGGTCGCCGCGCCGTCGACCAGCCTGCCCGAGCGCATCGGCGGTGAACGCAACTGGGACTATCGTTTCACCTGGGTGCGCGACGCCTCGTTCTCGATGCGTGCGCTGCTCGCGCTCGGCTACGACGAAGAAGCCATCGCTTTCTCACACTGGATGTGGCAGCGCATCGACGAACGCCGGGACCGCCAGCACGGTCCGCTGCAGATCATGTACCGGGTCGACGGCGACACCGAACTCACCGAGGAGAACCTCACCGACCTCGACGGGTACCGCCAGTCGCGTCCGGTGCGGATTGGCAACGGCGCCGTCGATCAGCTGCAGCTCGATATCTACGGCGAGCTCCTCAACGCACTCCACCTGCTCGACCACTCCGGCCACTTCATGAGCGACCGCGCCTGGAAGGCGATCGTCGACGTGATCGACTGGTTGTGCGAGAACTGGGATCAGACCGAAGCGGGCATCTGGGAATCGCGCGGCGGGCCGCAGCACTTCGTGTACGGCCGGATGATGGTGTGGGTGGCGATCGACCGCGCGCTGCGGATCGCTGCGCATCGTTCGTTCCCCGCGCCGGTTGCCCGTTGGACCACGGTGCGCGACCTGATCTACGACGTGGTGCACGAGCGCGGGTTCAACGAAGAGCTGCAAGCGTTCGTGCAGTTCGACGGCGGCGACGTGCTCGACGCGGCGATTCTGCTGATGCCGCTCAACGGGTTCATCTCGCCCACCGACCCGCGATGGCTCTCGACCCTCGACGCCATCCGCCACACGTTGGTGACCGACAGCCTGGTGTACCGGTACGACCCGCGGGCATCTCCCGATGGCCTCACCGGCACCGAAGGCACGTTCTCGCTGTGCACGTTCTGGTACGTCGCTGCGCTCGCCCGCTCGGGTTTCGTCGACGAGGCACGGCTGACCTTCGACAAGATGCTCACCCACGCTAACCATCTCGGTCTGTTCTCCGAGGAGGTCGGCGTGACCGGCGAGCAGCTCGGCAACTTCCCCCAGGCGTTCACCCACCTCAGCCTGGTCGTCGCCGCGCTCGAACTCGATCGAGCGATCGACGGCGACGACGACCCCTCGCACTGAAGGAGACCAGCGACATGAGTGACCAGCAAACCAGCGGCCCAGGACCCGTGTCGGACGCCCTGGTGATCTTCGGCATCACCGGCGACCTGGCCAAGGTGATGACCTATCACTCGCTCTACCGCTTGGAGCGGCGCGGCCTGCTCGACTGCCCGATCATCGGCGTGGCCATCGACGACTACACCGTCGAGCAACTGGCCGACCGGGCGCGGACATCGATCGTCGAACAGGAGGGCGGCTCGATCGACGAAGAGGTGTTCGCCCGCCTCGTCCGTCGTCTGTCGTATCTCAAGGGCGACTTCGACGACCCGGCGACGTATGCCGCCGTCGGCGATGCGCTCGGCGATGCCGCTCGGCCGCTGTTCTACTTGGAGATCCCGCCGTTCTTGTTCGCCCGCGTGGTGCGCGGTCTCAGCGAGGCCGGGCTCACCAACGATGCGCGCGTGATGATCGAGAAGCCGTTCGGGCACGACCTCGACTCGGCCCGCGCCCTGGCCGCCGAGCTGCACCAGTACGTACTCGAGGAGCAGATCCTGCGCGTCGACCATTGGCTGGGCAAGATGGGCGTGGAGGAGCTGCTGTACCTGCGGTTCGCCAACATGATGCTCGAGCCGGTGTGGAACCGGCACTTCGTCGAGTCGGTCCAGATCACGATGCTCGAGTCGTTCGGCGTGGAAGATCGCGGTCACTTCTACGATCCGGTGGGCGCGCTGCGTGACGTGGTGGTCAACCACCTGCTGCAAGTGCTGGCGGCAACGATCATGGAACCGCCGGCCGGCGACTACGCCGAAGTGATGCGCGACGCAGTCGTGGCAGCGATGCGGGCGATCAAGCCAGCTGATCCTGCGCACTACGTCCGTGGGCAATACGACGGGTACCTCGACACGCCCGGCGTCGCCGACGGGTCGACGACCGAGACGTTCGTGGCCCTCAAGCTTGACATCGACAACTGGCGCTGGTCGGGCGTGCCGATCTTCATCCGCGCCGGCAAGCACCTCGCCGCGACCATGACCGAGGTGCGGCTGGTGTTCAAACACCCGCCGAAGCTCGGTTTCGGGCAGTTCCAGGGGCGGCTCGCCGAGCCCGATCAGCTCGTGGTGCGGGTCAATCCCGACACGGCCATCCAGATGACCCTCGACGCACACCGCGCCGACAGCGACTCACCTGGCCCGATCACGATGGATATGGCCTTCGCCGACGAAGGTGGCGAGGATCCCACGCCGTACGAAGTGCTGTTCGTCGCCGGCATGCACGGCGACGTGCGCCACTTCGCCCGCCAGGACGCGGTGGAGGAGGAGTGGCGCATCCTCGCCCCGCTGATCGAGTCGCCGCCGCCGGTACACCCGTACGCTCCCGGCACGTTGGGTCCAGCGGCAGCCGACGACCTCGTACGCGGCAGCGGTTCGTGGCGTGCGCCGTGGACCGACGGGCTGTAGCTACTCGGCCGCCGCTTCGGTCCACACCGGGCTCATCTTGTGGGGGTCTTCCAGGCCCCGGCGCAGCCCACGGAGATAGGCGATCTGGCCGGCGTGCTGGTTGACCTCCCAGATCAGCTGCCGGTACAGGTTGGCGAGCGTGAGCTCTCCTCCGAGCGGACCGTCGATCATCGTCGTGAGGAGCGCGTCGTCGTCGACGGCGGCCAGCGTGTCGAAGGTGGCGTCCCACGTCGCTTCCAGGTAGGCCATCAGCACGTCGATCGACGGCATGAAGAAGGAGTCCATCTCGTCGGCGGCGAAGCCGAACCCGGTGTCGCCGCGGCGGGCCGGGGCGCGTTGGAATCGTTCCGCCCATCCGTCGCTGTCCCACAGTTGATCCACGCCGCGGGCACGCGTGTGGATGAGGAGGTCGTGAACGCGGGCGATGTGCCATGTGAGCAGGCCAATCGACATCGAGTCGGGAGCGGGCCGCCAGGTGAGGTCGGCGGTACTCAGACCGTCGAGGCTCTCGCGCGTGGTGGTGCGGTACAGCTCGAGTGAGTCGTGGATGAAGTCGCGCAGCGGAGCCATGTGCCCCACGATGCCATGTGCGCTCCGTCCGGCACGGGGTGGCATGCTCGTGCGATGACGCCCGATGAGCTCGCCGCTGCCGTCGCCGCCGACGAGATCGACACCGTCGTGGTCGGATTCACCGACCACTACGGCCGGTTGCTCGGCAAGCGGTTCGACGCCGAGTTCTTCCTCGAGGTCGGGCTCACCGACGGCACGCACGCCTGCGACTATCTGCTCACCGTCGACATGGAGATGGAACCGATCCCCGGCTACGACTACGCCAGCTGGGAACAGGGTTACGGCGACTTTCACCTGGTCCCCGACGTGGCCACGCTCCGGGTCGCCGGCTGGGCCGAGCGCACCGCAATCGTGTTGTGCGACGTGCATCAGCACGATCACACCCCCACGTCGGTCGCGCCGCGCTCCATGCTGCGTCGCCAACTCGCGCGGCTCGCCGACCACGGCTTCCGCGCGATGGTTGCGTCCGAGCTCGAGTTCTTCCTCTACGACGACCCCTATCGGGCGGCGTTCGACAAGGGCTATGCCGACCTGCGCCCGGCGGGCTGGTACATCGAGGACTACCACCTGTTGCAGGGCGCCCGTGTCGAGCCGTTCGTCGGTGCGGCGCGACGGGCGCTGCGGGCGAGCGAGGTGCCGGTCGAGACCACCAAGGGGGAATGGGGTCGCGGCCAGCACGAGATCAACGTGCGCTACGCCGACGCGCTGACGATGGCCGACCGTCACGCGCTGATGAAACACGGGATGAAAGAGCTCGCCGATCGGCAGGGTGTCGGGCTGACGTTCATGGCCAAGCCCGACACCGCCGAGGCGGGGAGCAGCTGCCACCTGCACATCTCGTTGTGGAACGAGGAAGGCGCCAACGTGTTCGCCGAGTCCGACGAGGTGTTCGGCTGGTTTCTCGGTGGTTGGTTGGCCCATGTCGACGACTTCATGGCCTGCTATGCGCCGACGATCAACTCGTACAAGCGCTACGTCGACGGATCGTGGGCGCCGACACGTATCGCCTGGTCGAACGACAACCGCACGGCGGGCTTTCGTGTCGTCGGGGCCGGATCGTCGAAGCGCATCGAGTGCCGGATCCCCGGCGCCGACTGCAACCCGTACGTGGCCTACGCCGCGTCGCTCGCCGCCGGGTTGCGCGGCATCGAGCAGCGCATCGCGCCGCCACCGGAGTTCGTCGGCGACGTGTACCAGGCTCGCGACCTCCCGCACGTGCCGCGCACACTCGAGCACGCAACGGCGGCGTTCCGGTCGAGCAATGTCGCCCGGGAGGCATTCGGCGACGACGTCGTCGACCACTACGCCCACTTTCACGACGTGGAGGTCGACGCCTTCCACGCGGCGGTGACCGACTGGGAACGCGCCCGCTACTTCGAACGGATCTGAGATGCGTCTGGCCGACAAGGTTGCGGTGATCACCGGCACGGGCGCCGGCATCGGGAGAGCGAGCGCACTGCGCTTCGCTGCGGAGGGCGCGGTCGTGGTCTGTGCCGATCTCCGCACAGAACCGAACGAAGAGACGGTGGAGCTCATCCGGGCGGCCGGAGGGGTTGCAGACGCGGTGCAGGTCGATGTGACCGACGAGGACGCGATGGCCGAACTCTTCGCGGCGGCCGAGAGCGACCACGGGCGTGTCGACGTGGTGTTCAACAATGCCGGCGTGATGCTCGACTCCGACGGCGACGCGATCGACGTGGACATGGCGACGATCGAGCGCACGCTGGCGATCAATGTCACCGGCGTGTTGCTGGGCTGCAAACACGGGATCCCCGCGTTGCGTCGAGCGGGTGGGGGAGCGGTGGTCAACACCGCCTCGTTCGTCGCCTCGGTAGGTGCGGCGACGCCGCAGGTCGCGTACACGGCGTCGAAGGGGGCGGTGCTGGCGCTGACTCGCGAGCTCGCGGTGGTGCACGCGCGCGAGGGGATTCGAGTCAACGCGCTGTCGCCAGGCCCGCTCCGCACCGAGCTGTTGATGTCGTTCCTCGACACCGACGAGAAGCGCCAGCGGCGGCTGGTGCACGTGCCGATGGGCCGCTTCGGCGAAGCCGACGAGATGGCGGGCGCCGCGGTGTTCCTGGCGTCCGACGAAGCGTCGTACGTGACCGGCGCCAACCTCGCCGTCGACGGCGGACTCACCGCCGCGTACGTGACCCCCGAGTAGGGAATGCGCTGACGGTACGCTCGGTTGTACGACACGGATCATCTGATCCAACCGACGAGGGGCGCACCGTACCGGCCGGCACGACGGGCGCAGGAGACAATCCGATGGCATGGATGATCCTGGCACTGGCCGGAGCGTTCGAGGTCGCCTGGGCATCGCTGCTCGGCGAAACGAAGGGATTCACCAGGGCGCTGCCCACCGTGGGCTTCGTGATCACCCTGGCGATCAGCATGTACCTGCTCAGCGTCGCAACACGCACGATCCCGGTCGGTACCGGCTACGCCGTGTGGGTTGGCATCGGCGCCGTTGGCGCCTTTCTCGTCAGCGTGTTGCTGAAGGGACAAGAGACCAACATTCCGCAGATCCTGGCGATCGCCGCGCTCGTCGGTTCGATCGTTGCCGTGAAGCTCACCGCGGCATGAGCGATCAGCTTTGCGGCAACGCGGCGAGCACGTCGTCGATGATGCGGATACGGCCTTCCACGCCGGGGTAGCCGAGCCGGTCGATCGTCACCACGTTGCCTGCGGCGACAGCCGGCAGCTGCTGCCACAACCGTTGCGCCGACACGTTGGCCAATGCCTCGTCTTCGCCCTCGACCCCGCTGGTCTGGGCGAGGATGAGGACCTCGCCGTCGAGCACGGGGATCAGCTCGTTGGAGAGGAAGACGCGGCCGTTCGACTCGCCGTCGAGCTCACCGCCGCCGGGTGTGAGCGTCAGTCCGAGGTCGAGCAGGACTTGGGGAATGTTCACCGGGCCGGCGACCCAGGCGGCGACGTTCTCGCCGGAGTACACCGTGGCCGCGCTCGCCTCGAGGCCCTCGGGCACATCGGCTGCGGCGACGGCCTCGTCGTACTGCGCGAGTAGCTGGTCGGCGCGCTCGGGTACCCCCATCGCTGCGGCCACGTCGCGCACCTGCTGTTGCCAGTCGCTGTTGTCGACCACCTCGGTTGGCGCGATGGCTTCCAGTTCGGTCGTGCCGATGAGCTCGACCACGCCGGTCGTGGTGATGATCAGGTCTGGCTGATACGAGGCGAGCAGCTCGAAGTTCGGGTCGATCGACGACAGCGGGTCGATGCCGCTGGTGTCGCGCTCGATGCCCACGAAGCGATCGCCGAGCGTGGCCGTTGCGGCGACGGCCTGTCCGCCAAGTGCGAGGAAGTCGGCGAGCAGGAACTCCTCGCCGAGTACGACCACGTTGCCGAGATCGACGGGGCTGTCGATCGCCTCGTCGACCGGCGCTGCGGTTGTCTCCGGAGCGGCGTCGGTCGTCGGCGAAACCCCCTCGGTGGTTGGCGCGCCAGTCGTTGGCGCGCCGGTCGTCGGGCTCGCTGCGGTGGTTTCAGTCGCTGCCGTCGCAGTGGTCGCGGGTGTTGTCGTTGCCGATACCCCGGTGGTGTCGGCGCCATCGTCGTCGCCCGACCCGCCACATGCGGCGACGAACACAAGGGCCAGCGTGAGCGCTGCAGCTCGCGAAGAGAAGCGTCGATGGGTCGTGAGCATGACGGGCGAGTATATGGACCTGTGCTCGGAGTATTAGGTCCACCTATCGCCTTCCACGGCCGGACTCAGGCTCCGGAGATGTTTGGTATTCCTAACAGAATGAATTGCGCTATGTGAACTCTCTCCGTCATACTGCCCGCCGCAGCGGCGGCCTCACCGAGTCGGTCGCCGTACTCCCCAATGACGACTCGGCAGATCGGAGAATCATGACGGCTCGAAGGCTGGCGGCTGCGGTTGCCGCGCTCGCCCTGGTGGTTGCTGCGTGTGCCAGCGACGACGACGAATCCGGCGCGACGAGCGCTCCCGGCGCCGAGGCGACGACGCCGGCCGACACGACCGACACGCCTGACGTGACCGACGCGCCAGACGTGACCGACGCCGCGCCGGACAGCACCGAGGCGACTGCGGACGACGCCGAGTCGGACGCCGCAGACATGGTGTTCCCGGTGACGATCGAGCACAAGTTCGGCGAGACCACGATTCCCGCCGAGCCACAGTCGATCGTGTCGATCGGCTTCGGCGAACACGACGGTCTGTTGTCGCTCGGTGTGACGCCGGTTGGCGTGCGCGACTGGTACGGGGATCAACCCTTTGCGACGTGGCCGTGGGCCCAGGCGGCCCTTGGCGATGCTGAGCCGACGGTGCTGCCGAGCACCGAGTTGGCCTTCGAGGAGATCGCTACGCTGCAGCCCGATCTGATCCTCGGACTGTCGTCGGGAATGACCGAGTCCGACTACGAAACACTGTCGGCGATCGCGCCGACGGTGGCCCAGCCCGGCGAGTATCCGGACTTCGGCACGCCCTTCGACGAAGCGCTGTTGATCACGGGACGTGCGGTTGGCAAGGAGGCCGAGGCGCAGCGGATCGTCGACGACACCGAGGCAGCGTTCGCCGAGGTGCGCGAGATGTATCCCGAATTCGATGGGCAAACCGCCACGGTGGCGTTCACGTTCGAAGAGTTGCCCGGGGCCTACGCATCGAGTGACGTGCGCGCGGAGGTGATGGGCCGCTTCGGATTCGTCACACCTGCGGAGTTCGACGACCTGGCCGGCGATCAGTTCTTCTTCACCGTCAGCGAGGAGCAGCTCGGCACGCTCGATCAGGACGTGGTCGTTTGGCTGGTGTCGAGCGATGCCGGGTATGAGCAGTTGCGTGGGCTGGCGCTTCGACCGACGCTCGAGGCAAGCCAGGCTGGGCGGGAGATCATCGCCGACCCGTTGCTCACCGCGGCGTTCTCTCACGGCAGCCCCCTGAGCCTGCATTTCGTGATCGACCAGTTGGTACCGGAGCTCGTCCTCGCCGTCGACGGCGATCCGTCGACGCAGGTGCCGTCGATGCTCGTGCTCGAAGCGATCGACAGCGATGCCGGGCCGGCCGAGCAAGCCGCGGCCGATGCGTGGTCGGCGGTGTTCGACTCCGCCGTCGCCTTCGATGGCAAGGCCGAGCACCTCGAGTCCGCCGACGAACTGCGCAGCACCGTCGACAGCTATCAGACCGTCGGCGACTCGCTCGGTGGCATCCGTCTCGACCCGGTCGGCGTGGTCGTCACTGACGACCAGGCGATCGTGACCTACGACGTCTACTTCGGAGAGAACGCGGCGTACACCGCCCTGGAGGGCGAGATGAGTTTGGTCGACGGCACATGGACGGTGAGCCGTGCCGAGTTCTGCGGGTTCATGGCCTCGGCGCGTAACGCGTGTCCGTGAACGCAGTCCTCACATTCCGCGCCGGCCCGGGGTCCAGTGCGCGTGGCAGCCGACTGCTCGCCGACGCAACCCGGAGCGCTGGAGTTGTGCACGAACCGTCTGCATCATTTCCATCTCGCCCGTCACGTATGCCCGCGCATCGGGTCGCAACGACGTCGGGAGTGCCGGCGGCACGTGAGTTCGCAGCTCGCCTGCGTCTGCGGCGCGGATCCAACGCACGTGCAGGTTGTCGGCGGTGTCATCGTCGAGCGTCAGGTCGGCGAGTTCGGGATTGGGTGTGCCGATGACGACATCGATCGTGGGAGCTCGCTCGGCGGTGAGGAGGTGCTCGGTCATCGCGGCGATCGATGCAATGCTCGATCGGTCTCCAACCAGCACGTAGGCGGACGCACCTGCGCTGAGTGTCGGCCGTCCGCCTGGGCCCATGAACGTGAACGTCGCCCCGGGCTCCAGGCTGGCGATCCAGCGCCCGGCGGGTGAGCTGCCTCCGCGGTCGACGACGACCAACTCGAGCTGGTTGGACTCCGGCGTGGCTCGGCGAACGGTGTAGTGCCGCCACCGATCGCGCATCCCCTTGCCGTCGGGATCGACCACCACCGCGATCGCTTGCCCCGGCTGCCAACCGACGATGGGACGACGGGCGGCGAGGTGAACGTGCCGGAGCCCGTCGCCGGCCGACTGGACCGACACGACCTCGGCTTCATTCTTCGAGGTGTTCTGGCGGATGGTGGATGTGATCGACATGGGGACCGCCGCCGCGTCACGCCGCGTGAGTGGCGAGGCTGGCCATCGCTGCGTCGAGTCCTGTGATCATGCGCTGCACCGCGGCGCCGATTCGTGGATCGTCCATCTGTGTGGCGACGCTGCGCCCGGGATTGAGGCGCGCGGCGCCAGACCATTCGGCGAGACGTGGGTCGGCGCGCCGCACGCCTTCGGCGGTGAATCCCGCGGAATACACGCGGAGTTGGTCGGCGATCAACCCGGTGCGAGGAACGGGTTGGCACAGATGGTTGCGCTCGTCGTCGTCGGTGTCGAGCGACTCGACGAAGGCGACCACTGCGGCCGACCACGGGGCGACGCCCAGCGTGGTGAACTGCACCGTGATCGCTCCCTGGCTGAAGATCGGCCGGAGGGGTGATGTGGCCAGGCCTTGGGCAGTGCAATCGACGTAGACGTCGTTTCGATCGGCGACGACGTCGCCGTCGTCGAGGTGCATCGCATGGGCGGAGATGCGGCGGACGCGTCCGAGTCGAACGACGTTCTCGATCGTGCGCAGCTGCTCGAGTTCGTGTTGCGACACCGTTGCTCCGCGGTTGATCTGTGGCTCGACCGCGTGGTCGATGCGGTGAAATCTGCCCCGTTCTTCGAGCTGATGGGCCAGCTCTTGGCCGGTGGACGAGGTGGCGATCGCCTCGATCGTGTCGGCTTGCTGCTCGGCCATCCCTGCGGCGAGCGTGAACGGTTGTGTTCCAGCTCGGTCGGTGAACCACCCGTCGCGCGGTCGAATCCATCGGATGCGGTCGGGATCTACGCCCTGATCGAGGAGGAAGCAGCACGAGTCCATCGCAGTCTTGCCCGCACCGATCACGGTGAATCGGTGCGCCGATTGGTGAAGGCGGACCAGGTCGGTCGGCGTGCCGATGCGCACCTCGGGGTCGACCGCGTAGGGGCGCCGGTGTCGTGCGGGCACGACGGACTCGACGTACGTCGCATCGATCACGCGGCGCCGAGCGGTGACTGTCGTTCGATGATCATCGAGAATCGATCGCACCTGGTGCGAGCCGTCGTCGGCGCGTGCTGCGGTCGGGTCGCCGACGAATTCGGTCGACCCGAGGAACTGCACCTGGCCGGAAGCGAGCAACTGTTCGTCGAGGACTCGCTCATAGTAGTCGACCAACTCGGCTCCGCTCGCCCGTTCGTAGAACCCCGCATTCGGTCCGGTCTCGTCGATGCGGTCGAAGCCCAACGGTCGCGAGTTCACGCCGTAGTAGGCGGATGGCTGGTGCAGCCGAACGAACGGGTAGGCGTCGACCCAGTGACCACCGGGTTGATGACGGCGATCGACGAGCACGATCTCGGCGTCAGTGTGGGTGACCAATTCGTCGGCGATCGCCGTGCCGGAGGCGCCGGCGCCGATGATCAGGTAGTCGGTGTCGATGTGCGGCTGGGTCATGAGAACTCCTTACGAAGTCAATTCGAGAAACGACGCCCACCGGGCCGACGTGTCGTCGAACCCGGCTGGCGCTCCGCCGTCGACCAGGATGTCGACCAGGTCCTGCAATACCCAGTACGTGGCGAACCCCGTGCCGCCGAGGACCCACGTATCGCCGACGGCCTCAGCAACGGCATCGTTCTGCACTGCTGCGAGTTGGCCGTAGATCGGTGAGTCGACGAGTGGCGCAAGGTCGAAGTTCACGCCTTGTGCCAGCACGAGCAGGTCGGCATCGTGCTCGCCGATCGTCTCGGGCGACACCTGGACGAACGGGATCCCGGGCGGGCCTTCGGCGAGTTGCGGCGCCGGCCGCGTCAGCCCGACGCCGGACAGGATCTCGCCCGTGGCACCCGATGCAGTGATCGCCAGGATGTTCCCGAGCCGTACGGTCATGACCGATACCGACGGCCCGGCTGCGCCCGCATCTGCCAGCGCTTGTGCCGTTTGCGCCGCGAAGCCATCGACCGCAGCGATCACGGCGGCTGCCTGATCGTCGGCATCGAAGTCGGCGGCGAGCGCTTGGAGTTGTTCTTCCCAGCTGGCGTCGAGCGGCACGGTGACGAGCGGCGCGATCTGCTCGTATTCGCTGGCGCGCTCGACGAGGAACGGGTTCTCGACGCCGACGAGTAGGTCGGGGGACAAACCGGCGACCACCTCGAATGACGGTTCGGCGATGACGAACTCGGTGGTCGGTATGCCGAGGTCGGCGTTGAGTGCAGCGAAGGTCTCGGAGTTGAGCGTGGTCAGCACGTGGTCGGGGGTCACGCCGATCGACAGCAGTGCGAACGCCGTTTGCTCATCGAGCGCCACGATCGTTCGATCGTCAGCGACGGCCTCGGTGGTCGTCGGCGCGGCGGTGGTCGACACCTCGCTCGTTGGTGGTGCGGTGGTTGGTGTGGCGTCCGTCGTCGGCGCGCCGGTGGTTGGCGGAGCCGACGTTTCGGCGGCCGCGGCCTGCGTCGAGGCTTCCGTCGCCGTGCTCTGTGCGGTCGTGCTCGACCCCGTGTCGTCGTCGCCGCACGCTCCGAGTGCGATCACGACGGCGCACGCCACCCCGAGTGTCAGCGTGCGCGAGCGTCCCAGTCCGATCTGCATTCCACGATGATAGGCATACCAAACATAGCATGTTGGAGTCCACGCCACGTCGCGTGAGGCGTTTACGCGTCTCCGGATGGGTCTAGGCTGGCGAGCGGCGAAGGGGAGTAGCTCTCCGCCGGTGGATCGACACGCTGGGTGATGAACCCCGGTCCCCGGGCCTCGGATGCGAGGTGAGCAAGACCTTCGGCCAGGCATCGAACAGATGCCCGGTCGAGGCATCCCCTCCTCCGGGCGACGAACTCGGAGGAACGAATGGAAGCGATCGCGCTGAGCGCCGGACTGGTGTTTGTCGCCGAACTCGGCGACAAGAGCCAACTGGTTGCGCTGTCGCTCGCCGCGCGTGGGGCATGGCGTGACGTCGTGGTCGCCGTACTCGTGGTGTCGGTGGTGACGACGTCACTCAGTGCAGCTGCAGGAGGCCTGATCGGCTCGGCGCTGCCGTCGACCGCCCGGGCGTGGCTGGCGGCAGCGGTGTTCTTGGGGGTTGCGGCGTGGTCGTTCTTCGTGCGTCCGAGTCCGGCGGACGAGGTCGACGTTGCACCGCTGCGCTCGCAGCTCGCGCTCATCGGCGTCCTCGTTGTGGCCGAGCTCGGTGACAAGACGATGTTCGCCACGGCTGGGCTCGGCGCCGAGTTCGGGGCGCTCCCTGCGTGGGTTGGCGCCTCGATCGGCATGGCGGCTGCTGGCCTTCTCGGTGTGGCGATTGGCGTCCGCCTGCGACGTTGGTTGACGCCGCGGATACTTCGACTCGTGACCTCGGCGATGTTCGTGTTCGTCGGGCTGTCGTTCCTCGTCGTTGCGCTTCGCGGGTAGTTCTGTCGACCTCGTTGACCAGATGCGTTAGGTGTAGTTAACATCCCGGCGACATGCTGACTCGCCGAACGGACCTCGCCGCACCGTCGCCGGGATCGCTGCACGGGCGTGCGCATCGTCGTGATCACTCGTCGTTCGAGGGTGAACGTGTCGAGATCGTCCTCGGCGGCTACGTCGACGTCGAGTCGCGACCGTTCGAGCGTGCCGTCGCCGCCTATCCAGCACTGACGCGAGCGGGGAGAGCGTTGGCGGTGTGGGAGCGGTTCGTCGTCGGCTTGCTCGAGATCACGAGTCGCTCCTGGACCGCCGATCTCGGGTGTGACCTTTACGACGGCGACACTCGCTTGTTGGTAGAACCCGATCCGCCGTACGTGGAGGTCGTGAGTGATGCGCCGCTCTCGACGCCCGATCCGATGCAACTGCGTGGGGTGGTCCATCTCGCCGAAAGCATGCGGTCGTCGATGCGCCGCGAGGCTGCGGTCAGCACGAGCGAACTCGACGTGGTAATCGGTGACGTGGTCGCCGATGCGATCACTCGGTTCCCGGTCCACGCGTGCGTCGATCCCCGGCGCGCCGCGCGTTCGCTGGGCCGAATCGGCGATCGCTACGAAGCTGCGCCCCGTCGCTGACGTCGCTGAGCGGCCGGCGTCTCGGCAGCCGGCCCGAGCGTCAGGCGTCTGCCTCCTGCTCGGCGAGCCACTCCTTCTTGATGGCCCGCCATGCCTCGTCGGTGTGATCCCGTCGCCAATAGGGCGAGATCGACGCCCCGTCTTTACTCAGCCCTCGATCCGAGAGGAGGTGCCGACGCACGGCACGGGTCTCGCCGGCTTCCCCGTGGACGAAGACCTGCGGCGATCCGGCGGGGAACTCGTACGCGCGAATCGCGTCGATGAGCAGTGTCTCCGGCGACGGCGATCCTTCGCGATGAAGCCAGTGGACCGACATGGCGTCCGGTCCGTCGAGTGCGATCTCGTGCGCTGGGCTGTCGACCACCACGAACACCGCCGCAATCGCCTGCGTAGGCAGCACCTCGACTGATGCGGCGATCGCGGGCAGCGCGCTCTCGTCGCCGGCGAGCAGATGCCACGCGGCGCCGGGGTCTGGCGTGTAGCCGCCGCCCGGGCCGAGCACCTGGAGTGCATCGCCTGGTGTTGCGTGCTGAGCCCATCGGCCGGCGTAGCCGACGTCGCCGTGGGCGACGAAGTCGAGGGTCAGCTGGCCTGCGTCGGCGTCCCAACGACGCACGGTGTAGCGCCGTCCGCGCGGGCGGTGTTCTGGGGCTGCCGCGCGCGCCGCGTCGACGTCGAAGGGCGCGCGGTAGGTCGCTCCGTCGGGAATGAAGAGCGCGTTCACGTACTGGTCGGTATGCGCAGTCGGCGTGAACTCGGCGAGCCCGGGTCCGCCGAGGACGATGCGGCGCATGCTCGGCGTGAGCCATTCAGCCGTTTCAACGATGCCGTGATGCGATGCGGGGCCACTCATCGCGCTGATCGTACGGGGATCGTCGCAGCGGAGCAACGCGGAAGCATCACCTTGGCTTGCAGTGAGTGATAGGAGTGCTTAACATCTCGCAGATGCCTGTACGGCGCACCCTCGTGCTCACTGCATTGGTCGCCGCCGCGGCATGTGGTGGAAGCGATGATGCGGGGAGCACCACCGCGACCACGGCCGATGTGACGACGACTAGGTCGCCAGCCTCGTCCGCGGCGCCGACGACCGACGCGTCGACCACCGTGCCCACGAGCGATGCGGAGACGGCGCCGTCGGCAACGGATGCGCCACCTGCCGCAGCCGAGTCGATCACTGTCGTCGACGACCGCGGGGTCGAGGTGGTGATCGAGTCACCCGATCGCATCGTGCCGGTCGACGGTGACCTCGCAGAGATCGTGTGGGCGCTCGGCCTTGGCGACAACGTCGTCGCCACCGACATCTCCGCGACCTACCCCGAGGCTGCCGACGCCAGCACCAAGATCGGCTATCAGCGAGCACTCTCCCCCGAACCGATCCTCGATCTGGAGCCGACTGTGGTGTTGGCGACCGAGATCGCCGGACCGCTCGAGACGCTCACCGACCTCGAACGCACGGGTGTCCCGGTCGTCATCATCCCCACGCCACCGACTGCCGACGGCCCGGCGACGAAGATCCGCGCCGTCGCCGATGCCCTGGGGGTACCCGATCGGGGTGAGGAACTCGCTGCGCAGGTCGATGCCGAGATCGCCGCAGCAGCGGCGCGTGTCGATGGGTCGATCGAATCTCCGCGGATCGCAGCGATGTACGTGCGCGGCGAGAACGTGCAGCTCGTGCTCGGCGCAGAGTCAGGGATCGGGTGGGTGATCGACGAAGTTGGTGGGGTCAACATCGCCGACGAACTCGGGGTGGCCGACGCCGAAGAGATCACCACTGAGGCGATGCTCGTGGCCGCACCCGACGTGATCGTCGTGCCATCTGCCGGACTCGAGTCGGTCGGCGGCGTCGACGGGCTGCTGGCGATCCAAGGCCTTGCGCAGACACCTGCCGGCCAGAGCGGCCGAGTGTTCGCATACGACGATCAGTACCTGCTCGGGAACGGACCACGGACCGGCGAGCTCATCGATCAGATGATCACCGACATCTACGCGGGTGTCCTGTGAGTGCGCCAAGTCGAGTCGACGAGCGGCACCTCACTTCGATGCCCAGGATCGTGGGCGATCGTCATTCGTTTCCGTCCCATGCCGAGTTGGCGCGCACGCTCATCGGACCAGGTGCGCTGGCATCGGTGGCCACAGTGACGGAGTCAGGTCACCCCTATACGTCGATCGTGCCGATCAGCACCGTCGACGCGGGCGCACCCATCGTGTGTGTGTCACAACTCGCCGAGCACACGATCAACTTGCGTCGCGATCCCCGGGCGAGCGTGCTGGTCCACGCCGACAAGGACAAGATGCGCGATCCGCTGTCGCTGCCACGGGTGACGCTGGTCGGAGCGTTCGTTCCCTTCGACCCCGATGAACACATCATCGCTGCGCACGCTCGGATGCATCCCCACAGTCGCAGCTACCTCGACTTTCCCGACTTCGAGTGGTGGCGATTCGAACTCATGCATGCCCGATTCGTTGGGGGTTTCGGGGTCATGGGCTGGGTGAGTGCCGAGGAGTACTCCGCCGCCCAACCCGATCCGGTGATTCGTGCGGTCCAGCCGATGATCGACCACCTGAACGACGATCACGCCGACTCGTGTCTCGCGATTGCGCGTGTGCTCGGCGGATGCCCGGATGCGCCGACCGTCGCAGTGACCGGGCTCGACCGCTACGGCATCACGCTCGAAGTTCGCGACCTGCCGGACCCGACGTTCTCGATCACCACTGTCTCGGCCATTTCGCGCGTGGCCTTCGACCCTGCCCTCGAGCAACCCGACGAGGTGCGTGCCGCAACCGTGGCACTCGCCGCCCGCGCCAACGAAGCCGCTACTGATCTCGACACCGAAAGGACCACCCCGTGACGCATATGGAACGCCTCCGCATCGCCGTCGCCACGGCGCACTCGACCCACGGAGCGCAGCTCCGACTGCACGGCTCGACGGGCGAGTGTGTTGTGGTCGGCACGCACCCGGCGGCCGACATCGACCCATGCAAGATGCGCCAGATCGTGGTTGCGGGACTGAGTCGCCGTCTGTCGCAGCAGCTGGAACAGCTGACGTCGATCGAGTTCGCCGGCACGTTGGAAGATCTTGGCGGTGGCGTCTTCCGCGTGGAGCGATCCGACATGGAGTGCCGGACACTGGCCACCTTCCTTGCTCCATGCAAGTTGATCGAGCTGATCGCTGAGCTCCCCGACGTCGACGACACCGAGGTCGAGGCAACCATCCGACCGGATTCGTCCCTCGGGGTGTCGGTGATCGAGTTACGTGCGCCTCGCGGCCAGTTCGGGATGCTCGACGACGTCGTCGCACGGTTGGCCGCTCGCTGTTTCGCGGAGGAGGTTGTCGCCAGTGTCCGCACCGCAGCCGAGCAGACCGAACCAGCTGACGTCGCCCGACGGCAGATGCGAGGGGAACGCTGATGCGGCGCGTGACGGCGGTTGTGGCGACCGCTGCGCTGGTACTCGCCGCATGTGGCGATGACGACGGCGAGGGCAGCGCCGATACCGCCGCAGCACCGAGCACCGCGGCACCGACCACTGCTGCGCCCACGACCGCTGCGCCCACGACGGCAGCCCCGACCACCGCCGCTCCGACGACTGCCGCTCCGACGACCGCTGCGCCGACGACACCTGCCCCGAGCACTGCGGCAAGCGAACCTGGAGGCGACGACGACGCGGCCGCCACCGCCTGGGCGCTGGTGTTCGATTCGACGGCATCGTTCGATCAGAAGGCGCCGCACCTCGCCGACGCCGACGCCTTGGCGTCCACCGTCGAGGCGTACGCGGCCGCGGGCGACGGGTTCGGCGGCATCACACTCGTGCCCACCGCAGTCAGCGTCGACGGAGATGTTGCGGCGATCACCTACGACGTCGAGTTCGGTGGCAATCCTGCCTATGGCGATCAACAAGGCACGCTGACACGTGTCGACGGCGTGTGGGTTGTCGGCCGCGACGAGTTCTGCTCGTTCATGGCGTCCGCCCGAGTCGGGTGTGAGGCATAGCACCCTTCCGCTTGCTCGCAGGGCGATCTTGCAGCACTGATTAGGTATACCTAACCTGGACCGCCGTGTCATCCGTCGCTCCGGCGCATCTTGTGTCGGAATCCCTCGAGACGCCAGAGGGGCAGTCAACAGGCCGGCGGGTCGCCCAGACCACGGTCACTCGACGCGTTGTTGGGGTGATCGTGCTCGTCGCCGCTCTCGGTGTCACCCTGGTGATGTCGCTGGCGATTGGCGCCAAGTCGATCTCGTGGAGCACGGTGTTCGAGTCGTTCCTGTCGTACGACCGCACGCTCACCGACCACCTGATTGTGCGCGAACTCCGCATGCCGCGAACCGCACTCGGGCTCCTCGTCGGCGCGGCGCTGGGCGCCGCAGGGGCACTGATGCAGGGGGTCACCCGGAACCCGCTCGCCGATCCTGGGCTCCTCGGCGTGAATGCAGGCGCCGCATTCGCCGTTGTGCTGGCGATCTGGGCCTTCGGTGTGAGCACCGTGCTCGGCCTCGTGTGGTTCGCCTTCATCGGCGCCGCAATCGCCTCGGTTGCGGTGTATCTGCTCGGCACCGTCGGCCGCGGAGGGGCGACCCCTGTGCGGTTGGCGCTTGCTGGCGCTGCCCTTGCCGCGCTCCTCGGTGCGCTGACGCGTGCCGTCACGTTGCTCGACCAGGCAACCCTCGACCAGTTCCGCTTCTGGGCGGTCGGCTCGCTCGCTGGGCGGCCGCCGGACGTCGGCTGGCAGATCCTGCCCTTCGTGATCATCGGACTGCTGCTTGCCGTTGCGGTCGCCCGGCAGCTCAATGCCATGGCTCTCGGCGACGAAGCGGCGCGCAGCCTCGGCACCAAGATCAACACGACGCGGGCGTTGAGTGTGCTGTCGATCACGTTGCTCTGCGGGTGTGCGGTCGCGGCCGCCGGCCCGATCGGCTTCATCGGGCTCGTGGTGCCGCACATGATGCGGGCGGCGTTTGGCCCGGACCAGCGCTGGCTCATTCCCGCATCGGCAGTTGCCGGCGCCGCGCTGATCCTGTTCTGCGACACCCTCGGGCGCATCGTTGCCCGCCCCGGCGAGATCCAGGTCGGCATCATGACTGCGGCGATCGGCGGTCCGGTGTTCGTCATCCTCGTCCGTCGCGTCCGGATGGCGCAGCTCTGACGATGACCGTTCTCGAGCGCTCCACTACCGGCCCGCGGCGCGACCTCGGGCCGACCGAGTTGCCGCTGCGCGGCCACGTGATCAGGTTCCGCGGCTTTTCGGTTCGGCTCGATCTTCGGGCAGTGGGCGTGTGCTCCGTGCTCGGGGCGATCACCGTCGCCGTGGGGCTGTGGTCGATCAGCGTCGGTGACTTTCCGATCCCGATCTCCGACGTCATCGCCACGCTGCTCGGCAACCCGACCGAAGACTCCGAGTTCATCGTCGGGACGCTTCGACTGCCCCGTGTGCTCACTGCCGTCGGGGTCGGGGCGGCATTCGGCATGTCGGGAGCGATCTTCCAGGCGCTGGTCCGCAACCCGCTCGGCTCGCCCGACATCATCGGCTTCAACTCGGGAGCAGCCTTGGGCGCAGTCACGATGATCGTCGTTGTCGGCGGCTCGTCGCTGCAGGTGTCGATCGGCGCCCTTGCTGGCGGCGTGATCGCCGCGCTGCTCGTGTACGTGTTGGCGTGGAAACGCGGCATCCAGGCCTATCGGCTCGTACTCGTCGGCATCGGTATCGGGTTCGCCATCACCGCCGTGATCGACTACATGGTCACCCGGGCAGAGATCAACGATGTGCAGCGCGCGACCGTGTGGCTGACCGGCTCGCTGAACGGGCGATCGTGGGATGAGGTGCGCATCGTGTGGCTGGCGCTGCTGGTACTCGGACCGCTGGCGATTCTGATGCAACGCACACTCGACCGGCTCGACTTGGGCGACGACACCGCAGCAGCGCTCGGCGTGCGCGTCTCGCGCTCGAAGCTGGCGCTGGTATTGGTCGGCGTTGCGCTCGCGGCGCTCGGCGTCGCTGCCGCCGGGCCCATCGCGTTTGTTGCGTTCGTGTCGGGGCCCATCGCCCGACGCCTGGTGAGCACCCCACGCGCTGCTGTCGTGCCGGCCGCCTTCGTCGGCGCGCTCGTCGTGGTGGTCGCCGACTTGGCCGCACGACGGGTGTTGGCGCCGACCGAACTGCCGGTCGGCATCATGACCGCCTTGATCGGGGCGCCGTACCTGCTGTGGCTGCTCACCCGTCAAGCCCGTACAGGAGCGCTGTGATCGGCGAACCCCCCTCGACGAACGGTACCCATCCAGAGGCCGCGACGACCTCGCGCCTCCACGCCGATCGCGTGCGGCTGGCGTACGACGAGCACGTCGTGGTCGAAGAACTCGACCTGGCGATCCCCGACGGCGAGATCACCGTCATCGTCGGCCCCAACGCGTGTGGCAAGTCCACACTGCTGAGGGCGCTGGCACGGCTACTCAAACCAAGCTCGGGCGAGGTCATTCTCGACGGGGAGATGATTCACCGACTGCCGACCAAAGAGGTCGCCCGACGGCTTGGACTGCTCCCGCAAACGCCGATCGCCCCGCAGGGCATCCTGGTCGTCGACCTCGTGGCCCGCGGTCGCACGCCCCACCAACGGCTCTTCCAGCAATGGTCCGACGACGACGAGCGAGCCGTTCGTGCGGCATTGACGGCGACCGACACGATGGATCTCGCCGATCGGCCCGTCGACGAGCTGTCCGGCGGCCAACGTCAACGGGTGTGGATCGCGATGGCGCTCGCCCAAGAGACCGGCCTGCTGTTGCTCGACGAACCCACCACGTTCCTCGACATCGCCCACCAGGTGGAGATCCTCGACCTCGTGGATCGGCTCAATCATGAAGAGGGCCGCACCGTCGTGCTCGTGTTGCACGACCTCAACCTGGCATGTCGCTACGCCGACAACCTCGTGGCGATGGTCGACGGTCGGATCCACGGCGTGGGCACGCCCGACGACATCATCACCAGCGAGACCGTCGAGAACGTCTTCGGCTTGCCGTGCGTGGTGATTCCCGACCCGTTGAGCGGCACGCCGCTGGTCGTGCCGCACGACACCCGGGCCTCGGTCCGGAGCAACACTGCACACACGGAGCCATCGTGACCACCATCTACGACGAACTCACCCCTGTGTTCGACCACCTGAACGCGAACCACGACGACACTGTGGTGTTCATCGCTCGCCATCTGTCCGCCGAGCCGGCGGCCTCCATGGTGGATGCCCAGCTGCAGTCGGCATCACCCGACGGCATCACCATCGCCTGTCGTCGGCGGGACGGATCGGAGTACCAGCTGCAGCACGGGTTCGGGTCGCCGCCGGGGTCACTCGACGAAGTCCGCGTGCAGTTGTTCGGGCTGCTGGGGGACGCCCGCAGCGCAGCAAAGGAGTCCGTCGGGCTGACCAGCCTGGAGCGAGAGATGGCAGGCACCGACCACCTCTCGACGCTCATCACTCAGGTTGTCGCCGTGGATGACCTCACGCCGAACCTGCGACAGATCACGCTCGGTGGCGGGCTCGACAGCTTTGCCTCGATCGGCGGCGATCAGTTCCTATATGTGCTGTTGCCGCCCGCCGGGCGCACCGAACTCACCGTCGACGCCGACTTCAGCTGGGCGGCAAACGAGGACACACCGGAAGCCGATCGACCGCAAGGTGCCTACTACACGGTTCGTCGGTGGCGGCCCGATGCCGGCGAGATCGACATGTGGTTCGTCTTGCACGGCGACGCCGGCCCTGCGTCGGCCTGGGCGGCGCGCGCCAAGGTTGGTGCCCCTGCGGGTTTGTGGGGCCCTCGCTCGACGTTCGCCCCTCCACCCCACATCGACCGGTATCTGCTCGTCGTCGACGACACCGGCTTGGGGGCAGCTGCGGCGGTGCTCGATCAACTCTCCGATGCTCGACCACCGGTCGACGTGATCGCCGAGACCGTCGACTCGAGCCATGTCGTCGATCTCCCGGAGTGGGACGGCGTCAGTGTCGAGTGGTGCTTCCGCGATGGACAGGCTCCTGGCACGTCAGATTTGCTGCTCGATTCCGTCCGGCGCCGCGCCATCGATGTGCCCGGGTTGTACGCGCTCGGTGCCGCCGAGTCTCGCGAGATCACCGCGGTGCGGAAGTACCTGCGTAACGACGCCGGCCTGGCCCCCGACCAGGTCGCGATGACCGGGTACTGGAGGCGTTGACGTGTCGGGCAACTCAGGCCAACTGACGGCTGCACTCGACGGTGGTAGCCACGTCGATCACATCGTGTGGGGCGTGCCCGACACCGACGCGGCGCTGGAGACGTTGCACGAACTGACCGGTGTCCAGCCGTCGGTCGGGCGGATGCCGACCGACGAGTCGTACCCGACGCGCAGCGCGTCGATCGGCCTGGGTGGAGGCGCGTTCTTCGAGGTGTACGGGCCGAACCCGAACTACCGGGGCGCGCCGCACGCGTTCCACACTCTGCTCACATCGTTGACGGAACCGCGGCTGCTGACCTGGTTCGCCCGTGTGAACGATCTGCCGGCGGTGAGCACGGCGCTGGGCCGGCTCGGCCACACAGTGGCGCCGATGATGGACCAGTGGGCGCGGACGACGGCACCGTCGTTCCGCAATGCTCAGTTCAGCGACTACACCTTCGAACCCGCGGTGCCGCGTCTCATCGAGTGGAACGACCGCATGGGCATGCACGACAACCTGGTGCCGGGTGCCACGCTCGATCGAATCGCTCTGCACTCAGACCAGCTCGACGATGTGCGTGCGCTCCACGAGCACCTCGGGCTTGTCGACGATCCCACGATCGTGCTCGAGGCTGGCTCACCCGGGATCGCCGTACATCTCCACACGCCGACGGGCCCCGTCGTGATCAGCTAGCGACGGCGCACGACTTCACGCAACCACAACCCCAACAAGCATCACGGAGCAGCACATCATGAGCGTCGTCAAGATCAACGCCGTTGAAGTACCCGACGGCATGGGTTCGGAGTTCATCGAGCGGTTCGCCAAGCGAGCCGGGTCGGTGGAGAACCAGCCCGGCTTCGAGGAGTTCCTCCTCCTTCGACCCACCGACGAGCACCGTCGCTTCTTCGTGTTCACCCGCTGGGAGTCGGAAGCAGCGTTCCAGGCCTGGCTCCAGAGCAGCGACTTCGCAGCTGCGCATGCTCATGTTGCCGAGGACGCGCAGGCGATGTCAGAGGGTCAGGCAACGCACGGCGGCGAGGCGCCGGCCGGTCACGGAGCCGGCCAGGGACACGGTGGCGGCGGGCCCGTGGCGATCAACGCCGAGCTGCTGGCGTTCGAAGTGATGGAACGCGTCACCCGCGACTGAACCGGCGCATCATTGGCCCAACGGCTTGCGGCCGACGAGGTCGATCAGCGCAGACATCCCGGCGTGGCCGGCGCCCTCGTCGAGCTCGACGTCGTAGCTCGCCAGGCGCTCGATCTCGAGAACAGCGAAGGCCGTGGCCAGCAGCTCCTCGGTGTACATGCACTCTGCGAGCGGCGGCCCGCCGGTGCCGTAGGCGATCTGTTCGGGTCGATATCCGTGCAGCAGCAGGCGACCACCCGGCCGCAGCGTGCGCACCATGCCATCGAACACCGAACCGCGTTGTTCGGCGAGCAGGAACTGGATGAACACGGCGACGACCACGTCGTACGTGTCGGGCTCCCACTCCCAGGTGAGGATGTCGGCGACCTTCACGTCGAGGGCAACGCCCCGCTGAGCAGCGAGCGCTCGCGCCTTTGCCGCGCCCACCGAGGAGATGTCCATTGCGGTCACATCGAGGCCTCGGTGCGCAAGCCATACCGAGTTGCGGCCCTCGCCGTCTGCCACGACGAGCGCGCGTTGACCAGGCTCGAACACGTCCGACTGCGACGTCATGAATCGGGCCGGCGCAGTGCCGAACACGTACTCGTCGGCCCGGTAGCGAGCATCCCACTTCGGCGCACCAGCCATCTCGTTGGTCATTTGCCCATCGTCGCATCCGGGGTCGAGCTCGGCCATGGTCTGGCTCGCCACTTGCCGCTGATGCTGAGATGATCAGGTGATGAGCGCCGCATGGACCGAGCGTCCAGATCTCGACGAGATCGCCGACATGTGGGCAGCGGTGCGCAACAGCGAGGTCGACGTGGGGTCGGCGAGGTCGGTTGTCGTGCACGACCTCGATCTTCAGCGCCGACGATTCCATGAGTTGCGTGCCGCCTTTCCCGACACCGCATTGCACAGCGTGGCGGTCAAGGCCAATCCACTCGTCGAGGTACTGCGCCCGCTGGTTGCCGAGGGTGCCGGATGCGAAGTGGCCTCGCTGGAAGAACTGCACATCGGGCTGCTAGCTGGATGCGATCCCCGACGCGTCGTCTTCGACTCGCCAGCCAAGACGAACGACGAGTTGCGCTTCGCCTTGGAACGCAACGTGACGATCAACGTCGACAACCTCGACGAACTCGGGCGCGTGGCCGCCCTCGGCATCGACAGCGAGTCGCCCATCGGACTGCGCGTCAACCCGGAGGTGGGGGAGGGGACCATCGGCGCGACCAGCGTTGGCGGTCGCCGTTCTCGATTCGGCGTTCCCGCCGATCAGGTCGTCGACGCCCTGCGCGCCCGCACCGACCTCAGCGTGACGGGCCTGCACGTCCACGTCGGCAGCCAGGGATGCACGTTGGCGCAGCTCGTCGACGGTGCCATCGCAGTGCAGCGCATACGCGCCGAGGTCGACCGTCTCGGCGGCGCGCACCGCATCTCGTACGTCGATATCGGTGGCGGGCTCCCGACCGACTACGGCACCGAGGGCACTGCGGCGACGATCCTCGAGTACGCCGAGGCTCTCTACGGCGCGGTCCCGGACCTGTTCGACGGCAGCGTGCGGCTGATTACCGAGTTCGGGCGGGCGTTGCTCGCTGGCTGTGGCGTCGCTATCAGCTCCGTCGAGTACGTCAAACGCGTCGACGGCGACGACGTCGCCGTGATTCACCTAGGAGCGGACTTCCTGTTGCGCGCCGCCTACCAGCCGGACTCATGGCGCTACCGATTCTCCCTCCTCGATGGCGACGGCGTTCCCAAACGTGGGCCGCTTCGCTCGTGGACGATCGCGGGGCCGTTGTGCTTCGCCGGCGACGTCGTCGGACGCGATGTCGCACTGCCCGATGTGCAACCAGGTGACCACATCGTGATCCACGACGTTGGCGCATACACCTATTCCATGTGGTCGCGCCACTGCAGTCGCGGCATGCCCGCCGTCGTCGGCTTCGACGAGTCGACGTTGCGGCTGCTCCGAGCGGCGGAGCGACCGGAGGACGTCGGGGCGATGTGGACCGCAGACGGCTGGCGCCACCACGGTTGAGGCGCCTGGTCGACGGCGCGTCCCCGTTCGATCACGACGATGCGATCGGCTCGGAGTAGGCCGCCTCGATGTCGTCGAGTACCAGGCGGGCCTCGCGAATGCCTCCGTATGTCCAGTGGGGCTCGACGACGATGACCCGGCCGTTCTGTTGCGCCGGCAGCGTTTGCCAGAGCGGGTTGTTGAACAGGTCTTCGCGGGCCGCCTCCGCCGCCTGGTCGGCGCCGAGCGTGCCGCGCGCCGTGACAAAGATCGTGTCGCTGGAATCGAGCAGGGTGATCTCCTCGGGACTGAGATCTTGGGCGCGGCTGCGGAACAGGTCCTCGGGGTCGTCGGTGTCGTCGCGCTGGAACGCGTCGGGCGTCGCGAGGCCTACCTCGCCGAGCAGGTTGCCCGAGAAGTGCTGGTTCGTGTGGGCGCGCACGAGATCCTGACGCGCACGTACGAGGACTGCATTCGTATCCGGCGCGACGGCCGCCACCTGTTCGGCGACCTCGTCGACGCGTGCGTCGAACTCGGCGAGTTGCTGTTCGATCCGGTCGCTCTGATTGACGGCTGTGGCAACCGCGCGTACGTCGGTGCGCCAATCGCCGCTGAGCACGTAGGGGTACGTCGGCGCGATCTGCTCGAACAGCTCGAACGTCGCCTCGTCCTGCGGTGACGCGATGATCAGGTCTGGTTCAAGATCGGCGATCGCCTCGAAGTTGGGAGTCTGGATCGTTCCCACGTCCGGGAGTGCGGCCGATTCGTCGTCGGTGAGCGTGTCCGGTCGGATGGATGTCAACCCGACGACTGGCACATCGAGGTCGATGAGCGTGCCGGCGACCAGTGATGCGTCGAGTACCACGACGCGCTGAGGATCCGCTGGCAACTCGACTGGCCCGGCGAACGAGTCGACGACGATCGCGCCGTCCGTGGTCGCAGTGGTCGCAGTCGCCGGTGGCGCCGACGATGCCGATGATGTCGGTGGAGATGTCGTCGATGCGGACGTTTCTGGTGCCTCGGAGCCGGTTGTCGGTGTACCTGCGATCGGATCGACGGCTGACGTCGAGGGGGCTGCTGATACACCTGCCGCAGTCGTTGCGGCGTCATCGTCCGAGCCACCGCCACCGCAGCCAACGGCCAGCAGGGCGACGGCGCCCGCGACGGCGACAGTGGCGAGTGGAGTTCGTTGTGTCAATGCGCTGCTTTCTAGAGGGTGGGCGTCGCGTTGACAGTTTGTATCACCGAACGAGTTCTATCAGGCAAACCTGATATCGACGCGACGGTGACGAGCCTGGGACGGATGTCACCTGCCATCGCCCAGGTCGATCGGTGCGGAGGTCAGCGTCTTGTCGTCGATCGCGGAAAGTGCGCGTTGCGCGAGCGGGACCACCGAACCGCCCCCGGGTGACTGTTGCCACTGATCAACACACACTCGGCGGGCGGCGACGAGCATGGCAGCAAGAAGGCGGACGTCGAAGTTGTCCGCGTCGACGCCATGTCGTTGGGCGATCCACTCGGCGAGTGTCTGTTCGAAGCGGCTCTCGTAGCCTCTCCGAGCCTGCTCGAGCGACGGTGTGGCATTAACGATCCGAGCGACGAGTGCCGCCGACTCGTCCATCGGCATCGTTCGTTCCTGCTCGGCGATCGCTGCCAGCAGCGCGCCCGTCACGGGTCCCGGCGGCTGGCAGTACAGCATCTCGGTGAACTCGTCGGTGGCCGCATCGGCATCGGCGAACAGCAGGTCGAGTTTGGACGAGAAGTGCCGGAACAGGGTGCGTTGCGTCACGCCGGCCGCGGCAGCGATCTCTTCGGTGGTGACTTCGTCGTAGCCGCGCTCGGCGAACAGCTCGAGTCCGACCTCGATCAGCCGTTGGCGCGTTTTCGTGCGCCGCACCGCAGCTGCGGGTGCGTCGGTCATCGACCGCACCGTAACGGAGTGCCGTAGATGCGGATGCCAAAGTGCCCTTGACGTGTGTCAGCCACTGACACAAGTATGACAGGCATGACTAACACCGAGCGACCGGCGGATGGACATGAGGAGGTCAGGTCTGTTGGCTTCGGCGAGTTGATCCGCCCGATTCGGGGCAAGCTCGTCGCTGCCTGCATCGTGCAGGCGTTCGCCTCGATCGCGGCGCTCGTGCCATTCGTTGCCGTTGCCGAGCTCGGTCGCGAGCTGCTGGGCGACGGGCCCGTCGACGACGGGCGCCTATGGGCCATTGCTTGGGTGGCGATCGCCGGGGTCGTGACTCGGATCGTGCTGCTGTTCGTCGCGTCATCGATTACGCACTTCGCCGACAACGACCTTCAACTCGATCTCCGTCGCCGACTGGCCGATCGGCTCGGTCGCGCTCCGCTCGGATGGTTCGACGACCGCGACGGCGGCGACATCAAGAAGGCGGTGGTCGACGACGTCGGCGCGATGCATCACGTGGTCGGACACACCTTCACCGACCTGACCTCGGCGGTGGTCGCACCCATTGCCGCGATGATCTATCTGTTCACCATCGACTGGCGACTGTCGTTGATCGTGCTCGTCCCGTTCCTCATCGGTGTCGCCCTGTACTCGCGACAGTTCGCCGGGTACCGCGACAAGATGGAGGACTACAACCGCTCGCTTGAAGAGATCAACGTCGCCTCGGTCGAGTTCGTCCAGGGCATCTCCGTCGTGAAGACGTTCGGTGAGTCGGGTCGCGCTCATCGCCGGTTCGCAAAGGCCGCCAACGAGTTCGTCGACTACTTCTGGAACTGGGTGTCGGGGATGCTGCGGATCTCGTCGGCGTCGGAGATCGTGTTGTCGCCACTGATGACGCTCACCGTTATCGCTGCTGCCGGCACGTGGTTCGTGTCGAACGGTTGGATCAGTGCCGTCGACCTGGTGCTGTTCTTCCTGCTCGGTCTGGTGATGACGGCTCCAATCCTCCAGCTCGGGTACGCAATGACCGACCTGCAGACCGCGTCGGACGCAGCGGCCCGTGTGGGGGTGCTGCTCGCAACGCCGACGCTGACCGAGGTGGCGGACCCACAACGACCAGAGGGCAACGCCGTCCAGTTCGACTCGGTCTCTTTCAGCTACGACGGACGGCGTACCGTGCTCGACGACGTCACGTTGCACCTCCAGCCGGGCACGGTGACGGCGCTCGTCGGGCCGTCGGGATCGGGCAAGTCGACGTTGGCCAAGCTGCTCTGTCGCTTCTGGGACCCGACCGCGGGTGCGGTGCGAATCGGCGGCGTCGACCTTCGCAACATCGCCTCGGACGAGCTCTATCGCCACGTCGGTTTCGTGTTCCAGGACGTGCAGCTGCTTCGGGCGAGCATCGCGGAGAACATCGCGTTGGGTCGTCCTGGCGCGAGCCGTGATGACGTGATCGCCGCGGCGCAGGCGGCGCAGATCCACGAGCGCATCGAGCAGTTCCCGAACGGCTACGACACCGTCGTCGACGAGGGCGCCAAGCTGTCGGGAGGAGAGGCACAACGAGTGTCGATCGCCCGTGCCTTGCTCGCCGATGCGCCGATCCTCGTGCTCGACGAGGCAACGGCCTTCGCCGATCCCGAGTCGGAGGCTGCGATCCAAGACGCGCTGTCGAACCTCGCCGTCGGTCGAACGCTGCTGGTCATCGCCCACCGTCTGTCGACGATCGTCGAGGCCGATCAGATCGCGGTCGTCGACCAGGGGCACGTGGTCGAACTCGGCCGGCACGGTGACCTCCTCGACCTCGACGGCCTCTATGCGGGGCAATGGGCCGCAGACCAACGCGCCGAACCCACGATCGACAGTACGTCCAACCGCACGGAGGAGGTGGCCCGATGATCCGCCGTTTGATGAGCGTCGTCAACGACGACGGCGCACTGCGCGCATGTGTCGCATCCTGGATCGCAGTCGGCGTGTTGCAGGGCGTCGGCTTCGTCCTTCTCGTGCCGATTCTGCGGGCTCTGTTCGACGGCGATACCGGCGCCGCGTGGTGGTGGACGTTGGCGATGTTCGGGGTGCTCGTGGTGTACGCGATCGCTCGCTACGTCGCGCAGATGATGTCGTATCGAGCGGCGGTCGGCCTGTCGCGCGGGTTGTTCATGCGGCTCGGCGACAAGATCGCCGACCTTCCGCTCGGTTGGTTCGGCGGCGAGCGTGTCGGCTCGATCGGCCGACTGACGAGCAAGGGGGTGATCGACGTGATGGGCACACCGGCGCACATGTTGCGGCCGATCATCACCGCCTTCGTCACCCCGATCACCGTGGTCGCCATCATGTTCTTCTTCGACTGGCGGCTGGCGTTGGCGGCAGCGGTCACCGGACCGCTGGCGTGGTTCGTGTTCCGCTGGTCGGGGAGTTTGGTGCGCGAGGCCGACCACGCCAACGACGCGGCCGCAGCCGAAGCCGGCGGCCGACTCGTTGAGTTCGCCCAGTCGCAGGCCGTGTTGCGCGCCTACGGCCGCACCGTCGAGGGCAACGAGATCCTCGATGTGTCGCTGCTCGGATACCGCAACGCCGGTCGCAGCCTGTTGATCAAAGCCGTTCCGGGTCTGATCGGCTTCGCCGCTGTTCTGCAGGTGGCGTTCGTCATCGTTCTCGTCGTCGGCGTCAACCTCGCCGTTGGTGGTTCGATCGACGGTGCCGAGCTGATCGCGTTGTTGGTGCTGACGGTCCGCTCGATCGAGCCGTTGCTGGCCGCCGCCGACGTCGGTGGAGCGTTGAAGATGGCGTCGAACTCCCTCGCCCGCATGGACGAGCTCTTGGCGACGGCGACGCTCGACGAGCCCACCGACGATGGCGTCGTGGCGACCGATCACTCGATCGAGCTCGAGCGCGTCAGTTTCGGCTATCAGGCCGACGAGCCTGTGTTGCGTGACGTCTCGGTCGAGGTGCCCAACGGCTCGATGCTGGCGATCGTCGGGCCGTCGGGTTCCGGGAAGACGACCATCGCCCGGTTGATCGCCAGGTTCTGGGACGTCGACGATGGCGTCGTCCGTATAGGTGGCGTCGACGTACGCGAGCGCACCACCGAAGCGCTGATGGCGCAGCTGGCGATCGTGTTCCAGGACACCTACCTGTTCACCGGGTCGGTCGCTGACAACCTGCGTCTGGCCAACGTCGACGCCATCGACGAGCAACTCACGCGCGTGGCTGCGCTGGCCCGTCTCGACGAGATGATCGACCGGCTGCCGGACGGATGGGCCTCCGACGTCGGCGAGGGCGGCTCTCGACTGTCGGGCGGCGAGCGTCAACGCGTGTCGATCGCGCGGGCGCTGCTGAAAGACGCACCGATCGTGTTGCTCGACGAGGCAACCGCCGCGATCGATCCCGCGAACGAGGTGGCGATCCAGAACGCGCTCGACGAACTGCGCGGCGATCGAACGATCGTGGTGATCGCCCACCGGCTGCAAACCGTGGTCAACGCCGACCACATCATCGTGCTCGACCAAGGCTCGATCGCCGAGTCGGGCACACATGCCGACCTTCTCGCCCAGGGCGGTCGGTATGCCGATTTCTGGAACGAACGAACTCGTGCCGCCGGGTGGCGGCTGACAGGAGCAACACAGTGAGTGCAGCGATCGAAGTCGACGCCATCGTCAAGACCTTCGGCGAGACCCGTGCCCTCGACGGCGTCACGTTCGACGTCA
This sequence comes from Ilumatobacteraceae bacterium, assembly GCA_965230015.1. Lineage (GTDB taxonomy): Bacteria > Actinomycetota > Acidimicrobiia > Acidimicrobiales > Ilumatobacteraceae > JABSQH01. The sequence goes on along the minus strand of CBDDKF010000021.1, from coordinate 53,430 downwards.
AGGCGGGCGAGGTGCTGGGACTGCTCGGCCCCAACGGCGCGGGGAAGACGACGTCGATCAACGTGTTGGCCACGTTGCTGCGTCCCGATGCTGGGTCCGCTCGAGTGGCCGGGCTCGACGTGGTCGACGATGCCGACAAGGTGCGCCAGCACATTGCGCTCACCGGGCAATTCGCGGCGCTCGACGAAGTCCTCACAGGGAGTGAGAACCTTCGACTGTTCGGCCGTCTGCGCGGGCTCGACCGGAAGGCTGCGGGTTCCAAGGCCGATGAGTTGCTCGAACGCTTCTCGCTGAGTGATGCCGGCGACCGCCCAGTGTCGACGTACTCGGGCGGCATGCGCCGTCGCCTCGACCTGGCAGCCAGCCTCGTTGTGCCGGCATCGGTCCTCTTTCTCGACGAACCGACCACCGGGCTCGATCCGCGCAGCCGTACCGAGCTGTGGGATGTGGTCCGCGACCTGCGCAGCGACGGCCTGACCATCGTGCTGACGACGCAGTACCTCGAAGAGGCCGATCAGCTCGCCGAACGCATCGTGGTGATCGACGCCGGCGACGTGGTCGCATCCGGCACTCCCGACGAACTCAAGGCGATGACCGGCGGGCACTCCGTGGTGGTCATCCCGCTCGACCCGGCCGACGGACCCGCGCTCGGGACTGCGTTGACGCCAGTCGGCGACATCAACGTCGACGAACGGACAGGAGCGGTCACCCTCCTCGATACCGCAGCGCCGCAGCTTCCAGAGGTGGTGCGCATCGTCGACTCGACGCATGTGGAGATCTCCGACCTCTCACTTTCGTCGGCCCACGCTCGACGAAGTGTTCCTGCAGCTGACCGATCACTCGGCGGCGCCGCCGGCAGCAGCGGGGCAGTCGCCCGACGAGCGCGTTGCCGAACGGAACGCCTCATGAGTTCGCTCGCCGTCGACAGCGCGTTGCTTGGAGCCCGGGCGGTCACCAAGACTGCGCGCAACCCGGCGTCGATCATGGGTGCCATCTTGTTCCCACTGCTGTTCTTCCTGTTGTTCAACGTGACGATGCGGCGGATCATGGAAGCGCAGGGCTTCGACTACGTCCAGCTGCTGCCGTCGGCGATCGTCGTCCAAGCGATGTTGTTCGCCGCGATTTCGTCGGCGTACTACGTCGCCGACGATCGGGTGAGCGGGGTGCTCCAGCGGTTGCGTTCGATGCCGATCCATCGCGGCGCGCCGATGCTGGGCCGCGCGGCCGGCGACGTGGTCCGCGCTGCGGTGTCGCTCGTCGTGCTGCTCGTGGTGGGCGTGGTCACGGGCATGCGCTTCAACGCTGGCCTGATCTGGCTCCCGGCGTACGTCGGTGTGGCCTTGTTGTTCGCCATCGGCGCGGCCCTCGCGATGGGCCTTCTTGGCTACATCGCCGGCTCGCCCGACACGGCGGTGTCGATCGCCACCATCCCGTACCTACCGCTGCTCATGCTGTCGACTGCGTTCGTCCCGGTTGAGGACTTTCCAGGTTGGTTGCAGCCGTTTGTCGAGTGGCAGCCGGTGACCGCGGTGATCGACGCCCTGCGGGCGTTGACCGGCGATGGCGACATCACGTCCACCGTGAGCCGCAGCGTCGGTTGGTCGATCGGCCTGCTGGTGGTGTGCGGCTATCTCGGCGCACGGATGATGAGGAGGGCGTCATGACCGCATTCGTCGCGCCGGTGCAGACGATCGATCCGCCGAGCAGGTCGTCGGCGTATCTGGCGTTCACGGGCCGGTCGGTGCTGCGGTTTCTCCGTCGACCGTTCACCATCGTGTCCACGCTGGCGTTCCCGATCCTGTTGTTGCTCACGATGCTCGCCGTGTTCTCGTCGGCGATCGAAGCGTTCGAAGACGGCCCGTACGCCCAACGCCTCGTTCCAGGGCTGACCATCTCGGCGATCATGTTCGGCTCGATCGGGACCGCCATCGGGATGTTCGAGGACTTGCGCGGTGGCTACATGGACCGAGTGCGGTCCCTCCCGGTCGCCCCGTCGGGTCCGCTGGTGGGCACTGTGGCTGCCGAAGTGGTGCGCGCCGTCGCCGCGGTTGCTGTGCTCGTCGCGCTGGGATACGTATTCGGCTTCCGGTTCGAGAATGGCGTCGGCCCTGCGATCGGGTACGTGTTGGTCGCCGTGCTGTGTTCGGTCAGCGTGGCGTGGATCGGAATGGCGATGGCCACGTCGGCGGAAACGCAGGAGGGTCTCGGACCGCCGCTGAACGCCCTGTTCTTGGTGCTGCTGTTCTTCTCCCAAGGACTGGTCCCGCTCGAGGCGTATCCGGGTTGGGCGCAGCCGCTGGTACGCGCCAACCCGGCCACGGCCTACGTGCAGTCGCTTGATCACCTCGCCCGAGGCGGTGAGCTGGTCCGTCCGATCGCCTACGCCCTGTTGTGGTCGGCCGGGCTGATGCTGGTGTTCGGCACCATCGCGATCCGCCGCTTGGCGCGGGCCTCCGCGCACTGACGGTTAGTCGACGAAGCGGTCAGTCGACGAGGCGGTCTGTCGGCGACGTCGCTCAGCGGGCGGCAGACCAGCGGTGCCACAGGTCGGCGTACACGCCGCCGTGATGGACGAGTTCGCTATGCGGTCCGACCTCGACGACTCGCCCACCATCCATCACCACCACCCTGTCGGCGCGTGCAGTCACGTCGAGACGGTGGGCGATGGTCACGACGGTGCGCCCAGCGAAGGCGGTGTCGAGGTGGGCTTCGGTCTCGGCCGCGGCGAACGGGTCGAGATCGGCGGTCGCCTCGTCGAGCACGACGACCGAGGGATTGGCGCACACCACGCGGGCCAAGGCCACTTGTTGTGCCTGCGGCGCGGTGAGTTCGTAGGCGCCATCGCCGATCGCGGTGTCGAGGCCGTCGGGGAGACGGATCCACCAGTGTGCGCCGACGGTGTGGAGGGCGGCTTCGATCCGCGAGTTGGTCGCGTCGACGCCGAGGGCCACGTTGTCGCGTAACGAGCGCCGAAACACGTGTACCTCCTGAGTGAGCAACGCCACCGAGGCAGCGACCGCGGTGTGGTTGACCGACCGTCCGCCGACGACGACCTGGCCACGGTCGGGCACGTGCACGCCGGCGATCAGTTTGGCGAGCGTCGACTTCCCCGCTCCGGACGGACCGACGATCACGATGTGCTCGCCGGCGGCGACGGCGAGGCTCACGTCGACGAGCACGGGGACGCCCGGGCGGTAGGCGAACGTGACATCGCGCACGACGACGTCTGCACCAGCGGTGTCGGCCGCGTGCTCACGTGGTGGGATCGTCGCCGTGTCGGCGACGCGTCGATCGGCTGCGTCGCCCTGATCGAGGATGACCGGTACGTCGGTCACGCCGACCAATCTGGCCATCGCCGCGGTCGCCTGCTGGATCTCGTCGAGTTGCTCCATCACCGCACCGATCGGACCGAACAACCGCAGCACGTAGAGCGCGGCCGCGATCACCGCGCCGACCGATACCGCTCCGTCGTCGGCGAGATTGGCGCCGACGACGACCACTCCCGCAAGAGCCGCACCCAGCGAGAGGTTGATCGCCGGCCGCAGGCGGTTGCGTGCCGCCGTGGTCCACAACTCGGCGTCGACCAGGCCCGCTCCGGCGTCGACTGCCCGCGCCCGGAGCGACCCGTCGGCGCGATGCGCAAGCACGGTCATGCGTCCGCGGTACAACTCGAGCAGCAACGACGAGAGCCCCGCGAGCCGCTCGCGCTCGACTCGGTACCGCACGGGCGCGTGCCGCGCGTACCACCACACCCCGAGCGCAGCGACGGGAGCCCCGGCGACGACACCGGCGATGGCCAGTCGTACGTCAACGAGCACGAGGAACACCACGCCGATGATCAGCTGGGCCGTGGAGAACAGCGTGACCGGCAGCGACTGCCGAATCACGGTGGTCAGGGCGTCGACATCGGCGGTCAACCGGGCGACCAGGTCGCCGACCCCGCCTCGTTCCACGGTCGTGGTGTCGATCGCCAACGCATGGTCGAACACCTCGGTGCGCACCTCGGCGAGCGCGGACTCGCCGAGCGCGGCCGCGCGTACCGCGCCGACGTAGCTGATGAGCCCGCCGACGAGTGTGAGGATCACGTAGGCGACGGCGATCACGAGCACGGTCGTGCGCCGATCGTCTGCCGTCACCGTGGCGTCGGTGGCGGTGTCGATCACTGCGCCGATCAGCGCTGGTCCCGCCAGCGAGGCGGCCGACGCGGTGGCGGTGAGGGCGACGACGAGCGCCACCGCCCCTCTTCGGTCGGAGAGCAGCCGGGCCACCCGTGCGCGCGACCGTTGCGGGCTTGCCGTCGGCAGTACCGATGCTGGCGCGCTCACCGGGTGACTCCAGACGGCTGACCGAGATCGGTCACGACATCGCATGCGGCGAGCACGATGGGGCTCGCGGTGATGACGATCGTCGTCTGCCCCCGACGTGCAGTAGCGAGTCGCTCGGCGACCACCATCTCGGTGGCCGAGTCGAGGGCGTTGGTCGGCTCGACGAGCACCAGCACGGGCGGCGAAGCGGCGACCGCACGGGCCAGCGCGGCCCGCTGGCGCTGGCCGCCGGACAACCGCTGTCCGCCTTCGCCGACATCGTGATCCATCCGGTCGAGGAACTCGTCGAGCCCTGCGGTGTGCAGGGCCTGGCGAGCGACCCGTGCCCGTTCGGGGTGCTCGCTGAGCGAGGCGCTGAGCGTCGTGTTGTCGAGCAGGCTGCCTGCCAGCAGCCACGGTCGGCGGGCATCCTCGACGAGCGCGTCACGCCGAGTATCGGCGGGATGCTCCTCACCAACCTCGATCCCGTCGAGCAGGAATTGGTGGCCGTCGGTGGCGAAGCGTCGGCCGAGCACGTCGAGGAGTGCTTCGGTCATCTCGTCGTGCGTGCTGCGAATACCGTGCAGCGCACCCTCGGCCACGAGATCCAATCCGTCGATCACGCTCGACGACGCGCCGTGGAGCTCGATACGCATCGGCGTGTCGGACGTGCCAGTGGTCCCAGCCGGGTCGGAGCGGCGACCGGTCGGCGCCGTCGCGACTGCCACCGGAGTGTTGAGGACGTCGGCGATGCGTCGCGCGCCGGCGAGTCCACGGGCCCAGACGTCGCCGACCTCGGCGAGGGTCTGCAAGGGGATCGCCAGGAATGAGGCGAGGCCGCTGAACGTGACCAGGTCGCCAGCGTCGATCGAGCCGTCGATCGTCAGATTGCCGCCGATCAGGAGGACCAACGCAAGGAACAGGCCGGGTACGGCGAGCGAAATGACCTGCCACACCGCACCGATGCGGGCGGCAGCAACACCCGCAATCTCGACGTCACGCACACTGCGGGCGAACCATCGGCGCGCACTCGGTTCCATGCTGAGGCCGCGCACCGTCCGCAGCCCGCCGATGAGATCGGCCGAGGTCGCCGACGCGTCCGCCATCGTGGCTTGCACCGCCGCCGCGCGTCGCGTGTACGGGCGCCAGATCGGCACGAGGCTCAACATGCTGAGGGGCAGCCCGACCAATACGACGACACCGAGGAGCGGCGAGGTCGTCAACATCACCGCGCCGACCCCGATCAGGCTGACCACGGCACCCGAACCGCGACACATCAGGTCGGCGATGCCGCCGACCGCACGCGCGTCGTTCTGCGAGGCGGCGAGCAGCGTGCCAGCGTCCGGGAGATCGCCACCGCGGTGATCCAGCACTCGCCGTGTCACCTGACGTTCGAGCTTCCAGCGTGTTCCGGCGAAGAGCGACACGGCGAGGTGGTGACGGATCGCACCGGCGATGGCGATCACGGCCGCGATTGCCACGAGCAATGCTGCCCACCACGCCACAGTGCTGGTCGAGGCGTTCTGGTCCGGCTCGACCGCGTTGTTCACGGCCGCGCCGAGGGCGATCGGCAGTGTGGCGGTTGCGCCCATCCAGACGATGCCGGCGGTGGCACCTGCGGCGATGCGCCATCGTTGTGCTCCGAGCACCCATCGAACCAGCCCGCGCGCAGTCGCCGGTGATGGAGGTTGATCGGCTTCGTCGGTCCGCCGTGTTCTGGGCGTCATCTCGTGGTTGCTGTCACCGGCCGGACAGTGGTGGCGACGATCGCTGCGCACACAACGATCGTCGCTGCGGCGAGCAGCGCCGCTTGACCGTCGGAACCCCATGCTGCGCCCACAGCGATCGAGGACACGAGCCCGGCGATACCTGTGATCGCCGACCGATCACCGAGTACTGCTCCGCTTGCCGCTTTGGGTCCGAGGCTCAGCAACCAGGCCTTCACCGGGCCACGGGTCATTGCGTCGGCGAGCCCAACTGCGCCGAGGGCGATCCATACGGCGATGGGCGTTGTCGCGACGGCGATCTGAGCGATCGCTACGGCGGACACCAGCATTCCCGCGATGGTCACCACGCGGGCCGACGTCGCGTCCACCAGCCGCCCGATCGGGTAGCTGGCGACTGCGGTGATCAGGCGGAGCACCGCGTAGCCCACGAGGATCTGCGCGACCGTTGCATCAACATCGAGGGCGCGCAACAACAACAGCGAGACCGACACGAATCCCAGCGAGTGCAGCGCGATCGCGACGAGTGCTCTGCGCTGAGCTGAGGACGCCTGCGATGACGTGGTTTCCGGCGCATTCGTCGTTGGCAGTGCGTCGGTTGTCGAGCGCGTGGGGGCGGGCGCAGGCGGAATACGCCACAGCAACGCGACGCTCAGCGCGCAGGGGATAAAGGCGACCACGAACACGGCGTCGAACGACTGATTGGAGAGCTCGTACGCGGCGAGCCCGACGAGCGGACCGAGAAACCCGCCGGTCTTGTCCATCGCCTGCTGGATGCCGAAGGTGGCGCCGTGGCGATGTGCTGGGGCCTCGGCGAGCAGCACGTCGCGCGGCGCATCGCGAATCCCCTTTCCGGCGCGATCGGCGATGCGGATGCCGAGCACTGCCGGCCACGTGGAGGCAAACGCCAACGCGAGCTTCATCGCGCTCGACAGGCCGTAGCCGGCTCGAACCCAACGAACCGGTAGTCCTTGGCTGAGCCGGCCCGCGATCGGTGCGGCAACCGCTGCGCTGACTGCACCGACACCATCGATGAGGCCGATGACGAACGCTGAAGCGCCCAGCTGGAGCGCGAGAAACAGCGGAAGGATCGGCACCACCATCTTCGAGCCGAGATCCTGGAGCAGCGACACCCAGCCGAAGTGCACAGCCCGGCTGCGCGGTTGAGTGGCGACACTGTCTGGCGCCGGTGGGGTCGTCATGTGACGGGCTGATAACGCGGGAGCTCGACCGCAAGTTGATCGAGCAGCGCCAACATCTCGAGCCAGCCACCTTGTTGACCGAACTGGAAGCGCTCGAACTGATTGCCGGATGTTGCGGCCGAGGTGGTCGACCACAGCGGGTCGGCGGCGAGCGAGTCGTACTCCACGCCACGCACCTGAATGGCGACGAGGTCAGCATCCATGCTGGGCACCGTCTCGAGGCTGACAGGTCCGTCGTTCGACTCCGCCAACGAGGGGTGCAGCTGGAACCCCAGATCTGACATCACCTGCACGATCGGCGCAGCGCGCAGTGTCGGGATGAAGGTGCCGTCCTCGTTCCACTGGAACGTGTTGAACGTGACCGGACTGGGGTCGTAGTCGAGCGAATCCGCAATGGCCTCGACTCGCACGTCGTACTCCGCGTCGAGCTCGGCGAGCGTCGCCGACGCGTCGACACCGGATGCATCGACGAGCGCTTGGAGTGACCCGCGCCAATCGGTAGCCGGCACATACACCGCACCTGCGCCGCCGTCGATCACCTGTTGCCAGATCGGGTTGTCGGCGATGATCGGCTCGAAGAACGCAGGCAGCACCACGCGATCGGCACCGACTCGCGCCAGCTCCTCGGGGTTGAGCGAGGCGAGATCGACATACTGCACTGGGACCTCAGCCAGCTCTTCCCCGAACGACTCGGTGAGGTAGCCGGGCTGCTCCTGATTGCCGAGCTGGCTGTAGATGGCCGCCGGAGTCACCCCGAGTGCCAGCAGGTTGCCAACCAGGGGCCAGGCGTTGCTGCCGATGACGGCGACTCGTTCACCTTCGAAGACCGCGGGTACATCGGCGATCGTTACGAGTGCTGCGGCCGTCGTGCCCGCGGTTGCGACGGTGTCGGCGGTCGTTGTGACGGCTGCGGTCGGGGTTGTAGTGGTCGCGGTCGATTCGCTCGTTGCGGCGGCAGGCGGTGGCGTGGTGTTCGTCGTTGCATCGGTTGCGCTGGAGTCGTCCGTCGATGACGAGCAGGCCGCAGCGATGAGCGAGCCGGCCATCACCACGATGACCGCACACCGTCCCTGCTCGGCGGATTTGGAGGGCATTATGCGCAACGTAAGGCATCCCTGTCATCGAGTCCAACCACCGGTCAGTGCAGCGGCCGCCAGCCGTCCCATTGCTGCGTGAGACTGGCCTCGATCAGCAGCTCATCGCCGACGTCGGAACCGCCCGGAAAACCGTTGGTCACCACCACCCCCGCGAAACGGCCGCGAAGATCGAGCGCATTCGTTGCGGCAAACCCGAGGGTGCGTCCCCGATGTGCGGCCCAGCGTGGCGCGGACAACGAGTCGAGCCGTAGTCCGTGGCCACCGGGCTGCGGCGCGTCGTCGTCGGTGGACGCCGACACGTTGACCGGCGTGGCCATCAGTGCGACCGCTCGGTGCCAGCGGTGGCCGGGGTCACGGCGCGCGGCGAGCAGTTCGACATGCCAGCGGGCGAGATCGTCGACGGTCGACCACAGGCCAGCGGCTGCCCGCTCGGGGTATCGGCGGTGGTGCTCGGGGAGGACTTCGCCGTCGAAGGAACCTGCCGAGGGGTTCGGCGGCTCGGCGAACCCCGTCGCGCTCATCGATGCGGGTGAGAGCACGAGCCGGTCGACGAGCGCCGCGAAGTCGTCGCTCGTCGCCTCCTGCAGCGCGAGCTCGAGCAGTTGGTACCCGCCACCGGAGTAGCGAAACTCGACGCCCGCGTCGAGCTCCATCGTGACCGCGCCGGAGTTGACGGTTCCGGGCGGCTCGTCGGATCGTCCCAGTATCACCTCGCGCCGCGTGGGAATCGGTTCGTCGGGCGCGTAGCCGATGAAGCCGTGGACGCCAATGCCTGCGGTGTGCGACAGCAGCCGCGCCACGGTGACGGCACCGTCGTGTCCGTTGCGTTCGAGCAGCCCGTTGGTGTCGGGTGCCCACGATGAGAGGTCGTCGTCCCACGGCACGGTTCCGTTATCGACCAGGAGGCACGCCACGAGCGCACAGAACGGCTTCGACAACGATCCGATCTGGAACCGGGTGTCGACGGTGATCGGATCTCCGGTCGCCGGATCGACACCGGCAGTGGCAGTGGTCCAGTGGTCGGTGTCGACGATGGCCCACGCGGCCCCGGGCACGCGATGACGAGCGAGAAGCGTGTCGATGGTTGGCTCTTGTTCCACTGCCCGCATTGTGGCACGGTGTTCCACGATGCGAAACGGCAGAATGGCACTGCTCATGGTCGGCGTTCTCGCGGTGGCCGCATGTGCCAGCGACGATGACAGCGCGACCACGACCGAGGCGGGGATGGTCGAATCGACGGCCGAGACAGCAACGCCAACCACGACCGACTCGGCCTCGACAGTGCCATCGACGACGATGGAGCCGACGACGACGGCGGCGGCATCGACGACCACCAGCAGTACGGTCGCCGACGTGGTCGACCCGGACGTAACGGTGACCGAGCTCGACTGCGCCGATCAGCTCCCGAGCTACGTCGAAGACCGCATCCCCGAGGGTGCGGCTTCGCCGCGACTGTCGTGCTGGTCGATGAACACCGTGGAGGACTACGGAGCCACCGACGACGACGCTCGGCGGATCGACGTCACCTACTACATCTGGGAATCGGCCGCCGCTCCCGCCGACCGCAGTGCCGACCCGATCGTGTATCTGCCCGGCGGCCCACGGGGGAGCGCGTACAACAGCCTCATTCCGTTCACCAACGTCGACGTCCAAGGCACGCGCGACCTGATCCTCGTCGACACGCGCGGCAACTCGCCGGTGCCCGGCGACGACAGCGGAATTCCCCAGAGTGGGTGCCCCGAGCTGTACGACACCGCCATCTCGGTGTTCGCGGCAAACGAGTCGATCGATGCCGAGTACGCCACGCTGCTCGACGGTTGGCAGTTGTGCCTTGATCGGTTGCAGGCCGACGGTTGGGATCTGGCGCAGTACAACACCAACAACGCGATCGAAGATCTCGAGCAGCTGCGGTCGGCGCTCGGGATCGCTCAGTGGAACGTGTACGGCGAGTCGTACTCCACCCGCTACATGCTGGAGTACCTGCGCCAGCACCCCGCCGCGATCCGTGCAGCGGTCATCGACTCGGCGACGCCGCCCGACACGGCCATCTGGGCTCCGGCAACGGTCGGCGCGGCGGTCGATGCGGTGTTCCAGACCGTCGTCGACGGCTGCGCCGCATCGGCTGAATGCACTGCATCGTTCGGTGACGTACGCGCCAACCTCGACGCCGCAGTTGCCCGACTCGATGAGACCCCGCGGCCTGTCGAGATCACCCACCCGTTGACCGGCGAGCCGGCAACCGTGTCGATCGACGGGCGCGATCTGGCCTTCGGCATCGGCGAGCTGCTCGATCCCGCGACGCTGCCGGCGATCCCGGGCATCGTGGCCGCGATCGCCGCCGGCGACGACTCGTTGATCGACGCGAGCGCGGCATCGCTGCTGGGCATTGCCGACGGCGGACTCGGGCTGAGCGCCGCCGCGGTGTGTCACGACTTCGGCATCGACCCCGAGCGGGTGATGGCGACCGTCGACAGTGCAGTGGCCACCGACGGTCCCTGGGAGCACCTGGGCTACCTGTCGAACATGCCGTGTGAGATCGTCGACGTGCCACCCGCCGACCTTCAATTCAACGAGCCGGTGGCCAGCGACGTCCCAGCCCTGGTGGTGGTGGGTCTGCTCGACAGCTCGACCCTGCCCGCCGACGGGCTGGCGGTCGCCGATCAGCTCGCCAATGCGACACGCCTGGTGTTCGAATACGAGGGCCACGTGCCGGTGCGCACGAGCGAGTGTGCGCAGCAGATCGCACGTGCATTCTGGGACGACCTCGATGCCGTTGATGCGAGCTGCGCCGCCGCCGCCAACGCGCAACCGATCGTGTACGGCGGGTGAAGTGGAGGATGAGATGACCAACAGTCCAGGGGCACTCGACGGCATCACCGTGCTCGACATCACTCAGGTGATGGCCGGTGCCTATTGCGGGATGTTGCTCGCCGATCTCGGGGCCGATGTGATCAAGGTCGAGCGGCCCGGCATCGGCGACCTCACGCGCTGGGCGGGCGAGGGCGTCGACGCCTTCGGCACGATGAACCGCAACAAGCGCTCCATTGCCATCGACTACCGCAACCCACACGGCGCCGATGCATTGCGGCGTCTCGCCGAAACCGCCGACGTGGTGGTGGAGAACCATCGTCCTGGCACGCTCGCCAAGCATGGTCTCGGCCCCGACGACCTGCGGGCGATCAACCCCCGCCTGGTGTACTGCTCGATCTCGGGATTCGGGGCGGTCGGGCCGCGTGCCGATCAGAGCGGGTTCGACCTGATGGCGCAGGGGATGAGCGGCATCATGTCGATCACCGGCGAGGTGGGCGGCGATCCATGCAAAGCCGGCGTGCCCCTCGCCGATCTCAACGCCGCAGTGTTCGCCACCATGGGGATCAACGCCGCCCTGGTCCGGCGCAGCGTGACCGGTGAGGGCCAGACCGTGACCACCTCGTTGCTCGAGTCGTCGATCGCCTACCTCGTGTGGGAAGCGATGTCGTGGTTCCAGCAGGGCGTGCTCGCCGAAGCCGGCGGCTCGGCCCATCGGCTGTCGGCGCCGTACGAGGCGTTTCCCACCGCCGATGGATGGATCACGATCGCCGCACCCACGCAAGACGCCTGGGTCGCCCTCTGCGCAACGCTCGAACGCAACGACCTGGTCGACGACGAGCGATTCCGCAGCGCCCGCCGCCGTCTGGCCAACCGAGCCGAGCTGGCCGACGAGATCGCCACGACCACACGCACTCGATCGACCGAAGCATGGAGTTCGCTGCTGCACGACGCGAACGTGGCGTCCGGACCGGTCCACCGACTCGACGAGGTGTGGGACGACCCCCAGGTGGTCGCCACCGACATGGTCGAAGGCGATGGTGCGGCCCGTCGGATCGGGCATGCGGTCAAGTTCTCCGACACGCCGATGACGGTGCGTTCCGCCACCCCAGGGTTGGGCGAGCACTCGCGCGAGGTGCTCGCCGAGCGAGGGTTCGGCAGCGACGAGATCGACGCATTGTTCGAAGCGGGAGCGGTCGCCGAGCCGGAGGCGGAGGCCACATGAGCAGTGAGCCGACGGCCGACGTGGTGCGCGCTGACCGACCGGCGCCGCACGTGCTGCGCATCACCATCGACCGGCCGCCGGTGAACGCAATCGACAGTGCTGCACAGCGCGCGATCGCCGATCTGCTCGACACCGCGAGCGACGACCACGGGGTGCGGGCGATCATCATCACCGGCGCCGGCCGCCACTTCTGTGCGGGGGCCGACCTGCGCGAAGAACAAGACATCGAGCGCGACGAGGTTGGCGAGTTCCTCGGCGGCATCGGCCGCCTCCTCGACGCCATCCGCCACCACCGCGTCCCGGTGATCGCCGCGGTCAACGGCGCAGCCCACGGCGGCGGGTTGGAACTGGCGTTGTGCTGCGACATTCGCATCGGCGACGACAAGGTCAACTTCGGTGCAGCCGGGGTGAACGTCGGCCTGGTGGCCAACTTCCGCGGGCTCACGCGAGCCATCGGCGATGCTCGCGCCCGGCACATGCTGCTCACCGGGTGGTCGTGCCGTGGTCAGCAGGCGCTCGACTGGGGGCTCGTGACCGAGCTGGTCGGATCCGACGAACTCGGTGATCGGGCCGTCGCTATCGCCGAACGGATCGCCAGCCGCTCGCCACTGTCGGTCGAGACGACCAAACAGTGCATGAACGAGTCGATCGACCTCGACGAATCCGAGGCGACGAAGCTCCAGGCGCGGTCGTTCGCCCGCCTGTTCCGCACCCGCGATCACGCCGAGGCGCTGACCGCCTTCTTCGAGAAACGAGCAGGGGTGTACGAACGCCGATGAGCGCATCACAGATCTGGCAGCACGACGCCGTCGGCCAAGCCGAGCTAGTCCGCACGGGCGAGATCGCTCCCAAGGCGGCAGTTGACGAGGCGATACGTCGAGCGGAGCGGCTCGATCCAACCATCAACTCCATCGTCCATCGCCGATTCGAACTCGCCGCCGCCGAAGCGGCCGACAGCGGCAACGGTCCGTTCGCCGGCGTGCCCTTCGCCGTCAAGGACTGGAAGTGCACCATTGCCGGGGAGCCGTCGACGTGGGCGATGCGCGCCTTCGTCGAGATCGACCGACGGGCCGAGTACACGACCGAGTTGGCGACGCGCTACCGCAACGCCGGGCTGGTGTCGATCGGTCGTACGAACCTGCCGGAGTTGGCCTTCGGCCCGCCGACCACCGAGCCCGATGCACACGGAGTGTGTCGCAACCCGTGGGCGCTCGATCGGTCGGTGGGTGGTTCGAGCGGCGGCGCTGCGGCGATCGTCGCCGCCGGCATCGTCCCGGCGGCCAACGCCAGCGATGGAGGCGGGTCGCTGCGCATTCCAGCCGCGTGCAACGGGCTCGTCGGTCTGAAGGTGAGCCGCGGGCGCATCACCAACGCCCCTGGCGCAGAAGGGCGAGGCACCAAGGTCGAAGGCCATGTGGCGCGCACCGTGCGCGACGTCGCTGCGCTGCTCGATGCCACGGCCGGCGCGCTGCCCGGCGAGCCGTATGCGTTGCCACGGCCATCGACCCCGTGGGCGGAGTCCGCTCGCCGCGCGCCCGAGCGGTTGCGCATCGGTCTGCTCGATCGGGCGCCGGGCGCGATGGATCGGGTAGGGGACTGCGGCGAGCGCAATCGGCGTGCGGTCGAAACCGCAGCTGCCCTCCTCGGTGAGATCGGCTATGTCGTCGACGCGGCACATCCGGCAGCGCTCGACGAGCCCTTGCGTACGCCCAACCTGTACGCCGCGGAACGGGCGGCCCTGCGGACCACGATCGAGGGGGCGCTCGGTCGTCCGATGACGGTCGACGACGTCGAGCCGCGCACGTGGGCGATGTTCGAGTTGGCGGCGTCGTCGCAGGGACCTGTGGTGATCGAGGAGCTCGGCCGCGAACAGCAGTGGGCACGCGCCGTGAGTTCGTGGTGGCGCACCGAGCCGCAGCGAGACGACGCACCCGGCCACGACCTGCTGCTCACCCCTGCGTTGGGCCGCGATGTCCCGTTGATCGGGGAACTGAAGGAGACCGCCGACGACCCGCTCGGCACGATGGGCGCCGGATTTCCGCTGGCGTGGTTCACGTACCCGTTCAACGCCACCGGCCACCCGGCGATCGTGGTGCCGGTGCTGCCGGCCGACGACGGCGTCACGCCACCGACGGCGGTGCAGCTGGTCGCCGCTCACGGTCGCGAGGATCTGCTGCTCGCCGTCGCTCAGACACTCGAAGACGAGCTGGGTTGGCCCGCCTGGTGGCCGTCGTTTGCTACAGACTGACGCCGATCGACACATGCGGTTCGACATCGGGATCCTCGCTGGGTCCGGTCCCGAGGCCGGGATCGACCTGTGGCAGGCGGTGCTCAGCGAACGACGCGCTCAGCTCGGCGAGGGATATCGGGGCGATCGTGACGCACCGTCGGTGCTCGTGCGCAGCGACCCGCGCCTCGGCGCGTCGATGGCGATGGACGAGACCTACGACCAGGTAGTGCCGGTCGTGGTCGAACACGCCGCCGTGCTCGACCCGGCCTGTGCGCGTTGGGCAGTCGCCTGCAACACGTTGAACGCGATTGCTCCCGACGTGGTCGCCGCCGGTCATGCCGCGCACCTGGTCACGTTCACCGCGGTGCTCGGCGAGTTCCTCGAGGATCATCGTGGCGACGCGCCGGTGCTGCTCGGCGCACGCCCGGTCGCGGCCCTCGGTGAACGGTCGCCGTATCGCCAGTACGCCGCGTCGCTGCGGACGCTGTCGGCATCTCATCTCGACGAGCTCCACGAGTTGATCCTCGATGTGAAGAGGGTCGGTCCACCGTGGGTGGGCCTCGATGAGCGACTCGACTCGTTGTGCGCACGCACCGGCGGCAGCACATTCCTCTTGGCGTGCACCGAGCTGCCGCTGATCGCCGCACGCAACGACGCACGACTCGTCGACGTCACCACGCTGGTCGCCCGGGCGTTGTTGGCCGGACTAGACAGGCCGACATGATCCGGCTGCGCCAGGTGGCGATGATCGCTGCCGACCTCGATCCCGTCGTCGAGCAACTCGTCGCAACGTTCGGTGTCGAGGTGTGCTTCCACGACCCCGGCGTTGCCGAGTTCGGACTGCGCAACGCGTTGCTCCTGGTCGGCGACCAGTTCCTCGAAGTGCTCTCGCCCATCGAGGACGGCACCACTGCGGGTCGCCTGCTCACCCGTCGGGGCGGACCGGGTGGGTACATGGCGATCTACGAGGTCGACGATCTCGATGCACGCGTCGAGCGGCTGGAGGCGCTCGGTGTGCGCATCGTGTGGCAGGGCGACTTCCCGGGCATCCGCGGGCGCCACCTCCATCCCCGTGACGTCGGTGGCGCAATCGTGTCGATCGACGAACCGCAGCCCGCGGGCAGCTGGCGGTGGGGCGGCCCGAAGTGGCCGACGATGGAGACACCTGGTGCCAGGGTCGACGGCATCACCGGGGTCGTCGTGGCGGCAACCGAACCCGAACGCACTGCAGCTCGGTGGGCTGAACTCGACGTCGACGAGGCGGTGCGATTCGTCGAGGGAGACGGCGTGGAGCACGACGGCATCGTCGGCGTCGAGCTGCGGGCCGTCGATCGAGATGCGGTTGGCGAGCGTCACGACATCGGTGGGATCCGGTTCACGCTGGTGTGAGGCCCCCGCTGTGAAATCGGTGCGCAACGCGATCGTGATCGTCGAGTCGCTGGCGACGGGCGGTCCCGCTGGCGTCGGCGAGCTCGCTCGGCGCACAGGCATCGCCAAGAGCACGGTGCAACGTTGTCTGGAGACGCTGGCCGAAGCTGGTTGGATCGCCGGGCGGGCGTCCACGGCGGGTGGCCGCACGGCATGGGACCTGTCGAGCCGTCTCCGACAACTGACCACACAGCGCGGCCCGATCGAGCTGCTCGCGGCCGCACAGTCGGTGATGCTCGATCTGCGCGATCGCACCGGCGACGCAGTGCACCTCGTGGAGCTCGATGGCCTCGACGTCGTACTGCTCGATCGCGTCACGTCTCCGGGCCCCATTCAGCTGGTGATCCCCGTCGGATACCGCGTCCCTGCGTATGCCGCAGCGACCGGCAAGGCCATGCTCGCCGTGATGGAGTCGGACGAACGCAACCGACACCTCCCGGAGCGACTCGCTCCGTTGACCGACGCCACGCTCGCCGACCGTGAGCTGCTCGATGCGCAGCTTCTGGAGATTGGTCGACGCGGCTATGCGGCCAACGTCGGCGAGTGGGACGACGCAGTTGCCGCAGTCGCAGCCGCCGTGGTGGTCGATAGCCAACCGGTCGCCGCATTGTCGGTGTCGAGCACTCCGGCGCGCCTAACCGATCGAGTCGACGAGGTCGGCGAGCACGTTGTGGCCGCGGCGTCCGCCCTGTCGCGTGCGCTGATGGCGAACGCCGCCCAGTAACACCGTCGACGAACGCTCAGGATCCGTTCAGGTTGCGCACCGGTGCGCCCTGGTGTGATGCCCGAACCTATGGATCGCCTGAACGAGCTGCTGTGGGGATCCGGCGCCCTGCCCGGCCCACTGACTCTCGGTCTGCTCGGCCTGCTGCTCGGCGGTGCGGGCATCTACTTCACGCTGCGGCTACGCGGGGTGCAGTTCCGTAAGCCCGGCGCCTTCATCGACGCGCTGCGCCACAGCTTCCGACCCGATCACTCCGACGGCGTGTCGTCATTTCGCGTGTTCGCCGTCGGGCTCGGCGGTCGGATCGGTGCCGGCAACATCGTCGGCGTGGCGATCGCCATCACCCTCGGCGGCCCTGGCGCCGTGTTCTGGATGTGGATGGTCGCCCTGCTCGGCATGACCACCGCAATCGTCGAGAACACCCTGGGCCAGATCTACCGGCGCCGCGCCGAGCGCAACGGCGAGCACGTGTACCGGGGTGGCCCGGCGTACTACATGCAGCACGGCCTGCGCGCCCGGTGGGCGGGAGTCATCTTCTCGGTCGTGATGATCGTCGCGTTCCCGATCGGCATCGTGTCGGTGCAGTCGAACACGTTGGCGACCACGGTGGATGCCGCCTTCGGCGTGCCGCCGCTGCTCTCTGGCATCGTCGCCGCAGCCGTCGCCGGACTGGTGATCTTCGGCGGCGTCCGGCGGATCACCTCGTTCGCCGAGATCGTCGCGCCGATGATGGCGGTGCTGTATCTGACCGCCGGTGTCGTCGTGGTGTTGCTCAACATCAGCCAGGTGCCGTCCGCGCTCGCCGACATCGTGCTCGGCGCGTTCGGTCTGCGCGAGGCCGCAGGCGGAGCCGTCGGCTACGCCGTATCGGCAGGCATCGTGCAGGGGCTCCGGCGCGGCCTCTTCTCCAACGAGGCCGGCATGGGCTCGACTCCCAACATCGCGTCGGCCGCCGACGTGAAGCATCCCGCCGCACAGGGCCTGGTGCAGGCGGTGGGCGTGTTCGTCGACACGATCGTGTTGTGCACCGTCACCGCGCTGATCATCCTGCTCGGCGGGGTCTGGCAGCCGGGCTACTCGTCGGCCACCAACGGCGTGACCCTCACCCAGGACAGCCTGGCCAACGTGGTCGGCGGATGGGGCAGCCAGTTCGTCGCCGTGTGCCTGGTGTTCTTCGCCTTCACCACCCTCATCGCCGTGAGCTACTACGGCGAGAACGCAGTGTCGTTCCTGCGCAACGACAAGCGGCTGATCTGGGCCGTGCGTGCGCTGGTACTGGTGGTCACCGTGGTGTCGTCGGTCGCCGCCGCCACCGACGTGTGGGAACTGGCCGACGCCACGATCGGTGTGCTCGCCGTGCTCAACCTGATCGCCGTGGTGCTGCTGGCCCCAAAGGCCGTGCGGGTCGTCAAGGACTACTTCGCCCAGCGCGCCGAGGGACGCGAACCCGAATTCGACCCTGCGGCGTTCCCCGAGTTCGAACTCGATGCCGCGGACTGGGATCAGCCGATCAGCTCACCGCGAACGGCAGGCCCATCGCTGCGGTGAGCGCATCGCCGATGAAGATCGCCGGGTCCTTGCACGGACCGGTGGTCCGGCCGTCTGGCAACGCCCCGAGATCCGGCGGGCACTCGCCCGACTTGATGTCGCTGTTGGCCAGCACCACCACGGTGATGCCCTCGTCGAGGTGGTGCTGCACGAGGGTGTTGAAGCCCGGCAGTTCGCCGCTGTGGCCGTACCACCCCTGCTGCGCGCCGATGCCGATTCCGTAGGACCGTTCCGGACTGTTGGGCGGGACGTCCGTGACCGTCGACTCAATGCGCTCGTCCTGCAGTTCCGGCCCGAGCAAGCCGTCGCCCGTGGCCAATGCCTCGCCGTAAATCAACAGGTCGTCGAGCGTCGAGATCATTGCACCGGCGGTGAACGCCCACGACGGATCCCAGTCGGTGGCATCGACGGGGACGCCGTCGTCTTGCCCTTGTGTGCTGTAGCCCTGGGCGTGAGGGTCGGGAATCGACGCATCGGTCGGGAAGACCGTGCCCGTGAGCCCCAGCGGCTCGAAGATCTGGCGCTGGAGCACCTCGGCGATCGGCTCACCGGTGACCTGTTCGATCACCTGCCCGAGCAACACCGTGTTGGTGTTGGAGTAGAAGAACTCCTCGCCTGGGGCGAAGTCGGGTTCGACGCCGGCGACCAGACCGACGAGCTCTTCGGGTGTCCACTCGGTGGTGGGCTCGTTGAACAGCGTCGCTTGGAACGTCTCGTCGAACGTGTACGACGGGATGCCGCTCTGCATCGCGGCCAACTGGCGCAGCGTGGCATCGGGGTTCGGCGTGCCGTCGACGTAGTCACCGATCGGGTCGTCGAGACTCAGTTCGCCAGCCTCGGCGAGCTGCAGTAACGCCGTGACAGCAAACGTCTTGGTGACGCTGCCGATTCGCTGGTGGACATCGGCGGTCATCGGTGCTGAGCCCTCGATGTCGGCCGAGCCGATGGTGGCGACCCACGTGCCGTCGGGGGTGCGGACACCCATGACCGCGCCGGGGGCGGACACCGCAGCGAACGATTCGGTCGCCGCAGCGGCCAGCGCCGCGGAGGTGTCGGCGTCGAGTTCGTCGTCGACGATCTGCAATTCGCCGCCCTCGACGGCGACGCCAGACGGGCTGGTCGAGGCGGGGGCCGGCGACGTGGTGCTGACAGTGTCGGTGGTACTTGCGTCGTCGCCGTCGTCGCCACACGCGGCAACGACGAGCGCGACGGCGATGGCGAGCGCAACGGCAGGAGATCGCATGTCAGCCTCTCGGCAGGTTGTCGGGGGTGAGCTCGGCGGCGATGGCGTCCCAGATGTCTTCGGCGATGTTGCGCTCTTCGGTCTCGGGTCCGGCCACCGCTTGAATCACCACGGCGAGCTCCTCGTCGGGAAGGTACGCGTGCACGCCGCCGGCGCCACCGAACAGCGGGGCTTGCGCGATCCAACCGTTCTGGATGCGCACGCCGAGGGCGTAGTACCCGTCGGTTGTCCATGCCCTGCAGCTCGGACAGTCGTCGGGTGGCTCGGGCAGGTCGGCCACGACGGGGGCGATGAACTCGTCGAACGACTCGTCGGTGAGCAGCTCCCCGCTTCCGATGCCTGCGGCGGATGCCGCGAGATCGCAGATCGTGCTCGTGACCACCGAACCGGGCGCGGTCTGCCACGACGGGTTCCATTGGCTCGTGTCTTCGAACACCTCGCGCTCGGCGGTGTAGGTGACCAGCCCGGGCGACGGAACTTCCGATGTGCGCGTCGGGGCGGTGTTGGTGAGGCCGAGCGGTTCGATGACGCGCTCGGCGAGGAGCACGTCGAGGTCCGCGCCGGTGGCCGCCTCGATCGCGGCACCCAGGATGAGGTGGCCCGTGTGGGAGTAGCTCCACGCCTCGCCCGGTTCGAAGAAGGGCGAGTCGGCCATGCCGATCGCAATCAGCTCATCGGTGTCGAAGTCTTGGAAGGGGTCGTCGATGAACGCGTCGACGAACTCGTCGGTGCGCACGTGGTCGGCGTAGCCGGCCGTGTTGCGCAGCAGCATCTCCATGGTGACCGCGTCGGCGTTGACCACGTCGAGGTCGGGAGCGAGGTCGGCGACGGTGTCGTCGAGGCTGATCGTTCCGTCCTCGGCGAGCAACAACAGCAGTGTTCCGAGGTAGGCGTAGGCGACGTTGCCGATGCGGTAGTGCATGTTTTGGGTGGCCGGTACGCCCGACACCGACTCGCCGATGGCGCCCGCGGCGACGACGTCGTCGCCACGGGTGACTCGGTAGATCACCGAGGTGAGACCGTTGTCGGCAGCGACCTGCTCGACGATTGCCGCGACGGCGGCCCCGTCGTCGCCGTTGACTTCTTCGACGCACTCCGTCGTGGACTCGCCGGTTGACTCTGCCGTGGAACCGGGCGCAGCGCTGTCGTTGTCGTCGTCTGCGCAGGATGCTGCAACGAGGGAGAGTGCTGCCAATGGGATGATCAACCGCCGCATGCGCCCGAGCGTAGTGAGGGGCTCATCGGCGGTTCGGGAACTACGGGGTTGCTGAGAGGGCGAGGCCGACCACGGGCGGACGCATCGGGTGCGTCGCTCCTTGTGGATCGATGAGCGTGAAGTGGCCGGCCCCGAGGGGCTGCATACTCCAGTGCTGCTCGTGCAGCAGGTGGTGGTGAAACCAGCACAGCAGCGCCAGGTTGTCGTCGTTGGTTTCGCCGTGGTCGAGCCAGTGAACCGCGTGGTGCGCATCGCACCCGGCGGCAGCGAACCCGCATCCCGGCCAGCGACACCCGTGGTCGCGGACCACGAGCCGATCGAACTGCGTGTCGCTGACGGTGCGTTGCTGCCGTCCGTAGTCGACGACCGTGCCGAGCGGATCGGTGAGGTAGCGGTGGATGCCGCAGTCGCAGGCGAGCCGGCGAAGTGCATCGGCCGACATCGTGCAGCGATGGTCGTTGGTGTCGAGCGTGCCGCCGTGAGCGCGCCGTTCGAGATCGTCGATGGTCGCCGTGGCGATGACCTTGGGGCGAGTGCGCTTGCTGCCGGTTGACGGCGCATCGGCGCCCATTTGATCGAGGGCCATCTTGGCCATGCCGACGAGGGCGTCGGCGCGTCGTTGCCCGGGCGTGCGCTCGTCGAGATCGGCCCGCTGGCCGAGCGCGCGGAGCGCCTCGCGCACCACGGCGAATCCCTCCGGATCGAGTACCCCATCGAGCTTGCCCATGCCGTCGAGAAGGCCCGACACCGACAGGTGTCGCTGTTCGAATTGCTCTTCGGCGGCGTGCTCGTCGCGTTCGGGGTGGGCGTGGGCCCGCCAGGTGTCGATCACGATCTTGAAGTCGCGGTAGGGGAGGTCGCGGGCCCAGCCGAGCAGCATCTCCTCGTCTCGGGCGAACACGTTGGCGATGTCGGCGTGCCACGCCTCGGCGAGCAACCGCAACGCCGAGTCGCTGAGCAGCCCGTCACGACAGGCCGCACGAACCTTGGGCATCTCCGGAAGATGAGTGGCGATGGTGATGGTGGTCGAGCAATGACCGATCGACTCGTGGGTGAGCGCGGCGAGCCATGCGGTGGGCGAGCGGTAGCTGCCACGCCACGAGCCCTTGGTGAGCACCTCGGCGACCTCGTCGAACTGAGTGGCCCGAGCGCGCCGTTGGGTGCGCACTGCGTCGGCCAGTTCGGGGTACGGCTCGCTCAGCCGACCGAGCGCAGCGACCACCGCGGCGCTCAATGCCGCACGCACCTCGGAGGGGCTCGGCGTGTTCGCCGGGGGCTCCTCGAGCGCGGTCATACATCCATGATGGGGGTGTTCCCACGACCTCCACCGAATCACCCAAATCCGGTCGAAATCGCGCGCGAGGCGCGCGATTTCGACAGAGTTTCGGTCAAAGATGTGCCGCGGCAGCGGCGGTCACGGCGGCGATGATCGGGTCCCAGTCGGCATCGGCCTGGCGCGTGACCGTGACGAAGTCGTTCACGCCGAACAGGCTGGCGACGCCGCCCACGGCGAACACCGCTTCGGCAAAGGGGTTGCCCGCCGCGGCGTCGGCGCTCGTGATGTTGAACGTCTCGGGCAGTGTGACGTCGAGCGCGAACTTCTTCGCATTGGGATTCGGAGTGTCGTTCGGGGTGGCAGTCGCCATGGAGTCGATCCTACGTGCGCGCCGCGTGGTTGCTTCTCGGCGCTGTCGTTGGCGGCGTCCGCAACGGACGACATCGAGAAGCCGATGAGGCTAGGCCGGGGTCGCTGAGGACGGGGTGGCGTCGTCGGCGACGCGCACGTCGTCGTAGGTATCGATCTTGCGCAGCGTGGGGAGCGCGGTGGCGATCCCGCCGGCGACGAGGATGGTGATGACCCCGCCGCCGGCAACTGTCCACGGCACCCCGAGGTACCTCGCCGCTACGCCGCTCTCGAACGCGCCGAGTTCGTTCGAGGCGCCGATGAACACACTCTCGACAGCGCTCACGCGGCCGAGCTGTTCAGGCGGAGTGGCCAGGGGCACGAGTGTGGAGCGGATGGTCATCGAGACCATGTCGGCTGCGGCGGCACACATCAGCGACACGAATGCCACGGCGTAGTTGGTGGTGATGCCGAGCGTGATGTGGAAGAAACCGAAGATCGCCACCACCCACAACAACGTGGCGCCGACACGTCTCGACACCGGGCGGCGTGCCAACCACAGCCCCATCAGTCCGGCGCCAACCCCCGGCGCGGCGCGCAGGAAGCCGTAGGCGATGTCGCCCACACTGAGCCGTTCCTCGGCGATCACCGGGATCAAGGCGACCGCGCCGCCGAACAGCACGGCGAACATGTCGAGCGAGATCGCGCCGAGCACGATCGGCGAGCGGCGGATGAAGCGCAGCCCGTCGAGGGCGAGCCCGAGCGATGGGCGTTCCTTCAAGCGGGTCGGCTCGACGGCATAGGTCGTACGCAACAACGGCGGAATCGACAGCGCGAACAGCACCGCCGTCACCACATAGGCGACGTCGGCGCCCACCGTGTAGAGGAAGCCAGCGGCGATCGGACCGACGATCGTGGAGAAGACCATCGTCGACGCGCGGGCGGCCACCAGCCGCGGCAGTAGCGGGCGTTCGACCATCAGCGGGGTGAGGGCATGGCGGGCGGGGATGCCGACGGCATCGAACGATCCGAAGGCGAACGTGATCATGAACAACGGCCACACCGCCGCGTCGCTGCCGTTGGACACGTCGCCGATCGAGCGGCTGTAGATGACGAAGCCGATCACGCAGACGATGCGGCCAACGGTGGTCCATGCGGTGAGGTAGCGCCGGTCGAATCGATCGGCGAGGTAGCCGCTGACGAACACCAACAGCACGGCGGGGATGAACTGCAGCAGGCCGATGATCCCGATCGTGAGCGGGTCGTCGGTGATGTCGAACGCCTGCTTGAACAACACTGCGAGCATCAGCGAGATGGCGGTGATCGACAGCGCGCCCGAGACGAGGAAGTTGCGTACCGACGCAATCGCCAGCAGTCGCTGTTCCGCCGCTTCGGTCACCTGGCGACCGTAGCGCCGGATCGCCGAGGCATCAGCGTCGGTTGATCCGGGGGAGTAGCGTGCTCGACGTGGGGGAGGTGCACGCCGAACTGGTCACGCTGTCGGACGAGGTGTGGCACCGCACGCGTGCGCGCCTCGAGGGGCTGACCGACGCCGAGTACTTCTGGGAGCCCGTGCCGGAGTGCTGGTCGATTCGCCAGGGGACCGATGGCCGATGGCAGCGCGATGGAGCGTCACCGTCGCCCGATCCGGCGCCGTTCACCACGATCGCCTGGCGGCTGTGGCATCTGATCGACCTGTATGGCGAAGACCGTGCGCCGAAGTGGCTCGACGTTCCACCGCAGGGCGAGGCCATTGGTCTGGATGGTCCCGACGATCCACCGGGTTCGGCCGAGGACGCCCTGCAGCGCCTCGATCGCGCCCACGATCGCTGGGATGCCCACCTCGGTTTGGTCGACGATGAAGTGCTCGCCCAACCCATCGGTCCCGTGGCCGGGCCCTTCGCCGACGCATCGCGCACCGGCTATGTGCTGCACATGCTCGACGAGTTCATCCACCACGCGGCCGAGATCGCCACCCTGCGCGACCTCTGGCGGGCACAGCACGCACCCGACTCGTCGGGTGTTGTGGCGCAGTGACGCCGGTCGCCGGGTGAGGTTGGCGGCGGTACGGTCCGCCCATGGCTCGCTATCACATCGCTCAGCTGACTCCGTCGAAGGCTGAGATCCTCGCGGGTTGGCTCGACTCGCAGTCGTGGGCGCCCGCAGTCGGGAGCGTTGACGACATCGACATCGTGGGGGCGTTCCGCTTCGACGATCCCGATGGGGTGGTCGGCCTCGAGACGCACCTGGTCCAGATCGACGACGTGGTGTTCCAGGTGCCCCTGACGTATCGACCGACGTCGTTCGACGGCGGTCGGCTGGTCAGCGAGATGCACCACTCGGTGCTCGGCGACCGGTGGGTGTACGACGGCATCCACGATCCGGTGATGGTGTCGATGTTCGCCGCTGCGTCGTTGACCGGCACGGGGCAGGCGCTCGGCATCGTGGAGTACGAGGAGCGCCGGGTGGTGGTGCCAACTCCGGTGCGACTGTCTGGTGGTGGATGGACGGGCGGCCCGACCGCGGTCGACCGCTTCGAGGTCGAGTCCGCAACCGACGACGCCGTGACCCTGGCGAACGACGCGTTCACGATGCGCATGATGCGTCGGCTTTGCGACGGTCCAGCCCCGGAAGTCGGCCTCACCGCAACATGGCCGGGGCAGGCTGACCCGGTGGTCCTGGCCACGACCGAACCCTCCGCCTAAGTCCGAAACACCGGGGATTCCAGGCGGCAGGCGCCGGTTCTTGCGAACAGAATCGGTGGATTCACAATCGCGCGAGGCTGTGGCTCATGAGCAACGCATGGAGTCGTGTCGGTCTGGTGACCGCGCTGGTCGCCGGCGGCATCGCCGTCGGAGCGTCGTCGCAGTTCGTGGTGTCGGCCGTGAAGTCGTCGGGGGAGCGAGCGGTGTATGTGCCGATCACGCCGTGCCGATTGGCCGACACGCGGCCTGGCAGCGACAACGTCGGCCCGCGCAACACACCGATCGGTGCCGGCGAGTCGTACGTCATCCAGGGCCGTAGCCCCAGCGGGAACTGCGGCGCAGGGGTGATCCCGGCCGACGCGACGGCGCTGACCCTGAACGCAACGGCCGTTGGCGCAACGCGCCAGACGAACCTGCGCTTCTTCCCCAACGGAGCGGACCTTCCGACCGTGTCAAACCTGAACCCGTCGCCGGGAGCGGCGCCGACGCCGAACGCCGTGACGACGGACCTCAACGCAGCCGGCGAGTTCGTGGTGTACAACTTCGCTGGCGAGGTGCACGTGGTGATCGATGTGGCCGGATACTTCGTCGACCACAACCACGACGACCGGTACTACACGAAGACGGAGGTCGACGAGGTGCGCGCCGGCGGCCGGCTGGTGCAAGACGTCTCGATCTGGGGGATGGCGCCGATCGACCCGGCCGCCAGCTGGGCACGCACTCTGACCTGGGAGCACGCGGCGACGGTGGGCGAGGAGTGTCTCCAGTTTCCGATCGAGGCCGGCGCCGGGCAGCGCGTTGTCAGCATGCGGGTGACCTACACGAACTTCTCCGGCGCGGGCATCGATCTGCGTGCACAGATCCTCGGATTCCGTACGTCGCCGGGCGCGGTTGTCGGGGGGTTCCCGGCCCTTGTCCACCTGGCAGCCGACGATCTGCAGCCGCGGCCGGTCTCCGGCCAGACCACGCTCGATTCGATGACGGCGCCGGGGGAGCCTGGCGACGATGAGATCCGCGACGGATTCGAATACGTCGGACGGGTGTGCACCGACGATGCCGTCGACGTGTTCGGCGCGCGCGTCGTTCTCACCAATTCGTAAACGGCGTTCGCTGGTGGCTCAGGCGCGCTCGATCGGCTGGTAGCTACAGCGCAGGCCGCCTCCGAAGTAGTTCGCCTTGGCGAACGGGATCTCGTGGACCTCGATGCCCATCGCCCGCACGCGTTCGGCGACGTCGGGGAAGGCCTCGGTCATGATGATCGTCGACGGGTTGACGACTACACCGTTGGTGGCCATCACCTGTGCCTGAGCGGGTTCGACCTCGACCCACTGGCGCCCCTGCAGGCTGTCGGGGAGAGCGTCGAAGTCGACGAAGTCGTCTCTACACACGATGCCCTGCCGTTCGTTGATCAGCATCATGGCGCAGTCGAGATGCAGCACGTTGCTGGCCAGCGGGACCGTGTGCACGGTGTAGGTGCCCCCGAGTGCACTCCGCAGCCACTCGATGCCCGCATCGTTGGTCGCATTGCCGCTACGCCCCACGTACACCTCGGTGCCGTTGACGAACACGTCGCCGCCCTCGAGGTAGGCGTTGGCGTGGTGGTCACCGGGCCGCAGTGGCGGCATGCTGACCACCTCGCCCTCGTAGCGGGCAGCCAGATCGGTGGCGATGCGGCGATAGCTGCCGGTCTCCTGACGTCGGCCCTCGAAGTTCATGTTGGTCACGATGAACTTGGAGCCGACGGTGACGATCGGGTCACGCGAGTAGCACTGCGTGGTGGCGATGACCGGAAACGGGATCTCGTCGGGCCGGCGGACGACGACGCCAAGCGACTCGAGCGTGGCGGCGAGGTGTTCTTGCTCGTCGTGGTAACCCCGATCGTCGTCGGGGTACACCTCGGACAGCGCCCGGTGTTCGGCCGGCCGGAAGTACTCCCACGCCGCGTCGGGGATGTACGGGAACTGGGCGCGCATCGACTCGTCGATCGCCGGTGAGCGGTATGTGCCGACAACCCAACGGCCGACCACCGCCTCGCGCAGCTCGTCCCACTCGTGACGGTTGTTGATCCGGCCGGATGTGCCTGGCATTCGGCGATTCTGCCAGGCGAGTGAACTGTTGCCCTGTGGCGTGCTACGGCTTGACCTGGGTGATCGAGCCCGGCACCCAGCGGTAACGGACCGAGTACGTGTCGGGCTCGCCGATGTGTTCCCAGTGGCCGAGGTCGACCTGCTCGAGGTCGAAGGCGAACACGCGATCACCATCGTGGATCGTGTGATCGGCGGCCTGCTGCATGGCCGCCCGCAAGTGCTCCGCCTCGGCCGCACGGCAGCGGAGTACGAACTCGTCGTCGCGCGCGCCCGGGAGGGCATGCAACACGCATCGTGGATCGCGATCGAGGTCGCGGCCCTTGGGCGAGCTGGCTGGAATCGCCACGCAGACCTGCCCCTCGGCAAGGACCGGCACCACCGGGTGCATCCGCGGCGAACCGTCGGCGCGAATCGTCGCCAGGTACATCACCACGTGATCGGCCCAGATCGAACGACCGGCCTCGGCCATCTCCGGCTCTTCGCTGGCAAAGGCGTTCCACGACACCACGGCCTGCGATCGTAGGGCCTTGGCGTCGAAGTACGGTCCGCACATGGCGAACGCTGCCGATTTCGACAGCAACCCCGACTACCTACGCGACGTGCAGTACCGCGACTCGACCGAGATCGCCAAGCGCGCCAACCTTCACGCCCGATACGGCACGGCGCCGCAGCAGGCCTTCGAGTGGTTCGTCGAACGTGTGCGGTGGCCCGCTGGCGGGCGCATCCTCGACATCGGTTGCGGCGCGGGATCGCTGTGGGAGACGGCGGCCGCCGTGGTGCCGGACGGGCTCGATCTCGTGGTGAGCGATCTGTCGCCGGGGATGGTCGGCGAAGCGGTGGAGCGGGCGACCTCGACGGATCGCTTCGCCTCGGTCGAGGGACGTGTGCTCGACGCACAGTCGTTGCCGTTCGAGGACGAGAGCTTCGACCTCGTCGTGTCGACGTATGCCTTGTACCACGTTCCCGAACCCGCCCGGGCGGTCGCCGAGATCGCCCGTGTGATGCGGTCGGACGGCAGTGTCGCACTGATGACCAACGGTCCGGGACACCTCAGCGAAGTCGAGGCGGTGCGCACCGCGGTGTTCGGCGACGACGCCCGCTACAACGTCAACCGCCGGTTCGCCCCGACCGTCGCCGCCGGGATGCTCATCGACCAGTTCAGGAATGTGTCGTGGGAACGGTTCGACGACGCGCTGCACGTGACCGACGTCGACGCCCTGCTGGCGTTCGTCACATCGACACCGCCCGCCGCAGACGCATCGCCCGAGCAACTCTTGGCGCTGCGTGCGCGTATCGAGGAGCGCATGGCGCACGGCGTGTTCGTGGTGTCGAAGCACACGGGTGCGTTGCTCGGGTCCGTCCCATATCGATCGTCGGCTGGCGGCGCCGGGAACGTCGACCGCAGTCGCTAGGTTCGCCTGGTGCCAAGACTGAACAACGCCCTGCTCTCCGCGCTTCTCGCCGGCCTCGCGGCGCTGATCGTGTACGTGCTCATCGATGGCTTCTCGGGGACGGCGGTGGCAGTCGGTGTGGTGGCGGCCGCCGCTGCGGGTCTCACTCGCTGGTTCGTCACCCGCCGCTAGACGTACTGCGGAGCCGTCACGCCGACGATCTGTGAGCTTGCGGCCCGGAGTTCGGCAACCGGATCATCGACCGCGCCGTCACTGCGCCAGGCGACGATGCGGTCGGGCCGCACCAGCAGGCACCCGTCGTCGCCCACCTCGCGCCGGCGGATCCAATGGCCGAACACGTCGTTGACCGCGCAGCCCAGCGACACCGTGATCGGCTCGATTTCGATGCCCAGCTCCTCCGAGACGGTCGGTGCGGCATCGGTCCAGGCCGCGCCGTTGGCGCCGACCAGCAATGTGAACCGGTCGTAGCGGCACAGGTCGAGCGTCGACACGTAGTCGTCGCCGATCGCCAACCACACGTGGGGGAGGGGACTGCCAGGGCGTGTCGAAGGGGCGTGGTGCAGCTCGGGGTCGTCGACCGGCGCCGGGGTGGCGGTGCCGTCGCCGACGACAGCACTCGAGGTGTATCGCTGGCCGAGTTCGACGCCATGAGCGTTGAACTGCCAGTTCATCTGGTCGAGTGCAGCGAGCAGCGCGGCGCGCTCGTCGCCGCCGTGTGGACCGAACAATGCGTCGATCCGGACGTCGACCTCGTCGGGAGTCATGCCAGGGTGCAAGCCGAGCACGCCGAACCACTCGGCCATCTCGTCGACGCTCTTGTTGGCTCGGTCGACGATCTGTCTGCCGACGGGCTGACGCTCGTCGTTGTAGGTGTCGAGCAAGGCGTCGCCGGCCTGGCCGCGCACGGCGAGCGCCAGCTTCCACGCCAGATTGAACGAGTCCTGCATCGAGGTGTTGCTGCCGAGGCCGTTGGCCGGCGGGTGGCGGTGGGCAGCGTCGCCAGCGATGAACAGTCGCCCCCGCCGGTAGTGGGTGGCCACGACGTGGTTGAACTCCCACGGGCTCACATGCTTGATGGTGAACTCCACGTCGTCGGTGCCGATCGCCGCCCGCACACTGTCGGCCACGTCGGACTCGTCGAGGTCGTGCTCGGCGAGGCCGGGCCGCATGAAGATCGTGCTCCACTCGTCGAACGGCTCGATGCAGGTCCACACGCTGACGAAGTCGTCGCTGCCGGGTGTGACCGTGACGAAGAGTGCGCCGGGTCGGTGTGCGGTGTACTCGGCGAGGTCGGCCTCGATCCACACGGTAATGGCGTGGCCCTTGCCTGCGGTGCCCTCCCACTCGAACCCGCCGTCGCGGCCGACGACCGTGCGCGCCCCGTCGCAGCCGATCGCGTAGTTGGCGACGACAGCGAACTCGGCGCCGCCCTCCCGCGGGCGCACGATGGCCCGGACGTGATCGTCGAACTGGCGGATCTCGACGACCTCGTGGTGGAGCCGCACGTCGGCGCCCAGCTCGCGCGCCCGCTCGAGCATGATCGGCTCGAGGATGTGCTGCGGGATGTTGCACATCGCCGACGGGCTCGCCGCTCGATAGTCACCGATCCGATCGTCGCCGGTGCCCCACGTCATCATGCGCGACAGCTCCCGCCCGGCGAAGGCGGTGGCGAAGACCTGTGTCCCCATCTGCTCGTGCGACAGCGCCCGCTGCTGCACCCGATCCTCGATGCCGAGCACTCGCAGGATCTCGACCGCGCGCTGATTGGTGATGTGCGCCCGCGGCGAATTCGCCGTGCCGTACTTGGTCACCGTCAGTGCATCGACGCCGAGCAGCGCCAAGAGCGAGGCTGCCGACAGCCCGGAGGGCCCGGCACCCACCACGAGCACGTCGGTCTCGATGGTGTCGACTTCGCGGTTCGTCATTCGTGGCCACTCCTTCAATCGTCGACGCGCTTGACTTGTCGAACGAACAGCGAGTTTGCCGGAACCACGACTCGCTTGTCAAGTGACCGATCAGTTGGCGGTCAGCGGCCGATCCTTGATCGATCAGGTCGTTCCATCGTTGGCGAACAGCCGCAGCATCAGGTCGACATGGGCATCGATCACTGCAGGGTCGGCTGGATCGGCTCCCGTGAGCCGCCGACACTCCGGGCCCACGCTGAAGATCAACGACGAGGCGCCGGCCACTGCGTAGTACGCCGTCGCCGCATCGATGCCGTCCACGTCGTTGAACCCGACGAACTGGTCGAACCGTGCGCGGAGGTGATGGTCGACGAGCCAGCGCATGCGGTCGTCGTCGTGCCGGCCGGCGTCGACGATGAAGTGGAACACCTCCGGATGTGCCGCGTTGGCCTGCACATAGCGACGCAGCACCTCGCGCCCACCCGGTGGTTGCTCGTCGGGCCCCGCCTCGAACGCGGCGCCGAGGATGCCGAACACGTGGTCGGCGGCGGCTCGCCACAGCTCGTCTTTCGAGGCGAAGTGGTAGGTCACCAGTCCCTGCGTGGTCTCGGCACGCGCGGCGATCAGCCGCGTGCTGGCCCCTTCGAATCCGCGTTCGGCGAACACGGCGACGGCCGCCTCGACGATGCGCGTTCTCGTCTGTTCCCGTTGCTCGGCACGTGTCACGTCACCGACTGTACTGGTCGATTGACAAGGGAACGAGTGCATGAGACGCTGTTCGATCGACCAGCCAAGGAGAGGGGCCACCATGCCCAGTCGTATTGCACCGCCATCAGCCGAACGTCTCGCCGAGCATGCCGCGGTATGGGAGGGCTACGAGCAGATCATGGGCTTCGTGCCCGAGACGTCGTTGACGATGGCGCGCGTCCCCGGCCTCCTCGACGCGTACGTCGGCCTCGCGATGACCGTCGTCGGCAACGGCTTGATCACGCAGGAGCTGGCCCAGCTCGTGGCCCACATCACCAGCACCGCGGCGGGATGTCGATACTGCCAGGCGCACACGGTGGCGCACGCCGAGAAGCTCGGGGTCGACCCCGACAAGCTGGCCGACCTGTGGAGCTTTGACACGAGCGACCGATTCGACGATGCCGAGCGAGCCGCGCTGCGACTGGCGATGCACGCCGGACAGCACCCCAACGGCGTCGACGACGCCGACATCGACGCCTGCCGGGTGCACTTCGACGACGATCAGATCACGAGCATCATTGCCGTGTGCGCGCTGTTCGGGTTCCTCAACCGATGGAACGACAGCCTGGCCAGCACGCTCGAACCCGCGCCGCTGGTGGCTGCCGAGCGATACCTCGGCGCCCACGGGTGGGACGCCGGAAAGCACGCTGCGCCGTAGCGGCCCACCGCCGTACAGTCGGTGGATGTGACCAACGAGGCTGCGCGCACGAGCGACGTCGACGAGCGCAGCGGCTTCGATCCGTGGCCGGGTGATGTCGAGGTGCACGTCGAGTGGGGCGTGGCCGCAGCTGAGCTCGCTGCACGCCGCGGCGACGTGGTGGTGATCGTGGACGTGTTGTCGTTCTCCACTGCGGTGACCGAGATCGTCGCCCGCGACGGCGTGGTGTTCTGCTACTCACCCGAACAAGTGGACGCCGCGGGCGGTCGCGATGCACTCGGCAGGCGACACGACGCGCGCGTGCTGTCGAAGCAGCGCGATCCCGCCCCCGGAGAGATCTCCCTGTCGCCAGCGTCGTTGACGTCGCTCCCGCCGGGTGAACGGGTGGTGATGACGTCGCTCAACGGCGGCCGGTGCGCTGCCGGTGCGGTGGATGCACCACTGGTGGCGATCGGCGGGCTGACCAATCGGAGCGCCGTCGCCCGCCACGTCGCGGCCGCCCTCGCCAGCGGAGTCGCCGAGCGCTGCACCATCGTCCCGTGTGCAGAGATGTGGTCCGGCCCATTCATGGCAGCCCAGGTGGGCGACCTCTCGCACGTCGGTCCTGCCGTGGTGCGACCGTCGGTGGAGGATCAGCTCGGCGCGGGCGCCATCGTCGAGGGGCTCGGTGGCGGTCTCCGGCTGTCGATTGAAGCAGAGGTCGCCGCAAGCGCGTTCGCCTCGCAGTCCGGTGACGTCGAGTCGGCGTTGGCCGCGTCGGTGAGCGGTCGCGAACTCATCGAGCGCGGGTTCGACGACGACGTCACGATCGCCGGCCAGCTCGATGCGCACACCTCGGTTGCTGTCAGACGGCGCGACGACCCGGCGCATCGATTCGCCACGTCGGTCGGGCAGTAGCGATGAGCGCATCGTCGAATCCCGATCGCTACTCGCAACACGCCGGTCCGGGTCCGCGCACCGACTGGGTGGCCTGGCACGAGGCGTACGATTCGCCCACCGGCTCACTTGCCCGCAGGTTGGAGCGGGTACGCCACCGGCTGGCGGAGGCGCTCGACGCGGCACCGCGCGGCGCGACCGTCCTGAGCTTGTGCGCCGGAGATGGGCGCGACCTGCTCGGGGCTGCGCTTGCCGCACCCCCAGCCCGAGCGGTGCTCGTAGAGCTTGACCCCGACCTGGCCAACCGCGCTTCGGAAGCCGCCGCCGACAGAGCGTGGGCCGACGTCCGCTGCGCGGATGCGACCGATCCCGCCGTGTTCGCCGACGTGCTGCCCGTCGACGTGCTGATGGCGTGTGGCATCCTCGGCAACGTCGATCCCGATGAGGTGCCGGCGATCGCCCGGGGATTTGCCGGGCTGGTGCAGCCGGGTGGTGTGGTCATCTGGACCCGCGGGAGCGGCGAGCCCGACCGACGCAACGATGTGCGGGCGGCGTTCATCGAGGCGGGTTTCGAGGAAACCGCCTTCGACGGCGCAGAAGATGTGTTCGGCGTTGGCGTCGGACGGCTCGTCCGCCCGGCGCCGCCGCCCCGCGCGCCGCTGTTCACGTTCGTGCGGTAGTCGGCGCTGAACGTTCAGCTCGTGGACGGTGGGTCGTAGGTCACCGTGACCGAGCACAAGCCAGCGCCAGCGCCGAGGTCGCCGTCGACGAAGCGGATCACGAACCGTTCTCCGGGCTCGACCAGCCTTGGGACGAAGGAGAATCCGACAGTTCTCGTGCTGCCGAAGTTGTCCGCCCCGTCGATCTGAGCGACGGGGTTTGGCGCCTGGCCGAAGGGGATCGTTGTCTCGCGCACCAGCGTGATCGTGTAGCTGGCGTCTTCCCGGACATCGGCGGAGACGGCGGTGATCGTCGCCCCGGTCGGTACCTGCAGTGGGAGGAAGCCCTTGGTGCCCGGGTCGACGTGGGCGCATCCGTTCGTCTCTGCGGGCGCCCTGCTGACCAGCCCGCGACCGCTGTAGGTCACTTCGACCGGTGCCTCGAGCGCGGCCAGCCGGCTCCGTGCGTCGGCCACATCCGTCGCCAACTCGGTCAGTGACGCGTCGGTGTAGTAGCCGACGATGTCACCGACCAGCGATACCGACCCGTTTTGGTTGAACAGCGTGATCGCGCCGCTCGCAGACAGGCGCACGTCGACCTTGTTGGGGAACGGTGCCTGGCCGGCCCACACGTTGAGGTTGGACAGCAGCGGCACCTCGGCGAGGTCGGCATCAAACAGTCGCACATTGGTTTGTGCCGTGGGGTCGACTGCGGTGACGTTCATCGCCACCGCGACGGCGTCGGTCGGGATCGCCAGCGCTCCCGTGCAGTTGCCGACCGGTCCGGTGATCTGTTGCGTGTAGGTCTCGCGCGGGCCGAGCGGGGTGCTGCGCGGACCAACCTGATCGTCGCCCGGTCGGAGATCGAACGCTCGACATCCTGGTGTCGGTACATAGGTGGCGTCGGCATCGCCCGGCGCGGCGGTCGCGTTCCACGCGCTGGTGACCAGCACGGTGGCGGCGACGGTCACTGCTGTGGCGGCGACGAGCGAGGCGATCGAGGGTAGGCGAGCATCGACGAGGCGTCCCATCGGCTCAGTCTCCTCGGCACGCGGCGTGATGTGATGAGTAGTCACTACCCAACGAGGCGAACTCGATCTACCTTGCGGTGATGGCGGCCGTGTTCTTCATTGCGAGCTACGACGTGATCGACGCAGAGCGATATGAGTCGGAGTACGTGCCTGCCGTCGTGGCTGCGCTCGCTCGGGTGAACGGTGAAACGCTCGTTGCCACGGGCAGCGCCGAACGACTCGATGGCGAACCGGCCGCTCACACGGTGGTGTTCCGGTTCCCGTCGCGCGCCGCGTTCGACCAGTGGTACGGCGGGGCGGAGGGCGGCTCGCTCGGGCGATTGCGGGAAGCGACGACGACGAACGCGACGGCCGTGCTCGCTCGAGGGTTTGGTGGCGAGTCCTCTTCAGCTGGCGACCGCTGAGCTCAGTCGGCCAGCAGGCCGGTGGGCAACTCGCCGGCTGCGAACTCGGCCTTGTCGGAGCGAGTCCACACGGTGACGCCGTCGCCGATCACGCGGTACGTGCCGTCGTTGGTCTTCACCAGCGCGGTGTTGCCGTTGACACCGACGACGGTGAGTTGAGAACCCACCACGCGCCGCATGCCCGACACGACGAGCGACGGGATCTCGTCGAAGTGGGGGATGATCTGCACGCCCGGCCAGAGGGCAAATCCGCGCTGGGCGCGTGGCCTGCCGGCGAACCGCTCGCCTTGGATCATCGCTCCTGCGCTGCAGCCTGCGAGCAGTCCGCCCCGTCCGATCACATCGGTGATCGCGTCCCACGTGCGGCTCCCGGCGAGCGTCGACATCAGGTAGCCGGGCTTCCCGCCCGACAGGTACACGAAGTCGGCAGCGCCGACCCCGGCGGCCAAATCGGGATCGTTTGCGGTCGCCCGATCCCACACGCGGACACCGTCGGCCTCGACGCCGAGCGACGTGAAGTGATCGACACCGCGCTGCATCCAGTCGTCGATCATCACATCGCCCTCGGTGCCCGCCGCGGTGGGCAAACAGGCAACACGGGGCGGCGTGTCGAATAGGTCGAGCAGTTGCTCGTCGACCGGATTCATCGGTGGCAGGTATTCGCCACTTCCGACGATCGCTAACACGACGTGTGTGTTGAACAGGTAGCGATGTCGGCTGGTTCGATCACGGTGACGCCTCAACGTACCGCGGTGTTCCGGCGTCACGCCGGCCGGAACACCGGATCGAACGTCGGGCGACGCGTCCTACGCTGACACCGTGAGACCCGCAGCGGTGTTGGTCGATGTCTATGAAACAGCGCTCACTTGTGACTTTGATGAGCACCGCCGGCTTCTACCCGAACATGCCGGTGTGGACGCAGCGGATTGGGACGTCGCGTTCCGGGCGGTCGGTGACTACGTGACCGATGGTCGGCTCTCGATGTTCGATGCGTATTGCGAGATCCTCAGGCGATGTGGCCGAGAACACGACGCTGTTCTGGTCGGCGAACTCGTGGAGCTCGACAGGACACTGTTGCGCAACGGAGTTCAGGTCTTCGACGACACCGTTC
This sequence comes from Ilumatobacteraceae bacterium, assembly GCA_965230015.1. GTDB lineage: Bacteria > Actinomycetota > Acidimicrobiia > Acidimicrobiales > Ilumatobacteraceae > JABSQH01. The sequence goes on along the minus strand of CBDDKF010000021.1, from coordinate 17,463 downwards.
CGACGCTCAAGGCGCTGCGTGCCGGGGGTTTGCGCACAGCCTTTGTGAGCAATTGCGCCGAGAACACGCGACCGTTGCTCAGCGATCTCGAGTTGTTGAACCTCGTCGATCACGTCGTGTTGTCGAACGAGGTCGGCGCGGCCAAGCCTGGTCGCGCGATTTTCGAGCATGTGTTGCAGCTCCTCGACATCGCTCCGGAGCGCGCGGTGCTGATCGATGATCAGGCGAGTTTCTGTCGGGGTGCGGAGGACGTTGGCATCGCAACCCTGCAGATCGATCGCTTTGCCAGGACGTCGCCACGTCGGGGCTGCGTGCGTTCGCTCTCGGACGCGCGGCGGCGAATCATGGCGATCGCCTGACGCCTACGTGCTGGCGTGCTTGCCGGCTTCCCAACCCGCCGATGCCAAGTGCTGTGCGCCGAACGCCAGCGGCTCGTCCTCGAGGTCGGTGGCCATCGTGTCGTTCCACCGGTTCAGCCAGCCGAACAGCGAGATCACTGCAACGAGCTCCACGATCTGGTCCTCGGTGAAGTGCTCGGCGAGGTCGTCGAAGTGCTGTGTGGTCGTAGCGTTCGGCACGCTCGCCGCATCGCGGGCGAGGCGTAGCGCGGCGCGCTCGGCATCCGAGAACCGATCGTCGGTGTCGAAGCTCCACACCGCTTCGACCTTGGCGGCGTCGACGCCGTTGCGCGCGGCGGTCGAGGCCGTGTGCGCCTGGCAGTAGCGGCATCCGGCGGCGGTGGAGGCGACGTGGGCGACGAGTTGCTTGAGCCCGCCGTCGACCTGGCCCGGACCGATCACGGTGCCGGCCAACTGCGCGAAGGCCTGCAGCAGCGCAGGGTTCCGCCCCATCGTGAACATCGATCGCGGGACGAAGCCCATTGCCGCTTCGGTGAGCTCGAAGATCACCTCGTATTCCGGAAGGTCGGAACGGTCGAGTGGGGTGATGTGGGCCATTGCTGCTCCGATCGATGCGGGCGGGTGTGTGCGTCAGCTGGAGAGATCGTCGCGGACGAGGAACTCGCGAATTGCCGCAGACACGGGTTCAGGTGTCTCGAGGTGGAGAAAGTGTCCGCTGTCGATGAACTGCAGGTGGCCGTCGGCCACCTCGTCGGTCACCGTCTCGTACTCCGAGGGCTGCTGGCCCGGATCGAGCGCGCCTTGGAGGAACAGCATCGGCATGGTCATCGCTGCGAACAGGCCGTTCATCCGGTCGTCGAGCTCGCGGTCGAATCCGGCCGACACGAAGCTCGCCGACATGGAGGATCCGACGCCGGGTGCGGTGACTTCGCGGAGGATGTAGTCGACGTCGCGTCGGTCGATCGGCTGTGACAGGAGGGTGTGGCCTTCGGGGTTCGGCTCCACCCCATAGGCGATCTTGACGACCGTGCCGTCGCCGATCAGCTGCGCCCCGAGCTCGCTGTGGAACAGCTCGTGTGGCGGTCGAGGCTCGGAGTGCGGCCGGTTCCCCGACTGCTGCATCCGCACGTAGCGGCGGATGCGGTCGGCCATTCCATCGACCGAGCAGAGGTGATCGCTGATCACCACGCCGCGGTCGTGAGCCACGAGGAAGAACCGATCGAGCCCGAGCGCGTCGAACACGGCGGGGAGCTCTCGGGCCTGCGCGGCGTAGTCGTAGTCGGTGTCGAGCCTGGTGTCCGACTGGCCGTAGCCCTTCGTGTCGAGCGCCACGCAATAGAAGCGATCGGCGAGCGCGGCCATCTGGTGATGCCAGGCGAACCACGTTTCGGGGAACCCGTGAAGGAACACGACCACGTCGGGGTTGCGCGGGTCGCCCGATGTCGCCGCGTGCCACCGAAGGCCGTGTGCTTCGACGAAGCGGTGCGTCACGCTGGCGCCGGTCCACAACGTCTCCTCCTCGCCGTCGGCGTGACGCACGTTGGACGCGGTGGTCGTCTGTTCGGTCATAGTGATACGGGCTCCGTTCGTGTGATGTCGTCGGCGCGCAACATCTGCTCGCACAGGGCATCGAGCGCGGCGACGCGGGCCGCGGGATCGCGGTCGTCGACGGCCAGATTGGTGAGCTCGTCACGATCGTGTTCGAGGTCGTAGAGCACCTCGAAGCCGTCGCTGTCGCGCGTGTATCGATGGGTGGCGCTGACCGTGGTACGCGTCTTCAACGGGAACGGCGCGCCGACCGCTGCGTTCGGGAAGTCCTCCTCGACGAGCACTGCTTCGCGCACGGTTGCCTCGGCGTCGTCGAGTAGCGGAGTGAGGCTGGTGCCCTGCATCCCCTGCGCCTCGTCGATACCGCACAGTTCGAGCAGCGTGTGGGGGAGATCGATGCTGGCGGCGAGCGACGTGGATCGGCCGCCGGCCTTGCCCGGCGCGTTGACCACCATCGGCACTCGGAGGCAGCCCTCGAAGTGCATCAACAGCTTCAGGATCAACCCGTGATCGCCCATCATGTCGCCGTGATCGCTGGTGAACACGATGATCGTGTGGTCGGTCGCTCCGAGCCGGTCGAGGGTGGCCGTGATGCGTCCCACGGCCTCGTCGATGTACTCGATCATCCCGTAGGTGACGGCAATCGCGGCTCGTGCCTGCTCGGGCGTCGGGCCGAACGGTGCGACCCACGCCCTGCGTCCGGGCGTCAGATCGTGGATCATCTTCACGTGCGGCGGCCACCCGTCGCCGGGGTCGTCGAAGGTCGTCGGTAGCTCGATGTCGGCCGGATCGTGGCGCGTGAACCACGGCTCGGGCGGCGACATCGGGTGGTGCGGGTCGGGGAACGAGCACCACGCCAGCCACGGCGCGTCGTCGGCCTCGGCGCGCTCGATGAAGTCGATCGTTCGCTCGGCGACGTAGTTCGTCGAGTGGATCTCCTCCGGATACGGCGCCGCCCTGAGCTGCCACCACTCCGGGCGAGCCAGGTCGGCGTCGGCGTCGGGGTCGAGCCCGCGGCGCAGCACTTCGTGGGGGATCCCTTGTTCGCGGGCCCATTGGTAGTGGTGGGCGCCGATCTGCGCGCCGTGGCCGAGCGTGAGGTGGATCTCGTTGAACCCGTAGAAGTCGTCGGGGGCGATCACCTCGCCGCGCTCGTACCGCTCGTCGTGCTCGAGGGTGTCCCAGGCGTCGGGGAACGGCGAATGGCGCCCGGCGGGTTGGCCGAGGTCGACCACCGCGTTGCGGCTCTCGCCGTGCTGCAGGTGCGACTTGCCGATCAACGCAGTGCGCCACCCCGCATCGCGCAGCTGGGAGACGAACGTGGTCTCCGTCGGCTCGAGGGACCGATCGTTGAAGATCACCCCGTGTGCGGACGGCATACGCCCGGTCATCAGTGTCGACCGATTGGGCATGCAGATCGGGTTGTTCACGTAGGCCCGGTCGAAGACCATGCCGTCGCCGGCGATGGCGTCGAGGTTCGGGGTGCGGACGACCTGGTTTCCGGCGAACCCCAGGTGATCGGCGCGCAGCTGGTCGCAGATGACGAACAGAACGTTCGGGCGAGTCATGTCGTCCATCTTCACCCCGCAGCGATGAGGTCGGCGAGGTCGGTCGGCTCGACGAATTCGTCTGGCGGCGGTGGGCCGAACGAGTACAGGTACTCGTGGCCGCTCCACTCCTTCGGCTGGTACAGGTCTTGCGCCGAGATGCGGTCGATGTCGGAGGTGTACTCGACGAACGTGCCGCTCGGATCGCGCAGGTACCAGTACCAGTTGGAGCCGATGGCGTGGCGGCCGACACCCCACATGTGGCGCTGTGGATCGATGTCGACCATGTGCTGGCCGCCGCGCACCACATCGTCGATGTCGTCGACCTCGAAGGCGATGTGGTGGGGGAAGGCAACCGGGGCAGCCTGGATCGCCACGTTGTGGTGCACTTCGCCGCATCGAGTGAAGGCGATGATGCCGGGGAGCTGGTCGCTGATCTCGAAGCCCAGCACGTCGGTGAAGAAGGCCAATGTGGCCGGCTGGTCGGGTGTGCCGTACACCACGTGGGTGAGATTCGAGGGCTGTACGGGATCGGTCGCCAGCACGCTCTCGGCGGGAACGTCGATGCGCTGTGGTTCGGCGCCGGGTCGGTTGAACGTGTGCGTGGCAGGTGGGGCGTCGTAGGGCGCGGCCACGGTGACCTCGACGAGGAGGCCGGTGGCGGCTTCGCTCAGTGTCAGTCGCTCGGCGTCGGCTCCGATCACTTCGGCCAACGGCGACTGTTCGGCGCGGCCAGCGATGCGTTCGAGGTCGTTCGCTTGCTCGGCGCCAACGCCCAGACGGTGGAGTCGGCGCGTGGGGGACTGGACGAGTTCGATCTGCTCGCCGCCGTCGCGCGTGGCCAGCCGCGTTGGGTCGTCGGCGGCGGGCGTGAGTCCGAAGTCGGTGAGGAAGCCGGTGGAAGCGGCCACGTCGGGCACCCCCAGCGTGATGGACGTCAACCGGTGGAGCGCCATGCTGGACAAAGTAGATCGAGTGATAGAGAATTGCAACGTGTCGTCCACCGCTCCGGTCGATCGTGCGCCGCGCCGGCAGGCGCGCTCAGCACAACGACGCCAACAGTTGTTGGCGGCCGCGCTCACCGAGTTCGCCGCGCACGGCTTCGAGGCCGCCTCGACGCGGGCGATCGCCGCGGCCGCCCACACGCAGCAGCCGCAGATCAACTACCACTTCGAGTCGAAAGCGGCGCTGTGGCGTGCCGCGGTCGACCATCTCTTCGAACGACTCGACGAGTCGGTGGCCGAGCACCTCGCCACGTTGCCCACCGCACACGATCGGCGTGGTGAGTTCGCTCGCCAGCTCCGGGCGTTCGTGCGTGCGGTGGCCGAGTGGCCGGAACTCAACCGCATCATGGTGCACGAGTCGATGGTGCCGTCGGAGCGTCTGGCGTGGATCGTCGAGCGGCATACCCGACCGCGGTTCGACCTCGTCGTGCGGGCTTGGCGCGACCTGCAGGTCGCTGGCCAGGCGCCGCAGGTGGACGAAGCCGTCATCTACTACTCGCTCGTGGGTGCCGCATCACTCGCGTACGTGAACGCGCCCGAGGCTGCACTTCTCGGCTACGACACCCTCGATCAGCGCTTCATCGAGGCCCACGCCGACGCACTGGTGACGCTCTTCCTCGGAGATGACGACGCAGGCGGCCACGACCGAACCGCAACGAGAGGACCAGCACATGACGACTGAATGGGATTCCGAGCATCTCGCGTACGCGCGTGAGCACGTGTGGGCGGTGTTGGCCACCGGCCGCGCCGATGGCTCGCCGCAGCAATCGATGATCGGTTACCTCGTCGACGACCAGGGACGCATCGTGATCTCGGCGAAGTCGTACACCGCCAAGTGGAACAACGCCGTCCGTCAGCCGAAGGTGAGCGTGACGATTCCCGACGGTCGCATCCACCTCGTGGTGTACGGCGAAGCGGAAACGATCGCCGACGACCCGTTGCGCGCCGAGTTGACCGCCGACGTGTTCGCCGCACTGTCGGGCAACGATCGTCCCGACCCGGCCTCGATCGTGCCGATGCTCGACGAACAGCAACGGACCGTGCTGCGCATCACTCCGACGAAGTTCCTCTTCCAGGAGTAGCCGACGAAGTCGCCGCGACCGCTACGCGATCGCCGGCGAGTCGTTCGGTGGGGGAGGCCATGATGCGGACCGTAGGACTTAACTCGACTTGAAGTCCAGCGCCTGGCTGGGGCGTTGCTGCAGGTTGCGGTGGGGAGCGGCGGACAGTTGACGCTCCGCTAACGGGGCCGTGGTTACATCGTCGACGTCGCGGGGGCGCAGAGCGCGACGTCGAGCGGAGGGAGGCTCCATGTCGGTTGGACGAGTCATCGAGGTCGACCGAATACGGCGCGAGGCCCACGACGACCGCCGCGCGGTGGTCGACGGCCGCGCCGCATCGGCCGAGGCGCGACCGATCCACGATGCGGTGCGCGCATGGTCGCAGGAGGTGGTCGGCGATGTCGGTCGCGATGGGGACGAGATCGCCGAGCTCACCGAGGCCAGCGCCGCGATGGTCGCACAGGCGGTGGCCGTGCGGATCCACCTCGCCGCGGTGGTTGCGCTGCACGAACCGCCGGGTGGAACGCCGCCCGACGTCGTGTCGCCGGAGCTTGCCCTGCACACGTCGCTCGGCGCCCTTCGCGCCGCGGCGCAACATGGTTCGATCGAGCAGGTCGGCGTTGCGTTGTCGTATCTCAGCGGCGCCGCACTCGACCGGCTGCGCGAGGCGTGTGCCGCCGCCGACCCGGCTGCTGCCGACCCGATCGCCGGACACGACGCGGTGGCGGTCAGCCAACTCGCAAGACGGCTGGCCGCGGCGGCAGCGGGGGGCGTGTTGCTGCAGTACCGCCTGTCCTCTTCGCGCCTGCAGTCGTCGACCGTCGGGATCGCCGAGCGTCGCACGCACCTCGTCGACCACGACGGCCCGTTCATCGCCGACACGGTGATGAGCCTCGCCGACCTCGACGAGGGCCAGCGGACGGGCCTCCTGGTGAACGTGGTCGATGCTGCCTGGATCGAGCGTCCCGAACGGCCGTACACGCAACTCGTGCTGGCGAACGGCGAGGAGCTGCGCGTGCACTTCAAGAACGCGCGACAGGTCGGCCACACCGGTCCGCAGTGGCTGTGGGCCCGATGCAAGGCGGAAGGGAGCGACGGCGATGTTCCGTACGCAGTCGCCGAGTTCGAGGGGCCAACCGGAGGTGCCGCCACCGTGTGGGAGAACTGGCTACAGACCGAGGCGCGTCAGGCCTACGACATCGCGCCGAGCTCGATCCATGCGTTCGCCGCGTTCGGGGCGCCGGGCTCGTTGTCGTGTCGTCTCGATATCACGTCACGGATCAACCGAGAGGAGGCGGCATGAGCAACACCGCGCCACTCGACGAGTGCCTCGAGAAGCTGGAGGAGTTCGAACGGGTCGAGACCGAACGGACCCAAGTGCTCAACGAGCAGTCGTTCCACGCCAACGAGCTCAAACGGATCTACGACGACCAAACCGAAATCGAGGGTCGGTTGGCCGCGAAGCAGGGCGAGTGCGAGTCGCTCGTTGGGCAGCGGGACGCGCTCGCCGAACTGATCGAACCCAGCGACGCACTGGCCGCCGCGGCTCGGGCGACCGAGATCAATCAGCGACTGCAGGAGATCGATGCTCGGCTGCGCGAGATTCGGCCGCAGATCACCGGCGACGGGCCGTTCGATGCCACTCAGACGACGAACCTCATCAACGAGGCCTCCGATCTGCTCGCCGAACGCGACGACCTCCTCACCGAACACGCGGAGAAGATGGAGATCGTCTCGCTGTACACCGCCGCCGTCGAAGAGGTCGAGCAGTTCGACGCCGACATTCAGGCATGCGAAGCGGAGATCGCGCAGATCGACAGCGACGCCCGCGCCAACCACCAAGCGTTCGAGGACCGCGACATCCCGTATCAAATCAGCCTGCAGCTGGCGACGACCAAGCTCAACCGGCTGTACGACTACCAGGCCCGTCTGATTGCGGGGAACTGCGACGCGCACGAGGAGATCGAGATCCCCGAGGTCGACGACGATCCGGGTACGACGTTCGAGGACCTCCTGGCCCCGCCGGAAGAGACCGAGGTCGACGGCACCGAGGAGTCCGACTTCGAAGAGGTGGAGATCGACGACGCCTTCGAGTCGGATGTCGACATCGACCTCGACGGTGACGATGACGGCGACGAAGAGGACGGCGACGAGGTCGACGAGGGTGACGACGAGGCTGACGACGACGAGTTCGACGACGGGGAAGATGAGGGAGGGGACGAGGAAGACGACGAGTAGGCGTCGGTCGTGCTCTTTCTGACCAACCTCCAGAAGGCGACGTACGAGCACTACAAGCAGGCCGACGAGCCTGCGCAGGGGTGGTTGTTGTCCAGCCATCGGAGCTCGGCGAGCGCGATGCAACGAGCGCGTCGTCTCGCCGCGCTCGGCGCTCCGTTGATGGCCGACAACGGCACGATCGAGCACATCCGGCGGACCGACGCCCAGTTCGACGCCCGGGCGTCGGCGTTGTTGTCGTCGTTCAAGCAGTACCGCCGAACGTTGCCGCGACGCGACCGCGACATCGCCATCGCCGCAATGCCCGAGCGGTTTCGGACGCCCGCGTCCGCGCTCGCGGTCGACATCGGTCGCCAGGTCGACCTTGCCTTCGACGGCATCGACGACTCGGATCAGCTCGAGGTTCAGCTGTCGATGGCACCGACGCATCTCATCTGCAAGGAGGACTGGTCGATCGCCGTGGGGCTCGGCCTCGGGCTGGAGCGGAATCTGACGGGTTGGTCGACCGAGCGGTACGTCACGCGCAACCGGCGCAGCTTGCGCGCGTGGGCCGAGATCGCGGATCGCGTCGATGCTGGCGCACACTTCTTCGTCACGCTGGCTGCGCCGGACTACCCCACGGCGCGTGCCGTGGCACGCGAGGCGGCCGACTGGGGCGCCGCCAACGTCGCACTGGGATTCGCCGGATTGAACTCGACCGGCGGTTACACCTACGTCAGCCGCCATCCCCATCGGCGTCGACTGGTGCGCCCCGGCCCGCAACGCTACGTGCGCCTCGCCGAGATCGCCTGTGGCCTCCGCGATGGCTATCGCGAGCGGGGTGTGACGCTGCAACGGTTTCATGCGCTCGGTCTGGGTGCCCGGGCGATGTGGCCGATCCTCGTTGCGGGCTTCGACTGGTGGACCGAGCTGTCGATCGATGCGACGTCGGCGAAGATGGATGTGGAAGGCAAGCGGCCCGTGCTGTACGACCCCGACGATCTCGGACATCGCGTGGCGGTTGTCGATATCGCCACGCACTACGCGACTACTGGGGAACTCCCGCTGCGCAGCCCGTTGCTCGCCGCGGCGCTCGTCGGTCACGACCGGTCCACGGCAGCGGCGTGGCTGGAGCACCACGAACGGATTCGTCACGACGATCTGCACTCGTCGTCGCCGTTGGCCGCGGCACTACCGCTGTTCGCGAACGGGCCGGGTACCAGCGACGCGGCGTGGGTGCTGACTCACCACAACTACTGGGCCAGCGAGGTGGCTGCCGCGATGGTGCCCGAGCGACAGCGGCGCCAGTGGGCGCTCGACACGCTGGACGATCTTGCCGTTCGTCCCGGCCGCAGTGTCACGATTCGCAACGGTGCGGCCGTTGCGCTCGACGTGGTGACCGAGGGGGAGCGCACCCCACTTCCCGCTGCGTGAGCTGACTTGCGTCGGCGCCGCTGTTCTTCTCGGCGTCGGTGGTTGCGGAACCCGCAAGCGTGAACGCCGAGAAGCGATGCGTCAGGGAGCTCCGAGCACGAGGCGGAGCGCATCGTTGAGGCCCGAGGGCCCGGGCGTGGTGACCGAGTCGGAGCGCCACGCAACGTGCTGGTCGGGACGAACGAGCAGCGCGCCGTCGCCGTCGAGGCCGCAGACCGCTGCCCAGCCGTCGGTCGGAGTTGCATCAAGCCCGATGCGCACGTGACAGACCGGAACGTTGCTGTCGGACGCGGCAGCCGCCCACTTGTCGTGGGCGCCCACGCTGAGCAGCGTCATCGTGCCGAGGTCGACGAGATCTAGCGTCGATCGGCCGTCGTCGAGCCAGGCGTGCGGCAGTCGCGCGCCGACATCGGCATGCGGTTCGAATTCGCCTGGGTCGTCGATCGGTGCCGGGGGATCGCCATCGCGGGCGAGTGCGCCGTCGGCATAGCAGTAGCCGAGCTGCAACCCGAGCATGTCGAAGTGCGTCTGTTGCTCGCGCACGGCGGCGGCGATCGAAGCCTCGTGCGCGGGATCGGCCAGCCGGGCGAGCATCCCCTCGGTGGTCGGGTTCGAGGGGATGCCGAGCGCTTCGATCAGCGTGGCCAGCTTGAACGCGTTGGTCGTGCTCTGCTCGCAGTTGACCCCCGCCACCGGGCGGCGTTCCGTCTCGTACGTGTCGAGAATCGACGGGTGGGCCCATCCGTCGGCCACCGCGCCGAGTCGCCATGTCAGCCCTTGTGCATCGGCGACTCCGGTGTTCAAGCCCAACCCTCCGGTGGGTGGGAACCGATGTGCGGCGTCGCCCATCAAGAAGATGCCGCCGCTGGCGGGCAGGGTCGCCGCTCGGCTGGGCGGGCGCTGCGCCGCCGCGGCCAGCGTGCTGGCGGCGCGGTCCAGCGTGGTTGCGTCGGGTGCGCGCAGTTGCGCGCCCACCCGCAGGGTGCGCACGTCGCCCGGCGTCTCGAAGGCGCCGGGGTTGGCTAGGCGCAAGGCCTCCATGAAGCGGGCGTAGGACACGCCGGCCGGCCGCGGCACGCGCTGCGCGATGCCCGAGAGCGTATCGCCACGGCGCACCTCCCAGGGGTCGCCCTGCGCGACGCGCGGCGGCGTGGTTGGGGCAGGGCGGCGGCGCAGCGTCAGCCGCGGCTGGGCGGCGGCCGGGCGCTGGCCGGCAGTGTCCGCCGCAGTGTCACCGGCTGTGTTCGCAGCTGCGTCTTGCGTCTGAGCCGGCGACGCGCTGCTGGGCGGCGCGACTCGTCGCGGGTTCGGGGCGGAGTCGCTCTGTGTGCCCGGCGGCAGGGGGCGTGCCGCCACGACCGCGGGGCCGGCGGCGGTGGCCGGAATCTCGCGTGGCGGCACCGGCAGCGGGTCCAGCAGCACGTCGATCTGCCGCAGCCACTGGCTGTCGCCCTGGCGTAGCTCCAGCATCAGGTGCAACACGGGTTCGCGCACCGGCTCGCGGCTGCGGATCAGCAGCTCGGAGACCGCGGCATTGCGCTCCTGGCGCAGCTCGGCGACGAAGCCGCCAACCACGCCGCGTTGCGGCCTCTCGGCCATCGCAGGCAGTTCCAGGCGGCCCACCTGGACCTCCATGCGGCCCTGCGCGGGGTTGTCGTCGCGCAGGGGGATGCGCAGGCGCAGCGGCTCGCCCAGGTGCGATTCCAGCTGCGGCGCCCCCAGCGACAGCGCGCCCGCGGGCAGGGCCGCGGCGGCCAGCGCCGTGGCCAGCAGGGCGGTTGCGCAGGCCCGCGCCCGGTTCACTGCAGCGTGACCTCGCGGCCGATGCGCCAGGTCTCCCCCTCGCGCACGAGAATCAGGCGCTTGATGACGCTGTCGGCGTAGTTACGCGCGCGGTAATCCTGGCGGGCATCAATGCGCCAGCGCTCGGCACCCAGGCGCTCGACGCGCAGCGGCACGAAGCGGATCTGCGCGTTGCGCTCGGGGCGCACCCGGTCGCGGCGCTGGGCCGCCCAAGTCACCCGATCCAGCTCCCGTGGCGGGACAAACTCCTGGGCATAGGCATCGAGGTAGGCATCAACATCGCCGCGCTCCCAGGCCTCGCGCCAGGCCTCGAGCGCGGCCGCGACGTCGGCCGGCAGGCGGACATCCGCGGCCGTGGGCTCGGTCGCGGTGCCCGTTGGTGCCGATTCGACCGGCGCGCGGGATGCCGGGGCAGGGGTCGAAGTCGCGACAGGTGCCGTGGTGGCCGCGGCCGGTGCGGCGCGGCGCAGGGTCGTGGGCTGCGGCGGTGAGGGGCGCACGACCGCCGGCGCCGGCTGCGCCGGGCCGCGGTCGGCCTCGCGGCGCTCCTGCGGCAGGGCATTGAGCTCGCCCAGCAGTCGCAGCTTGCTGTGCAGGGTGGTGTCGGCGCTGTCCAGCTCGGCGGCGCGGCGGTACGCGGCCTCGGCCTGGGCGGTCAGCACGTCGCCCAGGTTCTCGTGCGCGGAGGCATATTCGGGGTGCTGGCCCAGCAGCCGGCGCAGCGTGCGTTCGGCGAGCTCCAGCTGGCCGCGACGGGCCTGCAGCACGGCCAGGTTGTTCGCCGGCTCCGGGTACTGGGGGTAATCCCGCGCGAGTTCGGCGAAGACCTGGCTGGCCTGGTCCAGCCGCTCCAGCATGGTCAGGGCCAGGCCCTGCAGGAAGCGCGCCTGCGCATCGCGCGGCTGCTGCTGCAAGCGCTGCTCGATATGCTCCAGCGCTTCGCCATAGCGACCTTCGGCGAGGGCCTGCTGCACAGCAGGCGAAACGGCCCAGACGGCCGTGGGGGCAAGCCAAAGGCTGGCCAGCAGCAGATATCGTCGCATGCGTCCCCGTCGCGTTGCGCGCCGATACGGCGCTTGCCCACGCATCATACGGCAGCGTGGCGTCCGTGAGGACTCAGCGCCCGCCCTCGGGCTCCAGGCCGCGCTTCCAGACGGCCAGCCGCTGGCGGTATTCCGCGGCGGAGTACAGCTCCGGCTCCGGGGCTGGCGGACGAATCATCTCGTCGCGGGCGATGCGCGCCAGCCGGCGCAGCACGGCGGCATCGTCGGCCGCAAAGCGGCGGGGCTCGGTGTCGATGACGCAGAGGGTGCCCAGGCGCACCCCTTGCGCGGCAATCAGCGGTGCCCCCGCATAGAAGCGGATGAAGGGCGCATCGAGCACCAGCGGGTTGTCGGCAAAGCGCTCGTCGCGCAGTGCGTCCTCGACGACGAAGGGCTCGTCGCTGTGGATGGCGTGGCCGCAGAAGGAGACCGAGCGGTCGGTGCCGCTGATCGGCAGGCCGATGCAGGCCTTGAACCACTGCCGGTCGGTGTCGAGCAGCGTAATCAGCGCGATGGGCACCTCGAAGGCCATTTTCGCCACTTCGACGATGCGGTCGAAGCGCTCCTCGCGCTCGGTGTCCATCAGCTCCAGGACCCGCAGGACCTCGAGCCGCTCATCCTCATTCGCCGGCGTCGGTGCTTCCAGCATCACTCTCTCCGCTCAATTTCTTGTGGCGCGCCGCCCCACTTGGCCCGCCTGTCGCTAACGCTAGTGGGGACCGTCGCCGGTCGCAAGCCGGCGTGGTGGGGCCCCCGCCTTCAGGAGGCGGTCAGCCGCCGCAGCGCCTCTTCGTACTTGGCGCTGGTCTGTTCGATGATAGTGGCCGGCAGGCGCGGCCCGGGCGGGGTTTTGTTCCAGTCCAGCGTTTCCAGGTAATCGCGCACGAACTGCTTGTCGTAGCTGGGCGGCGAGATGCCCACGCGGTATTCGTCGGCCGGCCAGAAGCGCGAACTGTCGGGCGTGAGCACCTCGTCAATCAGCACCACGCGGTCCTGCTCGTCCAGGCCGAACTCCAGCTTGGTGTCGGCGATGATGATGCCGCGCTCGCGGGCGTAGGCCGCCGCCTCGCGGTACAGGCGCAGCGACAGCGCACGCACCTGCTCGGCGATGTCGCTGCCCACGAGCGCGACGACATGGGCGAAATCCACGTTCTCGTCGTGGTCGCCGACGGCGGCTTTGGTGCTGGGGGTGAAAATCGGCTCGGGGAGCTGCTCGGCCTGCTGCAGGCCGGCCGGCAGGGCGATGCCGCAAATGCCGCCGCTGCGCTGGTAGTCCTTCCAGCCCGAGCCAATGATGTAGCCGCGCACGATGGCCTCCAGCGGCAGCGGGCGCACTTTCTTGACCACCACGGCGTGCTCGCGCACCTGCTGCAGCTCCTGGCCCGGCAGCACGTCTTCGACGCGGGTGGCGGACAGGTGGTTCGGCAGCCAGTCGGCGAAGTGCCGGAACCAGAAGTTGGCCATGCGCGTCAGCACCACACCCTTGTTCGGGATGGCGTCCGGCAGCACCACATCGAAGGCGGAGAGCCGGTCGGTGGCCACGATCAGAAGCTCGTCCTCGCCCACGGCATACATGTCGCGGACCTTGCCGCGGTGCAGCAGCGGCAGGGATTGCAGCGCGGTGGTGTGCAGGCTCATCGGTGCCGTCCTCAAGGGGTGCGCCGCGAGGGCCGGCGGTTACGGGCGGACGGCCCGGGCCGCGGCGGGCGCGGGGCCGGGCCGGAGAAAACCGGCAACTTTATGCAAAGCAGGGCATTGGGTAAAGTGCGCGGCTGTTCCCCGCACCGGCCGCGTCATGCACAGCCCCGTCATCGCCCCCTCGATCCTGTCCGCCGACTTTGCCCGCCTGGGTGCGGAGGTCGAGGCGGTGCTCGAAGCCGGTGCCGACTGGGTGCATGTGGACGTGATGGACAACCACTATGTGCCCAACCTGACCATCGGCCCGATGGTGGTGCAGGCCCTGCGCGAGCACGGCATCCAGGCGCCGATGGATGTGCACCTGATGGTCGAGCCGGTCGACGAGCTGGTGCCCGCCTTCGCCAAGGCCGGCGCGACGCTGATGAGCTTTCACCCCGAGGCCAGCCGGCATGTGGATCGCACGATCCAGCTGATCAAGGCCGAGGGCTGCCAGGCCGGCCTGGTGCTGAACCCGGCCACGCCGGTGGGCGTGCTGGAGCACGTGCTGCCGCAGCTGGACATGGTGTTGCTGATGAGCGTGAACCCCGGCTTTGGCGGCCAGTCCTTCATCCCCTACACGCTGGACAAGCTGCGCGCGGTGCGGGCCATGATCGACGAGCGCGGCCTGGCCACGCGGCTGCAGATCGACGGCGGGGTCAAGGTCGACAACATCGGCGAGATCCACGCGGCCGGCGCCGACACCTTCGTGGCCGGCAGCGCCATCTTCAATGCGCCGGATTACGCCGCGGCCATCCGTGCGATGCGCCAAGAGCTGGCGGTATGACACGGCTGCAGCCGTACAGCCGCGAGGTCCTATCCGACCTCGAAACGCCGCTGACGGTCTACCTGAAGCTGGCCCGCGGGCGCGACAGCTTTTTGCTGGAGTCGGTGCAGGGCGGCGAGACCTGGGGCCGCTATTCGATCATCGGCCTGCCGGCCCGCGAGCGGCTGGAGGTGCGCGGCCGCGCGGTGCGCCGGCTGCGCGAGGGCGCGGTGGTCGAGCAGGCCGAGGTCGCCGACCCGCTGGCCTGGCTGCAGGACTATGCCGCCGGCTTCTCCGCGCCGGAGCTGCCGGAGCTGCCGCGGCTGAGTGGCGGGCTGGTGGGCTATTTTGGCGCCGCCACCGTCGGCATGGTCGAGCCGCGCCTGCGTGGCGGGCAGCCGCCGGCCGACCCGCTGGACCTGCCCGACATCTGCCTGCTGCGCTGCGATGAGTTCGTCGTTTTCGACAACCTGCGCAACCGCCTGCACCTGGTGGTGCTGCGCGGCGAGGGCGAGCAGCAGGCCGCGCAGGCCCGGCTGGCCGAGCTCTGTGCGGCCTTGGCCGCGCCGGCCCCCGCCGGGCTGCCACCGCTGGTGCTGGGCGTGGACGCACCGGAGCTGCCCTTCGAGGCCAGCTACCCGCAGGCGGACTACGAGCGCGGCGTGCAGCGCATCCGCGACTACATCCTGGCCGGGGATTGCATGCAGGTGGTGCTGTCGCAGCGGCTGACCGCGCCCTTCGCCGGCGCGCCGCTGAACCTGTACCGCGCGCTGCGCAGCCAGAACCCCTCGCCCTATCTGTACTACTTCGACTTCGGCGACTTCCAGGTGGCCGGCTCCTCGCCCGAGGTGCTGGTGCGGCTGGACCACGAAGAGGTCACGCTGCGGCCGATCGCCGGCACCCGCCCGCGCGGCGCCACGCCGGCCGAGGACGCGGCCTACGAGGCCGAGCTGCTGGCCGACCCCAAGGAGCTGGCCGAGCACCTGATGCTGATCGACCTCGGCCGCAACGACGTGGGCCGCATCGCCCAGGCCGGCAGCGTGCGCCTGACCGAGCGCATGGTCATCGAGCGCTATTCGCAGGTGATGCACATCGTCTCCAACGTCGTCGGCCAGCTCGCGCCGGGCTGCCAGGCGCTGGACGTACTGCGCGCCACCTTCCCGGCCGGCACCCTGTCCGGCGCGCCGAAGATCCGCGCGCTGGAGATCATCGCCGAGCTGGAGCCGCACCAGCGCGGCCTGTATTCCGGCGCCGTGGGCTACCTGGCCTGGAACGGCAGCATGGATACCGCCATCGCGATCCGCACCGCCGTCATCAAGGACGGGCAGGTCATCGTGCAGGCCGGCGCCGGCATCGTCGCCGACTCGGTGCCCGAAAAGGAGTGGGACGAGACGATGAATAAGGCCCGCGCCGTGCTGCGCGCGGCGGCCTGTGCCGAACAGGCGGGACGCTGACACGCCGCTGTCACGCAAGCTTCAAGCGCAGGTCACGCCGCTGTCGCCAAACACCCCCTAAGTTCGCGAATGCCCGGGGCCGGGGAGCCCCGAATCGCATTCCAAGAACACACGGGAGTCCATCGTGCGAGATTTCGGTCTGGGGCGCGCCGCCGGCGCGGCCACTGTGGCGCTGCTGCTGAGCGCCTGTGGCGACGAGCTGAGTTTCATCACCGGCGGTCTGGTGGAAACGACGACCATCGCCGCCGGCGCGCAGTGCGCCAGCGGCGGCGTGCGCGTCGATTCGGGGGTGGATCGCAACCAGGATGGCCGCCTGGCGGCCGACGAGATCCGCAGCACCGAGTTTGTCTGCAATGGCATGGACGGCGAAGACGGTGCCGAGGGGCCGCAAGGTCCGCAGGGGCCGCAGGGCCCGGCCGGCCCCGGCTTCGACGAGACGGTGGCCTTCACGCTGCAGCTGCTGCATTTCGCCGATGTCGATGGCCCCGGCGGCGCCGATGACGTGCGCGTTTTCTCGGCCCTGGTCGACGGCTTTCGCGGCCAGATGCCGAACAACACGCTGCTGCTGTCCTCGGGCGACAACTGGATACCCGGGCCCGAGTACTTCGGCGCCGGCGATGACCGCCTGGATGGCCCGCTGGGCGCCGCCGATGCCGGCCGCGCGCATGTGGGCTGGCTGAACGCACTGGGCGTGCAGGCCTCGGTGGTGGGCAACCACGAGCTGGATCTGGGCCCGGGCGCCTTCGCCGAACTGCTGGCCGCCGACGGCGCCTGGCCGGGCGCGCAGTTCCCCTACCTCTCCGCCAACATCGACTTTGCCGCCGATGGCGACACCGCGCCGCTGCTGGTGCCCGCGGCGCAGCCGGCGCGGCCCAACTCGCTGAGCGCCAGCGTCACCCTGCGGGTGGGCGGCGAGACCATTGGCGTGGTCGGCGCCTCGACGCCGACGCTGCCGGCCATCACCTCCACCGGTGACCTGGTCGTGAGCCCGGCCGATGCCAATGACATCGATGCGCTGGCGGCGGCCATCCAGGCCGAGGTCGATGCACTGGTCAGCGCCACCGGCGTGGACAAGATCATCCTGCTGGCGCATATGCAGCAGCTCGGCGTGGAGCAGCAACTGGCCACGCGCCTGCGCGGCGTGGACATCATCGTGGCCGGCGGCTCGAACACCATCCTGGCCGACGCCAACGACCGCTTGCGCGAGGGCGACACGGCCGGCGGCAGCTACCCGCTGGAGTTCACCTCCGCGGTGGGCGAGCCGGTGCTGCTGGTCAACACCGACGGCGACTACCGCTATCTGGGCCGCCTGGTCGTGGGCTTCGACGGCGCCGGGCGCCTGCTGCCGGCCAGCATCGACCCGGCCGACTCGGGCGCCTTCGCCAGCGACGTGCCGCCCTTCGCCTTCGACCCGCTGGCCAGCGTCGACGCGATCACCGACGCGCTGGAAGAGGTGCTGGTGGACAAGGACGGCAACGTGCAGGGCCTGTCGGCCGTGTACCTGGACGGCCGCCGCAGCGAGGTGCGCAGCGAGGAAACCAACCTGGGCAACCTGA
>CBDDKF010000020.1:0-213089 GCA_965230015.1 Ilumatobacteraceae bacterium | reverse complement strand
GAGTCGACGACAACGCACCCCCGCTCGAGCGTCTACGGCAGACCTTGGAGGGCGTGTTTCACATCGGGCGCAGCGAACCCTTCGCGGCGGCCTACGTGTTCTGCTCGTTCCCCATCGTGTACCACGGCGACGCCGGCCCCGATGTAGTCGAGCACGCCCGTGACGTCCGCGCATTCCTCATCGAGGGCCTCCAGATCCACGTTGCGGCGGCGATCGATGCCGGAGAGCTCGAGGGCGACGCAGCGATGCTGGCCGAGCTGTGCGCCATCGACACGTTTGGCTACGTCGGCCGATCGATCACCACGTCAGAGAACGTGTCGCCCGAGCAGTACGCGGCATTCATGGTCGCCGGCTTGAAGAATCTCTCAGCCGAGCTGTCCGCCTAGGGTTGGCGCCGAGGATCCATGGCCGAAACCGTTTCTGCAGCCACGCACGAGCGCATCACCGCTGCCGCCGTCGACGCCATACGCGGCAGCCCGGTCCTCGCCCTCAACGTGCAAGACATCGCCGAGGCCGCCGACGTGTCGACGTCGGCGATCTACAAGGCCTACGGCAACAAGTACGAACTCTTTGCTGAGGCCAGTCGCGTCATCTTGATGGAACAGGCTGAGGCGATCCTGTCGCACGTCGACGACGACGCCGAACCGATCGAGCGACTGCACCAACTGCTGGCCGGCGTGTTCAAGATCGGGCGCGACCAACCATTCGCTGCGGCCTACGTGTTCTGCACGTTCCCGATCGTGTTCCATGGCGACGTCGACGAGGCGGTCGGGCACAGGGCGCGCGATCTTCGCCTGTATCTCGTCGATGGCCTGCGCAACCACATCGGCGATGCGATCGAGGCCGGCGACCTCGACGGTGACGCCGACACCATGGCGGAGCTGGTGGCGATCGACACCTTTGGCTACGTCGGCCGTTCGATCACCGTCACCGAACGCGTCAGCCCGGACGAGTTCGCCCGCTTCATGATCGCCGGCCTGCGCAATTTCGACGCCCGCTAATCATCAGCGAGCACAGCCGATTCGGGCTCGTTACAGAGCGCGCATGCGGTTGTTCCGCGCGTTGTGCTCCACCTCGGCAAGACCGAGCACTTCGAGCACCGGCGGGACATAGTTGCCGAAGCGGCCGCGCAGGCCCTTCTTGAACCCGTACCAGCCACCGACCGGATTGTCGGCCGAACGACCCCATGCCTCGACGGTGTCGGGTTTGGCCTCCTTCTGTTCGTCGGCGTTGCCGAGCAGCATCCAGTCGCCGTGATCGGAGAGCATCGCATGGAGGTCGTCGATACAGCTCAGGTGGTAGCGCAACTCGGTGGCGCCGACCTGCACCACTAGGGCCGGCGGGTCGGCCTCGGGGTCGCGGTACGCCTCGAATTCCGACTTGCCCGGCGGCGTGAGCAAGATCCAAGGATCGTCGGGCGTGCCGGTGCCCTCTACATCTGGTGGTGTCGTCGACATCAGTCGTTTCCTTTCGTTGCTTCGACGTGGGCGCGCAGCCCAGCGACGAACCGATCGAACGATGGCTGCAGGTCGGGCATCGACCTCCAGATCAGGGCGAGCATCGGCCCACTGAACTCCTCGCGCACATGGACGTGGACCCCACCGTCACGAGGCGTCACCGTAAACGTTCGTTGGCCGGTGAACAGCCGGAGCGGCATGCCGCCGCGCCACACCATTCGGCCGGTGCCGCTCGCGGTGGGCGGATCCAGCTCGACCACCTTGGCGGCGAACGCCCGGTTTGGGCTGACCGCCGAGGTGATCTTGAGCTTGCTGCCGAGCGCGACCGCCCCCTCGACACGCAGCACTCCCGAGTCCCAGTTCGGATACTGGTCCACGGCGGTGAGCGCGCTCCACACAGCGGAGGTCGGGGCAGCGATGTCGGCGGCGGCTTCGTAGTAACGCACGTCGCTCATCGTGACGACCGCATCATGACATCTGTTGTCATGATTCTGCGAGACTGTGGTCGTGCGCGCGGGACGACTGGTGGAACTCCTGTTGTTGTTGCAAGCGCGCGGCAGGATGACCGCTCGCGATCTGGCGGCCGAGCTGGAAGTGTCTGAACGCACGGTGTTGCGCGACATCGACTCGCTCTCGGCTGCCGGTGTTCCCGTGTTCGCCACACGGGGGCGCCGCGGCGGGTTTGAGCTGCTCGACGACTACGAAACCGGCCTCGCCCCGCCATCGGGTTGGACGCCGCAGCGACGCGGACCAGGTCGACCACGGCGCGCATCGGTACGTATCTCGCCGGAGGGACGGCGCGTCGCCGCCGTGATGGGGCTGCTGCAACCACTGCGCGTCCGCCGGGCGGTAGATGCCGACGCGGATGGGTGGGTGGAAGCGACGTTTCGCATCGCCTCGATCGAACGCACCGCTCGCGATCTCCTGCCGCTCGGTGCCGACGTGGAGGTACTCGGTCCGCCGCCACTGCGTGAACGGGTGGCGGCGATGTCGGCGGCCACCGCTGCGCTCTACGCGGCCGATCCACCGTCTCCGACCGAGCCACCACGAACGTCCGGCTCGATCGGCGGCGGCGGGCGCTGACTAGCGTCGATCCCATGTCCGAGACCGCAACCCGGGTTCCGCTCGTCGACTATCTGATTCTCGACGACGGAGATCCGCATCTCATCGCACAAGAGTGCACGTCGTGCGGTGCCCGCTACTTCGACCGTCGCAACGCCTGTGCGGCGTGTTTCGCCACCGAGTTTCACACGGTGAAGATTCCCAACGAGGGCGTCCTGACCACCTTCACCATCGTCGCCCACGCTGCTCCCGGCGTGGAGGTGCCGTTCGTCGCCGGTGTGATCGATTGTGGTGGCACGAGCGTGCGCGGCAATCTGCGCAACGTCGAGCCCAACGACCAACACGTGCGTACGGGCATGCCGGTACGCCTCACCACCTATTCGCTCGGCACCGACGACGACGGCGTGGAAGCCATCGGATTCGGCTACGAGCCCGCCTGAACCCACCGCCACAACTCGCCAACCACCGACCCGAAGTAAGGCCGAGACCATCAACACCGCCGCCGAGGGAAGCGCCAGCGACGAGGCTGGCGTCTCGGCCGTCCGAATCAGACCATCACCGACCTGAAGTAAGGCCGAGACCATCAACACGGAGCAGCCATGATCAACGACGACGACATCTGGATCCTCGGGATCAACATGACCAAGTTCGGCAAACAGCCGGACCTCGACACGGTCGACCTCGCTGCTCAAGCGACGATGGCGGCACTGGCCGACGGCGGCGTCACGATGGCCGACATGGACGTGCTGGCGGCGGGCAACCTGATGGGTCGGGGCGGGATCGGTCAGCAGCTGCAGAAGCAGGTCGGACAAACCGGTATCCCGGTGTTCAACGTGTCGAATGCGTGCGCCACGGGGGCCACCGCGCTGCGCACGGCGATCATGGCGATCAAGGCCGGCGAAGCCGACATGGGGCTTGCGGTCGGCGTCGAGAAGCTCGCCGGCGCCGGTCTGCTCGGCGGCGGCGGCCAGGCCAAGACCGACGGCCACCACTGGGAACCGAGCGGCCGCTATGGCGCTGTGGCCACGACCGACGGCCGAATCGGCACCGACACGATGCCGGGCGTGTTTGCCCAGGTCGGCATGGAGTACGGCCACAAGTACGGCGGTGCCGACTTCGATCTGTTCGCCCGCATCTCGGAGAAGAACCACGCGCACTCCACGCTGAACCCGCTGGCGGCTTACTCGAAGCGGTTCACCATCGACGAGATCAAGAACGACATCATGATCGCCTACCCCAACACCCGCCCGATGTGTTCGGCGAACTGTGACGGTGCCGCCGCAGCGGTGGTGGTCAGCGGCGAGAAGCTGAAGTCGCTGTCAACCGAACAGCAGCGCCGCGCGGTCAAGGTAAAGGCGTCGGTGCTCACATCCGACCCCTGGCAGGAGGCGTGCCAGGTGCTGCCCGACGTGAACACACTCACCAAGAACGCTGCGTCGACCGCCTACGAAAAGGCAGGAGTCGGCCCCGAGGACCTCGACCTCGTCGAGCTGCACGACTGCTTCGCCACCGCCGAGTTGGTGCACTACGACAACCTCGGCCTGTGCGGCGAGGGCAACGCGGTCGACTTCTTCGAGTCGGGAGCGCCGTGGCGCGACGGCGCGCTACCGGTCAACGTGTCGGGCGGTCTGCAGTCGAAAGGCCATCCGATCTCGGCCACCGGCATCGCCAACATCTGGGAGATCTGCCATCACCTGCGTGACGAAGCCGGCGATCGGCAGATCGAGGGCGCAACGATCGGCCTCGCCCACGTGATCGGGCTCGGTTCGGCCTGCGGCGTGCACATCTTGGAGAAGTCGGCAGCCTGAACCTCACCCCTCAGTCACACGCGAGATGAGCGTCGCTCGAGGGGCATGACACCGTCAGCGTCGCTACATCAACTGGGTGAGACCGCCGTCGACCACGAACACCTCGCCGCTGGTGTAGCGATTGCGGATCAGCGCCAGTACCGCTTCGGCACAGTCGTCGGGTGTTGCTGAACGCTGCAGCGGGGCCATCGCGGCCACTGCTGCGTGTTGCGCTTCCCAATCGGCGGTCCACGGCGTGGCCACCAAACCAGGGGCGACGGCGTTGACGCGGATCGGGCCGTACGACTTGGCCAACAGCAGCGTCATCTGATTGAGGGCGGCCTTCGACATGGAGTAGGCCATCGACGAGCCGACGGGACGCACTCCGGCGATCGACGTGATGTTGACGATTGCGGCGTCGTCGGACTGGCGGAGGTGCGGAATGGCGTACTTCGTCAGCCACCAGGTGCCGAACACGTTGACCTCGAAGGTCTTGCGAAACACCTCGTCGGTGAGGGCATCGAGGTCTTTGTGATCGATGGACGTCGTCCATCCGGCGTTGTTGATCAGGTAGTCGAGGCGCCCGTACCGCTCGATGGTCTGGTCGATCAGGGCGTGGCCCTCGGCTTGGTTGCTGATGTCGGCGCGGATGTACGCGGAGTCGCCCGGCAGCGAGGCCGACACGGCCTCGCCGGCCTCGACCGACGACGACGAGTTGACCACCACCGTGGCGCCGAGCGCCGACAGTCGGCGGGCGGTTTCCTCGCCGATTCCGCTGGATGATCCGGTGACGATGGCGACGCGGTCGCTGAACTCAGCCATGCGCCGAACGTAGCGCAGCCGCTGGGCTCAGGTTCGTGGCGGAACCACCACGACCGGACGGTCGCTGTGGTGCACGACGTGATGGCTCGTGCTGCCAAGCTCGGCTGTTCTGTGCTCTGCCCGCGTGCCGACGACGATGATTGCCGCGTCGCGATCGCGGGCCACGTTGAGCATCACGTCGGGAGGGCTCCCATACACCACGTCGACGTCCCAACGCAGATTGTCGATGCGGTCGAGATCGACGCACCACCGTCGGCGGACGTGTTCGGCGACCTCTTCCTGACGGCCCTCCGACGGCACGTGCTCGCCGTCGATCACGGTCATCAAGCCGAGGGCGTGCACCGCCCACAGACGAGCGCCGAGTGCACTCGCCAGGTCGGCGGCGACCAGCAGCGCGTGCCGGGAGGTATCGCTGCCGTCGACACCGACGATCACCGCACCGTCGTCCAACGCCGCTCGCGAGTCCGTCACATCCGTCACGGTACACATCGCGATGACGTTCGACCCTGGCGTCACCGATGGTGAGCGACGAGAATCGGAACATGACCACCAGCGATCCGGCGACCCGTCACCTCACCGATGCCGAGTGTTGGGAGCTGCTGCGGACCACGTCGGTCGGCCGGCTTGCGGTGGACATCGCCGGCCAGCCCGACATCTTCCCGATCAACTACGTCGTCGACGGTGAGGGTGTGGTGTTCCGTACGGCCGCCGGCACGAAGCTGGCCGGCGCAGTGCTGAACCGCTTCGTGGCCTTCGAGATCGACGGGTACTACCCCGACGAACGGGTCGCGTGGAGCGTGGTACTCAAGGGCTCGGCTCGCCAGATCGAGCGGATGCAAGAGGTGTTCGACGCCGAGGACTTGCCGTTGTTCCCGTGGCTCAAGGGCGAGAAACCCAACTTCGTGCGCATCGATCCGACGTCGTTGACCGGGCGGCGCTACCACATCCTCGACGATGTCGAACCCGACGCGTCGCTGGGCACCCCTGGTTGATCCCCGTTCGGCCAGACGCCGATCCGGTCTAGGGGCGGGGCACGAGGTTGCGCGACGTGCCGTGCTCGGCCAGTTCCGACACGTTGGCCAACGTGGTCTCGGCAATCGATCGCAATGCTTCCTCGGTGAGGAACGCTTGGTGCGCAGTGATCAACACATTGGGAAACGTCAGTAGCCGAGCGAACACATCGTCGCCGAGGATCTGTTCGCTGCGATCCTCGAAGAACAGCTCGGCTTCCTCTTCGTACACGTCGAGCGCCAGCGAACCGATCTGACCCGACTTGAGGCCGTCGATCACCGCGGCGGTGTCGACGAGTGCACCGCGGCCCGTGTTCACCAACATCACGCCGCGGCGCATCGCGGCGATCGCCGCGGCGTCGACGAGATGGTGGGTCTCGGCGGTCAGCGGACAGTTGAGCGTGACCAGATCCGACTCGGCGATCGCTCGATCGAGGTCGACGTACTGCACACCGAGCTCCACGAGATGGGCGTCTCGGTACGGATCGACTGCCAACACGCGACATCGCAGGTGCCAGAGCAAACGGGCCACGATGGCGCCGATGCGGCCGGTCCCGATGACCCCTGCGGTTTTGCCGGCGAGATCGAACCCGACGAGGCCATCGAGTCGAAAGTTGCCGTCGCGCACACGGTTGTACGCACGGTGGATTCGCCGGTTGAGCGCCAGGATCAGCGCAATCGTGTGCTCGGCCACGGCGTTCGGCGAGTAGGCCGGCACGTGTACCACGTCGATGCCGTGGCGGTCGGCGGCGGCGAGATCGACATTGTTGAACCCGGCACAGCGCAGTGCGATTGCGCGGACACCGGCTGCCGCGAGCTGCTCCACGACGGCGGCGTCGACCGTGTCGTTGACGAATACGCACACTGCGTCGGCGTCGGTGGCGAGACCCACGGTGTGCGCATCGAGCGTGGCGTCGATGAACCGCAGTGAGTGGCCATGTCGTTCGTTGGCCGCGTCGAAGCCGGCGCGGTCGTACGGCTTGGTGCTGAACACACAGATGGTGGCCACCGGTGCGGCTCGTTACTCGTCGGCGTGGGGGACGACCGCCACTGGGCACTCGGTGTCTTCGAGAATGGCGGTGCTCACCGACCCGAGGAGCTCGGCGGCGATCAGCCCGTGTCCGCGTGCCCCGACCACGATCAGTGATGCAGTGGTGGAGGCGTCGACGAGTGCGCGTCGGGGCGCCTCGACGACAACTGCTCGTTCGACGCGGCTCGCCTGATCGAGCTCGTCGAGGTCGGCGTTGAGTTCGTCGCGCCGCTCGGCGATGGCATCGCCATATCGCTCGTGCACCACGTCGATCTCGGCCCACGGGGCGAGCTCGACCGACGACACCGCGCGGAGGCGAGCGGTCGGCGGAGCGAAGTCGATCGCCCAACGGATCGCAGCACGCGAGTTCTCGCTGCCGTCGAATCCGACCACGATCGATCCATCGCCTTCGCCGACGTCGTCGGGCACGACGATGACCGGCACCGCGGCGTGCGTGGCGCAGTACCTGCTGACCGAGCCGAGTCGTTGGCGGAGCTCGCCGCCGCCCGTACGTCCGACGACCAGCACATCGGCTTCGTCATTGGCCACTTCGACCAACGTGTGGCCCACCACCCCCTGGCGTGTGGTCGCGGCGATCTCGATCGATGCGCCGACCGCGACAATTGCCTGATCGACTTCGTAGCCCGCAGTTGCTTCCAGACCCAGTTCATCCACGCCGAATCCACGCTTGGCGGTGAACACCGCCATCGGCGGGGGCACGTGCCACACCCCCACGGCCGTCAGCTCGATGTCGCCCTGCTCCTCGGCAGTGGCGGCCGCCCACGCCAAGGCAGTGCGCGCCGCATCCGAGCCGTCGATCCCAACGATCCACTTTCGTGTCATCGCTGCGCAGTATGGCAGCCGTGACCGCCCGAGCTCTACGGCTCGAGCTGCGCGCACTTGGCACCGAGGGCGCCGGACGGCGAAGATGATGGCCAGATGGACCGGGATGAGCTTGGCAGCGCGTTGCTCGCCGCCTCACCCGACGGGCTCCT
Source organism: Ilumatobacteraceae bacterium (assembly GCA_965230015.1). Classification (GTDB taxonomy): domain Bacteria; phylum Actinomycetota; class Acidimicrobiia; order Acidimicrobiales; family Ilumatobacteraceae; genus JABSQH01. Next base: position 204,926 of record CBDDKF010000020.1, on the reverse strand, counting down.
GCTCGTCGACGAGGACGGCGCGATCGTGCGTGCCAATCCTGCGGCGGCGGCCATCTTTGGGATTCCGGTCGACGACCTGATCGGGCTGAACGTCGACGAGCTCGTGCCGAGCGAGCAACGCGATCGGCACGCCGAGTTCCGCGCCCAGTACCGATCGGCGGCGCGCCGCCGGCCGATGGGCACCGGGCTCAATCTCTTCGGCCAACACGCCGACGGCAGCCTGTTCCCGGTCGAGATCAGCCTCAACCCCGTCGACCTCAACGGTGTCCACTACACGGTGGCCGCAGTCCGCGACGTCACGGTGCGCCAGGAGGTACAGGCGCAACTGGCGCTGCTCACCGACCGCGAACGCATTGCTCGTGACCTCCACGACATGGTGATCCAGCGGCTGTTCGCCGCGGGAATGTCGTTGCAGGCGGTGTTAGGCAGCGCTCAGCCGGCCCACGTGGCGACACGTATCGCCAACACGATCGACGAGCTCGACGACACGATTCGCGAACTGCGCGCAGCGGTGTTTCGGCTGACCGATCCGGCCGCCACGCAAGACGTCACGACCAAGATCGCTGAGCTCGTCCGAGATCGGACGACGACGATCGGTCATCCTGTCGACCTGTCGATCGACGGCGACTTCGACGATCTGCCGGAGTACCTCGCCGAACAACTCGTGGCCACCGCGAGCGAGGGGCTGTCGAACGTCGCCCGTCATGCCAAAGCGACGATGACCACCGTCAACCTCCGGCGCCACGCCGACGTGCTCACGCTGCGCATCACCGACGACGGGATCGGCGTTCCCCAGCGCCCGAAGCGCAATGGCGGGTTGTCGAACATGATGTGGCGGGCGGCCGAACTGGGCGGCAGTTGCACCGTCACCGCCAACATGCCCTCGGGCACGGTTCTGTCGTGGACCGTTCCGGTCTGAGGCGCGGGAGCGCCGAGGCGAATCGTCAGCCGTCTTGGCGTTGGCGCTCGTCGAGCTTGGCGGCCAACGCAGCGGCCTCGGTGCGCCGGGCCATCCCCAGCTTGGCCAGCAGGTTCGACACGTAGTTCTTCACGGTCTTTTCGGCCAGGTACATCTCCTGGGCGATTTGCCGGTTGGTGAAGCCCTCGCCGATCAACTCGAAGATGCGCAACTCCTGGGGCGTGAGGTCGTCGAGCCGCCCCTCGTCGCTGTCGCGTAGACGGCGCACCGCAAGCCGCACCTCGGCGTCGTCGAGGTAGCGACGACCAGCGGCAACACCGCGAATCGTGTCGACGAGTTCGGCGCTACGAATCTGTTTGAGGACGAACGCCGACGCACCGGCGAGCCCGGCATCGACCAAGGCCCGGTCGTTGTCGAAGGAGGTGAGGATCAGCGTCTGCACGTCGGGGTGGTCGTCGCGGAGTTGGCGACATACGTCGATGCCGCTGCCCTCCCCGAGCCGTACGTCGAGCACCGCGACATCGGGTTGGCACTCGGCGACGACCGCCAGTGCTTCCTCGGCGGTGCCGGCCTCGGCGACCACGGTGAGGTCGTCTTCGGCTTCCAGCGCAGCTGCGATGCCCCGGCGGACCACTTCGTGATCGTCGAGCAAGAAGACGCGGATCATCGGTGCATTGTCGCCGCCAACGGGCACTGTTGTCGAGCAGCGACGCAGATGATCAGGATTCGACGTCGGGAACGACCACCAAAGGCTGACCAAGGTGGTGCAGCAGCCAGGTCGACACCGAGCCCAAGAGCGCGGCACCCACCGAGCCGTGGCCACGTGCGCCGACCACCAAGAGGTCGGCACGGGCGCCTGCGTCGCCGAGCGCCTTGCGCGGCGTTCCACGAACGAACGTCTGCTCGATCACGACCTGCCGTTTACGAGCTGCGTCGGTGAACGTGCCAACCAGGTGATCGAACCGCTCGCGCGAGAGGTCGTCGGCCTCGGGGAAGAAGAAGTTGTCGGCGCCGACGGCAAGCGGGGTGGTGTCCCACACCCACACGACCTCGACGGCACTGCCGGGTGAGGCGAAGTCGATTGCCCAGCGCAACGCCGCCATCGCATTCGGCGATCCGTCGCAGCCGACAACCACTCGATGCGCGGGCCGGTGGGCGATCCCCTCGGTTGGGATCACCGCGGTGGGCACGGTGGCATGAGTGGCGCACTGCGTACTGGTGGAACCCAGCAGCAGGCGACCGAAACCGCCGAGTCCGCGGCTGCCGACGACCAGCAGCGACGCGTCGGCGGCGGCATCGAGCAGCGCTTGAGTGGGTGCGCCGTGGACGGCGCGTCCGGCGACGGGAACCGACGCCGCCGGACGCACTTCCCCCACGAGCTGTTCGAGATCGTCATGAACCGCCGCAGCGATCGGCTGCTCGTCGACCGGCGCAACCACCGGGGAGCCGAACGAGCCGATGGCCACGGTGTTCCAGGCCGCAACGATGTCGATCGAGGATGCCCTTCCTTCCGAGTTGGCCACCGCCCAATCGACCGCGTGACGTGCACCAGCGGAACCGTCGGTGCCCACGACCCAACGGCCGAGACCCGACGACGACGTGTCAGCTGCGGTGATGCCTTCAACCGACATCACCATGGCGTGCCCCCACGCCGGAACGCCGCCGGAAACCGTGCCGGCTGCGGTGCCCTTCCCCGGGCGGAACCATCGACCATGGGTCGATGAAACGCGTCGGAGCACCGCGCGGGGCAGGGCCAAAGGTCACCGCAGCGCCTCCAGGACCGGCGCGAACCCGTCGAGCTCGCGAACCACCAGGTCAGCGATGCCCCACCGGGCCCGCAACCGTTCGATCTTGGCCACGATCTGGTCGACCGTACCGATCAGCAAATAAGGGATCTCGGCGGCGTCGTCGCGATCGAGGCCGTCGACACGGTCGAGAATCGGGTCGAGCACGGCCGCCGGATCGTCGGTGACGGCGGCAACTTGGACGAGCGCGCTCAACCGTGGTGGCGTGGCTCGGCCCTGTGCCGCGGCGGTGATCACCTCGACCTGTGCATCGAGATGCGCACAACGCCAGTCGACCGTGTGGGCGTGGCCGTCGGCGAGCGTGCGGCCGAGCCCCTGGAGACCGATGAGATCGGCGTGGCGGGCGGCGTGCTCGAGCAACGTGGCGCCGTTGCCTCCGACCAGGATGGGTAACGGGCGTTGCACCGCAGGCAGGATGCTGGCATTGCGAATCGTGTAGTGCTCGCCGTCGAGGTCGACGGTCGAACCGGCGAGGAGCGGGCCGATGATCTCGACTGCCTCGGCCAAACGGGCCTTGCGCAGTCGTCCGGCGCGCCGTTCGATCCCCGTCGCGGCGAACTCTTGCGGGGTGTGGCCGGCACCGAGCCCCAACTCGATGCGCCCGCCGGACACGCGGTCGAGGGTGGCGATGTCCCACGCCAGCTGCACTGGATTGCGCATCTCGTTGTTGAGCACCATCGTGCCGAGCCGAATGTGCTCGGTGACCGCCGCGGCCGCCGACAACAGGGGCAACGGCGATGCCAGGTGGCCGACATGATCGGGTACCACGGCGGCATTGAAGCCGAGCTGTTCCGCCGTGCGGATCTCGTCGAGCTGAGCGGCCGGGTCGTCGCCGCGTACCTGGTACAGCACGCGCACGCGATCGGGATTCCACGCCGTCATCGCGCTCACACTACGGCTGCTGGCGGTGGGCACTGCCAGCGTGCCGTCAGCGGATGCGGGTCAGCTCGTCGAGTACCTGGTGATGATCGCAGTGCACGAGCACCTGGGCATCGGGATGCTCGCGCCGGTGGTGCTCGGCGAGGTCGGCCGTGCGCTCGTCGGAAGGGTCGAGTGCCACGACGATCGCGTCGGCGCCCTCCACGAGGCCACACCCGTCGCCACACAGCGCAGGACAGGTCTGGTGCGTACGTGCCTGAGGCCCGGGGCACAGCGCCACGCTCCAGCCGGCGCGCTCGGCGGCCCGCTCGCCGGCCCAACGGGCACCGGGAATCTCCACCAGCAACCGCGGTCGCGTGTCGGCGGGCGGCCACGCCGGAGCATCGGCAGCCGTACCGACGGTGACGCGCACTGCGCCGTCGTCGTGTTCGAGCACGGCCAGGCCGCGCTTGCGCAGCGCCATCATCATCGAGGTGTTCTTGCTCAACACGTCGGCTTGCAGGCTCTCGATCCCACGGGTGGCGGCGTGCTCGCAGAGCACGTCGAGCAGCAGCGTGCCAAGGCCGCGCCACCGCGGCGCCACCACGATCGCCAACTCGCCGTCGCCGTCGTCGCGCATCGTGTAGGCCGCCTCGCCGGCGACTTCGATCGGCGGTTCGACCACATCGTCTCCGTCGAGTTGGTGGACGACGGCGATCGTGCCGAACCCTCCCTGCTCGCGTACCGACGACCAATGCCGGAACCACGCTTCGTCGGGCTGGAACGAGCCGAAGAAGCGACGGCGGCGATCATCGTCGGGCAGTTGGTCGTAGAGCGTCATCAACTGAGGGGCATCGGCCTCGGAGGTATCGCGAATGACCATCACCCGGCCATCGTCGAGATCGAGGCGCAGCGTGATGCCGTCGACGGGCCCGTCCATGCCCCGATCACACCGCATCGGCGGGCGCCGAGGCAGGGTCGGACGTCCCGTTTTGCCGGCTCACGTCGCCTTGCCGGCTCACGTCGTCGAGCACGCGCGTGAGTTCAGCGCCCACGAGGATGATCTGCGCCTGGTAGTAGAGCCACAGCAGCACCAGGAGGACCGAGCCGGCTGCGCCGACGACCGACGTCGAGGCGTACCGCCGCAGATACACGCCGATGGCCACCGTTCCGGCTGCCACGAGCAGGGCGGTGATCGCCCCGCCGACCAGCGCGGCACGCCAGCGGACCGTGTGATCGGGCAAGTAGCGGAGGAGCAACGCGAGCACGCCAACCCCGAGCGCCCACGACGCGGCGAAACCGAACAGCTCGCTCAGCGAGTCGACCACGGGAGCGTCAGGAGCCAGCCGGGAGATGAACGCCGTCACGGCGTTGAGCGCGAACGACACCACGATCGCCACGCCCGCGCCGAGTACCACGGCAAACGCCGCGAGACGGCGGAGCACCGAGTGCCGAATGCCGGCGCGCACCGGCACATCCCACACGGTGTTGAACGCGTCCTGGAGGGCGATCACCAACAACGACGCGGCCAGGATCAACGAGACCGCACTGATCACACCGAGGCCGGTGATCGTGCCGGAGGCCGACAAGGTCTCGGAGAACGTCTGGCCGATCTGGTTGGCATCGCCCTCGCTTGCGCCAAGAAGATCCGTGAGGCGGTCGGCCATGTAGTCCTGAACCTCGGCTTCGGAGAAGAACAGTCCCGCGAACGCCAAGCTCAGCGAGAGGACCGGCACGATGGCGAACAGCCCGTAGTACGCAATGGCCGCCCCGAGACGAATTGTGCGATGGCGACGCCAGTTGTCGTAGGTGGTCGTGCAGATGTCGATCGCGGCACGCAGCGGCCGGGGGAGCCGTGCCTGCAGGCGAGCGAGCGTGTTCGACATCCTCCGCAGGCACCTCCAACGCCGTCGCAACCTAGCGGTTCACGACCCGCAACTGCCGTAGGCACGGTCGGGCCGCTCGCTGGGCCGCAGAGATCTCCGGCGATGGCGCAATTCGTGGGCACCGTGTCGTTGACGCCATCGACGTGGTCGCCCAGTGTGGTGCTCATGACCACGATCGCCATCGGCCTGTACGACAAGTTCACCTCGCTCGACGCGTTGGGCCCGTACCAGGTGTTGAGCTCGATCCCGGGGGCCACCACCGTGCTCTGTGCCGCCGAGGCGGGCACGGTGTCCGACGAGAACGACCTGCTCCATCTGCGGGTCGATCACACCTTCGATGAGGTCGACGATCCCGACGTGATCGTCGTGCCGGGCGGTTTCGTCACCCGCCGACTCGCGGCCGAGCGCCATCCCATCGTCGAGTGGGTGGCCAACTCGCACCCGACGACGACGTGGACGACCTCGGTCTGCACCGGCGCACTGGTGCTCGGCGCCGCTGGCCTGCTCGACGGACTCCCCGCCACCACCCACTGGATGGCCTACGACGAGCTCGCCGAGTACGGCGCATCGCCGACCGAACAACGCGTCGTGCGCAGCGGCAAGATCATCACGGCGGCTGGGGTGTCAGCCGGTATCGACATGGCGCTGACATTGACCGCCGAACTCGTCGGGCCGGAGGTTGCGCAAGGTATTCAGCTGGCGATCGAGTACGACCCGCAACCGCCGTTCGACAGTGGTGCGCCGTCGAAGGCCGATCCCGACGTACTCGCGATGATCCGCGCCTTCAACGACCAGACCAACGCATCGGCCTGAGCCCGCAAACCCCGTCCACGGACAGCTCAGCCGGCGTCGGCGCCGACGAGATCGCGCCAGGCGGCGAACCCGCCGAGCACGTCCGACACGTCGGTGAAGCCGGCGGCGCGCACGACGCTCGCCGCCACCGACGACCGATAGCCACCGGCGCAGAACACCACCGTCGGCCGATCGCGGTCGAGTTCACCCAGGCGTGCGGGCAACTGCCCGACGGGGATGGCCATCGAGCCATCGATCGTGCCATCGGCCACCTCCCCCGGATTGCGCACGTCGATCACCTGGAGGTCGGGGACCGCACGGCGTCGATCGGCGAAGTCGGCCGCAGTCAGACGCGATGCGCGTCGAACACGATCGGGGTGATCGGCCATCACCGTCAGCGGATCGGCAAGGTGGCCGACGACGCGGTCGAATCCGATGCGCGCCAGACGCGTCCGCGCCTCGCGCTCGAAGCCGGGTTCCACCACGACCACCAGATCGGTGTCCGGCTGGATGACCGAACCGGCGAACTCCGCATAGCGCCCCTCGAGCCCCACGTTGATCGACCCGGCGAGATGACCGCGGGCGAAGTCGACCGGACTGCGCCCGTCGAGCATCACCGCACCGCCTGCGACCAGCCGGTCGACAGCGTCGAGCGTCAACGCCTCGGGGGTTTCGTGTTCGTCGTGGAGGTCGCGCGCTTCGCGATTGCGTTGCGCGTCGTACACGAAGTACGACGGCGCCGGCGGTTGACCCTCGGTGACCAAGTCGATGAAGGACGACTTGTCCGGCGCCGCGAGGGCGTAGTTGGTGGCTCGCTGATCACCGATCGTCGACCACGTATCGGTCGACAAGTTCTTCCCACATGCCGAGCCCGCGCCATGTGCCGGGTACACACGCGTGGCGTCGGGCAGGGTCATCAGCTGGCCGTGGAGGCTGTCGTACAACTGCTCGGCGAGCTCATCGCGAGTAAAGCCGAACGATGCGAGTAGATCGGGCCGGCCGACATCGCCGATGAACAGCGCGTCGCCGGTGAGCACCCCGTACGGCGGGCGCCCGGCAGCAATGTCGTCGGCGTGCTCCCAGACCACGATCGAGATCGACTCGGGCGTGTGGCCGGGCGTGTGGCGAATCTCGAGCACGACCTCGCCGAGCTCGATGCGTTCGCCGTCGGCCAAGGCCCGCGAGTCGAACTCGGTCTCGGCCACCGACGAGTAGCCGATCACCGCACCGGTGGCTGCTGCCAACTCGAGATGGCCCGACAGGAAGTCGGCGTGAAAGTGCGTTTCGAGGACGAGCTCGATCTGCAACCCCGCAGCATCGGCGTCGCGCACGTACTCGTCGATGTCGCGGCGCGGATCGACCACCACGGCCCGCCCGGACGACTCATCACCAATCAGGTACGAGGCCTGCGACAGACAGTCGAGGTAGTACTGCGTGAAGATCACGAGCCGGCCCCACCTGCCGTGCCGGGCGTGCCGAGGTCGCCGGTGTAGGCGAGGATGCCGCCGTCGAGGTTGGTCACCTGCACGAACCCGCTGGCGTCGAGAAACTCCGCCGCCATCGCGCTGCGACCGCCGCTGCGGCAGAGCACGGCCACCGGCTGGCGCGCATCGAGCTCGCCGACCCGGTCCTGCAGCTCGCCGAGCGGGATGTGCCGCGCCCCGGGGATGGTCCCCTCTGCGACCTCGTCGGGTTCGCGCACGTCGAGCACGAGGCCGTCGGCACCGATGGCCTCGCGGTAGCGGTCAACGGGGATGGTCTGAGCTGGCATGTGATCCTCCTTGCACGTTCCATTCTGCTGTGCGGTGCGACGCATCGTCCGCCGTTCGTCGACTATACCCCAGGGGGTATAATGGTTCAACTCCCCGGGCACGGTCGAACACTCCCCTACGATGCCAGCCATGACTCTGCGCCGTCGATGGATCGCCCCTGTGGTCGTGGCCAGCATCGCATTGAGCGGATGCCTCGAATTCGAATCGACGTTCGAGATCAGCGACGACGGAACCGTCGACGTGGGGATCGTCACGGCGGTCGACACCGCCCAGCTCGAGCAACTGGGTTCGTTGTTCGGCGACGACGCCTCGGACCTCACGGGCGACGAGATTCTCGGCGACGATGATCCGTGCGGCGACCTCACGGCAGGCCTCACCGGTTTCGAGGTGACCACCACCGAGATCAACGAGGACGGCCGCGTCGGCGTCGGCTGCACGGTCACCGGCGTTCCGGTCGCTGAGCTGACCGATCTGGGCGACGATTCGGTGCTGGCGATCACCCAGGACGATGACGGCACCACGTTCGAACTCAGCCTCAGTGGAGTGAGCGAGCTCACCGGCGGCGACGGTGGCGACCTCGACGCGCTCGGGTTCTCGTTCGAAGAGTTGCTCGACTTCCGTTTCGTCGTGTCGGCACCGGGCTCGCTCGGCGAGAACAACGCCACGTCCACCGATGGATCCACCGCGACATGGGTACTCACCCCCGATGCCGAGTTCCTCTCCGGCGATACCGCGACGATGTCCGCGGTCTGGACCGGCACCGGCAGCGGCGATGGCGGCAGCTCGTCGGCCGTGCTGATCATCATCATCGTGTTGGCGGTGATCGCCGTTGCCGCCATCGCCTTCTTCCTCATCAAGCGGCAGACCGGCGGCGACGGGGGCAACGGATCCGCAGAAGCCGACATGCCGGCACCAGCGGCCACAGGCGCCCCGATGAATCCGCCGACGACCGCTCCTCCGCCGCCAACGGCAGCTCCGCCCAGCGCGAGTACGCCACCGCCCCCGCCGCCAACCGACGCCGGCCCGCCCCCTCCCCCGCCATCGAGCTGAGACCGCCGTCCGCCGCTCATCGCGGAGCATCGAACAACCGCCGCCAAGCGTCGCTAACGTGGCGGTCGATCACCCGTGGCGCCATCTGCCCGTCTCCGTTTGAGTTGCCGAGTCCGCATGCCGTCTCGTCGCGTGCCGCCTTGTGAGTAGCGTCGCGCCGCAGCTCGCCCTGGTCGTCGTGCTCGTCGCGATCAACGCGGCGCTGTCGGGCGCAGAACTCGCGCTGGTGTCGTTGCGCGAAGGCCAACTGCAGCGGCTGGAGGAACGCTCGGCGTCGGGCGCACTGCTCGCTCGCCTCGCCCGTCAGCCCAACCAGTTTCTGGCGACGATTCAGATCGGCATCACCCTCGCCGGATTCCTCGCCTCGGCCGCCGCCGCGGTGTCGTTGGCCGAACCGCTCGAGCCAGCGTTCTCCTTCCTCGGCGGCGCCGCCGAGCCCGTGGCCGTGATCGCCGTCACCCTCGTGCTGTCGTACTTCACGCTGGTGTTCGGTGAATTGGCACCGAAGCGCATCGCCCTGCAACGCGCCGAAGGATGGGGCTTGGCGATGGCTCGCCCCCTGTCGTTGCTCACCACCGCGACCAAGCCGCTGGTGTGGCTCCTGTCGAAGTCGAGCGACGTCGTGGTCAGGCTGGCCGGCGGCGACCCCGACCAACAACGCGCCGAGGTGACCGAGGCCGAGCTGCGCGAGCTCGTGACCACGCAGGCCTCGTTCGAGCCCGAACACCGCGAGATCCTCCACGGCGCGTTCGACATCGCCGAACGGTCGCTCGACGAGATTCTCGTGCCGCGTGTCGCGCTGGTCACCGTCGACGAGTCGGCGACGTGCGCCGAGGCGCAAGATCGGTTGATCGACACCGGCCACTCGCGGGCGCCGGTAACCCGCAACAACAACGTCGACGACATCGTCGGCGTCGTCCATCTGCGCCAACTGTTGGCCGACCCGCATGCGCCGGTCTCGAGCGTGGCCACCGACCTGGTCGTGTTTCCCGAGGCGGCGCGCGTGCTCACCACCTTGCGCGAAATGCAGACGATGCGGGCGCAGATGGCGCTGGTGGTCAACGAACACGGCGGGGTCGAGGGGATCGTCACGGTGGAGGACCTCATCGAGGAGTTGGTCGGCGAGATCTACGACGAACACGACCAGGTCGACCTGATCCCCGTGGTCGAGGCCGATGGCACGCTCGTCGTCCCTGGCCGTTTCCCGATTCACGAGATGGTCGATCACGACACGCCACTGCCCACCGGCGAGTACGCCACCGTGGCGGGGCTCGTGCTCGATCGCATCGGCCGTCTCCCCGAGCAGGGGACCAAGGTGCCCGTGGAGCAGTGGACGCTCGAGGTGCGCGCCGTGCGCCATCACACCATCGTCAGCGTGGCGATCACCGAACGCGACGAAGCCGAACGCGACGACGCCGAACCGGCGTCCTGAGTCGCCCGCTCGACCTGTCTGCTGACACCTGACCGAACGCGACCCGACGTATCGTCAGATGGTGCGCGATGTGCGGAACCACGAGCGGATCGGCGTGCGCGCCGCCGCGCTCGGGGTCACGGTCGCCGGGTGCGCCCTGCTGGCGATCATGATGCATCGCAACGGGCACACGCAGGGCGACGACTTCGCCCTGTACTTGCGCCAGGCGCAGGGGATTCTCGGCTTGAACGTCGGCGAGGTGGTCAACGACAACCAGTTCGCCCTCGATCTCTCGGATGGAAACTTCAGCCCGCTCGCCTATCCCTGGGGCTGGCCGCTGGTGCTCACGCCGTTCGTGTTCGTGTGGGATCTCGACTACGACCGGCTCAAGCTCGTGCAGGTCGCCGCGTTCTGTTTGTGGCTCGTGCTGGTGCACGGAATCGTTCGCCGCCGTATCGGCTGGCTGTACGCCATCGGCGTGATCGCGGTGCTCGGCACGTCGCCGGTGTTGCTCGGCCATACCGATCAGCTGCTCAGCGAGTTTCCCCATCTTGCGGCCGTGGCACTGGTGATCTGGTGGTACGACCGAATGCGCGAGCGCTCCGACCTGCTCGACGCGTCACTCCGTCACTTGGCGCTCCTCGGCGTGTTGGTGATGGTCGCCTACAACATGCGGCGCGAGGGCATCGTGCTGCTCGGCGTGATCGGCGGGATGCAACTGTTCGACGCGGTACGCCGCAACGAGCGGTGGACCGACGTGGGATCGACGGTGCGGCTGGCGGTCGATCGCTGGCAGCAGGTGCTCATGCCCTACGGCGCGTTCGTCGGCTCGGTCATCGTGGTGCAACTGCTCCTGCCGAACGATCTGTTTCCCGACAACGGCAACAGTGCCGGCTTCCTCGACGATCGGTTCCGCGAGTATCCAGCGAACCTGTCGGAACAGCTCGGGCTCGGTGAACGTCCGTGGGTCGGCGTGATCGTGCTCGCCATCGCAGTGGTTGGCGCCGTGATCGGGGTTCGACGGCGACCGACGCTCGACTTGCCGTTGTTGTTGCTCCCGATCTTGAGCGCGTTCGCCATCGGCACCCACTTCCGCGAGGTCAAGCGGTACTGGTTCCAGGTGACCCCGTGGGTGGTGTACTTCGCCATGGTGGCGATCGCCGCGCTAGTGGCGGTGGCCCTCACACGTCGCCCAAGAGCGGCGGCGGCGGTCGCCATGGTGCCGGCGATCGCCTTGCTCGTCGGCCATGGGCTGGTGTTGCGCAGCGACATCTCCGACGTGCGCGACTTCAACGACGCTGGCCGGGTGCAGTGGGGTCCGGCCAACCCAGCGGTCGACGCGATGTTCGAAGCCGTCGACGAGTTCACCGACGACGACGATGTGGTCGCCTACTACCGGGCACGAACCATGACGCTCGTCACCGACCGCCGATCGTTCCAGAGCGGACGCATCGACCACATCGCCGAGAACGCCGACTACTTCGCCCAACGACGTAACTCCACCTACTGGCAGCCCGACCTCGACCCGGTGCTCGCCGAGCAACTGGGGTTCGAACAGGTGTGGTCCGACCCTGCATGGGTGTTGTGGCGCACGCCAAGCGCTGGTGGCCCATGACGTCCTCGCTGCTAGCTTGCCGCCGGTGACCACCGACGCCGAGCTCGACGTGTCGGTGGTGTTGCCGATCTACAACGAGAAGGGCCACCTGGCCACCGAGGTCGAGCGGATCACCGAAGCGCTCGAAGCCTCGACGTACTCGTACGAGATCATCGTGGTCGACGACGGCTCCGACGACGGGTCGGCAGAAGAGATCGACGCGGTCGTCGAGGGTCGTGACGACTGCGTGCTCATTCGTCACTCGCACAACCGCGGATCCGGCACCGCGCGGCGCACCGGCACCACTGCGGCACGCGGACGGGTGGTGGTGTGGACCGACGTCGACATGACGTACCCCAACGACGAGATCCCTGAGCTCGTCGATCAGCTCGACGGCTACGACCACGTCGTCGGAGCGCGGCGTACCGAAGAGGGCACACTGAAGTTCTTCCGTGTGCCAGCGAAGTGGTTCATTCGTTGGCTCGCCAGCTATCTCACCGAGACCAAGATCGCCGACCTCAACTCGGGCCTCCGGGCGTTTCGCCGTGACGTGGCGATGCAATACGTCCACCAGTTGCCCGCCGGGTTCTCGTGTGTGACCACGCTGACCATGTCGTTCCTGGCCAACGGGTACAGCGTGAAGTACGTGCCGATCGACTACTTCCCGCGCGCTGGTCGTTCGAAGTTCCACTGGTGGCGCGACACCAAGCGCTACCTGCTGCAGGTCGTGCGCATGACGTTGTCGTACAACCCCCTGAAGGCGTTCTTGCCGATCGGGTTGTTCCTGTTGGTCGTGGGCATCGCCAAGTTGATCTACGACTGGATCGACAAGGATTTCCGACTGGCCGCCAACACACTGTTGATCCTGTTCGCCGCATTGCAAGTGATCGCCGTCGGCCTGCTCGCCGATCTGATCGTGCGCGTCACCAAACCGTCGACACAGCTCCCACCCGCCTGACCAACCTGGCCGACCGGCCCGATCGCTGGGTTCACCGCCCGACTGGTTCAGAGGGCCTGTTGCAGGGCTGCGGGTACGTCGACGACGCCGTCTTGCACATCGAAGATGCCGGCGATGCTGTCGCGACTGTCGCCGTTCATGTACACGGCGAACGCATACTGCTGGCCGTCTTCGGCCTCGATGAGCCCGGCCACCGACTGGTCCATGATCAACAGCCGGCCGCTCCCGGGGTCGATGCCCGCCCAGGTGCCCGTCTTGCCCTGCACCTTGCCGGTCGCCGGGTCGTCGGTGTGGGTCAACGCAAGCGATCCGTCGACCCCCATGATCGGCAGCATTTGCGGGAGCTGGTCGCCCCACTCGAGGCTGTGCATCCACTGGATCCACGTCGTCATCGCCGATGCCGTGGTGGAGGCGAAACCCGATCCGGATCCGTCGATCATCCACACCTCACCCTGGTCGATGCCAAGGTCACCGATGCGTTCGCGGATCGGCGCGAACCCGTCGAGGCAATCGGTCGAGCCCTGATCCGCGGCGAGCAGGCAGACTGCGAGGTCGGCGCCCAGGTTGTGGCTGATCTTCAGAATGAGGGTGGCGATGTCGATGAGCGGGGGCGAGGTGAGCGTGGCGACAGGCTGATCAGCGCCCTCGTACTCCTCGGCTGGCACAAGACTCTCGGCGTCGTTCACCTGTAGTCGGTCGGTCGCCGCCGACACGCCGGCCCGCTCGAGCGCTTCGATGAACAGCGTGCGGGCGAAGCTCGCCGGATCGGGGACCTCATACACCCGCAACAGCGGGTCGGCGTCGGCGGCGATCTGACCGCTGACGACGAGCGTGTTGGTCGGCTCGCCGTTGTCGTCGAGAACGGGGTCGATGGTCACCTGGGTGTCACCACCTGCGCCGATGGTTTCGGTCTGGTTGTCGATCGTGAACGCCGAGGTGTCCGGCACGATCCGCAGGTCGCCAGGGTCACCCTCCTCGGTCGGCGAGGTGACGATGGCCATCAGATTGTCGTTGATCACGATCGGTGTCACGGTCTCGGGTCGCGGCGTCTCCCATTCCTCGAAGAGCCGGTCGTCGATGATCACGTCGCCGTCGATCTGTGAGATGCCTGCCGCAGCGACCTGTGTCGCCAGGTCGTTCAGTCCGGCGAGCGGGTCGCCGGGGGCGGGCTGGGCTCCGGGGAGCCCGTTGGCGTCCGGTTGGGGCGGGATGCTGTAGCCAAGCTCGGCGTCGCCCGCGTTGCGCCCACCCATCACGAGATCGCCCATCGCCCGCAGCACGAGGGGTCCGTCGAGTGCGCCGTCGCTGACCTCGCCGAGCGCGTAGACCGGCGTCTCGATCGTGTGGTCGGCGCCGTACGCGTCGAGCCACGTGCCAACCGTGTACAGCTTGGCGTTGGAACCCATCGCGCTGATCTTTCCGGCGTCGAGTTCGTAGACCGAGTCGCCGCCACCGACCGGGACGACACTCAGCCCCCACCGGGCCGTGTCGAAGTCGTCGCTGTCGATCGCCGCCTGCACCTCGGCAGGGAGCGCGCCGCCAGCGGTATCGCTCGCACCGGTGGTCGACGGCTGCGAGGTGTCGCTGCCGCTGGCAGAGGTACTGCTGGTGGCGCTGGTGCTCGACGATTCGGACGACTCGCCGTCAGTCGTGCTGCAGGCCGCGACGAGCGAGCCCGCGAGTGCGCACCCGAGCACCGTTCGGGAAACCGTGCGGCGACCGCCCGTGCGGTTCGGGCGACGTGGGGGTGTCGTCATCAGGACCTCCGTCCGTCTGGTCTGGGCACCCGCAGCATCTTGAAGGTGCGGTGCGCCCAGCACAACGGAGCTAGGTCGTAGTCGGAGTACGCATCGAGGTCGGTGTCATCGGATGACAGACTCGTGATGTGTGGTCGTCTCGGAGATCGCGCGGATCTCTCGTCCGCGATCCGTCGTTGTCGCTTGCGCTCGGCGCGCTCGCATTGACGACCACCTTGGTGAACCTCCTTGCGGCAGTCCTTCTCGTGGCGGGGCCTGTCGAACCGAGTTGGGTGGTGTTGGCGTTCCCGATCGTTGCCGAGTTGTACATGCTGGCGGCGGTCACCGCCTGGTGGCGCCGGCCCAGCAACCGGGTCGGGCCGATCCTGCTCCTCGGCGGCTGGTCGATGCTGCTCGGGGGACTGATCAACACCGACGCTGCGGCGCTGATCGCGATCGGACAGATCACCGGCACGCTCGTGCTCGCGGTGATCGCGCATCTGGTCGTCGTGTATCCGTCGGGTCGGACGACCGATCGCCGGGCGCGGGTGTTGGTCGTGTTGGTGTACCTGACGTCGCTCGTTCTACAGATACCCCTCTACCTGTTGGCACCCGCGCCGGCGGCCTCGTCGCCACTGCAGGTCACCGATGCGCCTGGTCTGGTGGATGTGTTCACCTGGGTGCAGCGCATCGCCGGTCTGGCCATCGTGTTCGCCATCGCCGCTCATGTTCGGCACCGAGTAGGCGCGCTCCCGCGGGCGACACGGCGCGTCGTCGCACCGGTTGCCTGGTACGGACTCGTCGCGATCGTGGTCCTGCCGCTCAGTGCGTGGGTCGGGCGAATCTTAGGCATCGATCCGATCGCGCGCTTCGTGTTCCAGTCTGCAGTCCTTGCGGTCGTCCCTCTGGCCTTCGCGCTCGGAGTGCTCGTCGGTGGGTTCGCACGTACCGGCAACGTCGTCGAACTCGGCGAGTGGTTGGCAGCGAGTCGCCGCCGTTCGGAACTCGGCGACGTGCTTGCCGAGACGCTGGGCGACCCGTCGGTGGAGCTCGTGTTCTGGCTCCCGGCCCGAGGGGCATACGTCGACGTCAACGGCAACGTCGTCACACTCCCCGACGACGACGATGTCGGTCGTCGGTGGGAGCCGATCGATATCGATGCCCGACACCTCGGAGCGATCATCTACGACCCGAGCGTGATCGCCGACGCCAGCGCCGTACGAACCGCTGGCCGCGTCATCGCGTTCGCCATCGAACGGGAGCGCCTGGTCGCCGACCTGACTGCGAGTCGAGACGAGCTGCGGGAGTCGCGCGCCCGAGTCGTGGCGGCATCCGACCGCGAACGTCGCCGGATCTCACAGGATCTGCACGACGGTGTGCAGTCGCGGCTGGTCTTCCTTGCGATCCTGGCGCAACAGCTTGTGGATCGAGTGGACGACGAGTTGCGCGACGACGCTCTCGCGATCCGTACGGGCCTCGACACAGCTATCGACGAGCTGCGCCAACTCGTGCACGGAGTGCTGCCAGCACTGCTCGTCGAGCGTGGCCTGGCGGCGGCGACGACGGATCTCCTCGAACGCACCCCGGTGCCGACGGTGCTCGACGCCGATGAACAAGTCGGCCGCCTGCCACCGGCCGTGGAAACGGCCGCGTACTTCTTTGTCGCCGAGAGTCTCACCAATGCCGTCAAGCACGCCGACGCGTCCTGCGTCGAGGTGCGCATCGATCACGTCGACGGTGAGTTGCTCGTCGAGGTTCGCGACGACGGCATCGGAGCGGCTGCGGTCGACGGCGCCGGCCTCGACGGTCTGGGCGACCGATTCGATGCGCTCGGCGGCCGCCTCCTCGTCGACAGCCGGCCCGGTCATGGCACGAGTGTGAGAGCGGCGGTCCCGTGCGGGTCGTGATCGGCGAGGACGAGGCCCTCCTCAGGGAGGGATTGTCCCTGGTGTTGGACCAAGGAGGCTTTGATGTGGTGGCGACCGAGGCCGACGCGCAGCGGCTGGTCGACACCGCCCTCGAACACCAACCCGACCTCGTGATCACCGACATCCGGATGCCACCGACGAACACCGACGACGGCCTGCGCGCGGCGCTGCAGCTGCGGACGATACGACCAGACGCTCCTGTCGTCATCCTCTCGCAGTTCGTCCAGCGCCAGTACGCACTCGAGCTGATCGGAAGCGGTGCAACCGCTGTCGGCTACCTGCTCAAGCATCGGATCGCCGCCATCGACCGGTTCCTGGATGATCTGCGCCGGGTTGTCGACGGCGCGACGGTGCTCGATCCAGAGGTGGTCGCCACGATGGTCGAACGAGCCAGGCGAACCGACGAGGCCATCGACTCGCTCACGGCGCGCCAGCGAGATGTGCTGGCGTTGATCGCGCAGGGCCGTAGCAACGCGGCGATCGCGGACGAGTTGCAGATCTCGGAGCGAACCGTCGTCCAACACTCCTCGCAGTTGTACGACCGGCTGGGGATCATCGACAGCGACCGCGATCACCGCCGGGTACTTGCGGTGCTCCACTACTTCGCTGCGAACTCGTCGAACCACCCCGGAGCGAACCCGCGCAACGACACCACCGGTGGCTACTCCTCCTGAGCGGGTCATCGATGTCGGCGTGCAATTCGGAAGGCGAGCCGGCTCGATCGTCGCAATCGACGAGTTCCTCTCCGCTCACGGCTTCTACCATCGGACCAGACACGACGGTCGGAGGCTTCGAGGTCGATTCGGGCTTTCCGGTGAACATGCTCGATGGTCAAGCCCTCGACGACGCCGACGTCGTGTTGATCACCGAACACGAGCGGATCGACCTTGCGACCGGTCACATCGTGCCGATTGAAGGTCTTCCGGACTTCGGTGAGCGGGCGACAAGTCAGGCGGTGGAAGCGGCCGGCGAGGTGATCGTGACCGGTTCGTGTCCGACGTGTACGCCACCGGTCGAGCCCGATACGTTCGCGCTCGACGGCGAAACGGCCAGACCGCTCATCGCGACCGGCTCGGCGTCGCCAGGTATCGACGGCATCTGGGTCACGGTGCGAACCACTGACTCCTGCTCACTCAGCGAGATCGATCTTGCTGGCACAGCTCTGCGCCCGCCCCGCCCGATCACCTGCGAGTTGTTCGTCGACGGTGAAACCGCGCTCGGCGTGGTCGCCCACCGCGACGTCAGCAGCGTGCTGATCAATCCCGACACATGGGAAGTCGAGGAAGTCCCCGGTCGGGTGATGGCCACATTTGATCGTCGAGCACTCATCTCGGTTGGCGATGCACTCGAGGTACACGAACCCGCCACCTCGCACTCGGTGCAGGTCGACGTCCCCGAGTCCGACGGAAGTCCCGGACCAGCGTGGACCAGTCCCGATGAACGATTCGTGGTGGTGATGTTCGGTCACCCGGCGTGGCCTGGCCCACGCCAGCTGCTCGATCTGTGGTTGCTCGACACCGAGAACCTGCAGTGGTCGCAACTGCCGCAGATGCCGGTTGCCGCCGCGCTGAAGTCACTCGCAATCGACTGGACACCGGACGGACGGATCGTCGTGCTCGGATCGTTTGACGGCGTCGGTACCACGGTGGCGATGTGGACACCCGGCGATCGCCACCTCGCCATTCGACCCATCGACGCCCAACGAGCGACATCGATGGTCGCCACTCTGACCGACGCACCCCGCTAGCGCACCGACCTACGGGTCATCGCGCCGCCAAAGAATCTCTACTTCGACAGCGGACCGCTCGCTGCGACCACCCGGCGATGCCCCATCGTCGAGAAAGGCACCCAATGAGAATCAGCATCACCGGCGTGTACGTCGACGATCAGACTGCAGCCCTCGAGTTCTACACCGATGTGCTCGGCTTTCAGGTCAAACACAACGTCCCGATCGGCGAACACGCGTGGATCACCGTGGTGTCTCCCGAATCCGCGGATGGCCCCGAACTGCTGTTGGAACCCGTCGGGCATCCGGCCGTGCAGCCCTACCGAGACGCCCTCGTCGAGGACGGGATCCCCCTCGCCCAGTTTGCCGTCGACGATGTCGCAGCCGAGTACGACCGCCTTACGCAGCGCGGCGTCACCTTCACACAACCGCCCACGCAGTACGACGAGAACCATGTCATGGCCGTCTTCGACGACACGTGCGGCAATCTGATCATGATCCAGTCCGACGCAACCTCCACCGGCTAGAGGCCGTTCTCGCACGGCACTTACGACGTGCCCGCGGCACGAGTGGTCAACGCGATTGTCGGCCTCAACGCTCGTCGACGAGTTTGCCGCGGGCGACGACGTGACGAATGGTCGCGTCGGGTTCGGCGAGCGCCGCGAGATCGTCGAGCGGGTCGACATCGAGCACGACGACGTCGGCGGCCGCGCCAGCGGCCAGCACCCCGATCTCACCCTCGAGGTGACACAACCGCGGGTTCACTCGGTACATCGATGCCAGCACGTCGGCGGCCGGTTCGAGTTGGGCCCGGATGGCGAACTCTTGGCTCTGCCACACCTGAGCCTCGCCGATCAGATCGGTGCCGAACCCCAACGCCACGCCGGCCCTCTTGGCGATGTCGATCGACGACCGACCCGCCTCGAACACACCAGCGTTCTTCTGCCGGCTGACCTCGGGAAAGCCCAGCTTCTCGCCCAGTTCGGCGATTGCCTTGTAGGTCACCAGCGTGGGCACCATCGTCACCTCACGCTCGGCCATGGCCGCTGCGGTCGGCTCGTCGACCAAGTTCCCGTGTTCGATGCACCGCACGCCATTGTCGATCGAGTGCATGATCGCTTCGGGGTGGTAGGCGTGCGCCGTGGTGTAGGTGTGGCGGTGGTCGGTTTCGACCGTGATCGCCCGCACCTCTTCGGGGGTGAACTGCACCGAGTCGAACGGATCGGTCGGTGAAGCCACACCGCCCGACGCCATGAGCTTGATGAACGCGGCGCCGTCACGTAACTCTCGGCGGGCAGCGAGGCGGGCAGCGTCGGGGCTGTCGGCGATCACGGCGAGGTCGTCGCGGTGGATCGCACACGCACAGACGCGGATCGAGGGGTCGGCACCGATGTCGCCGTGCCCGCCGGTTTGGGAGATGGCGCGTCCCGCCCGGACGATTCGCGGCCCGGCGACGAGCCCTCTGTCGATCGCCCGCACGAGGCCTGCGGTATCGCCTGCGCAGTCGCGCACGGTGGTGAAGCCACGGCGCAACATCGCCTCGGACAGCTGGGCCATCGAGATCGCCAGCTCGGTCGGTGTCTGCCGACCCAAGGCGGCGAAGTTCATCGTGGTGAGCACGTGGTGCACATGCGCGTCGATGAAGCCGGGGACCACGTAGCCCCCGGTGGCATCGATCACCCGGTCGGCGTCGCGCGCCTCGTCGCCGACATGGGCGATGCGGTCGCCATCGAGCACCACGGTGGCGTCGTCGTGCCACGCCATGGTCGAGATATCGAGCACCGAGCCGCCAACGATGGTGGTGATCATTCACTCACCGTAGGTCGCGAGTCGGTGGCAGACCGACGGAGCGCAAAGGTGAGCACGGCGATACCCCCGGCGACGATCGAAACTCCCCCGGCCGCGCCCCCGACCACATCGGTCAGCCAGTGGGCTCGCAGATACGTCCGACTCCAGGCCATCACCACGACGAACACGCTCGCGGCCACCACGAGCGCCGTACGCCAACGCGGCCACTCCAGCGAAGCGATGAGCGCCGCCCCGAGCACGATCGCCGTCGCCGACACCATCACGCTGGCCGACGGATACGAGCCAGATGTCTCGAGCTCTATCGGGTCCGGCGGACGTTCGCGGTCGAGCAAGGTCTTCACCAACTGCGACACGACGAATGCTGCAATGGCGATACCGGCGAACGCCGCGGCGTGGTGCATCCGTCGACGAACTGCGAACGCGGCAGCGATGACTACTGCGAGCACGATCGCCACAATGGTCGAGCCGATCCACGACACGACCTGGGCAACGTCGACGAGCCAGCCGACTTCGGTGTCGATCATCGCTTCGTTCCACTCGTCGTCGATCCCGTTCGTGACGTCGGCGGCCACCAACCCGGTGATGACGATGAACACAGCGGCCGTTGTCGCGGCGAGGCGGGGCACCGCCGCAGGATGACACATCCGACTCCACCAGTCCCCGACCCGCGGTTGGTGCTAGCGCCGCTCAGGTGCCGGCCCGTGACCGTCAGTTCACATTGGCGAAGCGGACGCCGGTGTATTCGTCGCTTTCCTCAAAGAAGCTGACGGCTGGATCTTGGGCGTACATCGTCTCGATCCGGTGTTCGAGGGCATCGGTGTTGTAGTCGGCGATGTCGAGTTCATAGGGCGAGTGGCCGTAGTCGCCGTCGTCGTCGGAGTCCGAGGCGTCTTCGTCTGAGTCGAGGCCGGCCTCAGGATCGCTGTCGAAGTCGATATCCCCTAGGTCGCCGATGGCGTCGGAGACTGTGTCTCCGGTGGCATCGAAGATGAGGTCACCGCCGGGTCCGATCAGGAGTTCGTCGGCTGCACCGTCGGTGAGGATGGTGACGGCGATGAAGGCGACGACGATGACCGTGACGAGCGCGATCGTGGCGATGAGGGTGGCGTGTTGGTGGATCCAGTGTCCGGTGGCGTGGAAGGCGTTGCGGAGGTGGTGGGTCCAGAAGTCGACGAAGTTCACCTTCAACCAGTCGCCGAATGATCGATGGTGTTTGGGTGAGAGGCCGTTGGGGTCGGTGAAGTTGATGGGGTCGGAGCGGGCGTAGCTGTATTCGGATGCTGATGCGGTGGGGATGGGGTCGGGGCTGGTGAATCTGCCGAGTTCGGGGATGTAGACGCGGGCGCCCATCATCACGTAGGGCAACTCCAGGGTTTCGGTTTCGGCGGTGTTGGTGGCGTGCCAGGCGTAGTTGGGGGTGTCGGGGTTGTCGACGGTCGAGTTCGTGGGGTTGGTGAGTTGGGTGCCGTAGGGGTCGAACAGCACTGGTGTGGTGGTGGTGGGGTCCGCGTTGGCGTTGAGGGTGAGGAAGCGGTGGCCGCGCAGGGTGTTCAGCTGGTAGGAGACATCGACCGGTGCGGCGGTGGTGGGGGTGGTGATGGTGATGGGGCCGAGTTGGTGGATGTGGGAGAGGGTGTCGCCGTTGGTGTTGAGGATGAGCCCGTTGGCGCTGTAGCGGATGGTCGTTGAGGTGCCGTTGTTGGTGGTGGTCTTTTCGATGATCGGGTAGTTGATCAACCGGGTGTAGTTGACGGTGGTGGTCCCGTCGGTGACGGCAACCGGCGAGTTGACGGTGTTGTAGGTGATCGTGTTGGCGCCGATGGTGGTGAGGTTGTCGAAACTGTCATAGGTCAGGTTCTGGAGGTTCGGGTCGGTGGTGCGGGTGAGCCGGTCGGCGTAGTCGTAGTGGTAATCGACGGTTTCGGTGGTCCCGTTCAAGGTGGTGGTCTTGGTGGTGATGTTGCCGTTCAGATAGGCGTCAGGATTCTCACCTGGTTGGGTGTTGGTGTCTTCGGTGAAGGTGTAGGTCCAGTCGCCGGTGATCGAGTTGTCGGAACTGGCGAGTTCGGCGCCGGTCAGTCGGGACAGTCCGCCGTAGGTGTAGTCCCACGTGTAGGTGACCCCACCAACGGCGAGTTGTTCTTGGAGCACGCGGATGGCGTTGGGGGCATCGGTGAGGGTGTCGGTGGCGATGGTGGTCGAGCCCTGCGTCCACGTCGACGAATTGTGGATGCCGGTGGTGGTGTCATAACCACGCGTCTCCGTCACCACCTCGGTCGATCCGTTGGTGAGGGTGATGGTGTTGATGGTGGAGTCGTCGTTGTAGGCGTACGTCGTGGTCAATGTGGTGGTGCCGTCATCACGGACCATTGATGCGGTGGTGCCGTCGGCGTTGATGGTGACGGTGTCAGTCATCGTGAACCCCGCCGCCGTGGTCACGATGGCGGTGGAGGTCTGCACCCCTGTGGTCGGGTTGATGGCGACGTTGGTGATGGTGGTGGTGCCCCACATGTCGGTGGTGGCCACGTTGCGTCCCAACAGGTCAGTGACCGAGGTGCCGGTGTAGGTCTGGGTGGCGCCGGTGGTGTCGGGGGCGGTGTGAGTGGTGGTGATCGTGAACGGATCCGTCCCGTCGGGGTCGTTCCACGGATAGGTGTAGTTGACGGTGAGGGTGTTGTCGGTGGTGGCCATCGACAACGGCCGATCACGATCATCAAAGGTCCGGCACATCGTGAAATCGGCCTGACCATCCTGACTGGAATGGGTTTGGGCAACGGTCCGGCCGGCGGTGTCGTAGACCCGGGCCATCGACATTCCTGTGGGGTCACCGGTGCCGGTGGCGGGCATTGTGAACAACGACTGCAACCCGGCCTGTGACTCTGTCGTCGTGCCGTCACACGGATTCGTGGTGGTTGCGGTTGGGCCCCAGTACGCGGCAGCCACGGTGGCACCCGCGAAGTCGGTCGAGTTCAGGGTGCGTCCCCATGTGGAGGTGCCGTTGTAGTTCTCGTAGGTGTGGCCGGTGGAGGCGTCGACGCTGTCGGAGGTGACGGTGGCGGAGGCGACTTGTTGACGTTGCGGATCAGCGAACACCGACCGATTCCGAATCTGCTCGACCCCACCACCAGTGCTGAAGGTGTCGTGTTGGGTGTTCGACGACGTCAACCCAAACCCGGGATCGAGGTCGCGTGCGGTCAACGCCGTCCAGGTGGAGCCGCCGTCGGTGGATTCCTCAATTGTGATCTCCACCGGCTGCGTGTCCGACACCGTGGTGGCGGTGCGTTGGTATTGCACCTGCAACGTCACCGGCTGACCCGCACTCGTTGATGCCGGCACCGCCACGGTGTCGGCACAGGTCGACGATGTCGGGTCGGTGTTGCATGACCCTGCCGCAGAGAACGACAACACCGTGCCGCCACTGTCGGTGGAGACCCGGTATTGCAACAGGTCACCATCCACCGGCGCCTCCCGTGACGCGACGGCGTTGAGTGACCAGCCACCACCGGTCACGTTCGCTGTCGACGGCAACACCGTCCATGTCAACGGTGGTGCGTCACTGGCTGCGCATTGCCCCTCCGCACACGATCCCAACGACGCGGCGGGTATCCCACCCGGCGACGAGGAGGCATACGTCGACACGGTGAGTCCGGCCAAGGTGCCGGCCTCGTCAGCGTCGAACGACACCGAACCCGAAATCAGATTGTCGTTCCCGAACCCCGACGCCGGAACGATCTCACCCCGACTGTTCGTCGTGAACGACGACACCGGTGCCGGTCCCCACCGTTCCACGACCCTGCCGAGGTAGTCGTACTTTGAGACGGTCTGGCGTTCGTTGGGTCCTTCGGTGGCCAACAACCGGTCATTGACGGTGTCCCAGGTTTTGTTGACAAAGAAGAACTCGTTGCTGGTGCCGGGTCGTGATGACGCCACCGCATACCGCACCGGCCGCCACGCCCCATCAAAGCGCACCTCATCAACAATCGACGCCCCCAACGACACCGACGACGGATCGTCCTGATCGGCCACCACACCATGGTTGATCGACGTCCATTGCACGCCTTGGGAGTTGTTGTAGGTGAACACCCGCGCAATGCGGTCCTCGTTCGCTCCCGACACCACCGACCCCACACCCGGCTTCGGGGACACCACCGACGCGACGTTGCCGAACACGTCATAATTCACACGCCACAACGTGTCCGACTCCGACAGTCCCGCTTTGGTTTGGGCGTCATGACCCAACGGTGGCTGCACCCCCTGCAACTGCGGTGCTGATTCCCCACCATCCGACGCCCAGAACAGCTGGGTGTTCGACCCGCCAGGGGTTGCGACCCACCCCACCTGAAACGCCTCGACCGCCTCCGCGGAGTCGGCGACTTTCACATACCAGACGTTCGATGTGCGTCCGTCGAAGTTCTCCCACCCACACAACAACCCATCCGGCACCACATACGTGTCGCTGCCATCAGTGGGTGGTGCCACCCCATCACAGGTGCCGCCGGACCCGTAACGGAACGTCACCTGTTTGTTCGAGCCCGGATCTGTCAGGCGCGCCAACCGCGGTGGCGACACCGACGTGTCCCACTCGGCGCGTACCGATGGTGACGCCAACCCCGACGGCTCCACCTGCTCAGACTCCACCACATCCCACACGCCAGCAGCCGACTTCTCAAATGTCACTACCTGTTGACCCGATGACCACGTCAACGTCGAATCCGCTGCTGTGAGGTCACCGGAGTCGACCAACGATCCGAACTGGCCCGACGACCAGCCCGCCTGCGTCGGCGCCGCCCACACCCCACCGGTTGCCCCCGACCCGGCAACCGTGTTCGTGAACTCCACCTGCTGACCATCAAACGCCGTCAACACCACCGCCGCCGGCACACTCCCAGTTCCTGACTGGGTTGCCGACACCCACGGCGCCACCTGCCCCAACCCATCCAACGCCCAACCACCCGGCAACGACTCCGCCGGATCCTGCGATACGTACCCCACACCACCCGGCGACCGATACGACAACCCCACATCCACCGGACCCGACACCAACCCCACCGACGTCGAACTCACCCGCACCGTCGCCGACCCCGACGACAACCCCACACGCACCGGACCAAACCCAACCGACTCCTCCACACCAGCCCGAATCACATCCACCCGAAACGTCCGCCACGACCCCGCCGTCGGCGCCGGACAATCCGCCGTTGCCGACTCCGGTGAGAACGCCCACGAAAACGACTGACCCTGCTCACCATCAGTCACCAACGTCGTTGGCACCACACCCGCCTGCGCCGACACCGGATACGCAAACGACACCACCCCCGCACCATTCACCGAACCCACACGCACCAAAAACTCGCCACCCAACCCCACACACTCCGACGACGCAGTAATCCGCGGCTCCAACTGCGCCACCACACACCCATCACCCACCTCGGAATCACCATCCAAACACCCCAGGCCATCACCCGACCCCGACACCACCAACGGACCCCCCGTCACCAACCCCACCGACCGCACCACCGCACCCACATCATCAACACCACGCCCACCATCGGCCGGAGCCCCAACCGCACCTGTGACGAGACCGCCCGACGATTGAGCCAACGCCACGCCCGAACCCGCTTCCCCAGCGAGATCCAATCGCGGCACCACCAGCACACCCGCAACCAGCCCCACCGCCAACAACGCGCTCACCACGCGACGAACACGCATCGGGCCGGTCTGGTCCTCAGGCTCGGTCACGGTCGATCGTCCTCACTCCGCCGACCTGGGGCGTGCAGCGGCTCGCCGGCGGGCGACAACGCCGGCGCCGATCAAGCCGGCTGCGATCAACAGGATCGCCGCGATGGTGGTTCCCGTCGCCGGCAGCGGTCCGCTCGGATCACCCGGCGGCTCGGTCGAGGTGGTGCCACCGTCACCGCCGGATGGAACCGTTGAGCCCGGCGACGTGGTCGGCACCGCGGTCGTATCCGGCGTGGTCGGCTCAGTGGGCTCGGTCGCCGGAACCGTCGGCTCAGTCGGCGGCACAGTGGGCTCGGTCGGTGGAACAGTCGGATCCGTCGTCGGCGGTACCTGCACCAACTCGACCGGCCCAATATCGCACCCATCACCTTGCGGACGATCCAACCCCAGCTGATCGCCCGTGATCGCCGCGGCATCGCCGCTGAAGCAGTCACCAGCAGCAATCGCGTCGACCAGCGGACTATCCGGGTTCGGCGTCCGCACCGGTATGTCCACACCACCCAGCACACCCAGGCCCGGATCGCCCGCGTCCTCTACATCGGTCCCCGCGGTGAACCCGCAACTGGCGTCGCCACCAAAGTTGTACCCACCCGACACCCCAACCGCTGCGTCACATGACGGTGCACCACCCTGGGGCTCAGCAACCACCGACGCCGTCGACCGGTCACGATCCTTGAACACCACATTCGCCGAACCCAACTCAGCCGAGTTCGCGGTCACCGCCGAGTACACCAACCGCAACACGCCCGCCGCGTTCACCCCGCCATGACGCGACATCGGACCCGCCGCAGTATTGGCATGCACCGTCGAATTGATCACATCGAACGCACCATCAGACACCGCCCCACCAAACGTTCCCCCACCACTCCCCGTACCAGCCGCAGCCGTGTTCCCCGACACCGTCGAACGCTCCAACAGCAACCGCTCCACCGTCCGCAGACCACCACCTCTGCCGCCATCACCAGGCGCACCCTCCGCGGTGTTATCAGCAACCGTCGAACCAACAACCTCAGTGACACCCTCGCTGTACACGCCGCCACCCGTTCCGGAGAACACGTCGCGACCGCCGCCCGCCGAGTTGCCAGTCACCACAGTCGACTCAAGCCGCAACGTGCTCAACGCGGCGACACCACCACCGAACCCACCCAACAAACCGTCAGCGCGGTTGCCGTCCACTTGCGAGCGGGCCAACACCAACGCACCCTCCGACATGATCCCCCCGCCATAACCGGCGTCGTCGCCAGCATCCAACGACCCGCCGGTGATCGTCAGGTCGCGGACCTCCAGGTCGCCGCCTTCGTTGGTGATCACCCGCTCACCCGCACACGTCTGCGTCAACGTGAACCCCGCGCCCTCGACGATCAGCGCTCCCGCCCCCGCCGGGCGCAGCAACGCGCCAGGACCGCAATCCGTCAGCGACACGTCGGCGCCGAACGTGACCTCGGTTTCGCCCGGATCACCAAACGCCGCCCGCAACTCCGCCTCGGAGTTGACGGTCACTGCGGCGGCGCTCCCCGGTTGCAGCGCAACCAGAGCCACCGCGGCGAGCGCCAACGCACCACCTCCGGCGACCGCCATCCGCCGACGGACGAGCTTGACGTCCCCACCATCCACGCAACCTCCACCCACCATCGATGTGAGAACGTATCTCACCGCACTCGACGGCGCAGATTTCGATGGGTCGCCGAGCCCCAGACCGGCGGGCGCCGGCCCGAGCGGGTGAGTCGCCGGGCGTAGGGTTCTCAGGTGGCCATCAACTCGGCGCCCACACGCGGAGCTGTCACGCTCGCCGCACGCCGCCGACCGGGGCGCCGAAGGTGATCGACGCGACCGCGCCCAGCGTCGACGACATCGTGGCCGCTGGCGCAACCATTGCGTCGTCGGTCGACGTCACCCCGGTGGTCGCCGCGTCGGCGTTGAGCGAGCGTGTTGGCGGCCACGTCGTGTTGAAAGCAGAGTGCTTACAACGCGCCGGCTCGTTCAAGGTGCGCGGCGCCACCAACAAGATCGACTCGCTCGGCGACGCCGCGGCCGAAGGGGTGATCGCGGGATCTGCTGGCAACCACGCCCGATCGCTCTCGCTCGCCGCTCACCGGGCTGGGGTGCCGTGCACGATCGTGGTGCCGGCGAACGCGCCGATCACCAAGGTCGAGGCGTGCCGGGCGCACGGAGCCGAGGTGATCGAGTGCCCAGGATCGGTCGACGACGCGATCAGTCGCGCCCAATCGCTCGCGTCCGAGCTGGGCCACCACTTCTGTCCCCCGTTCGACGACGGTCCGACGATCGCCGGCCAGGGCACGATCGCACTGGAGCTGCTCGACCAGACGCCCGACGCGGGCACCATCGTGATTCCCGTTGGTGGCGGCGGACTGGCCGGCGGGATCGCCACGGTGATGCGCGCGCGGCGAACCGAGATTCGGCTCATCGGCGTCCAGGCCGCAGTGTGTGCGCCCTATGCCGGCGGGCCAACGCCAGGCCATACGCAGTCCACCCTGGCCGACGGCATCGCAGTGAAACGGCCAGGGGCGATCACCGGCCCGTTGATCCGCGACCTGCTCGACGAGGTGGTCACAGTCGATGAGGATGCGATCGCCGACGCGATGACGTTGCTCCTGGAGGAATCGAGGCTCGTCGTCGAAGGCGCTGGTGCGGTTGGCGTCGCCGCGCTGTTGAGCACACCTTCGTTGATTGCCGGCTCGGGCGACACCGTTGTGGTCGTGTCGGGCGGCAACGTCGACCTCGAGGTGCTGCAACGGCTGATCCGCCGACGCGAGTCACGGGCGGGCCGCCGCATCATCGTCGATGCGGTGATCGACGATCGTCCGGGTTCACTGGCGGAACTGCTGGGCGCGTTCGCCGCCGAGGGGGCCGACCTGATCGAGGTGACCCACCTGCGCGAGGGCATCGACCTCGGTTTGGGGGCAACTGCGGTCCGTGCGACGTTTCGCGTGCGCGATGCCGCGCAGGCCGAACGAGCGCGCAGGGCC
This sequence comes from Ilumatobacteraceae bacterium, assembly GCA_965230015.1. Taxonomy (GTDB): domain Bacteria; phylum Actinomycetota; class Acidimicrobiia; order Acidimicrobiales; family Ilumatobacteraceae; genus JABSQH01. Next base: position 175,956 of record CBDDKF010000020.1, on the reverse strand, counting down.
GCGGCCGACGCCGGCTTCACGATCAAGCACGCCGTGGTGAACTGACGGATCGAGGCGGCTCAGGCGGTCATCGCCGTCGGCGGCGACGTGTCGACCACCGTGGCTGCGACCGGTGGCGCCCACGAGTTGGCCGGGCGGCCGCGATCGTCGACAGCATCGACGAAAGCGCTGGTCGTCAGCGCCACGAGGTCGCCGAGGTCGGTGACCCGCACTGGCGTGGCGGCGATGCACTCGGCGCCGTCCCAGTGGGAGAACACCATCACGTTGCGTCCTTCGTGCCAGGTGACCCTGAGGTACTCGTTGGCTCCGAGCGCTTGCGGCACAAACACCCGCCGACGCTCAGGACTCGACCACGACCCCATTGCCCCACCTTCTCCGATGCAGGCCCGGCCTGTCAACCACGATGCGGTCGTTGCGGAGGGGCGCCATGATGGCGAGGTGGACACCCGCCAGTGGTACGAGTTCTTCGCCGACTTCGAGGCGCAGGGATCGTCGATCACCTACGAGCGGTTGGCGCGCTCGGTGGCGAGCGAGCCAGCGGTGCTCGACCTGCTCGACACCCTGCCCCGATCAAAGCGGCAGCCCAACTTGTTGTTCGCCGCGGCCCGCCATCACGGCCTGGCGGTAGACGACGGCCCTGCGTTCGTCGAGCAACTCGTTGCGCAGTGGGATGTGGTCGCCGACACGATGATGCGGCGGTCGACACAGACCAACGAACCCGCCCGCTGTGGTGCGTTTCTCCCCGTGCTCAGCCGTTTGGATCGACCGCTCGCACTCATCGAGGTCGGCTGCTCGGCTGGACTCTGCCTGTACCCCGACCGGTACGCAATCGCCTACGACGGTCGAGCGCCCACGGTCGACTCGTCGGTGGAGATCCCGGTGCGCACGTACGGCGATGTCCCTGATCCCACACCGGTACCCGACGTCGTGACCCGGATCGGCATCGATCTCAACCCGCTCGATGTGCGCAACCCCGGCGACGTCGAGTGGTTGACCACGCTCGTATGGCCAGAGCACGACGCACGGCGAGCCCGCGTCCGCGCCGCGGCCGACCTGGTTGCGGGCGAGCCGCCGACGCTGCTCACGGGCGACGCCACCGAGCGCCTCGGCGATGCGCTCGCGTTGGTGCCCGACGGTGTCACGCCGGTGGTGTTCCACTCGGCGGTCCTCAACTACCTCGACGTCGATGCACGTCGGAGTTTCGTCGAACAGGTGACTGCCAACGATCGGCTGGTGTGGCTGGCCAACGAAGGCCCCGGTGTGCTCGACGACATCACGACCGATCTCGGTGTACCCGAACCCGAACCGTCGAACGGCTACTTCATCCTCAGCGAGGGCGGCCGGCCCGTCGCAGTCGGCGATCCGCACGGTTCGTGGATCCGTTGGCCCGGGTGACACCCCGGGTGACACCGCGGCCGTCGCACCGCCTACCGTGACAGCATGACCGACGCTCCAGCCAGACCGGATCTCGACGTACGCCGGCTCTCGGGGTCATTGGGTGCCGAGGTGCGCGGCCTGTCGTTGGCCGACGCCACCGAGCGCGACGCCACCGATCTGTATCAGCTCCTGCTCGACAACATGGTGCTGTTCTTCCCCGACCAGCACCTCTCGCCCGACGAGCACATCGCCTTCGGACGGCACTTTGGCGAGCTCGAATCCCACCCCAACCTGTCGTTCGACGCCGAACGCCCGGAGTTCTTCGAGCTGCGCGCCGAAGGCGGGCAGGGCGCGGTGGCCGACGAGTGGCACAGCGACATCAGCTTCCAGCAACAGCCGTCGCGGTTCGCCATCTTGCAGATGCGCGACTGTCCGTCGGTGGGCGGCGACACGATGTGGGCCAACGCCGCCAAGGCATACGACGAGCTGTCGCCGCCGCTGCGCGACCTGTGCGACGGCCTCACCGCACTGCACGATGCCGGACCACACCTTCACGCCGAGCAGACCTACATCCACCCGGTGGTGCGGGTGCATCCCGACACCGGCCGGCGATCGCTGTTCGTCAACGAACACTTCACCCGGCGGATCGTCGAGCTGAGCGACGCCGAGTCGCGGATGCTGCTCGACCATCTCTGCCGATGGACTCACGAGCCACGCTTCACCGTGCGCTATCAGTGGGCCTCGGGCACGGTGGCGATGTGGGACAACCGGTGCACCCAGCACTACGTGCTCGACGACTTCACCGAAACGCGGGTGATCCAACGAGTCACGGTGATGGGCGACAAGCCCGAAGCCGCGTCACCCAGCAGATGGGAGCCGTACGGCGCAAAGACGGCCCGCTACTGGCGAGACACGCCGATGCGCAAGCAGCTCAAGGCCCAAAGGAACGCAGCGTCGTGAGTCGCCGAGTCGAAATCTCCCGCGACATCGCCGCGTCACCCGACGCGGTGTACGCCGCGATCTCCGATGTGACCCGCATGGGCGAGTGGTCGATCGAGTGCCACCACTGCGAGTGGACCGACGGCGCCACCAAGCCGGTCGTCGGCGCCACCTTCGAGGGGCACAATCGCAATGGCGCCAACGAGTGGATCACCCAGGGCAAGGTGGTCGCTGCCGATCCGGGTCGGGCGTTCGCCTTCGAGTGCTCGATGTACGACTTCCACTACTCCACATGGGGTTACGACATCGAGCCCACCGACACCGGGTCACGAGTGACCGAGTGGGCCGACGACTTCCGCCCGGACGAGGCGATGGAGATGAGCGCCAAGATCTCGGGAATCGACGATCGGACAGAGCGCAACCGCGAAACGATCAGCGGGACGCTCGAACGCTTAGCCGCCGCGCTCGAGTGACCCTGTAACGGTGGTGTCTGACACCACCGTGACAGCGCCAGGCGAGTGCTAGTCGGCTTCTTCGATCCGTTCGCAGAAGCTCATGCCGAAGTTCATCTCGGGCGGTGCGTCGGGGGCCGTGTTCCGACCAGCGCTCGACCCACGAACCTGCGTGGGCGGCAACGTCGGGATGTCCGAAGATCTTGTCGGCGTCGGCGAAGTCGTCGACTTCGAGGAGGTCGAAGTGGCGGAACCCTGGGTCGCCTTGGCCGTCACCAACGATGTGGTAGCCGTGGTAGCTGCGAACCTCTGGCCGGGCACGGAACACGGGATAGTCAACGTCGCGCATGAAGTTGTCGTACTCCGCGAGGTCGGTTCCACGACGGAGGTTGTACGTCAAGAGCAGCAGACGTTTCGACATCGGGTGGTCCTTTCGGTTGGGTGAACGGGTGCGGAGCGCTCCAGCGGCTGGCCGTCAGCCGACCGAGGTGTCGATGCCGTCGTCGATGAGTTGCCGTTCCATCATGTCGACGTGGTGGTTGTGGGCGCACGACGCGGCCAGCCGTCGCACGACGAACCGCTCGTCGGCGTCGACTACTTCCACGTTGGCGCCGCCGGCAACGCTGAGCGCCATCCCCGGCTCGACAGCGAGATCGACCGTGTCGTAGTGCAACGCAGGAATCGACTGGCGGATCAGTGCTGACCCGTCGAGAACGTGCCACAGCTCGCTCTCCGCAAGCATCGAGAAGAATCCCGCAGGTAGCCAGCAGTCGGTGACCGCCGCGATCGGCTCGGCGAGGATGGGCGACACGCGACATGCGCGCCGACCCCGATCCCAGCTGAGGAACTCGTCTGCAGTACGGCTTGGTCCACTGGCGACGAACCGATGAAGGCCCTCGTGGTAGTCGAGGAGGCGGGTTTCCCGGCGGCGATGCCAGCCATTGCGCAGCCACGACGGCAGCTGGCGATCCTGCGCACCGTCAACGTCCAGGAGCTGCGACCAGTCGCGTATCTCGACCTGATCGCTCACATCGCGCAGCGTGAGGTCCGGCACACCCGGAACGTCGGTTGGCGCGCCGTCGATGAGCCCGAGCGAGATCATCCGTGCGAGGTGGAGCTCGTCGTAATAGACGGGCCCGTTCATCGCGTAGATGTTGGCGTGCGGCGCCGCAGTACCGACCGGCGGCGGTTCCCAGTTCATCTCGCATCCAGCAGGAATCACGTACACCGACCCCGGGCGCAGCACGGTCGCGACGCTCACACCGTCGGACTGGACCGCGTGTGCGGGCGTCACGCCGCCAGTGCAGTACTGCACTTCAGGGTGTACGAAGTTCCAGTCGAGGATCGGATACGGGAAGACCTCGATTCCGGACTCGAGTCCGCGTGCGGTGAAGAACTGGCCGATGTACAGCCGTCGGTCCATCGGCAGTGGCAGCTCGAAGTACTCCGCGTGATCGGCACGAGCCGCAGTGGGAACCGGACGGTGCGCGAACGACTCATCGAGTTCGCGCAGCCGGCGCATCGCTGCCGCGTCGGCCGCAGGGCCGGACTGCGGCCGCTCGCGAGAGGCCAATGCAGCGTAGTAGTCCCGGCCGGTTCTCGTCATCGTCAGCCAGCGTCTCGCATCGCCGCGCGTCGAGCAACCGTCGCGTCGGTGTCCACCGCCAAGGTGTCGTCGAGCACCGACCCGGTGATGACCACCCCGTACACGGACTCGGCAGCCTCGACCGACACGAAGTGCTCCTCGACGTCGCGCAGCACGCGCTCGGGATCTCGGTCGAGCGGATAGCCGTAGCCGCCGCCGCCTTGGTCGACCGCACGCACCACTTCGCCCGGCTCGAGCGTCAACTGCATGAAGGCCGGCTGGACGTCGACGGCGCCTTCGGCGTCGACCTTCTCGTTGATGCCGACCGTGCTGTCACCGCCGCCGTGCACGCCACGCGGTACCCGCCGTTGGCCGTTCGTGATGTTGATCACGGTCATCTCGTTCAGACGCGGGCCGTACACGACCTCGGTCGCCGGGCCGCCACGGAACTCGCCGGCGCCTGCGGTGTCTTCCAACACCCGCATCGACTGAACGAGGAACGGGATCCGTTGCTCGTCGATCTCGACGCTGTCTCGGTAGAGCAACCCCGCACCGGGCGGGATCAGGTAGTACGTCAGGCCGTCGCTGGTCGGCGTTCCCGGCCCTCCTCCGCCCATCAGGAACACTTGGTCGACGTAGTCGCGGCCACCATGCCGCGGATCGGTTCCCGACACGACACCAGCGCCAGCCGAGTTCGACCAGTTTCCTTCCGCCATACCGCTGCCGAGCTCGGCGAACGCGTACTGCGCCATGTTGACCAGGATGTCGACCGTGGGAGCCGTCGCGCACGAGGCGCTGTGCGGGTGCACCGGGATGCCGAATGCGCAGTTCTCACGGAGCACGACGTCGACACAGCGCAGCGTGCCCGAGTTGAGCGGCACGTCGTCGAGACAGTTGAAGATGCCCTGCATCGTGCCCATCGTCGCCGTCGCCTCTGTCAGGTTCAGTCCGGCGTCGAGGCAGTCGGGATTGTCGGTCTGGTCGACGGTGATCGATCCTTGTTCGGCGTCGATCACGTACGTCGCCTTGACGTTGATGCCCTCTGGGAGCAGGTCGCCGACCGGATCGTGGCCGGCCTCGACGGTGACCTCGCCGCTGCTGTATCCGCTGCGGATCGCCTGCCGAGTTCGTCGTTCGGAGTAGTCGAACCAGGCGTCGACGAAGTTCTCGACCTGCGCCGACCCGTACTGATCGAAGTACTCCTTGAGCCGCTTCTCGCCGACACGCGCGGCGCCCACCGCGGCGGTGTGATCGCCGTACCAGATCTCCGGCACACGGATCCGCCGGCGGCACATGTTGATGATGTCCTGGTTCTCTTCGTACTGGGACTGCACCTTCACGCAGGGGAAGATCAGCGCACCTTCCTCGTACACGTCCTTGGCGCCTGCCATGTAGGTGGTTGGTAGTGCGTTGCCTACGTCGGCCTGGTGACACGTGACGACCACGGTCGCTCGGTGCACACCTTCCCAGAAGACCGGAACGATGATCGCATGATCGGCCGGATGGGTGCCGCCGTCGTACGGGTCGTTGTGCAAGAACGCGTCGCCTTCGGCGAAGTCGGGGTGCCGACGATGCATCGACCGCGCCTGCAGGGTCGACGCATAGATGTGGATGGGCAGGCCCTCAGCCGCGGCGATCAACTCGCAGTCGGGTGTGAGGATCGAACACGACATGTCGCGCGCCAGTCCGATCACCGACGAACGTGCGGTCAAGATCACGGTGTTGGTCATCTCGCGGACGATCGCTTCCATGCGGCTGGCCATCACGGCGAGCTCGATCGGATCGAGCTCACGCACTGTCGTGGCGGCCGTGGCGTTCGTGTCGGTTGATGAGTCGATCGTGGCGGTCACGATGCCTCCTCGGTCGAGTTGGTGAGATCGGTGCCCGACGACCCTGATCCGGTGTCGAGTAGGTAGTGGCCGTGCGACGTGAGTGTTGCGGCGTGGCCCGGGTACACCACGATGGTGGTCGTTGGCTCTTCGATGATCGCCGGACCATCGACGACGGCACCGGGCGCGAGCTGCGCCCCGAAGTAGACCGCTGCGTCCTGACGTCCCGACCCTCCGAAGTACGCCGACGTCGAGCGTCGCTGACCTTCGTCGAGCTGCGTCTCGATGGTGGTCGCGGCCGGCGACGGAAGCGGGGCCGTGATCCGTACCTTCCAATTGATGCACTCGACCTCGCTGTTCGGCTCGGTCACCGAGTACAGCCGCTGGTGCGTGTCGTGGAAGGTTGACACGATCCCGCCGATGTCGCCTTCGTCGAGGTCGCCAGGAACGTCGAGCGGAATCTCGATCTCCCACTGTTGACCTACGTACCGAGCCTCGGCGAACACCGATAGCGCGAACGAGTCGATGTCGTGTTTGGCCAGGTCACGGCCGAACGCGCTTGCCGACGACCGGAGGTGGGCGAGTGTCTTGTTGACCGAGGCGAAGTCGAACTCGTTCGATCGGGCGTAGCAGCTTGCGGCGAAGTCCATCACGATGTCGGAGTAGTGCGCTCCGCATGCACTCAGCCCGCCGGCAGTTCGGGGGACGAGCACGCGCTGGCAGCCGAGCGCCTCGGCGATCGGCAAGATGTTCAGTCCAGCTGCGCCGCCGCCGGCAACGATGATGCTGTCGCGAGGGTTGATGCCATCGTTCACGGTGACCTCACGAATGGCGGAGATCATTTGCTCGTTCGCCAGCTTGATGATTCCGAGGGCTGTGTCGTCGCGACGCATCCCGAGTTGCTCAGCAAGGCGATCGATCGCGTCGTCGGCGGCTGCGACGTCGAGCTGCATTCGCCCTCCGAGGAACTGCTCCGGATCGATGAAGCCGAGCGCAACGGCTGCATCGGTCACGGTGGCCTCGGTTCCACCGCGTCCGTAGCACGCCGGACCCGGGACCGACCCTGCGCTCTGCGGACCGACGCGCAGCAGACCGCCCTGATCGACCCATGCAATCGAGCCGCCTCCGGCACCGATGCTGCGAACGTCGACGGTCGACATTCCCAGGTTGTGGCCCACCCACTTTCCTCTGAGCCACGTTTCGCGCGAGTACTTCACGGCGCCGCTGCGCACGAGGCTCACGTCGAACGTCGTTCCGCCGGTGTCGCACACGATGATGTCGTCGCCGGTGTCCTCTTCGCGCGAGTAGGCCAGGCTGGCGAGTGGCGCCATCGCCGGGCCCGACTTCACCGACAGAATCGGCCGCTCGATGATCTCGTCGGCATGCATCACGCCACCCGTCGATGCGCTCACGAAGAGCTGACCGTCGAACCCGGCGGTCTGGAGGTCCGAGTCGAGGTCGCGTAGGTGGGCTTGCATCAGCGGCTTCAGCGATGCGTCGATGCACGTCGACGAGGCCCGCGGGTACTCGCGGATGATCGGATTGAGCCTGCTCGACAGGGTGAACGGCACGTCGGGCAGCAACGACTCGAGCAGCGCGGCGATGCGCTCTTCGTGGTGGTTGTTGACCGTCGACCAGAGCAGGCAGACCGCAACCGCTTCGACGTCCAACGCGCGCAGCCGTTCGATCGTGTCGGCCACGGCGGCCTCGTCGAGTTCCCGCTCGACGCCACCTTCGGCGTTGATCCGTTCAGGTATCTCGAACGTGTACTTGCGCGGAACGTATGGGGGGATCGGGTCGTTGCTCAGGTCGAACACGCCCTCCTTGCCACCCTGCCGGTAGTGCAAGATGTTTGGGAACCCTTCGGTGGTCAGAAACGCTGTCTTGGCAACCTTGCCCTCGACGATTGCGTTGGTCGACCTGGTGGTGCCGTAGATGAGCACGTTGCATCCGCGCAGCACCTCGTCGGCCGACACGCCGAGCGACTCGGCGGCGTTCTCCAAACCGGCGCGAAAGCCCCGATAGCTGCGCTCGGGAGTGGTGAGTGCCTTACCGAGGGTGAGTGTTCCCTGATCGTCGGCGATGACGACATCGGTGAACGTACCGCCGACGTCAGCGGACACGCGATACATCGGTCACCCCCGTGTCGAACGACGCCATCCAGGCCTGGTGATGCGATGCGACTCGATCCAACCCCTGCATTCGACCATCCGAGCATCGTCGCACGTGTGGTCGAAAGGACACCTGTCCTGCGCGTGCTCAGGTGACCTGTGCTGGCTCGTCGTTGCGATCATTCGCAGGACGTTCGGGCGTCGCTCGACGGCGCGGCCGTCGGAGGCGGAACTCGCGACCGTTCATGATTCCGTTTGGCCGCACCAGCAGCCCGACGACCAGCACGAACGCGATACCCAGGTTGGTCAGGCCAGGGCGTTCCGGGATCGACAGGCCGAACAGCGAGCCGGCCTCGGCGCGGCGCAGCAGCTCGGTGAGCGTCGACACGATGATGCAGCCGATGACCGCACCCGACATCGAACCGATACCGCCGAGCACCACCATCGAGATGACGACGAAGGTGAGGTCGATGAAGAACAGGCCCGGCGTCATCGTGCCGAGGAACTGCACATAGAGCGATGCTGCAACGCCGGTCACGAACGCCGAGAACACGAACGCCAACGACCGTTCGCGGCGCACGTTCACTCCGAGCGCCTCAGATGCTCGCTCGTCCTCGCTCGATGCTCTCAACCTGACGCCGTAGCGCGAGCGCTGGAAGATCCAGATCGCAAACAAGGCGAGTACCGCAGCAATGAGCATGCGGTCGCGGGTGGTCGTCGCAGGCACACCCGCCAGTCCGCGCGACCCGCGCGTGGCATCGAGCCAACCACGGGCGACGTTCTCGGCGATGAACAGCAGCGCCACGGTGGCCAGCCCTGCGGGCAAGCCGGAGAGCCGCATCAGCGGTGCGGCCATCACCGCAGCCGCAATCGCGGCCACGCAGCCGGCCGCGACGATGGCGACGAATGGCGAGGCGTTGAGATCGCGTACCCATGCGGGTGCATCTGGGAGCAGGGTCGACTTCGTGTCGTCGGGGATCGTCATCCATGCCGTCACGTAGCCACCGATCACCGCGAACCCCATGTGACCGAACGACACCACGCCCGAAAGCCCGCTGAACACATGCAAGCCGAGCGCGAACACCAACAGCCCGAGACTGGTCACCACGGTGCGATCGATCGAGGTCGGTCCGAGTGAGGCGACGAGGGCGACGACCACCACCAGAACCGCGCAGATCGAGGGCGTCTGCCAGCCGATGATCGGCGACGGCCGCATGTCGTTCGACGAGCTCACACGCGCTCCATCATCGTCTTGAGTTGCACGATGCCGCCCGGGCGCAAGAGCAGCACGGCGAGCACGATGAGGAAGAGGAACGAGTTGCGGTAGGCGATCACGCCGTCCGGCAACGTCTGTTGCAGCACGGTCGACAGGGCCCCGAGCAGATAGCCGGCGATCACTGCACCCGACAGGCTCCCGAGCCCACCCAACACCGCGGCGACGAAGCCGAAGATCACCGGCGTGAGACCCATGTCGGCCGACCACGTTCCGGTCTGCGCCATGATCAAGATCCCTGCGACACCGGCCAATACCCCGCTGATCAAGAACGCCACCGAGATCACCACGTTGGCCCGCACGCCCAGAAGGCGACTCATCTCGAAGTCTTCGGCGGCCGCGCGCATCTGCACTCCGATCGCCGTGTATCGGAGGAATGCACCGAGGGCCACCATGAGTACGACGACGAGGACGACCGTGAGGATGCTGAGCCGGCTGACGATGACCGGGCCAATCTCTTCTCGTTCGTTGAGCCAGGGAGCGACGCTCGCGCCCTCGGGCAGCGTGTTGCCGCGCAGTGTCAGGGTGAGGTTCTGGATGAAGATGCTCAGACCGAATGAGATCACGAGCAGCGTCGTCGGCTTGGCGCTGCGGGCACGCGAGAACACCGCGCGATCCATGGCGATCGCCACCACGGCCGGAACCGCCAGGGCGCCAGCCAGCATGACGACGAGCGGCGCGTCGTCGAGTACGACAACCGTGAGCGCCGAGAGCATGATGAGCTCGCCGTGCGCGAAGTTGACGAGGCGCATGATGCCGAAGATCAGCGCGATGCCGAGCGCGAACAGCGAGTACAGGCTCCCCAGCGAGATCGAGTCGGCAATGGATTGCAGCACCGTGTCCACCGTCAGCCTCCGAGGTACGCGTCGATGAGCCCGCGCTGGCTGAGCAGCTCGTCGGCGGAGCCGTGCATCACGATGTCGCCGTGATTGAGGACGTACGAGTAGTCGGCCAGTTGGACCGTGCGGTGCACGTTCTGCTCGACCACGAGCACCGTGTAGCCCTCGCTGCGGAGCTCGTCGATGACGCCAAAGACCTCGTCGACGATGCGCGGCGCCAAGCCGAGCGTCGGTTCGTCGAGCAGCAGCACCGTCGGCTGTGCGGCGAGCGCGCGGCCGATGGCCAGCATCTGTTGCTCGCCACCCGAGAGCTGGCCCGCCGGTTGCTCGGCGCGGTCACGCAGCACAGGAAATCGATCGAGGATCGACTCGATGCTCTCGCTCGCGTCCTCCTTGCGACGTCCGGTGGCGCCGAGCTTGAGGTTCTCTTCGACCGTCAAGGTGGACAGGACGCGTCGACCCTCAGGCACCAGCCGCACCCCGAGTCGCGCGATCGACTCGAGGCCGCGTCGATGCACCTCAACCCCGTCGACGGTGATCGACCCTTCAGCGGGTCGCACGACACCGCAGATCGCATGCATCATCGACGTCTTGCCCGCACCGTTGGGGCCGACCACGCCGACCACTTGTCCGCGGGGAACAGCGACGCTGACGCCGTGCAGTGCACGGATCTTGCCGTACGCCACCACCAACTGATCGAGTTCGATCATGACGTGCGGGGCCCGTCGGAGTGGTGGCCGTCGTCCAAAGAATCGCCCAAGTAGGCAGCCACCACGCGTTCGTCGTGGCGCACCTCTTCGGCACTTCCCGTCGCCAGCGTGCGGCCCCGATCGAGGACGTGGACCCGGTCGGCGATCCGTCGAATCAGACCGAAGTCGTGCTCCACGAGGACGATGCCGCAGCGGTAGACCTCGCGCACACGCTGCAATACGTTCTCCAACGCTGCGGTCTCGGCTTCGTTCATCCCTGCTGCGGGTTCGTCCAAGAACAGATGGGATGGCTCCGCAGCCAACGCGCGGGCGATGCCGACCAGGCGCTCTTCCCCGTAGGGCAGCTGCCCGGCCGCCTCGTCGGCTCGTGCTCCAAGTCCGACGGCTTCGATAGCCGCCAAGCTGCGGGCACGGGCGAGGTGGCGGTTACCCGGACGGCACAACGCAGCAACCTCGACGTTCTCGACCACCGTCGAATCGCCGAAGAGCCGGACCGCCTGAAAGGTCCGGACGACTCCCGATGCAGCCCGCCGGTGAGGCTTCAGCGAGCGACACGACCGACCGTCGATCGTGACATCGCCATCGCTGGGCGCCTGAAACCCGGTGACCACGTTGATCAACGTCGTCTTGCCCGCGCCGTTCGGGCCGATCAGCCCCAGGATCTCTCCGCTGGTGATCTCCAAGCTGACGTTGTCGAGCGCACGCAATCCTCCGAACGACACGCCGACGCCGTGCGTCGCGACTACCTGATTGCGTGTGGAGCGAGGGGGCTCCCACGCAGGGCGGTCGCGACGCACGATCGAGTTCAGCAAATCGATTCCGGCAGGAACGTGGGCTCGACCTCGGCGGCGAAGCTGTACTCGCCGTCTTGCACTTGGATCATCACCATGTCACGTCCGATCGGGATGTGGCACGTGGGCGAGTAGCTCGTTGCGCCCGTGACCAGCTCGACGTTGTCGAACCCGGACATCGCTTCAGCGATCGCTGCGCCGTCCACGCTGCCCGCCTCTTCGATCGCGATGGCCAACGCTTCCACGGCGGCATAGCCGGCCATCACGATCGACAACAGCGGTGGCGCTCCCGTCGCTTCGGTGTACGACTCGATGAACGCAGCACGCTCGGGATCGGGGTCGTCACCGGCAACCGATGCCAGACCGACTGCATAGAAGTCGCTGAGGCCTGGGCAGCAGTCGAGCCAGAAGGTGCCCTCGAGCGCCACCTGCGAGACGATCGGGAGGTCGGTCTCGTCACGGATCTGCTTGACCGCCGCGGAGTTGGTCGTGCACAGCACGATTGCTTGCGCATCGCTGTCGCGCACCGACGCCAGCTGCGGGGCCAACGAGAAGTCGGCTCCCTCGAACGTCTCGACGCCGACGACCGTGCCGCCCAGCTCCTCGTACACCTCGGCAAATGTGTCACACACGGTGATGGTCGCCTCGAGCGACTGGTCCTGGAACAGCACCGCTTGGTCCCAGCCCTGGTCGATCGTGAACTGGGCCATGACGGCGCTCTCGGTGACGTCGGCTGGGAAGGTGTTGAAGACGAGTTCGCCGAGACCCTCGAACCCGTACTCGGGCGCCGATGCGCAGCCGAGGGCGAACACGCCGCGTTCGGTCGCCGCCCGGGCGGCGGGCGAACCAAAGTCGAAGTCGCACGACGTGTGAATGATGTCGGCGCCGGCATCGAGCAACTCGATCGCCCGCGATTCCACGAGCGCGATGTCCGATTGGTTGTCGGCGTGGATGATCTCGATCATCCGTCCGCCGAGCAGACCACCGTTGGCGTTGATGTCGTCAGCGGCCAGCTGCGCCGACTCGAGAATCGGTCCGTCGTAGAAGCTCAGGAACTCGGTGGACGCAGTGGGGAACCCGATCACGATCGGATCGGTGCTGCCGTCGGCCCCTTCCTCGGTACCTTCGGTGGACTCCTCCGTGGTCGCCGTCGTTTCGGCGGCGGTGTCGTCGGATGTGGCGTCGGAGTCTGTCGCCGTAGTGTCCGACGACGAGTCCGAGTCGTCGTCTCCACATGCGGCGGCGATCAGAGCGAACGCCGCCACCCCGGCCACGAGCGCCCGTCGGCGTTGACCTGCTTTCATGAAGTCCTCCCCTGTCTGAGCTCGCCCTCGGCGATCGAAGGCGATCGGCGAATGAAACCGCCTGAAGCTCAACCGACGAAAGGACATGTGTCCTACCCGAGGTCGTTGTGATCGCCCGATGTGAGCGCCCCCAGCCGACCGAGGCGCTCCACATGACGGGCGACGAGCACCGCTGCTTGCACTCGGTTGCGCACGCCCAGTCGTGACCACAACATCGTCATCGTGTTGCGGATCGTCTTCTCGGCCAGCCCGAGCTGATCGGCGATCTCGCGATTCGTGAGACCCTCGGCGACCATCATCAGCAGGTCGATCTCTCGGTCGTCCAGGGCGAGCAGGCGCGACCACCCGTCGAGGTCCTTGTCGAGCGCGCTGAGGCGGGCCGAGGCCGACGTGACGAGTTGCTCGACGTTCGCCGGCTCACCGCTCGGCGCCGCCTGTGGTCCCGACACCTGCAGGTGGTGTCCGAGATCGGCTCCGGTCACCGCGCGCAGGGCGAGGTCGCGATCGAGTTCGCGACCGTGCCGATGGTTTCCGACGAACACCACGCCGATCGCCCGACCGTTGAGCCACAGCGGGCCGACCGCGGTAGGCCCGAGCCCGATGCGCTCGACGATCGGACCGTACGCCCGCGGGTCGAGCACGGCGTCGGCGACCAGCAACGGTTCGCCGGTGCGTTTGACCTGGCCACTGAGCGAGTGCTCCTCAGGGAACGGCTGGCGCGCCAGATACTCGCGCTCGTTGCCGACGGCGACGCGAAACATCATCGATGTCCCGCTGGCGTCGGGAGTGGCGACGCCAGCCATCTCCGACCCGGTAGTTCGCAGCGCTTCTCGAGCGATGGAATCGAGCACCGAGTCGAGTACCGCGCGTGGCGCCACGCCCCGTAGCAACAGCGTCGAGGTGTCCTCGATGACCGTCATCCACTCCTCGAATCGACGACGCGACACCGACTGTGCGCGATTCGATATCGCCAGCGCAGCCACCGCCACGAGTGCCCCAAGCGAGTTCTGATCGTCGATCGAGAACCCGTCGACCCGGCAGGAGTTGAGCAACAGCACCTCGAGATGCAGGCCGTTGTCGGCCGTGCCCGACTCGCGCAGCACGGACGCGGGAATGTCACGGCGACCGAGTCCACGAACGACCGCGTCCGACTGCAGACAGCGCACCGGGCGTCCGTAGCCACAGTGGAAGTCGAGGTGACGACTCAGGCGGTCGACCTTGTCGACGTCGACGTCTGCGGTCACCCACAGTGGCGCGCCGCCGCGATCGACACGTACCGCTGCCTGTTGTGCTCCCGTCGCTTCTTGCGCGCTGGAGAGCAGGGTTGCCGCAACCTCGTGATCCGAGACCCCTGCGGTGAGCGATGTCACCGCCTGGACGAACTCGGAGGCCATGCTCGAGACCTGGTTGCTATCCGTCGGCTCTCCCCCTTAGCTGACCGCTTCCTCGCCTGGGCGTGGCAGGTCGTAAGCATCCCACGAATCGGCGCCTTGGTCGTATCGAGCCTGGACGGTGCGCATGATCTCGATGGTCTCGCTGCGCATCGTCGAGTTGAAGAGGTGGTTCTCGAGCCGCGTGGCCGCTTCCACGCCGAGATCCCACGTCTGCAGAATCCCGCGTTTGTTGGCCAACAACGCACGGTGCGGCCGCGTGGCGATCCTGGCAGCCCAGTCGATCGTCGCTGAGCGCAGCTCGGCATCGGGGTAGAGCCGATTGACCACCCCCAACCGATGGAGGTGGGGCGCGGTCATCGGCTCGCCGGAGAGGAAGAGCTCCATGGCAACGGACTGGCCACAAAGGCGGGCAAAGCGCACGGTGCCCCCGCCGCCGGGGATGACCCCGAGAATCGACTCGATCTGCGCGTACGTCGCCGACTCTCCGGCAGTCCGCAAGTTGCACGCCCACGAGATCTCCGCACCGCCACCCCACGCCTGCGCGTGATTGCAGCTGATCGTCACCATCGGGCCCTGCTCGAGCTCGTCGGTCAGCCGGCGCCACAGACGCGGGTCGTACTCCACGCGCTCGGGATGCTCGTATGCGTCGAGCACGTCGGGCAGGTAGGCATGGGCCATGAGGTAGCCAGGCACGTCGCTGGCGATCACGAGTACGCGGTTGCCAGCCCGGCGAGCAGCTCCGACTCCCTCGAACATCGCGTCCAGCAACTCGTATGAGCCGAAGTTCTTCGGCGGGTTGTCGATGAGCAACAACCCGACGTCATCCGCTGGTTGGCTGAGGTGCACGAGATCGGCCACTGATGAGCTCTCCTTGATCGCCGGTCAGATGCGTCTACCAGCTTTAGCCGGACCGGCACAGGACAGGTGTCCCTTGGCATCGACGCAGTCGTTGGCAAACGTGATGCGGGTGCCCACGACGAGCAAGCCGTTCGATCCGCGTCGGACTTCCCAGTGACGTCGATGTCTGAACGACGGTCGACGAGCGACCATCGCATCCCCGACCGCGACGACGTGGTGTTTCGCTACCTCATCGAGCGACGGGTCCGCGACGCACCCGATCAGGTCTTCGCAGTGTTCGAGGACGGCAGTTCGTGGACGCACCAGGAGCTGCTCGATGCCACGCTCGCCGCGGCACGAGGGTTTCAGCAACTCGGCGTGCGGCAAGGCGACCACGTCGCCTCGTTTCTCCCACACGGCACCGACGCACTGCGGGTGTGGTTCGGATTGAACTATCTGGGCGCCGTCTACGTCCCCATCAACCCTTCGTACCGGGGCAACCTCCTCGCCCACGTCATCGCCAACAGCGATGCATCGGTCATCGTGGCGAGCGATCAACTCCTCGATCGCCTCGACGACGTCGACCTCGCCGATCTACGCGACGTCGTCACCCTCGGGCAAGGCGGCTCACCGGTCGGTTCGCTCGCCTCCCACCCCGGGTCGATTCTGGAACAACGAAGCGGCGATCTGCAGCCCCTCGACCGGCCGATCGAACCGTGGGACACCCAGGCGATCTGGTACACCTCCGGCACGACAGGCCCCTCCAAAGGCGTCCTGTCGTCGTATCTCCATGCGTACTCGATGTTCGGCCGCGAGGCGATGCCGTTCATCGACGAGACCGACCGCTACATGATCAACATGCCCGTGTTCCACATGGGCGGCGCAGGACTGACGTACTCGATGCTGGTGCGCGGTGGATCGGTGGCGTTCCTCGAACGGTTCAGCGCCACCGGATTCATCGACCAGACGCGCGAGATGGGCGCCACGGTCGTGTTCTTACTCGGTGTGATGGCCAGCTTCGTCGAGAGCCAACCACCACATCCCGACGACAGCGACAACCCGCTGCGCACCGTGTTCATCATCCCGGTGCTCGACGACATGGCGCGGTTCGCCACGCGCTTCGGTTGCGACGTGTACTCGATCTTCAACATGACCGAGATCGCCACGCCGATCGTCACCGAGGCCAATCCCCGAGTGCCCGGAACCTGCGGACGCGTACGCGACGGCTTCGACGTGCGATTGGTCGACGAGAACGACTGCGAGGTGCCACTCGGTGAGGTGGGCGAGTTCGTCGTGCGCGCCGATCGCCCCTTCGCAATGAACCACGGCTACTACAAGATGCCCGAAGCCACGGCACGTGCGTGGCGTAACGGCTGGTTTCACACCGGTGATGCGGGGCGGCGCGATGCCGATGGCAACTTCTTCTTCGTCGACCGCATCAAAGACGTGGTGCGTCGTCGTGGCGAGAACATCAGCTCTCTCGAGCTCGAGATCGAGCTGACCGCCCACGCGGGAATCGCCGCTGCGGCAATCGTCGGTGTCCCGAGCCAATACGCAGAAGAGGAAGTCCTCGCCGTATGCGTCGGCGCCGGAGCGGTGACGCCGAGCGCACCGGAGTTGATCGACTTCCTTGCCGCGCGGGTCGCCGACTTCATGATTCCGCGGTACGTCCGCTTCGTCGACGAACTGCCGATGACGCCCACCGAGAAGGTCCGCAAGGTGATCCTGCGCGACGAGGGCATCACCGTCGACACCTGGGACCGCGAGGCCTCGACGTGAACGGCGCGACCGCGGTGTACCTGGCCGGCGTGGGCATGACGCCATTCGGCCGTCAGCCCGACGCAGGCCTCAAGTCGCTGACCATTGCGGCCGTCGACGACGCGTTGGCCGACGCCGGAATTGCGGTGGACCGAGTCGAGGCGGCCTTCTTCTCCAACGCGATCGGTGGCTCCATCACCGGACAGGAGATGGTCGCCGGACAGGTTGCGCTGCGCGCAGCCGGCGTCGACGCGATCCCGATCTACAACGTCGAGAACGCCTGCGCCTCGGCGTCGTCGGCCTTCCAGCTCGCCGCCCAATCGATCGCCGCAGGGGTGCACGATGTGGTGCTCGCCGTCGGGGCCGAGAAGATGACCCACCCTGACAAGGCGAAGAGCCTTGCAGCGATCGGTGGCGCAGCCGACGTCGACGAGGTCTTCGGCCCCGGCGGACCGGCGACGTCGGATCGTTCGTACTTCATGGACCTCTACGCCGGCCTGGCCAACGAGCACATGGCGACGTACGGCAGCACTCCGGCCGACTTCGCGCTGGTTGCCGCCAAGAACCAGCGCCATGGTGCCGCCAACCCCCGCGCCCAGTACGGCGGGGAACCGTCGGTCGACCAGATTCTCGAGGCGCGGATGGTGGTACCGCCGCTGACGGTGCCGATGTGCAGCCCGATCTCAGACGGCGCGGCCGCTGCGGTACTCGTCTCGACTGAGTTGGCCGCGCGGCTCGGCCGCGACCGGCTGCGCGTTGCCGCTTCCGTGGTCGCCTCCGGCTCGTCGAACGCGACCGACGTCAACGCGGTGCAACGCGCCGCACGGCGCGCCCACGAGCTCGCCGGATCATCGCCGAGCGTCATCGACCTTGCAGAGGTCCACGACGCCACCGCGTCAGCCGAGATCAAGCTGTACGAAGACCTCGGATTCGCCGCGCCCGGTGGAGGCGCATCGCTGATCCGCGACGGTCGCACCACGTACGGCGGCGACGTGGTGGTCAACCCGAGCGGGGGCCTGCTCGCCAAAGGACACCCAATCGGCGCCACCGGAATCGCGCAGATCGTCGAGGCGGCCGACCAACTGCTCGACCGCGCAGGCGAACGCCAGGTACCGAACGCCCGAGTTGCGCTCACGCAGAACGCCGGCGGCTGGATCGGCGTCGACAACGCCGCGGTCGCCTTGACCATCATCGAAAGGACGGGCTAAGCGACATGCCGAATGCGGCCGCGCCAGACGAGGCGCGTGAGCTCTTGCGCACGATGCTGCGCATCCGACGGTTCGAAGAACGGGCGCGCCAGTTGTTCCAGGACAACGAGATCCCGGGATTCATCCATCTGTGCCTCGGCCAAGAGAGCGTGCCGGCCGGCGTGGTCGGTGCACTGCGCGCCGACGACTGGATCACGGCCACCCATCGGGGTCATGGCCACATCATCGCCAAAGGCGCGGCGATGGGGCCGATGATGGCCGAGCTGATGGGTAAATCGACGGGCTATTGCAAGGGCAAGGCCGGATCGATGCACATCTTCGACGCCGCGATCGGCGTGCTAGGCGCCAACGGCATCCTCGGTGCTGGTCAGCCGATCGCCGTGGGAGCGGCGCTGTCAGCACAGCTGCGCGGCACCGACGAGGTGGCCGTGACGTTCTTCGGCGAAGGAGCATCGGCGCAGGGCGCGGTACACGAGGCGATGAACCTCGCTGCGTGCTGGAAGCTGCCCGTCGTGTTCGTCGCCGAGATCAACGGGCTCGCCGAACTCACCCCGTACGACGTACACGTGTCGGTCGAGTCACTCGCCGAACGCGGCGCCGGGTACGGCATCCCAGCCGTGTCGGTCGACGGGGAAGACGCGCTCGCCGTGCGCACAGCGGCCGCGGACGCGATCGATGCAGCGCGGCGCGGCGAGGGTCCGCAGCTCCTCGAGGTGATCGTTGCCCGCTGGACGGGGCACTTCGAAGGTGACCAGCAGCGCTACCGCGACGCCGATGAACTCGCCGCAGCAACCGAGCGCGATCCGATCCAACATCTCGTCGACCATCTGCGCACCGCTGGCGATCTCGACGACGAAGCGCTGACCGCGATCGAAGCCGACATCGAACGCGAACTCGCCGACGCAGTCGAGTTCGCCCGGAACAGCCCTCTCCCGATTCCCGAGGATGCGCTGAGCGATGTGTATGTCGACAGCACAGGGATTCTCCCGGGAGCGATCGCGTCATGACGGAGCGGCGATGACCGAACTCAAGTACTTCCAAGCGATCACCTCTGCCCTGCGCGATGAGCTCGCGCGCGACGAAGCGGTGTTCCTGATGGGCGAAGACGTTGGGCAACCCGACGGCATCTACGCCCAGACACGCGGACTGCAGCAGGAGTTCGGTCCGGCTCGCGTGCGCGACACACCGGCCGGCGAAACCGGCTTCATGGGCGCCGCCGTCGGCGCTGCGGCGACCGGCCTGCGGCCGATCGTCGAGATCTCGTTCGCCGACTTCTTCCCCGCCTGTATGGATCAGGTCGTCAACCAGATCGCCAAGATTCGCTACATGTCGGGTGGCCAGCTGGCGATGCCGCTGACCGTGATCAGCTTCGGCGGCGGCCGGCTCAACGCCGGCCCCCAGCACTCGGGCACCTACGAGGCCTGGCTCGGTTCGATGCCCGGCCTCAAGGTGGCAACCCCGTCGACCCCAGGCGACGTGGCAGGAATGCTGCGCTGGGCGGTGCGCGACGACGATCCGACGTTCGTGATCTTCCACAAGGCGCTGCTGCAACAGC
This sequence comes from Ilumatobacteraceae bacterium, assembly GCA_965230015.1. GTDB lineage: Bacteria > Actinomycetota > Acidimicrobiia > Acidimicrobiales > Ilumatobacteraceae > JABSQH01. The sequence continues at coordinate 155,994 of CBDDKF010000020.1, read as the reverse complement.
GCGGCGAGGTCGACGACCAGCTCATCCCCTTTGGTCGTGCGCACACCTACCGCAACGGCACCGACATCTCGATCGTCGCATGGGGTGGCGGCCTGCGCCCGGCCCAGCAGGCAACCGAGCGTCTGGTCGCTTCCGGCGTGGAAGTCGAGCTCATCGATCTCCGTTCGATCCAACCGCTCGACGTGGCCACGCTGCGGGCGTCGATCGCCCGCACCCACCGGATGCTGCTCGTGCAGGAGACGCCGGGTTTCGCTGGTATCGGAGCGGAAATCGCAGCGACGCTCCAGTCGGTAGCGTTCGACGAACTCGACGCGCCGATCGAGCGCGTCGCGGCCCCATTTACTCCGGTGCCGTACAGCCCACCACTCGAGCAGTTCGTGCTGCCAGACACCGACGACGTGGTCAAAGCGGCGGAGGCGTTGCTCGCGTGAGCGACCACATACTGATCGAGCGCAACGGGCCCGTCGCCACGCTGGTGCTCAATCGTCCCGACAAGCTCAACGCGTTCACCGACGAGATGCTGGTGGACGCCACCGAGCAGCTTCGCCGGTGCGACGACGACCCCGACGTACGGGTTGTCGTGATTCGTGGGGAGGGCGAGCGCGCGTTCTGCACGGGGGCCGACCTTGCAGAACTCGCCGAGCGCGGTCCGTTCGAGATTCGCGAGAGCAACCGCTTGTGGATCGACCTGTTCCACACGATCGAGTCGATTCGCCAGCCCGTCGTCGCGTCGGTCCACGGCCACTGCATCGCCGGAGGAACCGAGCTGACACTCTGCTGCGACCTCGTCGTCGCCAGCGACGACGCCAGCTTCGGCTTGGTCGAAGCCCGTGTCGGCGTGCTGCCGGGCGCGGGAGCCTCGATACGCATCACTCGGTGGGTTGGTCGACCGATCGCCAAAGAGATCCTGATGCTCGGCGACCCGTGGCCGGCAGCTGAGGCCCACCGGGTGGGTCTGGTCAACCGGCTCGTGCCGCGAGCCCAGCTGCCTGAAGCAACCCGAGAACTCGCCGAACAGCTGGCAGCGCGCAGCCCTCTCGCGCTCGCGGCCGCCAAACGGGCAGTGAACATCGGCAGCGAGATGGACCTCGACCGCGGCATCGAGTACGTGCTGGCCGAGTTCGCGTTGCTGTTTGGGGGCGGCGATCAGAAGGAGGGCATGCGCGCCTTCCTCGACAAGCGGCAGCCCAACTTCCCCGGACGATGAGCGACATCATCGTTCCCAAGGTTGGCCTCACGATCGAGGAGGTCGAGGTCGTCGAGTGGCTCGTCGATGTCGGCGACACCGTTGACGCCGGCCAACCCATCGCCACCGTCAATGCGGACAAGACCGAGGTGGAGATCGAGGCCCCCGCGGCGGGCACGATCGGTTCGATCGAGGCCGATACCGGTGCCGTCGTTGCAGTCGGCGGGTTGCTCGGCCGCCTGGGCTCTCCCGACAGTGCGGAGCCCGACGCCGTCGACGAACCCGAGCAGTCGGCTGCCTCCTCGCCCGCGCCACCACGAGCCACCGAAGAGGTCCGTGCCGCCGCACCGTCCCCGTCACCACTTCCCGCACCGCGGCAGGCGCCCGCGCAGGATCACGGCGCACGAGTTCGCGCGTCACCGTGGGCGCGAACGCTCGCCACACGACGCCGGGTGCCACTCGCCACGCTGACCGGCAGTGGCCCCTCCGGTCGGATCGTCGGACGAGATGTGCTCGGTGCAACACGAGAGGGGGCGCCGAGCACGCGTCCTCGCCACGCTGCTGCGGAACTGATCGGCTTGCGCGCTGAAGTCGACGTCGCCGAGGCGCTTGGTGTGATCTCGTATGCGCAACGCTTTGGGATTGCCGCGTCGATCGCCGATCTCGTCGCACGCGCCACGTTCGAGGCGCTGGCCCAACACCAGCTCGTTGCCGAACCCGTCCGTGCGTTCGCGCTGACGCGTTCTGTGACGCTCGAACCGGCTCTTCGGGTCGCTCCCACCGATCTCGCGGAACTCGTGTCGATCGTGCGGGCGCGGGAGACGGCTCGGCCGGTCTCGGCCGGCGAGTGCCAGGTGATGATGATCGATCTCAGCGACTCAGGCGTGGAGCTGATGTCGCCGGTGGTCCCTGCCGGCACGGCGATGACACTCGCCATCGGACCGATCGAGTGGTCCGCACGCCTCCGTCACGGCGCCACCGTCGACCGGCCGCGCATTCGGTTGACGATGACCGTCGACCCAGCGCTCGCCGCGGCCGCAGCAGCCGGAGCCACGCTGAGAACGGTCGCGTACCAACTCGCTCGCGCTGGAGACGCTCTCGCCCAACTCCCGATGGCGACGTAGCGCTACGCCTGCCGCGCCCGAGCGGTCGGCAGCCACGCCGCCAACAAGCATGACAACTCAGACCCCAGTCGCTCGGGGTCGTCACGGGCAACGAGGTGGCTGACACCCTCGATCTCGATCACGCTCGCTCCGTGCTCTCGGTAGAAGCGGGTGCAGTCGCGAGCGGTGAGCGCCGAACGTTCGGCACGCACCAGCGCCACCTTTCCGCCGAACGACGACAAGTTCGCCGCAAGCCGCGGACCGTGATCGATCAGCTCGTCGAACAACGTCGCTGCCTCCGGCAGGAGCCCCCAGTCGCCGAGAAACTGCCAGACCGGACCGGGCTCGGGTTCTGGGACGACGTCGACGAGAACGACCCCGGCGACACACTGGCGCGTCGCCGGGTCAGACAACGCGGCCAGTGCGGCGAGGCCACCGAGCGAACAGCCGACGACGACCACCGGAGTCCCGACGAGAGAGACGAGCGCGCCGACATCTCGGCCCAGCACAGCGAGGTCGTCGGCGACGCCATTGCTGGCACCGTGCCCGCGCAGGTCCAACGTGACGCAGCGCAACGCCGACGTGCGGCGCAACCGCTCGATCACTGGCATCCACACCGAACGGCGCTCACGGCCGGCGTGCAGGAAGACCACCGCTGGGCCGACGCCCCGCGAGTCGCCGTGCAACGTCACGTCGCCACGGCGGAGTTCGAATTCGACTGCGTCGGCGACCTCCCGTTCCGCATCACGCACACCGGCAGCCGTCACGTCCAAAAAATCAATACCTTGGCTTACCAAGGTAAAGGTACACGGTTACTTTGAGATGTCAAGGTAGACTGCTCCGATGCCCCGCAAACGTCGAACCCCCGCCGAGGCGAAGGCCGAGATCCTCGCGGCCGCGGCGGCGCTGTTGGCCGACGGCGGCGTCGCTGGAGTGCAGGTACGAGCCATCGCCCAACGGGTCGGGATGACCGATGCAGGCGTCGCCCACCACCTGGGTAGTCGTGACGATCTGCTGCGCGAGTTGGTGATCTACGGCGGTCGACAGATCGCAACCGCGGTCGACGACGCGCTCACTCGATGGCGCAACGGCGACGGCTCGCTCGAGCAACTGATCGCGTCGCTGGGCGCTGCGTACCGCAACGGGTACGCCGAGCTCGCGCTCGCCCTCTACCAGTCTGGTTGGCGCAGTCGAGGTGCGGCGTTGCTCGAGCCCGTGGTCACCGAACTACAGCGACGCCGACGCGATCCGAGTGCCCCGATCAACGAGACGCAGGTTGCCGTGGCGGCGCTGCACCAGGCGTTGGCGTTCGAGTCGCTCTTCGGACGCGAGTTTCGGCGGAGTGCTGGCCTCGCCAGCCGCGAAGCCGGCGACACCGACGAGACACACCGTTGGTGGGCGACGGCAGTGCGCACGTCGCTCGATCTCGCCGACGAGTAGCGGCGTGCGTCAGCCGACGCCGGCCGCCTCTTCGGCGTGTTCCTCGGCGATGTCGTCGGCGGTCGGTTCGCGTGCCGTCGTCAGCTCGTGAATGAGTGCCTTCGAGTGCGACCATCCGATGCGCGATCCCTCGAGGTCGATCGCCTCACCACTCGCATGGTCGACCAGCTGCATCATCCGCACGGTGCCGCGCGCATGCAACACCACCGACAGGTCGTCGCGCTTGATCGTTTGCACGAGATGGAGCTCGCCGTCGGCGACACCTTTCACCATGTGGTCCGGCCAGAGCACGTACACCGTGTCGTGGCTCGCCGCGACCAACCACTTGCGGTGCTGCTTCTTGCCGGTGTCCTCGATCGCCTTGTCGGTGCTCGTCTCGATCTCTTTACCGTCGGGGCCGTACTGCTTCCCCGAGGCGAGCTTGTTCTTGTGCGCACCCCAGAGCGCACCGACCGCGTAGCCAGCCACGAGCCCGACGGCATCACCGATGAGGTCGCCGTCCATGCCACCGACAAGATCGCCGACGCCACTGCCGACGTCGCCGCCGACGTACATCCCCGCCATCTTGCGGCCGCGATACCCACGTGGCGTGAACCATCCGGCGACCGTGATGCTGTCGTCGCCAGTCGCCTTCTTGGCGCCTTCGACTGCGTTCTCTTCAACCGACATACGGCCGACGCTAGTAGTCGAGTGTCGCCTCGGCCGGTGACCCCGAAGAGACAGCGGAGGACGACGCGTTCAGTCGATCGGCTCGCCGAGCCGGTCGCCGTCGGGATCGAAGAAGTGCACTTTGGGGGTGGCGCCGACCTGCACCACGTCGCCGCGAGTGATCCTGGTTTCACCGGGCACCCGCACCACGAGCAAACGATGCTCGTCCTCGTGGGGCAGGTGCACGTGGAGGTATGCCTCCGAGCCGAGTTCTTCGACCACCACCACTTCACCGCTCGCCCCATCGGCGGAGAGTTCGAGATGCTCGGGGCGCGCACCGACGACCACCTCGCGCAGTCCCCGCTCGGCGATCTCGGCACGGGCGATCGGGTCGATCGGCACGATGAGCTTGCCAATCTCGGCCCCACGCTCGGTGACGTTGGCGTGCACCAGGTTCATCGCTGGCGAGCCGATGAACCCGGCAACGAACAGATTCGCCGGACGGCGATACAGCTCCTTGGGCGTATCGACCTGTTGCAACTTGCCGTCGCGCAGCACCGCGACGCGATGGCCCATGGTCATCGCCTCGACCTGGTCGTGGGTGACGTACACCGTCGTCACCCCGAGGCGGGCTTGCAGGTCGGCCAGCTGGGTACGCGTCTGCACGCGCAGCTTGGCGTCGAGGTTCGACAACGGTTCGTCCATCAAGAACACCTGAGGACGGCGAACGATCGCTCGGCCCATCGCCACGCGCTGCCGCTGACCGCCCGACAGATTCTTCGGCTTGCGGTCGATGTACGGCTCGAGATCGAGGATCCGTGCTGCCTCGCGCACCTGCTCGACGCGCTGCTCTTTGGGTACACCCTGCTGTTTGAGCGCAAACCCCATGTTCGCCGCCACGGTCATCTGCGGGTACAGCGCATAGTTCTGGAACACCATGGCGATGTCGCGGTCCTTAGGAGGAACGAGCGTGACGTCGCGATCGCCGATGTACACCGCACCCCGATCGACCAACTCCAGGCCGGCCAGCATGCGCAATGCGGTCGACTTCCCCGACCCGGACGGGCCGACGAGCACCAGCAGTTCACCGTCTTTGATGTTCAGGTCGAGCTCGTCGACTGCCGGGGTGTCGGTCCCCGGATAGATGCGCGTCGCCGCTTCGTATCTGACTTCAGCCACGTCGGCCTCCCAGGTCGCTTGTCGTCACTTGATCGCTCCCATCGCCAAGCCGCGAATCATTCGCTTGCCCGCGAACCATCCCGCGATCACCACCGGCAACGTGGCCAGCACCGAGGCCGCCGACAGCTTGGCCAGGAAGTTGCCGCGGGTGCTCACGTTCGAGGTCACCCAGATCGGCACCGTCGATCCCTCGACGGGGTTGAGCTGCACGGCGAGGAAGTACTCGTTCCACGCAAAGATCAGACACAACAGCGCGGTCGCGGCCAGGCCGGGGGCCACCACCGGGAGAATCACCGAGAACAGCTGTCCGCGCAGGCCCGCGCCGTCGATCTGCGCCGCCTCGATGAGCTCGCCAGGCACCTCGTTGAAGAACGATCGCAACATCCACACCGCGAGCGGCAGGTTCATCGCCGTGTACAAGATGATCAGCACCGTTCGCGTGTTCAGCAGATCGAGGTTGCGGGCGATGATCCACAACGGGAGGATCGCCGCCACGATCGGCAGGAACTTGGTGGAGATGAAGAAGAACAACGCGTCCCGCCATGCCTTCACCGGGCGGACGGCGAGGGCGTACGCAGCGGGGATCGCCAGGATCATCACCAACACGGTCGACGTCACCACTATCCAGGCGGAGTTCGAGAAGGCCTCGCTGAAGCTCAACGGCCCCTGACCCTCTTCGGTGACCTCGCGGTATTGCTGCAAGGTGGGATCGAAGAACAGCTTCGGGCTGGCGTTGGCGTCGATCTCCTCCTTGAACGAGTTGAGGATCATCCACAAGAACGGGAAGATCAGCAGAAACACGAAGAACCAGGCGAGGAACGTCAGCAACCGGGCGACAGCCCGACGTTCGCCGACGATGGGGCCGGTATCGGTGCTCATGCTGGCTCCTCTCCGGCGAGCAGCCCCGAGACGACACGCAACCCGAAGGTGGCGATGATGATCGAGGCGATCACGACGACGATGGCGTATGCGGATGCTTCACCGAACTCCCAGCCGCCACCGATCGAGCGCTGGAACACGAAGTACGGCACGTTTGTCGAGTCGGGTCCGCCTCCCGTGATCACTTCGATCTGATCGAACACCTGGATGAGGTAGATCGAGCCGAGCAAGATGCCGAGTTCGAGGTACGGCCGCAGGTGCGGCAGCGTGATCTGGAAGAAGATCGAACGGGTCGATGCCCCGTCGACCCGCGCCGCTTCGAGCACGTCGGTCGGCTGACTCGTCAGCCCAGCGAGGATGATCAGCATCATGAACGGCGTCCACTGCCACACGAGCACGGCCACGATCGACCACAGCGGGTAACGGCTGACGAACTCGATCGGCTCCATCCCGATCGACTCGAGCAGCCAGTTGAGAACGCCGAATTCCGAGCTGAAGATCTGGTTCTTCCAGATCAGGCCCGACACCACCGGCATGATCAGGAACGGTGTGATCGCCAGCGTGCGCAACACGCCGCGCCCGATGAAGTGGCGGTCGAGCAACATCGCCAACCCCAAGCCCAGCACCAACGAGAACAGCACCGACGACACCGTCATCACGAGGCTCACCCAGACGGCGTCGCGGAAGAACTGATCGGAGAAGGCCGAGACGTAGTTGTCGAAGCCGATGAACGTCCGCGGCGACGGCGGGACGATCTTCCACTCGGTGAGGCTGTAGTAGACGCTGAAGATGAACGGGATCTGGGTGACGACCACCGTGAAGATCAGCGCGGGCAGGAGGGGGAGACGACGGAACCATCGATCTCGGCGTTCGAGTCGCCGTCGCTGTTCCGATCGAACCAACTCCGGATCGTCGACCGGCGCATCGTCGCCTGCCCCGATCCGATCGTCGACATCGGTCGTCATCGTCTCCCCCTCCCCTGAGATGTGCGGTCAGTGTCGCGCTACTGACTGACCTCCGAAGCGATCGTCTGACATGCGCTGAGCGCTTCATCGAGGCTCGAGGCACCGGCGATCACCGCAGAGAACTGCTCGGTACAGCGCGTGCCCACGTCTTGGAACTCGGGCACGCCGACGTACTGCACGCCCGGCAGGCCCGGTCGTGGTTGCAGCCCCGGCATGTCGATCGGCGCAGCGAGCATCGCGTCGAGGGTCTTTTGGGCAAACGCCTCGGCCGCCGCGGTGTAGTCGGCGTTCTCGTACGTCGACTGACGGGTGCCCGGCGGCACCGCCGCCCAGCCGCCCGGCAACGTCACGCCGGCCTCGTTGATGTAGTCCTCACTGGTCGCCCAGCTCACGTACTCCCACGCCGTGTCGGGGTCGGGCGAGTTCTGCGGGATGGCCAGCGCCCAGCTCCACAACCAGCCGGAGGCGTCGGTGAGGTTGGTCGGGGCCAAGGCGTAGCCGTTGAGGCCCTGCACCGGGCTGTCGTCGGCTTCGAGGATGCCCGCGGCGACCGTGGCGTCGTACCACATGGCCACTTCGCCGGCCTGGTAGAGCGCGAGGCACTCATTGAAGCTGGCGTTGGCGGCATCGTCTTGGCCGGCCTCGTCGATCAGGTTCACGTAGAACTCGAGCGCCTCTCGGAACTCGGGCTGGTCGACCTGCGCGGTGCCGATCGAGCCGTCGTCGTTGGCCAGCCACCACGTGCCGCCAAAGGTGTTGAGCACCGTGGTGAACGAGGCTCCGAGGTCGCCCCAGCCGGGCTTGCCGCGCAGGCAGATGCCCGCCATGTCGTCGCTGTCGACGGCGCGGGCGATCTCGGCGACCTCCTCCCACGTGGGCGCGTCGGGCATCGTCAGGCCGGCCTCGTCGAGCACGTCTTGGCGATACATGATGAACGACGACTCGGCGTAGAAGGGTGCGGCGAACAGGTCGCCATCGAACGACAGACCGCCGCGTACGGCGGGGATGATGTCGTCGCCGTTCCACTCAGGCGTCTCCTCAGCGAACGCGTTGAGGTCGTACAACCAGCCGTTGGCGCCGAATTGTGGTGCCTCGAACATGCCGATCATCACCACATCGAACTGGTCGCCGCCGGCGCCGACATCACGGGTGACGATCTCGCGCAGGGTCTGCTCTTCGAGAATCGTGTACTCCACTTCGATGCCGGTGTCGGCCGTGAACAGGTCCGGCGTGAGCTCGGCGATGTCTTCCATCTGCGGGTTGCCGACGATGGCCACGTTGATCGAGCGATCGCCCGACGGCTCATCGCCGTCGTCGCCACTCGTGTCGTCGGTTCCCTCGTCGGTCGAACCGTCGTCGGCGGTGTCGGCACTCGTGGCGTCGCTGCTCGACGAGTCGTCGTCGTCGCCGCACGCGGCGGCGACGAACGAGAACACGCTGACCAGCGCGACCCCGAGCAGTGCTGGGCGTCGCGGGCGTGTGGTGCGCATGAAGTTTCCCCCCTGTGTGCGCTCGCCGACGAGCCAATCTCCCCGGCTACCGACCGACAGTAGTTGTTTTGTGTTGGTTTAGCAAGATCTGTTTCTGCGTTTGAGTTGTAGATCGGGCATTGCTGTCTGTGTTTATCTTCGTATAGAGTCCCGACGGTGACGAACGACGCCATGGGGGCGGCGCCCGTCGTCGACTTGGGGGATCACGCAACCCTCACCGGTCGACACGCCGTGCCGCTCCCGACCTACGAGCGCGATGCGCTGCGCCGCTCGATCGTCCACCTCGGGGTGGGCGGCTTCCACCGTTCGCACCTGGCGACCTACGTCGACGAACTCTGCGCCACGGGCAACCGCGAGTGGGCCATCGTCGGCGCCGGGATCTTGCCCGCCGACCACGCCATTGCCGACGCGCTGACCACCCAAGGTGGGCTGTACAGCCTGGTCGAGCGAGATCATGCACAGACGCAGGTCCGCGTGATCGGCAGCATCGTCGACTACGTCCTCGCCGCCGATCGGCGCGAGCCTCTCGTCGAGCAACTCGCGGCGCCCGACACCACAGTCGCCTCACTGACCATCACCGAAGGCGGCTACCCCGTCGACCACGACGGGCAGTTCGACCCGGCCACTGCAGCACCGGTGTTCGAGGTACTGGTCGAGGCACTCGATCGCCGCCGCCGTTCCAACACGCCTCCACTGACGGTGATCAGCTGCGACAACGTCAGCAACAACGGCGCTACGACGAAAGCGGTCACCGTCGGGGTCGCCGAGCAACGAGGCGCCGCGCTGGCGGCCTGGATCGACACCCACGTTGCGTTCCCGAACAGCATGGTCGACCGCATCACACCGGCAACCACCGACGACGATCGACGCTGGCTACGCGAAACGCACTCGATCATCGATCGGGCGCCGGTGTTCACCGAGCCATTCCGTCAGTGGGTGCTCGAAGACAACTTCGCCGCCGAACGCCCGCCGTGGGAAGCGCTCGACATCCTCCTGACCAGCGACGTAGAGCCCTACGAAACGCTCAAGCTGAGGGTGCTCAACGCCGCGCACTCATCGCTCGCCTATCTCGCTGCATTGGGCGGCTACCAGTTCGTGCACGACGCGATCAACAACTCGACGCTGCGCCAATTCATCGTGCAGCTGCTCTCCACCGAGGTCCGCCCGGTGCTGCCGCTCACGCCGGGGATCGACCCCGCGCAATACAGCAACGAGGTCCTCCAACGGTTCGCCAACCCGGCGATCGGCGACCAGATCGCACGGCTGTGCCTCGACGGCTCGTCGAAGTTTCCGAAGTTCTTGTTGCCCACCTTGCGCGGGCAACTGCGGCGGCGAGGACCGATTCGTTGCACCACCTTGGCGCTTGCCGGATGGTGTCGATACCTCGCCACGGTCGACCGTTCGGAGCTGGCCTACGACCCGCGGCTCGACGAGCTGGTGCCGCTCGCGATCGACGCCCTCAGCGAGCCGCGGGCGTTCCTCTCGTTCACTCCGGTATTCGGTCCCGATCTGCCGAACACACCACGTTTCGCCGACGAGTTCGCCCGTTCGCTCCGGCTGCTCAACGAGTTGCCAGTACCATCCGCTATCGCTTCAGCGATCGGGAGCGACACGCAGGATGGGGACGCCACAGCACGCCAACGGTGATGAACGCCCGCTGTTCCAGTCACAGCGGCACGACGCAATCACCGAACTCGCGCTCCGTCATGGACGCGTCGACGTGGCCGACCTGGCAGAGCGTTTCAACGTCACCAGCGAGACGATTCGACGCGATCTCTCGGAACTGCAGACCAAGCGCGTGTTGCGCCGCGTGCATGGTGGCGCGGTCAAGTGGGATGCGCTGCGTTTCGAACCGCTGCTGTCGGTACGTGGCGACCAACAGCGCGACGAGAAACGGCGCATCGGCGTGGCCGCGCAGCAGGAACTCCCAGAAGGCGACACGATCCTCGTCGACTCGGGCAGCACGACTGCAGCGTTCTGCGAGGCGCTGCCGACCGACCGCACACTCACGGTCGTCACCAACTCGATCGTCAACGCGCGCCTTCTCGCCGAGCGCGAATCGATCAACGTGATGCTCCTCGGCGGCACCCTGCGCAAGAACACCATGGCCGCCGTCGACTCACGCACCGTCGACGCCGTTCGTCAACTCACCGTCGACACACTGTTCATCAGCTGCGACGGCATGTCGATCGCCCGCGGTCTGTCGACGCCGTACGAGCACGAGGCAACCCTGAAGGCGGCGATGATCCAAGCGGCGCGGCGCGTAGTGGTGCTCGCCGACCACACCAAGATCGACAACGACCACCTCTACCGGTTCGCTCTGTGGAGCGACGTCGACGTGGTGGTGACCGACGCCGACATCGACGACGCCATCGCCCGCGACCTCCGCCGCCAGGTACCGGCGCTGCACGTGGCGTGACCACATACACGGCTGCCCACCTCGAGGTCATCGCGCACGAGGTCGCGACCGACGCGGCCGCGCTCGTGAGCAACGTCGTCGGTCACGGCACCGTGGTTCGGACCAAATCGTCAGCGACCGATGTCGTGACAACGACCGATCTGCGGTCTGAGCAACTGATCCGCCGCACCCTCGAACAACGCGTTCCGAACTCGGCGGTGATCGGCGAGGAGTACCCCGCGTCGGAGGGCTCGAGCGACGTGTCGTGGATCGTCGACCCGATCGACGGCACCGTCAACTTCCTGTACGACCTGCCAGTCGTCGCGGTGAGCATCGCCGCCCAGATCGGCGACACCGTCGTCGCCGGCGCGGTCGCCGACGTACTCCGCAACGAGGTGTTCACGGCCGCACTGCACGGCGGCGCGCGCCGAGACGGCGTGGCGATCACCGCTAGCGACGTCGACCAACTCGACCACGCACTTGTGGCGACGGGCTACTCCTATGCCAGCGCGACCCGCGCCCAGCAGGCGCGCACTCTCGCCGAGTTGCTTCCGCAAGTGCGCGACATCCGGTCGATGGGATCGGCCGCCCTGCAATTGTGCTGGGTCGGTTGTGGCCGGATCGACGGCTACTACGAACGCGACCTCAAGCCGTGGGACTACGCGGCGGGCGCGCTGATCGCCGCCGAGAGCGGCGCAACCGTCACCACACCGCAGGAAGCGGGTGACGACCTCACGACGGCGGCGACGCCCGGTGTACACGACGAGCTGATGCGCGTCGTCGGGCCACCCGCCGAGTAATCAGCGCGTCAGAAGACCAGCGAGCGGCGAGTCGGCTTCGTTCCCACCGGTGCGGAAACGGCTCCATGACGCCCGTAGATCGTCGAGCGACCACTCCACCGGCTCGGTCGACCGACTGACCGCCAACACCGCTTCCCACGCGAGTGCATCGCTGAGGTCGAGCGACATCGTGTCGAGCGCGCTCGCCAAGTACGCGGTGTGGAACGTTGCGAGCACCGAGTTGGGGACCCCTGCCAGGTGCGGTGACTCATCGCCACTCGTCAGCGGGCGGACGACGAGCGACGACCGCACCACGTCGGCAACCGCTGGTCCGCGCGTTGCGTCGAACCAGTCGATCACCATCGGCCCGCGATCGCTCATCAAGATGTTGCCGGGGTGCACGTCTCCGTGGCAGGTCGCACCGCCGCCGGCCAGCGCGGCGAGCATTGCCCGCGCGTCGTCGCGCTCGCCGACCGACACCATCTCGGTCTGATCGATCTTGCTGGCCACGCGGTCGGCGAGCGTCGGCAACGCGGTGGGCGCTGCGGTCGCGTGGAAGTCGTGCTGGATCGCGCACATCGACTGCGCTAACGACTCGGCGGCACGGTGATCGTTGCGCAGCACGTCGAGCATCGACGGTCCGTCGATGCGCTCGAACACGATCGACGGGCGACCTCCAACGTGTACCACGTCGAGGATCATCGGCGTGGGGAGGCCGGCTTGATAGACGGCTGCGGCGTACTCAGCTTCGATCTCGATCCAGTGATCGGGCACGCCAGGACGAGGCACCTTGACCACTGCGTCTGCCCCGAGGGCGTACACGTCGGACGTGTTGCCCTGGGCAAGCAGCGACTCGACCCTCACGACGTCTGCCACCCCACGCGAGTCTTGCAGCTCACGACGATGAATCACATCCCGATGCCGTTCGTCCGCAATCATCGTCCCGATGACCGACGCCGAGGCCACCCTCCTGGCGATCCACCTGGCCGCAACCGCAGGGATGATGGGCGTGATCTGGTTCGTGCAACTCGTGCAGTACCCACTGTTCGCACTGGTCGACACGGCCGGATTCACCGCATTCGAGGCCGCCCATCAGCGGCGGACGTCGATGGTCGTCGGCCCACTGATGGGCGTCGAAGGGGTCGCCGCGTTGGCCATCATCATCTGGCTACGCGACACCGTTGGACTGGCGCTGCCGCTCACCGGGCTCGCTCTCCTGGCGGTGATCCATGCCAGCACCACGTTCGTTCAGGTGCCCGCACACATGCGGTTGGCCGACGGTTTCGACGCCGCAACGCACCGCCGGCTGGTGCGCTCCAACTGGGTGCGCACTATCGGATGGACGACGCGCACCGTCCTCGCGGGAGCGATGATCGTCGTGGCAGCGACCTGAGCGGCGCGGTCAGCGCATCACCTTCCGACGCCATGCGCTGAACGACGCCACCGAGCCCGCTGCCGGGCGTCGGAGCCATGGCCAGGGATGCAGCGCACCAATGTCGACATTGTGTTGCCGCTGCCGAAAGCCCGGCACCGGCGCATACGTGACGGCCACGGTGCGGCTGGCCAGTTCCTGTTCGGGCCGCCCCAGTCGGACCGCGAACTCACGATTTGCCGCGAGCTCGGCGAGCGTCTCGACGAGAAACACCAGCCGCTTCGACGAGAGCCGCAGCGTGGCGAGCAACGGCTCGTCGAATACGAACACGACAGGAAGGTCGGGGTGCGCCGCGAGCGCCGGATCGTCGTCGCCGAGCGACTCTGCGGTGAGCCACACCACCGACGGTCGACCCGTCGCCTCGACGGCGTCGGGACCCGCCGTGGCGGGGAGATCGTCGTCGCTGCGCAGCCGAGGGTTGCGTGCGACTGTGGCGAGGTGCGGATCGTCCGGCCAATCCTCGATAGGGCATTCGTTGCGCAGTGGGCACTCGCGGCACATGCTCGGTGCGCGCCGTTCGACTTGGCGTCGACTGAAGCCGTACACCTTCGACGATCCGGCTCCGGTGACCCATTGCCAGCCGAGTCGGTTGGCGGCTCGGGATCCATCGAGCAGATGGCGAAAGAACTCGTCCTCGCCGGCACGCCAGTTTGCGCCGGAACGGACGGTCCATTGCGAGGCCAGCCACATCCGGGTTTGGTTGACCAACCAGCCATCGGTGTGTAACTCGTCGAGGTTCAGGTCGACGCAGCGCATGTCTCGTTGCCACGCCACGCCACCGCCCGTCTGACGGATCGGTGGCTCGTGGCGCACGCCGCGCTGCGTCGCCGTGCCAAGCCGGGCGTACCAGTGGCGGGCGTACTCCTGCCACAACAACTCGTCGCGAAACTTCTGCACGTCGCGGGACGGTCCACCGGCAACGTGGCGCCACACGGTCGGGAGCGACAGCAACCCGTGGCGGATGTAGGGCGACAACCCAGACGCGCCACGCCGACCGACCGGCGACACCTCGTTGCGTCGTGCGGCGTAGCCGGTGACCTCGAAGGCAGCCAGCGCGGCGTCTGCGGCCGACTGCCCACCACGGAACCGCGGGGAGCTGCTCACCTTGTCGCTCGTTAGATGGGCGAGGTGATCCGCTACGAATCGCTCGGCATCGGAGCGTTCGGTCCCGGGCGTCGGCAGCACCGTCATGGAGCCCGCCGGATCCGAATCGGGCCCTTGGCCGTCGACGGGTCGACCACCTGACCGCGTTGCACGATCACCACCCGACCGTCGGCCACCAGGCGTCGTGCCGCCGCGCGCGCCGGCTCCATCAGCGCGCGCCACTCGTCGGGATCACCGGACGCCGCAGCGACCTGCCGCGCGGCCTCCGATGGGCAGATGGTCGCGCCAGCAGCGCGACGATCGAGGAGCTGTTCGACGCTCGCTTCGAGCTGTCGGTCGATCGGTCGGACTCGACGCCGCCGGCACCCTTCGGAGCAGTAGCGCACCGCATCCCAGTCTCGTGCCCACTTCTTGCGCCACTCGATTCGACGCCCACACGAGGCGCACGACTTGGGCGAATGATCCGAACTCACTCGCCGCAGTCTCCCGTGATCACCGACGGGCTGCGTGATCGTCCGGCCGACCAGACTCGACGAGGCCCACGCATGCGTGAGAACCTCACGAGCATGTCCTCCGACGTGCCAGCACCGTCAGCTGGCGCGGCTCCGGAGTCTGTGACCGCCGATCCGCCGCCGCTCGCCCGACGTCGCGTGCTCCGCCAACGGTGGGCCGACTTGGCGTACTTCCACTGGCCATATGAACCCGAGGCGATTCAGACCACGCTTCCCGGCGGCGTCCGTGTCGACACCTTCGACGGGGTTGCCTGGGTGGGCCTGGTGCCGTTCGTGATGCGCAACGTGCGGGTCGGCCCGACGCCGCCGATGCCGTACTTCGGCACGTTCGTGGAGATCAACGTGCGGACCTACGTGATCGACCCGCGCGGACGACGCTCGGTGTGGTTCTACTCGCTCGATGTGCCCCGCGCGGCCGTGGTCGGCGTGGCGCGCACCGCATTCGCCCTCCCCTATTGCTGGGCGACCACGCGTTTCAAGTCGCACGACAACAGCCGCGCGTACGCGATGCGGCGACGCTGGCCACGCGCCACGCCGGCCGCCGCCGGCACGATCGCCTATCAGGTCGGTGAGCCCGTGAAATTGGTGAGCGAACTCGACCACTTCCTCACGGCGCGCTGGTCGTTGCTGACCACGCAACGCGGGCGGTTGCGCTACGGACGCGTTCACCACGAACGATGGCCGCTGCACGAGGTCACCGACTATCGGCTGAGTGGGAACCTCATCGAGGCGGCCGGACTTCCATCGCCGGTGGGTCCGCCGCACACGGCCTGCTCCCCCGGTGTCGATGTCGACGTCGCCTGGCTGCAAACCGTCGACACATAGCGCACGCGCACCAATCGTTTGTTGGCAACTTTGCGGACGACGGGTGCCCGCAAACCTGCGCACAAACGGGTTCGAGCTAGGGGGTGAGGTGCCGCAGCCGGGTTGCCGACCACTGCACCAACTCCCAGTTGTTGGCCAGCGGGGCACCTGCGCCATCCGTCGGCGCATAGGGCGGCGGACCCCATTCGGGCGTGACGGTGATCTGATCGCCACGTGCGGTGGCCGCCTGGAAGCCCTCGGCCCACCACCGTTCGTGTGCGTCGACGAACGTCGCCCACCGCACATCGCGGGGGTCGGGAACCTGCGGCCCCTGATCGAACCCGACGCGAGCGTGTACGTGACGGGTGCGCGCCAGCGCTGCGGCGAGGTCGTCGGCGCGGTCGTTGGGGAGTCGTTCGCACGTGACCACCCAGTGTGAGAGGTCAGCGGTGAGCCAGAGATCGTCGACCTCGTCGAGCAGCTGCGCAGTCCGCCACGGGGTGTGCAGGATGCGGCCGCGGTGTGTCTCGTGCGACAGTGCCAGGCCGTGGTCGCCTGCCATCTCGCCGGCGGTGCGCAGGAATCGGCGGGCGTCGTCGTCGTCGAAGGCATCGGCGCCACCGTGCACATTGACCACGGGCGAGTTCCATCGGGTGACCAGGTCGAGTTGTCGGCGGAAGTCGGTGAGATGGTCGTCGCACGAACCACCGAACGTAAGGATCATCGGGAACAAGCGCAGACCGAGCTCATCCAACCGGGCAGCCAGCCGCGACTCGTCAAGCTCGCCCACCGCCTCGGGAAACGCCTCGAAGGCAATCACCGGCATCTCGATGCCGGTGAGACCGGCATCGGCGACGGCAGGTAACAGCTCGGCGAGCGAACTGAACGGCAGACCGGGGCCGACCAATCCCCATGGCGAGGCGAAGACCTGTGGTGCCGTCATGGCCGGCGACGCTACAACTCGCGAACAACTGCTCAAGTGAGCGCATCCTCGTGCCGATAGTGGGCGTGTGAGAGGTGGCCGCGTGCGTAGGGCCGCGGCCGGTGTGGTCGTGCTCGGTATGGCGCTCACGGTCGGCGCGCCGCTTGTGACCGGCGAAACAACGACGGTGGACCGCGCCGCGACGGCCACCGAACGGGCGGTGCGCATGCGCCCGGCCGAGGCTCCGCCGGGGGCAGGCGGTGACGCCCCGCTGCCTGCACATGCCCGACCCGTCGATACCTCACGGCCCGACCGGGTGATCGGGAACGGCACGGCGGCGAGCTGCACGTCGGCGGGCGTGGTCGCTGCGGTGGCCGCCGGGGGTGTGATCACGTTCGACTGCGGACCTGATCCGGTGACCATCGAGATGCAGCAGACGGCCAAAGTCGTCAACACATCGCCGCTGGTGGTCCTCGACGGCGGCGGGCTGGTCACCTTGAGCGGCGGCGGCGAACGACGGATTCTCTACCAGAACACGTGCGATCAAGCCCAGATCTGGACGACGCCCCACTGCCAGAACCAGGACCACCCGGTGCTGGTGGTACAGGGCCTGCACTTCACGCGCGGCAACAGCACCGGCGAGACGCTCGAGGGCGGTGGCGGCGGCGGCGCGATCTTCGTGCGCGGTGGGCAACTGAAGGTCGTCGACAGCACGTTCACGGCGAACCGCTGCGACTCCGTCGGCCCAGATGTGGGAGGCGCCGCGGTGCGCGCCCTCAGCCAGTTCGACGGGCGACCCGTGGTCGTGGCGCGCAGCACGTTCGGCGGATCACCCGCAGAGGGCAACGTGTGCTCGAACGGCGGCGGCACGTCGAGCATCGGTGTGTCGTGGGAGATCTACGCCAGCCGGTTCACCAACAACCGGGCGATCGGCAACGGCGCCAATCCCGCCCAGCCCGGTACTCCCGGCGGCGGCAACGGCGGGGCGATCTATCTCGATGGCAACGAGATGACGCTGCGGCTCGTCGACTCCGTGGTGCACGACAACACGGCGAACGAGGGTGGCGGCGCAGTGTTCTTCGTGTCGAACAACGGCAGCGGCGAGGTGTTCATCACCGGGTCGGACTTGGCCCGCAACCCCAGCCTGGGATTCGAGACACAGGGCTTCCCCGGAATCTTCTTCCTCGGCCGCGGCGCACCGAACGTGAGCGACTCCACCATCCGCTGAGGCCACAGCGCTCAGCGCGGTGAGGTCTGCGAGTTAGTGCGTCGATGGACTGGGGTGAGGCGCCGCCGAGATGAGGGCTTGGACGAGATCGCTGACCGTCACGATCTGTACAGGATCCACGATGGCGATGTCGTCGGCCACGGTGTGGGTGACCGTGCTCGTCGGGTCGTCGAGGAACGACAGTGACGTCAGCGCGACCGTTGGCCGGTGTGCCGCCAGGAACATCGAGTGATCGCCGCTGAACCAAGGAGGTCCCGCCACGCAGCCGGGCGCGTCGTCGAGCACAGCACGCAGCGGACGATCGAGATCTCCGAGGTTGAAGGCCGACCACGCGACTACGTCGTCTCGTCTGGCGACTCCGTCGACGTTGACAGCAAGGCGGACCGCCGTTGGGTCAAGCGTGGCGAGATAGCGCCGTTGTCCGGGGATGCTCCAATGGTCTTCGCCATTCAAGAGACCGATCTCGATGCCGCCGGTTGCGGGTGCGTGTGTGATCTGTTCTGCGACGTCGGACAGGACCGCAACGCCGGCCGCGTTGTCGAGCGCGCCCGGGGTGCCGAGCGCAGCATCAAAGTGCGCGGTGGCGACCGTGAACGGCGCGCGCCCTCGACGGGCTACAACATTGGCGCCGCGGGTCGGTGTTGCCCGGCAACGGATCGCGACGCGTGCCTCGCGGCCTACATGCGCGGCGATCTCTTCGCCGGTTGGCTCATCGACATACGCGGTCGCGATGTCGAACTCGCCGTCCTCAACAACCGGAAACGGTGACCTGCCGCCCGCAAGTTCGGGGTGCGCTCCAGTGGCGGTGATGATCGCCAAGGCGCCCGTGTGCTCCAGTCGTGCAACGAGCTCGCGGTGTTCCTCGGGGTTGTAGAACTCGAAGCTCTTGGGCATGAGTGGCGTCGTTGCGAGATCGCCGCGCACCAGGACGATCGTGCCGGCGAGGCGGCTTCGGTCGAGATCGCCGACTGTCTCGGCGACCGTGACGATCGCATTGCCAGCGGCTGGCCGCCCGTACGGTCCGGTCCGCAAGGTCCAGGTCAGTTCACCCACACTGAGGTCTGAACCGAGATCGATCCACTCGTCGCAAGGAAACTCCTGTTGTTCGACCGCCCAACCGGCCGACTCGAGGCGCGCGGCCAAGAGTTCCGCAACCCGCTGGTTGCCTGGACTCCCGACGTGACGAGGATGGGTCGTGAGCAAGGCGATGAGTTCGAGGGCGCGCTGCTCGCGCAGCGCACGTTGCTGATCGGGTGTGGTCATTCGGATACCTCCGATGACCGGTTTATGCAGATTCGCCCGAGACGTCTTGAACGATTCCGACATCGCGCTCGGGACAGGCGGCGTCTGCGAATGCCGCCGGCGTCATACCAACCAGCTGGCGAAACGAGCGGGTCAGATGTGCTTGATCTGCGAAGCCAGCGTCGTAGGCGACCGCTGCGGCGCGTGATCCGGCGGCCAACAGCTCGGCGGCCCGCTCGAGCCGTCGGGCGACTCTGATCTGGGTGGGCGTGAGCCCGCTCTCGGCCGCAACGATTCGTTCGAGTTGACGAACTCCGACACCGACGTGCGCGGCGACGGCCGACAGCGAGATGTTCGTGGTCGTGATGGAGTGCACGGCGAATCGCGTCACCGACGCTCGATCGGTTTCTGGAAGGAGCCGAAGCGCCGAAAGGATCTCGTTCACGATCACCGATGGCCGACGACCCGCCCAGCGTTGCGGCCAGTCGACCGATGCCGACAACACATCGGCGAGTGCCACGCTTCGATCACGCACCTCCGGGGTTGCCGGACCGGCGATCGCGCCAAGTGCCCAGGGATGCAGTCGAAGCCCCACCACGTCGGCATCCATCGGCGCCGGGTGTTCCTGCGGCCGGGTCGTTGGACCGCTCAGCAGCACGCTGGCGTCGCTGCCATCTCGCGGAATCGACACCACCAGCGACGCATGGCCCGTAGGGAACGTACGCACCACGCCGACCTGCGACGCACCACTCGTCCATACCGATTCAACGAATGGGACCGACATCACGAGGCGACGATACGCAGACGTGGCCGGAACAACGGTCTCGATGAGCGCTCAACCAGGCCGACTACGCTGCAGCCACCGATTGAAGGGTGGCTAGGGTTCCGCCCGCTTCGTGCGGGGTCTGGTCCGAGCGCCACGGAAGGCCCCACATATCCGGGCTCGCACCTCATGGGACAAAAGCCTCGAGTGGAGACGTCGGCACTGTCCACCGCGTCCTTTGGAGGCTCCTGTGCCCACCACCCGTCGTCAACACCTCATCGCCGTCGCCCTCGCGCTCGCCGTCACCGTCCTGTGGAGTTCTTCATGGATTCTCATTCGGTGGGGCCTCGACGACGAGGCGCTTCCCCCGCTCACATTCGCCGGACTGCGCTACGGCCTGGCCGCCGTCGTGTTGTTGGTCGCCGTCGGCGGCAGCCCTCGACGCCGTGCCGAGCTCCGCTCGCTCGACCGTCGCACGACGCGGTCGTTGGCGGTGCTCGGTCTGATCTTCTACGCGCTGACCCAGGGGGCGCAGTTCGTGGCGATCGACAACCAACCGGCGGCAACCACCAGCTTGCTGCTCTCGCTCACGCCGCTCGTTGTGGCGTTCGTCGGCTACCGGACACTCGGCGAACGGGCCAGCAGGCGCCAGATCGGCGGCGCCCTACTCGTGGTCGCTGGCGCCCTCACCTACTTCGCCGGCGGTCTGGGTGCCACCGTGATCGGCGTGCTGGCGGCGCTCGTTGCGCTCGTCGCCAACGTCAGTTCGACACTCTTCGGGCGCAGGGTCAACCGCACGCAGGCGCTGTCGCCCCTCGTGGTAACCGCAGTGAGTATGACCATCGGGGCCATCGTGTTGTGTGCGCTCGGGATCGCCATCGACGGCGTTCCCGAGGTGACCGGCCGGGCAGCGCTGCTCATCGTGTGGCTGGCCGTGATCAACACGGCGCTGGCGTTCACCCTGTGGAACGCGTCGCTGCGCCATCTCGCCGCTGTCGAGTCGGCAGGCATCAACAACACGATGCTCGTACAGATCGCGCTCCTCGCCTGGGTGTTCCTCGACGAAGCCCCCGGCATCGCCGGCGTTGTCGGCATCATCGCCGTGTCGGTTGGCGTGTTCTTCACGCAGGGCACGACAGCGCCACAACGGGTACGTTCGAAACATGGCGAACGAACACGGTGAACCAGCTCGGTTCGTGTCGCTCGACGCATCGACGGTCGACGACCACCATCTCTGCTGCGCACTCGGCGACTCCAAACACGAAGAAGGCGTCACCCGTAAACGCGAGTGGCTCAGGGAACGCTTCGCCGAGGGTTTGGTGTTCCGCAAGCTCGACGTACGCGGCAAGGTGTTCATCGAGTACGCACCGGCCGAGGTCGCGTGGCGGCCAGTGGTCGCACCCGGGTGGATGGTGATTCATTGCCTGTGGGTGTCGGGCCGTTTCGCCGGCCAGGGACACGGGGCGCAGCTCGTTGCCGATGCGCTCGCCGACGCCGCCGACAAAGGCCGCCGCGGCTTGGTCGTCGCCAGCGGCCGGACCAAGCGGCCGTTCTTGTCGGATCCGAAGTGGCTTCGTGGCCGCGGGTTCGTCGAGGTCGACAGAGTCGGCGAATGGCGCCTCTGGGCGCTCCCCGTCGACGACGGGCGAGGCGACGAGGAGATCGGGGACGATGAGCGGCCACAGTTCGCCGCGTCGATGCGATCGGTCGCCACGTCGAGCGACGGGCACTTCGTCGCCCGCTACGACGACCAGTGCCCGTTCAACGCGCACTGGAGCGGCGAGGTCGTCGAGTCGCTGCGCAGCCGCGGGCACGACGCCGAAGCGGTTCGGGTGACCACACGTGAGGAAGCCCAAGCGAGCCGCTCGCCACTCGGCACGTTCGCCCTCGAATGCGATGGCGAGCTCGTCTGCCACCATCTAACGACCGACGGTGCAACGCAACGCCTGCTCGACAAGCGCTGAGCGCCCGACCATCCGCTGATTCCGAGCATCCAGTCCGTTTGCGTGCAACTCTTCGGGCGACGGGTCGCCGCGAAGTTGCACACAAACGGTGGGAGCACTGCCGGGTGCGTGGCCTCACCTACGCTTTGGCCATGCCGCCGGTTGCCGAGCGTCCGTCGTCGATGGCGGACTACGGAGTCCCATCCGATAACGAGCAACTTCTTTCATGGGAGTGGGCCGACGACCGCCTCGCCCGAAGCCGCAACTACTGGTTGACCACCGTCGGCGCGCGCGGCCGGCCGCACTCGATGCCGGTGTGGGGTGTGTGGTTGTCGACGCACGAGCGGTGGTGGTTCTCGTGCGCCGCAACCTCGGCCAAAGCCCGATGGTTGGCGGGCAACAGCAACGTGGTGGTGAGCGCCGACGACAGCGTCGAGGTGGTGTCACTCGAGGGCGAAGCGATCGTCGACGACGGTCGGTTGCGCGACGAGGTGCTCGACGCCTACCTCGCCAAGTACGGGTCGGAGATCGTCGATCCAGACGAGACGCCGGCGCAGGCGCGTCACGCGCTCGCCGAATTCATCGACGGCGGCAACGCCTACCTCGTCACCCCACGGGTGGCGTTCGGAGTGATCGAGCGCCCCGACGACTTCGGGCCACGCGCCACCCGCTGGCGCTGGCCCCAGCCGTAGCCGAGTCGCCGAGAGCGTCCTGACGATTTCAGAGTGCGACGACCCCCTCATCGCCAAAGAACATCGTGGCGTCGTTCATTTCGACGTTGGTCTCGTTCGACACCCGCGAGTAGCGCCGCTTGCCGGAGTACACGTTGACCTCAAGACTCAGGTTTTCGGTGAGATATGCAAACCGGTCGATCCCCCGGGCGTCACCTCCAAAGGTGAAGACGCGCACCGCATCCACCCGTTCGGGTTCGTCCAGGTCACTCTTCAGGCCCTCTGTTCCCGGGATCCCGTTGCGGATGTTCGGAATGTAGGGATCGTTCGAGTAGCCGACCCACGCCTCGGCCCAGTGTCGAGGCGTCGGCCGAACCCATCCAAACCAGTCTGGCTGCAACCCGTCGTCGAGGGCGTTGTTGATCACCTCGACAACGAACGCCCGGTCGGCCCGCTCCCACTTCTGGTCGATCCACTGGGACACCGGCTGGGTGAAGCCGGTCCAGTGGAATCGGCTGGGTGTTGAAGACGTCTCTGCGGCAGGAACGCTGACCGGCCCGTCGGTTTCGGCCGTATCGAGCTGCACATCGTTGGGCTCCGCCGCATTGACCACGTCGCCATCGGCTTGCGGATCGGAAGCCGGGGCGGCAGACGACTCGGTGGGTGCATCGGGCACCTCGGGTGTCGCTGGCGCATCGGCGGCCTGACCGGTGGAGTTGTGCCATGGGTCGATCGACTCCGAGGGGACGATGAAGGCATCCCCCACCATCACATCGTCGAGGGCATCGTTGATCGCCGCCTCGTATGTGTCCTCGATGGTCCCGATCCCGCGCTCCCGCTCAGACGTGGAGGGGATCGAGTGGCCGGTCACGAGCAACCGACGGTTGAAGGGGTTCCACACGTTGATGTGCACCCCCGGAACGATGTCGGAGCCGATCGCTTCGGTGGTGATCTTCACCTGGTACACCGCAGCGAGCGGTGAGCTCGGTTTCTCGCCGGGTACGAGCTTCTTGCCGCGTTGGTCGACGCCGAACCAGATCCGCGTGGCGACGTCGACCGGGTCAGTGCTCGGTGTCGACTCGGGCACCACGACGCGGGTGGCATCGGCGAAGGGCGCGCCGACACGATCGGCGACCAGCCGGTCGAAGAGCGCCTTGTGGGTGTCGGCCACGCTCACGGTTGTCGGCGGCTCGCTGGCATCGTTGTTGCCGCCCCCGCGCAGGAAGAACCGCCACAACAGCCACAGCGCGACCGCTGCGGCGCCGAACCCGAGGACGAGCACGATGAGCAGCGAGGTCGACCCGTCGCCGCCGGACTCTTCGGCGGGTTGCTCCTCGGTGCCGTCGGTGGGCTCACCCTCTGCGGGCTCTGCGACGGCCTGCCCGAGGGTGGTTGCGGGCGCCTCGCGTTGTGTGTTCGCCGGCGGCGTGGTGGTCGTCGGTGGCGTGGTGGTGGTTGGCGGGGTGGTCGTCGTCGGCGGTGTCGTCGTGGTTGCTGGCGCTGCGGTGGTCTCCTTGGGGGTGAACAACGTGGTTCCGCCCAGCGCAGCCTGCGCCACGGTTCCCAGCGAGCCGATTGCACCATCGGTCAGCACCGACACAACAGCCGCAGCGTCGGTGCGACTCGCCCCACTGGTGGCGACAACCGGCGGGTCGAGGAACGGGGAGACCACTCCGATCCATGTGCCGCCGCCTGGATCCGGCCAGCGCAGGATCGGCATCCCGTTCAGGAAGTTGCCCGCCTCGCCGGTCTCATCAGCTTGGAACTGGATCACCGATGCGCCGGCCCCGTCGTTGGCCACACCAACCCCGCCGGTGAACCCCGGGAGGAAAGACGGGAGCGACTCGTTCGGGGCAATCGTGGGTCCGCCCGGCACCTCCCACATGAAGGTGAACTCGCGGTACACCTGATCGTCGATGTCGACGATGTCGCCGTCGAACAGCACGGCGTTCATCGACCACGCGGCGCCGGGGAAGAGCTCGATCGCCCCGGGATCGAGGAGGTCGATCTCGGCCCATTGCGCCGCACATCCCGGATCGTCGGCGGTGCCGAGCGTGCCGGGCACTTGGTTTGCTGCGTCGAGCATCTCCTGTTGCAGCGGGCCGTCGATCTGCACGGATGCACCGGCGACAGGGTTGACCACCACAGTGGTTGGGTCGATCACGGGAGCACCGAACGGGTTCGACGGCGCGAACACCGGGAGTGGATCAGACGCGTCGAGCACGATGCTGAACGCGCCGGGGATCCCACACGCGAGTTCCACGGTGAGATCTTCGTCTTGGGCGACAACGCGGTCGGTGGGTGCGGCGAGTGCACATGCGAGCAGTGCGCCAGCGGCAACGACGGTGCGCTGTCGAACGAAGCGTCGAAACATGGCGCCAACGTGACGAAGCGGCGTCAGCGAAACGTCAGCGAGCACGAAATGAGACCGGTTCTCATACGCTGAGGAGATGTCGACGACCATTGCCGACCACTCGCCAACCGACGAGGCGGCCGACAAGGTGCCGGTGACCGTGTTGTCGGGCTTCCTCGGTGCGGGCAAGACCACGTTGCTGCAGCGGATCCTCGACAACCGAGACGATCGACGCGTAGCGGTGATCGTCAACGACATGAGCGAGATCAACATCGACGCCGAGCTCGTGCGTGGTGCCGACGTACTGCGCGCCGACGAACAGCTGGTGGAGATGACCAACGGCTGCATCTGCTGCACGCTGCGCGAAGACCTCGTTGTCGAGGTGGCGCGTCTCGCTGCCGAGGATCGGTTCGATGCGATCGTCATCGAGTCGACCGGCATCAGCGAGCCGATGCCGGTGGCCACATCGTTCGCCTTTCGCGATGAAGACGGCGTATCGCTCGGCGATGTCGCTGATCTCGACACGATGGTCACCGTCGTCGACGCAGAAACGATCCTGCGCGAACTGGGCACCCGCGATCGACTGGTCGATCGCGAGATCGGCGCCGTCGAGGGCGACGAGCGACGCATCTCTCAGTTGTTGATCGACCAGATCGAGTTCGCCAACGTGATCATCATCAACAAAACCGACCGGGCCGGACGGCGTGGCCTGGAGCAGGTGGAAGGCATTGTGCACCACCTCAACCCGGGGGCGTCGGTGATGTCGGCGCAGTACGCCGACGTACCGATGGAGGCAGTGCTCGATACCGGCGCCTACAACGTCGAGTCGGCGTCGCGGTCCGCAGGATGGGCACGCGAGCTCGAGGGGTTCCACACACCCGAGATCGAGAAGTACGGCATCGAGAGCTTCGTGTACCGGCGCCGTGTCCCGTTCCATCCGGGGCGCCTCGCCGAGCTGCTCGAACGCGGGCTGCCCAACGTGGTCCGCTCGAAAGGGACGTGCTGGCTGGCGAGCCGACTCTTCGTCGCCGGTACCTGGTCGCAAGCCGGGCCGGCGCTGACGATCACCCCGTTCGGGAACTGGTGGGCCACCCGGCCACGCGAGGAGTGGCCGGACGACCCGGCGTCGATCGAGTGGGTCGAGAGCATCTGGGACCCCAACGTGGGCGACTGCCGTCAAGAGATCGTGTTCATCGGGGTGAAGCTCAACCGGGCCAACCTCGAGCGACTGCTCGATCGGGCGCTGCTGAACGACGACGAACAGTCGTGGCACCCCGACCGGTGGGCGACGTTGCCCGACCCACTTCCACCCTGGTGAGTCAATAAGAATCGTTCTCAGTCGTCGGTAGAGTGACTCGATGAGCGATCTTCTGCCGGTGACCGTGCTGTCGGGTTTCCTGGGCGCGGGCAAGACCACGTTGCTGAATCAAGTGCTCGCCAACCGCGAGGGTCGGCGTGTCGCCGTGATCGTCAACGACATGAGCGAGGTCAACATCGATGCCTCGCTCGTGGCCGAGGGCGCTGCTCTCGACCGGACCGAAGAGCGCCTGGTGGAGATGTCGAACGGGTGCATCTGCTGCACGCTGCGCGAAGACCTGTTGCTCGAGGTGGCCCGACTCGCCAAGGAAGGCCGCTTCGACTACCTGCTCATCGAGTCGACCGGCATCAGCGAGCCGATGCCGGTGGCGGCGACCTTCCTCTTCGAGGACATCGATGGCAACAGCCTGTCGTCGCTGGCCAAGCTCGACACGATGCTCAGCGTGGTCGACGCGTCGACCTTCCTCGATCGATTCGAGGTACTGGAGGAGCTCGCCGAGATCGGCGTCGGCCGCGACGACGAAGACGACCGCACCGTGAGCGACCTACTGATCGACCAGGTCGAGTTCGCCGACGTGCTGGTGATCTCCAAGCCCGATCTCGTCGACACGGAGACGCTCGAACGCGTGGTGGCGCTGGCGCGTCAACTCAACCCGCGGGCGCGGGTGGTCGTCGCCGAGCGCGGCGACGTCCCGCTCGATGCCGTGCTCGACACCGGTCTGTTCGACGAAGACGAGGCGTCGACGGCACCGGGTTGGGTGCGCGCACTCAACGGCGACGACAAGACGCCCGAGACCGAGGAGTACGGGATCACGTCGTTCGTGTACCGCCATCGTTGGCCGTTCCATCCACAACGCCTCGCCGACGAACTCGAACAGGCGTGGCCCGGCGTGCTCCGCAGCAAGGGTTTCTTGTGGCTGGCCACCCGGCCCGACGTCCAGGCACTGTGGAGCCAAGCCGGACTGTCGGTGATGCTCGAACCGCTGGCCATGTGGTACGCCGCGATGCCCGAAGACGAGTGGGAACTAGAAACCAACGAAGAGCGAGCCGACCTCGAAGCCCGGTGGGATCCAGTGGTCGGCGACCGTCAGACCGAGATCGTGTTCATCGGCGTCGACATGGACGAAGCGGCAATCCGCGAACGACTCGATCGCTGCGTGCTCACGGGGCGCGAGTTCGAAAAGGGCCCCAAGAAGTGGTCCCGCTATCGCGATCCGCTGCCGGAGTGGGACATCGCCTGCGACATCGAGATGTGATCTGGAACGTTCGCTTCTTCCTGAGTCACTTCTTCTTGGGGCGGAACGCCTCGATGTGGTCGGGGTCGGTCGTGAGGAACGGTCCGCCGATCAGATCCACGCAGTAGGGCACTGCGGCGAACACGGCATCGAGGCATTCGGCGATCGCCTTCGGCTGGCCCGGCAGGTTGATCACGAGCGCGCCGTCGCAGATCCCCGCTGTTTGACGCGACAGGATCGCCGTCGGCACTACTTGTAGCGACACGGCACGCATCGCCTCGCCGAAACCGGGCATCAGCTTGGAACACACCGCTTCAGTTGCTTCGGTCGTGACATCCCTCGGCGCCGGGCCGGTGCCGCCCGTCGTGAGGATCAGACACGACCCCGCCGCCGCCAGCTGTCGAATCGTCCGCTCCACCTCAGGCTGCTCGTCGGGAACGACCTCGGCACGCGCCTGCCAGTCGGACGTCAGCACGCGTTCGAGATAGTCGCGGATCGCCGGACCGCCGCGGTCTTCGTATTCGCCTCGGCTGGCCCGATCCGACACCGTGACGATGCCGATGTGCGCTGGAGCGGGAGGGTCAGTTGGGGTGGTGTGGTCGGTGGCGTCAGCCATGACGGCGAACGTAGCAACGAAGCCGGGGCAGGCGGCCCGACCGTCGACCGATCAGGCTGCGCAGCAGGCCTCGTACACGCAGCGGCAGTCGGCGCAGTCCTGCGGGCTGCTGACGCCACAGTGTTCGAGCATCTCGCGCCTGAGCGCTTGGCGCGCACGGTGCAAGCGGACGGTGGCGTTGTTCACCGTCACGTCGAGCGCCTGCGCCGCCTCGCGCAGCTGGAGCCCATCGGAGTCGACGAGCGCAAGAATCGATGCGTAGTTCGGATTGATGCGCTTGGCCAGGGTGACGCTGCAGGCGCACGGGTCGGTGGCCGACGGCTCGTCGACCGGCTCTGGAACTGCAGCTGACGCGTCGATCGCAGCGCGTTCGCGAGAGAGCTGCCGGCCGACGTCGATGATGATGTTGCGGTGGATGCGGTACAGCCATGCGACGACGCGGTCCGGATCCTCGAGCGACTCGGCGCGCTCCATCGCTCGCAATGCGGCGAGCTGGAGCACATCGTCGGCGTGCGCAAGACGCACGCGGGCGCGCACGAAGCCCTCGAACGCGGCGCGGTGATCGCGCAACGCGTCACCGACGATGTCTCGCTTATCCTGAGTCCGGGCCGCCCCGTCCATGGCATCGATCCTACGGCTGCTAGGCGGTCTGTGGGCACCCGCAGCTGGACTGGCACGTGCAGTCAGATCCGCATGCGCAGGCGGTGCCACAGCAGCAGCCGTTGGCGGTCGGCTCACAGGCACACGGCGTGGGACAGGTGCAGTCGTTCATGATCTTCTCCTCAGTGACACGTCCGCGCTGGGCGGGTGCGTCGTTCGGTGGGTGGTTGTCGTTCACTGAGGCTGACGAACGGGGCCGCCGAATCATTACACCAGGGCAGCGTCCCGACCTCTGCACACTGAGCCGAGCGGCGTCGCCACAAGCCCCCGCGATGAGCGTAAATGAGAGTGATTCTCGTTACGGTGCTCACGATGGAGCGATCGACGGTGCTGCGCGGTGGAG
This sequence comes from Ilumatobacteraceae bacterium, assembly GCA_965230015.1. GTDB lineage: Bacteria > Actinomycetota > Acidimicrobiia > Acidimicrobiales > Ilumatobacteraceae > JABSQH01. The sequence goes on along the minus strand of CBDDKF010000020.1, from coordinate 126,782 downwards.
AGGTCCTCGACGAGCTGGGTCAGCGACGATCGGAGCTCCGGCTGGTCGGCGACACGATCGTCGACGTGGCCGACACGATCGAGCCGTCGAACGACGACGACGTCGTCGATGCCCGAGGCTGCGTGATCGTGCCGGGCTTGGTCGACCTCCAGGCGCACCTGCGCGAGCCGGGCTCGGGGCACATCGATTCGATCGAGAGCGGAACGGCGGCTGCGGCCCAGGGCGGTATGACCGCCGTCGTCTCGATGCCCAACACCACGCCGTGCATCGATACGCCTGAACTCGTGCACTACGTCAACGATCGCGCCCGCGCGATCGGACGCTGCGATGTGATGACGTCGGCGGCGATGAGCGTCGACCGTGCCGGCGATCGCCCCACCGACATCGAGGCCCTCTACGGGGCCGGCGCCCGGCTGTTCACCGACGATGGAACCGCGGTGATGGATTCGGCGATCGTGCGTAACGTGATGGAGCGCGTTGCCCAGCTCCCCGGGGCCTACGTCGGCCAGCATTGCGAAGACGAGGCGCTCATCGCCGGCGGACACATCAATGAGGGGCCGGTCTCGGCTCGCCTTGGCGTACGCGGCAGACCTGCCGCAGCCGAGTCGATCGTGGTAGCTCGTGACCTACAGCTGGCCGAGATGACGGGTGCCCGCTATCACGTGCTGCATGTGTCGTGTGCGGCGACCATCGACGTGATCGTCGACGCACGGGCGCGTGGTGTGTCGGTCACCGCCGAGGTGACACCACAACACCTCGCGTTCACCGAGGACGCGCTCGTCGACGGCAACGCGCTGTTCAAGATGAATCCCCCACTCCGCTCCGCCGCCGACCGGCAGGCACTCCGCACGGCGCTCGCCGACGGGACCATCGAGGCGATCGCCACCGACCATGCGCCGCACCCCGACGATCGCAAGGCGCAACCGGTCGATCGGGCCGCGCCCGGCATGACCGGGCTCGAGACGGCGTTGGCCGCAGCGATCACCGAACTGGTGGAACCGGGCATCGCATCGTTGGCCACCGTGATCGGCGCACTGAGCTGGCGGCCGGCACGCATCGCTGGCCTCGACCACTGGGGCCACGGCGGGCCGCTCGTTGCGGGAGCTCCCGCCAACATCGCGATCGTCGACCCGCAGGAATTGTGGGCTGTCGAGCCCGCCGAGTTGGCGACCAGATCGTCGAACAACCCGTTCCGCGGTCGCGAGCTGCGGGGCCGCGTAGTCCAGACGTTCCTGCGCGGGAGCCAGACGTGGTCGACGCGAGAGCGAGTGGCGTCGGCACGCCACTGACCCGCTCGCCGTGTGCGTTAGTCGCTGGAGCCGGAGCCAGCTGACGTGAGCATGGCGATCAGATCGGCCGTCGTGCGCACATCGCCGAACGATCGGTAGATCGTGTACAGCGTCGCATTGAGATCCTGGTCTCGCCGTGCGGCATTCGCGTCGGCGACCATGATCGTGCGGTAGTCGAGCGTGTGGGCATCTCTGGCGGTCGCCTCACAACACACGTTTGCCAACGTCCCCGCAATCAGGACCGTGTCGATGCCACGCGCCTGGAGTACGTCGTGCAACGGGCACCGTCCCGGGAAGAACGCGCTCGAGGCTGTCTTCTCCACGTAAACGTCGTCGTCGTGGGTGATCAATTCACGCCAGACACGTTCGCGCGGGGTTCCCGTGCCTCCGGATCCCCGGTAGAGCTCCTCGATTCGGGGCCCGAGGAGCTCGGCCTTCATGGCAGACGGCTCCCATGGCGCGGGCACCACCCAGGCGATCGTGCCGCCGGCCGCACGGAGCGCATCCCCCAGGGCGTTGACGTTGGGCACAATGCCACGGGCGTACTCGTTCTCGGCGACGAAGAACTCGACCAAGTCGACGACGACCAATGCCGTGCGCGCAGGGGTGAGGGAGGCAAAAGCATGACGGCGACCGCGACGCTGCTCCTGGCGGAGGTACTCGCGCTCCTCGATCAGCCACTGGTGCTGCACGAGACCCAGCCTCGCGCACACGCAGATCACATCGGACACGATCGTGGGACTCGCGCGCACGGCGCGGCGAACGTGTCGACCGATTCGGCCGCTTTCGGCTGGCGATCTCAGCCAGGGCGCGGTCGGACGCCTTCGAGCACTGCGTCGGCGACGGCGTCGACGAGCTCGTCGCTGAGCGTGCGCTGCCACAAGAACCTCATCGAGAACAGGGTGCCGAAGCACATCGCCTGAAACACGATGGGATCGATGTCGTCGCGAATCGCGCCAACGGCGATGCCCCGGCGATGGATCGGCGCCAACGGCGTTTCGTGCAGGTCGTGGATTCGTTCGAACACCTGCCGAAGTTCAGGGTCGTCCTCGGCCCCCAACGACAGCGCGAGCAGCCAGGGGATGGTGTGACTCTCCTGCATGAGCTGCGCTCCCGCGCGCAGCACGGTTCGCAGGTCGTGACCGAAGTCGCCGGTCGGCTCACCGATGTCGAAGTCGGGGCGCTCGGAGGCGATCGCATCGATCAGCAACGCCGTGCGATCCGGCCAGTGCCGGTACAGCGTCGCCCTCGAAACCGACGACTCCTGAACGACACGCGCGTGGGTGACCGCCGCGGGACCCTCCGAGTGCAAGAGGCGCAGCACCGTGGCGTGAACGTCGTTGCGAGTCTGCGTCACCCGCGGGTCTTCACGACCCTCAACCGTGTCGTTCACATCGTCTGGCACGCCGCCGCGAGTGTCTCACACCGACACGAGATCTTCGGTGTCCCGCGAGCCGTCCGACGGTGCCTCGGGCGGGTCCTGTTGGTTGCGCCGCGAGTTCTGGAACCGGCCGTACAGCACGAGGATCGCCGGCAATACGAACACCACTGCGAGCAGTGACAGCACCATCGCCGACGTCATCACGAACCCCAACCGCTGGAACGGCACGATCGAGCCGAACATCAGCACGGCGAACCCGAGAATGGTGGTGGCCGCTGATCCGGCGAGTGCGGCACCCGTATGCCGCAGTGCCCTGCGGAGCGCAGTCGGGATGTCGCCGTCGGCCGCTTCGAGATCCTCGGTGAACCGCTCGCCGAGGTGGATGCAGAAGTCCACCCCGACGCCGACCACCAGGGCCGAGACGATCGCCGTGATCGGATCGAACGGGATCCCGAAGATCCACATCAAGCCGAATGTGTTGATCACCACGATCGCCACCGGGAGCACCACGAGGGCGCCGAGACCGGCGCGGCGCGATCTGAACCAGTACACGCCGGCGAGGAGCGCGGTGACCGCGGCGAGGGTGAGCAGGAGACCGGTCACCGCCGAGTCGGACATCGCGTTGATCGTGAGGTCGTCGACGATCGCGTTCGATGTGGCCACCGCCGTCACGCCCGTGGCCGTGAGCGGCACGAGCGAATCGTCGACCACCGTTCGCAGGTTGCTCACGCCGACGACCTCCGACTGCGTGGAAATCGACAGCCGAACGGCCGGGTCTGCGACACCATCGGTCGTCGCGAATGGATCGACGACTGCACCAACGGTGGGGAACGCGGCCGCCATCTCGCCGTAGATCACGGCGACGTCGCCCGACGCCTCGATCGTCCCGTCGGGCTGCAGCCCCGCAGCCTGGGCGACGCCGACGGCGGCGACTTCGGCGTCGGTCGCTGCAGCGAGTTGTGCGTCGGCGAGTGCCGACACGGGCGACACCACTGCGGGCCGGTTGTCGAGCGTGATGATGCCCGCTTCGCCGGCGAGCCCGTCCGCCACGAGCGCGGTGGCGTTGTGCGCCGCTGGGGTGAGCACCTCGGGACCGGTCACGAGCACGTCGGTCGTTTCGGCGAGACCGCCACCGAACGATTCGTCGAGCACGATGAATGCCGCCTTCGACGGATCCGAGTCGGCGAGGAAGTCGACCGGGCTGAACTCGGTTTCGAGCTGCGTTCCGGCGAACGCGCTCGCCACGGTGACCGCACCGGTGATGGCGAGCACCGCCACCGGCGCCCCGAGCGCCGGCCGCAAGCCGATGGTGGCCACGCGCGACAGCGTGGCGGTTTCCTGCGGCGCGATCTCCGCGGTCGGGAGCCGATCGTTGCGGTGGGCGCGACGGTCGAGCAGCGTGCGGCCGGCCACCAGGAAGGTGAGGTCGACAATGAACACGGCGACGATGCCGGTGGCCGCCAATACTCCGAGGTCTTGGATGGCCGGCAGCGGGGAGAACAGGTTGGTCAGGAATCCGAACCCGGTGGTGAGCATCGACAGCGCCAACGCCACGCCGACCGTGCGTCCGAGACCTCCGGCGACCGCGGTGGGATCGGCGTTACCGCGAGCGAGTTCCTCGCGGTACCGGCTGTGGGTGTGGATCGCGTAGCTCACGCCGAGTGCCAGCAGCAGGATCGGCACGATCTGCGTCGGCGGCGTCGGTTCACCGACGATGCCGAGATAGTTCGGACCGAGGAGCACGGCGATGCCCTGGTTCCACATGATGGCGATGACGACCCCGCCGATCGCCAAGCCCATGTCGGCCATGCTGCGACGGATCGCTGCCGCACCACTCAGGTGCTCGCCGCGGCGAGCTCGCAGCACCAGCGCCAGCACGATCAGAATCACCAGCGCGGCGAAGAGGAACAGCCGGGCAACCTCTTGTTGGAACGAATCGTCGGGGGCGCGGACCAGCTCCGTAGAGAAGGCTGCTGTTTCCAGTGGAATCGCCTGCGCGTCGAGCTCGTCGATGAAGACCCGCTGCGCCTCGGCGAGCGCATCGTCGTCGGCGAACGCCGACCGGTCGAGCGTGACGAGCACGAGACCGGCATCGGCAGAGGTTGCGTCATCGCCCGCCGCGAGCGACTCGATCCGATCGGCCTGCGCCGCCGGTAGCTCGGCGAGGCCAGCGCGTTGCAGATCGTCGATCGCCGCATCGTCGAGCGCAGCGACGTCCAGGCCGTTCGCTGCCGCGGCGTTGATCGTCGGGGCGGCATAGGTGATGATCGCCCCGTTGCCGGCGAGCTGTTCACCGAACACGTCCTGGGCGGTCTGGTCGATCAGTACCGCCGATTGGACGCCGTCGACGGAGATCACGTCGTCGCCGGTGACCACGACCTGCAGCGTGGCGGTCGACGAGTCGTCGAACCGCGCGCGCAGCTCGTCCAGCGCCTCCACCTCGTCGGTGCGTGGGCTGAACGAAGTGGAGTCGTTCGACAGCTCCGACTGCGGAGCGAACCAGGTGAGGGTCATGGTGATCACCAGGACGAGCCCCATCACCACCCACGGGCGATGAGCGCTGAACCGGGTCAAGAACGAGGGGAGGGCAGACATCGGCGTCCTTTCTGAGACGTTTCGCTCGCTGCGAGACAATCGTCTCATACACCAGGAACTCTCGCAAGGCCCTTCGACCGACGTGCGGGAGGACGTGACCGGCAGCGCAGGAGCGCGCTACGGACCAGCGGCGATCCGCGATCGAAACTCGGCGTCAACGGGCGACGTCGGGTGATCGTCGAGATCGTCGACGAAGATCACGAAGAATCGACTGTCGGGCGTCGCAGTAGTGAGCAGAGGGCGCCACGACCACAGGTTGGGATGCTCCACGTGGGTTGCAGCCTCAGCGGGTTCGAGCAGACGGATTGCATCGGCAACCTCGGTGCGGCTGAGTTCGATCGTGGCGCTCCCGTGTGGATGTTCGGTGACCACACTCAACACTGCGGCGGGGAGCAGGTGTTGCCCGCCCGGCGCATTGAGATGGCCGAACGACACCCCGGTGGCCTCGTCGAGCCGACACACCGTGTACGCGGCGGGCGGTCGGTAGTCGGCGAGCACCGCTGCATAGCGCACCCACGCGGCGGCCAGCTCGTCGTCGGATGCCCAGCGCGGGCGGGAGGTGGATCGGCCGGTGGCGGGGTCGCGCGCCGTCACACAGAACTCGACCCCTGTGGGATCGCGCATCACGCTCCACCCATCGAGGCCGGCAACTGCGGTTGCGCCGACCGACTCGAGGTACGACACCACGGCTGCCACGTTGCGGGCCGCAATGTCGAGGTGGCACCCGACCACGGACGTCTCGTCGCCGGTCCGCTGCACGATCAGCCGAAGTGCTCGTCGGTCCGCTGCCCACTCTGGCGCGAGCCAACCCAGCTCGGGGTGCGCCGCCGAGCGGACGAAGGTCCATCCGGTGAGCTGCTGCCAGAACCGCAGTTCATTCGGCCACAGCGCGGCCGGAACGTCGATACACAGCTGGTCGACCACGAACTCGGCGTCGTCGATGCGCCGACCGACAGACAACGTGTCCTCGCCGCGGTGCGTGACGATGCAGAAGGTCATCCCGCCCGGCGACTGCATCGTGGCGACACCGGACGGATTCGACACTCGTGCCGCACCACAGGCGATGGCCTCGTCGGTCGCCGCAGCCACGTCGTTGACGTGGAGATCGAGATGGACGCCGTTGTCGCCGGCATCGATGCGCTGCAGCCGCAGGTGCGCGTCGCCATCGGTCGGCTGCAACGTGGCGAACTCGTGGTGTGCTCCGCGCCACGGCGACAACGTCGAGTCGCTCGCCGTGGCCCAGAACTCCCGGGCGACATCGATCGAGTCCGCAGTCCGATCGATGAACGCGGTCAGCCACTTCACCTCCACGCGCGCCACAGTACGAATCGCGTCCGGCAACAACGGCCGAGATATCAACAGCAGCGCGGTCGGCGCCACCTGCAACCTCGGCGCTACCACGCGGCGCGCGTCGGTGTCACCATGGAACGGTGGAGCAGCGACCACATCAGGTCGAACTCGGGTGTGGCGCACACCCGTCGGCATCCGAATCGATCGGTGTCGACGTCGACCTCGAGGTGCTCCGCGGTGTTGCGCGCACGTCGTCCCCGCTGGTGTGCGCCGACGCAATGGCACTGCCGTTTCGCGACGGCGCGGTGCAGTCAATCTCGATGCGCGCCGTGTTGCATCACCTCGCACCGATCGACGTCGCGCTCGACGAGATCGCCCGCGCGCTCGCCGGCGACGGCGCACTGCTGGTGGTCGACGGCGTCGCCCTCGATCACGTCGACATCGAGGAGCTCGACGGAGAACTACGGGCGGCAGGACTGCCGGGCGAGCCGATGTACGGCTTCGACCTCGACGCCTTGACCGGTCTGCTCAACGCGGCGGGCCTCGTCGTCGAGCAGATCGACATCAACGGCACGGCCACGTTCGCGACACCCCCATTCGTGTCTCGCGAGTACACGAGCGATCGGTTCCATCTCACCGCACGCAAGGCTCGACCCACACCGCAGGGCCACAGCAGCCGCGTGCGGCAGAAACTCGACATCGACCTCGGTGACAGCGCAGCCCGCCGGGCCGTCGGCGCTGAGCAGATCGACTACTACCGGCGGCGTGCGCCGTGGTACGACGACGTGTACCTCAGCGTCGGCGACTACGACCAAGGTCCCGAGTTGAACGCCCGCTGGCGGCGCAGCGTTGCCGACCTGCAAGCCATCGTCGATCGGGCACCACTACGCGGCGAGTGCGTCGAGCTCGGTATCGGCACCGGCTTCTGGTCGGCGCACATCATCGATCGCGTCGATCGGCTGTGGGGGCTGGATGCCTCACCCGAGATGCTCGATCGAGCGCGGGAACGACTCGCCGACCGCCCCAACGTCGATCTCGCCGTCACCGACCTGTGGCAGTGGCAACCCGAGCGACAATGGGACTGCGCGGTGGCGTTCTTCTTCATCGAACATGTCCCCGACGAAGTCCTGCCGAAGCTGCTCACCACGCTGCACGGCGCGCTCCGACCCGGTGCGTGCTTCTTCGTTGCGGAGGGCGCATCACGACAACCCGAGCCGGCGGTGGAGACCCGAGAGGTCGACGGCCGGACACTGCGCGTCGTGGAACGGCGCCGCTCCGACGAAGAGCTCCGAGCAGCGTTCGCCGGTGCCGGGTTCGACGTCGAGATCGGTCAACTCGACGACTACGTGTACCTCACCGCAACTCGCCTGCCCGACGATCGCCCGACCGACGGTCGGCCAGAGGCGCCCTGAATCACGTCGCCGGTGCCTGCGCTTCGGTCACCGCACGCGCCGAACGCACGAGTCGGAACCGATCGAACAGCGTCACCACCAAGCTGAGCAGCACGATGAAGAACATCGTGGCTGCGTCGTTCGTTTCGTCGTTGCTCGAACGCAACAGGACGAGGTAACCGACCACGAGCACGAGGTTGAGCACCAGCGTCGAAGCGAAGTGCCGCCCCAGTGAGGTCCAGTCGAGTTGCCAGCGTTGCACGAGCCACTGTGTCAACGCCGCGTTGGCGAACACGATCACAACAACGCTGACTGCGATCTGCCACACCGCAGGATCGCTCGTCGGGATCACCTCGGAGAAGATGATCCACAGCAACGCCATCAACGCCGCCTTCTCTGCCGTGTACCAGCTGATGATCGGAGCAGCGCGTACGCCACCACTCGCGTCGGGCGGTGGGAGGTGTCGGTCGACGTCGACGGTGAACGGCCAATCGGGGTCGGGCGCGCGATCCAGAATCGCCCGTGCAGCGATGACGACGACTACGGCGAGCACGATCACGAGGGCGACGAACCACAGGTTCTGCGACAGCGCACTCCCCCAGCTGGTGTCGACCGTGACGCCCAACACGTCCTCTTTCATGAAGTCGGTGAAGTCCAGTTGGGCGACGTGGATCCACCACTCCTGCGGCAGCTTGATGAAGATCCAGATGCACGCGGCCAGTCCGAGCACGGCGCGACGCGACAGCCGCAGCGGATTCCACCGGGTACGTACCGCCTCGTAGGCGATGAAGAAGTACTCAAAGGTGTTGGGAAAGATGAGCAACAGCGCACGGGTATCGGTGAGCTCGAACAACACGACCCCAACGAGCCGGTAGTACCAGAGGAACGCGGCGACCTTGTAGGCGAACGGGTCTCGCCAGTTCCTGATCGTCGCCAGGTAAGCGATCGCCAGGTAGTAGACGTCGAGGGCCTTGTCGTACCCCTGGTAGCCCTCCAGATCGAGGTCCGTGAGCTGCTGGAAGATCGTTTGGTCGGCGGCGTCGATCACCAGCGCGGCGAGGATCGCCGGAAGCGGGAACCGAGGGATGAGGAGCGGAATCCCCAGTCGAAGGAGGACGACCGTGACAAAGACCAGGCCGGCGACCCTACGACACGTGCCGGTGCCCCTTCCGCACAGTGCCGGCTGGCTACGTCGATCGATCTCCAAGAAGCGAGGAACGATGACCCAGCACCACCCCCGGCTGCGATCCGCACTATTCACATTGAGCGCAGTCGCGGCGTCGGCCGCCGTCGTGGTCGGCGGCGCCTCGACGAACGCCCAGGGCGACGTCGATGATCGGCGCGTCGACCCGACCAATGCCGGCGCGCTCGATGTCGCATCGTTCAACCCGCCGGACGGGTTCGTCACCACCGAGTTGCTCTCGTTGTCGAGCTACGCGGGCGTCGTGGTGCAGTCGAACGGCCGCATCGTCGCCGGCGGCACCGCCGGCTTCGCCGCGGTGCCCCCGGCGCAGTTCTCCACGTTGGTGGGTTACGAGTCTGACGGCTCGGTCGACGACTCGTTCGCACTTCGTGGTGTGGCGCGCACACCGGTCGGGTTGACGCCCGTGCCGACCGTATTGCTGGAAGACGATCAAGGACGCCTCCTGAACGTCGGCGGCAACGCAGAGGGCGAGTTCTACGTCACGCGGCACACCGCAGACGGCATCATCGACACGTCGTTCGGTGACTTCGGCGTCGCCCTACTCAACGCCGAGCTGATCGAGGCGACCGATGCGGTGCTGCAAGACGACGGCAAGATCGTGGTCGTCGGCTATCGACCGATCGTGGTTGGACTGCAGCCCGCCGAACTCGTCGTCGGCCGGTTCACCGCCGACGGGGAGATCGACACCGCCTTCGGCAGCGACGGCGTCCACCGCATCGAACTGCTGCTCAGCGCCACGTCGGGCGGCATCGACCTGCAGTCCGACGGCAAGATCATCGTGGGCGGCACCGCCGAAACGTTCGACCGGCAAGACGGCCTGGCCTCGCTCACCAGGTTGAACACCGACGGATCGCGCGACTTCAGCTTCGGCGGCGCCGACGGGACACGACTGGTCGACGTGAACGGTCTGGGTGCGGCCGAAACGGTGCAGGTCAACACCGACGACACGATCCTGTTCGGAGGCACCGGTGCGTCTGACCAGGGCACGTTCGGGTGGCTCGTCGGCAAGCTCACCGCCGACGGCGACCTCGACACCACCTTCGGCACGTCGGACGGCTTCACCGTGGTGACCGAGGGGCCGGCGAGCACCGGTGACCTCCTGCGCGCCAAGGTGCTCGACGATGGTCGGCTGTTGGCCGTCGGCGACAGCCCGATTCAGGACACGATCAACAGCGTGTCGCTCGTCGGCGTGTTCACCGCCGACGGTGAGCTCGATCCGACGTTCGGCGACGACGGCATCGAGAGCACGCTGGTCGGCACCTCGACGAGCGCGCTCGCGGCGGCGATCCAAGACGACGGCAAGATCGTCGTCGCCGGCGAGGCGGCGAACGAAGACGGTTTCCTCGGGTACGTCGCCCGCTACCTCGGCACGGCCAGCACCGTGATCCCGATCGACGAGGCCCGCCTCGCCGAGACCCGTGTGGGCCCGCAGTTCACGACGATCGACGGACTACAGGAAGGCATCGGCCGACGGACCGCGGGACAGTCCACCGAGATCGCCGTCGCCGGGCGAGCGGGCATCGCCGCCGACGCGCTGGCCGCCATCGTGACCCTCACAGCGATCGACCCAGCCCAGGCCGGCTACATGACGATGTATGACTGCGACGATCCGGTCCCGACGTCGTCGAACCTCAACCATCCCGCCGGCGGCGTCGTGGCCAACAGTGCAGTGGTCGACCTGGGCGACGACGGCGCGGTGTGCGTGTTCACCCAGCGGGCCACCGACTTCGTTCTCGACGCCACGGCGTACGTCACTCCCGACGGCGATCTGACCACGTTCGACACGACCCGCCTCCTCGACTCCCGGGTGGGCGCCCAGTTCACGACCGCCGATGGCGAGCAGCAAGGCATCGGTCGACGCAGCGCAGGCCAGGTCACTCAGGTGGATGTCGCCGGTCGAGTCGACATCCCCGCCGACGCCGTGGGCGCGTGGATCAACGTGGTCGGTCTCGACCCCAGCCAGCGCGGCTTCGTGACGGGGTTCGAGTGCGGTGCGCTGCGTCCCAATGCATCGATGCTCAATGCTCGACCGGGCGAGGCCGTCGCCAACAGCACCCTGTTGCCGATCGGTGACGACGGCCAGATCTGCCTGTACACGCAGCACGCCATGGACCTCGTCGTCGACGTGATGGGCTACGTGCTTCCGGGCGACGACGTGATCACCCAGTACCCCGCTCGTCTGGTGGAGTCGCGCCAGGGCGCCGCGTTCCGCACGGTCGATGATCAGCAAGAGGGCATCGGCAAGCGGACCGCCGGGCAGGTCACCGAGGTAACCGTGACCGGTCGAGCCGGTGTGCCCGACGGTGCGGTGACCGCAGTCGTCACGGTCGCTGCGGTGAACCCCGACGAGCAAGGATTCCTCTCGGTGTACACGTGCGGCGACGAGCCGCCGAACACATCGGCGATCAACTACCTCGCTGGGCAGACCACCGCTGGGCAAGCCGTGGTCGGTCTCAGCGACGACGGCACGGTCTGCGTGCTGTCACAGCGACCAATGGACCTCGTTGTCGACCTCGTCGGTTACACGGTGTAGCGAAGGCGCCTGACTGCGGACACGCGTCCGCGGTCAGGCGCATACTGACCCGAGCGTCACGATGGCGTGAACACGGCGGTCATCGAGCGGGCCAAGGCCTGGGCCCCGTCCTCTTGCGCGGTCTGACAGACGAGCGAGAGGGTCGTCGCTTCACCGGCGTTCATTGCGATGTGCTTCGTCCCGGCGATCGATAGCGCATGCTCGTTGCCGACGGCCGACGACCTCGTCGCCACTGCGACGCCTGGTGCTCTCCACCACTGGCCCCCCGACGGGATCTCGGACTCCTTGAACACCGAGCAGATCGCGTTGGTGTTGTCGAATTGGATCCCTGTCACCGAGGAAAAGTTCACGGTCATCCGTCCGTCCACCGGGGCCACGACATCGAGTTCGAGGACGACCACCGGATCGTTGCCCAAGATGACGGGCTCTGACCCGCTGCCCCCAGCCGAGACGGCGAACGGCGTCGCCTTCTCGACGGCGAACAGTCGTTGGTCGGATGCTGCCAACAACGTTTCCGTAGCAGCGAGCTGGTCAGCGAGTTCGTCGACATCGCGCTCGTGGGCATCGTCGGCAGCAGCAGCGCGCGCGACGTGGTCGTCGAGGGCTTGCGCCTGTGACGTTGCCAGCGACTCCAATTCGGCCACCCGCACCCGTAGTTCGTCGACCTCGTTTGGGGTGTAGTATCCGACCACGTCGGCGACCACGTCGACGGTGCCATTCTGGTTGAACAACGAGACCTTGCCGTCCGGCGACAGCTGCACGTCGACCTTGTTCGGTGTCGGTGACTGCCCGGCGGTCCAGTTGAGATTCGACGCCGTCGGCGTGTCGACGTCGGCGGGATGGATCCGCAGGTTCGACTGCGCAGTGCCACCGACGGTGGTGACATTCATCGACACGGCGACCGCATCAACAGGGATCTGACAGTTGCCGATCGTGCCGGTGACCTGCTGGACATGCACGTTGCTCTCACCGGGTCCGAGCGGCGCCTTCTTGCCTTCGTCGGGCTCGTTACCCGGGCGGGTGTCGAACAACCGGCACGGCGCGGTCGGGACGAACGACGACTGTTCCCCACCGGACGCGGTCACCTGCCAGGCCGAAATCGAGCCGATCGAGATCGCCCCGACCGCAAGCCCAACACCAGCGCGCCGCCATCCGCTGGGTCGCCTCGGCGCAGCATGCACGGCCGGCACAGCATCATCAATCGAGTCGCTGACTACACGTGAGATCGTCATGGACTCCACGATGAACGCCAACACACGACGAGTCCTGGAGACCCCGTGGAGACCACGTGGTGGTTGATGAACGCCGCCTCGTCTGCGGTGGTGGCCGGCGATGCAACCGACGCCGCAGGCCACCTCGCGTGCTACCACTCGCAGCACTCCACCAAGTCGCTCGGCGGCATGCGACGCTGCGGCGATCAGCGGCGGTAGGTGAGGGCGCGCCGTACGAAGTCGGTCAAGTCGTCGATGCTGGACGCGTCGCGTTCGCTGAGCAACACCGCACGATCGCCGTCGAAGCGGAACCGCTCGCCAAAGGCCGCTCGAAACTCCGGAACCACGCTCGACTGGCAGTGGGCGAGGAGGGCTACGTCGTTACCTGAGGTGAATCCGAGCCGAATCGGGGTCGATTCGTTGCCATGCGGCGACCGGTAGCTCGGCTGGCCCCACTTCAACTCTTCGACGAGCGGCCACGCGTCGACGTCGAAGGCGACGCGATAGATCAAGGTGCGCAATCGCTCGACGAGGCCGGTCAGGTCTGACGGGACCGCGGCGAACCAGTCGGCGACAACTGGCGATGGCGTCGGAACCTCGAACTCCACGGTTCACAGTCTTGCGCACCGACGCTGTGGCTTCTCGGTGCCAACCGTTGCGGCTTCCGCAAAGGACGGTGCCGAGAATCGGATGATGAAGTGTTAACTTCAGTATCTGATGTGAGGAGAATACTGAACCACATGGTTCAGTATGACGAAGACCTGGTGTTCCGGGCGTTCGCCGATCCGACGCGTCGGTCGATGCTCGAGCATCTCGACGACGGACCACTGACCGTGTCGGCGCTCGCAGCACCACTCGGCATCACGCTGACCGCCGTCACCCAGCACGTGCGCACGCTCGAACGAGCGGGTCTGATCACATCGGAGAAACACGGCCGTCAGCGCACATGCTCGCTGAACCACGTCACTCTCACGAAGGCCGAAGCTTGGATCGCGAGCCGCCGGACGCAGTGGGAGCGACGCCTCGACCGCCTCGACCGCCATCTCAACCAACGAACCCCCGACCCGAAAGAAGACGCACAATGACCGTCGACCTCGCGCACGACACCCTCCGGTTCGAACGACGCTTCGACCATCCCCCACGCGTGGTCTTCGACGCCTACGCCGACGTCGACCAGCGCACCGTCTGGAGCGCACCCTCCGACGACGAGATCGTGATCTTCGAGGATCACGATTTCTCGGTGGGTGGTGTCGACCGGTTCATCTGCGGACCGAAAGCGTCGCCGAGCTTCGCCGGCGTCACCACGTATCACGCGATCGTCGATGGCGAGACGATCGTATTCACCGAACGCCTCACCAATCTCGACGACGACCTCTCCGCCGTCTCCCTCGTGACCTGGGCGGTCACCGCCGACGGCGACGGCTCACTGCTGACGATCATCGATCAGATCACCTCCATTGTCGGCGACGGTCCGATCCACGGCAGCCGCCACGGCTACAACGCCATGCTCGACCAGCTCACCAAACACCTCGACACCCGATGACACGCCACGCCTGAACGGTCACAATGCCGTGATGGCGAAAGAGTTCAATTCGCAAGACTTCTCCGAAGCGACATTCATTCGGACGAGTTTCCAAGGAGCCACGATGCGCGGCTGCGACCTCAGTGGGGTGACGATGCGCAGTGTCGATATCAACGGGCTGGACATCGACGGACAAGACCTGCTGTTCGGCACGCTCTTCGTCAACGGCGTCGATGTGGTGCCACTGGTCGACGCCGAGCTCAACCGGCAGTTCCCCGGCCGAGAGCTGCAGTCTGCGACGACGCCCGAAGGCTTGCGTGATGCCTGGACCGCGGTGCAGGCCGCATGGGCCACCACGGTGGCAGCGACGCCGCTCGAGATGGTCGACGCCCACGTCGACGACGAATGGTCGTTGGCCCAAACCCTGCGGCACCTCGTGCTGGCTACCGACGCATGGCTGCGCGGCGGCATCATGGGGATCGAGCAGCCGTTCCACGAGATCGGCCAGATCTTCACCAGCGCTGCGGCGATGGGCTTCGACATGACGATCTTCCGCACCGACGTGCCGTCATTCGACGAGATCCTCGAGGTGCGTGCCGAGCGACAACAGCTGGTGACCGACTTCCTCGCTGAGGCGACGCCCGAGTTGCTCGCCGAGGAACGCAACAACCCCTGGGGCGTCCCCGAATGGCACCCCACCGCGGGCGACTGCGTGCGCGTGATCCTCGAGGAGGAGTGGGCCCACCTGCGCTACATCCGACGCGACCTCGCCCTCCTTGCGTGACGGGGGCCGACCCTGGCCGTTCCCGGAGCGTCAAGCACACCTCCCCGGGAGGCCGCAAACCTGCAGTCAGCGTGGCGCCGAACTGGGTGACTGACGGTGCGCCCACACCGCGTACAACGGATCGCCCGCCGACGAGGGGTTCTCGAGTCGCATCTCAACCGATCCGAAGCCGGGAGTCTCAGCGAAGTACGTCGCCACGATGGCGCAGTGGCCGCGATCGTCGGTCGAACGCCATCCGTTGATCACCTTTGTCGGGAAACACCGATTGGAAAAGGTGCACACGAAGACGCCGCCCGGACGGAGCACGCGCACAGCCTCCCCGAACACGTCGAGTGGCCGGGTCAGATAGTCGACTGACACACAGCACGTCACGGCGTCGTACGACTCGTCGTCGTAGGGCAATTCCGGGTCGAGGTTAAGATCCAGCACCAACCACTCGGTGGCCATTGGGTTCGAGCTCAGTTCCGCCTCGTTCATTCCCACTGCCGCGAGACGTGCGGGTTGGTGGCTGAAGTGGGAGACCCATGAGGAGCACAGGTCGAGCACGGCTGGGCTGTCGAATCGATCGAGGATCAGCCGGTCGTACAGCGCTGAGACAGCGGCGATCGCCTCGTCGTCGATGTGCGTGACGAAACGCTCGATGGAGTAGAACGCAGCGTCGGGTGACGGGTCCGCGCGCGCGAAGAACTCCGGCGGAAACGCAGCGTGTGACGCGTCGGGATTCACGGCTCCCCCACCCGGCCGTGTCGTGCAATCGGCAGGTGCGACGCGTCGAACAGGAAGCACGAGCCCATCGACCCGATCAATTGGGGCACGATCGAATCGTTGCACGATGGGGCCCTCGACTGGCAACACCTGCCTACCGACCCGCCGCCTCCGTCGAGAAGGTTCTTGGTAGGGCGGAGCAGTACTGTCGGCGTCGATGCTGGGACATGGCGGTACTCGGCGGAGCGGGGCTTGGCGCTGCGCGTTGGTGTTGTTGGGGTTTGCGGTGTTGGCGTCGGGGGTGTCGGTCCGCGCCGATGAGGGGCCTGTGGAGATGCCGCCGGCGGCGACGTCCGCCGCCGACACGGCGTGGACAGGTCAGGTGTGGACCAGCGGCATCGACGGTTTGGTCGCACGTGTCGTCGACCGAGTGAGCCAGGGTGCCCCCGGTGTGGTGTCGGGTGGAGGTCGAGGTGTCGACGACGTGGCCGTCGTGGCGCGGTCGACTGCGTTGTTGAGCGACCAACCGCAAGCGACTGCCACCGACCTCGACGGTTTGGAGTGCTTGTCGGGGGATGCCGACGCCGGCGAAGGGTGCGTGGTTGCGCAGCTCCAGCCTCGGGTAACGGCCGCCGCCGCATGCGTAGGGCTTGGTGGGGAGTTCTTGGTGCGGGTCGGATCGACCAACGGCGCAGGAATCGAGTCGTACGCGTATGCGGTGTCACCGGAGTCCGGTGTCGTCCCGGAGACGCTGGTGACCGACGGCGCACAGGGGCAAACGTTCTCGTGGGCGTTCGCCCCGACGAGCGGCACGGAGACGAGCGGGTGCGCGCAGCCCGATGACGGGTCGTGGCGGACGTTCCGCATCGACGTGGTGCGTTCCGGGATCGAGGAATCGTTGGCGGTGGGCCCGGTGTCGGTTGGGTTGTCGTCGGGGTCGGCCACGGTGCGGGTGCGGTCGACGCAGGTTGGTTTGGTCCCGGGGACGATGCAGGTCGGGTTGGCGTATCGGTCGCCGGGTGGTGTCGGATACATCTCGCAGGATCCGACCAACACGTTGCCGGGGGGTTGGGCGCTCGACGGTTTGGGCGACATCGCCCCGTGGGTGTCGGCGACCCAGGTCGGCACGGGCGACGTGCCGCAGGCGGTCGTGCTGACAGGATTCGATGGGCAGCAGGTGCAGTTCACGAACACCCTGGCCGGTTCGGGTTCGACGACCGGGGTGTGGGCGCCGCCCACCCAGGCGGGATGGTCGAAGGGCCAGTTCGGGTCGCTGATCGATTCCGGCGATCTGACCGCCGACGACTCGACGTTGACGTGGTCGTCGGGTCAGCAGGTCGTCACGTTCGTGCGGACTGGTGCAGGCGTGTGGGGAGTCGACGAGAGCCTGCAGGTGGGACCGGGGGGTCAGGCGGCTCCGTCCGTGCAGGCGGAGTGGGATGGGGCTGCGTCCCCCGCGCGGTTGTCGTCGTTGACGGACCCTGCGTCGGGCAAGCAGGTGTCGTTCATCTACGGCGCCGGTGGCACGTGCGCGGGTCAGGCGCCACCGACGGACGGATCCGACGTGTACGTCGCACCGACGGGATTGTTGTGCGGTTGGGAGAACTTCGATGGCCGGACGTCGTACGTGTGGTATGCGAAGGTCGCTGACTCCGACACCGCCATTGATGCATACCAGGTCGCATGGGTGCAGACTCCGGGCGGGCGGAACACTCAGTTGAGTTGGGCCAGCGATGGCGTGGCGGCGCCCCAGTTGGTCGGCATGCAGATGCCGCTGGGGTGGGACGCCCAATCCGATGCGAGCGTGTCGGAGTCGGCGAGTTCGTGGCGGGTCAACTACGACATCTTCGGCAATGTCGAGTCGGTGGTGTCACCGGTTCCGGGGGTCGACTCGGTGGTCCCGGGCGCCGACGCCGATCGGATCGCACGGGTGTTCTCGTACAACACGAGTGGCGATGTGCAATGGACGTCGATCAACCACGGCGTCGTCGACAACGACGATCCGACGCAGGTGACGATCGGCGCGTCGATGATCGACGAGGTGCGCTACGACGGAGCGTGGCGGCCGACTCGCTACGCAGTCGAGTCGTCGCGGCCTGGACAGTCCGGTGAGTTCTTCATCGCCAACAAGGTGTGGGACACCGTCAACGACCGGTTGTTGGCAACGGAGACTCCGAACGGTCGCCAGACCGTGTCGCGTTATGACTTCTTGGGGCGGGTGACGGACCGTTGGGGTCCGGCGCCGACGGGTTGGTTCACGACCGATGCCGACGGGCAGGTGGTGCCCGATGCGGTGTACGGCGACGACGTGTTGATGACGTCGGCGTCGAGCTACGACGCGGACGACGCCGGGTTGCTGGCGGGACTGTCGGTGTCGATGTATCCCGGGTCGACGCCAGGAGGGGTGCCGGCAGCGACGCTCGGGTCGTGCGCCGACGGGCAGTGCGGCGACGTCGATGCTGCGCCGCTGTCGTGGACAGAGCTGCCGACCACGGCGAACGTGAGCAACGGCGATCAGTGGTCGATGACCGCGGTCGCGTCGCGTGAAGCGCCGGTGGATGCCTCGGCCGGGCTGTGGTACCGGGTGACGACCGATGACGATGGCGGGTTGGTGACCTTCTCGGCGGCGGGATCCTGTGCGACCGATCCGACGTCGTCGACGTGCGCATCGACGGTGGCGGTGCCAGCGACCACCGCGGCCGGCCAGCCGGTGACGCTGCAGGTCCAGTATCTGCGCGACTCGGTCGCGGTCACCGACGCGACGCCGGTCGAGGTCACGATCGAAGAGTCCACCGACGGTGGCGCGACGTGGACCGAGTTGACCGCCCGAGACATGGACCCGGGATTCGGATTGTCGACCTCGCATTCCCAGTCCGACACATTTGAAGTGGGCGGCGATGTGATCACCGTCAGCAACGAGGCGATCTATCTGGATCCGCAACGTCAGCAGGTGTCCACAGCGAACGTGTCCACCGACGGGGTCGAGGCGTCGATGCAGCACGGTTACGAGGCCTACGACGGCGCCTCCGTGTGGGGTCGTACGTTGACGACGACCGATCTGGGCGGGACCACGGTGGCCAACGGCTACTGGGCGCCGACGGCGACGACGACGAATCCGTGCACCGGCGCGTCCAGCGTCGCCCAGGCCGGCCTGCAGTCGACGTTCACCATGGCCAGCACCGCAACCGGTGAAGCCTCGGGAACCTCGGCTGAGCTGGTGTACGACCTCGCCGGCCGGGCGATCGCGCAGACGCACACGAGCGAAGACGGCGCGGCGAGCTATACCACGTGTCGCACCTACGACGAGCGAGATCAAGTCGTTTCTGTGGAGACGCTCGACGGTACGTTGAAGACCGAGTACGCGTTCCCGTGGAACGGGACCGCCTCGACAGGCGACCCGTTCACCACCGCAGCGACGCACACTGCGCCGGACACGACCGGATCGGTGCAGACCTACACGTCGTCGACGACCGTCGATCTGTTGGGGCGTGCGGTGTCGACGACAGGCCCATGGGGAACGACGACGGTCACCGAGTACGGCGTAGACCCCGTCAGCGGGGTCCGCACGACGGTGGCAACCTCCACGACCAGCGCCGGGTACACGATGGTGGAGACGACCACGATCAACGCCGACGGGACAACGGCGTCGGTGGTGCGCAGCGATGGCACGACGAGCCACACCACCAGCTACGGCTACAACGACGACGCGACGATTGACACGGTCACGCTCGCCGATGCATCGACCGAAGTCGTCACCGAGACCCGCGAGTACCACCCGACCAGCGGCGCGCACGTGGCATCGACGTGGACACAGGGGTCGACCACTTTGGCGACCGACGACGTCACCGACGCCCCGAACGCCACGCGCATCTTGCGTGAGGCGCTCAGCTTCGGTGGTGTCACCTACACCTGGAACTACACATACGGCGGCCTGTCACGTCTCGTCGAGGCATCCCTCGACAGCAGCGACGACAGCATCGGCGGCACCTGGGAGTACGCGTTCGAGCGCGACAGCGCAGCGAACTCGACCAACAACTGGAATCCCGACGCCCATCTCAACGGCAACATCACCGCCAAGACGGTGACGCCCGATGGCGGCACGGCGGTCACCTACCGATACCACTACGACTTCGCCGACCGGCTCGTGTCCACGGACGACCCCGCGCTCGCCGGGATCACCTACGACAGCTTCAACAACATGACCCAGGTCGGCGCGAACACGCTGACCTACAACACCCAGAACGCGCCGGTCGCCGCGAGCGACGGCGACACCACCGTCGCCTACACCCGCCTGCTCAACTACCCGATCATCGAGAAGGCGACCACCACCAGCGACGGCACGACGACGATCCGCTACAGCAGCAACGGACTCATCCTCGACGGCACTGGGCGGGCGCTATCGCACATCCAGCAGCTCGGCCCGGTGACGATCACCACCCCGGCCGCCGGCTCCGACGCGGTCGAAGCGACCTACCAGGTGGCGACACTCACCGGGAATCGGTTCATCACCCTCGACGTCGACGGCACCCCGACCACGACCGTCCCCGACCTGTTCGATCCGTATGGGGTTGCACTTACCAACACCACCACGAATCCGACCGTCGACGACCCCGACACCCCGAACTATGCGTGGCAGGCCACCGCTACGGCCGAAACCGAAACCCTCGAGTTGCCCTACGTGATGATGGGCGCCCGCATGTACGTGCCCGAGATGGGCCGCTTCACCAGCCCCGACCCCCACCCCGGCAGATCCGGATCCGAGTACAGCTACGCCCGCTCCGACCCCATCAACTTCAACGACCCCGACGGCCTCGAACCCAAATGGCAACGAGCCTTCGGCGACATCTGGAACGACTTCGCCAACTTCTGGAAACACGACTTCACCAAGCCGTTCGTCTGGGCGTTCGGCAAGCACGCCCCTGCCTGGCACGTCGTCATCGGAATCGTCGTCATTGTCGCCGTCATCGTCGTGGTAGTCGTCCTCGCCTACATGTTCCTCCCGTTCGGGGCCACCGTCGGCACCGAGATGGCGATTGGCGACGCCGTCGTCGACGCCGATGCCGCAGCAGCTGGAACCACCGAAGCAGTCGACTCCGCAGCGGCGGCCACCGACGTCGACCCCGACCCGGTTGGTGACATCGACAGCGACAGCGACGACGAGTCGGTGTACTCAGATGACGATTACGACGAGCCGGAGTGGCAAGAACCGGGGAAACAGACCGAGGACTACATGTATCGGAACGGCCTCACCCATCTAGAGAACTACACGGGTGAGTGGGACAGTGAGTTTCGTGCGTTCTACGGCAAGGAGCCGGGATTCGACGCGTAGTGCTGGGGCGGCGATCGAGCCGGTCGTGCGGCACGAACTCTGTCGGCCCGCCGTGTTGGTGAATGCCATGGCGATAGCATGATGGTGGCATGACTCGTACTCGTATCAGCACGACGGTCGACCATGACCTGCTCGCCGAGGCACGCCGAACACGCCCAGGCACCGATGCCGAACTCATCGACGAGGCACTCGCCGCGTTGCTCGTGCGATATCGCGCCGCGCAGATCGACGTGGCCTACGACGCCGCCTATCGCGACCATCCGATCGATGAGTCCGATGAGTGGGGCGACCTCGCATCGTTTCGCGACGCAGCAGCAGCCACGTGACGAATCTGCCCCAGCCCAATCTGCCACAGCACGATGAGCTGTGGTGGTGCGAGCCGCCTGAGATCGGGCGGCGTCCCGTCGTGGTGCTGTCGCGCGACGCAGCCATTCCACGGTTGCGGAGGACACTGATCGCGCCGTGCACGACGACGATCCGAGGTCTGCCCAGTGAAGTCGTACTCGAACCAGGCGACGATCCGATCCCGCGTCGAAGCGCGGTGAACTTGGATTCGGTCGAGTCGGTGTCGCTCGCAGTGTTGGTCGAGCGGATGGGCGCGCTCAGCGGCGCTCGAATGAGTCAGATTTGCAACGCCCTCGAAGTCGCCACCGGCTGCGAGTGAGCGCTGTTACTCCCGAGCACTGACCGGCCGACTGACGTGCCGCGATGCGCGCTGTTTCGCTTCTCGGGGTAGCGGCTTGCGGAAGGCGCATCTGAGGACGCCGAGAAGCTGCAAGACGGCCGTGCGACCAATGAGGGGAGGGGTGCGCCACACCTCGATCGGTAGTTGTTGATCCGTAGATCAGAGGATTGCCAACTCAACTTGGTCGCAGCGCCGGCAATTAGTGGCCGACATCTGCGCGCTACGCTCGTAAGTAATGACACCCCTTGAACCACACCGAGCACCATTTAGGTGGTGCCTCTGAGCAGCGACGCGCGACCACATTCGGCATTGGATTCTGCGGCACCGCGGCGTGTAGCCCGACGCTACATGGGCTGCAATAGCGCTTGAGGTCCGAGCGACATGCCTCGCTACTGCGTTGACAAGAGCCCGACACCCGACGGTGCGCATGTGCTGCACGACATGGACGTCGGATGCCCCAACATCCCCTCGGTCCTTCGCCGTCAGGCGCTCGGCGTCCACACGTCCAGCGCATCGGCCGGCGCCGAAGCAGCGCGCTACTACGAGCACGTCAGTGCGTGTCCCTGCTGTCTTGCGTCCGCATCCATCCGCACGCACGCATCAGACGACCCAACGTAGACCTCCCCGACCGATACGTCGGGTCGGCGGCACCGAGTTGCTTCGAAATGCGACGGAGTCACCGGACAAACTGGTGCAGTGGATCGGGGCGAGGCGCGGACCAGCGAGGTGGGGCTGCCCTCGACCGCGCGGGTGATCGACACGATTCGCGAGACGAGCGGCTGTCTGGTGATCGAAGGCTGCATCGGATCGGGGATCAACGATCTGGTTCTGGAGCTGCGCGCGAGTGAGTGGGCCCTGGAGATCCAGCCAACCCGCGTCACGGACCTCGGCCCCGACGGAGTGCACGCCGTATTCGCCGTCGGCCTCACTCCACAGCACGGGTCCTTGCCGCTTGAGCCGTGGGTAACGCAGGCACGCTGCATCGCCGTCATTGGTGCTGTAGTCGACCTCTCTCGCACGGTCGTCCAGCCGTCGAGAATCGGTCTGGCAGAGCTCTCGCTTCGAGCCGACGAGCTGGCATCGTTCGCCGCACGGTACGCCCACCTCGACCTTTCGCTCGATGCAGCAGCAGCCATCGCCGACGAAGCCGACGGGTGGAACCGCTACGCCATTGAACTACTGGAGGCCGTCACGCGTGGACTCCCGGTGACTGCACTGGCTGAGTTTCGTACGAGCACGGATGCCGACGCGCTTGTTGCGGAGGCCTGCGGCGTTCTCGAACCAGACGATGCCGCCCGAATCGCCGAGCTGTGCCACTTCGATTGGTTCCCGCCCGAAGCGGTCGATCGACTCATCGGCGTGGGCGGCGCGCACAAGTTGCGCGCTTCCGGGTTCCCGTGTCGCACTAAGCCGAACGGCGCCATCGCCGTCCTGGAGCCGGTCAGGTCTCGATTGGGCCAGCAGACCGCACTCACCCATGACACTGCTGTGCTGGTTGGCGATGCGATCGAGACCAGCCACGGCACCATCGCGGCATGCGAAGCGCTCATCCGCGCCGGCGAACACAACCTGGCGTCTCGGCGGATCCGGCAGCTGCCGGCGGAGCGACTGGCCTCGCTCGACCAAACCCGCACCGCCGCCATCCTGCACACCCTCATTCGACAGGCTCCCGACGACGGCTCGCTGTCACTCGCCTTGGCCCGAGTGGAATGGGGTCGCGGCAACCTCGACGAGCACCGACGGAATCTCAAGGAAGCAGCGCACCGGGCGACCGCCGCCGGGCGACCAGAGCTCGAAGTCGAGATCGAAGCCGAGGAACTCCTGGCCGACCTACCGTTGATCGACACCGAGGTCGCCAGCGAGCGGCTTGAGCATCTCCTCGCCCGTCCGGCGACCGTCGACACTGACGTCTCGCTCCGACTGCTGGAAGTAGAGGGCATGGTGCGAGCGCAGTCGAGTCGAAGCGTCGACGTCGTTCGAAGCATCGAACTACTCACCGATGTCGCACGTCAGCGCGAGTTACGAGGCCAACCGCTCGCAGCTGCGCGCATTCTCCGGAACCTATGTGTGACGGCGCTCGAACACCTCGGCAGATACGACACCGGCATCCAGCAAGCGCGGCACGCGATCGAACTCGCCGAGCGAGACCAGCGAGCAACAGCCGCGGGCTACACCATCCTCGTCCGTATGAAGGCGCTCGCAGGCGACGTCGACGAGTTCGACGAACTCAGCGATCGCGCGACCGACCTCGGTCGGCGCAGCGAACTGTCCTGGATAGAAGGCCACGTGAACTGGTCGAGGATGCTGGCATCCGGCGTTCACGGCGACGCACGCACGACACTCCGACTCCACCGAGCCGCGCGAGACGGACTCGGTCAGCTGCTCGAACGTGTCCCCGGGAGCGTGTTTCTTGCAGAGTCGGCGCTCGCCATGCTGCAAGTCGGCGACAACCCGACTGCCGGCGATCTGATCGACGCGGCGGCGACACGGTTCGACGAGGCACCGCTCGAGGTAGGTCTCGCCGAGATCGCGTACCTCGCGCGGACCGGTCGCGCCCAGGAGGCCAACGCTCGTTACGAACAGCTTCGAACAGTCGTCGAGGTTCCGGCGTCTCGCGACTGGCGATTCCAAATCGAGCTCGCGCACGCACACCTCTCCAATGGTCGCCCCGTCGAGACCGCCAAGTTGGGAACGATTCGAACCGAAGCGTCGTCGGCGGGCGCGTCCCAGCTGTATCGACGTCTCGTCTCCCAACTCGATCTGGACGCCGACGTCGAGGAGACGCCAGTCGTCCGGGTGTTCGGCCAGCTCACCGTCGAGGAGCCGACCGGCACTGCCACCACCCCAGACGGACAGGCTGCACGATTGCTACGGATGCTCGCGGTGGCGGAACACAGCATGCATGTCGACGTCATCATCGATCGGTTGTGGCCAGACGCCACGACCGACATCGGGCGCCGCAGGCTGAAGAACGTGATGTCGCGGTTGCGAACCGCGATCGGTCACGCCAACGTCCATCGACGCGGCGACCTCGTCTGGCTCGACGAGACCGTCGAGATCGACGTGCGCAGATTTCGCAGGGCCGTTGCTCACATCGCGTCCGACCACGCCTCTGCGGTCGAGGTTCGCCGCTGCCTTGGTCTCTTCGTCGCACCGCCGCTGCCCGAAGACCGGATGGAGGACTGGGCGCGCGAGGTCGCCGATCAACTCACCCACGACTTTGCGACCGCAATCCGTCGCGGCGTCGAGACGAGATCGATCACGCCGTACGAGGCGCTCACGGCCTTCCTCAAGATCGACACGCTCGACGACGCGCTGTGCATCTCGATCGCTCGGTACGCGATCGAGATGCACGACACGGCAACAGCGGCTCGCGCCGCTCAGGCGGCCGCCGACATCTGCAAAGAACTCGACGTGCCGCCTCCGGACTTCATCGCCGACGTGGACGTCCGCTCTCACTCACCCGCCGTACGACGAGCCGTTGGCTAGCGCGATGGTCGTGGGCAGAGCCCACGCCGCCGCCGCGATCAGCGTTGCAGCAATCGTTCGAAGCACAGTCGTTACCTCCAGATAGATGGAGTTCCGATGTGCCGTGAGCCGAGTCTCTGACCGGTCCCACGCCCTCGTGGTACCCGGCTGGTACCGGCATCCGGTCCGCTATCGAGGTGCCAGCGACCGGGTCACAGGCGACGAGCGCCTCTCGCGTCTTTCCGTTCATCGGAAGCCTCGAGCGTTGGGCGGAAGCTGCGCCAACGTGCGGCTATAGGCGACGAGCAGTGCTGCTTGGCGACCCCGCCTGCCCGACCGTGACCCACTTCATCTCAAGGGAGTGGGAGATCCAGTGCGTGCCATCCCCCGACATGCTGGCCACCGCTCATCGCGAGCAAGGCGACGTTTCGCTGATGGCCGCGATCGGTCTCCGAGCAAGCTGCGCACTGACTCCCGAATACCTCCCAGACGTGCTCAAGACGGCGCGCGCCGTACTCGCCTCCGGCGGCCACCTCGTACTCCGCAGCCGCGGCGAACGACGCAGCGGCATCGTGCCGCTCATGCGCGCACACGGGTTCTGTGCTGCATGGAATGCGGCACCGGTCTTCATCGACGACCCGATCGACCCGCTCGCCGGCACACTGCAGATAGCCCGCCAGAACTGACGGCGGGCCACCCCCGACCTCGCGTCAACGGTCGCCACACCGCGCAGCTAACGTGACTACGGTGCCGCGCAAGACGACCCTTAGTCCCCGACAACAAACACGGGCCGTCGACGACTACTTGCGGGCACTTGAGCAGCAGGCACGAGCAAGCTCGCGCCGCCGGACCGCTGAGCAAATCGAAGACGATGCCGCCGAAGTCGCCCGCGAGCTCGACCACGCAGAAGGAACCCGCCGACTTGAACTCCTTCAGCGTCGCGAAGACCTCCAGCGCGAAGCTCTCGAGCTAGAGGACGCAGCGGCATCCGACCTCAGCCAACTTGAAGACCGCTTCGTTGCAGCGGCACTGCCGTATAGCGAGCGCAAGGGCATCAGCTACTCCACGTGGCGCGAGTTCGGAGTCGATAAGCCGGTCCTGGAACGCGCTGGCATCCCGCGCACGAGACGGCCGAACACCCGTCGATAGCGACCTCGCCCGCCCGAGGCGGGCAATCGGCCGAGTTGCGTTGTGCATCACGGCCAGTTCTCAGCCGGTCGGATCCTCGTCTGCCGCTTCTCGGCGCCCTCACTTGCGGATACCGCATCGCACGACGCCGAGAAGCAACGTGTCGCGCCCCTGGCAGGGATCGAACCTGCGACGCACGGTTTGGGAAAAGGCCGAGAGCCGTCCGGAGCGTCCGTGAAGGTCCGACCTACGCCGTCTGATCAGGCGTTTTGTCCAGACCGTCCCAAACCGTGTTGACCCGTATCGGCGAGTTGATGGGACAAGCATGGGACAACGATGCTGACCCGCGCCCGACCACGGAGAGCACAGCGTTGCGCGCTCGCACGTCAGGCAACGATGTCTCGCTTCGTCAACAACACGACTGACGCGACAGCTGCGGCAACTGCGTAGCCGGTCGTCACGATGAGCGCCGTGGTCCACGACAGCGAATCGGTACCCCCCGTTGCGACCGCCGAGATGGTCCCACCCGGCAGGTAGTCAGCAAGATCATCAGAGAGCAGACCAAGTATCGGTTCCAAGACAAGCAGCCAACCAACCCCTGCGCCGATGGCGATTCCCGCACTGCGCGTGGCCGTTCCTATGACAAGTCCGACAACGCCCCAGGCGAGACATGCCACCGTGAGGTTGACCGCTCCCGCAACGACCTCGCCTGCAAGTCCATCGGTCCACGCTGCGGTCGACACGTCGCTCGGTCCAGCCAGCAGCCACGCCGCCACCATCGTCACCGCCGTGCTCAGCACCGTGATCGCCGCCGTGAGACCCGCGAGAGCAACAATCTTGCCGACCATCAACCAGGGCCGTCGTGGTTGGGCTTGAACCAGCATCCGAATGAATCCGCTGCTGTAGTCACCGGCGACCGATAGAGCCCACACCGTGAGCAGCACGAGGCCGAGAATTCGGCCCAGAAGCTCGAAGCCGCCAAAGAAGCCCCCAGCCTCTTCAAGTGTCTGAATCGTCGCAAAGCTGCCGGTGCCAACGGGATCGTCAGAGACCGCGCCACCAGGTTCGGCGGTCATGAAAACCACCGCGGTGATGAGAAACGCAAACAGCGCTCCGAGCCCAAGTCCGAGCCAGCGGAGGCTCGGGCGGAAGACCCGGACAAGCTCTGACCGATAGCTCGAGCTCAGCGGATGCACGATCACGTCGCACCTCCTCGATGCCGGGCGGCGGCGTTGTCCGCCTCTTCACCGGTGAGCGCAAGAAAGGCCGATTCCAGGTCGCCTTCGTCAACGACCACCAACGAGCGAAGAAAGATGCCGACCTGCGCACCGAGCTTGGAGATCGTCGCCGCTTCCTGAGAAGCGACGACAACGACCACGTCTTGGTCACGCGTCGTGGCATCGAGGCCGTTCTCGATGAGGTGTTCACACAGCTGCGCAACATCGTCGCGATGCTCGGGAGTTGCAATCACCGACTGACTGCGGTGCAGAAACTGGTGGAGATCGCCGTCGTAGAGCAACACTCCGTAGCGAATCACGACCAGGTAGTCGCACAACGCTTGCAGCTCGCCCAGCAGATGGGACGACACAACGATCGTGCGGCCCTCGGCGGCCAGCGCTTTGAGTAGGCGGCGCATCTCCACGATCCCTGACGGGTCCAACCCGTTGTTCGGCTCGTCCAGAATGAGCAGTGCCGGGTCGGGCAACATCGCCGCAGCAATCCCGAGACGTTGCTTCATGCCGAGCGAAAAGGTCGACACCTTGTCGGCGTCGCGGCCACTCAACCCAACCAGGTCGAGCACGGCGTCGATCCGACTCTCGGACAGGCCGCGTAGACGAGCGAGACTCTCGAGGTTCGCTCGTGCGCTCATCGTCTCGATAAAGCTTGGGTTCTCGATCAGGGCCCCGACGCGATCGGCATATCGCTCGGGCGCATCGATGGGCTCGCCGAGGACCGACCCGGTGCCGGACGATGGTGCGATCAGCCCGAGCACCGTTCGAATCAAAGTTGACTTACCGCTCCCGTTCGGGCCCACCAGCCCAATGACGCGCCCGGTTGGGAACCCAACGGTCACCTCGTTCACAGCAACGACGTCACCAAACCGACGAGTCAGCTGCACCGTCTCGATGGCCATGTCGTTGACCGTCACTGATGTCATTGGGCACCAGCCACGTCGGCTCGTCGACGGGATCGGCTCAGCGCCGACACATGGCCGAGGGGGGAAGACTCTTGATCAGCACGCATCGTCGGCGACGATATCCAAAATGCGAGCGACTCGTTGATTCAAGTCACTTGCGATTATGGTTGACGGGATGACATCAGCAACGCAGACGCATCGCGCGCCCCACGACCTGCGGCTCGACCACGGGGCGGACCCGCTCGGCATCACCGTTGAGAAGCCAAGCCTGTCCTGGAAGCTGCCGGCGACGGCGTCGACCCAAGTTGCGTACCAGCTGCGGATTGGCGAGTGGGACTCGGGACGAGTCGAGTCGCGTGAGCATGTGTACGTGCCGTACGGCGGTCCGTCGCTCGAGTCACGCGTGCGGTACGAGTGGTCTGTCAAGGTCTGGACAGACCTGGGCGAAACGCCATGGTCGACCCCGTCCTGGTTTGAAACAGGTCTGCTCGATCCCGACGAGTGGAAAGCCGAGATGATCTCGCCGTCGGACACCGAACGACCGGATGCTGGACATCGACCCGCGTACCGGATGCGCGGCGACTTCGACTGCCCACAGAAGCCGACCCGGGCGCTGGTGCGTGCAACGGCCCATGGCATCTACGAGCTCTTCCTCAACGGCGAGCGCGTTGGCGATCACGAACTGACCCCGGGATTCACCGAGTACCGCAAGCACCTCGAGGTGCAGACGTTCGACATCACTGATCTATTGGCGAATGGTTCGAACGAAGTCGAGGCCAACCTGTCCGACGGCTGGTACTGCGGCCAGCACGGATTCACGCGCGCGCACGATGGCTTCGGTCAACGCCTGGCACTACTCGTGCAGTTCGAGTTCACAGACGCCGACGGCTCGATTCGCGTGTTCGGCACCGACGGATCCTGGGAGTGGGGCTTTGGCTCGATCACCAAGGCCGATCTCATCGAGGGACAAGACGTCGACCAGCGCCGAGACGTCGACAAGTGGACCAGCGTCGAGGTCGTCGCCGCCGACCGCCATCGCTTGACGTCCTCACCCGCAGGCCCCGTGCGCACTATCGAGCGCATCCGCCCAGTGTCGATACGCCAAGTCGGGGCAGGTCATCACGTCGTGGATCTCGGGGAGAACATCAACGGTTGGGTCCGCCTCGAGAAGCTCGGGCCGGCGGGCACGACCATCACGCTGACACATGGCGAGCAGCTCGACGAGCGCGGCGACGTCGATCTTTCGCACCACTTCGGCATGAATCCCGCAACCGGCGAAGTCACTGGTCCCGGACAAGTCGACACGGTGACTTCGGCGGGACGGTCCCAAGCCTTCGAACCGAGGCACGCGACGAAGGGATTCCAGTTCGTTCGGGTCGAAGGACTCGACGACAAACTCACCGACGCCGACATCCATGGGATGTTCGTGCATACCGATATGGAACGCACCGGGTGGTTCTCGTGCAGCGACGACCGGATCAATGCGTTGCACGACGCAGCCACGCGTAGCTTCCGCGGCAACGCCTGCGCCGTGCCAACCGACTGCCCGACACGAGAGCGATCTGGCTGGACCGGCGACTGGATGATCTTCGCCCCAACTGCCGCGGAGCTGTACGACGTTGCGGGGTTCAGTGCTCGTTGGCTCCGCGATCTCTCATCGTCGCAATGGCCTGACGGAAGACTCCCGAACTGGATCCCCGACCCAGGAGGGCCGGACCACATCACCAATCCGCTCGCCGACATGCTGACCGGCAGCTCCGGATGGGGCGACGCTTCGGTGATCGTTCCGTGGGACATGTACCAGGCCTATGGAGATCGGCGCTTCCTCACCGATCACTACGACACGATGGCGGCCTGGCTGGGTTACGCCGCAGACCGGGCGCGCAACCACCGACACCCGGACCGAGCGGCGAGCCGACCCACACCCGCTGAGTATGAACAGTTCCTGTGGGACACCGGGTTTCATTGGGGAGAGTGGCTCGAACCCGGACAGACGCCAGCCGACATGGACCCGACCGCAGATCAATCCATCGTGGCGACTGCATACCTTCATCGATCTGCGACCTTGCTCGCCAAGATTGCGTCGATCATCGGTCGCGACGACGTGAACCGTTGGAACGAGCTCGCCGCCGGCGCCGCCGCCGCTTGGCGCGGTGAGTTCGTCAACCGCGATGGATCGTTGACCATCGAGTCGCAAGCCAACTTGGTTCGTGGACTCGAGTTCGGCCTGATCCCCGATCCCCACCGCCACACCGCGGCAGCACGTCTTGACGAGCTCGTCCACAACAACGGCAACCACCTCGCCACCGGTTTCCTGGCGACGCCGTATCTGCTCCCCGTATTGGCAGATCACGGGTACCTCGACACTGCGTACCAGCTGCTGTTTCAAGACACGTCGCCGTCATGGCTCGGAATGATCGATGCCGGGGCCAACACGATCTGGGAGTTCTGGGATGGGACGGCGACCGGGTTCGGATCGCTCAACCACTACAGCAAGGGCGCAGTGATCTCATTTCTCCACCGCTACGTGGCGGGAGTGCGACAGCTGGAGTCATTTCCCGGATTCGAGCGGTTTCGCGTACAGCCGCAGCCCGGCGGAGGCATCACACATGCATCTGGCTCGCTCGACACGATGCGCGGGCGCATCGAGTCGTCGTGGTCCGTTCACGAGGGTCGGATCGACCTCGATGTCGTCGTGCCCGCCGGATCGAGCGCTGAGGTTGTACTGCCCGACGGGCAGGTGACCGAGGTGCCCCCCGGCGAGCACCATGTCGCGGGGGGCGTGAACGCACCTGAGAGCAGATGATCGTCAGGCGGGGCTGCTATTCATCAAACTCCGGCCACACAGCTGCGACGATCTGACGAACCTCATCGGTTGCGTCGGCCATGGTCTTCCCATCGGCAGCCGCCGCCGCACGGGCTCGGTACCACTCGAGCGAGCTGGCGAACACCGTTGCCGCAATGTACGGCCGAATGTCGTTGGTGATGTCAAGACCGGTGCGATCACCGATTGCCGCCTCGAGAGCACGCACAAGTCGCTCGCGATACGCGAGTGCTTGAGTTTGCAGCGCTGGTGATGAGTGAATGAGGCGCGCCCGCAGCATCTCGAAATGGCCATCAGGTGGCGCTGACGACGCCAGATCCTCCATCGAGTTGAAGATCGCATCCAGTAGCGGCTCGTCGAGATGATTCGCAATGAGTTCAGCCACCTCGGAGGTCAACCGGACGAAGTCCTCGAACAAGACGGCGTCTTTCGAGCCGAAATGCCGAAAGAACGTCGAAGCGTCGACATCAGCGCGCTCGGAGATCTCGACCACAGTGACCGCATCGAACCCGCGCTCATCAAACAACTCGAGCGCAGCCTCAACCAGAGAGTTGCGGGTCTCGATGCGCTTGCGTTCGCGACGGCCGATCGGCGTGCCGATCGAACTCATTGCTGCGTGACCACTCGACACACGGAGCGCACGCTAGCTCCGTGATCGTGTTCGCTTGCGTATTGCACCTGATTGCCGAATTCGACCGCCTCTCACACCTTTACGCTAGGTTATTGCATTAGCTAGTTACTTGCACATTGGAGCTCCATGAAGCAACATCAGACCGACGTCGTCATCGTGGGCGGAGGGCCAACTGGCCTGACGATGGCCTATCTGCTTGCTGAGAGCGGTGTCCGCTCCACCGTGATCGAACGCCGATCGACCCGCAGCGGCCACCCCCGAGCGCACATGCTGAACACCCGATCGATGGAACTGTTCGACGCGTGGGGCATCGCCGACCACATTCGAGATCACGCCTACCCGATGGAGTGGGAGCCGTTCGCAATGCTCGTCGAACTCGGTGCGCTCACCACCGAACAGCAGGCTGAGATATCGCCACAGCAACTGATGTCGTGCGCTCAGGACCAGGTTGAAGAGGGATTGTTCGCCCTCGTCGACGCTCGGTCCGAGGTCTCGATGCTGTGGTCGCACGATGTACGGAGCGTCGAGGATGCCGGTGACTCCGTCACGGTCACCACCGAATGCCCCGACGGCGAGAAGCGGATCGAGGGCCGATGGCTCGTCGCCGCCGATGGAGCGAATAGCACCGTCAGGGATCTGCTCGGTGTGAAGATGCTCGGTGATCCATTGATCGGCTCGCTCATCGGGGTGTACTTCGATGGCGACATCATGGAACCAGGCGAGCGCCCACCGCTGGTGTCTGGAAGTCGAAACCCCGAGATCATGGCGGCGTTCATCTCGATGGACGGCAAGCACCGGTGGAGTTTCAACGTTTTCATCGACCCGACGAAGGAGTCCGTGGAGGACTACCCCGCTGATCGCTGTGCCCAACTCATCCGCGCAGCGTGGAACGCCCGAGACGACGCGTCGATCACGGTCCACCAGGTTCGACCATGGACGATGACGGCATTGGTTGCCGAACGCCTCAGGGTCGGGTCGGTCTTTCTCGCCGGCGACGCGGCGCATGCGTTCCCACCAACAGGCGGATTCGGCATGAACTCCGGGATCCAGGACGCCCACAATCTGGCGTGGAAGCTGCGCGAGTCACTCGTCGGTCGAGCAGGACCGGCACTGCTGGAGTCATACGAGGCGGAGCGCCGGCCGGTCGCATGCCTCAACGCGACGCAGAGTCTGCAGAACGCCGATCGATCGGACAACAGCGCAAATCCAGCGCCCGACTTCGAAGTCCTCGCTTCGGCGGCAACGAAGTCGGTCCGGAGCGGATCGCTGAGCGCCGAGACCGACGAAGAACGCCAGCGACTCGAGATCCTCGAGCACGGTGCGGCGATTGGCATGGACATCGGTTTCGCGTACGACGAGTCACCCGTGATCGTTCCCGACGGTTCCGAGCGGCCGGACATCCTGGTGACCCGGTACATCACCAACGCATGCCCCGGTTCACGCGCGCCACACCTGATGGTGCGACACCGTGGCGCGGAGGTCTCCTTGCTCACGGTGTTCGAAGGATCCTTCAGTCTGCTTGTCGCCCCGGGTGGAGCGGACGAGTGGCGGGCGGCATCCACGGAGGCCGACGCGCTCGTGCAGCCACGCCTGATCGAGGCCGGCCCAGGGGCGGAGTACGACGTTGCTGAACACGTACTCGAGGATGCCTACGGCATCGCCACCGACGGAGCAGTTCTCGTGCGGCCCGACGGTCACGTGGCATTTCGCGCGAGGACCCTGCCGACGAACCCGAGCATCACGTTGGCTGGCGCCATCGCAACGGCGCTCGGCCGCAATGACGCCGGCCCCGGTGCCGGGGAGATCTAATGCAAGTCACTTTGACATACATGTGACTTGCATGTAACAGTCGGGTGCTCCGACACGAGAACGGAGCAATCCAATGCCCGAGATGACCGGCGGCCGCTTCCTGGCCGAAACGATGCACGACCACGGCATCACCCATGTGTTCTTCAAGCCGTTAATTGCGACCAAGGCGTTGATGGAGATGCATGCGCTGGGCATCACCCGAGTGCAACCGCACGGAGAAAAGTCGGCGGCGTACATGGCCGATGCGTACGCCCGCGTCAGCGGTCGCGTCGGCGTCTGCATGGCCCAGTCGGTCGGCGCCGCCAACCTCGCCGCTGGGCTCCAAGACCCGTTCCTCGCAAACAGTCCGGTGATGGCGATCACCGGACGGGAGACGCAGGCCAACCAGGGTCGCCATGCGTACCAAGAGATCGACCATGCTGGAGTGTTCGATGCGGTCACGAAGTACTCAGCTGTCGTTCCCGACCTCGAGTCGTTTCCGGTCTACCTGCGCCAGGCGTTTCGCGAGGCCACATCGACAACACCGGGTCCAGTGCACATCGACCTTGACGGCTTCTTCGGACAGGGCGTCATCGATGCCACTCTCGACATCGAGATCGCCGACGAACCGATGTTCTCGCGTGTGCCGGCGTTCCGCCCAGTAGCCGATGACGACTCCATTCGAACAGTACTCGGCGCGCTGAACTCGGCGCAGCGACCGGTGATCGTCGCAGGGCGGGGAGCGGTGCACTCCGGCGCGGGTGAGGAGATTGTTGCCCTCGCCGAAGCGCTCGATATCCCAGTGGCATTGACGCTCGATGGCAAGATGCTCATGCCAGCGCACCATCGCCTCGCCGCGGGAACGGTGGGCACGTACTCGCGTAGCTGCGCGAACCAGACCGTGAGTGAGTCCGATCTGGTTTTCTACATCGGTTGCCACGCCGGCGGGCACGACACGGCTGGATTCACCGTCCCGCCGCCAGGCACCTCAACTGTGCAACTCGACATCGACGCGCGCGAGCTGGGTCGCAACTATCCACTCGTGGCAGGGATGAACGGCGACGTTCGCAGCAGCCTTCGGCGGCTTCTCGCGCTCATAGCGCAGCAGACACAACGGCCCGAGTGGACCGGACGCGTGGCCGGTCTCGTCGCGCAGTGGCACGACGCCACCGACGCGGTCCGCCAATCCGATGGCACACCAATCCGGCCGGAACGACTCTGCTCGTTGCTCGCCGAACACCTCCCCTCCGACGCCGTCGTCGTCTCCGACACCGGACACGCCGGCGTCTGGACAGGCACGATGCTCGATCTGTCAGCGACTCAGACATACGTGGCGTGCGCTGGCTCCCTCGGTTGGGGCGTCCCGGCCTCGCTAGGTGCCAAGTGCGCAGCAGGCGATCGCCCGGTCGTCTGCTTCACCGGGGATGGTGGAGCGTGGTACCACATCGCGGAACTCGAGACGGCGGCGCGTTGCGGCCTCCCGACCATCACGGTCGTGAACAACAACCACTCGCTGAATCAGGAGAAGATCCCCGTCGAGGTTCTGGCCGGCGGGCAAGACGCAGCGACCGACGAACTCTGGTTGTTCGAGGACACCGACTTTGCCGCGGTCGGCGAGTCGATGGGGGCGCTGGGCCTGACGGTGAACAAGGCGGGCGAGTTCGCAAGTGCGCTCGAGCGGGCGATCAACAGTGGGCGTCCCACAGTGATCGATGTGAAGACGGATGTCGATGCGATCGCGCCACTCGCCTACCGACCCGATCCCACCTAGGTCAGCATCCGGCCGCAGGTGGTCCACCAACGGGCCCGATGAGCTGCACCACTCGGTCGTATAGCCGCGTGGCCAGCGCTGAGGGCGGTGCATCGCGCACCATCTCGGAGAACACTTCGGCGCTGACGATGCCGTTGTACCCGGTCCGTACGATTGCTATGACAAAGCCGTCGAGATCGAAGCTTCCATCTCCCGGGAGTTCCCGTTTCATGATGCTATCGAGCGGTGTAGCGCCGGCGATCGCCTCCGAGTCACCGTCACACAGCTGGACGATCCCGATCTCTTCCCTGCTCAAGCTCGACAGCTGGTCGAGCCCTCCCGTTGCAAACACGTGCCAAGCGTCGAGGCAGATCTTCGCGGTGTCGAGGCCGATGGCATCACACAACGCTCGGGTCTGATCGAGCGAGCTGAGCGGGGAGCCCGTCCTGAATTCGAATGCCGCCACGACCCCCTCATCGGACAACCGCTTGCACACGGACGACGCGATTCGCCGACCGGTTCGATGGTCTGGGTCGACTGCCGTCGTCCCCGCCCCGAAGACACAGACTGCGATGGGTGCCCCGACTGCGCGCGCGACATGAAGCACTGCGTCGATCTGAGCGGACACGGCCGTCTCGTCAGCCGCAATGGCGATCGCCGTGACCTCAGAGCACCCCAACCCACGTCGATCGAGTTCGGCGGCAGTGTCTTCCTGGGACATCACTCCACCGGGTGTCCCGAAACCGAGCGTGGCGATGTCGAGCCCGACCATCGGCCAGCCGGCGCTCGCCGCGGCATCGAGGGACGCGCTGAGTGGGGCCGACCCGCCAAACATCGGCGAGTGATGCGTCGTCGGATAGGACGGAATCACGCGCCGTCGCCCGCCACGTCGCGCCCCTGCGCGACCGCCAATGCGTTGCGCAGCGTCGCCTCGAGATCTCCCGACGCAGCGTCTGCCCGAAACGCCACGAACCCATCGGGTCGAACCAACACAACACCAGTGTCCGTGAGTCCATAGGTCGCGCAGAAGTCGGGGCCAGCCGCAACCTGCACATCGCCCGCCGACGCAACGAGCAGCGCCTCGACACCTGGTTGGTCGAGCGACGCCAGCGCGTCAATCCAGCACTGCCCTCCTGGCGCTGCGAGCAACACGAACCTTGTTCCGAAGTGGTCGAGCAACGAGGTCACGTGGTCACCATCCAGCCACAAATGCGGGGCGCGCGCTCCCGGACATGCATTCGGGACGTACTTCGCAATCTGCACATCGGGTCGCCGCACGCCGTCGTCGACGACGACAGGCGAGCCGTCGTAGGCGACTCCGAGTTCTTGCCCGATCGCGGCGGAGTGTTCGAGCACCTCGACGCGAAACTCGTGCTCCGCATCCGTCGTCTCACCGATCATCGATCTGACGGTTCTGTTCGCTCGCGCGTCGAGTTCGGGTAGGACTGCGGGGAACTCCTTTGTCGGATCGCCGAACCGCGCGTTGCGCAGACTCTGAGCGGTGTTCAAGAACGCGACCGGTTGCCGCTCGAGTTCGTATGACGCCAAGAGCATCTCTGATCCCCGATCGTCCAACACAGTGGAGATCTTCCAGGCGAGGTTGTGCGCGTCCTGTACGCCCGAGTTGAGGCCGAGGCCGCCGGTGGGAGGAAACGCATGGGCAGCATCCCCAACAAGAAACACCCGGCCGCTACGGAACCGCTCGGCCACGAGCGCCGTCATTCTCCATGGCCGCACACTGCGCACGTCAATCTCGACCGTCGGCCCCGCCGCCGCCTCGATGATGGCCTTGCAGCGCGCATCGTCGTAGTCCTCTGGCCGCTCGACGTCGGCGTCGTACGGGATGTGAAAGCAACCGCGACGGTCACCGTCCATCGAAATGAACGACCCCTCTGGGAATCGGTGCCCGAGCGGTTGCGGATCATGGCCCGGGAACAGATGGCCGGTGAAGTACACGTTGAGCAGGGTGCCGAGGCTGTCGTCGCCAACCATTCCAATGCCAAGCGAGGCGCGAATGGAGCTCGATGCTCCGTCGGCGGCGAGACAGAACCGAGCCGTCGCAGTCGTCGTCCCCTCAGCGAGCTGCAGGCTCAGCTCGACAGCATCGCCCCGATCACAGACCTCATTGCAGGTCACATTCCAGCTCACGTCGACCGAGTCGAGTTCGGCAACGAGGCCGAGCAACGCATCCTCGACGACATCCTGCGCACACGACGTCACCGTCGTCGGCGAGAGCGCCAACCGCTCCTCAGGCGTGACCCCGCCAAGGTCGGCGAGACGTCGGAACGGGAGGTGCTCGTACGGGTACGAGGCATCGATGATCTCGTCGTGGATACCCCAGGCCCTGAACAGCTCCATCGTTCGCGTGTTCAACCAATGGGCTCGCGGGTGAGTGCTCGGACCACTCCGTCGCTCCACGATGCGCACGGAGTGACCACGTCGGCCAAGTTCGTAGGCGGCGGCGAGTCCGGCAGGTCCGGCTCCGACGACCACCACGTCGACGGGAGCGTCAACCGCCACAACGGATCCGTCCCATGGAGAGGCGACCATCTGTGCCATTGACTTTCATTTACAATACACTAGCATTATCGACCGACCCGTTTCCGGCGGTTGCGCACTCATGCCGAGCTCCCACGACGTCGACACCCCCCACGAACTGGCACGCTCCGCGCTCTATGCGCCGGCGAACTCCTCCCTTCGATTCGACGCCGCGGTCAGCGCCGAGCCGGATGTGATCATCATCGACCTCGAGGACGGAACACCACCCGATGAGAAGGAGGTGTCGCGGCTCACGCTGGCGCGACTCGTGGATCGCTGTGTCGATCGTGGGATCACGCCAGGGGTTCGCGTGAACGGCGCGCAGACTAGGTGGTGGGAAGCGGACCTTGCGGCGGCGACCGACACTGCGGCGTCGTTCGTACTCGTCCCCAAGGCAGACCTACACGCGGCAACGGCCGCGCGCGCGGCGCTCGGTGGATCGTCAGCCGAGCTGTGGGTCATGGCCGAATCCGTGCGATCCGTGCTGTGCCTTGGGGAGTTGCTCGACCGCGTCGCGGTCGACGCTGTCGTATTGGGCTACGGGGACCTGTGCAAAGACCTCGGCGTGCCGATCGCGTCCGGGCACCCAGAACTCGAGGGGCTGGCCGCAGCGAGCGTGGAGCTCGCACAGCGGCGCGACGTCGCTGTGTTCGATGGCGTCGTCGTAGACCGCAGACCTGATCAGGTCGAGGCGGCGTGCCGGTCGACGCTGCACGCGCGATTTGCCGGTCGAACGTTCTACCGCCCCGAACACATTGCGATCTGGCGTACAGCCCGCAGTAGATCGTGACGACGTCGACAGCCGGTCGCAGGGCTAGCGTCCGAGAGCGACCGTCTCAGTCGTCGTCGATCGACGACGGGAAGTGGAGGGCCATACCCGCTGTGGTGCCGCCGTACGGCCAACGCGACGTCACCACCTTGCCCTTGGTATAGAACAGCACACCCTCAGGGCCGTACATGTGGAGATCGCCGAAGAGCGAGTCCCCCCATCCACCAAAGCTGAACGAACTCACCGGCACCGGGACGGGGACGTTGATACCGACCATCCCGGCATCGACCCTGACTTCGAAGTCCCTGGCGTGGACTCCGCTCCTGGTGAACACCGAGACGCCATTTCCGAATCGACTCCGTGCGACGAGATCCAACGCGTCGTCCATTGTCGGAACGCGCACCACACCGAGCACCGGCCCAAAGATCTCCTCGTCGTACACCGGCGTTCCGGGCTCGACGCCGTCGACGAGCGAACAACCGATGAAGAAGCCGCGATCGGGAACACTGGCGACCCGCCCATCGACGACGAGCCGCGCATCACCAAGAGCTGTCGGCTCGAGAAACGAGCAAACACGCGCTCGATGGGCAGCCGAGATCAGTGGCCCCATGTCTGTGGTTGGATCGTCTCCCCGGCCAACGGCGATGCGGGCGATGCGCTGCGCGATTGCGTCTACCAACTCGTCGGCGATCGGGCCAACGGCGACGAGCACCGAGGTCGCCATGCATCGCTCACCAGCTGACCCAAACGCAGCTGAGACTGCAGCGTCGGCCGCCAGCTCCAGATCAGCGTCAGGGAGTACAACGAGATGATTCTTGGCTCCACCCAACGCCTGAACTCGCTTGCCGGCGGCAGTGGCGGTCGCATACACCGAACGGGCGACAGGCGTCGATCCGACAAAGGAGACAGCGGCAATATCTGGATGGACGGTCAGCACTTCAGCAGTGTTCGCATCGCCGTTGACCACATTGAACACGTTGTCTGGAAGCCCAGCCGTGGACACCGTGTCCGCAAGGAGTAGCGCCGCTGACGGAGCCTTCTCGGATGGCTTGAGCACGAAGGCGTTTCCGCAGGCGAGCGCATTCGACATCATCCACAGCGGCACCATCGCCGGGAAGTTGAACGGCGTAATCCCCGCAACGACGCCGAGCGCCTGACGCCGCGAGTACACGTCGACGCCGCGGGTGACCTCTGTGCTGTGGACCCCCTTGAGCAATTCGGCGAGACCACACGCGTACTCAACGTTCTCGATACCGCGGTCCACCTCGCCGAGCGCATCGCCGAGCGTCTTGCCGTGTTCGGAGGTGATGACGTGTGCCAACTCCTCACGCCGTTCTAGAAGCAGGGCGTGGAACCGAAAGAGGACTCGCGTTCGGGGTGCGAGTGGAGTCGATGCCCAGTCGCGCGCCGGCTCGATCATCTGCCGCACCGCGTCGTCGACGACGGAACGCGCAGCAATCTCAACGACCCGGCTGCATCGCCCGGTCGCCGGATTCGGAACGTCGAGGACCGCAGCTTCGCGATTCATCGTCGCCGCCCCACCGCCGATCCAGTGAGTCACGCGAGTCGACGGTGCAGCCATTGCGTGCCCGGCGGATCGAACTCGACCAGTCAGAACGGCCGATCGCCCTTGATCGTGACCCGATCCATCGAACGCACCTGAGGGTGGTAGTCGGAAATCGCATAGTGCTGGGTCGATCGGTTGTCCCAGAACGCAATCGAGTTCGGCTCCCAATGGAATCGGCACTGAAACTCGGGGATCGACGTGTATCCGGTGAGCAGCGCTACGAGCGCTTCGCTCTGGTCGCGCGTCAACCCATCGATCTTGTCGAGATGGCCGCGCGAGAGATACAGAATCTTGTTGCCAGTCTCTGGATGGGTCCGGACGACTGGATGTGAGGGCGGCGGGTAGGTCGCCACCCACTCATCGACG
Organism: Ilumatobacteraceae bacterium; assembly: GCA_965230015.1. Lineage (GTDB taxonomy): Bacteria > Actinomycetota > Acidimicrobiia > Acidimicrobiales > Ilumatobacteraceae > JABSQH01. The sequence continues at coordinate 85,897 of CBDDKF010000020.1, read as the reverse complement.
GTGCCGCGGTTCGCCTTGCGGGCAATCCCGGCAACCGAGTACCGAGCCCGCAGATCCGAGATCATCTCCTTCATCGGATCGCTCAGCGCGGCATAGACCGCCTCCATGTCGCACCACAACGTGTCTCCACCGACTTCGGGGACGACGTGCGCCCGGAGGATCGACCCGAGTGACGGCGCCTCGCGCCACGAGACATCGGTGTGCCAGACGTTCTCGGCGCCCCGCTCGTTCGCGTCCTTGCGGATCGTCAGCAACTCGTCGTGGTCAGAGTCGTAGTCCAAGAACGGCAGCGTCTCGAGCTCCCCCCACCGTCGACCGAGGTCGAGGTGCTGCTCTTTGGTGAGGTCCTGGTCTCGAAAGAAGATCACCTTGCGCTCGAGCAGCAACGTGTTCAGAAACTTGAAGTTCGCATCGCTGAGCGGCTCCCGGAGATCGACCCCATGGACTTCGGTACCGATCGACGGCGAGTAGTGCTGCAACGTCACCCCATCCGGCGCGGGATGGGTGGGTAGCACCGGCGTGACGGTCTTGAACATCGTGACAACTCCCTGAGTGTGCTGAACCTGGTGGTGGCCGCGGCGCCGCGACAACCTCGGGGGATGCCGTCGACTATCGCGCAGTCAACAGTCGAATACAAGTGACTTGCACTAATTCATCGAGCGGAGTCCGCCAAGGCACGAGCAGCGGCATAGTCGGCCTTGCCGTTGGCGTGCCGCGGGACGCGGTCGACCATCTCGATACGACGCGGGACCTTGTACGAGCTCAGTGTCGAGCGAACGTGTTCCATGAGGTCGATCGCACGCACGACATTGGGCGCTTCAACCGATGCAACCGCTGCGACGCGCTGACCGAAACGTTCGTCGTTCTCTCCGAAGACGAGCGCATCCGTCACCCCATCAATGGTCTTGAGGGCCTCTTCGACCTCTTCGGGGAAGACCTTCTCACCGCCGGTGTTGATGCAGTGCGAGCCCCGGCCGAGCAGGGTGATCGACCCGTCCAGCTCCACCGATGCCATGTCGCCGTGAATCGTGTGGCGAATCCCGTCGATGAATCGGAACGTGGCCGCGGACTTGTCGGGATCATTGTGGTAGCCGATCGGTGGGTTGCCGCCGCTGCTCGCGACCACGCCAATGTCTCCGGAGCCGGGACGCACCGGTCGGTCATCTCCGTCGATCACCACCACGCCCGGATTCGGGACGAAGCGCGCCGTGCCGGCGCCGAGATCGGCAGCGGTGGTGACCATCGAACCCATCGCCCCCTCCGATGAACCGAGCACATCGCGGATGACCACCTGCGGGAGCCGTTCGATCAGCTGTTGTTTCGTCTCGAGCGAGAACATCGCACCCGACGACGTGATCGTCGAGAGTGTCGACGCGTCATAGCCCTCGCCGGATTCTCGGGCGCGATCGAATTCGGCGAGCAACGGTCGCGCGAACACATCGCCGACGATCACGATCGAATCGGCGCCATGCTGGTCCACCGACGACCACACTTCTCGCGGGTCGAAGCGGCCGGACGGGGTGACGATGACTGCTCCACCCAACAGCTGTGGGCCCATCGCTCCAAGCCAGATTCCCGTGCCATGCATGAGCGGACAGCACGGGATGGAACGTGGGCTCGTGCCGTCATCGACGAGTGCGGCGGCGGTGTCGGCGAGCGCGTCGACGTCGTCGGGCACAGGGAGGTCCGCACGCCTAGTCATCGCGTTCACGAAGAAGCGCGTCATTGTGCCGTTCTCGTACGCGACCCCTTTGGGCAATCCGGTCGTTCCACCCGTGTACAGCATGTAACGATCGTCGGGACGGCGGTCGGTGGAGTGCTCGATCGGCTCACTTGCAGCGACGACGTCGTCGTACCGCTCGAACGTGGCCGCCCGTTGGTCGCGCTCCTCTGCAACTTCGATGATCCTCCGGAGTCGCGGGAGCTCATCGGCAATGGCTGCGAGTCGCGGAGCAAGGGATCCGTGCACGATCACGGCTTCGCACGCAGCGTCGTCGAGCACGTGTTGCAACTCGGTAGCGAGGTATCGATAGTTCACGTTGATCGGCACCGCGCGGATCTTCAACGCCGCATAGTGGGCCTCGAGGTACTCGAGGCAGTTGTACATCAGGAGACCGACCGTCGAGCCTGGCGCGAGCCCCGCGTCGACGAGGTGCGTCGCCAATCGTCCCGCCCGATCGTCGTACCGCGACCACGACAACACGACATCACCCCGGATGACGGCGTCAGCGCCAGGGGTGCGTCGAGCGATCGCCTCCCACACATCGGCGCACGTCATCGCCCGAGCACCGTCGCGCATCACGTGTTCTGTGGTATTCGACGCTGATGCACGGTGGCACCGAGCGGTCCACCCTTGACGACATCGAGGTCGACCACGACTGCAACGCCGCGCATCCCAGCGTCGATCGAGCGCTCGTGCTCCGCGCTCGATTCGTAGACCACGCGGCGTAGATCGTCGTCGTCGTCGACGAGCGCCGCCCGTCCCTCCAACACGTAGTGAGCACCCCTTGTTCGATCACCACCGATGAGCGCGACGCGCGGGTTCTGCTGAATCGCCTGCAGGAACCCTCCTGATCGATTCCGTATCCAGATCGCGACCTGATCGGATGACACGGACTGCACTGTGCCTCGATACGACACGTGCGGCGCACCGTCGCCGTCGACGTACGCCAACACCATCGGCTCCCTCCGGTCGAACGCAGTGTCGACGAACTCGCCGATGTCGCCAGAGATGTCCACGCCGATGGTCGGAGACTGCGGCGACTCCGTTACTTCCTGAACGAACTCGATCGATCCGTCAGCAAGCGCTCGGGCAGACACCCGAAGCTCGTTGATCGGCAAACCGTCAGGCAACGTTCCGACCACCGTGACGCCATCGCTCGCTGGTGCCGGCGATCCCCACGTTGCGAGCCCGACGGCTGGACTTCCCGGGGCGGCGACCGACGAGATGACCTCGTCGACGGTGTCTACCTCGCCCGAGAACAGCAGCCCGCGCGCCGACACACCTCGCTCGAGCGTGCCCCTGAGCACGGCGAGGCGCACATCGTCCGGCTGGGCGAGAGCGGCAAGCAGAGCATCGAGCGCCTGCGCAGCCGCCGAATCAGTCATCGCCGCGCTCCTGGCGGTTGGACGTCGCGGCCGGCGCTTGCGCGGACCAGGTTGGATTGCTGGATCATCAATGCTCCCTCGCAGCCGCCGCTGACGAATGCCGTCAGCGGCGACAGCACAGTAGATGCGATTGTCTCTTGACTGCAAGTGACTCGCATGAAAACCTATGACACTCCAGATGAGTGAGCAGGAGGGCGCATCAGCAATGAGCGAATCCGACGAGTCCTTTCGAGACCGACACGCTTGGGACTTCGGCACGTGGCCCGAGTACGACCAACACCTTCACGTGCTGCAAGAGACCGCCTTCCCCGCGCCACCCGGGATCGCGATCAACCTGATGGTGTTCACTGTCGCCAGCCGCGCCGCTGGTTGCCTGCATTGTCAGGCTCACGGATCGTTCGGACTACACCATCTGGGCGCAGTACCGATCGAAAAGGTTGCCGCGCTGTGGTCGTGGGAACGATCCGACCTCTTCGACGACCGTGAACGCGCAGCGCTCGACTTCGGCTTCGCCGCCGGGCAGGCCCCAAACGCTGTATCGCCCGCCCACCATGCCGCGCTGCGGAAGCACTACTCCGACCAAGAGTGTCGAACGCTGCTGCGGGTTGTTGCGTTGTCGGGGATGATGAACCGATTCAACGACTCGCTAGCGGTCGTTACCGACGACGCAGCGCGCGACTGGGCTGCCGAGCATCTCGGCGGCGTCGGCTGGATCCCTGGAAAGCACCTTGGAGCCGATCACGAACGACGCGCAGACCTTCCGATTGGCACGGCGTGATCAGGCTGGCGCCGCCCCCGACAAGTCGAGTCGTGCACCGAGTGCGATGCTGATCGGGATCGATCCGAGGCTGAACGCCGACGTACTGTTCGCGCTCCGATCGATGGGGCATGGTGACGACCTCGTCGTCGCAGATGCGAACTTCCCAACGGCTTCGGTGGCCGCGACCACATCGCTTGGACGCTCACTGCGAATCGACGACACCGCACCCGAAGTAATCCGGGCCGTGTGTTCAGTGATGCCGATCGACACATTCGAGACAGCGGCGATCGCATGCATGCAGGTCGTCGGCGATCCCGCTGCGACACCTGAGGTCCACCGAGAAACAAACGACATCGTTCAACGTGCACACCGAGGCGGCACCACCGAAGCAACCCGCATGGAGCCGATCGAGCGACTTGCGTTCTACCGCCGCGCTGCCTCGTCCTACGCTGTCATCCAGACGAGTGAGCCCCGCCTCTTCGGGTGCTTCATTCTCCGCAAGGGAATCATTGCGCCGAGCGGCGACTGAGCAACGCGTCGCATGCCAGCACCGTCAGCGTCGAAACGTGTTTCGCAGTGGCGGCATGTCGTCGACACTGACTTCCACAACGTCTCCATCCCGTAGAAAACGACCAGCGAAGGCCCCAACACCTGCTGGCGAGCCCGTGATGATCACGTCGCCAGGCCGCAGGGTTTCAGTCGCGGATAGGGCTTCGACGATCTCGGGAACGCCGAAGATCATCTCGTCACTCGTTGCGCGCTGATGCTCGACACCGTTGACGGTCAGGGAGATCTCGATCGCACGGTCGACGACCGAGTCAGTTGTGATGAGTCCGGGGCCGAGCGGCTTGAAACCCGGCAACATCTTTCCAGCACCTCGGTCGCCCTGCGCGATTCCAGCTCGCTGCACGTCGCGAGCCGAAACGTCGTTGCACGCGGTGACGCCGGCGATCACGCCCCACGCGTCGGCCGCCGCGACGTTCGTTGCTTCGGCACCGAGCACAAAGGCGAGCTCGCACTCGTGGTCGACGTGATCGGGGGCATCAGCGGGAAGGTCGATCACGGCGCCCGGATCGGTAAGGGCATCGGAACAGTCGCTGATCCCGAAGATCATCTGCTCCGGCTCGGGCGCTCCGATCTCTTCGAGGTGAGACCGGTAGTTCAAACCGACCTGGCCGAGCCGTCGCGGGCGCACGGGCGCCAAGAACTCAGTCGCGGCGATTGGCGTTGCATGCGTGGTGGGCGCGTTCCGGAGTTCGTCAAGCGAACCCGCAACCACCGCCTCGTGAAGGTCAGCAAATCGGGTATCGAGAATGTCGAGCGAGTCGCCGGCGCGACGGCCGATCCCCTGGGGTGTCATGAACAGTTGCACGTGTGGCCAATCGATTGGGGGTATGAACGCGCCTCAGTATGAGACACCAGTCACTTGCAGTCAACAGTCACTTTCGTAATAGCGAGATTCTGTTTGTCATAATGCAATTGACTCTTGCATGCGAGTCACTAGTGTTATAGACAGACCATCGCCACTGGGACCCCGAGGCCCCACTCTCGGTTCGGATCCCCGTTGTCTCAGCCACAAAGGAGCCATCATGACGACACGCACACTGCAGACCGACACACCAGGTGCGGCCGACCTCAGCCACATCGTCCTCCGGACGACCGACGTCGAAGCGTGCGTCGACTTCTACGGCAAGTTGCTCGGGATGCGAGTGCAAGGTGGAGATGGCAAGAGCGCGGCTGCACTCAGCCACGATGGCGAACACCATCGCCTCTTGCTCATGGGCGTTGCGCCAGCCGATGTCGACCCAGCAGGCCCGGGCGTCGAACACATCGCGTTCAAAATGCGCGGGATGCCTGAGCTGCTCGGCAACTACAAGCGCGTCAAGGAGTTGGGCATCGAGCCGGCGCTGCGAATTCATCACGGCGGCACGCTGTCGATGTACTACCTCGACCCGGCGGGGGTACAAATCGAGTTGTTCATCGACATCTATCCGACGGACATATCAATCGAGGCAATGAACAGCCCCGAGTTCGCCAAGAACCCGATCGGAGTACCCGTCGACTTCGACGAGCTCGTCCGGCGCTACGAAGCCGGCGAAGCAATGACCAGCCTGTATGAGAAGCCAGAAGAGCAGGAAGGCGACTTCGAGCGAATGCTCCAAGAAGTCATTGCTGCTCGTGGCGGATCGATCCGCTGACCGTCTCACTGCAGACCAAAGGAGAAACGATGGCACTCCCTTCCACCTGGCGAGGCGACGTTGAGCAGATGATCGCCGAGATGTACTTCTTGGTCGACTCGGGCAGAGCCGACGAGACGCCGCGATACGTCACCGATGACTTCGTTTTTGCACTTGGCCCCAACGAACTCGACCGCGCCGGCTACGAGGCGGCGATGGAACAACGGGCCGCAGCGACCCACCTCAGCCGACACTGTGCGACCAACCTACGGATCACCGAACAGACGGATACGTCGGTGACCGTGTCGTACATCACGGCGGCGCACCGCCGCGAAGAGGGCGATACGGAACACCACACCATGGTCGGCGACACCGAAGACACATGGGTGTTCGCTAACAGCGAATGGAAGCTTCGACGTCGAGCGATGAGCTTGGCGTTTCCGCCGGCAGCAGCTGGTTAGGACACGCCCCGTTCTTGCAGGAGTTCGACCAGTCGAGTGATATCGGCTGTCACGTTCCCGAGCAGATCGCCGGGGGAATCGGCGGCCTCTTCGCCGGCCACCACTCGCTCTCGGTACCACGCGAACGCCGAGACCCAAAGCGTTGCAAGGAGATACGGCAGCGGATCGTTGTCGGGATCGAGATTGACCTGGCGTCCGATGTACTCGGCCAGCAGTACCGAGACTCGGTCGACATAGACACGCGAGACCGCTTGCAGATGCGGAGAAGACTCCTGCAGGCGGGCACGAAGGCGGTGGAGCTCCGGGTCACGCGCCTCTGGTGACACAGCGAGCATCGTCGCTTGCTGCAGCTTCTCGATGAGCGACCCCTCCAGCGGACCGTCGTCTGCGGCGAGCAGTTGCTCGCCGCGCTCCACGAACTGCTCCATGTCGGTGAATAGCACTGCCTCTTTGGTGCCAAAATGACGGAAGAACGTCGATGGATCGACGTCGGCAGACTCCGCAATGTCGACGACGGTGGTGTCTTCGAACCCCTTCGCTTCGAAGTGCTCGATGGCGGCGCGGACGAGCGACTGACGAGTCTCGTTGCGCTTCCGATCGCGTCGGGACAATGGCTGATCGGGAGCGTCAGCGGTGTCCGTCGTGCTCGTTGGTGGCGCCATATCGTGCCAACGTACACGGGCACACGAACTCCGCGTCCGCCGCGCAGCCTGCGGCATCCTCAGACGGTGTCGTCGGCGACGATGAGAGCGCCCGATCGTGTGATGGCTCGCTCATCGGTACCGAGGTACGACGCGATCACGGCGGGGTCACTACGCACTGCGTCGGGATTGCCGGAGGCGATCACCGCGCCTCCTTCAAGGCAATACACCCGATCACTGATCGACATGATGAGCGGCATGTCGTGTTCGACGACGAGCAACGATGCGTTGAGTTCAGTCTTCATCCGTTCGATCAACGGAGCGAAGGCCTCGGTCTCCCGCTGGGCCAGACCAGCGGTGGGCTCATCGAGACACAGCACCGAGGCACCGAGCGCGCTGAGGCTCGCCAATGAAACAACACGGCGAGTTCCGGTGGACAACTCAGAGATACACGTGTCGGCGTAACGACCAAGGCCGAGCACGTCGATCAGGTCGTCCGCCTCGGCGGCCTGGCGGCGCTCGTGGCGGCCGTGAAGGTTCAGAGCCGTTCGCAGCAACGACGAACGTTCCCTGGCTTCGAGCGCGACCTGCACCGTTTCCCGGACCGTGAGGTCGGGGAAGAGGTGCGAGGCCTGGAATGTCCGACCGAGACCCAGCCGTGCTCGAGCGTGCGGCGAACGGTCGCTCACGTCGAGTCCATCGAGTTCAACGCCGCCGGTAGCGGGTACGTACCCGCCAACGGCATTCATCAACGTGGACTTGCCGGCCCCGTTGGTTCCGATGAGGCCGACGACCTCGCCGCGCCGTACCTCGATCGAGACATCCGAGACTGCGATCAAGCCACCGAAGCGCACTCCGAGTTGCTTCGTGCGCAGCGCTACCGCCGATGACGGCTCAGACTCGACGGACCGTCTGACGACCGGTACGGAGTGACCGTCGTCTCCAGGCTGCGATGGTTCCGCTACAGCGGGCAGCAGGCGATCGAGCTGCGCGGCCGCCAACTCGCGAAGGCGAACGACGAGGCTCGCCAAGCCGGCTGGGAAGTACATCAGCACGACCAGCAGGCCGACGCCGGACGTGAGAAACGGAACGACGTCGTTGTCGGGCCAGAACGCCGGCAGACCGTTCACCCACAACGACCCGAGGACCGGACCGAGCACTGACCCAAGACCCCCCACGACGACCATCGACACCACCGACAACGAGTCGTCGACGCGGAACAGCGACTCGGAGAATTGGACGTTTCGGGCGAGTCCGGCGAGAACGATGCCGCCGTAGCCGGCGATCGCCCCTGCGAGGGCGAACCCCACGATCCGCGTTCGATCGGGAGCGACGCCGAACGCTGCTGCTGCGTCAGGGTTCTCGCGAACAGCGATCATCGACCGTCCCACGCCGCTCCGTCGGATTCGTCCCAGCATCGAGACGATCACTGCCAGCGCGACGATCGAGAACAGAAGGTACGTGCGTTGATCGCCGACGTCGATCCCGAACACCACCTCCCGTTGGAATCTGACGCTCTGCTGCCCGTCCGAAAAGAATGGTCGCTGGAAGATGTACTGCTGGGCCGCAACAGCGAACACAAAGGTCGAAACCGCAAGAAGCAGGCCTCGGACTCGCAACGCGCCAACGCCGACGATGACCGCAACAACGGCCGCTGCGGCCGTGCCCCCGACGAACGCGACCGGGTACGACTGCTCGCGTAGCTGGCCGCTCACCAACGTCCAACGGCCGATTGTGAGGTCGAGTTCGGCACCACGCTGGAGCGCCGCTGCGGTGAGCGCGCCGACTCCCGCAAACGCCATCTGGGCCAACGAGAGCTGACCAGACCAACCAGTGATCACCGTCACCGACGCAGCACAGATCGCGAAACCCGCGATCGTTGCGTACAGGACGAGGCGACTCGGACGGATGTCGACGACGAACGGGACCGCGATTGCCGCGGAGACCGCGATCCATGCCGTCACGCTGCCCAGGTTGCGAACGATCCACCGCTGTCCGGAACTCACGCGTGCGACCGTCTCACGGGCCGTGACCGCCATCGCCGAGTCCTCGGAGCCTCGGCGACCCTCCAGGTACACGGCCACGAGCACAGCAATGAGCAGGACGAAGTCGGTCAGGCCCGACTCAACCGGATAGTTGAAGCGAAGCAACGCCTCGAGAAGCCCGACGCCGATCCCGGCGATGATCGCACGGGGAAACGACCGGAGGCCGGCGAGCATGGCCACAGCAAGCGCTTTGGACAGCGTTACCGGTCCAAGGTCGTCGATCTGAGTCGAGTTCCCACCGAAGCTCAACAGCAACATGCTGACCGCTGAAAGCGCGCCAGCGACCAACCACACGAAGCTCGACACGACCTTCGGGTTGATCTGCGAGAGCCGACTGAGATCTGGATTGTCGGCCGAGGCAGCAACTGCCCGACCGAAGACCGACCGGTTCAACCACCAGGTCAGCCCGGCCGCAAGCAACGGGACCGTCAGCAGGATCATCAATTGCGGCCCCGTCACCTGCAACCGATCGAACGGGAGGAAGGTCGAGCCGATCGGTGTCGGGAAGCTGCGATTACTGCCGTCCAAGCGCGGAAGTGCCAGGACAACGCCCTGCATGAGCTGGGCAACGCCAACGGTCGCGACCAGCAGGATCACCCGCGGCGCAGAGAAAAGACGGCGCACGATCGTGAGCTCGACGATCACGCCGATCAGTGCACCCAGAATGACCGAGATGAGCAATGCCGGCCAGAGCGGAACGCCCCAATTGAGCACGAGCAAACCGAAGATCACCGTTGCCGGGAGACCCATTGCCGCAACCGCGAAGTTCAGCACGCGAGTGCTGCGATAGATCAAGATGATGCCGAGAGCGAGCAGCCCGTACACGAGTCCGGCGGTAATCCCGTCGAAGACGGTCTGTCGAGTGACACAGGTTGATTGGCCGCCGAAGCACTCGAACACGGAGGCCACGGCCGCCGTGCGCATCAGTCGCCCGTCCCGAGAAACACCGCTCGTACCAGGTCATCGCGCTCGACGAGTTCCGCTGCTGGCCCGTCGAAGCGGACGGTTCCCTTCTCCATGAAGACGGCACGATCGGCGATCGACAGCGCAACATTGAGCGACTGCTCGACAATGATCATCGTCTGACCCTGACGCTTCAGGTCCTCGAGCGAGACCAACAGCTCCTCGACGACCGCCGGCGCCAATCCGAGACTCAGCTCGTCGATGAGGAGAACGTCGGGCTCGTGCAGCATCACGCGGGCGAGGGCGAGGGCTTGTTGCTGGCCACCGGAGAGCTGCGCAGCCGTATCGTCGAGTCGCCCTCCCAACACGGGGAATCGTGCAAGCGCTCCGTCGATCCGTCGCTGGCAGTCCTCCGCGTTGCGACGGTATGCGTATGCCCCGACGACCAGGTTGTCTCGGACCGTGAGGTGCGGCCACACGCCACGTCCCCCGGGCAGCATTTGGATGCCGTGCGCAACCCGCCACTCCGGACTGTGAAACGTGATGGTCCGCCCGTGGTGCCGAACGACGCCTCGGTCCGGCACGATGAGGCCCGAGATCGCCTTCAGGGCAGTGGTCTTCCCGGCGCCGTTCGTTCCGAGAAGCGCGAGCGTCTCACCGGAGGCAACCTCGAGGTCGACGCCGAACAACACTTGGAGTCGGCCGTAGCTCACGTCGACGTTGGCAAGCTGTATCGCCGGCGTCGCCGCGTCGACATCACGTCGGCGCTCGTGTTCGGCGAGCTCCTCGTGGAGTTCTTCGGCGATCAGCGCGAGGTCCTCACGGATCGAGCTTGCGCCCCGCAGCAACATCACCGCGCCGAGGCCGATGGATGGGATCGCCAGTGTGATGATCGCAATCCTCGGCCCATAGGCGTCAATGAGAAACGCCGCGAGTATGGAGCCGCCGACCGCGCCCACCAAGAAGATGTACAGCGTCACGAGCGCATTGCCGAGGCCTCGCAGCTGGTACGGCACGATCGCCTGGACGGTGGGGGCAACCATCGCAAACGATGCGGTGAAGAGCACCTGGATCGGGATGCTCAGCACGACGAAGGCGACGGGGTTCGGCACCAGAAACTGAACAGGGATCAATGCGGTCAGCGGGAGCAAGTAGTAGCCGAGCAAGCGCAGTGCTGACTCCGGATCGTTCCGGTACAGACGATCGAAGCGCCGGCCGACGAACGGCAGAAACAATGCCGCGGCGACCCCTGCAATCGACGCCACGATGCCTCGCTCCAACGTGTCAAGGCCGAACTCATCGTCGAGGTAGATGTTCGTCTGCACACCGAGCGTGAAAATGAGGAAGCCGATTGCACAGAACGCAACGACAACCGACCGCAGGGTGCGAATCTGTCGCAGTCGGGCGAATGCCGCTTCAACCGAGATCGCACCGGGCTCGTCCGACTCGATCACCGTGTCGAGTACGTCCGATTTCTCCCATTGACCTCGAACCGGTTCAGGGATTCGGAAGGCAAGGACCGCAACCACGGCAACTGGGAGTCCGAGCAGTATGAACGCCCACCTCCATCCATCGTCTCCACCAGCGATGAGCACAATCAAACCGATGATCACGGGGGCGATGGCCCCGACCGATCGACCGGCCATCGCATTGATCGCACCCATCCGGCCTCGCACCTGAATCGGGTAGGTGTCGGCGATGAGCGAGCTATGCACGGGCAGTGTGTTCGCTTTGGCGATTCCCGCGCCGAGTCGCGTGCAAAAGATGGTGAACGCGTTCACGGCGAGCCCAGTGAGAAAGACAAACCCAGTGAATGCGAGCGAAGAGATTCCCACGATCGGCGCCCTGCGGTAGCGATCCGCGAGATATCCCATCGGAAAGGCTCCGAGGACGACGAAGGCACCAGCGGCTGAGCCGATGAAGGTGATCGCGCCGTCGGAAATGCCAAACGAGTCGCGAATGTTCGGCGCCAACAAGGCCAAGGCGCCGGCCTCGAGCTCGTCGAGGGAGTTGAGGACCAACAAGATGATGAACGTGAATGCGCCACCGCGAGCAAGACCGTCGCGCAGGCTCATCGCCTCCCCGCCTACACCAGGCAGCGCCTGCGGATCGTCGGCTGACTCATCCGCAACAGCGGTGCTGGCGTCGTTCGACGCTGCCGCGAACAGCGTGTTGGTCAACTCGCTGACAGGACGGTCGGCGCGTTCGTCACTCATGGACGACCCAGGCTCTCGTGACGTCTGAAAGACTCCGGCCGTCGGCTACTCCACAACACGGGCGTCGCCAACCTGGACGTACACACCCGCTGCCGAGTCGTACTCGTAGCGAGCCACGGTGCGGCCTGCCGACCGGTGATCGGGTCCGATGAGGCCATCGGGTTCACCCGGAAGCGCAATCTCACCGAGCGCCTCTCCAGCACCGATGAACCGCTCAGGTGTGAGATCGGGTCCTGCCGCGTCGAGGATCGCAACCATGAGTCGGAAGACCTGGCAATGCGTGACGAGGTCGTTGACCTCGCCGTAGTTCGCAGCGTCGACCACGAGGTCGCTGTATTGCTCAACCTCGTCGATGCACTCTTGGACGAGCGGGTCGGCGAGCAGGTCATCAGGTTCGGGCCGCCACATCCCAGCTCCGCTGACGCGAGCACGCGCCTCCTCGCCGATGGGAGCCTGAAAGAGCAACTCGTTCGTCGACAGTTCCTCCGAGATCAAGACCGCCTCGAGGTCAGTCTGATTCGTCTCCAGGGAGTGAGCGAGCGAGTAGTCGCCGACGCTGACGATCATGTCTGCTCCATCTGCCGCGGCGCGTTCCAGTGCACTGGAGAGTGCCGGCCCGTCCACGGTGCTGTTTCCAGTCAGCACGCCGGTCTCGATCTCGGACACCACCTCCGCTCCGCCTGCTTCGAGCACCGGCCGAACGGCCTCGCCGTAGATGGCCTCGAACGAATCGGTCCACATCAAAGCGATCCGACGACCCTCGAACCGTCCGTCCTCGGCGAGCAGTTGGGCCGCTTCCGTGCGTTGGGGTATCTCGGCCATCCGCGTGGCGAAGAACAACCCGTCGGACCGGTCGAGCACTTCGGGTGTCTCACCAAAGTGCCCCACGTATGGATGTCCGTATTCCTCCGTGAAGCACAGCGGGTTGTTGTCCAGCATCTGGCCCATCACTGCGAAGACCTCTTCGTCTTCCATCAGCTCGAGGCAGATCTGCTCGCTCGGCCCGGTGCCGACTGGCAAGAAAGGCTTGATGACCACCTCGACCTGACGACCGTCGATGCCTCCCGAGTCGTTCAGCGCTGCGGTCCAGGCTTCATAGACCGTGTCCGCCGGAACGAAGTCGCGATCGAAGCCGAACTGCTCAGCGATGAGCGCCCAGTCGATGTGCGCTACCCCGAGGGTGATCGAGTCCTCGGACACGCCCCGATACGACGCAGTGAGTTCGACCGGCTCAGTGTCAGGAGGAGTCGATTCCACGACCGGTTCGTCCGCGGTGTTGTTGACACCAGAGTCGCCTTCGTCAGACACCGAGTCGCCGCCGGCGGCGAGCGTCGACGGTGCAGACTGCGCTGAGGTCGTCCCCACGGTGCTCTCCGCACTTTGCTCGTCAGCGGTGTCGTCAGCACATGAGGCGGCAATGACAGCAAGCCCCACGACGATGCTCAGCACTTGTCGTTTCACACGATCCCCCTCGATGACAGCTCGACGCACTTCGAGGCGGCAAGCGACGGTGGATCCACTTTCACACGATTGAGATGGATATGCAAGTCACACGCATTATTGTGTAGGTCGCACCCGCGAGTACGCCGCGGGACATGTTGACCACAGGGCGGGACGCATCGGTCCATCGCCCACAAACACCTCCTGGTGCCGGCTGCGTGGGCGTAGCGCAGCTTGACGAAGGTGAGGATCGATCGCTGCCCGCTCAGTACATCGACCGGCACGGGACGGTGAAGCAACGCGCCGAACAAGTCGACTAACGACAAATGCTCCCACTCCGTGTGGCGCCCCTGGCAGGGATCGAACCTGCGACGCACGGTTTAGGAAAAGGCCAAGAGCCGTCCGGAGCGTCCGTGACCGTCCGGTCTATGCCGTCTGATCAGGTGTTTTGTCCAGACCGTCCGGACCGGTGTTGGACCGTACTGGCGAGTTCATGGGACAAAACATGGGACAAACCAGGCGACGACGTAGCGAACGCACCCGCCCGACCCCGATCCGCCCGGAGTCGCGCCGCCTCGACAGCGTGTGCGGTTCGCGCAGTCTCGAGCCTAGGCACTGTCCGAATCTGACGACACACTCGAACACGAGACGATCGCTTCGACTACGAGATGGCTGGATCGGGCGACGTGACGCCCTCGCAAGCGGTACAGGCTCGGCCGGGCGAGCCTTTCCGCGCACATCGCCGAGCGCAATGGGTGCCGTTTCCGGACGGACTCGGGCCAGGGGTGAGGGAGAGCGTTGTTGAACGCCTTAAACTGAGAGGGTCGACGAGGCGAGGTACAACCCCTCGGGCGATCGCTAAGTTCGCGAGCGCGCATGCGGCGTGGCCCGTGGACGAGGCCGCTTGGCCGTGTCACGATGGTTGTGCTCCGGGCACTGCGGATCCGGACGCCTCATCGAGGAGGTTTGTGATGGACCGGACGTTCCGTGTCCGTTCGTTGGTGTGGCTCTCTACCGGGGTCGTACTGACGCTGTTGTGCACGTTGCTGGTGACGCAGGCGTGGTCGGCCGGTGCGGACCCAGGAGACGACGACACCACCTTTGTTCCAACCGAGGGTTGCCGACTCACTGACACGAGACCGGCGACCAATATCGGTCCGCGCAACGTGCCGCTCGGGCCGAACTCGACGTTCGACGTCACGGTCCATGGATCGAACGGGCAATGCACCGACTCGCTGGCGATCCCCACCGAAGCGGTCGGCGTCGTCGTCAACGCGACCGTCGTCGATGCCACCGCCGCATCCAACGTCCGGGTCTACCCGGCCGACCTGCCGTCGGTGCCACTGTTGTCGAGCATCAACGTGACACCGGGCGGTCCACCGACGCCGAACATGCTCGACGTGAAGTTGTCCGCCGACGGCACGATCCGGGTCTACAACTTCCGCGGCAACGTCAACATCATCCTCGACGTCGTCGGCTACTTCATCACATCTTCGCTCACGCAGCTCGACACTCGACTGGATGCATTAGAGGCCAACGTGTACACGAAGGCCGAGGTCGACGCGTTGCTCGCGGCCAAGCTCGACGACGCCAAGGTCATGTGGGCGATCGTCGCGAGCGACGGTGCGCTCACCTTAGGCAAGGGCGCCGTCGCCGCAGACACGAACAAACTGAGCGGAACGGGTGCCTACGAAGTGGGGTTCAATCGAAACATCACGGGGACCTGTGTCGCCACGGCGGTTCCAGCGGACAACTCAGAGTTCTTTATTCCGGTCGGAGAGGCCAAGCTCGTCGCCCGCAATGATGAGCCCTCACGGGTCTTCGTCGAACTGCGCAACTCCGACGGCACGTCGGTTGACTCGCCTTTCTCGGTCATCGTGATCTGCCCGTAACCACGCCGTCCCAGTCAGCTCCGTTCGGTCCCAGCGACACCTGCAGGTCCGCACAGTCCCGACGTTCGCGCAGACATCGACCGAATTGGGCTGGATGCTGATCGACGACGCGACTACGGCCCGCCAGGCGGGTGCGAGCGAACGGGCGCCAGCACGGCTGCTCCCCAGCGGCGACGCCTACTACCGGTGCTGGGGTACCGATCGCGAACTGCTGGTGCCCGAGGCGCGTCGGCGTGGCGAGCTGTGGACCTCACGGGTGTGGCCGGGAGGCGTTCTGGTCGACGGCGAGATCGTCGGCACGTGGCGCCGCGCCGGCACTGACGTCACATTTGCCGCGTGGGACCGCCTCGCTGCCCGGCAACGCAACGCGGTCGAGACCGAGGCGACGGCGCTTCCCTTACCGAGCACCCCAGCCATGAGGGACGGTGTTGCGCTCGAACCTGCCCGAACGGACGCCTCGGCGACCTCGATCCTCCATACGACTTGCTGCGGATATCGGTCGGCCACCGCCGAACGCAACGTGCTGCGATGGGGCGGTGTTCGTGGGTCGGTGGTCCCTGGGCGATCGGCTAGTGCCCGGTTCGCTGGCGTTGCCGTTGTCGGGTGGTGAGGTGGAGGCCGATGCCGGCGGCGAGGATGAGTGCGGCGATGGCGATGGTGTTGGTGGTGCCGTTGGAGCCGGTGTCGGGGAGCGATCCGATTGGCGGGCCTGTGGGTGGTGTTGGTGCGGTCGGTGAGGGCTGTGCCGGATCGGTGGGTGGTTGGGTCGTTGGTGGTGGTGGTTGGGTTGTGGGGGTGGTGGGCTCGGTCGGGGTGAACACTCCGAGGTCGATGGTGGTGTTTTGTTCGCCTGGCTGGAGGGTGATGGTGGTGGTGATGCCGTTGCTGTCGTTTGCGGTTGTGGAGCCGGGCGCAGCGGTTGGGGATGGTGTGGTGTTGGCCGGTGGGGTGAAGGTGATGGTGTAGTCGCCCGGTGGGAGGTCGGTGAACGAGTAGGAGCCGTCGTTGGCGGTGGTGGTTGTGGTGGTGAAGCCGTCGGCTCCTTGGATGGTGACGGTCACGTCGCCGATTCCGGGTTCGCCGGGGTCTTGGATGCCGTCTTGGTCGAGATCGTTCCAGACGAAGTTGCCCACCGACGCCGGAAGGAGGAAGGCGGCGTCGATGGTGGAGTTCAGTTCGTCGGCGGTGAGGCTCACGGCGACGGGTGTGGTGCCGTTCCAGTCGTTGTCGACGGTGTCGTCGCCGCCTTGATCGGCTGGGGCGGCGAGGTAGCCGGGACCGTCCGGTGGTGTGAAGGTGACGTTGTAGTCGCCTGGTGCGAGATCAAGGATTTGGTAGAAGCCGTCGGCGTCGGTGGTGGTGATGATGTCGTCGGAGGGATCGTCGGGCGTGTTCGGGTCGACGGTGACGGTGACTCCTGGGATGCCGGGTTCGTCGGGGTCTTGGATGCCGTCGCCGTTGGTGTCGTTCCACACGAAGTCGCCGAGCGCAGCGGGGAGTTCGTGGCCGCCGTAGTCGATGTCGAGTCGGTCGGCATCGGTGACGGTGACGTCGACGGTTGATCCGTCGCTGTCGTTGGTGCCGTTGCCTTGTCCGGTTGGTGATTCGGTGTAGCCGAATGGGAGTGTGAACTCGACCGTGTAGTCACCTGCGGGGAGATCCTCGAACAGGTAGGCGCCGGTGTCGTCGATGACGATCGGGTCGCCGACCTGTGCGCCGGTGTCGTCGAACAGTGTGACGGTGGCCCCGACGAGACCGGTTTCGTCGGGGTCTTGAATGCCATCGCGGTCGGTGTCGTTCCACACGAAGTCGCCGATGGAGAACGTGGGGTTGAGCAGCACGTTGGCCGGGTTCGACTCGGTGATCGGGTTGCCGGTCGGGGGTGTATAGGTGCCGGTTGCGGTGTTGGTGTGCAGTGCGAGCCCGTTGAATGAGTCGTCGAACAAGGTGTCGTCGGGTTGGGTCCGTGTTCCGTCGAGGTCGAAGGTGCAGGTGACGGCGTCGCCGACGGGGATCGAGGCGATCACGTTGTCGCCGTCGTCGCCGCAATCGAAGTTGTCGCCGAAGTCGTCGTCGGTTACCTCGAGATCGACGAGTTCGATGTTGCCGGTGTTCGTCACGAGCACGCTGAAGTCCAGCGCTGTGCCGGGATCGACGGCGACAGCGGTGTCGGCGGTGTCGGCGGGTTGATCCTGCACGCGCTTGTCGATCGTGAAGCTGGGGACGTCACGCCCGAAGTAGTGTGACGGGTCGTCGTCGGTGACCTGTAGTGGGGCGGACGGGTCGACATTGGGGAACGTGGTAGGTACGTCGCCGACCACCGATCCGAGGTTGCGGTACTGCCCAGATGCGGCGATCCCAGTGGCCGTGCACGTCGCAGACGCGCCGATCGCCAGGCTGGCGATCACGTTGTCACTGTCGCAGTCGATGTCGGTCGAGGCGAGCTGATCGTCGATGACGGTCACGTTCTGCAAGGCCGTCGCGCCGGTGTTGGTGACCACGTAGGTCCACGTCACCGGGTCGAGCGTGTCGATGGTCGGTCCGGTCGGGGTGTCGGCATCGTTGTCGTTAGTTGCCTTTTCGATATCGATGCTCGGGATCACGACATGGGCGTCGTCGGTCCACGGTTCGACCGGTGCGCCGTCGGAGTTGTCGGCTTGCACGGTGACCGTGTTCACGTGGATGCCTTGGTTGAACGGCGCAGTGTCGGGGTCGATGTCGGTGAGCGACGCCGTGCACTCGACGATGCCGCCTGGGGCGAGCGCCTCGACGAACTCGTCGTCGGGGTCGAGGTCGCTGGTCAAGATGCCGCTGGTTGATCCGTCATCGATGACGTTGCACGACAACGTCACGTCGGTGTCGGAAAACGTGACGTCGAGGAGCGTGTCGGTGCCCGTGTTCTCGTACTCGACACGGAACGATATGTCGCTGCCCGCTGGTGCCGCCACTGCCTCGACGGCCAGATCGGCGGGGTACTCCTCGCCTGCCAGGTTGACGTACTTCTCGAGCTCGGCCGACACGGTCCGTAGTCCGAAGAACTTGACGTCGGCCTGGCCGTCGTTGTCAACGCGGAACCCGCACACGTTCTCGGATGCGCCGAACAGCGACGCAGGTGCGACTGAGAACCACAGCTCCTGGCTGGGGAATCGCAGTGGCGAGTAGCCGGTGTTCCATGCGTACCCGGCGCCCTGATCGGTGCCTCGAAACTCCAACACGTCGGTCCCGATGACGTCGCCTGCAGCGTTGGTCGGAATCAGGTTGAACGCCGTATTGCCGTTGCGTTCCATCACCAACACGTAGTCCTGCGGGGTCAAGCAGTTGTCGAGGATGACGCGGAACTCCCAATCTGAAAAGTCACCGTCGTCGATGTTGCCGCTCCCGCCGGTGTTGGCGGCGCCGGCGTACCCGTAGTCGAAGTACGTCGTCAGCTCACGGCCACCGATCACGGGCGCGCCAGCGGCCTCGAACCCGGCGTCGTTGTAGTCGACAATCAACTCGGTGCCCGCGCTGGGTTGGGAATACACACCGACCGACGTCGTCCCGTCAGGTCGCACCACCACCGGCGAGTCCGCGTTCTTCTCGATGCTGCCACCAGTGAAGTCATCCAGCACCGTCCCATCGGTCAGCTCGATCGACGTCAGCTGCACCGAGTTCGACGCGGTGGTGGTCTGCCCGTTATCGGCATCGGTCTGGGTCACTGCGACCCCGTCGACCACCAAGTTCACCTCGGCGATGTCGGCATCGTTGGACGGCTCGATGAGCACCGCCTCCACCGCCGGGGACGTGAGTGGCAGCACGATCATCGAGCCAACCAACAGCCCGCCAGCAATACAGATGGCCCGTACAAGCGATCGCGGATGCGGGCGCGGACGCGAAGAAAGTGATGGATCTATCACATCTTCGTACGCTAGTGATAGATCAATCACATTCCACCCACGCCGACGATCTCGCCGTGAATGACATGCACCGTGACAGCAGCCCAGCCGACAACAACTAGCTTCCAACCTGGTGCGGACCCGAGATGACGTCATCGCCGCTGGCGCCGACCTGTTGCGCGAAGGTGGCCCCGACGCGCTGACCACCGTCGCAGTCGCCGAGCGGCTCGGTATCACCCAATCAGCCATCTACCGCCACGTCGACAGTGTCGACGAGCTCCTCAAGCTGTCAGCCGAGCGCGTCGCCGACGACCTCCGATCGCTGCTCACCACGGTCCGGCCGCCGAAACCCTCGGCGATCGCGCCACGCGACGAGATGATCGGCATCGCCGACGGACTCGTCGCCGCGATGGTCGACGACGCCCACGCCTTCGAAATCGTCGACCGCTGGCGCTACGACGACGGCCCGCTCGGCGAAGGCATCCGCACCTACCTCGAAGAATCCTTCGACCTGCTCGCCGTCATCGTCGAGGAACGCTGGCGGCGCAACGCCAGCTACACCGGCCCGCTCACGCGACCACTCCAACGAGTGCTACGCGAACACGCCCGCTTCCTCCACAGCGACCTCACCGACGTCGCAGCCATCGTCCGCCGCGGGCGCTACCCAGGCGGACGCGCCGCCATCGCCGAACTGCTCGCCATCCGACTCCGCATCCACGCCATCGCCGTCACCGTCGACCTCAACCACCGCCTCGGCCTCCCCCCACCCCTCCTCGACAACAACCCCATCCTCACGTTTCCGACAGGGCGCTAGCCAACGGCCGTCAAGTCGGGGCCAACCGCGAGGTGGCCCAGGCGGCGTTGACGTCCATCACGAGGTGGGTCTGCCGGTGGGTGTACACGCACACGCTTCCGCCTGCGTCGAGCTTGACGACGCCCGAATTGGCGATGACCTCGTCAGCGACGAAGTTCATCGACGACGCGGTCGGTCGGTCCTCGTCACAAGGGAACAGGGTGATGAAGCCCTGCGCCGATGGGAGCACTGCGGCCAGGTTGACCGCAGCGAGTGTTGCGTCGGCCGGTACTCCTCCGCGCCCGGCGACCTGCACTCTGGTCGTCGAGCGCGCGACCAGTCGGCCGAGGCCCTCGCTGCGCCCATCGACGGTGTCCTCTCCGGGTCGTGTCTCGAGCAGGCGTGCCGGGTTCAGCGGCGTGAACGACGGCACGTCTGCGAATGATGCGGTGACGTCCACCACCAGGTCGGTCGCGGCCGATGTGTACACGCAGAGCGAGCCCGCCGACGACAGCGCAACGATCGCTGCGTTGGGCCGCACTACTCCTGTGGTGAAGTTGAGATTCGACGCCAAGGGCTGGTCCTCGTCGCAGGGGAACAGCGTGGCGAACCCCTGTTTGCCGGGTCGCACTGCGGTGACGTTGACCGCCACGGCGGCTGCGTCGGCTGGCACGCCGCCGCGGCCGGCGACCTGAATCTCGGTGGTCGACTTGGCGGCTACGCGCCCGAACGCCTCCTGCTTGCCGTCGTCGGTTGCGAATCCCTGGCGCGAGTCGGCGAGCCGCCGCGGCGCCAGCGCCTCGTCGCCTTCGGCGTAGGCGGTCACGTCGAGCACGACATGGGTGTTCGACTTGGAGAACACGCACAACGCGCCGTCGGTCGACAGCTTGACCAGCGCATTGTTTACGTCGACCGGGCGAGTGCCGTAGTTGACCGACGACGTCGAGGGCACCTCCTCGTCGCACGGATACAGCGCGAGAAAGCCGCGATCGGCGGGGTCGACGGCCACGGTGTTGACCACCACCGACGTCGCCGACGGCGGCACGTCGCCGCGCCCGTGCACGGGGATGCGCAGGCTGGTGCCGCCCTGCACCGCACCGACACCTTCGACCCGCCCGTCGATGGTCTCGCCGGCGTTGCGCGTGTCGGCCAGCCGTGCGGGCGACACCGGTGTGACACCGCCGATCGCTGGCGGAGCGGTCGGCTCCGGGGGAGCCGGTGGCGAGGGCGGCGCCTTGTCGGTCACCATGATCAACTCGCCGGCGTCGTGATCGAACTGCAGCGGCTGTTCGAGGATGATCGATCCGAATCCGTCGACGATGCCACCCTCTTCGTTCGGGCCGCCGGGGTTGATCACCACGAAGTCGCCAACCTCGAATTGTTCGGTGTTCGACACCTGCAGCCGGCGTTCGCCGGATGCGGCCGACACGACCGTGACCGTCGCGGTGTCGGAGGTGCCGATGCAATACGAGAACTGCGACGAGCTGCCACCGACCAGCCCCTGCGCTGTGGCGATGGCGGTGACGGTCTGCACCGCGCTGGCGGTTGAGGCGAACGTGAACGGCGCCTGGCCGGACGCGTTGGTGGTTGCATCGACCGATCCGAGGTAGTGCTGGCCCCCGCCGTAGCCGGTGGGGTTGCACGCGCCATCATTGGCGTAGAAGTCGATGAGGTACGACGAGTTGGTCTCGGAGAACAGCTGCCCTGAGATCGTGCCGTCGTCGGCGAGATCGGTGACGATCGGGTGGTTCTGCAGGCCGTTCGGGCCATCGTCAAGATCGAGGGCGTCGTTGAGTGCCAGGCCGATCGATGATGGGTTGTCGAGCCGTTCGGAACGGAACACGATGTCGGGCACCGATCCGCCCAGTCCCGTCAGCACCGAGGTTGCGGGCGTGGCGTTCACGCCGTTGTCGAAGACCGAGTTGCCGCGGATCGTGATGTCCTCGGGAGTCCCCTGTCCGGCATCGCCGAGCAGGAGTCCGATCTGCCGGTTGCCGCTGATGATATTGCCGTCACCCGGCGCGATGCGTCCGATCTCTGTGCCGTCCGCATCCCCGTACACCACGAGGCCGGCGTCGTTGTTGACGAATCGGTTCGCCGTCCACGTGTTGGCACCCACCGAGTTAGTGGTCCTGAACAATGCCGACGGGTCGAGGGAGAACCCGAGGTCGGTGACGTCGAGCCAGTCGGTCGCGATGTCGGGGATGTTGGCGAAGAACTTGTCGTAGAGCGACTGCTCGTCGGTGTCGGCGCCTGCTGCGCGGGCGGCGCTGGCATCGGATGCGGCGATGGCCCCGAACGCAGCGCCCTCGACGACGTTGCCGTGGATCTCGCTCGCCGCCGAGTCGAGAACGAGCAGCCCGATCGCACCGCCGGTGATGGCGTTATCGCGGATGACCGACCCCGCGGTCGGCGACGCGAGCACCCCGACGGCGATGTCACCCGACATCGTGTTGTTCTCGATCGTTGCCCGTTCTTCCATTGCGATCACCGGGTAGGTGGTGTCCGGGAAGTCGTTGTCGGACACCGTGTTCCCGCCGAACGCTGGGCCGAGCTGGCTGATCAGCCAGACGCCGACTTCGGTCTCGTCGAAGCGGTTGTTGGAGATCGCGAGTTCCGACGACCGAATGAACATCGCGCCGGTGCCACCGGAGAACTCGTTGTTCTCGACGGTGTCGCCGTGGTGCCCGACGCCAAGCACCCCGGTCTTGCCGATGAACTCGTTGCTCTTGATGACGTGCTCGGTCTCGGCGTCGTCGTCGACCGACAAGATGCCGATATCGCCACCGATCTCGTTGCCGCCGATCGACGCTCGCCGGCCACCGATCAGCAACACGCCCATCTCGGTGTCGATCGTGTTGTCGAACAGCGACAGCCGGTCCGCTTCGATACCGAGGAGGCCGAGCGAAAGCCGATCGATCTCGTTGCTCGACAACGAAGCCGGCTTACCCCGCGCCACGGCGATACCGAGCGATTGTCCCGGAGCTGGACCGGTGGTCGAGCCGGTGATCGTGTTGTTCGACGCCAAGAACGGACCGCCGCCCTCGGAGGCGATGATCACTGCAGCGCTGGAACGGATTTCGTTGTCGTGGAGCTCGACGACACCGTCGGCGTCCTCGGTCACGACGAGACCAACGCCGAACGACATCGTGTTGCCCGCAATGGTGGCGCTGCCGTCGTCAACGACGACGACGTTGCCCATCGCGGGGAGACCCGCTTTGCTGTCATCGGCGGTCATCCCAGGCTGCGGGACGGAATCGGCAGGATCGTCGCCGTTGTAGGCGAGGGTGTTGCCGTCGTCACTCGATCCAATGGTGTTACCGGGCGAGGCCACCGTGATGCCGGCGCGTCCGTTGCCGGCATCGTGGTTGGGGTCGAGTGGCAGCTGGCCGAGGTAGCTGTCGCGGATCTCGTGGTTGCCTTCACCGTCGAGCACTACGCCGGTCCCGGTGAAATCGGTGACGGTCAGGCCGACTGCGACCACACCGCTGCCGACGAATCGCAGCCCGTCGAACGCTCCCTGCCGGCCTTGGATGTGGATGCCGAGATCGCCCTGGGTAGTGCCGTCGATCGTCGCTGGGCCTTCGAGTTCGGGCAGGTCGACTCTCACCTCGATGGTTGCGGTGCGCCCACCGGGAACGTCGAACGTGATCACCCGTTCGCCGTCCGCGTTCACCGTTCCTTCGTTGGCTTCTGTGATCGCGGCGGCCAGCGTGCACTCGGGAACCTCTTCGCCGTCGATGGTGACGAGGTCGCCGGTGTCGCACGTGCCGTCGCCCGGGTCGAAGTCGTCCTGACTTCCGTTGGTGCTGTTCACCACGAGCGCACTGACTACCGAACCTTCGTCGGTTACCTCGATTGAGTCCTGTTCCTCGCCGGCGGTGTCGGTCGCCACCAGCGTGAGGTCGAACGCGAAGTCCGACACTGCCGCACCGCGCAGGCGCCAGGTGAACTCCTTGGTCTCGTCGCTCTCGAGTTCAACCGGCAGGCCGAGCTCAGCTGGTGATGTCACCACGTCCACGTCGGACGCTTGATCGAATATCTCCGTCAGGTCGTCGATGGCGATCGTGAGGTCGCCGATGCCGGTGCTGGCCTCGACGGTGAGCGTCAGGTCGAACTCCTCGCCGAGCGGGACGTAGAAGTCGCGTGTCTCGTCGCGTTCGACGCCATCGAGCTTCGCTTCCAGCGTCGCGCTGAGTTCCGGCGCGACCATGTCGACCGAGCAACTATCGGTGTCGCTGTCGCCGCCGAGGCGTGCGGTGATCGTGGCATCGACCGTGCCGGGCTCGTCGACCTCGGTCGTGATCACCTGCGTCGACCCTTCGGTGCCGTCCGACAGCGACCATTCCAAATCCGGCGGTTCAGAACCAGGCGGGCCGCCGGACTCACTCGTGAAGATCGCCTCATTCGGATTGCCCGTTGACTGTTCGGCGCGGCAACCGGCCACCACTCCATCGTCGGCCAGTTCGCCGGTCACCGGAACCCACACGTAGCCGCTGCGCCCTTCGCGCACCGTCCCCGTTCCAACGCAGCCCGCGAGCGTCGCCGCCAAGCACTCGTTCACCCTGGTGCGGTAGAGCATGAAGGTCGGGCCATACAGATTGTCGACGTCGCCCTCACCCACGCTGAACTCGCAGCGGGCAAGATCCCTCGCGCGGGCGGTCCAGTACCGGTCGGGGAAGCGGGCGTCGCCGCCATAGATGTACGTGCTCCCGAACGTTCCGAAGCATCTCCCCTGTGAGTCGGCGACCACGGAGCCGCTCGACGAGATCGGTGGGCACGACTGCACCTTGGTGGGGTCACCATCGACGAGGTACACGCAGCGAACGAACGATGGCTCGAACAAGTCGTAGTAGCAGCCGGTACTCGTGTAGTACGGGCACGGAGCAAGGCCGGCACCGTTCGTGGTGATAGTGAAACTGGCACCGGCCGAGTACGTGCCCTCCACGCCAGCAGTCAGTGGACCGTCAACGCAGCCAAGACCACCCTCGACGCACTCAGGAAGCGGGCCCGTCGGCGCGGGAGCCGCCTCAACAACGGACGGCTCCACAACCGCAACGGTGGTCACCGCCACCAGCAGACCGGTGACGAGCGCACCGGCGAGCAGCAGCACAGAAGCGACACGACGAGTCATGCGGTCATCATGCGAGATGCCCGCCAACGGCTGACTAACAACCGCACCAGTGGAACGACCGGCGGGCAGTCCCGATTCTTGGAACACGCCTCTCCTACTGCCGCACTATTGACGCGGGCTCGCGACAATCAACAAGGAACCGGTCAGTGACGACCCGGGTGGCGTCGCCACTTGGCGGCGCCGCCTCTGATGGCGGGGCCGGCATCATCCGCGACGAGCGGTGTTACCGACGAGCTCTTTCTTCTAGAGAGAATGACGTCACCGCGCCGCAGGGCCCTGCCACCCGAAGTGATCGCGTGCGATCTTTCCGAGCTATTTGCTTCTATTCGGGCTCATCCCGTTCGATCGGCACGCCGTCGAAGCGTGTGGGTCCGAGGTGGCGTGGCCCCATTTGTCTTTGATGTTCTCGTGCTTGATGCGCTGTTGAAGCAACACGATCCCTTCGAGCAGCGCCTCGGGCCGCGGTGGGCAGCCGGGGACGTAGACGTCGATGGGGATGATCTGGTCCACGCCGTTGAGCACGCTGTAACTGTCCCAATAGGGTCCACCGCAGTTTGCGCATGATCCCATCGAGATGGCGTACTTCGGTTCGGGCATCTGGTCCCACAAACGTTTGACGACGGGCGCCATCTTGTCGGTGACGGTGCCGGATACGCAGACGAAGTCGGCTTGGCGTGGGCTCGCTGGAAGTGGGATGACGCCGAGGCGCATCACGTCGTAGCGAGCGGACCCGAATGCTGCGGCCATCTCGATGGCACAGCACGCGAGACCCCACTGGTACACCCACAATGATCGAGCGCGAGCGAGATTGAGCAGTGTGGTGAGCGGCGCTGGCATGCGCCCCCGTTCGATGAGACCCATCGTGCGATACCCTCTCAGTGCAGGTTCAAAACAATATTGTATTGTTCTGTTTCTGGGGCGTCAACCGTCCGGATCGGCGCGCTCCGGTACGACCTGTCGCGGACGGATCTGGCGGTCAGCGTGCAGCCGACGCCAGGAAGCGGTCGACGACGAGGTTGCCGAGCCGGCTGAGGTGCGTACTGATGTCGGAGTTGCCGACACCGGTCATGGACGCAAGCACGAGTGGGCCGACGAGGAGATTCATTGCGTCATCGACGTCGATCTGGGCGGCGGCAACGCCGTCGTTTACGCCGAGGTCGAGCACCCGAGCGAGACGTTCCCGGTGGGATTCGGTGTCGGCGATGAGAACCGCCTCCAACTCCGGCATCGAGGTGCACAGGGAGACGACCTCAGCAAACACTCGTGACCACTCTGGGCGGGCGAAGGACTCGGCGATCCCGCCAACCAGGCCACGCAGAGCCGGTTCGAAGCCGACGCTGAGATCGGGTTCGGGAAGTGTCGGCACCTGGGACCGCACGACGTCGATCAATAGCTCGTCTCGGGAGGCGAAGTGTCGGTACAGCGTCGAACGGGCGACGCCTGACTCCGCCTCGACGCCCTCGACGGTGACCGCTCGCGCGCCGGACTCGACAAGCAAGCGAGTCGCTGCGGCCCTGATCCGCTCCTTGCTCCGCGCGAGTCGAGCCGACGGCACCTCGTCGCTCATTTCCCGCAGCACCCCACCGCACACCGGACACCGTCGCAGTGGCGCACGCCCAGTGACGCATGCCACGACTCGCCCCCTGCCACCGACACTCTCAATACAATACTGTTTTGTTTCGTCACCACGTCACCATGTCTCCACTCGAAAGGTAACCATCACCATGGCCCCGCAGGAACTGTCGGCCCGCCAGAAGCGCAACATCATGATCTCGATGTGCACGGCACTGATCGCGGTGATCGCGTCCGTGTCCGGCTTGAACGTCGCCCAGCAGGACATCGCCGTCGACCTCGGCGCCTCACAGAACCAAGTCGTGTGGATCATCAACGCGTACACGCTCGCGCTCGCAGCGCTGCTGATGCCGATCGGTGCGATCGGTGACCGTTGGGGCCGAAAACCCGTCCTGTTGATCGGCCTCACCGTCTTCGCCGGCGCCAGCATCCTTGCCGCGGTCGCGCCATCGGTCGGCATCATGATCGCCGCCCGCGCCCTCGCCGGCGTCGGCGCGGCGATGGTGATGCCCGTGACGCTGTCGGTGATCACATCGTCGTTTCCCGCCGAAGAACGCTCGCAGGCGATCGGCATCTGGGCCGGGTTCGCTGGCG
Organism: Ilumatobacteraceae bacterium; assembly: GCA_965230015.1. Taxonomy (GTDB): domain Bacteria; phylum Actinomycetota; class Acidimicrobiia; order Acidimicrobiales; family Ilumatobacteraceae; genus JABSQH01. Next base: position 58,286 of record CBDDKF010000020.1, on the reverse strand, counting down.
CAGGCGGCATCCTCGGATTGTTCACGTCGTCGTTCTTCGTCGACTACGCGAGCTGGAGGTGGTTGTTCTGCGTGCCGATCGCGATGATGGCGATCTCCGCCGCCGTCGCTATCGCGTCGGTGCCGAACTCGGTCGAGCACGGCGTCGGTCGCTTCGACGTGGTCGGCTCCGTGCTGTCGGCCGTAGGGATCGGCGGAATCGTGTTCGGTATCCACGAAGGCCCCGAGAAGGGATGGGGCTACTCGTTGACGGTGATCGGCCTCATCGTGGGCGCAATCGCGATCGTCGGGTTCGTGCTCTGGGAACTGCACTCCGACGACCCACTCCTCGACGTCACCACGTTCACCAACCGAGGTCTCGCATCAGGCTCGTTCACCCTGACGGTCATGTTCGCCGTGATGTTCGGCGTCTTCCTCGTGCTCTTCCCCTTCTTCCAGACCATCCTCGGCTACTCGGCACTGCGATCGGCGGCCGGGTTGTTGCCGATGGCCGCAACGATGATGGCGATGTCGTCGTTGGCGCCGACCGTCGCGGTACGGATCGGAAGCCGGGCGACAATGCTCACCGGCATCGGAATCGCCATCGTCGGCTTGGCGACCCTCGCGCTCACGGCCTCGCCAGACGGCGGCTACCTCGCCGTCCTGCCTGGACTGCTCGTGATCGGGCTCGGCATGGGCACCACCATGACGCCGTCCACGGAGGCGATCACGGCGACGCTCCCTGCCGAGAAACAGGGAGTGGCATCTGCGCTCAACGACACCAGTCGCGAGCTCGGCGGCGCGATCGGCGTGGCGCTGCTCGGGGCGATGGTGTCGTCGGGCTACGTCGACAGTGTCGCCGAGTTCGCATCCGATCTCGGGGGCGAACTCGGTGCCGTCGTCGGAGAGGACTACTACGCCGCACTCGCCGTCGCCGGCGACACCGCCAGCAGCGACCCCCAACTCGCCGTCGACATCATCGACGCAGCACAGACCGCGTGGGTCGACGGATGGACCACCTCCATGTGGGTCGGAATTGCAATGTCCGCTGTCGCCTTCACCTACGTGCTGTTCGGTGGGCCCCGTCGACCATCCACGGACCGGCCCGTCGACCTCGATCACACCGTCGACACGGAGGCCGTGCTGACCTCCGACCGCTCCGGGGACCGACCTGGCTCCGCGCTGCGCCCCCACCCAACTCGACGGGATGCTGCCCGCCCGTCGCTGTTCCGACATCGCTCCAATCCTCCAACCCAGCGATCGAGCCTGCCGGCGACCCAGCAAGTGTGGAAGGTGAGAGAGTCTTTCGAGTGAGTAGGGCGTCCTCTTACCTGCGAGCGCGACGATCCCATCATGCCGATACCGACCCGCACGCTCACATGTAGTGCCGTGTTGCTCGCGACGGCCTCCATGGTTGCGTGCGGGTCGACGAACGGCACCTCGGTACAAGACAACGTGATGGCCGCAACGAGCGCCAGCGCTGCACCCTCAAGCGCCGCAGCGGTGACGTCAGAGTCGACGTCGGTTGCAATGCCCGATGACGTCCCAGCGTCCGACGACGTCTCAGCGTCCGACGCAACCGATGGAGCCGTGAACACCGACGCAATCGAGGCGCAGACGTCGTATCGGGTCGATGTGTGGGCCGACAACTGGATGGCGGTGTACATCGATGGTGAGCTCATCGGCGAGGACTCGGTGCCGATCACCACGGAGCGTTCATTCAATGCCGAGTCGTTCACCTTCGACGCCGTGACGCCGTTCACGGTGGCAATCGAGACCAGAGACTTCAAGCAGACCGACTCGGGCATCGAGTACATCGGCCAACCGAATCAACAGATGGGTGACGGCGGAATCATCGCCCAGATCACCGATCTGTCATCCGGTGAAGTCGTCGCGGTCACAGACGCGAGTTGGGCATCACTGGTTGTTCACCAGGCGCCGCTCAACACGGACTGCGAACGCGACCCCGACCCGGATGCAACGTGTGAGTACCTGATCATCGACACACCCACCGACTGGGCAGCGGCCGCCTTCGATGACAGCGACTGGACGCCAGCGACCGAATGGACCGCTGCCGACGTCGATCCCAAAGACGGATACAACACCGTGCTCTGGGACCCGGCTGCGCAGTTCGTGTGGGGCACCGACTTGGAGATCGACAACACCGTGTTGCTGAGGACAACGGTGTCATGACCCCGCCATCGTCCCACCACGACCACGCTCATGCGCACGCGGTGCCGGTCCGCGCATCCCTTCCGATCGGCCGACGCGCCGTACTGCGATCCGGAGCTGTCGGACTCGGCGCCCTGCTGTTGGCCGGATGCGCAACCAGCCAAACCAACTCGGCGGCGTCGACGACAAACCCCGAACTCGACCCGACGAACGGCGACGACAACACAACCGACGCAACGACCAGCGAGGAGACCTCAGTGACCAACCCAACCAACACCGCAGCGGCCGACACCGCAGCGGCCAACACGGCCGAAGTACCGGCGGGCTTTGCCGCGTTCGCCGACACCGTGACCGCGTTCGCCGACGGTGACGTGTGGCTCGTGGAGTCCAACGGGATGCCCGCACACCCAAAGATGGTCGGGATCACCAACTGGCAACAACAAGTACCCGTGCCCCAGCCGTACACCGGCACCAACGCATGGCAGTTCCCGATCACGCCGCAACTCGCAGCCCAACCAGTATCGGCACGCACCGGACTGTTTCGCGGCGCAATCGCCCTCGCAGTGAACGGCGTACCGATCTTCAACGCGCTCAACAACCGCGGCGAGGACGCCTACCTGATCGGCGAACTCGACGAGTTCGGTGGTCACTGCGGCCGCGCCGACGACTACCACTACCACGCCGCCCCACTCCATCTCCACGACATCGTCGGCCAGGCCAACCCCATCGCCTACGCCCTCGACGGATTCCCGATCTACGGACTCGTGGAACCAGACGGCAGCCCAGTTGCTGAACTCGATGAGTACAACGGCCACATCGGCCCCGACGGCAACTACCACTACCACGGCACCACCACCTACCCATACGTCAACGGCGGCCTCGTCGGCGTCGTCGACCTCTCCGACCAAGTCGAACCCCAACCCACCACCGACGAGTTCCGCCCAGCGGGCGAACCCCTCCCCGGAGCCGAGATCACCGCATTCGCCGAAACCGGCGACGGGGCCTATCGCCTCGAGTACACCCTCGACAACGAAGCGTGGCTGATCGACTACATCGTCACCGACACCACCGTCAGCTTCCAATTCACCAACCCAACCGGCGACACCACCACCGAGACCTACCAACGCTGACGTCGCGGTTGTCAGCGACCGGCGACCACGACGAAGTCGCCGAGTGCCTCGGTTCGTTCGTCTCGTAACTCGCCGATCAATGAACGCCATCGGGTCAGTGCATCCGTGGCGGCCCACGCGGCATGAGCGTCAGCGGATTCCCATGTGACGTGGAGGACGAAGCACGAGCGATCGTCGTGGCCACGCAAGAGCTGAACTCGGCGACAACCCGGGTCGTCGCTGAACAGCGCCAGTCCGCTGGTCGCGACGACTTCGAGCTCGTCACCGATCCCGTCGTGTGCGTACATGCGGATCATCTCGGAGATTGCCATCGTGAACTCCTTGGTCGGCTCGATCGGAGCTGGCCGAACGAGTGCGGTGTGATCGGCGCCGGGTCATCGCGGGTGCAGGAGCCGGTCGACGTTGTCGGTCATCACCGCTTGATGGTCAGCTTCGCTAGTGACGGCGTTGCGTACGGTCTCGGTGGGGCCGCGGTCGCCGTTTGGCAGCGGAAAGTCCGACCCGAGTAGAAACCGCTCGATTCCGACGAGGTCGATCATGTGCTCGAGCACTCGGGAATCGAACGTCACCGTGTCGAAGTGCAGGCCCGAGGGCAGGTCGGCGGTGACGTAGGGCGATCCCTCCAGCTTCATGCAGTGGCGGATCCGGGGCCACATGAAGGGAATGCCGCCGCCGGCATGTGCGCCGAGCACCTGCAGGTCCGGGAATCGATCGAACACTCCGCCGGCCAGCAAGCTGGCGAGCGCGGTTGCGGTGTCGCTGAGTCGGCCAGCGGAGTTGGCTACCTCGGCGCAGTCGATTCGACAGTTCCAGTGCGGGTAGTCCGGATGGAGGTACACGACCATGCCGGTCTCGCTGGCGGCCTTCCAGAGCGGGTCGTAGTGCGCATCGGCGAGGACGTTGATGCCAGCGTGCACGCCGCTCATCACGCCGACGAACCCGCGCGCTTCGGCCCATCGCACCTCGTCGGCGGAGCGTTGTGGATCGCCGAGCGGGACGGTTGCATACGACCGCAGGCGCGGCTCGGCCGACACGGCGTCGAGCATCGTCTCGTTGATCAGTCGGCACCACCGGGAGCTGTCGTCGGGATCGAGGTTGTACCCGTGCATCTCCCCCCACACGGACACGAACTGCACGTCAATTCCGTTGCGATCGAGCCACGCACGCCGCTGCTCGAAGTCGGTGAGCGACTTCGGAAACGACCGGAGACGGAACGGCTCGCCGTCGTGTCCGTTGCCGATGTACCAGCTTCCGGGCCCGTCGCGCTCTGGCTCGATCGACACCGAGCTGATCCCATGGCGGCCACTGCGAACCAACTCGACGAGCGCTGGCGGCACGAGATGAGCGTGAGCATCGACAACCGGCCGACGAGTCACGTTCCAGCACCTCGATGTGTCATCGTCGGCGGCACTACTCCTCGATCGGCGCGCAGATCGCCGAGAACGTGGTCGGCGAACGCATCGGGTGCATCGACGTGCGGAAGGTGGCCAACACCCGGCAGCACCGTCAGCTGTGCCGTCGGTAGCGTCGCGACGAGTTCCTCGCTGAACGAGCGCGGGGTCTTGCGGTCCAACGCACCCCACAGGACGTGAACGGGACGAGCGAGGGAGGTGAGATCGCCTGCCCTCGGCTGGAAGCAGGTCCGCGCCATCGCCGCATACGCCGTAAGTGGCGTGGCCCGTACCGCGACCTCGACCGTGGAGCGCGCCCGCGGGTCGGTGGTGACGAGCGTCGATTCGACATAGCGGGCCGCCCACTCCGTCATCCCATGCTCCTGCGCACCACCAACGAGTGCCTCGACCTTGGCGGCTGCGGACTCGGCGCTCAGGGTCCCGAACGCGCCGGCAATCACGATGCGGCCCACCCGGTCGGGATGGCGCAGCGCAACGTCGAGGGCCTGAGCCGCACCCATCGAGACGCCCACCAGGTCGGCGCGGTCGATGCCCGCATCGTCGAGCACGGCGATCACGTCGCGCACCCAGTCGATGGGTTCTTCGCGCGCGATCGCCTTACTTTGGCCGTGGCCCCATGCGTCGGGGCGGACCACGCGATACCCGCGGTTGGTGAGTGGCGGAGTGACGCGGTTCCACGAGCGGCGATCGGTTCCCAGACTGTGCAAACACAGCACTGCGCCACGACCACCGGGCCCATCGTCGGAGTACGCCAGCTCGCAGTTTCCCGATCGGACACGTCGGGTCATCGGTCGACACCCGTTCGCGCGTCGTGCGAGCCCGGTTTCACGGTGTGGATTCCTGCTGCAGCTCGATCTCGCCGAGGTATTCCTCTGACGTCGCGCCGAGCACGATCCGCACGTCGTCGAACCCGTCTTTGCCGACGGTGATGCGGTACGAGTGGTGTTCGGACAGCGTCGATACGTTGAAGTCGCCAAACGCATCGGTGCTCGTCTCGCTGACCTGGCCCGACACGAGGTCGACGACGGTGACGGTCGCATCGGGCACGACGTCGCCGGCGACTCTGTCGACGACGAGGCCCGATACCGACCGCGTCGGTAACCCTTTCCACTTCACGAGCGGCTGCGTCCCGAACTCTGGGTGGAGTTCCTCGAGGTCGCCATTCCCGATGGTCAGCGTCGACTCGTGACCGAAGATGACCGCATCGTGCGGACAGATCTCGACGCAACGGGGTTCGAGTCCTTGGTCGACGCGATGGGCACAACCAGTGCACTTCTGCGCGATGCCGTCGGCCTCGTTGCGATAGATCACGCCGTATGGGCACGCCGTGTGGCAGTCGCCGCAGCCCGTACAGAGTTCTGGGTCGATCCACACGAGGCCGTCGTCTCGGCGCTTGATCGCTCCTTCGTCACAGACGGCGATGCACGGCGCGTTCGTGCAGTGTTGACACATGACCGGAAAGTGCGCGACCGACACGTGCGGGATCGTGCCGGTCTCGCGGTACTCGAGTCGCATCCAGAAATGGTCGACGGCCGGTTGCGCTGCCGCCCACGGCGCATGGGTCGAGCCGACGTGTTCGTCCTTACAGGCGACGACACACAATCCGCAGCCTGAACAGCTGTCGACATCGATCGCGAACGTCTTGAATTTCATCATCGTGTGGCCGCCTTGGTCGCAGGTGGCGCCGACACTGATGCGGTGTCGGCGAATTCGCCGGGCTCGATGTGTTCGGGGTCGATGCGCTCGGCCTGCACGAGGAACGACGAGACGTTCATTTCGGGAACGGCGACTCGTTCGCCCGACACATGTTTCTCCGATACGGCGGGCGCGATGAGGTTGATCGACCCGCCGCGATCGACGACCCGACCGTCGAGCCGAGCGAGGTCGATCTTGGCGCCGTGCTCGATGCACAGTGAGCCGGGGATGATCCGCTCGGTGACGAGCGCGCCGAACAGCACCGTGCCGCGCTCGTTGAACACGGCGACGACGTCGCCGGCGCGAATCGCCCGTGCCGCCGCGTCGGTCGGATGGATCCAACACGGTTCGTACATCTGGCCGTCGGGACCGATCACTTTGCCGAGCTCTCGGATCCAGTCGATGTCGTCACCTTGAACGTGGAACCGCAGCCGCGGGTGGTTCGACACCACCGTGAGCGGATAGTCCTGTGCGCGTTTGCTGTCGCTTTGCTCGGCGTGTGCCAACCACCGTGCCAGCGGTGGGCGCTCGGGATCGTCCGGCAACGTCGCGGCGATTTCCTCGGAAACGAACTCGATCTTGCCTGACGGCGTCTCAAGCCCCTCACCGCGATCCCAGAACCAGTGGAGACCGCCGGTGTGGCGGGTGAACCCGTGCTCGCGCTTGATGTCGACCCATTCCTCCCAGGTGGGACAGTCGTAGACGACCTCTTTGCGCTCTTTGAACTGTTCCCACGACAGGCCGAACTCGGTGTGCGCGATCGTTTCTTCGAATGCGCCGCGCAGCCAGTCGTCGGCAGCCGGGAAGCCGGCACCCGCGTCGAGACGTTCCGCGATCATCTGATGGATCTCGTAGTCCGACTTCGACTCGCCGATCGGGTCGATCGCTTGGTCCTGGAAGAACGTGGCCAGCATGTCGGCGCGTTGCACCGAGATGATGTCTTCGTGTTCGAAGTTGGTTTGTGCCGGCAGAATCACGTCGGAGTAGCCGATGTCGTTCTCGAGCCACGGGTGGACGGCGACGACGAACTCGACGCTGGGGCTGCGCAACGCGTTCATCCACTTCCAGCCGTGACCCCAGCTGCCGGGCTGACTTCCGTTCTCGTTCCACACCACTCGGATGCCCGGATGATCGGGCCGGGGTGGGAACGCGTACTCGACGAACTGGTCGGCGGTTCCGGCGAGGGCGGCGGCTGATCCGCGCCACGTGATGGGCGCGTCGACGATGGCCTCCGCGGCGAGCGTTCGCGGCACGAACGACGGCGAGGTAGGGGCCGCGCCGATGGCGTAGCCGGTGATCTTGTTGAACGCCGTGCCACGCCTATCGACGCTCGGATAGCGAGGGACCTGCGCGATTGCGTTCTTGTGGAACGACGGTGCGCCCGTCCGCAGGAACTGTCGCCCGGGGCTGCCGATCCCCTGCATGGCGAGCACGTAGGCCTCCATTCGCGCGGCCACGTGAGAGTACGTGCCGCGCACCTTGGGTCCGCCGAAGTACACCGACAGCGAGGTCCGCTTGCGTGCCCACTCTCGGGCGAGCGCCTTGATGGTGTGCACCGGGATCTTGGTGATCTGCGACGCCCACTGCGGCGTCTTGGCGGGTTCGTCACCGGCTCCCAACACGTAGTCCTCGAACTCGGTGAACCCGACTGTGTGGGTGTCGACGTACTGCTTGTCGTAGGTGCCCTCGGTCATCCAGACGTGGGCGACACCGAGGTACAGCGCAGCGTCGGTGTTCGGCTGGATCGGGATCCACTTGTCGGCGTTGACCGCACTCGCATAGTTGAGGTCGGGCGCGATGGCGACGATCTTGATGCCGGCCTGCTTCAGCCAGTCGACCATGTCGAGCGCCGACGAGCCGGACATCCCCAGTCCCGTCGCCTCGGGGTCGTTGCCCGAGAGCAGCACCAACTCGCAGTGTTCGAGCACGTCGTCCCACACGGCGTCCTGAAACGGCTCGCCCAACGTGGCATCGAAGCCCCATACGTGTTTGGCGCCCCAGTAGTAGCCCTCCCAACTGTCCGGGTTGCGCAGTTGCTGAGTCCACCACCCCCATCCACGGTGTTCGCGCAGCACGTCGAACAGATAGTGACCCCAGAAGTGCATGGAGTGGAGGTATCCGCTCTGACCATGACCATCGGCCTGCACGAGTACGGATTCCATCGAACCGAACCGTTCGGCGATGCTCTCCAGCTGCTGGGCGACGATGTCGAGCGCCTCGTCCCAGCTCGCTCGCCGGTAGCCGTCGCGGCCGCGGCCGTGCGGGTTTGGGTCGTGGGCACTCCACCCTGTGCGCACAAGTGGGTAGGCGACTCGGTTGGTGTGGATGCGCTGCTTCCAGCCGTAGGCGAGCGGCATCTGCACTTCCTTGCGCGAGCGACGGAAGGTGCCGCGGCCGGTGGTCTCGATCTCGTACAACCGGACGTCGTCGGGAATGTGGTACGGCACCGTGCGCACGATGCGGCCGTCCCGCACGTGACACACGATCGGGAAGTTCGACCTGCCCAGCCCGCTCGCGGGATGGGACACGAACACCACCCGTTCGTCGCCGTCACTCACTGCTCACTCCCGATCGTGATGCGGTACCGCTCGACCGGCTCACAGGGTCGGCAACTGTGAGTCAGCGTCACGCCAGAAGATGAGGCGCCGTTCAAGGAACGCGACGGCCGAGTACAGCGCCAACCCGAGGAAGCTGAGCCAGACGATGAGGCCGAAGACTCTGTCGATGCGTAGAAGGTCGGCAGCGGTGCGAATCAGCTCGCCGAAGCCGGAGCCGCCACCGATGAATTCGGCGATGATCGCGCCGATCACGGCGAACACGGTGGCGGTACGCAACCCGGCGAAGATCGACGGCAACGCCGCCGGGAGCTGCAGTTTCCACAGGGTCTGCCAGCCGTTCGCCCCGAGCTGGCGGAACAGTTTGCGTTCGTGCGCCCCCGCCACCTGCAGCCCCGACGCCGTGTTGACGATGACCGGGAAGATGGCGGTGACCATCGCCATCAGCACCTTCGGTGTCATGCCGAATCCGAACCACGCGATGAACACTGGAGCGAAGGCCACCTTGGGCATCGTCTGCAGGGAGACCACGAGCGGCATCACACCCTTGCGGCCGATCTCGGTGACGCCGACGAGCGTGCCCACCGCGAAACCGACCACCGCGGCGAGCATGAAACCGACCAGCACCTCCTCAACCGTGGTGATGTACTCCTCGAGCATGTAGCCGCCGGTGAACAGATTGTGCCCAACGAACCAGACCTGCTCGGCGACCTCCACCGGAGACGGGAAGATGATCGGATCGACCCACTCCATCAGCACGATGAGCTGCCACACTCCGAGGAATATCGCCAGCACCAAAAGGGGCCAGAGCAGGTCCTTGAGTCGTTGCGAGATGCTGCGCTTGCGCCGAATCGGTTTCGTGCGCACTACCTGTGTACGGCGCGCCGGAGTCGGCGCCTGCGTGGTGGGTTCAGGTTTCGTGTCGATGCTCATCGTGGTGTCTCCTGCTGCTTCGCGACAGACACGGAATCGAGGGCCTCTCCTCGATCGAGGAGTTCGCGTATGTGTCGGCAGATCTGGGTGAACTCCACCTCGCTCGTGGTCTCCAGCGTGCGCGGTCGGGCAAACGGCACATCGACCACCTCCATGATCTGGGCAGGGCGTGGCGTCATCACGTAGACGGTGTCGGACAGCAACACCGCCTCGGCGATCGAGTGGGTGATCAATACCGCGGTGGCGTCGCTCGTCGCACAGATCCGTTGCAGTTCGAGATCCATACGATCCCGCGTGAGTTCATCGAGGGCGCCGAAGGGTTCGTCGAGCAGCAGGATCTGCGGTGTTGTGATCAGCATTCGACAGATCGCCACGCGCTGGGCCATGCCCCCTGAGAGTTCGGCGGGGTACACGCCGGCGAAGTCACCGATTCCCGTGAGTTCGAGCAGATCCATGGCGGCAGGCCTGTACTCCTTGGCCATCTTCTTGCCACCACGTATCTCGATGGGCAGCACGACGTTGTCGATGGCAGTTCGCCACGGCAACAACGCCGGCCGCTGGAACATCATCCCGACCTGGTCCGACGGTCCGGTGACGAGTTGTCCATTTCGACGGACGGCACCATCGGTGGGTTTCAACAGTCCGGCGACGATGTCGAGCAGTGTCGACTTGCCGCAACCGCTGGGACCGATGAAGGAGATGAACGCTCCCGCCTCGACGGAGATGTTGATGTCGTCGAGGACCTTCAGGTCACGCGCCACAAACGTGTGGTGTACCGACTCGATCGAGATGCTCGGCGTGGCTGCGACACGCTCGGGTGCGTCGACCACCAACCGTTCGGTGACACGGTCGCTCATGTCACGGCTGGGTGGCGTCGACGAACTGGTTTGTGTACGCCACCTCGAGGTCGACCGGCCCTTCGAGGCTGCCGGAGTCGATGGCCGCTTGCATCAGCGTCTCCCAGCTGCCCTCACCGAAGTAGCCCCATGGGTCGTCGCCGAGCGGGGCAAATGGCTTCTCGAACTCGGTGAGCAGCGCTGCGGCGAACTCTCGGTCCTCCACCTCGGGTGGGTTGACCTCCTCACAGACGTCCAGTGTGTCTTCGGGGTTCTCCCAGGCTTGCACCGAACCGGCGGCGAACCCCCGGGCGAAGCTCTCCACCCACTCGGGGTGTTCCTCGATCGTCGACGACATTGCCGTCAACCCGTTACCGAAGAAGTACGCCCGCACCGACGCTGGCGTGATGTCCATCACCTCGAGTCCGGCCTGGGTGATGACGGCGGTGTCGGCGTAGGACGACGCATAGGCATCGATGTCGCCTCGGGTGAAGCCGGCGACCGCTGGGCCGCCGTCGCCGACGACCAAGAACTCGAAGTCTTCACCTTCGACGAGGCCGACCGCGTCGGTGACGGCCTTGGCGAATGCCACCTCAGAGCCATCAGCGGTGGCGATGCCGATCGTCTTCCCTTCGAGGTCGGCAGCCTCGGAGATTCCCGAATCGGCCTCGACGATCACGCTGTGGCTGCCCCCGGGCTTGACGTTGTAGAAGGTCGTCATCTCTTCGCCGCGCTCGACCGCGCCCATCACGAGCACCGGGCTCGGGATCCCGAAGTCGGCGTTGCCGGCGACCAATGCCTGAATGACTGCGCTCGAGCCATCGACGCCTTGGACGTCGACCTCGAGCCCCTCGGCTTCGTAGATGCCGCGATGCATCGCGACGTACATCGGCACGTACGTGAAACACGCGGTGTTCGGCACCGCCACGGTGATCGAGGTCAGCTCGCCCGACGCATCGGCGGTGTCGTTGGCCGCAGGCTCGTCTGTCGCGGGTTCGGTGGTCTCGGACTCCCCGTCGGCGGTTGCGGCACTATCGCCCGAGTCGTCGTCGCCACAGGCAGCGCAGATGAGCGCCAAGACGATCGACACTCCGAGCGCCTGCCGGCGCCGTCGACTGGTGTGAACTCGTGTCATCTTTGATCCCCCCGGAATCCGGTGTGTTCTTCGGCCAGCGCGAACCGCTGACGTGTGCTTCCCCGGACGTCACTGTGTCATGGAAAGCGATTTCCGTCAAGCGCAAATCGCGCGCGATACAGCACCGATCTCAGTGAGTTTCCTCAAATCGTGATTCGCCATCTTTTTTGGACATAAGGCCAGCTAAACGGTGCCGCAGGTGGCAAACACCGAAGCGCTGATGGATCTACTCACTGGCATCGATGCGCGTGGAAATCGCTTTCCCGCTCAGCTTCGAGTCGGTGAGCGGCACGACCGGCGCGTAGATGCATCGTGGATAGGATCACGCGCCGTGGCAAAGGACCCGGGAGACCTCGACGAGCGTGCGGCGCTTCCGAGTCGGCGGCCGAGCTTGGGCGACGTCGCCCGCCAAGCAGGGGTGAGCACGGCCACGGCGTCGCGGGTGCTCAACGGCTCGGGCCAGCGCCACCCTCACCCCGAACTCGCCGAGCGTGTGCTGCGTGCCGCCGAGGATCTGCAGTACGTGCCGAATGTCCACGCGCAACTCCTGGCGCGATCGGCGCGATCCGGCGTCGGGATGATCGTCAACCGCATTGACGATCCGCACTTCGGCCCGATCGCCCAGGGGGCGATCGATGAGGGCGCTGCGCGCGACGAATTCGTCACGATCAGCGACGCACAGCAGAACCCCGATCTCGAACTGCGGTGTATCGACCTGATGATCGACCATCGCGTGAAAGTCATACTCCTCGCCGGCAGTGGGTATACCGACATTGAACTCGAGTCGCGCGTCCAGAAGCGTTTGCAGCGTTTCCGCGACCAAGGCGGCGTCGTGGTATCGCTGACCCGACGACAGTTCGATGTATCCACGAGCCGCCCTGACAACTACCGCGGTGGCCAACTCGTTGCGCAGCATCTTTTGCAGCTCGCACATGAGCGGATCGGATTCATCTCCGGTCCGCTCCACTTCACGACCAACGAGGATCGAGTCGATGGTCTCAGAGCCGCGCTTCGCAAGCGGGATCCGGCAATCGACCAACAACTCGCTGTCGTCGAGGGGGACTTCACCAGGATCAGCGGCTACACCGGTACAGAGCTGCTCTTACGCAGCGATACCCCACCGACAGCGGTCTTCTGCGCCACCGACCTGATGGCGCTCGGATCACTTGCGGCGGCGCGCGATCTGGGAGTGAAGGTACCCGAGGAGCTCTCGATTGTTGGGTTTGGGGACATTCCTGCAGCTCTCGACACCTACCCGACGTTGACGACGGTCCGCACCAACCTGTACGAAGCTGGCCGACGAGCGGTCGTGCTCGGCCTCAGCGCGCCCTCCGACGCACGCGTCGACAAGGTGCCGTGTGAGCTGATCCACCGGGGTTCGACAGGTCTCGCCAGCGGACGCTGACCGGGTCGTCGTAGCGCATCGCTGCGTCCACGAGTTCAGTTCTCCGGTCCCAAGGTCGACAGCGTCGTCGACGAACGGCGCACTCCTGCCGATGTCGTTTAGGTTCCGCCCCACGCTCCAGGGAACGGCTCTGTCCAGAACGATGACTCAGCCAGTCGGCCGTTCACCAGGAACAACCTCGAGACAGCACACGGCGTCGCCTGCAACGATCCCGATCACCGCGACACAAGTTCTGTTGCGGACGCTGTCGATTGCGGTGTCATCCGTCGTCGTCGACCGTGATCGTCGAACTCTCGGTCAGGGCGACCTGTACGTCGACGGTCTTGATGCCGTCGAGCACACGATCGAGGGATTGGGCCAGGCGATCGACGCCGTCTGGCTCGGCCGGACCACTGAGCTGCACCACTACCTGGGCATCGGAGACCTCGACGTCGATGATGTCGTAGTCGCGGTCGCCGATCCACACGCTCACCGCGCCGGCGGCCATTTTGTTGTCGGCGCCAGCGCGGTTGAGCGAGTCGGTGTTGACGACGAGGGCGCCGACCACCGCCACCGTCAGCGCGCCGAGCCACAGGGTTTGCCAGTCGAACGTGCGTGTCGACACATCGTCGGCGCGGGCGATGCCGGTCACGACGAACGCGGCTGCGCCCATCGCCGTCACTGCGAGTGCGTTCGTGCCGAACAGTAGGAGTGCTCCTCCGGCGTCATCCCAGGCGCCGAGCTGCGCGGTGATGCCGACCACGGCAAGGGGCGGCACGAGTGCAATGGCGACGGCCACCCCAGGCAGGGCGTCAGACACGTCGCGCCGTGAGAGGGCGAAGGCGCCAGCGCTTCCGGCTGCGACGGCCACGGCAAGGTCGATCAGCGTGGGCGAGACGCGGGCGGCGATCTCGGCGTTCGTCGTCGTGTCGACACCGCGTCCGAGCGCAGCGGCGGTGACGAAGCCGACGGTGACCGAGATGATCACGCCGAGTGACGCGACGAGACCCGCTCGTCCGAGTTCGGACTTCTCGCCCCCAGCGAGCGACAGCGACACACCCATCAAGGGCGTGAGCATCGGCGCGACGAGCATGCCGCCGATCACCACCGCCGTCGAGTCCGCGATCACGCCGAGCGACGCAATCGCGCTCGCCAAGAACATCAATACCGCGAACCGATAGATGCGTTGTGCACGCGTTGGCCCTTCGAACAGCACCTTCTCACGGACCAAGTCGACCTCGTTCGACGCCGACGCGCGAGCGAGCAAGGCCTCGACGCCGCTCACCAACACGCTACGCAGACTCGCCGAGCGTTCGAGTTCGTGGTGGCGGTGGCGATGCTGGATACCAACCAGGCCGACCGCTGCGACCACAGCACCAAGTACACCCAGCGACAACGCGAGGAGTTCTCGGTCGTAGACCACCAACAACCACGCCGCGCCGCCGAAGATGGCCGCCGCAACCACGGCTGCCGTGGCGCCGAGGCGACGCCACGTGTACCGACCGGCAATCGCACCGCCGGCCAACAAGAGGGCCGCCCCGCCCGCAGTGACGACCTCTACATTTCCCCGTCCATCAGCCAACAGCAGGCCGCCGCCAACGAACAGGGCCAAGGCGACAGGCATGAACCACCAGTCGCGGTCGCGCAGCCCGAACACCGCCAGCACGCCGCCGACGATCGTCAACGCGATGGCGACCCGCTCAATCGGATGATCACTGGTCTGCGAGGTCAGCGCCACCAGACTGGCGACGGCCACGGCGACCAGGCCCCATGTGCAGCCGTGGCTCCACAGCCGGCCCTCGCCGTCCGTCACTGCGCCCGTCAGCGCGGTATCGGCTCGATCAGCGTCCACAGATGGTCGTTCGATCATCGTTGGCGACATTGCGAGTTGTGCTCCGGCGGCGTCGGCGACGGCCATGGGTGCATCGCTGGTCTCAACCTGACGGGTTGGCCTGAGCAGGGCCTCCGTCCGGTGGTGCTTGACCACCCGCGCCGCCTGCTCCTGGAGCCGCTCCGTCCTGCGGTGGGCCGCCACCCGGCCCACCGCGATCGCCGGGCGGTGGGCCGCCACCACCCGGGCCGTCGCCGCCACCTCCTGGCGGGCCACCGCCGGCACCAGCGCCGTAGTCGTCGCTGACCACACCGTGGAAGCAGTCGATCGAGTACGGCGCGGCGTCGTCGGTCAGGTGGTAGTGGTAGATCCCTTCGGGGAACTCCGGTGTCGGTCCGAAGTGCCCGGAGCACTCGTCGAGTTCGGCCGACGTGATCGTTGCCCCGTTCTCGTCTTGGTTGGCGTACACCGGGAACCCGTCGAGCAGGAAGCCGAGGATCGTTGAGTGCTCGCCGTCGGCGTCGATCGCGTCCGAGATGCAGTATGGGATGCCGTGGTAGTGGTAGTCGGCGCCGGTTGCCAGGGGGTGCCCATTGCAGGCGTCGACGAACCCCACACCATCGATGATCGTCTGGTCGTCGAGCGCCACGACGCTGCGCTCCATGTCCTCGTAGTCGTTGAACAGTTGGGCGCCGCTGATGACGACGCCGATCTGACCGAGCTGGGTCGGTGTCACTTCGTCGCTGTACACCGGGGTGAGCGGAATCTCGGTCTCCAGCGTCGCCGGCGCCAGCAACGTATCGGTATCGGTCGGCAGGAAGTCGGGATCTGTTCCCCCTGGTGGGCCCTGGGGGATCAGGAACTGGTCTGGCAGCTCGTGGCTCGGCAGGCTGTCGGAGCGGAAGGTGAACGACTCGTCGCTGAAGCTGATCTCGACGTTGCCGGACCATTGCGCCGCTTCGACCCCCGCCGGGGTGTCGACAGCATCGTCACTCGACGTTCGTTCGACAGCGTCCGGTGCGGCGGTGTCTGCCGACTCGGTCGACGACGCGGCGCGTTCGGCTGTGGGTGCCGGCGTAGTCGCATCGTCGACGGTGACGTCAGCGGCCTCTGTATCGAGCGGCTGACTGGTGATCGTGATGTCCGACACATCGGGTGCGGTGCTCGTGCTCGCGCCCGTCGAGGTCGCACCGTCGGCGGTTGGTGTGTCTTCTGTGGCGCAGCCGCCGGCAACGACGAGCAGCAGTGTCGCGCCGAGCGCGCCGGACGCTCGTTGAAGGGGGCCCATTCGTGTCATGCGCGGCATCGTCGTTGGCGAACCTGTGAGTCGCCTGTGAGAGTGCTCCGATTTTCACAGGGGTTTGTGAGGTTGCCCTGTCACAGTCGGCCCCATGGCAACACCACGACCGACACGCGCGCTGCTGGCGACAGCTGGTTTCGTGGCCGTCTTGGCCGCAGCCTGCGGCGACGACAGCGAGACATCCAGCAACACGGCCACCACCGGCGTCACCGCCGACACGGCGACGACAACCGCGTCGACGGAGCCGCCAGCCGAGAGCGGCGCCAGCACCGATCCGTCGTCCAGCGCCACCTCGTCGACGCTCGCGGGCGTCGAGGCGGCGTTGTGGTCCGACAACGTCACGATCGAGGTCTCCGACACCACGTGGCGGTTCCAGTCCGACGGTGTGCCGAGCCACGAGATCGCGGACGAGTACTTGGTGCCGACCGAGGGCCAGTTCACGCCCCCGGTCACCGAAGACGAAGTCTCGCCCGTGTCGTCAGCGATCGCCGTCGTCGAATCGCCCGTCGACGTGGAGCTGCCGCTCGAGCCGGTGTACAGCGAGACGGTGACCGATACGAACCTCGGCATCATCGGGGTCGTCATCAGCGGAGCCCAGCTGTTCAACGACTACGAAGACATGAACCGCGAGTTCGTCGCGCTCGACGACAACATCACGCTCGATGGCGTGTCGTTCGTCGACGCCTGCAACGGGCACCCCCTGGCATTGCAATCCGACGGCACCGGCAGTGGCGACTACCACTACCACGGCGTGCCCTATTGCATCACCGACGCGATCGACATCGAGGACGAGCACTCGACGATCCTCGGCTTTCTGCTCGACGGATTCCCGTTCTACGGCCCCCAAGACGTGAACGGCGAGATCATCACCTCCGACGACCTCGACGAGTGCTCCGGCCATTTCGGACCAACACCGGAGTACCCGAACGGGATCTACCACTATCACCTCACCGAGGACCGTTCGCCGTACACGATCAACTGCTATCACGGCGAGATCGAGTCGTCGGCCAACGGCCAGCAGGGCGGCCCGCCAGCCGGCGAAGGCGCTGGCGGCCCAGGCGGCGCCCCGGACTTCACCGAGGCGGCCAACATGCTGGGAGTGACCACCGACGCGATCACTGCGGCACTCGGCGAGCCGCCGTTCGACCTCGACGCAGCGGCGGAGGCGCTCGGCGTGAACGCCGCCGACCTCGAGGCAGCGTTGCCGGCGCCACCCGGCGGGGACCGCACCGGACAGGGGCCACCCGCCGCAGGCGGCCAACCGCCCGATGACGGTGGCGAGCCTGCCGACGCGGCCGATGTCGACGCGGCGGAACTCGACGAGCGGTCCCAGGTGCTCTCGACCGCCGCATGGGCCGACAGCGTGTCGATCACGATCGACGGCAACACCCCCACGTTCGAAAGCGACGGCCTGCCCCCCACGAGTACCTCGACACGTACTTGGGCGATGGCCGCGACGGCAAGTTCATCGCCGGCGGTGTCGAGGCGTACGACGCACGGTTCTCGTTCCCGGTCGTACCGACGGAGGCGAGCGAACCGACCATGACCGGCAACGGCGCAATCGGTGTAGCGGTCAGCGGCGCCGTCTTCTTCGACCCGTACGAGGGCGACGGCACCGACACCATCGCCAACGACGACAATGAGACGATCGCCGGCATCCCGTTCATCGATGCCTGTGGCGGTCACCCCCTGCCGGCCGGCAACACGTACCACTATCACGGCATTCCGTTCTGCATCACCGACGCACTCGACACCGACGGCGAACACTCAGCGCTCATCGGATATCTCTTCGACGGCAATCCGATCTACGGACCCCAAGATGTCGATGGTGTCGAGCCCGACGACCTCGACGAGTGCATGGGACACGTCGGGCCGACACCGGACTTCGACGACGACGTGTACCACTACCACGTGTCGTCCACGGCCAACTACATCCCCGAGTGCTTCACCAGTGCGGTCTGATCAACCCGCTCAGCGACGATGACCGACACGCAGCCACACGACGACCGCACCGGGCCCAGCTCCGGGCCGCAACCGACACGACGCCAGGCCAGCGCGCGGCGGTGGAGAGTCGTGATGCGGGTCTGCCAGGTGTCGCTGGCGCTGCTCGTCGGCGTAGCCATTTGGTCGTTCGCATTTGCCGGCGACGACGGGCCGGTGCCGGTGATTCCCGACACCAACACACAATTCTCCCTCGACATGACCGTCGAGGCGACCGCTGAGCACGACGTCGTGTACGCGGTCGAACAACGGGCGCGGCCGGAGTATCGCATCTTCTCGTTCGACCCATCCACCGGCGAGGACACCACGGTGTTCACCGTTCCCGACGACGCGATCATCTACGGCATCGCCCTCAGCCCCGACCGCTCGACGATCGCCGTGGCCTACTCCCCCGACTATGCCATCGATGGCAGCGGACTGTGGCTGCTCGACGTGGGCTCCAGTGAACTCACTATGGCGGTCGACATCGACGACGGCGTGTACTACGTCGATCCCGAGTGGAGCAGCGCCGGCGACGCCGTACTGACCACCCGAGTCGATCGCACGACCGACGACGAACAGCTCGCCATCACCGAGATCGACCTTGCCGCCGGGACCGCCGAGATCCTTGTCGACGATGCGATCAACCCGGCCGCTGTCGGCGACGCAGTGTACGCGCTCGGTGTCGACGACGACGGGGCACGGCGGAGCATCGCCCTGCTCGACGACGGACTCGCCGAGCTGGCGCGCGGCGCCGCGGACCTCGACCACCTGGTCGCCACCGACGACGGCCACCTCGTAGTCGCGGCCATCGACTCGACCGACACCACACGCGGACTGAGCTTCGGCGCCGTCGCCGACGCTCACGGCAACCACAACCAGCCCTCCACCTGGTGGTCCGTCCCCCTCGACCAAGCAACCCACGAACCGACGACCAGCGAGATCCCGTCGATCATCGTCTACGACGCCGCATACGGCGACGACACCATCGCGTACGCCACCGCAGAGGGACTGTCACTCGCCGACATCGACTCAAACGAACGGATCGACCTCATCGCCTCCCGCGCCATCCGATTCGTCGCCGCCTAACGATCGCGGACACCATGGTACGAGCCCGAACTGGCGCACGAATGCCGACCTGAGCGACAGCTGCGTCCTGTTGAACCCTCCGAGGCGGCACTCGCCGGTCGCGCTGCTGCGTGTGGGGTCGCGAGCACGGTTCTCGCGCTCGATAGTGCTCAAAGCCACGCCCCTCCTTCAGCTGGGGTTCTGCTCTTGCGATGCGGTGAGTCCGTCTCGGTTAGCTCAACGGCTGCGTGCCAACTCGGCGCAAAGTGCTCGGGTTCCATCTGGTCGGCCTCCGGTTCCAGCCTCGGTGCTCGCGACGTGTCCGCTGGCGGGGGCCAAGCAGACACAGCGTCGACGCGGGCTTTGCGCTACACGGCGAGAGTATGACTCCGACGGTGGAGATATGGAGCGGCGTCACCCGAGCGCGATGTGCCTGATTGAGTCGACTGGTGCGTTGCGGCGGTTGTCGTAGCGTCGATGGTGCCGGCCGGTTGACTCTGATGTGCCTGCCGCCTTCGGGTTGGCTTTGTATCGAACTGCCAGCCGGCCGGTGTCCATTGGTCGGGGTGTGGCTCGAAAGAGGCGCGAACACGATCGGCTCGAATCAGGAGTGCCCGCCTCGGCTTCACCCGCCGAGAGAAAGGCACACCACCATGTCCATCACTATTGGGATCGACCCACACAAGGCGTCCCACACCGCTGTTGCCGTCGACGCGTTCGAGGCTGTTGTCGACGAGATCTGCATCCGTTCATGTCCCACCCAGGCTGTGCTGCTGCGTGAGTGGGCCGACGGTTTCCGAGACGATCGCGTGTGGGCGGTCGAGTCCGCGCAGGGCCTCGGCTACCTCCTCGCCCAGCAGTTGATCGCTGCCGGCGAGACCGTCATCGACGTGCCCGCAGTGCGTGCCTCGAGAGTGCGCACGCTGTCGAGCGGTCGGTCGCAAAAGAACGACCCGAACGACGCACGTTCGGTGGCGATCGCTGCGCTTCGAGCCAACGACCTCGCTCTCGTGTTGCCCGACGATCACACGCGCATCTTGCGGTTGTTGGCCAAGCGTCAGCGTGATCTGGGCCGTCAGAAGAACATCGAGAGCTGTCGACTGCACGCACTGTTGTGTGAGATGTTCCCCGGTGGCGCCGACTTCCGGATGACCTCGATGACCAGGGTGAACACGCTGCTCGACCGGTTCACACCGACCGACTCGATGGGACGTCAGCGCCTCGACCTCGCCCGCGACCTCGTCGACTCGATCAACCAGATCGCAGCGACGATGAAGGTGTCGAAGCGGCGCATCACCGCCGCCGTCAAAGCATCAGGAACGTCGCTCACCGACGTCGTCGGGCTCGGCCCGATCACCGCGGCGATCATCATCGGCCACACCGGCAACATCGACCGGTTCGCCTCACGAGATCACTACGCCAGCTACAACGGAACCGCCCCAATCGAAGCCTCCTCCGGCGACAAGGTCCGCCACCGATTGAACCCGCGAGGCAACCGGCAGCTCAACTGGGCGATCCAAGTGATCGCCATCAGCCAACTCCGCCACGACACCATCGGGCGCCGCTACTACGACCGCAAGATCGAGGAAGGCAAGACCCCCAAAGAGGCGCTGCGAGCGTTGAAGCGACGGATCTCCGACACCATCTACCGGCACCTCGTCAACGACGCCCAACAGCCCCGCGCCTGACGATCAGGTGGGCCCGGGAGGACACCCAGGAACGACTCTGTCTCCAGCGTGACCGGCCTCCCATCCTGAACAACCGGCTCTTCGGACAAGTCACTTCCCGGACCCGAACACGACCCTACGACCGGCCCGGCCACCCGGCAAGAGGCCGCCGACCACGCGCGTCCCGACGGCCCCGAAGAACCCCTTGACACCCAAAGAGGCATCGATCCCGAGCGGTTGGCTGCGCCGGTACGGCGTGGGGATAGGGGCGGGTGCGCCGCCTGCCGCTCGGGCGATCCTCACGCGAAGCTGTTGGCCGTGCGACGGATGATCGGCCTGTGCGCGCTGTACGTGGTGATCGGGTGCAGCGCGGGCTCTTCAGGTGCCGCCGTGGTACCAGAGCAGATCAAGGTTTCGGCGGATCGCCGCAGTGTCGACGTGCAGACCGCATACCCGCTCGCCGTTGGCTGTGCGAAGTCGTCAGGCGGGCTCAGCATCGATGTCGTCGATGACGTCGCGACGGTTGAAGCGATCGTGGAGAACGGCACGGGTTCGATGACATGCACGCTCGAGTGTGGCCACGTGGTGCAGTCAATCACCCTTGATGAGCCGTTGCCCGAGCCAGTGCAATTCGCGTTTCCAGGTGACGCTGATCCCGGGTGTGGCGGGCGCGTTCCCGAAGTCGTGTTCGACTGAGATCGTCGAGTCGTCGAGATCTCGCAGAGATTTCCGAGCGCTCACCCGCACGCCGAGGTGCCGTTTGCGAGCGGGTTGGTAGGTGGCAGCGGGCTGGCATTATGTCGCTCTTCTGCTGGATCTGTGGGTCAGGTTCGGCCTGGTAGGGCAGGCGGGTGGCTGCCGAGCGCGAGCAGTGCGAGGGCGATGAGGGGTTCGGGTCCGTGGAAGCCGAACGCGATCCGGGTGAGGAGTCGGATCTTGGTGTTGGTGGACTCGATCAGTGCATTGGACAGCCGCGAGTCGAGGGCGTGATCGATCGCCTCGCGGTGTTTCACGATCTTGCGAGCGAGGTCGACGAAGGCCGGCATGCGCGACCGCCGGGCCCATGACAGCCACCGGTCGAGGGCGTGTTTGCCGGCGTCGCCCTTGGCGGCGAAAACGAAGCGCAGTCCTTCTTTGAGCAGGTAGGCGCGGTGGAGTCGGGGGTCGATCTTGGCGATCCAGTCGAGCTGGGCGCGCTGGTTCTCGGTGAGATCACCGGGGTTCTTCCAGAGCGCGTAGCGCGCTCGTGCGATGCCGAGCGACGTGCCTGTCGCTCGTCCCCGCTGGGAGGTGGTGTTGGGGATCTTGCTGCGCCCGGATGCCTGGTTCCAGGCTCGGCGGCGTTCGACATCGAGCGCTTCGATCGCCCACGCGACGACATGGAACGGATCCGCACACCGCTGCGCATTCGGGGCGCGTTTCGCGACGACCCGGGCGATCCAGCCCGCCATATCAGCCGATACGTGGGTCAACTCGGCGGCGCGTTCGTCGCCGAGCTCATCGAAGAACACCTCCAAGTCGGCGTCGGTGCGACCCGGGCCGGCCCACACCAGATGCCCGGTGTCGTGATCGACCACGACGATCAGGTAGCGGTGCCCGCGTTTGTATGAGATCTCATCGATCCCGATCCGGCACAACCCTGCGAGCCGATCGACACGTTGCTCGACGTCATTGTTGACTCGGGTGACGATCGCACCAACGGTGCGCCACGCCACCCGCAACAACTCACACGTCGCAGACTTCGAGGTGCGCACCGCCAGCCACGCCGCCAGGTCGTCGAAGTCGCGGGTGTGGCCGACACCATGACGAGCCCACGGCACCGCCACCACCGTCGGACCGTGCGTGCGACAGCGAACCCGTGGCGCGTCGGCCTCGATGAACACCTTCGTCGTGCCCGCATCCAATGCCCGCCACCGGCGGCGACCGTCGCCGTGGTCGTATCGAGGCGCTCGACGATGACAGCGGCCACAGCGGCTTCGAGCCTTGGCGTTGGGGCGCACCGACACCACGATCGAGCCGTCGGTGTCATCGACGCGGACCCCCTCCACGACCGTGCGCGCCAACCCGCACGCCCGCTCCCATACCTTGGTGTTCAGCACCCCGTCTGCCTTCCTGTTCGTTTCGAGCCTTCGACAGCGCGAAACCTAGGAATCAGGCGGGGTGCACCCGCGGATAGGCCCTCAACTCACCCACGGACACGACAGAAGAGCGCATTATGTGCGCGTGCCGATGACGGAGCTGCCTGTTCTGTTCCTCGACGTGGACGGTGTGCTGAGCCCCGTCAGAGACTCCGCCCCTCCCGGCTATGAGGTCTCGCTCATCGATGGTGCACGAGTGATCTGGTCGCCCATGCATAGCGAGTGGCTCGCCTCGCTACTCGAGCGCTTCGACATCGTGTGGGCAACGACATGGGAGTCTGATGCGAATCGAATCATCGGCCGGGCTCTGGGGCTCCCGGAGCTTCCTGTCGTCGCGTTCGGCCCCCACCGCTCGGGCGACACCTGGAAGCTCGCTGCGATTGCTGAGTTCGCGGGCGAGCGTCCCTGTGCATGGGCTGACGATCGACTCTTCGCAGACGCCGACCAATGGGCGGCGGACCGTGCCGCCGCAACTCTGCTGGTCCGGCCGATGCCGTCGATCGGGCTGACCAAGGAGCACTTCATGAAGCTCGTTGACTTCGCTGAAGAGCTCTCGGTCGGACGCGAACGCCAAGCATGAGGCCGTAGAGCTGAGCGAAACTCGTGCAAGAGGCTCGGCGCAACGGTGCCGAACTCGAGCGGGTCCGCAAGTGGTGTTCGCCATGCCGATACCGAGCGGCATACCAGTTTCGGTTCAGCTTTCGTTGGCCGTACGGCCTGCCGCCTGAGCCTGGCGGGCCGAACGAGGTTCCCCGACTGCTTGGCCTGGGCGGACGTCTTTGGTAGCGGCCCCTGTCGGGCTGTGGAACGATTGTCGGGTGAGCGAGGACGTCACCGACGGAGTGTTCCACGCCGACGGTCACCTGTTCGTTCCGCGCAGAATTGGCGCTGGACCGTGGAGCACGAGGTCGCTGCACGGTGGCCCGCCGGCAGCGCTTGTCGGTCGATTGCTCGATCGGTGGGGCGACAACGACGGCTCGTGGCGCCTGACCCGGCTCAGTATCGAGTTGCTCCGCCCGGTCCCGCTCGCGCCGCTGCGAATCGGTATCAAACCTCGCCGACAAGGGCGACGGATCCAAGTCCTCGATGCTGTCCTCTGCGACGAGTCCGACACGGAGGTCTTGGTCGCTCGCGGCCTGCGGGTAGCCGTGGCCGACAACGGCATCGACGAGGAAGCCCTCCCGGGCATTCACCCGCTTGTACTTCCTGATCCCGATGGCTGTGAGCACTGGAGTCGAGATAGTGGCCGCCCATCCGGGAACTCGTTCTCGGACGCGATGGACGTGCGCCTCATCGCGGGGCGACCCTTTGACGAGTTGGGTCCGGCTCATGTGTGGCTGCGGCTGTTGTCCCCGATCTTCGTCGGAGAAGAGATCCATCCGCTCGACCGCGCCATCGTTGCAGCCGACTACGCCAACGGCATGTCCAATGTGGTGCCCTTCGCTACGCATCGCTACGTCAACGCTGACCTGACACTCGCGTTGCACCGGTTCCCGACCGGGGAATGGATCTCTCTCGATGCGGTCACGCATGCGCGTCGCGAAGGCCATGGCACAGCTCACGGCGTACTCAGTGACCGTACGCACCCGATCGGTCACACGATCCAGTCGCTCGTGATCGATGAACGTTGACAGCGCGCGCCTTCGCGCCCACGCCGCTCCCGACCGGATCAGTGATCCTGAGCTAAACAGCTCCGCCCCGACGTGCCGTTTCCGGACGGCTCGTGGTCTGAGTCCCGGGTGGCAGTATTGAGCTGCGTCGATAGCGACGGACACTCCTGAGCGCTTGGGCATACGAAGCACGATGTCGACTTAGCTCTCAAGCGGCAGTCTCGCGGTGACGGCGCAGTGAAGACCGTTTGCTCAGTCTCCTCCGAAGGCGATGCTGTCGAGGATTTCCTGGGCTGCTTGAGTGGTGGTGTCCAGCTCTCCGGGGCCGTATCCGTTGGCGACGATGAACATGATGTCGTCGTCCAGCTCGACGATCCACATCGTGCCCTCGGGTGGGATCGTCCAACCGGATTCGGGGTCATCGGCGAGGGGAAACACCGGGAGGTCGCCGGGCCCGTGTCCCGTTGAGGTGAAGCCGACCTCGGTGGCCTCTCGGCTGCCGACGGTCCGAGTTGCGACGACTTCGGTTTCGGCCCCCTCGAAGAGTTCGAGGCCCGCGACCACGTCCTCGACGGTTTCCACGGGCGCACCGTCGCCGTCGACGGAGGGGAAGTACATGTCGATCACCCACGTGTCGTCACCGACGACACCGGCATAGAGGCCGAGCAGATGATCTGGTTGCACGATGAAGTAGTCCGACGTCGTCTCGAACGTGACGCCCGGGCCGAGCGGCAACTGCACGTTGCCAGCCGGGACTTCGGACGAGATGCCCTCCTCCCATGGGAGTCCGTCGGTCGAGAGCGGATTGCGCCCGATCGAATCGATCATCATCGTGTCCAGCATGGCCTCGGCGCGATCCATGAAGTCGGGCAGCCCACCGTCCGCGGCCATCACGATGAAAGGCGCTTGTGCGCCTCCGTCGATCCACCACACGCGGTAGCCGATGCGGCGCTTGAACCCCGTGCCCCCGCTCCCGTTGTTGGTGCTGAAGCCGACACAGGGGTCGGTGAGGCACTGCACCTCATCGGTCAGGGCGACGTCGAAGCTGACTGCGTCGTGCCCGCCGAGCGTGGTGGCCTCCGGCTCGCCGTCGAGCACGCCGGGGATCACGGTGGCGAGCCAGCCCTCGATGTCATCGAGCGGCCAGTCTCCGCGTTGCTCGGCTGGGGGCGCCGCCGGATTGTCGGGATCGGCGATGTTGGTTGCTCGTGCCATCGCGATGATCTGGTCGCCAGGGCCCTGTGATCGCTCGTCCATGAGGACCAGGTGCCCGGGCGAGTTCGGCCCGACCCACCATCCGGTCGGAATCGAGATCGTGAAGGGCGCGCCCACCGTCTCGATGCAGTAGTCGCCCGGCATCAGCGGAGAAAAGTCATTCTCGATGGTCATGCACTCCGCCGAAGGCTCGGTGGTCGGCGTCGGGGGCGCCGTCGATGTCGGTGCCTCTGGTTGGGTGGTTTCTGGTGGCTGGGTGGTGGCCGGTGCTGCTTGCGATGTTGTTGGCGCCTGGGTGCTGGCCGGCGCAACGGTGGCCGTCTCGGTCGGAGCCGGTGACGTGGTGGAGGCCGACGAGGAATCGTCGGAGCCGCATGCTGCGGCCAGCACGAGGCTGGCGGCGACAATTGGGCCGGTCGGGAACGGTGATCGTGACATGTTTTCCCCTCGGGTGCTTTGGCGTTGGCCGTACATCGCAGCTGGCAGCCGATTCTGTCGCGAGGCGTCACTCCTCTTCGCTAGTCTCGCTCGGGGCAATCGTTGATGGTGACACGACGTGGATGGCGGTCGATGGCTATCGCTCTCGCCATCGCCACCGCCGCCGCCACCGCTGCAGCGTGCGCGGCCGACACCGACACGACATCGCGCCGCGGCGATGATCCGGTCACGACAGCGCAGCAGCCGTCCGCCCCAAGCGCGTCGACGTCGACCGCTCCATCGATGCCCAACGAGCGTTCCGCTAGGGCACTGCAACAGGCGCGGCGATACCAGTTCCCCGATCCGATCGGCGCGTTGCAGCGCGAGCACGGACTCGCACCAACGATGTTGCCGCCCGGACGGCACACGACCGATTCGCTCGGAATCGAGGTCACACTCGATCTCGATCGATGGTGGCGCCTCGAGTGGGAGGAGCCTGGCTCGTTCGCTCTCACCCGACCGGATGCAGCACTGGGTGGTGGAGCGCCGCGCATCGTGTTCCTGCGGCCGGTGGGGCTTGCGCCAATCACCCGCGTCGGCGATGCCGACCTCTTCAGCGGCGAGCACACGTCGCCACCGGATGATTTGGGTGCGTGGATCGACGAAGTCGACCAGCTGATGGTCCAAGACACCGGGGCACTGTCCGTCGGTGGTCGCGACGCTCTCTGGTACGACGCGGCCGTCGTCGACGGCAGCGGACCGCTGATGGAGGAGTGTGATCCGACTACGTGCATCCACACGGTCTGGGCCGGCGGCAGCCAGTCGTTCGTGGCCCGCTGGGGCGAGTCGATCCGCTTCTACGACTTCCCCGATTCAAGTGGGCCGATCTACGTCATCGTCACAGCTCCTCCTGACGAGGTCGCCGAGTGGCGCCGTGTCACTGTCGCCCTCCTCGGCTCGGTCACCTTCGGCGAGTCGACGCCCCATCCAGTCCCCAGCGATGTCTCGGTCGGCCTCGAACGCGCTCACGAACCGGGCTCGACCACCGGCTTCGTCGCGTTCCCGGAAGTGCTCGCGACCGCCGAACGCTTCAGCGTGTCGTTCCAGCGTCCGGGCCTTCTGTCCTTCCAGCCATGGGTCAGCTACGAGCACCGATCGATCAACCGACCCGAATTGGTCCGTGCCCTGGCCACGGACACTGGCACGACAATCGACGACGTCGCCGACCTCGAAGCGGCGCTGGAAGCAGGGGGTCTCAACCGACTCGGCGCGGATGCCGTTCTCGACCGCACGGTGTCGGCGTTCGAGGGCGACGATGTCGTCGGGCTTCTGCGTCGGGCGGAACTCGGGGATGCCGACGACACGCGGTTCGTCCTGTGGCCCGCGGAACCGTACACGCGGTTGCGTGCCTGGGTGATCGCCGGCCCGTCGGGGCCGCTGCTCCTGGCCGCGATGACCGATGTCGACGCAGACGAGAACATCTCGGAGGCAGTCTCCGAGGCGGTGCAGATGCTGGCCGCGATCGAGTTGCGTTGAGCGTGCTGCGTCGCCGACAGATCTTCACCTCTCCTGCGATGAGTACACGATGACGATCCTCGATCAGGCTCGGGCGCGCTGCGACCTGCGAGCCCTGTACCTCACGGAGGTCGGACCGGTGTACGGCTTCCTGCTCGCCCGGTGCGGCGACCGTGACCTGGCCGAGGATCTCACCGCGGAGACGTTTGCGAACGCCGCTGACCGGTTCGCGGCAGGCCGGGGGACCGAGGTCACCGCTGCTTGGCTGATGACAGTCGCGAGACGTCGCTTGGTCGACCACTGGCGACGAGCTGCGTCACAACGCAACCGATGGGAGCGATTCGGACGCCAAACGCTCCGGCTCCTCGAGGTCGAGCCGTCCGGCGCGGACAGCCACGACGAGGACGAGCGAGTCCTCGCCGCGCTCTCCGCACTGCCCGAGCGTCAGCGAGGGGCCCTCACCATGCGGTACATCGACGAAATGTCAGTGAGCGAGGTCGCCGACAGCCTCGAACTCACCTACCAAGCCGCCGAGTCACTGCTCGCACGGGCCCGCCGCTCGTTCGGCGTCGCATACGGAGCAACACCATGACCACACCAGAGGAACAAGCCCTTACAGCACTCCGTCGGCTCAATCGACCGCATCAGCCCGATGCCTCAGCCCACGCGCGCATCGAAGCACAGATACTCGAGCGGTTCGACGACGTAGTCACGGCAACTCGAACGACAGGCGACATCGAGTCGCTCGACGGTCGCCTCGTGCCGACGCCGCCGAAACGGCGCGGGGCGAGCCGCGTCATCCTGGTTGCAGCCGCCCTCGCGATACTCGTTGCAGGTCTGGTGGTCGCGTCGACATGGCGGAGCGACCACCAGGAGGTGCCGTCGACCCAGCCGACGATCGGCAGCGACGAGACCCTCGTCGCCGAACAACTCAGGGAGTACTGCGAGGCATTCCTACCACCAATCGACGCGGCCGCAGAACGCTTCGCCGGTGGCCTCGGCTCCGACGACGCACGCACGAATCTCGTGGTCACGATCGAACAGGCCGCACAAGGCCTCGTCGATCTCTCCGTCCCAGCACAACAACTCGCTGCAGCCGGCGCCGAGCGACTTCTCGAAGCTGCCGCCGACGCTCGCCTGGCACTGGCACTCGAGATCGACGAGAACGACACGGCCAACGCTGCGCTCGACATCCTCAACGAGGTGATCGTCGAGATCGACGGAGCAGAGGATGTCGCCGCTTGCCGACGGTCGTGACGCCAGGCTCGCTCGACAGCTGGCCGTGTCCCGATGCCCAACGCCGGTTGCCTTGCGACGGCAACCGGGTGGAGACCAGGCCTCGCCACCGGTCGCCGACACACCACCAACTGTCGGGCATCCGAGATCGCGTTCCTCTTGACGAGGCGAAGCAGTTCCGTGAATGCTGCCCGGCCCACGTCGCACGCACCCGATTCGACTGCCGGCGCAGACCACGCATATCGACGGGCGCTGCGTGCCATCCAAACCCGATCGGTATCCGGCACCTTGGGCCCGCCAAGATGCTCGACAACGCGCGGTCGATGGAATGCGCCCGACATCGACGCGTGGCGGAGGCCGTTGAACCCGTCCGAGAACCGGCGGGATGCTCGGCCGACGACCACGCTGTCACCGCACGACTGGTTACGGCATACACGCATCGCCGCCGTCGTCGTGACAACTCAGCTGATCGCTACGACAGCGTCCTCCCGCACGGCACGAGATGTTCCGCAACCAGCGCGAACCAACACTGTCGATCCGTCTGACGACGTCAGCTGCCAGTGTCCGCGTGCTCCCCGACGCTGGGCTCGGTCGCTGCCGGTGAGTCGCCGGCAGAGCTCTGACCGCTCGCACGACGCTTGGCGCGAAGCTCGAGGTCGCGGTTCAGCATCGCCATGAACTTCTCCGGCGTATCGATGATGGTTCCGTCGCCGTCGATCCGGCAATCGTCTTCAGTGCGTGGCTTGTCGGTCTCCAAGAAGCGCGCCAACTCGTCTTCGCTGTCGAAGTGACGTTTCACGATCATCGCCGTTGACACTACTGAGGAGATCCAGCCGAATAGTCGGGAGTCCAGCTTCCGCGGTTACGCCGCCATCAACGACCGCCAACGCCGTCGACATTGTCGCCTACCGTGCTTGTCTGCCCGTCTCACCGGCGTCGCTTCTTCAGTGCGCGGCGCTGTGCACGGTTCATTCCGGCGGCCGCTGCCGGCACAGCGGGAGACGCCTGGCGCTGCTCCCCCAGCGCAAGCACCAACCGGCGCTGTAGGACCTCATTCTCCGACGAGACCTTCTCGTACCGTTGGCGAAGCTCCAGCAGCTCGGCCTCGCGCTCCTCAACCTGACGTTGCAATCCGTCTGCCAGTTTGGTGAGCGATCGGACGTCGTTGAACTCTGCGAGGGTCATCAAACTCTTGTTACGGAGTCGACGTTTAGCGGCCTCGTGCGCACGGCGCTCAGTTTCTGAGGCCCACTTTCGTGGCCTGCCTCGGCGGGCCGGGTTTGGGTGTTCGGCCTGCTCCATACGGCGATCAGATTATCAGCGCATTTCCGCGCACTCTAGTGCAAAGGTGTGACCGCAGATCAGACGCAAGCACTACCAACGCAACACAACACCCCGGGCGCGTATCGGTGCGCGCCCGGCGAGAACCAGCGGACGCTGGAGGATGTTGAGGTAACGACGCGTGAGTGCGAGCGACCAAGAAAGTGCGCTCACAAGCGAGCAACCGGTCAGACGCAGATCGACGATGTGCCAGCACGATCGTCGACAGAACGCGGAGAGTGGGAGCAGCCGTTGCTGGCGCCCATCCGTCTGGAGGCCTGCGACGTGAGCCCTTCCCCGGGCGAGTCGCAGACACGTAGTTCAGATGTTCCTCTCACCGTTGGGCGGACTTGCCGAGCCAACGGGGCGACGAAGTCCAACCCGGTGCAGGAAGCCGCTGCATTCCTGCGCGCTGGACGCTCGCGGAGCTATCGGCTGGCCCATGAGTACGTGAACTCCGGAGGCACGTCGGGCTCGCCGCTGATTCATTGTTGCGGAAGTGCAACCGGGACCCAGGTGGGCGCTCGAGCAATCGGCCTACCCCGAAGGAGCAGCGGCCAACACCAAGTACCCGTCCACAGCCGTCCACGGGTGGGCGTTGCACCCCGTGGCTACGATAACTACCGCAACCCTTCACTACTTGGTGAGTTGAACTACCCAATGGCACGCTCCGACCTCCTCGTCGATCTCGTCGAAGCCGAGAGAACAGGCGACCGTGCGCGCTTCACCTCACTCGTCGAGGCCGTGATTTCTGAGGAGCGGGCGAAGAGTCATCACCTCCTGGCAGACCGTCTGGCAGCTCTGATAACTACATCGGGATCACCCGAGCGTTTGCGGCGCGATTCAGCCGCAACCGCATCTCGAGATCTCCTGCACGAGGTGGTTCCTCAGCGTCGCTTGGCCGATCTGACGCTCGACGACGCCGTTCGAGCGAACATTGCCGAGCTCATCGAGGAGCATCATCGTTCAGATCTGTTGCGTAGCCACAACCTCGAGCCTCGTCACCGTGTGTTGCTGGCCGGCCCGCCGGGCAACGGCAAGACGAGTCTGGCTGAAGCCATCGCCACGGAGACGATGCTCCCGATGTACGTCGCTCGCTACGAGGGGCTCGTGTCGAGCTTTTTGGGCGAGTCTGCAAGCCGCATTGACGACGCCTTCGAGTTTGCACGTAGCCGACGCTGCGTCCTCTTCTTCGACGAGTTCGACACGATTGCCAAGGAGCGGTCGGACGAACACGAGACGGGAGAGATCAAGCGCGTCGTCTCGACGTTGCTCCTGCAGATCGACCGTCTGCCAGCGCATGTGATCGTCGTCTGCGCGACCAACCACGGCGAGCTCCTCGACCGGGCGGCGTGGCGACGTTTCCAGCTCCGACTTCTCGTCGACCACCCGACCCGCAACTCAGCAGTCGCGTTCCTCGACAGGCTGTCAACGGTGTTAGGAGGCGGGTTTGGCCTTGCCTCGCGCACAATCGCTGATCGTCTCAAAGGTGCGAGCTACGCGGAGCTGGAGCAGTTCGCTCTTGACGTGCGGCGGCGGTACGTACTCGGTCTGCCTGAAAGCGATCTCGCCTCAATCGCCAAGCACAAGATTGCGCAGTGGCAGACACAGGCGACTCGCTGAATCGGCCGCTACTAGCGTTCGGCCCCCCGACGATCGGACCGATTCCGTCCGATCCGGACCGCCCGAGCCAGTTTCCGCCACAGCCGCGCCGACCATCACTCGACGGACAGGGCAAGCGCCTCAGCCCACAGTTCGGCACGCTTCAGACCGCTCTACGGGCTCCCACAACACGACTGAGCGACGGGACGACTTCACCCGACCCGGAGTTCGTCATCGTGTTCGAGGTCGCGGGAACCATCCCCCGCTTCTTTCGCGCAGCGGAAGGGATTGACGGTCTCGACTTCATCACAGACTTCGTCGGAGACGGCTTCGAACCCGACGATGACTTCTGGATGGAGGACGATGGCGGTGAGCGAACCGACGAGCAGGTGACGCAAACGCTCTACCTCGTGATGGCGAATGCGCGAGCCATCGACGAACTGGTCCGCTTGTTCGGCCTCTATCGCCAGGATCCCTCCATAACGTTCGAGACCGGGCTGGCGCCCCTCAAGCAACTATTCGCCGAACTGCACACCGTGCGTCGCTGGGGGCCCCAGGATCGTATCGCCGAGACCGGGCTCCTCGAGGAGTGGCGCGAGACCATCGATGCCATCGGGAACCTCGGCACGGCACGAATCGAGATCGAACTCGTCTGGCGTGCAACTCCAGAGGCCCGGCTCGCGTCTCAGACGGAGATCGAGACTCTACTGGACGCTGCGTTGGTGAGATCCTCCGTCATCATCCCCGAGATCAACTATCACGCGATACTCGCAGACGTTCGTGCCGACGTCGTGCAAGAGGTGATTCAGAACGGCCCTGCGTCTGTCGAGCTGTTTCTTGCAGACGATGTGCTATTCGTCGCTCCCGCGATTCCGATGACGCTGGCGACACCCGACGGGCACGAAGACGACTCGGCGGCGTTTGCGACCCCACTGCCGGAGGGCCCGCCGAAGGTTGCGCTTCTCGACGGCCTGCCACTGGCAAACCACGATCGCCTAGTTGACCGGCTTCGCATCGACGACCCGGAGGACTTCTCGTCGCGCTACTCCACCGCAGATCGCCGTCACGGCACGGCGATGGCCTCCCTCATCATCTACGGCGATCTCTCGGCTCCTGGCACGCCGATCAGCACGCCACTGCATTGCCACCCGGTGATGATTCCTCACAGCTTCTTCCCAGACCAGGAAGAGGTGCCGCGCGATCGTCTCTTCGTAGACCTCATTCACTCGGCGTTCCAGCGACTATTCGGCGGAGACCAGCCCGCTGCTCCGAGCGTGCGGATCATCAACATCTCGCTGGGCGACCCGGCGCGACCTTTCGTTCGCAGACTCAGTCCACTGGCGCGACTGCTCGACCACCTGGCCTTCGAGTTCAACGTGCTGATCGTGGTCTCGGCTGGCAACCACGACCAGATCACGCCATCCGTGCCAGCGAACGCCCTAGACGACCCGGAACTGCTGGACGAGTCGATTCGCAGGTCGCTGCACGATCAGGCACGGCTTCGCCGGCTTCTCTCCCCAGCCGAATCGATCAACGCCCTCACGGTTGGTGCGCTACATCAAGATGCTGCGGACGCGAGACCGCTTCCCGACACGGTGATTGACGGTCTCGTACTTGGTTCCGTCGCGCCGTACTCACCGTCTGGGGCGGGATTCCGTCGAGCTCCGAAGCCTGAGGTGTACGCGCCGGGCGGTCGCTCCCTATTCGTTCGGCCCGTTGCGTCTGACGGCGATGTGGTGCTGGAATCAGCGCAGACCGAGCGGACCGGGCCCGGTGTTCTGGCTGCCGCGCCTCTGCCTACTGGCGGGACCGGCGGAGTGCTGTACTCAACGGGGACGAGCAACGCTGCAGCGCTCGTGACCCGAAGCGCGCATGAAGTGCTCACCACTCTCGAGACTCTTGAGGCTGGAGTCGACGAACCCGGGTTTCCGGATGCGCAGTACTACCCGGTCCTAACGAAGGCGCTGCTGGTTCACGCTGCCTCCTGGCCCGAGATCGCCAGCGATTGGGCCGAGCAGCTCGATGTGCAACCCACTCTTCGCCGGCCAGCGCTCACCCAGATGCTTGGCTATGGCGAGGTTGACGTCGGCCGACTCGCCGTAGCAGCACCCCAACGAGTCACGCTCATCGGTGCCGGGAGCTTCGGCGCAAACAAGAAGCGCCAGACCTTCGAGTTCCCGCTCCCGCCCGATCTATCGAGCCCAACCGGGCGGCGTCGCCTTACGGTCACGCTGGCGTGGTTCTCCCCGACTGTGTCAACGACGCAGCAGTATCGAGTCGCAGCACTCAGCTTTGGCTCCCCCCGCGACGATCTACGCGTTCGCCCCATCGAAGCCGCCCACTTCATGGATGGAAAGGGGACTGTCCAGCACGAGGTGCTTGAAGGTCACAAGGCAGCGGGGTACACCTCTGATGCGACGTTGGCCATTGACGTAGACTGTCGGACCCAAGTCGGCCGACTTTGGCCTAGCTCGCCGGTGCGCTTCGGGCTAGCCGCCTCCCTTGAGGTCGGACCAGAAATCCAAGTTGACGTCTTTCAGCAGACTCGGCAGCGCCTCATCGAGCGAACCAGAGCCCGCGTGCGGACCTGACCGAACCAGCCGGGCGGACCAGCTCCTCCTGCCCGCTGGACCTCGCCTTCCGAAGCACTAGACGGAACGAGCAGCCCCCCAAAAACACAGCCGGAACGCGATGGCCCTCAGCAGCGGGATTCACGGGTACAGGCCGACAACCCCAGAAGCCGGCGAGGCTGATTCACAGAGCTTGTCGCCGAGTTCGCGGTCGACACGTCGCCCGCGACTCAGAAGGCACCAAGCCGCACAATCCTCCCCGTGCTGATGAACTCGTCGAGAGCCCAGATCGGAACGCGGCGGCAGCCAGGGCTGACGCGAACGTTCGGGAGTCCGGCCGATCCGTCAGTTGATTCGTACTGACGGGCTAGGTCGTACGCGAGAGAACGTCCGATACGAAGTACCACTGCCGCCTCTTCGATAGTCAAGAACTCAGGCTCTCGATCCGGCGAGCGCGATCGACCGGCCGCACGGTTCGTGGCGTCGATATCGGTACCGGGCTGGCGCCCGTCGATCGTCAGGTTGAGTTGCCGGTCACGACGCGTGCTGTGTTCTGAACTCGGATGGTGACTTCTCATGACCTATAGGGGTCATCGAGAACGGCGATGTGAACAGAATTCTTGAAGATTCTGCGAGGCGCTGTTCGAGCAGCGCCGCACCAGCCAGGTCAAACGTTCTCCGCGGCGTCATCCAGCAGCTTGCCCAAGCGGTTCGCAGCGTCGTGATCGTTGCGATGACTCCGGTGGGCGTACACCTTGGCAAGCGTGTCGACGTGGTCGCCGATTCGTGCCGCAACTGCGGGCAGCGGTTCGCCTGCGTCGAGCTGTGTGCTCGCATGCCAGTGGCGCAGATCATGGAGTCGCAATCCGGCCGCATCAGGAACGCGCGCGGTCACCCGGCGGAACGCCTGACTCAACCGATCGGGAGAACTCGGCGTCGCGCCCGTCGGGTCCTCGCTGAGCGCGGCGAGAACGTAGCCGTCCGCGAGGAACCCAACACCCGCCTGTCGCGCGACGTTGCGTTGGGCGTCGTGGTGAGCTTGAAGAAGTTCGGCCGTTGCGCCGTCGATCGCGACCTCACGCGTCTGGTGACTCTTGGGCTCTTTCTCGACGAGGGTGCCGTCGGCGAGTCGGGCAATCGCATGCCGTATCCAAAGGAGCCGTTCATCGAAGTCGACCGACGACCAGCGCAGGCCGCACACCTCGCCACGTCGCGCCCCGGTCGCCGCGAGAAGTCGGAACGCGACGAGGTTTTCGGCGTTGCGACTGTCGGCGGCTTCATCGAGGATCGCCGCGATCACTGACGGTGTCGGAATGGTACGGGCGATCCGGCGCGCGCGTGGTGCGGTCGCCAGGCGGACGACGTTGCGGTCGATCCACCCCCACCGCATCGCTTGTTGCGTCGCTCCGCCGAGCAGCGAGTGGTAGCGCTGGATGGTTCCGGCGGAGAGCCCCCGCCGAGCGAGTCGGGCATAGAAGTCGTCGAAGTCCTTCGGGCCGACGTCGGCGATCTGTCGCGCACCGATCCGGTCCTTGGCGACCATGCGGGCGATGCTGCGGTAGCCCTCGATGGTGCGGGCCTCGCGGCCGCGGGCCTCGAGATGGTCGATGTGCGCAGCGAGCAACCCGTTGATCGACTGCTCGGCGGTGACGTCTGCGTCGTCGACTTCAGCGACGAGACGGTTGAGCGCGCTCGACGCGCCCCGCTTGCCACCTCGATACGAACGCGACACGTACCGCGACTTCCCGGTGAGCGGGTCACGGCCGGCGTAGGCGCGCAGCTCCCAGTAGTCGGGGGGCCGCTTGAGCCGCATGCTGCCCTTGCTCACCCAAAACACACTAGTGAAGTATGGGACAGATATGGGACAAACCCCAAATTCAATGCGATCGCAACGACATGCAATCTGTCTAGCTGGTGTTTTGTGGCGCCCCTGGCAGGGATCGAACCTGCGACGCACGGTTTAGGAAACCGACGCTCTATCCACTGAGCTACAGGGGCTTTGCAGGAACAGAGTCCCTGCTCGCAACGTCCGTCTCGCAAGGCGCACGTCAGCGAGGGATCGTAGGGCCGTCACCTCGCCTTCCGGCACTCCCACGCATCGGCACCGTTCTCGACCTGGGAGCATGGTGGCGTGACGCAGCTCGCCACATACGCCGGGTTCATCTCCGACAACGAGCGGTGGACGCGCTTCGCACACCGTCCCGGCGACATCGTCATCTCCACGCCACCCAAGTGCGGCACCACGTGGACCCAGATGCTGTGTGCGGTAATGGTGTTCGACTCGCCGCAGCTGCCGGACAAGCTCGATGCCATCAGCCCGTGGCTCGACGTGACCACCCGCTCCGAGCAGGAGGTGTTCGACGCGTACGAGCGACAGGACCACCGCCGCTTCATCAAGACGCACACCCCGCTGGACGGCCTGCCTCTGCGGAGCGACGTCAACTACATCGTGGTGGGACGCGACCCGCGCGACGTGCTGGAATCGTGGGAGCACCACCGAGCGAACGTCGACAACGAGCTGCAGCTGCAGCGGGTGCGCAACGCCGCAGCCGCCGACGGCCGCGCGGCCCCGGAGTGGTCGCCGGACTCAGTCGTCGGGCTCGACCCCGAGGAACACTTCCGCGCGTTCGTCGATACCGAGCGGAGTAGCGACGTTGCCGTCACGCTGGCCAACGTGGTGCATCACCTCGACACCGGCTGGCAACGCCGGAACGAGCCCAACGTCGGGGTGTTCCACTATCTCGACTATCAGCGCGACCTCGTAGGCCAGATGGCGGAGCTGGCGCGGCTCTGCGACATCGACCTCGGTGTCGAGCGGCTCCGGGAACTGGCACCGGCGGCCAGCCTGGAGTCGATGCGCCAACGCTCGGCCGAGCTCATTCCCGAGATCGCCACCTCGAACTACTGGCGCGACACCGACCAGTTCTTCCGCTCGGCTGGACGCGGCGAGTGGCGCGAACACATCACACGCGAGGAACTTGCACGCTACGACGAGCGACTCCGGCAGCTCGCAGGCGACGACCTCATCCTCTGGCTCCATCACGGTTCGCTGTCGGAGCAGGCGACGAGCTGACGGTCGGCGCTCGAGTCGAGCCAAACTGAGCCCATGTCGGTTGACATCCGTACCGCAACTATCGACGACGTCGACGAGGTGGCCACAACACTCGCCGAAGCGTTCGCCAACGATCCGCTGATCACCTGGATCTACGGCGACGACGAGTTGCGGGGCCAGCGCAACCTTGCGTCGTATCGCTACTTCGCCGAACACGCCTACCTGCCACACGGAATCTCGCAGATCATCGACGGTCGGGCTGCCGCGCTCTGGCTACCCGCGGATGTAGAACTCGACGACGACTTCTGGGCCGAGCACGGAGCCGGATACGCCGAAGCGGTTGGTGGCGACCTCACCCGCGGCCTACAGCTGGGCGAGTTCGTCGGGCCACATCACCCGACGGAGCCACATCGCTACCTGTTCTCCATCGGGGTTCGCGCGGCAGGGCAGGGACAGGGGCTCGGCGGTCATCTGCTCAGCCATGCGCTCGAGGCCGCCGACGCTGGAGGAGAGCCTGCCTACCTCGAGGCCACCACGCCGCGCAGCCGAGCGTTGTACGAACGCCACGGATTCGAGGCCACGGCCCAGGTGGAACTGCCCGACGGGCCCACCTTGTGGCCGATGTGGCGTCCGGCACTCAGCTGAGTGGGCGGTGCGCCTCGACGCGGAATGATTGTTGTGCGCGCACGGTTGCACCCGACATGAGCGTTCCCGCCGACTACACCGACCTCCTCGACAAGCGGACCTTCTGGCACATCGCCACCACCGGACCCAACGGCGAACTCCAGTCGACCCCGGTGTGGGGCGGCTGGACCGATGGCAAGTTCGTGTTCTCCCTCACCAAGGGTCGCCAGAAGTACCGCAACCTCACCAAGAACCCGTCGATCGCCATCTCGGGCATCGACCCCGAGAACCCGTACCGCTACCTCGAGATGCGCGGCACCGTGGAGCGCGTCGACGACGACTCCACCAACACGTTCATCGACTCGATGGCCAAGAAGTACATGGACGCCGACTCGTACCCGTTCCATCAGCCGGGCGACGAGCGCGTCGTCATGGTGGTCGACATCACCTCGACCACCCAGATGGGCTGACGTCATGTCCCTTCCCAACACACAGATCGCGTTCCGCGCCCTCAACTCCGTGGTGCGCCCGGCCGTGCAGGCCGGCGTGGGCAACCCCTTCCCGATCGGCGCCGGCGCGGTCGTGGTCGAAACCACCGGCCGTCGCAGCGGCGAGCCACGACGAGTCCCGCTGTTGGCCACCCGCCTCGGCGATCGCCTCGAAGTGAGCACCGTCCGTGCCAATTCGCAGTGGTTGCGCAACATCGAAGCCGGCGGCGAGGTCGCCGTCTACCTCGGCGGCGAACGCCGACCGGCGACGCCCGAGGTCACCCGCGGGCCGCTCAACACGGTGCGCTTGGAGCTCGCCGAGCGCTGAGCGTCGCGACGCCC
This sequence comes from Ilumatobacteraceae bacterium, assembly GCA_965230015.1. GTDB lineage: Bacteria > Actinomycetota > Acidimicrobiia > Acidimicrobiales > Ilumatobacteraceae > JABSQH01. Next base: position 19,081 of record CBDDKF010000020.1, on the reverse strand, counting down.
AACACTCACCAGGCGTCCGAAGTCACCAAGTCTCGAGCGCCACGTACTGCAGTACGGGCCCAGCGATCGCCGCAACAACGGCGACGGTGTACATGTGCGGCGTTCGGTAGTGCCGCGCCACACCGAACACCAGCGACCAATACACCAGCCACGTCAACACGACCGCGATCAAGTAGCCAACGGCGGCTTCGCCCGACACGTCGTTGCCGGTGAGTCGCAGCAGTACAGCAGCAACGATCAGGAACGGGAACAACAACATCACCGTGAGCACGAAGCTCATGGCGATCATCGCGACGCCCATGCCGATCGCGGCCGGGGGCGAGATGGGTCGAGAGGTAGGCGCAGTGGTCGTCATCACCACGCCTGACGAACGACGGACTCGATCCTTACGAGGTTGCGCCTGCGGCGCGGGAGCTCGTCAGCTCGTCGGCTCGGCGCCCACGGGCAGGCAGTCGTTGCTGCAGCCCGTGGCACCGGTCGAACCCGGGGCAGCCGGGCGATGCAGTACGGCGCCGGTCGGGGTGAACCTGAGTACCTCGTCGGCGTCGACGGCCGCAGTGCCGTCGACGATCAGCGAGTAACCGTCGTCGTCGGCCGGCGGATAGCAGAGCGTGATGTTGCTGCGGGCTCGGGCGTTCGCCGCCGTACCGCGGCCGACCGACATCACCAGCTCCGAACCGGCCCACTGCGGATCGACGGCGACCACGTGCGGCGTCTGCGCCTCACGGACCGTCAAGAGGTAGGCAAACCCCCGCTCGGCGGTCGCCTCTTGCAGGTCGTCGATCTCGACGGGGATGCTCACCTCCACCACGCTACTTGGCCTGTGCTCGGCCGTCTCCCGGCAATTCCCGATCGCATTGGTCGGAAATAGCCGTTAGCGTGTCTGCCGCTGTTCGCAGCACGTCCCCCAACCAGCTCGACACCAGAGCATCACACCCAGAGCACGACGAGGAGTATCACCATGGCCGTCCGTCTCGGCGACACCGCACCCGACTTCACCGCCCCTACCACCCAGGGCGAGATCAACTTCCACGACTGGCTCGGCGACTCGTGGGGCGTCTTGTTCAGCCACCCCAAGGACTTCACCCCGGTGTGCACCACCGAACTGGGCTACGTCGCCAAGATCAAGCCCGAGTTCGAGAAGCGCAACGTGAAGGTGATCGGCCTGTCGGTCGACCCCGTCGACAGTCACGTCGAGTGGGAGAAGGACATCGAGGAGACGCAGGGTCAGGCGGTCAACTTCCCGATGATCGGTGACCCCGAGCGCAAGGTCGCCGACCTCTACGACATGATCCACGAGAACGCCAACGACACCCTCACCGTGCGTTCGGTGTTCGTGATCGGCCCCGACAAGAAGGTCAAGCTGACCATCACCTACCCGGCCTCGACCGGTCGCAACTTCGACGAGATCCTGCGGGTGATCGACAGCTTGCAGCTCACCGCCGATCACAAGGTCGCCACACCAGCCAACTGGAACGACGGCGACAACGTGATCATCGTTCCGGCGCTGTCCGACGACGAGGCGCGCGACCTGTTCCCCGGTGGCTGGGAGCCGGTGAAGCCCTACCTGCGGGTGACCAAGCAGCCGAACCGCTGACCGTTCAGTCCGTTCTGTTGTAGAAATCCGGCGCGTCGCGCCGGATTTCTACTGAATTTTGGTGCAGCGGTTCAGAGCCACTCGGACTCGACCCACGCGCGTACGGGTGGGGCGAGACGGTGAAGATGCTCGCCCGGCGCGGCGCGGATCTCGGTGGCGCTGATCGGCACGTTGACCCGGTCGGCGTCGACGAGCACCGCCGCCGCGTCGAGCCGGCGGGCCAGTTCGTCGATGTAGGGATCCGACGAGAACATTGCGTCGGGCCCGTCCGCCAGCGGTCCGTCGCGGTATGGCCACTGCGCCCGAAACAGCGCCAGCCACTTGGCCCACAGATCCTCGTCGTCCCAGTCGGTGTGCAGCGAGTGCCGCACCTCGATCACGTCGACCTTCGGATGCAGCTCGGCGAGCCAACTCGCCCGGAGCTCGCCGGGGGCGGCATCACGCTCGGCCGACGCATTGACGTACACCACCAGTTGATCGCAGCGCTGCGCGGCCCAGTCGATCATGTACGAGTGCCCGAGATGTGGCGGGTCGAACCGGCCGACGATGAGCCCACTGCGATGACGGTCGACCTCGCTCACGGAGACCGCTGATCGACCAACTCGGGCCGCGCCCCCATCGCTGCCAGATCGTCGACGACGCGCCGCCAACCCGAACCCAGGTGTTCGACGTCGGTGGCGGTGCCGGTGCCCAACCACGTCGACGAGGCGACCGCCACCAGCGCGCGAGCAACGGCGTCGCCGGCACGGCGGGCGGTTTGACCGGCGCGAGTGAGACGGTCGTTGGCCGCGTCGACTCGCCCATCTCGAGCATCAGCGGCCGCCGCGGCCACGTCGGCGATCACACGATCGAGATACGACGAGCCCTCATCGGCGACCACCGCATCGGCGAGCTCGCACGCGGTGCCTCCGTCCCCGGTCATCGAGCTGGCGAGCGCCTGCACGGCCTGCGCGTAGGGCGACGCGTTACGCACGTCGAGCAAGATGGCCAGCGCGATGTCGGGTTCGCCCACCTGACACCGTGCGAGCGCCAAGGTGATTCGGTTCTCCGAGCCTTCCGCGCCCATCGCCAACACTCGAGCCAACGACTCCTCCCCGACCGTTACGGCGCGCTCGCCCAGCCCCATGTGCACCGATGCACCGGCTGCGGCCATCCACGGATAGCTGAGGTTGCCGAACGACTCGCCGAACGTCATCACCTCTTCGAGCGTGCGCTCGGCTTCGTGCGTCCGACCGAGAGCGACGAGCGCCCGCAAGCGCGGCGCCAGCGCCTGCACCATCCCGAACCGGTCGCCGAGTTCCTCGAAACCGACCGAGGCGCGGCGGCTGAGTTCTTCGGCATCGCTGAAACGTCCTGACCACAAGCGGATGGACGCGATCAGTGAATCCATCATCGCCGGCGCCCAGCGGTCGCCGAGCTCGGCGGCGGTAGCCCGCACCTCGTTGGCCAACCGTTCGGCCTCCGGGAAGTCGCGTTGGAAGAAGCGGACGTAGGCGAGCAGGCCGTTGGCCCACCCGCTGCCTTGCCGATCGCCGAGATCGGCGAACTCCTCCCGCGCCAGATTCAACCGTTCTTCGGCAAGCTCGGTGTCTCCCGACAAGAACGCCACCCACGCTTGGTGCTGACGCACCCAGGCACGGCCGCGTCGATCGTCGAGTTGCTCCGACAGGGCCTCGGACTCGCCGAGCAACCACTCGGCGTCACTCAGCGAGCCGCCGAAGATCTCGGCGAATCCTCGATCGCGCAGGCTGGCGGCAGTCTCGATGTCGTCGCCGAGCTCGCGAAACAGCTCGACGCTGCGTCCGAGTTGGAACCTGGCCGCATCGAGGTCGCCATCGCGTTGGTCGAGCACGCCGAGCAAACGACGCGCGCCGGCCTCGGCGGCGGTGTCGCCCGCTTCGATTGCGTCGGCCAGCACGTCGTCGCCGTCGGCACGGGCAAGCCCGGCCATCCGCCGCTCGCGACGCGCTTCGCCGCGCAGCAACAACACGTGACGGCGGAGATCGGGGTCGTCGATGCCCAGCTCGAGCGCGCGCGTCGCTTGGCGCTCCGCTTGATGAAACGCGCCGACATCGAGCGAGCGACGAGCCGCATCGCGCAACAACTGCGCCGCCTGTTCGGCGATGGTCGGCAGGACGCCCGGCACCGGGCCGATCTCGGCGACCAACTCCGCAGCGCTCGCCGCGTGATAGGCGATTTCGTCGATGCCCGTGCTCTCGTGCGCCAACATCACGGTGGCCGTCCCGGCGTGGCGCTGAGCACGGACCTGTTTGGTGAGCGTTTGATAGGCCACTTCACGCACGACGTCGCTGCGGAAACGCCACCAGCCCAGGCTGACCTCGAACACACCGTCGGCCACCAGGGCGTCGACCTCGTCGTAGGTGAACGGTTGGCGCATCTCTTCGGCGAACTCCGCCAGCGCATACACGGGGCCGGTCGTTCCGAGTACGGCGGCGTTGTCGACGATCGCCCTCTGTGTGGGCGGCAGGCGGTCGAGCCGAGCGGCGATCAACGCCCGGAGCGTGCCGGGCAGGTCGGAACTCTCGGGGTGCTCCTGGGCGAGCTCGGTCAGTTCGGTGAGAAATAGCGGGTTGCCACCGCTGCGTTCGTACAGCCGCTCGGCCAACCCGCGATCGACGTCGGCGCCGAACGCAGCCTCGACCAACGCCGCGGCCTCGTCGCGTTCGAGCGGCTCCAAGGGCATGCGCACGGTGATCGGGAGGTCGTTGCCTGGCGGCCAGTCGAGCTCTACGTCGTCACGCTGTGCGGTGACGATCAACACCGGGCGATCGATCAGCGACCGGGCAATGCGGTGCAGCAAGTCGATCAGCAGTGTGTCGGCCCACTGCAGGTCGTCGATCCACAGCACGACCGGCCCGGTGCGACTCCGACGGCGGAGCCCCTCGACGATCATTGCGAACAACGTCTCGCGGGCCTGCACCGGCGGCACACGGTCGAGCTCGCTCGGATGCCCGAGCAGATGCGACACGCCTTCGACGAATCGATCAAGTGCCGGGTCGTCGGCGACGAAGTCGTACAGCTCGAGCGCTCGTTCGCGCACCACCGTGCGCAGGGTGGTCGACGGCACACTGGGATCGAAGTCGAGGCGCCGGAAGAGCGCGCTGGCGATCGGCGCCCACACGTTGGTGTCACCAAATGGCGCACAGACCCCGGCGAACACGACGACCTGCCGGCTGGGGAACGCCTCGAGCGCCTCGGCGACGAGGCGCGACTTGCCCGACCCGGCTTCGCCGCTGACGGCAACGATCGCACTGCGCCCGTTGGCCACCATGCCCATAATCGACGTCATCAGTTCGAGCTGGGTCGACCTTCCCACGAACGGCAACCGGAACCGGCCAAAGCTCTCGGGTGCTCGCCGCTGACGGCCAATCACGCGCCACACGCGCAACCGCTGTTCGCGTCCACGGACGGTGACCTCTGGGTGCAAGTCGTCGACGAGCTCGCGGACGATGTCGTCGGAGACCAGTGCGGCGGTCTCGTCGCCGAGGAGAATGTCGCCGGGATCGGCCATCGTCTGGAGGCGCGACGCCACGTTGACGACGTCGCCCATCGCGGTCGACTCGGTGGTACCCGACACCGCGCCGAACAGGACCTCGCCGGTGTTGATGCCCACGCGCAGCTGGAGCGGCCGGTCGATGTCGTCGTTCTCGTCGACGTACCGCGCCAACGACTCGTGCATTTGGATCGCTGCCCAGATGGCGCGATCGGCGTCGTCTTCGTGGGCCACCGGTGCGCCGAACAGCGCCAGAATCCCGTCACCGAGCACCTTGTCGATCCGTCCGCCGAACGACTCGATGTCGGCGATGAGCCGCTCGAACGCGCCGTCGATCAACCGCTTGACACGTTCGGGGTCGAGCTGTTCGGACAGGGCGGTATAGCCAACGATGTCGGCAAACACGACCGTGACGACCCGCCGCTCCTCACTCGCCGCCGCAACCACCTGCTGGCCGCAGAACGGACAGAAGCGGGCGCCCTCAGGGAGTTCGCGTCCACACGACGCGCAGTTCGCCATCAACCCTGGATCGTATGCCACATCCACCCATAGGCGGACCAGGGTTCGCGACCGGCTCGCTAGCGTCATCGTCGTGCAGGCACTTCGTGCGGCCAACCCGGTCGAGTGGTTTCGGCGCCATCCGCGCCTGGCCGACGGCGCTGTGGCCGCCCTCTTCACGGCGCTTGCACTCTCCACGCACCTCAGCGGCGCCGTCACCGTCGACGGCCGCGAAGAACTCGACCCCACGTGGTGGACAACGCTCATCGTGCTGTGCGGGACCGTGCCGCTCTACTGGCGCCGCACCGCCCCGCTCCGCAGCGGCTTGTTGATCGTCGCCGCCGAAGCGTTAGCCCTCTTCCTCGGGATCGGCGGGCCTGCGTTCCTCGGCTCGATCGTTGCGATCTACTCGATCGGAGCGCACTCCACCGGGCCGCAACGCACACGCACGGTCGCCGCGATCGTGGTGATCATCCTCGCCCTGTTCGTGTCGGGCTGGATCGACCAACTCGACCTCATCGATCAGTTCGTATCGACGACGATCGTGTTGGTCACCACCTACGTCGTCGGCGACAACCTGCGCCGCCGTCGAGAGAACATCGCCCAGCTCGCCGAGCGAGCCGAGCGGGCCGAACGCGAGAAGGATCTGCTCGCCGAACAACAGGTGCTGGCAGAGCGCACGCGCATCGCCCGTGATCTCCACGACGTGGTCGCCCATTCGGTGAGCGTGATCGTCATCCAGGCAGCGGGCGCGAGGCGCAATGTGCGCACTTCGCCAGAGAAGGCCGAGCAGGCGTTGGACGCCATCGAGTCGACCGGCCGCGAGGCGATGCGCGAGCTGCGCAGCATTCTCGGGGTGCTGCGTACCGGCGACGATCGCGGCGCCGACATCGCCGCGACTCGGCGGGTCCCTCAACCGAGTCTCGAACAACTCGCCAATCTCACCACGCCCGACGACTTGACCATCGAGGTCGATATCGACGACGACGTGCGCGTCGAGGAACTCCCGGCGAGCACCTCGCTCACGGCCTATCGACTGGTGCAGGAGGCGTTGACCAACACTCGGCGTCACGCCGGCCCCGACGCAGCAGTGCACATCCGCATCGCATCGGAGCTCGGCGAACTCGTGATCGACGTCACCGACGATGGTCGAGGCGCCGCCGCCGACACGAGTGAGCCCGGCTTCGGGCTCTCGGGCATGCGCGAACGCGTGGCGGCGAGCGGCGGCACCGTCGAAGCTGGCCCGCGACCGGGTGGCGGATGGCGAGTTCGCGGACGTTTGCCGCTCGGGATCACGGCGGTTACCCACGGTGCACACACCGACCCCGACGACCAACCGACGTTGGCAGCGAGCGTCGGCGATCCAGCTTCGGAGCACGTCGGGTGATCAGGGTGATGCTGGTCGACGACCAGCAGATGGTGCGCGCCGGATTTCGGATGATTCTCGAGTCGGAGTCCGACTTCACCGTCGTCGGCGAGGCAGGTGATGGCGCCGAGGCGGTCGATCTGGTCGAGCGGGCGACGCCGCACGTGGTGCTGATGGATGTGCGCATGCCGCGCATGGACGGCATCGAGGCGTGCGCCGCGATCTGCGCCAGCAGCAACACCGCGCGGGTGATGATGCTGACCACATACGACCTCGACGACTACGTCCACGCCGCGATCCGTGCGGGTGCGAGCGGGTTCATGTTGAAAGACGCGCCCGCCGACGACCTGCTCGACGCGATACGCGTCGTGCATCGCGGCGACGCGTTACTCGCGCCAGCGGTGACCCGTGCGTTGCTCGACGAGATCGCCCGCCGTCCGGCCGGCCAACCCGACGCAGTCCCCGGGATCGATCAGCTCACCGGACGCGAGCGCGAGGTGCTCACCCTGATGGCTCGCGGCCACACCAACAGCGAGATCGCCACCGAGCTGATCCTCGGCGAGGCGACGATCAAGACCCACGTCGGCCACATCCTCGCCAAGCTCGCCGCGCGCGACCGGGTGCAGGCCGTCGTCGCCGCCTACGAATCCGGCCTCGTCGTCCCCGGCGACCTGTAACAAGTTCCTCCCGTGGGGGGAAGCGAATCCGCCGAAAGGAGGATGGCGGCACGACGAGCGGGGAGTAGACCGGCGGCTATGAGTACCCCCGCTCCGCCATCCCCGCCCCAGGTCGCCGCCGCCGGCGCCGTCGAGGCCACCAAGATCTACGGCGTCGGCGACGCCCAGGTGCGCGCCCTCGACGACGTGACGGTGTCGTTCGAACAGGGCAAGTTCACCGCCATCATGGGCCCGTCGGGCTCCGGAAAGTCGACGTTGCTGCACTGCCTCGCCGGCCTCGACACGCTCACCTCGGGCGCCACCTACATCGGCGAGACGTATCTGTCGACGCTCGACGACAAGGAGCTCACCGAACTGCGGCGCACCAAGGTCGGGTTCATCTTCCAGGCGTTCAACCTGATCCCGACGCTCACCGCCGAAGAGAACATCCGCCTGCCGATGATGCTCGGCGGCGAGAGCGGCAACGCCGAGTGGATCGACCGCGTGGTCACCACCGTCGGGTTGGGCGATCGCCTCAAGCACCGGCCGAGCGAACTGTCGGGCGGCCAGCAGCAGCGAGTCGCAGTCGCGCGCGCCCTCGCGTCGCAGCCGCAGATCATCTTCGCCGACGAACCGACCGGCAACCTCGACTCGACGACCGGCGCCGAGATTCTCGACTTCATGCGCCGCGCCGTGCGCGAATACGGCCAGACCATCGTGATGGTCACCCACGACCCCGGCGCGGCGTCGTACTCCGACCGAGTCGTGTTCGTCGGCGACGGCAAGATCACCGGCGACATGAACGAGCCGACCGCCGACGCGGTGCTCGACCACCTGAAGGCGCACGGAGTCTGACGTGAGCGCCGGATCGACCACGCTGCTCGCCAGACGCAGCATTCGCGCCCGGCTCGGGCGCACGATCGCCATCGCGGTGGCCATCACCGCTGGCGTGTCCTTTGTCGTCGGGTCGTTCGTTCTTGCGGACAGCCTGCGCGACGTATTCACCGACCTGTTCGACGAGTTGTCCGAAGACGTCGACCTGCAAGTGCGCAGCGTCCAGGAGTTCGACACCGACGACGCCCGCGAGCCAATCGATGTCACTCTCGTCGACGACGTACGGGCCATCGACGGCGTCGAGATCGCCGAACCGACCCTCACTCGCTACGCCCAATTGATCAACGACGAGGGCGAGGCGGTGTCGCCAGCCGGCGGACCCACACTGGGTGTGTCGTGGGAAGGCGACGACTCGGTCCAGGGGGTGACGATCAAGGAAGGCGTCGCCCCGAACGGAGCCGACGAAGTGGCCATCGACAAGGCCACCGCCGACCGCGAACGCATCTCGGTCGGCGACGAAATCACCTACCTCACCGACACCGGCCAACACACCGGCACCGTCACCGCCACGATCGGCCTCGGCGACACCGACAGCTTCGGTGGCGCCGCGCTGGTGGCGCTCGACCTCGAAACCGCGCTCGACCGCTTCGGCGCCGACGGCAAAGTCGACACCATCGACATCAGTGTTGCCGAGGGTGCTGATGTAGCGGCTGTAGAGGCCGAGCTCGAGTCTGCGCTCACCAACACCGTCGAGGTGATCACCGGTGAGCAGGTCGCCGAGGAATCGGCCGAGGGAGTCAACGAGTTCGTCGACCTGTTCGGCAACGGCTTGCTGATCTTCGCCTTCATCACCACGTTCGTGTCGGGCTTCATCATCAACAACGTGTTCCAGATCACGATTGGTCAGCGCCTGCGCGAGCTTGCGTTGATGCGCGCCGTAGGTGCGTCTGGCCGACAGGTCCGGCGGATGATCGTCGGCGAAGCCCTCATCTTGGGCATCGTCGCCACGATCCTCGGCGTGTTCGGCGGCCTCGCGGTCGCCCGCTTGCTGATCGCTGCGTTCAACGCGGCCGGTGCCGGATTCCCGTCGTCGGCCACGATCATCCAGCCGCGCACAGTGATCATCGCCTTCCTCGTCGGCGTCGGCATCACGATGCTGTCGGTGCTGGTGCCATCACGTCGTGCGGCGCGCATCCCACCGGTTGCCGCCATGCGCCCCGAGCTTGGCTTCGGTGCACTCGGCCGTCGCCGAATGATCGGCGGCATCGTGCTCACCACGCTGGGCCTCGTGATGTTCCTCGTCGGCATGTTCGCCCAGCCGGGCGGCACGCAAGGGCTGATCTTCTTCGCTGGCGGCGGTGGACTCCTGCTGTTCGTCGGCGTCGCCAGCGTGTCGTCGACCATCGCTCGCCCGGTCACGCGGTTCCTCGGCTGGCCGATCGAGAAGCTGTTCAAGGTGCCCGGCGCACTCGCCCGGGAGAACGTGGCCCGCGCGCCGAGGCGCACTTCGTCGAGCGCTGCGGCCCTGATGATCGGGGTGTCGCTGGTCAGCGCGGCCGCGGTGTTCGCGAGTTCGCTGCGGACAACGTTCGTCGACACCCTCGAGAACGCGATCACCGCCGACTACATCGTCACCGACGACAGCTTCCAAGGCCTGTCGCCAGTGGTCGCTGAAACGCTGGCCGAAGTACCCGAGCTCTCGGCGGTCACACCCGTGCGCGCCATCAGCGGCCAGGTCGACGGCGATACGAAGAACTTCGGCGCGGTGGATGCAGTCGCCTTCGAAGAGCTCGTCGACCCAGGCCTCCAAGAGGGAACGATCGGCGGACTGAGCGAGAACGGCGTGCTCGTGCACACCGACCCGGCAGGCGATCTCGACCTCGAGGTCGGCTCCGAAGTCGAGGTGCTCTACCAGAACGGGGTCACCTCGACCCTCACGGTCGAGGGCATCTACGACGACGCCACATTCGGCAACTGGCTCATCTCACTCGACACGCTCGAAGCGGTGAGCGACGCTCCGGCCCGCGACTTCTTCATCATCGGCAAACTCGCCGACGGTGTCGACGCAGAGACCGGCGACGTGGCGGTCGCCGCAGCGATCGAGGAGTTCCCGCAGGCCAACCTGCAGACCAACGCCGAGTTCCGCGAGTCGCAGGAAGCGCAGATCAACCAGCTGCTGGTGATCATCACCATGCTGCTCGCGTTCGCGATCGTCATCGCCGTGCTCGGCATCTCGATCACCCTTGCGCTCGGCGTGTTCGAGCGCACTCGGGAGATCGGCTTGCTGCGTGCGGTGGGCATGAACCGTCGTCAGACGCGGCGGTCGATCCGTTGGGAGGCGGTGATCGTGTCGACGTTCGGCGCGGTGATCGGCATCGTGCTCGGCACGTTCCTCGGCGTCGTGCTGTCGCTCGCAGTACCCGACGACATCATCAGCCAGTTGGCGTTCAACCCGACGATCATCGTGATCATCTTGATCGGCGGAGTGATCGCTGGACTGCTGGCTGCGCTGTACCCGTCGTACAAGGCCTCGAACATGGACGTGCTCGACGCCATCGCCACCGAGTAGGCACAGCAGACTGGGGCGATGGCACTCGACCCCTCCGCTCTCGACGACGACGTGTTGGCGTTTCTCAGCGAACGGCATCTAGCCACGCTGACGACCCTCAGGGTCGATGGAACGCCACACGTCGTCGCCGTCGGTTTCAGCTACGACGCCGACCAGCACGTCGCCCGGGTGATCACCTGGGCCACCTCACAAAAGGCACTGAACGCGCAGCGCATGGAGGCCGCCGGCCAACACGCCGCGGTGTGTCAGGTCGACGGTGGACGCTGGCTGGCGCTCGAGGGCCCGGTCCGTCTCGTGACCGATCCCGAAGGCGTCAAGCCAGGTGTTGCCGGCTACGCCGCCCGCTACCAGCAGCCGAAAGAGCGCGACGACCGCGCCGTCGTCGAGATCGACGTGCAACGAATCCTCGGCCGGGGCTAGCTGTAACGCTGGTGTCAGACACCCTGTAACGCCGTCGGTGTTACACGGTGCCTGACACCAGCGTTACAGCTACACACGACTCAGCCGGCGTCGCGGTTCCAGGGGAGGTCGGCGAGCCACCGCTGCGCCGCAGGATGCGGATCCATCGGTGTGTCGTCGGCGTCGGTGCGAAACTGCGGATCGAGCTTGGGGTCGAGGTGGTACTGACACCCGGGGCACCAATACAGCACCCGTTGGTGCTCGCCCATCCTCCGGCAATCGACGGTCTCGCCACAGCGATGGCAGCGCTGCCCGTTGCGGCCGTACACCGCGAGCCCACCAGGAACCGACGGCGCGGTCACCCGCTGACCGCCAGCAAGGTTGGCTCGCAGCATCGACGCGGAGGTGTTGACCACGCGGATGGCGTCGTGTTCCGACAACGTGCCGACGCGGGCATACGGACTCAGCTCGGTAGCCCACAACACTTCGCAGCGGAACACGTTGCCGACTCCACACATCACCCGCTGATCGAGCAGGACCTCGCCAAGGCGGGCTTCGGCCTCGGGGTAGGTGAGCAGCAGGTTGACCACTGCGCCAAGGTCGGTGTCGGACTTGCAAAGATCCGGGCCGAGCCGACCCATGCCCGGGTGGCGGCGTTTGTCGAGTAGTCGGTAGGTCTCCACCGTCGGCGCGCTGAAGCACACCGCCACCCAGTCGGCGACCTCGATCGCCGCCCGCATCTGACGGTGCGGGCGACGCCAGCGATCGCCGTCGCGGTACAGATGCCACGACCCGCTCATCCGCATGTGGGTGTGCAGCACGAGGCCGTCGTCCCAGATGATCTCGAGGTGTTTGCCGTGGCTCTCCACCCGCTCGACGATGCGCCCGGCCTGCGGCACGGGACCCACGAGACGCGGGGCATCGAAGCGCAACATCGGCTTGCCCGCCAACGCGGTCCGCAGGGCACTCGCCGCCCGGTGGATCGTGTCGCCCTCTGGCACATCCATAGGCTACGACGCCCGCCGAGCCAGGCGGCGGACCGTGCACCCGATGGCGACCGGTCCACACCGGCCGCCCGACCGAACCGACTGCAAACCGACCCGATCACCCGCGTACCCTCGCCTCGATGTTGATGCCGCGACCGGACCCCCAGGCCGTGCGCGATGGCATCCCGTTGTTCGTCCCGGCGATCCCGTTCGCGCTGGTGCTGGGTGTGGCGATCACCGAGTCGGCGATGCCCGAGGCGGTCGGCTGGTCGACGAACCTGATCGTGTTCGCCGGTGCGGCGCAGTTGGCCACCGTCAGCCTGGCGGCCACGTCGACGTGGCTCACGCTCGTGCTGACCGCAGCCGTGATCAACCTTCGTCACGTGATGTACAGCGCAGCGCTGGCGCCACGCTTCGAGCACCAGCCGCGGTGGTTCCGCTGGGTCGGGCCGTACTTCTTGATCGACCAGATGTTCGTACTCTCGTCGGCGGCGGTCGAGCTCGACGACGACGCGTGGCGCCGCTACTACCTGTCGGTCGGGGGGTTCTTCCTCACCTCATGGCTGGCAACGGTGACTCTCGGCTTGTTCGCCGGGTCGGCGATCCCCGAAGAATGGCGGCTCGACGTGGCACCCGCCGTGATGTTCACCGGCCTGGTGATCATCGGCATCACGACGCGTCCTGCCGCGGTCGCCGCTCTCACCGCCACGCTGACCACGCTCGCCGCACTCGAGGTCCCCAACAACGGCGGGATCTTGATCGGCGCGGTCGCCGGCGTCACTGCGGGATATCTCGCCGAACGTGCCCAGGACAATCGGCAGCCCACTGCGGAGGCGGCGGCATGACGACGTTCGCCGCACTCACCGCGGTGATCAGCGTGGGACTGATCACCTACTTCTCGCGTGCCGGGTTGATCCTGTTCCTTGCGGAGCGACCACTGCCCCTGCACATCCAACGCGCCCTTCGCTACGTGGGACCGGCCGTGCTCTCTGCGCTCACGGTCAGCCTCGTCGCCGGCAGCGAGGGGCTCGGTGGCGTCGAACTTGCCGAAGTGGTGGCCGTAGTCGTGGGCGGCGCGGCGGCCGCGCTCACCCGCAACCTGATCGCCTCACTCGCCGCCGGCATGGCGGCGCTCTGGTTGATCCTGCTGATCACCTAGCAGCGCGTCACGGCAGCGACCCAACGTGGGCCAGCGCCAAGCGGATCAGCCGATCGTGCCCCGATGTCATCTGGTCACGGACGTCGTCGCTCACGGCTTCCTCGGGCGTGAACCACGTGAGGTCGAGTGCTTCTTGCGTGGGTTCGCAGTCGCCCTCGACGGGGACCACGTAGGCCAAGCTCACCGCATGATGCCGTGGGTCGTAGAACCCTGACCGCTCGGGGTTGGGGAAGTACTCCACCACGGTGAACGGCGACGGGTCGGTGGGGATGCGCGGCAGCGCCATCGGGCCGAGGTCTTTCTCGCAGTGCCGCACGAGCGCCTCGCGGATGCGTTCGCCGAACAGCACGCGGCCGGTCACCACCATGCGGCTGATCGTGCCGTCGGCGGCAACCCGCAACAGCAAGCCGACTTCGGTGACCTTGCCTTGTCCATCGACGCGCACGGGCACTGCGTCGACGTACACGATCGGCACGTGCGCGCGGACGAGTTCGAGATCCTCGGGCGACAACCAGCCCGTCTCGGTCTGGGTTGTCGCAGAGTCGTCGATCTCGGTCACCCCTGCATGATCCCACGCGGCAGGCGCGAGCGGGAGATTCTCAGTGGTTGAACGACGTGGTCGTCCGGCCCGACCGAGGGAGCGGACTGTCGAGACCGTCGAGGAACGCCACTGCGGTGCGCAGGGAGTCGAGCAGTTTGTCGGCCAGGTCGAGCGACATGCCGTTGCGCACCACGATGCGCTGCACGACCACGTCGGACATGTCGTCGGGCATCGGATAGGTGGGGACGAGCCAGCCGTCTTCGCGCAGCTTGTTCGACAGGTCGTAGAGGTCCCAATTCTGGGTGTGGCCTTCGGTCATGCGGTAGGCAAACACGGGGATGTCGGAGCCGTCGTTCCACAGCGTGAAGGCGTCCATCTGCCCGATCGCCAACGCCAAGTACTCAGCGACGGTGCGCGTCGCTGCCTGCACCTCCCGGTAACCCTCGTGTCCCAGCCGCAAGAAGGCGTAGTACTGCAACAACACTTGGGCGCCGGGCCGTGAGAAGTTCAGGGCGAACGTGGGCATCTCGCCGCCGAGGTACGTCACCTCGAACACGAGGTCTTCGGGCAGCAGTGCGCGGTCGCGCCAGACCACCCAGCCGACACCTGGATACACCAGGCCGTACTTGTGGCCGCTGGTGTTGATCGAGTGCACCCGTTCGATGCGGAAGTCCCATTCGATGTCGGGTTGCAGGAACGGCGCGATCATGCCGCCGGACGCAGCGTCGACGTGGATCGGGATGTCGAGGCCTCGTTCCTCTTGAATGGCGTCGAGTGCCTCGGCGATCTGCTTCACCGGCTCGTACATGCCGGTGTAGGTCACACCCATGATGGCGACGACGCCGATCGTGTTCTCGTCGATGTAGTCGCCGACCACGTCGCCGTCGAGGGTGGGGTGGTCGGCGCTGATCGGCACGTAGCGCGGCTCGATATCGAAGTAGTTGGCGAATTTCTCCCAACACACCTGCACGGCAGAGCTCATCACCAGGTTGGGCTTGTCGATCGGTTGGCCGGCGGCCTTCCGGGCGTGTTGCCACCGGCGCTTCAGGGCGAGGCCGCCGAGCATCGCCGCTTCCGACGATCCGGTCGTCGACGTGCCAATCGACTTCTCGGGATTGGGCGCCTGCCACAGGTCGGCGATGATCCGCCAACAGCGTTCTTCGATCTCGGCGGTCGCCGGGTACTCGTCCTTGTCGATCATGTTCTTGTCGAACACGTCGGAGTAGAGCTTCATCGCCATCGGGTCCATCCACGTGGTGACGAAGGTGGCCAAGTTGAGCCGGGCGTTGCCGTCGAGCATCGCATCGTCGTGGACGACCTGATACGCCGTCTCCGGCAGCATCGGGGCCTCACTCAGCTTGTACTTGTGGCGGCGCCGGACCTCGCCGCTGCGGGCGAAGATCGGGTTGACCTCGAACTCGTTGCGTTTGCTCATCCGCGAGGGATGGTAGGCGCGTCCGACCAATCGGTTGGGTTGAGCGGGTCCTGCAGCCGGCTCGGGTGTCCGGTGGTGTTGAGCCAGGCGATGAAGTGACGGGCCGCCAACGGCCGCGAGATGCAGTAGCCCTGGGCCACGTCGCAGCCGAAGGCTCGTAGCTGCTCGAGCACCTCGTTGTTCTCCACGCCTTCGGCCACGACCTGGAGTCCCAGGTTGTGACCGAGATCGATGGTCGATCGGACGATGACCTCGTCTTGCTCGTCGATCAGCACATTGGCGACGAAGCTCTGATCGATCTTCAGCTCGGCGACCGGCAAGCGCCTGAGGTAGCTGAGCGAGGAGTACCCGGTGCCGAAGTCGTCGATCGACATCTGCACGCCGATGTCATTCAAATCGGTGATCGTCGAGCGGGAGCGCGGTGCGTCGCTGAGCAACGACGACTCGGTGATCTCCACGGTGAGCAGCGCCGGGTCGACGCCGTGCATCGAGAGGTAGCCGGCCACGCGGTCGGGCAACCGCGTGTCGAGCAGGTCATGTGTCGACAGGTTGACGGAGAGTCCGAGGTGGAACCCCCGGTCGTGGATCTGGCGCAGCGTGCCGATCCCGTTCGACAGCATCAGGTCGGTCAGCTGTTTGATGAGGCCGGTGTCCTCGGCGACGCGCACGAAGTCGGCCGGGGGGACGTCGCCGCGTACGGCGTGGGTCCACCGCACGAGTGCTTCGGCACCGATCACCGTTCCGGTCGTGAGGTCGAGCTTCGGCTGATAGTGAACATGCAGGCCGCCGCTCTCGATCGCGGCCCGTAGGTCGCCCAACATCGACAGGCGCTGCGGCGTCCGCCGATCGAGTTCGTCGCGGTACGTCTCGACGCCAAGGCGCTGGGTCTTCGCGTTGTACATGGCGATGTCGGCGCGGCGCATCGGACCCGCCGCGTCGGGATCGTGCTCTTCGAGTTCGGCCACGCCGACGCTGGCGGTGACCACGATCTCCAAGCCATCGAGGGTGACCGGCCGGCTCGCTTCTTCGAGGCACAGGTTGGCGAGCGCTTGCATCTCCTCGTGATTCGTCCGCTTGGCGATGATTGCGAACTCGTCGCCAGCGAGCCGCGCCATCTTGTCGTCGGGTCCGAGTCGCGCGGTCATTCGCCGCGCGAACTCCACCAGCAGCTCGTCGCCAGCGTGATGGCCGAGGGTGTCGTTGACTTCCTTGAACCGATCGAGGTCGAGCATCAGCAAGAACAGCACGCCGCTGCCGTCGTAGTCATCGAGCAACTCGATCACGTGACGCTCAAAGGCGGTGCGGTTGGGCAAGCCGGTGAGCCCGTCGTGACGTGCTTCGGTCTCGATGCGTTGGTGCAGCATCCCGCGCCGCAGGCTCGACGCCAACTGCTCGGTGAGGTTCTGCACGCGGGCAACATCGCCGTCGGTGAAGCGACCAGTGACGCCTGTTCGGCCGCCGAAGACAAGCAGCCCGATCGCACCGGTTTCATCACTGATCGGCGACGTGATGAGGTCACCGCGTGGGTCCGGACGGGCGACTCCCGACTCGACACTGACGAGCTGCGCCACGTTCGCCTCGAACGCCGGGGCCCACATCGGATCGTGTCGCCCGTCGGGTAGCCGGATCAAGGGTGGGCCAACGCTTGACCGCACGAACTCACTCTCGCCTTCGAAGAGAACAACGGCGGCTGCATCGCAGCGCAGAAGCCGAGCGGCTTCAGAGGCTGCGGCGTCGGCGATCTCCTGCGGGTCGAGTGATCGCCCAACCCGCCCGGTGAACCCGTGCACAGCGTCGAGGTCGCGCAACTGCTGGTCGACGGCACCGAACGCCTTGAGCACGTACCACAACGCTCCGACCGGAATGAGACCGACGACGATCAGCCAGGGCGTAACGAGTGACAAGGCGACGACCATGCCGCCGATCGACGCGTTCACCGCGAAGAGCCACCACGCAAGCCGAAGCTCGCTCACGACACGGTTGACCAGGTCGCCTTCGTAGCGACTGATCACAACGGACACGAGGACAGACGAGATGATGCTAGGGATGACCAACGCGACCAGCGCGGCTGGCACGACGACGGTCTGACTATCGCCCCACTGCCAGATGAACGTGAAGAAGATGAGGTAGGCCGTCGCTAGCTCGACCGCGAAGAGGCTGATGTTGAACGTGAGCTTGTGAGCCGCCGGCCGGCGGTACAACAGCAACACGATGAACGAGACACCGAGTCGTACCGACAGCGCTACCGACGGTGTAAGGAAAACCAGCGAGACAGCGAGCGGAACCTCGCTCAGGGAGAACGCAATCGCCTCACGCCGAAACTGGAAGTGAAAGACCGTGACCTCGGCGACGGCGAACCCGACGGCGACGGCCACGAGCATCACCCATCCGGCAGATCGCACCGGTGCGTCCACACTCGGAGCGAGCAGGAGCAGCGCTGCCGAGAGCGCCAGCAGCAGCACGGAAAGAGCGACCACGTCGCGATCCGGTTTGGACCGGCTAATGAGGCTCCACGAGCCTCCGGGAGGGACGTGTACGCCGTTGGTGTCAGTTGTCCTCAATGGTCGCTCCTCGACCAGGATCGACCCGGCGGTCTGCGACCCTGCTGGGTGTCTATCGGAGCGTCAGCGCTGCTCCTTGAGCGACTGGCTTGCTCAGGCCCAGCTTGCGCCAGCCCACGAGGCGCCAGCCCACGAGGCACCGGCCCAACTCGCACCGGCCCACGAAGCACCGGCCCAACTCGCACCGGCCCACGAAGCACCAGCCCAACTCGCACCGGCCCAACTCGCGCCAGCCCAGGAAGCACCGGCCCAACTCGCACCGGCCCAACTCGCGCCAGCCCAGGAAGCACCGGCCCAACTCGCACCGGCCCAACTCGCGCCAGCCCAGGAAGCACCGGCCCAACTCGCACCGGCCCAACTCGCGCCAGCCCAACTCGCGCCAGCCCAGGAAGCACCAGCCCAACTCGCACCGGCCCAACTCGCACCGGCCCAACTCGCGCCGGCCCACGAAGCACCAGCCCACGAGGCACCAGCCCAACTCGCGCCAGCCCACGAGGCACCGGCCCAACTCGCGCCAGCCCACGAAGCACCAGCCCAACTCGCACCGGCCCACTCAGCACCGGGGCTCAGATTCTCGACAGCGACAACCGGACGGACCTGCGGCCGAGGAGCCGTCGGCGCAAACGCCTGCTCGGCGTTGGCCACGTCAGCGTTGACGGCCGCTGCGCTCAGCAGTCCAGCTCCAGCCTGCGCCGCCTCGGCGCCGGGGATCGGGGTAGCGGAGCGAGTGACCGCAGCCTTCACCTGATCGGGCGTCCACCCCGGGTGCTGCTGCAGCAGCAGGGCCACGAGTCCAGCGGTGACGGCCGCGCTCTGCGACGATCCGGTGCCCTTGAAGGTTGCGTCGTCGACGTAGCCGGTCGGGTGGTTGAGGTCGGCATCGCTACCAGCGACGCGTGCGCTCTCGATGCTCACACCAGGAGCAACGACATCGGGGTTGCGCACGCCGTCGCCGACGGCCGACCA
>CBDDKF010000019.1:0-37863 GCA_965230015.1 Ilumatobacteraceae bacterium | reverse complement strand
CGACCACACGGTCGAACCCGATGCGGCCGAGCCGGTTCTTGGCCTCGAGCTCGAAGCCGGGTTCCACCACCAGCACGATGTCGACATCGCTCGGCACGATCGACCCGGCGAACTCGGCATAGCGGCCGGCGAGGCCGACGTTGACCGAGCCGACCAGGTGGCCACGACCGAACTCGTCGGATCGCGACCGTCGATGATCATCGCCCCATCGGCCACGCGTCGATCGAACGCCTCGAGGTCGAGCGCCGCTGGCGGCTCGGACTCGTCCATCAACGGCCGGTCGCTGCGATTGAGCACTGCGTCGTAGATGAAGTAGCTCGGTGCCGGAGGTTGTCCCTCGGTGACGATGTCGATGAACGTCGGCTTGTCGCCGGCGAGCAGGGCGTAGTTGGTCGCCCGCTGCGCGCCGATCGTCGACTGGGTTTCGGTCGACAGGTTCTTCCCACACGCCGAGCCCGCCCCGTGGCCGGGGAACACTCGGGTGTCGTCAGGCAACGTCATCAGCTGATCGTGCAGGCTGTCGTACAGCAGGTCGGCGAGCTCGTCGCGGGTGTGCCCTACCGAGGCCAACAGGTCGGGCGCGACCAACATCGCCGATGAACAACGTGTCGCCGGTGAGCACGCCGTATGGCGCCCGACCTGCGGCGATGTCGTCGCGGTGTTCCCACACCACGATGGAGATCGATTCCGGGGTGTGGCCCGGCGTGTGGCGAATCTCGAGCACGACGTCGCCGAGCTCGATCCGTTCGCCGTCGGCCAGCGGCCGCGACGGAAACTCGGTCGTGGCGACCGACGAGAACCCGATGTCGGCGCCGGTCGCCGCGGCCAACTCGAGGTGGCCCGACAGGAAGTCGGCGTGGAAGTGGGTTTCGAGAACGAGCTCGATGGTGAGGCCAGCGGCCTCGGCGTCGCGCACGTACTCGTCGATGTCGCGGCGGGGATCGACCACCACGGCACGGCCGGAGGTCTCATCGCCGATCAGGTAGGAAGCCTGAGAGAGGCAGTCGAGGTAGTACTGGGTGAACTTCATGGTCATGCCGCGCTCCGGGTCTCGTCGCCGCGCATCTCGTTGAGCACGGCATCGATGTCGCAGCGGTCGGTCTGGTTGTAGGGCAGCTTGCCGAGCATCGTGGCCATCGTGCAGGTGTTGCTCACCGCGGAGAACACGAGCCCGCCGGCAATGCCGCCGGCGATCCACTTCGCTTTGGGGGGCGGCGACGCTGGCGAGCAGGCCGGCCAGTGCGATCGACCCGGCGACGAGGCGCACCTGGCGGTCCATCGCCCATGTGGTGCTCTCGCCGCGGACGACGTCGGCGCCGGCGCGTTCCCACGCGGCGATGCCGCCGTCGAGTAGATGCAGCCGGTCCTTACCGGCCGTGCGCAGCGCACCCTGGGCAGCGGAGGCCCGATTGCCCGACTGGCACACGAGCACGATCGGGTGCTCGAGGTCGGCGAGGTCGTGCGAGTGCTCGTGGAGCGTGTCGAGGGGGATGTTGAACGAACCGGGGATGTGCGTGTGCTCGAACTCGCCGCCCGTGCGGACGTCGATCACGCGCACGAGCGGATCCTCGGCGATCAGCCGTTGGGTCTGGGCGACCGTGACGGTGTCGGTCAGGGGAAGGGTCATCGTGCTCCTCCTATGGGAGTTGGCTGGACAGGTGAGTTGGGCGGGAGATGGGTCGGACGCCTTCGTCGATGCCGTGACGGCGCTGATCGGCCGGACCCGAAGCGTCGGCGAGCACGGCGTCGACGGCGTCGGCGGTGGTGGCGTACAGGCGGTCGCCAAGGCGTTCCCAGATGCCGGCGCGGCGCAACACGTCGCGCACCGGACCCTTGACGTCAGCGAGATGGAGGGCCACCGCGCGCTCGTCGAGATCCTCGATGACCTCGACGAGCATCTCCGCGCCCGTGGCGTCGACATCGTTGATGCCCGACGCATCGAGCACGAGCGCCCGCGGGGCCTCATCGAGGGTCGCCGCCTCGTCGAGCAGCAACCGCTTCACGGGCGCCGCGTTGACGAACGACACTGCGGCGTCGATCCGCACGACGCGGACGCCCGCATTGCACTCGGCCTCGGGGAAGCGAGCCACGTTGCGGTAGCTGGTGGTGCCAGGAACACGGCCGAGCACGGCGGTGTGCGGCCGAGACATGCGGGCGAACACCACGAGCATCGACGCAACGACCGCAACGGCGATGCCGAGCTCGATCCCGAGCACGAGCGTGGCGAAGAACGCAACACCGAGGCCGATCAGGTCCGACCGCTTCACCGCGGCGATGTGTCGCATCTCGCGCACATCGATCAGTCCGATGACCGCCACCACGATGATCGCCCCGAGCGCCGCGTTCGGCAGCGAGCTGAGGAGAGGGGTGAAGAAGGCGATCGTCACCAGCACGATGCCCGCAGTGATGAGCGAGGCGAGCGGAGTACGGGCACCGGCGGTGTCGTTCACCGCAGTGCGGGAGAAGCCGCCGGTGACCGGGTACCCGCCGAACAGGCCGGCCGCCACGTTCGAGGCGCCGAGACCGATCAACTCTTTGTTGGGATCGACGTCGTAACGATGACGACGGGCGTACACCTTGGCCACGGCGATCGACTCCATGAAGCCGACGAGCGTGATCAACAGCGCGGCGGTGAAGAGGTCGCCGACGAGTGATCCGTCGATGTCCGGGAGTCCGAAGGCCGGCAGCGAGTCCGGGATCTGGCCGACGGTGTTCACACCGCGCGACTCGAGGTCGAACAACTCCACGACGAGAATCGACGCAACCACCACAACGAGCGCGGCGGGAACACGCGGGGCGTATCGCTTGAGCGCGAAGAGCGCGACCAGCGCGGCCCCGCCGAGCACCAACGTGATGGCGTGTGTGGCGCCGAGTTGCGAGGCAACCTCGCCCACCGTTTCGTAGAAATGGTCCTGGCGCTCAGTGGTGATACCGAACAGGTGCTTCACCTGCGAGAAGCCGATGATGATCGCCGCTGCGGCGGTGAACCCCACGAGCACCGAGTGCGACAGGAACTGCGTGAGGAACCCGAGGCGACCGGCGCCGAGTATGAGGTGGACCACACCGACCATCAGCGCGAGGAGCGCGGCCGCCGAGAGATACCCGGTGGTGCCCTCCTCGAACAGCGGTCCGAGCGCCGATGCCGTGAGCAACGACACGATCGCCACGGGTCCCACCGCGAGCTGCCGGGATGTGCCCAACAGGGCATAGATGAGGACGGGGATCGTTGCGGCGTAGAGCCCGACTTCAGGGGGCAGACCGGCGAGCAACGCATACGCCATCGCTTGGGGCACGAGCATCGCGCCGACGGTGAGACCCGCGGCCAGATCGCCGCGCAGGTTGCGCCGCTCGTAGGTCGGAGCCCACGAAAGGATCGGCATCAACGGACGCAGGGATGGCATAGATCCGAATATACGTACAATTATACCGTGATCACAACACACCCCCAGGGGTATTCGCTCGAGTGGTCTTCCGGCGCCCAACTCAAGGACGTCAGCGCAGTACCGTGCACCTCCCGGGAGGCGATGATGCAACTAGACCGTGCGAGCCCGATGCCACTGTGGGCACAGCTCGAACACGACCTTCGCCGACGGCTCGACGCCGGCGAGTTCGGCGATCGCTTCCCGACCGATGGCGAACTCGTCAAGCAGTACGACGTGAGCCGACACACGGTGCGTGAGGCCGTGCGCCACCTCAATCGCACGGGCATCCTGCGCCGGGAGCGCGGCCGAGGCACCGTGGTGACGCGCACCGAGTTCGAGCAGCCGCTCGGCGCGCTCTACAGCTTGTTCACCTCGGTCGAGTCGTCGGGTGTCGAGCAGCGCAGCGAGGTCCTCGAGCACCGTGCGCTCACCGATGCCGCCGTCGCCACCCGCCTCGAACTGCCATCCGACGCAGCGCTCTACCATCTCGCCCGGATCCGCTTCGCCGACGACGAACCGTTGGCGATCGATCGGGCGTGGCTGCCGATGACCATCGCCGCACCACTGCTCGACAGCGACTTCACCCGCACCGCGCTGTACGACGAGCTGGCGAACCGCTGCGGGGTGCACCCCGATGCCGGATGGGAACGCATCGCGCCGGTGATCCCCCCACCAACACAACGGGCACAGCTGCAGATGAGGCGTGGGGAGGCAGCGTTCGCGCTCGAACGTCTGGCGACCGTCGATGGCCGGCCCCTCGAATGGCGCACCACGACGATCCGCGGCGACCGCTACCGCTTCGTCACCACCTTCTCGGCCGGCAGCGCACCATCACTCGCCGCACGGTCCACCGCCGAGGATGCATCGCCATGAGCCGCCGCGAGTGGTTCCCGCGCGATCCGACCGAGGTCGGCACCGACCCCGACTATCGCTTCACGCTGGCCAACGAGCGGACGTTCCTCGCCTGGATTCGCACTGCGTTGGCACTTGCCGCCGGCGGGTTGGCTGCCGTGGCGATTCTCGACGACTTCCCCGGCGAGGAGCTGTTGGGCATCGGGCTGATCTTGCTGGGGTTCCTCACTGCGGCGACCGCGTATCGCCGATGGGCGCTCAACGAGCGGGCGATGCGACTCGACGAGCCGCTCCCCACGTCGCGACTGCCGCTGCTGATGGCGATCGCTGTTGCGGTCATCGCCGTCGTGGCGGCCGTGCTGCTCGTGATCGATCAGGTGCGCAACTGATGGCCAATCGTCGAAGGGATCGTCGCTCCCGAACGCCCCGCCCGGGTCTTCGATCGCATGCTGCAGCACGAGCGCACGGCCCTGGCATGGGAGCGAACGGCGGTGGCGGTGATGGTCACCGGCGTCCTCTTCGCCAGGCAAGCGGCGGAGATCCACGAGTCGCTCGGCGCCCTCGGCATCGCTCAAGTAGTGCTCGGTGGCCTCGTACTGATCTGGGCGGGCAAGCACTACGACGACCTCCACGCCCCGCTGCGCGCTGGCCAGAGTCCCGTTCATCCCGGGGCGGCGCGCATCGTCGGCACTGACGTCGATCGGGTTCATCGGTGCGGCGCTGGTGATCACCGTTGCCGCGGTGATCTTCTAGGTCGACGTCGGTCAGCCGCGAGGCAGCAGGGCGAGCTGGCGACACTGGGCCACGAGCTGGCCGTTCGCGTCCCACAACTCGCCGTCTTCGCTGAACAGACCGTCGTCGATGAACTCCGAACGGAACGATGCGGCGACTGGACCCGGCGCCGGCACGCCGCGGATGTGCACGGTCAACTCGATGGTCGGCACCCAGGCCACCGGCAACTCGGTGTTGAACACCACGGGCGGGAAGGCGTCGCTGGCGAGCAACAGTCCATACGCGTCGATCGGCTCTTCATCGGCGAGCGCGAACCACCCGTCGATCTTCGCCGTGCCCGATGGCTGACCCGTGCGAAATCCGACGTCGTCGGGATGCAGTCGCATCGCGATGCGCTGCATCATCTCGGGAAGCGGCCCCTCGGTGGGCAGCGGTGGCACCGCCGAGGCGTCGTACGACGGGAGCTCCGGCGGCGTGGCGGTGACGAGTGCAGGGCCGCCGGGGGTTTGCTCGCCGAAGCTGCCAAGCAGCTGCAGGATCGGCGTGTCGCCGACCGACACGGTCGCCGTGACGGTCGCCAGACGTCGCCCGGCGCGGACGGTCTGCGTATCGATCGTGCACGGGCCAGCGGGCCCCGGCTTCAGGTAGTGGGCGGTGAGTGAGAGCGGCGGACGGCCGGCGGTGTCGGCCATCGCCCGCCCGGCAAGCGCCAAGAGGTAGCCACCGTTGGCGTTGCCGCCGATGTCCCATCCCTCACGGATCGATGTGTCGTAGTGCCCGACTCCATCGACCAGCGCCACCCGACGCGACGAGGTGGCATCGGCAAACGTTCCGGTCATCGCGAGGACGGTATCGGCCAGCTACTCACTCGCCGCCGTGAACCGCGACACAACCCGCCGTACACAGATTCTCGGCGTGCCCAGACCCTTGGCGTGCCCAGATTCTCGGCGTCGATGGTTGCGGAAGCCGCCAACCTCGGCGCCGAGAAGCGCAGCGCTGCTACGCGGCTCGCGGGTCGCACAGATTCTCGGCGCCCGTGGTTGCGGGATCCGCAGACGAGGGCGCCGAGAAGCCGCACGCGATGACCGCAGCGGCCCAACCCTCGGTGGGGTCCGCCAGTCGATCACGTAGCGTGCGGAGCGTGAGTCGGTTCTACGTGACCACCCCGATCTATTACGTGAACGCCGAGCCGCACCTGGGGCACGCGTACACGACGATCGTCGGCGACGCCCTCACCCGGTGGCATCGCCTGTTGGGCGACGAGGTGATGTACCTCACCGGCACCGACGAACACGGCCTGAAGATTCAGCAAGCTGCAGAAGAGGCAGGTACGACCCCGCAGGCGTTCGCCGACGAGATCGCTCCGAAGTTTGCCGCCGCCTGGGAGCGGCTCGACATCGCCTACGACGACTTCATCCGGACCACCGAACCGCGCCACTACCGGGCGGTCGAGGAGATTCTCCAGCGGTGCTACGACGCCGGCGACATCGAGCTCGACACATTCGCCGGCAAGTACTGCGTGTCGTGTGAGGAGTACTACTCCGACGACGAATTAATCACTGTGTACGGCCCCGATGGAGCGATCCCCGACTGCTGCCCAATTCACTCGCGGCCCGTCGAGTACTTCGAGGAGGAGAACTACTTCTTCCGCCTCTCGCGCTTCGAGGACCGCCTCCTCGACTGGTATGCCCAGCATCCGACGGCAATGAAGCCGGAGCATCGGGGCAACGAGGCGCTCGGACTGATCAAGGGCGGGCTGCGCGACTTCTCGATCAGCCGCACCTCATTGAAGTGGGGTGTCCCACTGCCGTGGGATCCGAACCACGTCACGTATGTGTGGTTCGACGCGCTCACCAACTACCTCACGGCGGTTGGCTTCGGCGACGGCACCGAGGGCTACGAGAAGTGGTGGCCGGTCGACTACCACCTGATCGGCAAAGACATCGTGCGCCAGCACTGCGTGTACTGGCCGGCGATGCTGATGAGCGCCGGCATCGACCCGCCGAAGGGGTGGGCAATCGGTGGGTGGCTGCTCGTCGACAACGAGAAGATGAGCAAGACCACCGGCAACGTGGTCAACCCGCTCGACCTGATCGACGACATCGGACTCGACGGGTTCCGGTACTACGTGCTCGCCGACACCGCCTACGGCAACGACGGCGACTTCACCTACGACGGCCTTGTGGCGCGGTACAACGCCGACTTGGCGAACAACCTCGGCAACCTCGCGGCGCGCGTAGCGACCGTCGTCGGGAAGAAGTGTGACGGGGTCGGCACCGCACCGAACCCCGACAGCCCGCTCGCAACCGTGGCGGCAACGGCGGTCGACGAGACCACGCGATGGTGGGACGAGGTGCAGCCGAGCCGCGCCCTCGACGCCACGTGGCAGCTCGTTCGGGCGACCAACGCTCATCTCGAAGCCAACGAGCCGTGGAAGGCCGACCCGGGACCCGAGGTCGACGCGGTGATGGGCGACGCCCTCGAGGCGCTGCGCATCGTGGCGATCCTCGCCTCGCCGGCGATCCCGTCGACCGCGCAGGCGGTGTGGGAGCGGATCGGCCAGACGGGCGCGGTGACCGACCAGCGAGTCCCCGCCGACACGGCGTGGGGCGGCTACCAACCCGGCGCCGAGGTCACCAAGGGCTCGCCGTTGTTCCCCCGCCTGAAGGCATGAGCGTGGTCGGTTCGCAGTGAGCTCGAGCCAATCGACAGCCGGCGCCGGGAGCGCCAGCGACCAAGCCTGGCGCGAGGGCGTCCCAGAGTTTCCCACCGAGGACACAAAGTGAGCCCGAGCCAATCGATACGGGCCGGCGCCGGGAGCGCCAGCGACCAAGCCTGGCGCGAGGGCGTCCCAGAGTTCCCCACCGAGGACACAAAGTGAGCCCGAGCCAATCGACATGGGTCGACTCGCACTGCCACGTCGACGACGACACAACGGTCGACGCGGCGGTCGCCGCGGGCGTCGAGCAGATGGTGGTGATCGGGTGCGACCGCGCCAGTTCGCTCGCCGCAATCGAACTGGCTGACCGCCGGCCGGAAGTATTCGCCACGGTCGGGTTGCATCCCCACGAGGCGCGCCACGGCGTCGACACGGTGGTCGATTTGCTCGACACACCCGGGGTGGTCGGCGTCGGCGAGGCCGGTCTCGACTACTTCTACAACCACTCACCGCGCGAAGACCAGATCGCCGCATTCGAGGCGCAAATCGAGCTCGCCCACGCCCGGCAGCTGCCGCTGGTGATTCATACCCGTGACGCATGGGACGACACATTCCGCGTGCTCGACGACGCTGGCGTGCCGGAGCGCACCATCTTCCACTGCTTCACCGGCGGCGCCGTCGAGGCCGAGCGGGCGCTCGAGCGCGGCGGGCACCTGTCGTTCTCCGGGATCGTCTCATTCCCAAAGGCCCAGGATCTGCATGCCGCGGCGACGATGTGTCCGCTCGACCGCATGCTCGTGGAAACCGATAGCCCGTACCTTGCGCCGGTCCCCCATCGGGGCAAGACGAACCAGCCTGCATGGGTCGTCGACGTCGGCCGAGCAATCGCCGACCTGCGCGACGTCGAGGTCGACGTCGTTGCGCAGGCCACGAGCAGCAACACGCGGCAGCTGTTCGGCCTCCCAGCTCCCGCCTAACCGCCCCACACCTTCCACCACTCTCCGTGGTCGGCGGTCACCGTCGATGAGCAGACCCGGCCCAACGACGGATACATTGACATGCCCCAAGCGGACGCCCACGTGTCGTTCGCACGCGGACCGTCCACCATGAACCTCGACCCCACCGACCGCCGGCGGATCATCGCCGTGAGCGCCCTCACCGTGCTGGCGCTCCCCGCGCTGTTCTGGGCGGCCGGCAGCGACGACGGATCACCCAACGTGGCTACAGCGGGAGTGGAACTCAACGAGTCGGCCGACGACGACACGTCGCCGCCCGCGGGCACTTCGGCGCTCACCCCCGACACCGCGAACGCAGCCTCCGATCCCGTGTACATGAGCGGCCCACAGGCCGCGGGCCCGGGCATCCCTCAGGTGGCCGTGCCCGCCGACCCTGGCACCCGCATCTTGGCCTCGGCGACCTACACCAGCGACCTGCTCGACCGCACCCGCTGCAACGTGTCCGAAGGGGTCACCACTGGCGACCGGCTGCGGGTGGTCAACGTGGCCAACAACCGCTCGGTCGAATGCACCGCAGTGCTCTCCCCGGTGGGTAACGGCGACGGCGTCAACGTGTTGATGCACACCGACCTGTACACCCAGGTGGCCGACGTCACCGATGCGCCGATCTACGTCGAGATCCGCACGTGACGCACTCGCGTCCGACGATCCGCACTCTCCTCGACACCCACCACCTCCGGCCCCGCCGGGACCTCGGCCAGAACTTCGTGGCCGACCCCAACACGGTGCGACGGATTGCCGACCTGGCGCACGTTGGAGCCGGCGACCACGTCGCTGAAATCGGCGCAGGACTGGGGTCGCTCACCTTGGCGCTCGCCGAAACGGGAGCGTCGGTCACGGCGATCGAGGTCGATGAGGGATTGATCGAACCGCTGCACGACGCAGTGGCCGACCACCCCGACGTCACTGTGCTGCACGCCGACGCGATGACGCTCAACTGGACGAGCGCACTCGAGCCTGCCGTCGGCCCATGGGTCGTCGTGGCGAACCTGCCGTACAACGTGGCTACGCCACTGGTCTGCGACATCCTCGACACGGCGGCGCACATCGAACGCCTCGTGGTGATGGTGCAGCGCGAGGTCGCCGACCGCTTCGTCGCCGCCCCACGAACCGCGGCCTACGGCGCGGTCAGCGTGAAGATCGCGTACTGGGCGACTGCGCGCATCGTGGCCCACGTCCCCGCATCGGTGTTCGTGCCTCGACCCAACGTGGAGTCGGCGGTCGTCGAGATCTGCCGTCGCGACGGCCGCACACCCGGCTCCGGCGATGACCCGAACGCAGTGTTCGATCTCGTGCGCTCAGCGTTCGGCCAGCGGCGCAAGATGTTGCGCAAGTCGCTGAGCGGCGCGGTCACCGCCGAGCAGTTCAGCGCGGCGGGAATCGAACCAACTGCCCGGCCAGAGGAACTCGACGTCGACGCATGGCTGCGGCTGGCGGCAACCGTCGGGGCACACCCGTGAGTCTCCCGAACGAGGATTCGACCGGCGATCTCGCCGCGCCGACGGGCAGCCCCGTCACGCGGCGAGCGCACGCCAAGTTGACGCTCAGCCTGCAGATGACCGGCCTCCGCGACGACGGATTCCATCTGCTCGACGCCGAGATGGTCAGCCTCGAGCTGCACGACCGGTTGACGATCGACCCGACCGGCGATGGCCTGACGGCGACCGGGCCGTTCGCTGCGGGCGTGCCGACCGACGACTCGAATCTCGTCGCCCGCGCCGTGGAGCTGCACGCACGGCGCGCCCACATCACGATCGACAAACGGATTCCTCACGGCGGCGGCCTCGGTGGCGGCTCGACCGACGCCGCCACCGCGCTCGCGTGGTGCGGTCACGGCACCGATCCCGGGGCGCTCGTTGCGGCAAGCCGATTGGGCGCTGACATTCCGTTCTGTCTTGTCGGCGGGAGGGCGAGAGTCTCGGGTATCGGCGAGATCGTCGAGCCGCAGGCGCACGTCGACGCCACCTTCACGCTCGTGATCCCACCGCTGGCGGTCAGCACACCGGCGGCCTATCGCGCCTGGGACGAGCTCGGCGGCCCTTCGGGCGACGGCGTCAACGACCTCGAACCGGCGGCGTTGGCAGTCGAACCGCGACTGCGGGAGTGGAAGCGGCGGATCGCAGAACTCACCGGCGCGCAGCCGACGCTCGCCGGGAGTGGGGCGACATGGTTCCTCGAGGGCGACCGCGAAAAAGCCCTCGCCGAGCTGGTCGACGAGGGCGCATCGGTGCTGGTCACCAGCACCGTCGATGCCGCGACGGCGACCAACGCCGACGTGGCGGATAGGTGACTACTTGCGGCGCTGGTGGCGCGTGCGGCGAAGCATCTTCTTGTGCTTCTTCTTGCGCATGCGCTTGCGGCGCTTCTTGACGAGAGATCCCATAGCGACGAGTCACGCTACCGGCGGTGCCTCCCGGGTCCACACGAGATACGGTGATCGGTGGTGCGTCTTCGTCGTGATGTCAACGTCATGACGGCGGCTCACCACGGCCAGTCCGGGGTCGTCTAATGGTAGGACAGCGGTTTTTGGTGCCGTTTGTAGGGGTTCGAGTCCTCTCCCCGGAGCCATGAGCGTTTCTGCCATCGTGCTCGCAGCGGGCGAGGGCACGCGCATGCGCTCCAGTCGCCCGAAGCCGCTCCACCTCATCTGTGGTCGCCCGATGGTGCTGCACGTGATCCACGCGCTCGAGGCCGTGCAACCCGACCGCACCGCCATGGTCGTTGGCCACGGAGCCGAACGGGTGACGAAGAAGGTGCAACAACTCGCTCCGGCGTGGGCCAACGTGGCCTTCGTCGAGCAGGTCGAACAGCACGGCACCGGCCACGCCACGTCGATCGGACTCACCGCGTTTCCTGGCCACGACGTCGACGACGAGTCCACGATCATCCTGCTCCCCGGCGACACGCCGCTGCTACGTCCCGAGACGCTGCGCGAACTCGTTGCCAGCCATGTCGAGAACGCCAACGCGGCCACGCTGTTGACCTCGATCGTCGACGACCCAACCGGCTACGGGCGAGTGATCCGCAAGCCCGACGGCCAAGCGGCGCGCATCGTCGAGCACCGCGATGCCGAGCCCGAAGAGCTCGACGTCAAAGAGATCAACACCTCGATCTACGCCTTTCGACGCGACCTGCTCGGGCCGGCGCTGCGCAAGCTCAACACCCGCAACGCGCAAGGCGAGCTGTATCTCACCGACGTGATCTCGGTGCTCTCCGAGATGGGCCACCGCATCGGCATCGTGCAGGCCCCTGCCGCCGAGACCCAGGGCGTCAACGACCGCTGGCAGCTGGCGATGGCCGAGCGCGAGCTGCGCTCACGCACCAACAAGGGTTGGCTGCTCAACGGCGTCACCATGCTCGATCCCCGCCAGACGTTCATCGACGTCACCGTGTCGATCGGCCAAGACGTCACCTTGTATCCCGGCACGATCCTGCAGGGCTCGACCGTGATCGGCGACGGCTGCGACATCGGTCCCGACACCCGCCTGGTCGACTGCGCGGTCGGCAGCGGAGCGTTCGTGGAGCACACCGTGGGGCACGACGCGGAGGTCGGCGAGGGGGCCGTCGTCGGGCCGTATGCCCATCTTCCTGCCGGATCGTCGGTCGCTGCCCAAGAAACCACGGGCGCGTTCTACACTGCCACTGTCGGCTGATCCCGCCGACGCCACTCTTCGACAACGACGTCACCGAGCCCCACCACCCAACCGAGCGACTTCGGGGAGGAAGTCACCGATGGAGAAGGTCACCACCAAGCGGCTCGCGCTGTACACCGGGCGAACGCACCCGGAACTCGCCGAGGAGGTGGCGTCGCACCTGAATCTCGAGGTCGGCCACGACAACCTTGTGCAGTTCGCCAACGGCGAGATGCGCTGCCGTTTCGGCGAGTCGATCCGCGGCTCCGATGTGTTCATCATGCAGAGCCACTACGGGCTCGACGACCGGTCGATCAACGACTCGATCATGGAGCACCTGATCATGATCGACGCCGCGTATCGCGCGTCGGCCAAGCGGATCACCGCGGTGTGCCCGTTCTACGGCTACGCCCGCCAAGACCGCAAGAGCGAGGGGCGCGAGCCGATCACGGCCCGGCTGGTCGCCGACATGTTCCTGGCGGCGGGCGCCAAGCGGATGATCTCGATCGACCTGCACTCCGGTCAGATCCAGGGGTTCTTCGAAGGACCGGTCGATCATCTGACCGCGATGCCGGTGCTCGAGGACTACATCCGAGCGCACGCCACCGAGCCGGTGATCGTGTCGCCCGACGCCGGGCGCATCAAGGTCGCCCAGCGCATGGCCCAGCACCTCGACGACTGCGGCGCCGACCTGGCGTTCATCTACAAGCGTCGCCCGAAGGGGCTGACCAACGTGGCCGAGGCCGCTGAGGTGCTCGGCGACGTCGAGGGCCGCACGTGTGTGCTCACCGACGACATGATCGACACCGCCGGCACGATTTGCGCGGCCGCCGATCTGTTGGTGGAACGCGGCGCCAAAGAGGTCTGGGCGATGGCGACGCACGGCGTGCTGTCGGGCCCGGCGATCGACCGGCTGAAGAACAGCCCGCTCACGCGCATCGTGTTGACCAACACGCTGCCGCTGCCGTCGGAGAAGCAGATCGACAAGATCGAAGTGCTGTCGATCGCCCCGCTGATCGCCGAAGCCCTCGGCGCGGTGTTCGACGACACCAGCGTGAGCGACATCTTCGACGGCGAAAACCTCGCCTAACGCGATCTCCGCCCTCGCGAAATCCCGGCGATCCCGCGCGGCTGGCGCGCGATTTGTACAGGAGAAGCGCACAACGCGAGTCGGTTCGTTCCGAAATTCTGGCGAT
The DNA here is from genome assembly GCA_965230015.1 of Ilumatobacteraceae bacterium. Lineage (GTDB taxonomy): Bacteria > Actinomycetota > Acidimicrobiia > Acidimicrobiales > Ilumatobacteraceae > JABSQH01. Next base: position 24,354 of record CBDDKF010000019.1, on the reverse strand, counting down.
GCCGCGCGCCCGGCGCGCGATTTCTACACAAGAACCGGTGGGCTTCCGGTCGTCGTGCGATGTCGCCCACATCAACGACATGAAGCTCGGCCCGATCATGAAACTCTGCGCCGCACAGCACGGCGTCGTTGCCCGACGGCAGCTCCATCGACTGGGGGTACCGAATCATGCGATCCTTCGCGCGTGCCGCCGCGGCGAACTGGCCAACGTGACGACACACACGTACCGCACTGCCGGACGCGCCGAGGACTTCGAGCTGCGGTGCAAGGCCGTCGAACTCGACCTCCACCGACGCGGGCTGCTCATCGGCCCGACCTCGGCCCGATTGCACGGGTTGCGGGCAATGCCCGAGGAACCAATCCATGTGATGATCCCTAATGGGCGGCGGATCACTGCGCCCTCATGGGTACAGGTGCACCTGTCCAGCTGGTTCGACTACCGCCGCGACGCGTACGAGGCAAACGGGATCACCACCGCCAACCCGATGCGCACGCTGTACAGCCTCGCCGCGGTCTTCAACCAGCATCGATTCGAACGGGCGGCGGAGGACGCGTGGCACCGCGGCCTCATCACCCCCGACGCGGCACGCGACTACCTCGAACAACACCGGTGCCGCGGCAAAGACGGTGTCGCCACCTTCGAGCGATGGCTCGAGCGCGTCGACACTCGGACGCGTCCGACGCAGAGCAACCTCGAACGGCGCTTGATCGACGCGCTCACTGCCCTTGCGCTACCGGAGCCGGAGCGGCAATTCCCGCTCCGGCTCATCTCAGGCGATTTCGTTCACCTCGACATCGCCTGGCCGCAGGTTCGCCTAGCAGTCGAGCCGGGCCATTCGTGGTGGCACGGCGGCGACATCGCTCAGCGTCGAGATCAGGGGCGCGATCGCGCGTGCAGCGAGGTCGGCTGGATGGTGCTGCGCTTCGACGAGACCGTGATCGACGACATCTACAGTGCGGCTCGCCAGGTCCGCCAGGTGTACCTCCGCCGCCGAGCCGATCTCGACACGGCAAGCTGACGCCGTTCTCCTGCAGAAATCGCGCGCCCGGCGCGCAGAATCCCCAGAGTTTCAGAGAGACGCTCCGGCGTGCTGCGGTTCTCCTGTCGAATTCGCGCGCCACGCGCGCGAATTCGACAGAAACTCGGGGAGGGTCGAGCACGTAGGGGGGATTGGAGGGCGGCGGTAGCGTGGTGGGCTGCTTGGCGGGCACTGCCCCCACCTGATCGACCACTGCATCAACGACTGAAGAGCCGCACCATGACCGAGACCGTTCTCCACGCCAACACCGGGCGCGCCACCGGCAGCGCCACGTCGCGCCGCCTGCGTCGCGAGGGTCGGATTCCCGCCGTCGTGTACGGCCACGGCATGGATCCGTTGTCGGTCGACGTCGACCGCCGTGAGCTCCGCCAAGCGCTGTCGGGAGCGGCCGGTCTGAACACGATCCTCGACCTCACCGTCGACGGCGACGTCTACCCGTCGCTGATCAAGGACATCCAGCGCCATCCGGTGCGCCGCACCGTGCTGCACATCGACTTCATCCAGGTGAACCTGAACGAAGAAGTCGTCGTGGCCATTCCGGTCACGCTCGAGGGCGAGGCCAAGGAAGTGCTGCAGAACAACGGCCTCGTCGACCTGTCGATGCCCGAGTTCGAAGTGCGCACCACGCCGCGCAACATCCCTGAGGGCATCACGATCGACGTCACCGACATGACGATGGACACCGTCATCCGCGTCGAAGACGTCGCGCTGCCCGACGGCGTCGAGGCCGCAGGCGACCCCGACTCGCCGGTCGTGACCGTGCTCACCATGCGCGCCGTCGCCGAAGACGAGCCCGCCGCCGAAGGCGAAGAGCTCGACGGCGAAGAGGGCGAAGACGGTGAAGGCGGCGACGCCGACGCCAGCGACGACGGCGACAACGAGTAGCCACACGCGGCTGGCGCCACCACGGCGACGTGCGGCTCAGTCACATCAGCGAAGTACGCCCCCGCGCACACGGCGGCGAATTGAGCGACGAAGAGTTCGAAGGGGTCGCCGGAGGGAGCGAGACGTCCAGCGTCGGTGGCGTTGTTGCGGGTTACATCACGGGAGCGGCAATCGTCGCCGCCACTTTGGCCTGACCAGATGCTCTGATCAGCGGCGACCTTCCTTGCTGCGCCGATCGCCGCACAGGGTTCTGATCGGCGCAGTCTCTGCTCGCACCAGCGCCCACTCCGCCATCTTCGATGCTGCCTACACTGTCGGCGCTGCGGGAGCACCCGCACCACAACACAAGGAGTTCCGATGAGCGTCGACCAAGCCACTCAGTTCATCCAGCGGGTGCAGAACGATGCAGCGTTCCGCCAGCGGCTGGAACACGCCGACCCTGGGGATCGGCGGGCGATCTTGACGGAGGAGGGCTACGGCGACATGCGCCTCAGCCATCTCAGCGCGGCGCTCCCGAAATCGCATGGCGGCGAGCTCAGCGATGAAGAGTTCGCAGCGGTTGCCGGTGGAATCGAAAACACAACAGCTGAATTCATGATCGGCACGGCGGTGGGCGTCGGCGTGGCGGCGGCGGCGGCGTAACGAGCCCGCCGAACGCGGGCGACCACGATCCGGCCACCCGCACGAACAACGTAGAGGAGCACCATGAGCGTTGAACAGGCGACTGAACTCGTACGCCGTGTCCAATCGGATCCCGAGTTTCGCCAACGAATGGAAACTGCCGACCCTGCAGACCTTCGCGCCATCCTGACCGAACAGGGCTACGGCGACATACGGCTCACCCACATCAGTCAGGCGCTCCCTCGATCGAGCGGCGGCGAACTCTCTGACGCCGAGTTCGCCGCGGTCGCCGGGGGCGGCGACACCGCATCCGACGTCGTCTCCGTTGTTGGCAGCGGAATGGTCCTCGCAGCCGCAGCAGCGGCTTAACAGCACAAGCTCCAACTCCTGTCCGACTCGCTGGCCAGCACGGCCTGAGCAGCACGGCGCACGCAGCAGCCGGCACCGAGCCGCCGCAGAGGCGGTAGAACATCGTCGTGGCGCTGTTCGGACGTAGTGGAAAGGGTCAGCCGTTCGACTGGCTCGTGGTCGGTCTCGGCAATCCCGGCGAGAAGTACACCCGCACGCGCCACAACGTGGGCGAAGAAGCGGTGCGGCTCCTGGCCGAGCGCCACGACGTGACCTTGAAGGGCGGCCGCGACAACGCACTGATCGCCGAGACACGCATCGACGAACAGCGCGTGGTGTTGTCCTTCCCGCTGACGTTCATGAACGACTCCGGCCAGGCGGTGGGCGCCATGGTTCGCCGCTACCGCATCGAGTCGCCCGATCAGGTCATCGTGATCCAGGACGAGCTCGACCTGCCACCAGGTGAAATGAAGGTCAAAGCCGGCGGCGGACTCGCAGGGCACAACGGGCTGCGGTCGATCAACCAGCACCTGAAGTCGACCGACTTCTTGCGCATCCGCATCGGTGTCGGCAAGCCGCAGCACAAGGACCTCGGCAAGGGCCACGTGCTGGGTCGGATTCCCCGGCGCGAGCGGGAGCTGCTCGACGAGCGGGTCGCGGATGCGGCCGACGCCACCGAATTGATCATCAACGACGGCGTCGACGCGGCGATGCAGCGGTTCAATACACGTCGATGACGACGGTCGACGCCGAGGCAACCGAGCGCGCCAGCACGCGCGCCACCGCGCACACCAAAGAGGGTGCGCCGCTCGCCGCGCTGGCGCCGCTGTTGCGCGACGAGCCGGGACTGACACGCGCCCTCGGCGACCCGACGGCCCGCCTCGCCGTGGTCGAGGTGGCCCGACCGATTGCCATCGCCGCGCTCACCCACCTCTCCGGTCGCCGCCCACTGGTGGTCGCCACGCCGACCGGCACGATGGCCGCGCAACTCGCCGACGACCTCGCCCAGTTCCTCCCCAGCGACGACGTGGCGCTGTTCCCCGGCTGGGAGACGCTGCCGTTCGAGCGGGTGAGTCCGAGTGTGGAGACGATGGGTCGGCGGATGGAGGTGCTCTGGCGATTGCGCGGCCCCGATCGGCGGCCGGCGGTGATCGTGGCCGGCGTGCGCGCCCTGCTGCAGAAGCTCGGGCCGCGGGCCACCGAGATCGAGCCCATCGTGATTCGCCGCGGCGAAGAGATCGACCCCGACGAGCTCGGTCGCCGACTGGTGGAGTTCGGCTACCGCCGTGAAGAGCTCGTGGAGCATCGGGGCGAGTTCGCCCGGCGCGGGGCGATCATCGATGTGTTCGGGGCCAAGGCCGACGCCCCGATCCGCATCGACCTGTGGGGCGACGAGGTCGATCGGCTGACCCGCTTCGCCGTCAACGACCAACGATCGACCGACGACCTCGACGTGGTCGAGCTGTTTCCCGCCCGAGAGCTGATGCCCGGCGCCGAAGTGCGCGCCCGTGCCGAGGAACTGATCGCCAGCGATCCGTGGGGCCGCGAGCAGTGGGAGCGCCTGGCCGAGGGCGCCCACTTCGACGGCATGGAGAGTTGGCTGCCCTGGCTGGTCGAGCGCGACGAGTTACTCACCGACGTGCTCCCCGACGACGCCAAGGTGCTACTGGTCGAGCCACGGCGGATGCGCGACCGGGCGATCGACCTCATCGCCGAGGAAGATGACCTCGCTCGCACGCTCGCCTCCACATGGGCCCGCGACCCCGACGTGTCGTTCCCCCGTCTGCACGCCGACCCCGACACGTTGTTGGCCAGCGCCGGCTCGTTCTGGTCGGTGGACTCCACCCCGGAGTCACCCGACACGCCCATCGTCGAGGCGACCGGCTGGGGGCCCGTCGCCGCCGACGGCACCGGACTGGTCGACCGCATGCGCGACCTGCTCGCCGACGACTACCGGGTGATCGTTGCCGCCGACGGCGACGGGTCGGCCCAACGGCTGCACCAGCTGCTCCTCGACCAAGGGCTCGACCTGCCACGACGGCCTGACGCCAGCAGCGGCTCGGCGATCGTCACCGCCCCGCTCAACCGCGGCGCGACGATCCCGAACGGCAAGGTGGCCATCGTCGCCGAGAGCGACCTCACCGGACGTCGCCGCGCTCATCGCACGGCACGGCCGCGCAAGCGGGCCGACACCGCGAGCACCTTCGAGGACCTGAAGACCGGCAGCTACGTCGTGCATCATCAGCACGGCGTCGGCCAGTTCGAAGGGATGGTCAAGCGGGCGATCGGCGGCGTGGAGCGCGACTATCTCCTGCTCTCGTACAAGGGCGGCGACAAGCTGTACGTGCCCTCGGATCAGATCGACACGCTGCGCCAGTACGTCGGTGGCGAAGCGCCTACGTTGCACCGACTCGGTGGATCGGACTTCGCCAAGACGAAGAGTCGCGTTCGTTCCGCAGTGCGCGAGATCGCCCAAGAACTCGTCGTGCTGTACCAACAACGGGTCAATGCCGAAGGCCACGCCTTCGCCCTCGACACGCCCTGGCAGGCCGAGATGGAAGCGGCGTTCCCGTTCGTCGAGACCCCCGATCAGCGCACCGCGATCGACGCGATCAAGGGCGACATGGAACTGGCCCACCCGATGGACCGCCTGCTGTGCGGCGACGTCGGTTTCGGCAAGACCGAAGTCGCCGTGCGCGCCGCGTTCAAGGCGATCCAAGACGGCAAGCAGGTGGCGGTGCTTGCGCCGACCACGCTGCTCGCCACCCAGCACGGCAACACGTTCGCCGACCGGTTCGCCGGGTATCCGATCCGCGTGGAAACACTCAGCCGCTTTCTGACCACGGCGCAAGCGAAGGCGGTGATCGATGGCGTGAAGCGTGGCGAGGTCGACTGCGTCATTGGCACCCATCGGCTGCTCGGTAGCGACGTGCACTTCAAGGATCTGGGGCTGCTCGTGGTCGACGAGGAGCAACGCTTCGGCGTGCAGCACAAGGAGAAGATGAAGAAGCTGAAGACCAACGTCGACGTGCTGACGTTGTCGGCCACGCCGATCCCGCGCACGTTGGAGATGTCGTTGGTCGGCATCCGCGATCTGTCGTTGCTGCAGACCCCGCCTGCCGATCGCCAACCGATCCTCACCTACGTCGGCGAGTACGACGAGCGGGTCGCCGTGGAATCGATCCGCCGCGAGCTACTGCGCGAGGGCCAGGTGTTCTGGGTGCACAACCGAGTGCGCTCGATCGACACCGCCGCGGCCCGGCTGCGCCAACTCGTCCCCGAGGCGCGCATCGCTGTGGCCCACGGACAGATGGACGAAGGCACGCTCGAACAGGTGGTGCAGGACTTCTGGGAAGGCGAGTACGACGTGCTCGTGTGCACCACGATCATCGAGTCGGGCATCGATATGCCCACGGTGAACACGCTCGTGGTCGAACGATCCGACCTGCTTGGTCTGGGCCAGATGCATCAGCTGCGCGGCCGCGTCGGTCGGTCGGGCCAACGCGCCTACGCCTACCTGTTCCACCCACGCGACAAGGTGCTGACCGAGGAGGCGTACGAACGGTTGCGCACGATCGGCGAATCGACCGACCTCGGGTCGGGCTTCAAGATCGCTATGCGCGACCTGGAGATCCGCGGTGCCGGCAACCTGCTCGGCGAGTCGCAGTCCGGACACATCGCTGCCGTCGGGTACGACCTGTACTGCCAGATGGTGACCGAGGCGGTCAGCGAGATGAAAGGCGAGCCGCCGCCCAACCAGCCCGCCGAGTTGAAGCTCGACGTGCCCTCCGACAGCTATCTGCCCTCCGACTACGTGGAGAAAGAGGAGCTGCGCCTGGAGGCGTATCGCCGTCTCGCAGGCGTCACCACACAAGCCGAAGTCGACGACATCCGGGTGGAGTGGGAAGACCGCTACGGGCCGTTGCCCGAGCCCGCCGAAGCGTTGCTCGCAGTGGGCTCGCTGCGCGCCGAGTGCCACCGCCTGGGGATCACCGACCTGCAGATATCGAGCAACAGCGCCAAGCTGTCGCCGCTCGAGTTGAAGCTCAGCGAAACGATGCGCCTCCGGCGGATCGCGAAGGCCGCGAAGTACAAAGAGGATCTTCAGCAGCTCGTGCTTCCGTTGCCCCGCAAGGCCGATCCGAGCACCCACCTGACCAACTTCTTGCGCGACCTCGTACCCGCCGACCAGGAGTAGCCAGGTGTAACGATGGTGTCTGCTGACACCACCGTTACACCTGGGCCCGCAGGGTCTAGAGTGCCCGCCGTGACTCCCCGCACGCTGATCGCTGCGCTCGCTGTCGTCGTTGCGGCGGTGGCCTCGAGCTGCACGACGTTCACCGATTCGAGCAACGTTGCCCGCGTCGGCGACGAGACCCTCTCCGAAGAGGAGCTGCGCGAGATCGTGTCGGCGATCACGGGCACGCCCATCGGCGACACCGTCGACGGGGAGAACGGCATCAACTTCGTCGGCAATGCCAACAGCGCCCGTACGGGGATCGAGTTCTGGATCACCGGCCAGCTCGCTCGCACCGAACTCGACGCGGTCGAGATCGAGATACCACAATCGACGATCGACGACACGCAGGCCCGCCTCGCGGGCGTAGTGCCCAACTTCGGCGAACTGTCCGCCGACGCCCGCGACACGATCATCGACCTCGAAGCCACGATCGTCGTGTTCACCAACCTCCCGAACTCGGCCGACGTGTTCACTGCGGCGGTCGATCAGGCCGACATCTACGTCGATCCGCGATACGGCACGTTCCAGCTCCCCGGCGGCGTCCAACCGCTGACGTGAGGTCCGGGAGCCGCTCCACGTGACCGGCCGCATCGTCGTGGTCGGTCTCGGACCGGGCGGCGACGAGTTCGTCACCAACGACACCCGCCGGTTGATCGAACGCATCCCGTCCCGATTCCTGCGCACGGCCGTGCACCCGACGGCCCACGTGGTCATCGACCACGGCGGGGCGATCCCCTTCGACGACGTGTACGACCAGGCCGACACCTTCGACGACGTGTACGCCACGATCGTCGACCGTCTGCTCGAAGCTGCAGCTGAGGAAACCGAGGTGCTGTACGCGGTGCCGGGTTCGCCGTTGGTGCTCGAACGCACCGTGCGCCTGCTGCAAGCCGCCGCCGATGGCGGAGCGGTTCACGTCGACATCCACCCGGCGATGTCGTTTCTCGACCTGGCCTGGGCTCGGCTCGGTGTCGATCCGGTCGAGGCGGGCGTGCGACTGATCGACGGTCACCAGTTCGCCACCGCCGCGGCTGGCGAACGCGGTCCGCTGCTCGTCGCCCACACCCACGCCGACTGGGTGCTGTCCGACATCAAGCTCAGCCTTGACGATCCGCCCTCCGGCCTGACCGCCACCGTTCTCAAGGGCCTGGGCACGCCCGACGAACAGGTGGTGGAGGTCGGCTGGGACGATCTCGATCGCGCGGTCACCGCCGATCACCTCACGAGCGTGTGGATCCCCGAGCTCGCCGCCCCGGTCGGCGCGCCGTATGTGCGCTTCCACCAACTCGCCCGCACGCTGCGCGAGCAATGCCCGTGGGACATCGAACAGACGCACACCTCGCTGATCCCCTACCTCTTGGAGGAGACCTACGAGGTGGTCGACGCATTGCAGGCGCTCGATCCGGCCGATCCCGCCACCGACGAGCACCTCATCGAGGAACTCGGCGACCTGCTCTACCAGATCGAGTTCCACGCGACGATCGCCGAACAGGAGGGCCGCTTCACGATCGCCGACGTGGCCGACGGGATTCACGACAAGTTGGTCCGCCGTCATCCGCACGTGTTCCCGCCCGCCGACGGTGAGCTGGTCGACGTCGACGGTGACGTCGACACGGTGCTCACCAACTGGGACGACATCAAGCGTGCCGAGAAGGGCCGCACGTCGGTGTTCGACGGGATCGCTCGCTCGCTGCCGGCGTTGTCGTACGCCGCCAAGGTCGGCAAGAAGGCGAGCAAGGTCGGTTTCGACTGGCCCGCGGTGGACGGAGCGTTCGCCAAGATCGACGAGGAGCGGCAGGAACTCGCCGAGGCGATGACGATCGGCGACAACGAGGCGCGGGCGACACGCTCCGATGCCGAGCTGGGCGACCTGCTGTTCGCCACCGTCAACGTCGCCCGCCATCTGGGCATCGACCCCGAGCTGGCACTGCGTCGGGCCACCGACACGTTCCGCTCGCGGTTCGAGCATGTCGAGCGGCTCGCCGCCGCCGAGGGCATCGACCTGCAGGCCGCAGACCTGGCAACCCTCGACCGCCTGTGGGCGGCAGCCAAGCGGCTGTAACGCCCGTCTCAGAGACCAGCGTTACAGCTGGCGTTCGGGGGGCGGCGGGGGCTGGGCCGACATGTCGGCCAGCGTCTGGTCCCACTCGGCGCGCCAACGACGCCAGCGCAGATCGACCACCTCGTCGATCACCGTCGTGGCCCGCCAGGTGGCCAGCGTGAACACGAACATCGGGACGCCGTAGGCCACGCCGAGCTGGATCGTGCGCTCGGCGGCGGTGAGCCCGTCGTCGCCGAGCGCATCGTCGAGACCGAGCGCCACGATCGCCAGCGACCCGACGAGCGCCACGAGTGACAGCCAGAACCACCCAACGAGAATCGGCGCCGGAGCGCCGACGCGCCGCCCGTGCTGCACGATGTAGCGGAACGGCAGCCACACGATCACGAATGCGACCAGCACCGCCCCGCAGGCGGCGACGAGCGCCCATCCGTCGTCGCCGGGCTGATCGAAGCGCGTGCGCACGCGGTCGATCACGGTGGCCGCAGCCACCGGTGCGGCGAACGCCAACAGCCACAGCAGCCCGATGACCGACCCACGTGCGCGCCGTCGGTAACGGCGTGCAGGGGCGATCCGCTCGACGTCGACCATCGCCAGCACGCTCCACACCGTCAGCAACAGCGCGGCCAGGGCGTGCGGCGCGATCACCACCGGATCGTCGAGCACGCCACCGGGCCCGGTGGCGTATTCAACTGCGAGCGTCGCACCGATCGCGACGAGCAACGACAGGGCGAGCATGTAGCGCAGCCACCACGTGGCGAACAGCGACGGGGGCGGATCGCTGCGCAGTGGCACGAAGTCGGCGGTGGGCGGCGCAGGCGGCGCCTCACGTGCGGTGGCGTCGGCGGGCAGCGGCGGCAGCGGAGGAATCGACGGGTCGTCGCTCGTGCCCTCCGGAACTGGGGCCGGAACGGGAGCCGGAGCGGGCGGCGGCAGCGGCGCTCCGCTCGGACGGGCCGCGATCGCAGGCGCGTCGGTCACGCCAGCCGGCAACGTCGGCACGGCACCGAGATCGTCGGAGCCACGACCATCGTCGAACGGGTCATCGTCACGAGCGTGATCGTCGAACCGATCGTCGAACGAGCCATCGTCGCGAGGAGTGACACCGCCGCCGCTCACGGCGTGGGCTCCACCATCGTGTGCGCCGCCGGTGCGGGGAGGTCGGCGGACGCGCCCGTCGGCGCCGATGCGCTGGCTGCAGGCGCAGCTGCGACCGGTGGGCGCGAGGGCGCCGCTGCGGCGCGTTCACGGTCGTCGACCAACCGGTTGTGTCGGTCCGCCAGCGCCGCCGCCGGTGCCGTCATCGCCCGGCAGGCGTCGGTGACCGCCAGCGTCGAGGCGAGCGCCAACAACGAGCCGACCGCGAGGTAGCCAGCGATGCGCCCGTACGACGCGTCGTCGAGTCCGTCCGCACCACTCGACAGGCGCGCCAGGCCCTGGGCGTACACGAGCAGCACGACCACCAACACGTACGTGATGCGCAACGACCCACGCGGCGCAGCGATCGCATCGGCGCTCCGCTCGAGCAATGCAAACGGGACGAACACCACCGCTGCCTGCAGCGCGAAGCCGACCACCATTTCCACTGCCGACGTGTTGGAGGTCGACGACTGGTCCGACACCAGGCGCTCGGCGATCGCCCATACGCCGACGAACGCCGCCGGCCACGCCACCGCAGCGATCAGCGGATTGCGCCGTTGTCCGCTCGCCCAGCGAATGTTGAGGACGGCGACGAAGCTCCACAACGCAACCATGGCGGTCGCCGCGACCAGCATCGCCCGCTCGCCCACGTAGAGCGTGTCGAGCGCATCGATGGCTCTGGCCCGCTGCGCGGGCAGCAGCCGACCGTCGACGGTCTCCTGCCAGAACATGAACATCACGACTGCGCCGACGAGGCCGAGCAGCGCAAACCCGGCCAACGACACGACGACGCCGAAGCGCATCCACTCCGATCCCGGTAGCTGGCGGATCCGCGACGTCGACGACACCAGCGACGAAGGCGAGCCACCGCTGCCCGTGGCGGTGGTGCGCGCATCGAGCGGGATGCTCAGCGACAGCGGATCGACCGGCGCTGCGGCAGCGACCGTGTGGTGTGCCCACGGCACGCGGAATCCACGACGCCTGGCGGCGCCAACCACTGCCTCTTCGGCGCGCTTACCGGCGCGCCACACGATCAACAGCACCACCAGGCTGGGGAGGAACACCACGATTCCGACCGGCCGCAGCGGGATGTCGGCATCGACGGCGTCGACGCTGTCGGTGGCGCGCACGGCAATCGTGCCTGCGGCGATCACCACGGCGAGCACGACCGGCACCCACATCCACTTGACGACATCGGCCGAACGTCCACCGACCTGCCGCACGGCTTCGGCCACGTAGGCCACCGGGAGATAGGTGAGCGGCACGGACATGAGCAGACACAGCGCGCCGACCACGAGCACCACCGACGAGCCCGTGGGCCCGTCGGGCGTGTTGACCACTCCCGACAACCACACGAGGAACACGCCGACGACCGAGAGGAAAGCAAACGACGGGATCCACAACGCCACGGCGCGCCACGCATCAGGTGGTCGCTGCGCACTGGTGGGCCCGATCAGACGGGCCACATTGCCGATCGCTGCCCACGTCCAGGCCAGCACGGCCACGCCAGTCGCGGCGGCGGCGAGCAGTGTCGACCAGGTCAGTGCATCGTTGCCGGTGGCGCCGGCGGAGAAGCGCTGGATCTGTCGTGCGACCAGGCCGATCAGCACCAAGAGCGCCGCGGCGGCGGCGTAGCGCCAGATGCCCATCGGCCGCAGCTCCGGCCCGCTCGGGCGCGCCTGGTCGGGTTCCACATCGTGGTATCGGCACCGGTCACGAGGAACTTGAAGCAATCTCGACAGACGCCCTGCGGCTGAGGAGACCGCACGCGAGTCGCCCCGAACATCGACACGACGGACAGGCCATGGTCAGACCACGAACATCACGGGGGGCCACATCGGGCACACTGGTCGGCGATGCGTCTGCAACTCGCCAACCCATCGGAGCATCCGGCGATCACCACCTTGCCCTTCGGCATGCGGCTCGACGAGTGGGATCTTCCGACGATGCACGGCGTGCTCGGTCTGCACCGCCACGTGGTCCGCGCCGTCGAACTCGGCGAGGCCACCTACGTCGTCAAGGAGCTGCCCGACGACCTCGTGCGTCGCGAATACCGCCTGCTGCGCGAGCTCGCCGACGACGGGCTGCCGACCGCCGAGGTCGTCGCCGCCGTCACCGGCAAAGCCGACCAAGCCGACGGCATGCTCGTGACCCGCCATCTCGACTACTCGCTGCCCTATCGCAGCCTGCTCAGCGGTCGCGGCCTGCGGATCCCGTATCTCGGCGAGCGGGTCCTCGACGCTCTGGTCGGCCTCCTCGTCCGGCTGCACCTCGCCGGTTTCTATTGGGGCGACTGCTCGCTGTCGAACTCGTTGTTCCGCCGAGACGCTGGAGCCCTCACCGCGTACGTGATCGACGTCGAGACCGGCGAGCGCTACCCATCGCTCACCGACGGACAACGATCGCTCGACCTGCAGATCGCCTCCGAGAACGTCGCCGGCGGACTCCTCGACCTGCAAGCTGCGCGTCGTCTGGCCGCCGACATCGACCCGTGGGAGGTCACCGGCCAGATCGAAGACCGGTATCACGGCTTGTGGTCGGAGCTGACCGCCCCGGCCGAGATCGGGTACGACGAGACCTACCGGATCGAGCAACGCCTCGAACGCCTGCACGAGCTGGGCTACGACGTGGAAGAGATGGAGATCACCCGCGACCCCGGTCACGACGGTGAGCGCCTGCGCTTCGTCCCGCGCGTGGTCGAGCATGGGTTCCACGCTCAACGGCTGAAGAACCTCACCGGACTGGAGACCACCGAGAACCAGGCTCGCCGCCTGCTCGGCGACATCCGCGCCTTCGGTCACGAGCTCGCCGAGTCGCGCGCCGAACACATGGAGCGAACGGGCGCGAAGCTGCGCAACCTTCCCGAGAACGTCGTTGCCGTGCGGTGGCTCGATCAGCGCTTCGAGCCGATCATCGCCCGGGTGCCACCATCGCTGGCCAGCAAGCTCGAGGCGGCGGAGATCTTCCACCAGTTGCTCGAACACCGCTGGTTCCTCTCGGAGGAGCAAGGCGTCGACGTATCGATCGACGATGCGTTCGACTCGTACGTCAACGACGTGCTCGCTGCCGCCCCCGACGAACAGTTGAACCTCGGCGAGGTCACCGCCGAGATCCCCGTCGTCCGCTGACGACGAGGGGTGGTCCCGTCCCTGAGACCGACTCGCACGGAACCACTAGGTTGCGGCGCATGAGTGAGATTCTCAGCATCCTTGGGCGACAGATCCTCGACTCGCGCGGCAACCCAACCGTCGAGGTCGAGGTCCTCCTCGACTCCGGCGCCGAGGGTCGCGCCGCGGTGCCCTCAGGTGCGTCGACGGGCGAACACGAGGCCGTCGAGTTGCGCGACGGCGGCGAACAGTTCGGCGGCAAAGGCGTGCGCCAGGCGGTCGAGTTCGTCAACACCGAAATCGCCGACGCGCTCGAAGGCTTCGACGCCACCGACCAGCGCTTCGTCGACCGCGTGATGCTCGACCTCGACGGCACCGACAACAAGGCGCGGCTCGGGGCCAACGCCATTCTCGGCACCAGCCTGGCGATCGCCAAGGCGGCGGCGATCGAACTCGACCTCCCGCTGTTCGCCTACGTCGGTGGGCCCAACGCACACGTGCTCCCCGTGCCGATGATGAACGTGGTGAACGGCGGTGCCCACGCCGACAACTCCATCGACCTGCAGGAGTTCATGGTGATGCCCGTGGGGGCACCGAGTTTCTCCGAAGCGCTGCGCTGGGGTGTCGAGACCTACCACGTACTGAAGGGCGTCCTCCACGACCGCGGGCTGTCGACCGCCGTGGGCGACGAGGGCGGATTCGCCCCGAACCTCGACTCGAACGAAGACGCCATCAAAGTGCTCGTCGAGGCGATCGAGAAAGCCGGGTTCACCCCCGGCGACGACATTGCCATCGCCCTCGATCCCGCCACGAGCGAGATCTACCGCGACGGCAACTACCACCTCGAAGGCGAAGGCAAGGTCCTCACGCCAGCGGAGATGACCGACTACTGGAAGCGCCTGATCGACAACTACCCGATCGTGTCGATCGAAGACGCGATGGACGAGAACGACTGGGACGGTTGGGCCACGCTCACGGCGGCAGTCGGCGATCGAGTGCAGCTGGTGGGCGACGACCTCTTCGTGACCAACTCCGAGCGTCTCCAGACCGGCATCGACAAGAACGTGGCCAACTCGATCCTCGTCAAGGTCAACCAGATCGGATCGCTCACCGAAACCCTCGACACCGTCGACCTCGCCACGCGACACGCGTACACCTCGGTGATGTCGCACCGCTCCGGCGAGACCGAAGACGCGACGATCGCCGACCTCGCCGTCGCCACCAACTGCGGGCAGATCAAAACCGGCGCACCGGCACGCAGCGACCGCGTGGCCAAGTACAACCAACTGTTGCGCATCGAGTCGATCCTCGGCGACGACGCCGAGTACCGCGGTCGCGCCGCACTACGGCCGTTTTGACCGGGCTCGGTCGCTGGATCTCCCGGCGCTGGCGCCCGGAGATCCAGGTTTCCTCCAGGTGGTCTCCAAGCCTGGAGCGGCCCGGGCCGTCAATGTCGACGGCATGGACACGAACCTCGCCCAGATCCCCCAGCTGACGTCGCGGCGTCGGCGCCTGCGTGCCCTTGTCGCCGCCGGCGCTCTGCTCGCCACCGGCACCGTGATCGGCGCCACCACTCAACACCTCGCCGGCGCCACCGGCACCTCGTCGGCCACGGAAACGTTGCGTTCGATCGAACCGTGCCGGCTGATCGACACGCGCCCACCGCCCGACAACATCGGCGGCCGCACCTCTCCACTCGGCGCCAAACAAACACTGAGCATCGACACACAGCAATCGGGGACCCCGTGCTCGGGGGCGATCCCCACCGACGCGACGTCGCTGGCACTCAACGTCACCGGCCTCAACGCCACCAGTCGCACCTACCTCACGTTGTGGGCGGGTGGCGAACGACCGTTGTCGTCGTCGCTCAACCCGGCTCCCGGCCAACCCCCGTTGCCCAACGCCGTCACCGTCGGCCTTGACGAGACCGGCAAGTTCGCCGTGTACAACCACGCTGGTTCGGTCGACATCGTGATCGACGTGGTCGGCTACTACGCCAGCCACCATCACGACGACCGCTACGCCCCGCGCCAAGAGATGGACGCTCGAATCGCCGAGCTGATCGACGCCCGCATCGGCAACGGCGACCAACACACGATCGCGGACCTGCAGCGCGACCTCGACGACGTACGCGACCGGCTGGACAACTTCAGCGCGGATGACCTCGCACCCGGGTCGCTGACGCTCAGCGATCTGGCGAACGTCAGGGGACAGTTCACGACCGTCGAGAACTACCGCATCGAAGCGCAAGAGTGCGAGCGGATCTCCACCGGCCGCACGACCTGGCCTGCAGCGATGCAGGGACGCCTCGTACTCGGCAACATCCTCACCCTCAACGGGCTCCCCTACCCAACGTTCGATCTGGTCGTCATGCCGACCGTGCTGCACAAGGCCAGCCCGACAGGCCTGCACGAGTCGTACATCGCCGTCTGCAACACCGGCGACACGTTCGCCCTCCTCCCGAACAACGCCGTGATCGATTGGATGATCTTCCAGCTCTAGGGCCGCATCATCAGCGCCAACCGTGCGGGGCCAGGTATCGCCTGGCCCCGCACGGCGCGCCCCGACCGCCACGACCTGCCACGGATTCGCGCTCGCTGACTGGCACAATCGTGCATCGTGAGCCGGTCCAAAACGACGTCGATCAAGCGTCCTGAGAAGCTGCCGACGGCGGCGGAAGAAGGCGAGTCTCGGCTCGGCGACCTGAGCCGGCCGATCCCGGTCGACAAGCGCATCTTCCGCCGCTCGAAGGTGGCGCTCGTCGCTGGCGTGGGCGCACTGGTTGTCGGCCTGGCGTTGGCGGCGGCGGTGTTCGTATTGCCGATCCAGACCTGGTTCGATCAAGACGATGCGCTCGCCGAACGCCAGGCGCAGCTCGACGAGCTACAGCGAGTGAACGGACAGCTCGCCGCCGAGGTCGACCGGCTGCGCACCGACGACGGCGTACGGGAGGCGGCCCGCGAAGAGATCGGCTACGTCGAAGAAGGCGAAGAGCGGTTCTCGGTTCGTCCGTTCCCCTTGCTGCCGCGCACGCTCCCGTCGGGCTGGCCCTACAACGTGTCGGCGCAGATCATCGCCCTGCGTCAGAACCCACCTGCAGAGCCGGCCGAGCCGGCCGAACAGGTCGAACCCGATGCCCCGGTCGATTCGGCGACGCCCGATGAACCCGTCGAGTCGGTGACGCCTGTCGAGTCGGTACCGGTCGAGTCGGTACCAGCACCCGCGGGTTCCGCGGCGCCGACCGCCGACGAGTAGGCGGCATCACCGCCGATCGCCCACCGCGCACGACTGCCGGTGTGCCGCCGCTCGCCGAGTAGGTTCGTAGGCCAAGCACACCACTGGGGGTTACGACGTGGCAGGCAGCATTCTCGGCACACGGGTCCAGCGCAAGGAAGATCCCAAACTCCTCACCACCGGCGGTGAGTACGTCGACGACATCGTCGACGAGCGACTGGCGCATGCGGCGCACGTGGCCTACGCCCGCTCGCCGGTCGCCCACGGCACGATCAACTCGATCGACATCGACGAAGCGACATCGATGCCCGGCGTGATCGGAGTGTTCACCGCCGAGTCGCTCAACCTCGAACCGATCCCGTCGTCGTTCAATCCGATGGCCGCCACCGCGCTGCTCGCCCTGGGCAAAGTGCGCTTCGTCGGCGAGCCGATCGCCGCCGTCGTTGCCGAAACCCAGGCCCAGGCGGTCGACGCAGCCGAAACGATCTTCGCCGACATCGACCCGCTCCCGACGCTGGTCGACATCGAGGAGGCCTTGGCCAGCGACACGCACATCTTCGACGAGGTCGGTTCGAACGCGGTCTTCAGCACCTCCGCGCTCGGCATGCCGGAGAACTCCGACACCGACGAGTACTTCAAGGACTGCGAAGTCGTCGTCACCGCCAAGTTCCTCAACCAGCGCGTGGCCCCGTGCCCGATGGAGGTGCGCGGTGCTGCGGCGACGTGGATCGACGGTCGGCTGTACGAATGGATCTCCACCCAGCACGCCCAGGGCGCGAAGAACCCGATCACGTTCGCCAACGGCGGCGACGAGGACACCGTACGGGTGATCACCCCCGACGTCGGCGGCGGCTTCGGCGCGAAGATCGATGCCAACGCCGAAGAGATCATCCTCGGCCGGCTGAGCAAGGAAGTCGGCCGCCCGGTGAAGTGGCGCGAGACGCGCAGCGAGTCGATGATGGCGATGCGCCACGGCCGCTCGCAGGTGCAGTACGTCACCATCGGCGGCACCCGCGACGGGCGCGTCACCCACTATCAGCTGAACGCGCTCCAGGACTGCGGTGCGTACGTGGCCATGGGCACGGTGCTCGGCCCGGTGTTCACCCGGCCGATGGCCTGCGGTGTGTACGACATCGCCAACGCTGAAGCCCAGGCCATCTCCGTGGTCACCAACACCACGCCGACCACCGCCTACCGCGGCGCTGGTCGCCCCGAGGCCACCGCGGCGATCGAACGGGCGATGGACCTGTTCGCCTACGAACTCGAGATGGACCCCGTCGATGTCCGCCGCAAGAACCTGATCCCGAAGTTCGACGACGGATTTACCACTGCGGTCGGCCAGACCTACGACGTGGGCGACTACGAAGGTTCGCTCGACGCCGTGCTCGAAGCAGCCGACTACAAGGGCTTGCGCGCCGAGCAGGCGAACCGGCTCAACGCGAACTCCGAGAAGCAGCTCGGCATCGGTGTATCGATCTACGTCGAGGTCACCGGCGGCGTCGATCCGATGGGCGAGTCGGGCCGTATCGAGGTGCACGACGACGGTTCGGCGTCGGTGTACACCGGCACCTCGCCACAGGGCCAGGGCCACGACACCGCATGGTCGATGATCGCCAGCGAACAAACCGGCATCCCGATGGACCGGATCACCCTGGTGTGGGGCGACACCGACCGGGTGCCCGTCGGTGGCGGCACGATGGGCTCACGGTCGCTGCAACAGGGCGGCCTGGCCGTCAACCAAGCGTCGGTCGAACTGGTCGAGAAGGCGAAAGAACTCGCGGCCAGCAAGCTCGAGGCCGACCCGGCCGACATCGTGCTCGACACCGACTCCGGCCAGTTCCATGTGGCCGGCACCCCGGCCGTCGCCGCGACCTGGGCCGAACTGGCCACCGACGCCCGCGCCGCAGGCGAACCGCTCGACATCGAAACCCGCTTCGAGGCCGGCCGTCCGACGTTCCCGTTCGGCGCCCATGTCGCTGTGGTCGAGGTCGACACGGTCACCGGCGAGGTGCGCCATCTCCGTCAGGTCGCCTGTGACGACGCCGGCAAGGTGGTCAACCCGCTCCTCCTCGACGGTCAGATCCACGGCGGCATTGCCCAGGGTGTCGCCCAGGCGCTGCTCGAAGAGGTGCGCTACGACGAAGACGGCAACCCGATCACCTCGAACCTCGCCGACTACGGGATGATCTCGGCGGCCGAGCTGCCGAGCTTCGAGGTGATCCACATGGAGACGCCCACGTTCGTCAACCCGCTCGGCGTGAAGGGCATCGGCGAATCCGGCACCATCGGCTCGACGCCCGCCGTGCAGTCGGCCGTGGTCGACGCGCTGCGCCACCTCGGCGTGCGTCACCTCGACATGCCGGCCACCGCCGAGAAGGTGTGGCGGGCGATCGAATCCGCCAACGCCTGACCGCACGTCCAACGACACGGTGTCCGACACCATTGTGACGCCCAACGGGTGTAACGATGGTGTCTGCCTGGGCTCTAGGGGTCGTTGCAACTTTCTGATTTTGGAGGTTGCTGGTGAGTGTCGGATTTAGTGACGAGGTTCGGCGTGGGGTGTTCTTGGCGTGGTTCGCCGGGGGTTCGTGTCGGCAGGTTGCTGATGAGTTCGCGATGTCGGCGATGTCGGTGTCGCGGATCGTTCATGATCCAGAGGTGAAAGCACAGGCGTTGGGTCGTCGTGGGTGTCGGTTGTCGTTGGCTGATCGAGAGGAGATCTCTCGTGGTCTTGTAGCTGGTTGGTCGTTCACAGAGATCGCCGACCATGTCGGGTTCGATACGTCAACGATCAGTCGCGAGGTCGGAGGCCGCAACAAGCGGGCGTCGTATCGGGCTGTGGACGCGCATCGGGGCGCGCTCAGGCGTGCTCGTCGTCCCAAGCCAACCAAGTTTCAGCAGTGCCCCCAGTTGGCGGCCCAAGTCGAGCATTGGCTCGAGACTGAGCAGTGGTCACCAGAACAGATCAGTGCCAGACTGCGCACCGAGTTCGCTGACGACGAGCAGATGCGAGTGGCCCCAGAGACGATCTATCAGGCCCTCTACGTGCATGGCCGTGGTGGGCTTCGCAAAGAACTCACGGCGCATTTGCGGACGCATCGTCGGCAGCGACGTTCCCGGGCGGCGACGGCACGCAACCGCAACAACACACCCATTGGCGACATGGTGCTGATCGCGGACCGACCAGAAGAGATCGAACAGCGTGTCGTTCCTGGCCACTGGGAAGGCGACTTGATCATGGGCACCAACAACGGGTCCCAAGTGGCCACCTTGGTCGAGCGCACCACTGGATTGGTCATGTTGAGCAAGCTCGACAGCAAACGCGCCGAACACGTCGCTCAACGCCTCAGCGAACTCGTGAGCACCTTGCCGGACTACCTCGTGCGATCAATCACCTGGGACCAAGGCACCGAACTCGCCGCACACCACTCATTCACGCTGGCCACCAACATCCCCGTCTACTTCTGCGACCCCCACGCACCCTGGCAACGAGGCTCCAACGAAAACACCAACGGCCTCCTGCGCCAATACCTCCCACGAGACCGCGACCTATCGAAGTTCTCCCAAGACGACCTCAACGCCATCGCCCACAAACTCAACACCCGACCACGCAAACGCCACGACTTCCAGACACCATTAGAAGTGTTCAACCAACTCGTGTTGCACTGACCGCTGGAATCCAGCCTGACACCACCGTTACACCGCCGCACGGCGAAGGAGCCTCCCCCGATGACCCAGACCGCAGACGCCGAAGGAACCGCGCAACGCGCCACGTTCACCAGCTTCGAAGAGTCGACGGCCGACGATTGGGCAATCATCGCCCCGCAGTTGGCGGTCACCCAGTCGTTCGTGCCCGAGCGGGTGATCGAGCTGCTGCGCGCGCTGAAGACCGACCACGGCGGGTTCCCGGTCGATCGCCTCGAGCACAGCCTGCAGACGGCCACACGCGCCGAACGCGACGGCATGGACGACGAGTACGTACTATGCGCGCTGCTCCACGACATCGGCGACACCTTGAGCCCGTACAACCACCCCGACATTGCGGCGGGGATCTTGAAGCCGTTCGTGTCGGAAGCCAACTACTTCATGGTCAAGCACCACGGCGAATTCCAGGGGTACTACTTCTGGCATCACATCGGGATGGACCGCAACACCCGAGATCGCCATCTCGACTCGCCGTACTTCGACTACGTCGAGGAATTCTGCGCCAAGTACGACCAGACAGCCTTCGATCCCGACTACAAGTCGAATCCGCTCGAGCACTACGAGCCGCTGATCCGCGAACGCCTCTCGCCGCAGTCGTGATGATGTAACGATCGTCTCAGAGACGATCGTTACAGCTTTCTGGCATGCTGACGCCCGATGCCCCCTGATTCATCCGCGCCGATCGTCACCGATGGGCTGCAGCGCTACTTCGGTTCCGGTGACGACGTCGTCAAGGCGGTCGACGGGGTCGACCTCGAAGTGAAGCCCGGCGAGGTGTTCGGGTTCCTCGGCCCGAACGGTGCCGGCAAGTCGACCACGGTGCGCATGCTCACCACGCTGCTCCGGCCAACGGGCGGCGCCGCGCGCGTCGCTGGCTACGACATCGTCAGCCAAGCCACCGAGGTACGCCGCAACATCGGCGTCGCGCTACAGGACGCAGCGATCGACCCGCTGATGACCGGCGCCGAACTCCTCCAGCTACAAGCCGTGCTGTACGGGCTGCCACGCAGCCAGCACCGCGCCAAAGCGGCCGATCTGCTCGAACGCGTTGGCCTCACCGCCGCTGCCGACCGGCGCGTCGGCGACTACTCGGGCGGCATGCGCCGCCGACTCGACCTGGCACTCTCGCTGATCCACGAACCGTCGGTGTTGTTTCTCGACGAACCGACCACCGGCCTCGATCCGCTGAGCCGGATGAACCTGTGGGAAGAGATCCGTCGATTGAACAACGACGGCACCACGGTGCTGCTCACCACGCAGTACCTCGAGGAAGCCGACCAACTCGCCGAACGAATCGCCATCATCGACCACGGCGTGATCGTCCGCGAGGGCGAGCCCGAGGCCCTGAAAGCCGGTGTGGGCTGCCCGACGCTGTTCGTGTCGGTGGAAAACGACCAGGAGGACACCGCCACCGACGTGCTGGGCCGATTCGGCGATCTTCGCCCGAGCCACGAGGGCACGCTCGGCGTGGGACTGCTGCAAGGCCCTGGCGAAGTGTCGAACGTGGTGCGCCAGCTCGACGAGGCCGGGGTGGCCGTGCGCAACCTCGAGTTGCACGAGCCGAGCCTCGACGACGTGTTCGCGGAGGCCACCGGCTACCGCCTCGAGGGCGCCGCCGAGGCACCCGACGATGTTGCGAGCGAACAGAACGCCGACGGCGATCGATGACGACCACGTTCGCCTCCACCCGAGCAGTCGAGCTCCAACCTTCGCTGCCGGCGCAAACCTGGCAGATGTCCAAGCGGGCGATCATCGCGTTGGCCCGTCAGCCGGCGCTGATCGTGCCGTCGCTCGTCTTTCCGTTGTTCTTCCTTGCACTCGGCTCGTCGTCGTTCGCCCGGGCGATCAACATCCCCGGGTTTCCCGAGGTCGACTCGTACCTCGACTTCGGCGTGGCCGGGGCGATCATGCAGGGCGTGCTGTTCGGCTCGGTCACCGGGGCCACCGCACTGGCCACCGACATCGAGAACGGCTTCTTCGATCGGTTGATCGCGTCGCCCGTGGCGCGTCCGAGCATCATCATCGGACGGCTGGCGGGGGCGATGGCCTTCGGTGCCGCGCAGACCGCGTTCTTCCTCGTGATTCTGCTGCCGTTCGGCATGAACCTGGAGGGTGGTGTGGTCGGCGGACTGGTGCTGGTGATCTCCGGCACCCTGATCGCCCTCGCCGTCGGTGCGCTGATGTCGGTGATGGCGCTGCGCACCGGATCGTCCGAGGCGGTGCAGGGCGCGTTTCCACTGCTGTTCATCTTGTTGTTCTTCTCTTCGGCGTTCTTCCCCCGCGAGACAATGAGCGGGATCTACAAGGACCTCGCCGGCTACAACCCGGTGTCGTACATCATCGAAGGCATGCGCGATCTGGTGATCGACGGGCTCAGCGCATGGGCAGTCGTGCGCGCGGTCGTGATTCCCGCGGCGTTGTCGGTGTTCACCGTGTGGTTGGCGATGCGTTCACTGAACAAGAGGATCGCTCGGGGATGACCGTCGACACCACCACCCAGGGCAGCACCAAACGCCGCACGCCCAAGCCGCGCTCGGTGGCGCTCACCGCGATGTGGCCCGCGTCGGTCGGCCTCGGCGTGCGCAACGTGCGCAACATCCGTCGCCTCCCGAGCGCGTTCTTGCCGTCGCTCTTGATGCCGATCATCCAGGCGGTCGCGTTCTCCGGCACGTTCTTCGCCGTCACAATGATCCCCGGGTTCCCCACCGATCGGTCGATCAACTGGTTCCTCCCACTCGGCGTGATGATGGGGTGCGGGTTCGCCGGCATCGGCGTGGGCTTCACGACAGTGCGCGACATCGAGTCCGGGTTCTACGACCGACTGCGCATGACACCGGTGCCACGCCTCGCGCTGATCATGGGGCCAACCCTCGGTGCGCTCGCCCGTGCGCTGGTAGTGACGACCACCGTGTTTCTCGTCGGTCTAATCATCGGCGCCCGCCTCACCGATGGAGTGCTCGGACTGCTCACGCTGTACATCGCCGGGTTCGGCGTCGCGGCCCTCGGCACGTTCTGGGGCCTTGCGCTGGCCTACCGATTCCGCGACATGCGCGGCGCCGCGATCATGCAGCTCACGTTCTTCTTGGCGCTGTTCCTCACCGACGCCCAAACTCCGCTGTCGGTGATGGAGGGATGGCTCCGCTCGGTGGCCCGCATCAACCCGTTCACCAACATCTTGCGACTCGCTCGACAGGGCTTTCTCGGCGAGGTGACCTGGGACAACACCTGGGGTGGGTTGGTGGCGATCGTCGTGATCTGCGCAGTCACGCTGTGGTTCGCCGTTGCCAGTCTCAACCGGTTGCGCGACTGACTCGAGCCGATCTCTGATGCGCAGCCACGTCCTCATCGACCTCGACGGCACGATTTCCGACTCGTCGGTCGGCATCGCCCGCTCGTTGCAATACGCGTTCACCGCATGCGGTTACCGCCCGCCGACCGACGACGAGGTGCGCGCTGCAATCGGCCCCCCGTTCGAAATCACCTTTCCCCGAATGGGCATCCCCGAACGCGACATCACGCGCGTGATCAGCGCCTATCGGGATCGCTACGAAGACGTCGGCCTATTCGAGAACGAGCTGTACGACGGCATCGAGGACATGCTCACCGAGCTCGGCGAGGAGTACACCCTCGCCCTGGCCACGGCGAAGCCGCAACACTCGGCCGTGCGCATCACTGAGCACTTCGGACTCACCGACCACTTCACCTACCAGGCCGGCGCCGGAGTGGAGGTGGGATCAACGCGGCGGACCAAGGCCCAAGTCATCGAGCACGCCTTCGAGCACCTGGGCATCGGCGGCGGTGCTCACGTGGTGATGCTCGGCGATCGCGACCACGACGTGGAGGGGGCGCTGGCCAACGACATCGACTGCATCGGCGTCACGTGGGGCTTCGGCTCGGTCGATGAGCTGCGCGATGCCGGCGCAGTCGCCACGGTCGATCGGCCAGCCGACGTTGCAGCAGCGGTGTCGGCCACCTA
>CBDDKF010000018.1:0-202853 GCA_965230015.1 Ilumatobacteraceae bacterium | reverse complement strand
CGCGGCACGGGCAGCGGCGATCGCGTCAACGGAGTCAGACTTGCCAGCACGATGCCGGGCTTGGCGGTTCGGGCGGTCGACTTCCACGACCCGGATACCGCGACCAGTGAGATGGCGGGTCAGGCCGGCCCCATACGAGCCGGTGCCCTCAACACCGACCAAGCTGATCTCACCGAACCCGGCAAGCCAGGAGACCAGTCGGCGATAGCCGGCCGTCGTGGTGTCGAAGGTGTCGATGCCCAACACGCCGCCGTTGGCGTCGACTGCAGCAGCGACGTGGAACTCAGAGTGGGTGTCGACACCGCCGGTGACGGTGATCGTGGTGTTCTCTACGATGGTCATTGCCATCCCTTTCACGTTGAAGGAGTCAGGGTTGGCACGACACCTGCCGGGACGGCGACCAGACCGATCGAGGACCGTTCCAGCGAGCCTCGAACTCAACGGCCGTCGCCCGACCGGTGGGTGCCGTTCCCGAACACGGCCGACTGGTCATTACTGAAGACAGCCCGAAGGTGTCAGCCGGTTCTCGAGTCAGACCAGGCCGGGAACGACGCCGAACCTACGCAGCCAGCTCGACGGTGATCGAGCCCCACGCACATCCAGTGCACCCACCAACATCCTCCCTGCCGGTTACAGGATGGGTTCTCGCGATCTCGATGGCGCGCATTTCCGGGCGGGTTCAGCTGGCGCGTTCTTCGAGCACCTCGGACTTGCACTCGGGGCTGTAGAGCGAGGTCTTGTGGTTGCAGAATGCGTGCCTTCGTCGAGTGATCGTGGGGGTTCGAGTCGGAGGAACGGACGGAGTCGAACAACGACGCAGCGGAGTGCTGATTGGAAACGCGGCTAGCAAGTCACTGTTCCCAGGGCCAAGGAGTTCGCAGGCCGCTCGTCGACTGCGCCGAGGGTTCCGACTTGGGTGGAGGGTTCGGTGTGCCCGACTCGCGGTCGTCGTCAACACTGGCGGGGACTGACTTCGATGGGCTGATCTTGGGAGCCTTGGGCGTCCACGGTGTGACGTTCTGGACGACTGCGCCGTAGAACGTGTCGACCAGGTTGAGGACGGAGTCAATGAATCCCGGCTTTCGACTTCCGGTCTTTCGGTTGGCGCCCATCTCCGCACTCAGGACCAAATGGAATCGCACGGGGTCTCGCCGGTCGTCGCCGAGAAGCAGATCTCTGTTCTCGAGCGCTTCGGCAACGGTTGCGGCGCTCGGCGTTCGAGCATTCCGAGCAAAGGCCTCAATTACCAAAGTTTGCGGAGCATCGCGGAGTTGTCCCAGAATCCACGTGCAACGGGCTCGACCACCACGGTCCTCCGGCGCTGCGACGTTGACACCAACCGAAATTCGGCGTGCCTTTAGATCCGCACCGACATCGATGTCCCCAACGGTGTTGGGCACGCGGAGGGTGCCATCGAGCGTGCAGTCCTTTGTTAGGGAGTCCACGAGGTAGCCCGTGCGGACTTTTTGGTCGGTGTGAGCCCGCGAGAGCACCTGCTGAACCTCGCTGCCGATTCGAGATCCGAGCTGCAAGGACGCATAGCGCATCAGCTGATCCCACCTCAGCGCAATGTCCTGCACCTCATCGCTCTTCCGCAGCACGCCGTCGCGCGCCCCGTCTCGGACACTCACCCAGTTCGTGCCCATATCGTCGAAAGCCATCGCACCGGAGGCTGAGTGCTCGAGATAGCGGATCAGCTCGCCCACCAGCCATGCCTGCTCCGGGTCATCGACGCCCTTGTGCGACTTGATCATCACGGCAGTCGAGAGCAACGCCGTCCACGAAAGATGATGAACCTGGACCTTCGAGTTTGACCGCACGCGAAGCCCCTCGGTTGGGTGCGAACCCGGTGACGCAGCAATCTCGTTAGAGATCGTGACGACGGCGTCAAAGTCGTGTTGACGCGCGATCTCCCAGTACGCGTTGACTTGCTCTGCGTCAAGCTTGGCGTCCCCGGTCTTGAACTCGACGAGCGCTGTCCACTGCGACTTGCCGTAGGCAACGCGCACAAGTCCGTCGGGCCGCACCTTCTTGCCATCCAACACGAATTGAGGCTCGGTGTAGGTGTCAACGGTTGCCTTCCCCGCACGCGATGCACCCATCGGCGAGAAGACTGCTAGCGAGAGATCGCGCACAACCGAGAACACAGCGAGCACTGCAGAGGCAGCACGCGTCTCCGCCTCGCGCTCCGAACCGATCCCACTCACCGGAATGAGCCGGGAGCGGGTCCATGCCGAACGTTCGTCTTCTGGTGTGGCCATTCCGCAAAAGTAGTGAGGAGATTCGTTTGGTTGTCGGGATACGGCTGCGCTCGGGCCGAGAGCAGCCGTCTCAATAGGCGATCGACTATTGGAGTAGAGGCGGGCCTAAGGGGCTTCTGACTCCGTCTCGACTCTGACGAGGAACTCCGCAACCTTTGCGGTGACGACGGCAAAGCTGGAGATACCCACGAACATCGTGATTCCTGCAACGACGCGACCTGCAGCCGTTGCCGGGGCGATGTCTCCGTAGCCGACTGTGGTGATCGTCGCTGTTGACCACCAGATGGAGTCCGCGAACGAGTACAGATCTCCGTCGCCTTGAGGGCCCTCGGCGAGGGAGAATGCCGCTGCCGCTGTCAGCCACGTGAGAGCAGCGCTTGCGATCGCAATCGAGGCAGCGTGCGTTCGCACGTAGTTGCGGGACTCTCGGGCGGTTGCGCTGCCAATCGCCACTATTCGCAACGCCAGGATGAGGACGCGGAAGAGTCGAACCCCGCGGATCGCCCGCAGGAACCCGAACGCGCCAAGACCGGGAACGAGTGCGATCGCTTGGGTGATCACGATGAGCAGCGACGACCACTCTGAGCGCACGTACTGACTGCGTCGTCGAGCAACCGCGACCTCAACGAGATAGTCGGTGGCGAATGCGATGAGAACCACGAGGTTTACAGCGGCGACCAGGCTCCGGTCCGCATCCCTGAGCTCGTCACTCCGCAGCTCCAGCAGCAAGAACGGCAACGATCCGATCGCCAGCACAATGAGTGGCCCATCGGTCCATCTCCGCCATCGGACAAGAGCGGGCGTTACATAGCTGCGCTGTACCTCCGCCATCGCCTGACAATACGAGCGGTGACATCGACGGGAGTGGATTCCCGCCGGTAGCTGTTCAAACGAAGCTGAATGACTATCTCGGTCGCGCCAAGCGGTATCGCGGTGGCGACAATCGTCGGCCCCAGCGCAGCAACAACAACTGTGCTCGTGCGAACCGAGCGGCACTCACGGCCGTCAACCGATGGGGTCGTCGTCGGCTACGGCGCCCGCTCCAGATCTGTTGCGTCAACCCACCTTGCCAGCACGCTGAAGGCCGCAAGTTGCTCAAGGGCTTCGTGCTCTGGCAACTCGTCCTGCACGTCGTGACTCGCCGGATTTCGAATGGCGGCGTAGCAGCCCTCCGCAAACGCCATCACCCCTCGCCGCCAACTCGTGGAGGTCTTGCCTCCGTCGTCGTCTCGCCGCCGCAGCCTCGGTGTCGTTGCAGTAGGTGGATCGGCGCTGAACGCCATCTGGAACAGCCGAGTCTCCGAGACATCCCGCACGCCAAGCTTGTTCTGTGTTTCCGCGTTGACCTTGACGGATGCCGCTCGAACCGCTTCTCGAAAGTGGCCGCTATTCCACAGCGAGCGTGCTCCTTCCCAGACCCAAGGGTGAATCTGTGAGGCATCGAGAGACGGTGCGTTCTCGCCTAATCGCTCCTGAAGCTCCTCTTGTCGCTCGAGCTGCGCAATGGCCCTCTTGGCTGCCTCGCGATGCTGCTGCCATCGCTTCTCGTCGTCCTCGGGGAGCGACCGACGCCAGTCCGGCAACACCCGGTCCAGAATTTGCTCGACGACTTGCGCCGCTGGCGCGATCTCTCCGCCACCCCGTGGATAGCGATCGTCTCCGAAGAACGTGACGCCCGGAGTTGGAGCGGGTTTCACCAGGGTCGTCAATTCAACGAATGCGTTCAGCTCGGCAAGTGCCCACTCGACATCCACTGATCAATTCTGTCCGCTCTCGCAGCGACCCGCGAGCACCGCTCGTTGTGTCCACCCGATCGATGTTCGCAGCGATCCCTATGCTCCTGCGCCCCTACTAGTTCGGTACTTCTAAGCGATTCGCTGTGCGCTGCCGGGTCGACTCAAACGGAGTTGCTCCCAAGCAGCTCCAGCTGTTGTGGTCCGGACTTACGCAGCTGGGGGGAGCCGCGTGCCGAGTTCGTGGGCGATCAGCCGTTTGGCGGCGTCGTCAAGCAGGCCTGGCGCGTTGACCTGCTGGACAAGGTTGCTCGGCCACGTGGCGCAGACCCCGTCGATCCAGATCGGCTTCGACCAGAGCTTCCACTCCGACCCCGTGAAGCACAGAGTCGGATGGATCGGCGTGCCACTGAACCCGAAGCTGCCAAGGACGTTGGCGACGGCATCGACTTGCCAACCCATCTTGTCAACGAGCTTCGTTTGATTTCGGGAGTTCACGTAGAGCCGCGTTTCGCGCGCTCCGAGCAACCCAACCTTGCGTCGCTCAACGAGGCCCCGATAATTCTTGGCGTCAACGACCCAGACACCACCCGAGGAGATGACGAGGTGATCGATGTTCCCGCGAGTGGACGGCACGCGTCTGTCGTGCAAGACGATTGAATCGGTGCTCACCTCCAGCTCGAGACGCTCTCCGAGTTTGCTTTCGCCATCGCCGCCTTTACCCCACGCCTCGATGGACCGTTTCTGCGACTTCGTGAACACCTCACCTTGGGAGCGCCGGCGCTCTGTCGCTTTCCGACGCCGTTCGTACTCTCGATATGCCGAGGCGCCAGCCGTTCCCGAGTTGACGGGTTGCGGAGGCGGCAACGGCGCATGGCGGCACAACGTGCACGTGACGTTCCTGTCGTGCGGGTCCCACCAAGCCTTCGCGCCCTGATCAACGCTGCGGTTACAGGCAACACAGGTGTCGGGACGTCGAAGCGCAATGATGCGAGCACCCACAACAACCAATCGGGAAGTCGCGCCTCAGGCTTGAGCTTTCACGACGCTGCTTCCAAGCCGGGAGTGGCGGGAGGACTGTCCGTACTGCAAGGTGCCGTGTCCGTGGCCGTCCGCATCAGTACTCGCCGGCTACCACGTGAAGTACCTCGCGGACCGTGACGATTCGTCGCCAGTAGGCCTCAGCTACGTAGCGGCTGCCGAGCGCGCACTCGAGGAGCGCAAGAAAGCGAGGAACCGCCATCGGCGCTCGTCCAAGCGAGCTGATCGGAGGGAGCGGCATGACCGTTGGTGGACGTCCCGGGCCGCGTTGATCACGGCTGTCGGCGTGGTGCAGGCTGCAGTAGTCGCCGGCGTGTTCACGTACCTCAGCCGTGATGGCTCGGAGACTCCGGTACCGACACCGACGCTAACGACGTCTACAACGTCGGCTCCGTGATGTGGCGACGTCGTTCGGATGGCGCCGTACCTACTTTCGCTCGGTTAGCTCGCGCTGATGTTCCAGCAGTTGTTCCAGTGCTGGCTTCCAGCCGCAGCGCACGAAGAACTCTCGAGCGAGTTCGGCAGCGATCTCGCGAGGCCGCGCGACGAGGTCGTCGCGGGCCAATGTCAACTCCTTGGCCAGTCGGGTCGGCACCCGATAGGGCTCAATGAATTCTGCTCGGTGTGACTGCGCCACGACCAAGGCGCGATTGCCGAGCGTGTCCACTTCGACACTCACCACCATCGGATCATCGCCAGCTGCACTGAGCGCCAGTCGTGCAGCGAACTCGTAGACCTCGGTGAGGTAGAAGACAATCTCCCACACCTCCACCACGGAGTCGTAGCCTGGCGGTACGTACGTTCCCTTGCGGCCCTCGCGCCAGTCTGCGGAGATCGCTCTAAGGTGGTTGAACTGCCCACTCGTGAAGAACCGCCACGCCTCGTAGTGGCTCACCATGGACGCGTCGACATCCTGTCCCACCCAATCCTCGCCTCTGAGAGGTCGCTCTCGGCGATCGACGAAGGGCACGGGCCATCCGCGAAAACGGACGGCCAAAGACTCGACGACTTCCTCGAGGACTCCGTAGTCAACTCGATCAGGGGTGAAGACTCCTGGACGGATCACGACGTTCCAATGTCCTCGGCTGCGAACCTTCTCAACAAGAGCGCTCACGACCACGCGACCCTTCGCTGAGCTTCGAACGCGCGGGCCGACACTTCTGCCTCGTCGACGACCGGCTCCGCCTCAAATCGGACGCCGGCCCTTTGAGCCGTCTCAACATAGGAGCGGAGCGCCTTCTCCGTAGCCAGATCGAGTACGTCCCGCATCTCGACGCTCGAAGCGACCTCGGCCGTCTCCGGGAGCTTGCGGGTGCGCACGTACAGAGCTCCCTTGCGAAGATCCGGCTCGTATGCCTTGGCGCACAGGTGTGGCATGTCGCTGAACTCGGAAACCTTTAGGAGTGCAACCCTGGCGCCCGACGACAGGTTGTACGAGGCCATCTCGAAGTGAAGTGGCGGGTCGGCGTAGTCAGCGAGCCCGCGTGCGACGTGGTCATACTCGGACCACGATGCGAATTGCTCGTCCGACAGGCCAGGCCCGAGCGACGCGGGATTCTTGTCGTCGATGCCAATGACGACGAATCCGCCGTCGCGAAGGTTTCCCATGCTGAGTGCCGCTCGGGTGACCTTTGCGAAGAACTGCTTGTCGGTACGCAGTCCGGCGCCCTTGAGTTCAAACGCTCGCTGCTCGTACCCGGACGCGAGCATCGCCTCTAACTCACTGGCGTCCAGCATCCATGTCACCTCCCTGGGCGAAGCTAGTCGGGGCAAGATCTCGATCGACGAAGGTCACCCGAGGGGCGGTCTCAGACGGTGTGCTGCGACCTCATGGATGACACGCCCATGGGAAGGAACTGCGGCGTCGAATCGCATCGGACAAAACGAAACAGACGAGATGCTCACGTTTGGCGGGCAGCACTTTGCGAGACTCACGTGGGCAGGCGCGATGTCGGAGTTCGACATGCGTGACTTCACCAGAATCGCCGGCTACATCGTGGATTCGGCGACGCCTGACCATCACTGGTCATGGTGACCCACGTTTCCGTGACCGGGTATCCCTGCGCGCCGTTCGGAGGCGCCCATATCGTGCGCAGTGCCCATTCCCGAGTCCAAGCAGATCGGCACTTCCCGCTCGGTGGCAGGTGCTCGGAAACGCCCGAGGTGGCGGTCTGCGTGTACGTGCACTCTGGCCAAACAGAGCCGTTGGGAATCGCGTTTCCATGCCAACAAGCTGCGGGACGCACTGTGCTCGATGGCGCAGTCGAGCGGGTCGGCCGATTGGGCTGCTGGACATGTTCCTTAGCCGGCTGTGTCAAGGTTGGCGGTCATGGGCAGTGTTCTTGATCAGCGGGTGAGCATTCGGTCGTTGTTGCGGCTGAGCAGCGCGATGTTGGCGGCAGTTGTCGCAATGTTGGTGGGTGCGTCGGTGTGGCACGCCGACGCTGCGCCTGGCGATGATGATGCAACGTATGTGCCGTGGCCGGGGTGCCGGTTGACGGACACGCGCCCCGGATCGCAGATCGGTCCGCGCGGCGAGAAGCTAGGTGCGAACGAGGTGATGACCGTTGAGGTGTATGGAGATCGGGGCGGGTGCACGGGTGATTTAGCGATCCCGAACGATGCTGTCGGGTTGGCGACCAACGTGACGGTCGTCGATCCGACCGCTCAGTCGAACATCAGGGTGTATCGCGGGGATCTGCTTGAGCCGCCGCTGTTGTCGAACCTGAATGTCACCCCGGGTGCTCCGCCGACACCGAACAAGGTCGATACCCAACTGGCACCGGATGGGACCATCAAGGTGTACAACTTCAAAGGCTCGGTGAACGTCGTGATCGACGTTGTCGGCTACTACACCGCACAGAGCCTGCTCGAGTTGGCTGGGCAGACAGGTCCGCCGGGACCGCAAGGTCCCCAGGGTCCGGTCGGTCCGAGTGGGATCACGCCGCCGCCTGGTGCGCTCACGCCGACACAAATTGTTGAGGGTGTCGTGCTCACGTGTGAGTCCGTGAGCGCCGATGGAAGGGGGTGTGAGGGAGCGCGGGTCAATGGTCTGTCGCTCACGCTCGACATGCCAACACGGGAGGTGTTGTGTGATGCGACCGTCGGTGTCGCCTCTGCTACCGGCAAGTTCACGGTGCAGGACGAACAGGCATACGAGCTCGCCGATGGCGCCTGGACGTTGATCTCCGCGGACCGGGTATTGGTGTCGTTTCTGTGTGATCCGTGAGCCGAACCAAGGCGGGCCCGCGCATAGATGTCAGCAACGACGGAACAGATCACCTTCTCGCGTCAGCGATAGGTCGCCAAGCGAGCTGCCCGCCTTTGGTTCAGACCCCGCAGCTCGCGGCCGGGCCCCACGCCATAACGCGCACAGCGGAGACCTCGCCGCAGCCGCTTTGTATCGATGCCTCTTTGGGTGTCAAGGGCTTGTTCGGCGAGGTTGGGGCGCGTGTTGTCGGGGCCCCTTGCCGGTGGCGGGGCCCGGTCGTAGGGTCGTTGTTCGGGTCCGGGAAGTGACTTGTCCGAAGAGCCGGCTGTTCAGGATGCGAGGCCGGTCACGCTGGAGAGAGAGTCGTTCCTGGGTGTCCTCCCGGACCCACCCGATCGTCAGCCGCGAAGGCGGCGGGCGTCGTTGACGAGGTGGCGGTAGACGATGTCGGAGAGTCGTCGCTTCAACGCTCGGATTGCTTCTTTGGGGGTCTTGCCCTGTTCGATCTTGCGGTCGTAGAACGCTCGGCCGAGGGTGTCGTGGCGAAGCTGGCTGATCGCCACGACGTGGATCGCCCAGTTCAGTTGTCGGTTGCCGCGCGAGTTGAGGCGGTGTCGCACCTTGGGGCCCGATGACGCGTCGACGGGGGCGGTGCCGTTGTAGCTGGCGAAGCGGGCTTTGGTCGGGAATCGGTCGATGTTGCCGGTGTGGCCGATGATGATCGCAGCCGTGATCGGCCCGAGCCCGCGGATCTCGGTGAGCGTCGTGCCCGATGCTCTGACCGCAGCGGTGATGCGTCGCTTCGAGGTCTTCAACCGGGCCGAGAGCTCGTCGATGCCGTCGACGAAGTCGTGGGCGACCTCGAGGCGCTGACGACCCATCGAATCGGTCACCGTGAACCCCTCCAGGAGTGTGTTGACCCTGGTCATCGACGACATCTTGAACTCCGCGCCACCGGGAAACATCTCCAACAACAGAGCGTGCAGCCGACAGCATTCACGGTTCTTGGCTCGTCCGAGGTCACGGTGCCGCTTGGCCAACAACCGCAGGATGCGGGTGTGATCGTCGGGCAACACCGCAGCCAGGTCGTTCGCCCGCAACGCGGCAATGGCAACCGAGCGGGCGTCGTTCGGGTCGTTCTTCTGTGACCCACCCGTCGACAGCGTCCGCACTCTCGACGCTCGAACAGCGGGCACATCGATCACCGTCTCACCGGCAGCGATCAACTGTTGAGCGAGCAGGTAGCCGAGCCCCTGTGCGGACTCAACCGCCCAGATGCGGTCGTCACGGAACCCGTCGGCCCACTCGCGCAACAGCACGGCCTGGGTCGGACAGGAACGGAGACAGATCTCGTCGACGACGGTCTCGAAGTCGTCGATGGCGACTGCGGTGTGGGACGCCTTGTGCGGGTCGATTCCGATCGTGATGGTGGACATGGGATGGTGCCTTTCTCTCGGCGGATGGGACCGAGGTGGGCACTCCTGATTCGAGCCGATCGTGTTCGCGCCTCTTTCGAGCCACACCACGGCAATGGCACCGACCGGCTGACAGTTCGTTAGAAAGCCAACCCGCAGGCGGCAGGCACTGAGAGAGCCAGCCGACCGGCACCACCGACGCTACGACAACCGCCGCAACGCACCAGTCGACTCAATCAGGCACCGATGCGCTCGTCAATGTGCGCTGTATTGCCCGCGGGGCGGTCGGGCGCCGATACCGCTCGGGGTCGATGGCTCGCCGGTGCCACATCCCGATCGGCCCTGCCGGTTCCTGGACGGTCTGGAGCGCTGGGCGGTCGGAGATACCGGGCCTCGGCCGGTGGAGCGGCCCCGTGCGCCTGCTCGTCGGCGGCTACGTGTGCGACGGAGAGTTCGTCGGAACACGGCGTGCTGCGACTGCGTAGGAGATGATCCCGGCACACGTGAGTGCTGTCGCGACCGCCGACGCGACCGAGACTGCGAGTCGGGGATCGAGCAGTTGAAGCGCGAACGTCGTCGCTGGGACGAGGTTGATGAAGACCACCACCGTCAGCACGGCAGCGCGTGAGATTGCGAACTGCAACAGGTACATCGGCAGCGTGATCACGATGAGCGCAACGGCGACGAAGGCTGCGACCTCGACGGCTCCGACGTCGCCGATCGGCTGACCCACGGACAGAGCAGTCGAGACGATCACGATCAACCCGAACCGGTAGCGAAGGACCTCGAGATTGCTCCAGCCCGCATTGCTGAGCCGCTTCAGTACGACAGTCAACGCGAGCGTCGACGAGCCCGACACGACAGCGAGTGCCACTCCGAAAAGGGCTCCTCCAGTCGAATCGAGTGGCAGCCCCGACAGGCCGGTCATCGCGGTCACCACAGTGAGGGTCACGCCGGCTGCGATGACCAGAACAGGAATCGACTGCCTTCGCGAGAACCTCGTCGTTGAGATCCCGACCGCCGAAGCGATCACTGCTGCGAGTGGCGCCGATCCAGTCTGGACCGACGACGCAAGCGAGGGCTCGAGGTACTTCAACGAGAAGAAGAACGCCAAGAACACCGCTGACGTCAGCACGTTCGCGGCGGCGACCAGCCGAAACGTCTCGCTGGTCCAGGCCGGTCGACGATGCCGGCTTCGAATGGTCCAGAACACGATGATCGACACGAAGAACCCGGCGCCAGAAACAACCGCCGGCGAGCGGTCAGTGGCGAAGTTCCCGATCAACACAGACGACGCCGAGATGAGCACAGCCGCCGCAACCAGCGCCGAATTCGGAGCAACGGTGCTGTTCTTCTGCATCGTCAGCGACTTCGCGCATTTCGACGCTGACCGCCTCCACCGAGGAGCAGACGTCTCCTGCCGAACGTGCCCGAGCGCATGTCGTTCGACCGTATTGCCAGGCCGAAGACGAAACCGCAACGGTTCTCGGCTGCGCAACTGAAGTCAGCCGGCACCACAAGGAGATCATGTTCGTCGGACCCGCCGCTTGACCGCACATATCGACGCAAACTTGGGGCCAGCCCAACCCACGCAGAACGGCACGACCGGGGCGGTACGACCGGCGTCAACTAGCTCGATATTCGCGACCGCTCGAACCGCACTGCCGCTCTACCGTTGACCCTGATGACAGCTGTCGGCACGAGTGCCTGGTCCGCCGTGCGGGTCGAACGTCGTGTGGACGGTGGACACCGCAACCAAGTGTGGTCGGGCTCGGGCCCGACGGGTCGAGTTGCGATCCGACGGAGCCGTCGATCCGCCGAATCGCTTGCCTGGGAAGTGGACCTGCTCACCGCCCTCCACGCCGACGGATTCTTGGTACCGGTGCCGTTGCTGACCGACGACGGTCGACCATCCGACAACGGACTCGTCGTACAGCAGTGGATCAACGGCTCCGAACCCACGTCTCGGGACGATTGGGAACTCGTCGCCGCCGAGTTGAAGCGCCTCCACGCTTGCTTCGCGTCCCATCGGCAACGACCTGGCTGTCAGGTGGTCACCGAACTGAACCGGGTGTCGCGCAGTGTCGACGCCGACATGTCGGCGCTTCCCGATGGCGCCGCCAGCGAGATGCTCGCCGTGTTCGCAACGATGTCGGACGTGGCGACCTCGGTGGTCCACGGCGATCCGGGACCATCGAATCTGCGTGTCACCGACGACGGTCGGGTCGGCCTACTCGACTGGGACGAGAGCCGGGTCGACGTCGTGCATCTCGACTTGGCCAACCTCGGTGTGCGGGTCCTCCCCGACGACGAGCACCAACGAGCGCTCCGATGCGCAGACGCATGGGAAGCAGCGAATGCCTGGACCGCAGAGCCGGCGTACGCACGTCGACGATTTGCGCAGCTCCGGGCCGCGCCCGCCCTGTAATCACACCCAGCAGCGAGGCAGAGTCCCATCTGAGAACGGCACCTGCAGCGTGCGCCTACCCACCCGGCAACACCGGTGCCTAGCAGCCCGCGGTTGCGGAGACGCGTGCACCATCTCTCCGCCGTGCGCGTGCCCGAACCAGGCGCGGCGATACGTTCTGTCGATGGCCCTGGGCTTGCGGCTGCTCGCATCGGTGTGGGCCATTGCGCTTGGCGTGTTGGCTGGCGCCGTCGTGTTGTTTCTCGGGCCAAGCGAAGAAGTGGTGTGTGGCGAGGCGGAGTGGCCAGCGTCCATCGTGCAGGACTGGATGAGCTTCCGCGGCCACACCGACGCGGCAAACGCCTCGTTGTGCTCGGTCCCGCAGAACTGGGTCGTGTTGATCGCACCACTACCCGTGCTCGCAGCGATCGGGGCCGTTGCGGTGATCTGGCTGAGTGCCTCCCGATAGGCCCACCTGCACAAGCCCACGCCAACCATCCGATAGCGGCACCGCTTGCGCACGCCGTCCACCGCAGCATGTGCCCCAGCTCTGATAGCGGGTTGACCTATTGGACCCAGCCTTCGGTCTGGTTCACCCGTTGTTGCCACAACTCGGTGGTCGCTGACGAGCCCAGTTGCTCGGCGCGATGGAGGTGATCCCGACATCGCTGCACCATCGACGCGTGGCGGTCGACCCAACTCCATGACGCCTCTCGGGCGTCAAAGAACTCGGGAAGCGTGTCTGTGGCGGCGGGGTGGTGCATCCGGATGATCCATTCCGCCCAGGCAGCGTCTTCGACTGGCTGGCCCAGGTGAGCGAACTCCCAATCAATGAGCGCGCTGATGGCACCGTCGTGAACAAGCAGGTTCTGGGGTCCAAAGTCGCCGTGCACGATCACTGGCCCGTTGCCTGGGAGCTCCGGCACGATCGAGGTCTCGATGGATTGGAGTTGTTTCAAGGCTGTGCCCAAGAGCCTGAGCGTCTCACGAGACCGGCCGGTGTCGATCAGATCCTGCCCCGGCGTACCCGCAACGTGGTCGACAATCAGCGTGGAAGCCTCCGGATTCCAATCCACAACGGCCGGAACCGGTAGTTGGTTGGCGAGCCGCAACAGGCAAGCGTGCTCGACGCGTGCGCGGCTGACCGCGTCGGGTCCGTCGTAGCGTTTCTCGACAGCTCCATCTGAACGCCGCCGTGTCCGGTTCGTGTATCCGTGGGGCAACCGATCCACACGACCATGCTGTCAGGCCAGCCAGGCGCCGACTCGGCCGTCAAGTCACCGCCTATCGACACCCACACTCGAGACCGTGGACTCGCTCCGTATCGGCACCGATGTGTTCGATGCGCGGCGCGGAAGTGTCCTTCGGCGGCGGCCGTTTCAGGTCTCGGTGCCCGGGCGTCAGCCTTTGACTGTTCGATTGGCGTATCGCCGGCGTGTGCCCACCACCATGCGCAGGTTCACCGGCCCCGCTCGGGCCGCTCGATGACGATCTTCATGACGACGGTGGCTCTGAGCCATGGCGCCGCCCATGTTCGCTTGGCCATCGAGGTCCCAGCGCGGGCGCGGTTCAGCAGTCGTTTTGTTCGATGTGCATGCCGATGATTGTGCCGTTGTCGATGTGGAAGACGACGGGGCTGATGTTGGCCAGCCCGAACGCTTGGTCTCCGTCGTCGAGCACGGGTTGGAGGAAGCCGATCGAGTCCAGGAGCGACCTTGGGGCGCCGATCGCCACCCCTTCAGGTGAGGTGATCCCGCTTGCGGTTGAGGGCGTTGCGTCGAGTGGGGGTGAGTAGAAGAGGGTGGTGTCGCCGATGCTCCAGGCGGAGAGATATTCGATCTGGGTTCCGTCGGTGGCAGGGATTCGTTCCAGCACGAAGCGGATGTCGTCCCACAGGATTGACCGGTACTCCGAAGCGCCGCACTGATACTGCTCAGGGAGTTCGGTCCAGCCGGTGTCTTGGGTCGGCGTCCCGAGCTGGTTGCTGATGTCGGTTACTACGTCGTCGCTGTCGGTGAGCTGTTGTCCGAACTGGTAGCCGAGTATGGACGGCGTGCTGGTTGGGTCGTCGTTCAGGTTGAACTCCAGTGCTCCAGCTAACGGGTTCCCGGTGGTCGGTGCCGTTGGGGGCACGATCGGGTCGTCGTCGATGAGACCGATCTCGAGGCCTTCGACGGTCATGCGAGCAACGAGGACATCGGCGATGTCGTGATCGGTGAGTTGCCATCCGTCGATGCGCCAACCGACAGCAGGTAGTTCGGGGTCGAGGTAGACGATGTCGGTGTCAACGATGGTGAACCTGGCGCGGTTGGTGACGAACAGTGCGCCGTCGCGGAACGCGTCAGCCCACCACCAGCTGCTACCTCCGTTTTCCACCCAGATCGACCACTCCGACGTTGGGGTGGTCGGGTCGTTCGGCTCGAAACGGCGCACATTCCACGGCGGGATGTTCACATCGACGATGGCTGCGGGTTGACCAGCGGCGAGTCGATCAAACGTGACCTCAGTGCCGGCTGTGCTGGACGGCCCGGGCCGGAAGGCGCCGTCCCCGACCTCGGTCGTCGGTGGTGTCTCGGCGACGACCGCGAACAGACCGGGCGTGGTTTCAGCCAGTACCAGTGTTGTGAATCCGGTGTCGATGCCGGTGCCGACTCGAACAATGATCGTGCCGTCGGCGGCACCGACCGCGCCGGCGAGGTCGCCCGTCGTGACTCGTTCGTCGAGGCGTACCTCGTCAATGATGGCCCCGCTGTCGCGGGCGAGTCGGATGCCCTTGCCGCTGAGACGCAGGCTCTCGGGATCGATCTCGAGGACCACGATGGAATCCGGCGTCAGCACCGCGGAGAGACCGAACTCCGCTCGCTGCAAGGCAATCTCACCCGACGCTGAGCCAGTCGGTATCAGCGCAAGCGATCTCACGGGAGCTATCGGTAGGCCCGACTCCGGCACGACGAAGTCAAACGAACCGTCGGGAACATCGGACACCACCGACGACGGAGGCGCCGACGACATCGGTGTTGACGTTGCCGGCGCCGGCACCGGCTCTGTTGAGGGCGACACAACGATGTCGGTTGCAGTCGTCGGTGTCACCGCCGGCACCGATTGAGTCGCAACTGTCACGTTGTCGGTCTGGATGACCGTGTTGCCGGCGTCCTCACGAGCGAGCAACACCAACGCCGCCGCAGCAACGACCACCGCAACAGCGGCGGCCGACCACACCCACCAGCGGCGCGTTCGAAGCGCGCTGCGCTCTGTGCTGTGCAAGCTCGCCAGGGCGTCGTCGGTACGGGCGATCTGTGCGGCCGCAGCTCGCACCCTGATCCCGGCTTTCCGCCCGCGCTCGTCGATTGACATCACAGGCCCCCCTCCTCAACCGGTACTCCAAGCTGCTGAGCGAGCCGTTGTCGGGCAGCGTGCAACGTTGCCTTCACCGTGCCCTGAGCGATCTCGAGCACTGAGGCGATCTCCGCAACCGACAGATCGTCGACATACCGGAGCGCAACAACCGACCGCTGACGATCGGGTAGCTCGCGGACCGATCTCCAGAACTCTTCGTCATGTTCGACCAACGAGTACTGCTCGACCGGATCCAACCGGGCCAGCGCGGTCCGTTCACGGCGACGACTGCGATGCCATGACAACGACCCATTGATCGTCACGCGTCGTACCCACGCCCCCGGCCGCTCCAACGCCGATACCCGACCCCACTGCCGATACGCCGCAACGAGTGCATCCTGGGCGACGTCGCGAGCGACCTCCGGCACTCCCGTCAGCGCCAACGCCACAGCCACCATCCGCGGCTGCTCCAACATGAAGAACTCATCGAAGCTGCCCCAGCACTCCGACCCCGGGTCCTCAACCGCCACCTCCACATGGTGCACACGCCACAGGCCACGGATTGGTTTAGCCACCCAGCAACATCGCACGAACCGGCATGGCGACACCGAACCCACCGGCGACAGGTGACTCCGGATCCTGCGGTACTCACCAGCGCACGCTTTATGCGCGGTGGCCGACTGCAATCTGTGCATGCGTGCTCCAGACGAACGAGTCAACGAGAGCGCGGTCCCGCACCGACGCCGTGACCCGAGGCGAGGGAACTCTCATGAATTCCGCGACGTCGAACTGAGTATGGGGAGGGCGTTCCGGGCCGCTGTTGCCGTGGTGTTGCTCGCCACCGCGACCGCGTGTGCGTCCGACGATGGCGACTCGACCAGCTCCGACGCACCGACAACGTCAGCGGCACCGACCACCCGGCCTACGGTCGTAGCTGGCGCGCCGGCAGCGGTCGAGATCACCGCGGTGTATGAGGAGGTCGAGTTCTACCCTGCGTGCGGCAACGAGACACTGACCCATCGCGGCGTCGTGTGGCATCCGGTGGTCCATGTCGGGTTGGAACCCATGGACGCCGCGTTCGCGCCGCTCGTTGCGGAGGTGCTCGCAGTGGAGCGGGAGCCATCGCCGGTTGGCCGCCCGCGGGGACTTGCCCGAGTTGCGCCACCAGGCCCGGGCGACGACGCCGGAACTCTAGTGGTGTGGGCCGATGGCGTCGCCCGCTGGGTATCCAAGAGCGGCGATCTCGACGTGTTGATGATCGACGACACCGTCACCTACAACTGGATTTGCTGACTCGCGCAACACGGCCCGCACGTCACGGCACGCCCAAACCGTGTCGCCGCGTGATCGAATCGAGGCAGCCCAGTCCCAGATCTGTCGGCGACTCCCAGCGACGCTCAAACCTTGCGAAGCCGCACCTCGTGATGTGTCGAATCGACGCACACCAGATCGCTCTGAGTGTCGGGGGCCGAATCGCGCCCAACAGCGCATATCTACGTCCTCCGACAGATCCGCCGCGCAGCGCATACCGGCACCTTGCTGCGCTCGGCCAACCGCTCAATATTGCCGCCCTGTCCCACCCGCAGGCCCCACCATCCGGCGCGTTGCGACCAACTCGTGAGGTGCACAAAAGGTGCACACGACTGGACGGATTGAGACCTACTCGAACGCTCCAGATGGACAGACCGGACGCGTGAGTCCAGGTCACAGCGTTCTCAGCGGACCCCCTCACACCACGTGGACGGCGTTGGACGAACTTAAACCCCCCTTCCCTCTCGAGGGAGTGCGGGTTCGATCCCCGCCCCGGGCACCCAGCTGCGAGGTACGTCACCTTTCAGAGCCGGCCCGTTTCGTAGGGGTCGCACGACCGTTTGCCCCCGTCAGCGCGATGCACGACCTCGTCGTGCGTCATTCCAGGGGGCGTGCCCCGAGGGCTTACCCCGAGCAACCGTCGAGCAACGCTTCAATCCCGAGTCGCCAGCGTCGCGTGGCGGCGGTCGGCTCACCGAGCCAGGCACCGCGTTCCTGGGTCGTCAGCCCCTGCGCAACGGCGAGGAGTACGTGCGCAATGTCGGTCGGATCGCCGAACAGCACGTCGTCGTCGACGCAGCGCCGGATGCGGTCGACGATGGCGGTGCGCACCTTTGCTCCCGCGGCACGCTCGTCGGGTCCCGGATCGAAGTCCGTGAAGGGGCGGGAGAACATCGTCTCGACGAGCGAGGGGTTGCGGCTTGCGAACGACCGAAAGGCGAGCAGCGTCTCGATGACATCCGCTCGCGGATCGTCGGTGGTCGGAACCCTGCGCAACGTGTCGCCGAGCGCGTCGAACCCCGCAAAGAAGACCTCGCGCACGAGGCCAGCTCGGTCACCGAAGAGCTCGTAGATCGCCGGCACCGACGTCGACGCTGCGTCGGCGATACGTCGAGTGGTGAACCCGCTTGCGCCGGCGTCGGCGAGTGTCGTCATCGCCGCGTCGAGCAACCGCACGCGCAGCGCTTCAGTTCGTTGCTTCTGGCGCGGCACGGTCTGACCACTCTCCTCTCGGGCGGCGAGCCGAACGATTCGCCGCCGGCCACAACCTTTTCGTATCGTTGTTTCGTAACGACGATATCAATCCGAGTCAAAGGAGCGCAGCATGGTGGACGACGTGGTCAGCTACGAGTTGGTGGATCAGGTGGCGAGGATCACGATGGACGACGGCAAGGTGAACGCGATGTCGCTGCAGATGCAGTCATCGCTCCACGTTGCGCTCGATCGGGCCCTCGACGATCGTGCGGTGGTCCTGCTCCAGGGGCGGCCCGGTGTCTTCTCAG
This sequence comes from Ilumatobacteraceae bacterium, assembly GCA_965230015.1. Taxonomy (GTDB): domain Bacteria; phylum Actinomycetota; class Acidimicrobiia; order Acidimicrobiales; family Ilumatobacteraceae; genus JABSQH01. The sequence goes on along the minus strand of CBDDKF010000018.1, from coordinate 184,636 downwards.
GCGGGTTCGACTTGGCCACACTCACCGCTGGTGGGTCCGACGCAATCGACATGGTGCGCGGCGGGTTCGAGTTGTCCGTCCGGCTGCTCGGCCACCCGTTCCCGGTCGTGATGGCCTGCACCGGTCACGCAGTCGCGATGGGTGCGTTCTTGCTCTTGTCGGGCGACGAACGGATCGGGTCGACCGGCGAGTACAAGATCACGGCCAACGAGGTCGCCATCGGACTCACCATGCCGTTCGCAGCAACCGAGATCCTGCGGCACCGCCTCACCCCCGCCGCCTTCAACCGGGCCGTGACCGTGGCAACCGTGTTCGCTCCCGAGGACGCGGTGGAGGCGGGGTTCCTCGACGACCTCGCCGCGCCCGGCTCGCTTGTGGAGACGGCGACCGCCCGAGCCGAACTGGCGGCGGGTCTCGATCTCGATGCACACGCGGAGAGCAAACGCCGGGCCCGGCGTCCGGCGATCGAAGCGATCCGTGATGGAATCATCGCCGACCAGACTGCAGTGACCATATGAGCGACAGCAACCGAATGACCGACAGCGACCGCGACGACCCCTTGGTGCTGGTCGACGCGGCGCGCGACGGCGTTGCGGTCGTGACCATGAACCGAGCGGCCAAGAAGAACGCTCTCTCGATGGCGTTGAGGGACGCGATCTCGGACGTGCTCGACGCGCTCGCCGACGACGGAGACGTGCGGTGCGTCGTGCTCACCGGCGCTGGGGACACGTGCTCGGCAGGCTTCGATTTGTCCGAGTTCGAGCGAGCCTTCAACGATCCCGCCTTCGACGCACTCCTGTGGCGCTCGAGCGACCGCTACCACCACACGCTCCTCAGCTTCCCGCTGCCGCTCGTCGCCGCCGTGAACGGCCCGGCGTTGGGAGGCGGGATGGACACCGCGGTGATGTGCGACATCCGCATCGGCTCCTCGACCGCACGCTTCGGACACCCCGAAGTCAAGTTCGCCGACGTCGTCTACGGACCGCTGCACGACCTCATCGGCGGCGCCGCCGCACGGGAGCTGTGCCTCACCGGACGAACCGTCGACGCGACCGAAGCACGGCGCATGGGACTCTTGTCCGACGTCGTCGAACCAGGCAGGCTCAACGGGTCCGCGAGCGCGATCGCCGCTGAGATCGCCGGCGCACCGCGCGACGTGCTGGTGCGAACCAAGGCAAAGATCATCGAACGCGCCGCGACCGGCATCACCCGAACACTCGATCTCTAGCCCAGGTTGCGCTCGGGGTGAGCCGAGAGCGACGACGGCGTAGCCGTTCGGATCGTGAGCGGTCTGCATCCACCGTTTGGTGGACCGGCACATCGGGCTGACGGCGGATGCTCGACTGTTGGCCCGTTCCTACTCTCCAACCGTGACCTCGAGCAGCGCGCCTGGACGCCAGCTCTTGGACCGGATGACGACACTCTCCGACGGTGTCGTGGCCATTGCGATCACGCTGCTCGTGCTGAACGTCATCGTCCCTGCGCTCGCGGCCGACGAGTCGTTGGCGACAGCGCTGTCCGGTCTCATCGGAGGCGTTCGCGTGGCTGCTCAGCTTCGTTGTCATCGCCGTGCTCTGGACGACGCATCAACGCACCATCGCCAGGCTGACCGGAGCGGACACCGTCGTCGTCGCGGTGAACTTTGTGTTCCTCGCACTGATCTCGATCGTTCCGTTCAGCAGCGACCTGTTGGGACAGCACGGCGGGGAAGCCGTCGCGACGGCGTTGTATGCGACGAACATCGCACTGCTCATTCTTGCGTTGGTGGCGATCCAGCTCGTCGCCAAACGCCGGCGGCGCTATCGCCCGCTTTACATCTCACAGATATATCTGATAGATATTTTCGGAGTGAACCATCAGCGAGTTCGATCAGAGTCATCGAGTGCCCCGCTGCGGGCCTGGGAGCACACTCGGGTTGTCGGACCACGATCGTCACAGCTGGTCCAGGCATGACGCGATCCACCACGCGATGGGCGGTGCTCGGCGTGTTGTCGTTCGGCGACGGATCGGGATACCGCATCAAGAAGACGATCGAGGAGTCGCTCGCGCTGGTGTGGTCTGAGAGCTACGGCCAGCTCTACCCCACGCTGGCCGCTCTGCAGGACGAAGGTCTGATCGCAGGCCGCGATGAGTGGGCGGGGAAGCGGCGGCGCCGCGTGTACTCGCTGACCGACGCGGGAAGGGAGGCGCTGCGTGCATGGCTGCGGACTCCGATGCCTCCGCCTCCACCGCGGTCGTCGTTCCTGTTGAAGCTGATCCTCGCCAACGAACTGGACACCGCCGACGTCATCGAGCTGCTCGAGACCCATCGAGACGAAGCCCGCGACGAGGCCGAGACACTGGCGGCGTTGCAGCGGGCGTTCGCCACAGGACAGGCGGGTGCCGACGATCCCACGACGCGCTGGTACGCCGCATTGACCGTGTCGTACGGGGTTGCCGTCGACGCTGCAGTCGCCCAATGGTGCGACGACGCGATCGCCGCCGTGCGTGCCGAACGGGGTACACCGTGAACCAGATCACGGGAACTCCCGATTCGGCGCCATCCAAGCGCGCCGCGATCCTCGTCGATCGATTGGTGAAGTCGTACGACGCTCGGCGCGTCGTCGATGGCGTGTCGTTCACGTTGGAGTACGGAGAGACGGTCGGCGTGATCGGCCCGAACGGCGCCGGAAAGACGACCGTCATGGAGTGCATCGAGGGGATGCGGCAACCCGACGCCGGCAACGTCGAGGTCGTCGGACTCGATCCATGGACCCGACGTCGCGACGTCCACCGCTCGCTCGGCGTGCAGCTCCAACAGTCGAGCCTGCCCGACCGATTGACAGTCGCCGAAGCCGTCCGTGTGTTCGCCGCCCTCCACGGTGTGCGCCGCCCTCCGTTCGAGTTGCTCGAGCGCTGGGGGCTCGTCGATGCCTCGTCGACGGCATTCGCCGACCTCTCCGGCGGCCAACAGCAACGACTATTCGTCGTCCTCGCGCTCCTCCACGATCCATCGATCGTCGTCCTCGATGAGGTCACGACCGGGCTCGATCCGGCGGCGCGCCGCCAGGCGTGGAACGAAGTCCGTCAGCTCGGGTGCCGGGGGATGACGGTTCTGCTTGTCACCCACGACGTCGTCGACGCCCAAGAGGTGTGCGGCCGCATCATCGTGCTCACCGCCGGGCGCGTGGTCGCCGACGACACGCCGAGTGCGCTGATCTCGCGACTCGGCGCGCGATGCAAGGTGACCGTGCGTCGTGCCGACCTCGGCGACCGCGACGTCGACGGACTGCAGGCTCAGCTCGCGCCCCATCGCGTGCGAGTCGGCGACGCTGAAGTCAGCATCCTCGGCGACGACCGGCTACCCGGTGACGTCGCGCAGCGACTGTCCCTCCCGCACCCACCGGCGATCACGAGGCCAGATCTCGAAGACGCGTACTTCGAAATCGTCGGCGCGGCCAGCCGCGGGATGGACGAGCGATGACGGCCGCGGGCGCCATCGTCGCGATGGAGGTGCGATTGCTCGGGCGCGAGCCGGCAGCGCTGTTCTTCCTCTTCGCGCTGCCCGCCATCTTGCTCGCCCTCATCGGCTCCGCCGACGACATCGGCGACGACCTCGTTCCCGGGCTGATCGGCCTCGTCATCGCGACTGCCGCGGTCGCCTCGCTCCCCGAACACATCGCTGGCTACCGCGAGCGAGGCGTGCTCCGTCGCTTCTTCGCCAGCCCGGTCCGGCCTGCCACCCTGATCGCGGCCGAAGCGGTCTTCTTCCTCGCGCTCGTCGCGGTGGGTGCGGCCGGGCTCACGGTTGCGGCCCAGCTGGCCTTTGGCGCGGCGGGCCCGCACTCACCGGCCGCCGCGATCGCAGCGATTGCGGCCTCGAGCGCCGCCCTGCTCTCGTTCGGCGCCCTGCTCGCTGCCATGCTGCCGACGCGACGAACGGCGAGCGCGGTCTCCAACGGGATCTACTTCCCGATGATCTTCGTCTCTGGAGCGGCCTGGCCCCGCGACCAACTCCCGAGCGGCGTGCAGGCGTTCGGCGAGATCCTGCCCCTCACCCACGCAATCGATGTCATCGGCTCGACATGGAACGGCAGCACGGTTCCGATCTGGTCGATCGCCTACCTCGGCCTCCTCGCCGCCTGCTGCTCGCCGGTCGCCGTCGCCAAGATCACCCGACTGTAGAGCACAACAGACATGCACGAGTGAGGGTTCGACTGACCGGCTACCGGGACGGGTTGCGGTGGCGATTGCACCCCGATGAGCCGGAACTCGGGTTTCTGCTCGTCTGCTCGCTGGACTACGACATCGCAGACGGTGCCGGTGTGACGCTGGAACGATCGCAGACGATCATGCAAGGCAGCGATCACTGTGACTTCCGCTTCTCAGGTGTCGATCCCGCGATCACGCCACCCGAGCGCTGACTCACGACGGACATCGCGCGGTTGACCGTTGCGCACGATGCTGGCCCACACTGCTTCGTCTATCGGATCGGTGCTACGCGGCTGGGGTGAAGATTGCTGTCAGTCGAGGCGACCCGATGAAGCTGTCGGAAGTGTTGTTGCGGCAGATGAGGTGGTAAGTGGCAGTCTCGCCGGCAGCCATGTCGAACACTCGTGACGCCGATAGGGGCGAAGCGTCTCCGCCAGTTGGCGACTGCCAGAACAGTCGTTCACCATCCGGTATGTCGGCGATCGAGTCCGTCACCCCGCATTCAACGAATTGGCCATCGGTCAACTCGAGCATGTAGCCGGTGGCGATCGTGGCGACCTGGCCGTCCACGGGTGCGGTCACCGTCACTCTCCGGATCTCCGTCGGCGACACGCCTGCGTCCACGCCGCTCGTGGTTTCGCTGACCACGGCGAACGGTTGAGCGGCGTCGAGGGCTGCGACCTCGGCGCCATTCGCTGCGATCGCGCCGTCTTGGACCTGGTCGTTGGCCTCGAGTGCTGCGAGGCGGGCGTCGACTTCGACGAGGCTGGACTTGGTGTAGTAGCCGACGATGTCACCGAGTAGCGATACAGCCCCGTTCTGGTTGAAGATCTTGATCGCGCCGTCGGGCGAAAGAGCAACATCGACCTTGTTCGGGAACGGAGCCTGCCCGGCGGACACGTTGAGGTTGGACAACGTCGGCACATCGGTCAAGTCGGCAGGGAACAGTCGCAGGTTGGTTTGTGCGGTTGGATTGACGGCGGTGACGTTCATCGCCACCGCCACTGCGTCGGCTGGAATGGAGAGCGGGCCGGTGCAGTCACCGACACCGCCGGTGATCCGTTGAGTCTCGACCTCGCCCGGCCCGAGCGGTGTCGGCCGAGGCCCCACCTGGTTGGGTGCGGGCCGGTAGTCGAATGCGCGGCACCCCGGCGTTGGTACGTAGGTCGAGTCGATGTCACCTGGAGCAGCGTCAGCTGACCATGCCGACGTAGTGACCAACGTGGCGGCGACTGCGATAAGGGCTGACGTGGCCGCCCAGATAACCGTGCGGATGCGGATCTCGATCGTGCTGGCCATGGCGTGTGCTCGGGTTCGTTGGGGGTCAGCTCGCGACAGCATGACTGAGCTCGTCGATGTGTTCGTGATCGGTCCCGCAGCAGCCTCCGACGACGCGCAGCGCCGGGAGCAGATCGCGTAGTCGCACGTAGTCGCCGCCGAGCTCACGAGGATCGCCGCGATCGAGTTCCTCGGCGGCTTCGAGTTCTTCGTGGCTGAGCCGTGACGCGTTGGCGCGGATTGCGCCGATCCGTTTCAGCGTCGAGCGTTGCACGTCGAGCACCGCTTCGAAGTGGCTCGGGTGGGCGCAGTTCACCATGAACCAGGCGGCGGCGCTGTCGGTCGCAGCGTCAACCTCGTCGATCGCGTCAAGAAGCGGTAGGCCGGAGGGGAGTCGACCGTCGGTCTCGACCGTGAATCCGACGGCGACAGGGATGTCCTCGCTTCGAGCTGCGTCGACGATGCCGATCGCCTCTGGCGTGCTGGTCATCGTCGTTGCGGTGACGAGGTCGGCGCCCGCGTCGGCGAAGGCACCGACCTGCAGCCAGTGGTACTTCGCCACGTCCTGTCGCGACATCGCGTCATCGGCCACATAGCCATCTCCACGAGGCCCGATCGTTCCGCTGACGATCGATGGGACCGAGCGGTGACGACGTGCAAGGCCGCGAGCGATCTCGACAGCGGTGCGATTGATCGCGGCTGTCGCTTCGGCGTCGAACCCCAGCTTGGCGGCCCACTCACGGTTCGCGCGCCACGTCGGTGTGTCGAGGACGAAACCGTGGCCATCGCGTTTCGCGATCGCGAAGAAGCGGTCGAAATAGCTGGACAGCTCGCTGCGACCCTCATCGGTGGTGAGCAGTGGGAACGCGGCGAACTCGGGCAGATCTATGCCCCGTTCGAACACAAGGAACGTCTCGAGCCCGCCGTCAGTCAGATAGTGACGGGGTGCGGACCGAGCGGACGTTCGGGTCAGTGGCGGCGGGAGGAATGGCATTGAGGTCTCCTCGGGGTGTCGTTCGTAATCGCCTACCGAGGCGTGACATCGCGTGTCACGATGTGGCATGGCCGACCTCATCGGACGCGAGGACGCGCTGGCCTCCCTCGCGTCGCTCGTCGGTGAGCATCAGCTCGTGACGGTCGTCGGTCCGGGCGGCGTCGGCAAAACCTCGCTCGTCAAGGCACTACTTGCCGATCGGCCACACCTGTTCGCCGAGCTGTCGAGCGTCACCGACGACGACGGCCTCGGCGATCTCGTCGCCAGGCGGGCCGGGCTCGGCGGCCTAGCGGAGCTCGTCGAGTGGTTAAACGGGTCGGCGAACCTGCTCGTGATCGACACGTGTGAGCATGTCGTCGACGGCGCCGCTGCGCTCGCCACCACCGTGATTGATCAGGTTCCTGACACGACCGTGATCGCAACGAGTCGGGTTCCGCTCGACCTCACCGAGGAAGTCGTGCACGTGCTTCACACGCTCCCAGTGGGCGACGAGGTGCACGACCGCTCGCCAGCCGTGGAGCTGTTTCTCGAACGGGCGCGTGGCGCCGGCGCCTCGGCGACGATCGAGGATGACCTGGTAGCCGTCGCTCGGCTCTGCGCCCGTCTCGATGGGCTGCCGTTGGCGATCGAGCTCGCTGCCGCACGAGCGCGATCGATGTCACCGGCCGAGATGCTCCGCCACCTCGACGTCGGTGTCGACGTCATCCGGCGTCCGCGATTTCGGGGCGAGGCCCGTCACCGAAGCCTCCGTGCGACGATCAACTGGTCGGTGCGTCTGCTCGATGACCCAAGCCGGAACCTCTTCGAACGGCTGTCGGTGTTCCCCGGCTGGTTCGATGCCGAACTGGCCCACGGGATCAGTGACAACCAGTCGACGCTCGACACCTCGGACCTCCTCGCCGATCTCGTCGCCCATTCACTCGTCCGCGCCGAGGTGGGGTCGGCAAGCCGGTTCGTGATGTTCGATTCCACTCGCGCGTACGCAGAAGAACAGCTCACCGAGTCCGGTCGAGCCGAGGTCATGCGGCAGGCCTACGTCGACGCTGTCTGCGAACGAGCCCAGATGTTTCTCAGCCTCGACGAGAACGACTGGGGCGCGTGGTCGCTGCGGGCCTTGATCGACCTGGTTGACGACTACGTCTGTGCGACGCGGATCGCGCTCCACGATGACACTCCCGAACGAGCCTTCACGCTGATGGTTGTGTTGTGGGGCGTGGTCCCGCACGCCCGGTGCGCCGAGATCGCCGAGCTTGGCACCGTCGTGCTCGACCGGTGGCCCGATCCGACCTTGCCACTGCACTCCGATGTCGTGGCCACGACGGCCACCGCAATGCGCGAGGTCGGTCGGCACGACGAGGCACTCCGACTCGCCAACGGCGCGCTCGATCATCTCGATACCGGCGTGGTCGCGCCCGTGATCGTGCACCGGGTCCTCGCCCTCCTGCTCCTCCGTGACGAGCCCCGACGAGCCCGTCGACACGCCGAGCTGGCGCTCGAGGCCGCCGAGGACGCAGCAATGCATCCGTTCGCCCGCGAAGCACGGCTGCTCATCGCACAGCTCGACGTCGAGGACGGTGAGGTCGAGCGAGCACTTGCGACGTCACGTCGGATCGCTGCGGAGACCGGACCCGAAGATCTCAACCACATGTTCGCGCTGCTCGTCGAAGGCATGGCCCAGCTGTCGAGCGCTCCCGACGCTGCGATCGACACCCTGCGGCTGGCCCGTCGCCTGTCAGACCGAGCCGGCTACATCTACGGCGTCGGCGCAAGCCTGCGGCTGCTCGCACTCCGGGAGCTGCACGCTGGCGACACCCGTGCTGCGGCCAGCACCGTGCTCGCGCTCATGTCGCACGTCGACGAGACGCGCAACCTCGGCGAACAAGGAACCGCACTATTGATCGGCGCCGCAGTACTCCGAGCTATCGACAATCCAGCGATCGATGACGTCGAGCTCGCTGCCGCCGCATGGCGTCACTACGACCTGCTGGCGTCGGATTCACTCGGCGACCTGGCCGTACCGGACACGAATAGTGGCCGATCGATTGCTCCCAGCCGGGCGCTCGCAGTGTGTCGCGCCGCGTTGGAGTCGATGATGGACGCGTCAGCGGATGACGGCGGCGCCGTCGCGTCGGCGTCGACCGACAATCGGGCCGCGACCACCGCCGAGCTGCGTCGGACTGGCGACCACTGGACGGTCACTTTCGCCGGCCGAACCGTGACACTGCACCACTCGAAGGGTCTCAACGACATTGCCACGCTCATCGAGCGCGCCTGCACGGAGGTTCACATACTCGATCTGGCAGGGGCCGGCGTCGTCGAGTCATCCGCCGACAGAGTGATCGACGCGACCGCGATGAGTGCGTACCGCGATCGAATCCGCGACCTCCAGGGGGAGATCGCCGATGCAGACGACATGGCTGATCTCGGCCGCTCTGAGCGAGCGCAACGCGAACTCGACGAACTGGTCGATCAACTGACGGCAGCATCAGGTCTCGGCGGACGATCGAGACGCACCTCGGGAACGACCGAGCGGGCGCGATCGACGGTCACCAAACGGATCCGGTTGACGATCAAGCGGATCGTCGGTATCCACCCCGAGCTCGGTCGCCATCTCCAGGCCTCGATCTCAACGGGGGTGTTCTGCTCCTACGACCCCGAGCATCAGATCCTCTGGCGACTCTGAGAGGTGTCACGTCGTGACGTGAGATCTCACGCCGACTCGGTGCACGAACCACATCGAGACCGAGGAAGTCACCATGCCCGTCACCCGTCCATCCCTCCCCGCCACTTCGTTGAACTCCGCTCACATCGGCCATCTGCGCTCGCTCCGCGTTGGCATCGCTGTCGCTTCGGCGTCGCTGTTGTCACTCGGCGCAGCTGCATGTTCGAGCGCCGCGGCGAGCGACGACGATGCCTCAACGACCCACAGCTACGACATTGCCGAGAACGGACTCCGGTTCGCGTTCGAGCCTGACCTCGTGTCGACGACGGAGGCCCGGCCTACGGGTCAGCGTTCGTCACCGAGGGCTACATCTATCCCGACGGAACACTCGTCGACGGCGAGGACGGCATCGAGGCGAACGGTGAGCCGACGTTCCCCGACAAGGTTCTCGGCACGTGGACCTGCCACGGCCACATGATCGGTGACGGCATGGCCACCGAAACCGGTGCCTGGGTTGTCAGCACCCAGATCTACGAACTCGACGACGTCGGCACGATCGTGACCGACGGCCATGAACTGGCCGACTTCGATATCGAGATCGAGCGAGCGGTCACCGGTGGAACCGGAGAGTACGCCGCAGCACGCGGCGTCCAGACCCAGGTGCTCACCGCATTCAACGACACCCTCGGCGTCACGCTCGACGTCGACCTCGACGTCACCGCTGCCTCCTGACAGGCCAGGCGTTCCCGCTCCCGAGCGCGCTTGCCCGGAACGTGAGGAGCAAACGCGTCGTGGGGGGCGCCCATCACGGCACGACGGTGCGTCCACCGACGACGACACGGGCGTGATCGCCGATTTGAGCGACCGGACACTGGCGCGAACCGATCCACGGGTTGGCTCCGTACGGCCTGTCCTACGGAACGAACCATTGACCCCCTTCCCGATCGAGGAGACTCACTATGCGCTCGCCAGCGCCCACCCCACTTCCCGCTGTCGCGCTCGACCATGCAGCGTGCGCCCCTCATCGAAGGTCGGTCAGCGCGTGACCATCGAGACGATCGACATCCGCATACCAGCACATCAGCGCGACTGGCGGCGGGCGACGGCGTTGCTGTTCGACTACATCGAGTGGATCCGCGCCGCTTCCGGCATCGATCCACTCGACGAACAGCCCGGATTCGCGACCGAGCTGGCCGGCCTGCGCGACGCCTACCGCCCGCCGGACCGGATCCTCTTCCTGGCGTTCGACCGAGGCCTCCCCGTCGGCACGGTGGCGGTCGTGCGTCATCCCGACGCCACCGCTGAACTGAAGCGGTTGTACGTTCGACCAATCGCCCGCGGCTCCGGCGTCGCAACTGCACTCGTCGACGCCGCCCTGGAGCACGCGCGCAGCCTCGGCGCCGAACGCTGCTGGCTGGAGACGCTACGCGGTGTGATGGATCCGGCGATCCGGCTCTACCACCGGCGCGGCTTCCGTGAGACGACGCTGCATAGCATGACCATCGACGTCGACGGCGTCGTCGCGATGGAGATGCCGCTTCGATCAGGCACCCGAGGCACCAATGCGCTGACCGAGACCTACGTGGACGCGGACCGAAGCTCTCGGCACAACTCGGACGAGGCGCCAACCGTGCCAGCGATCCCGCAACCATGGTCGCGTGACGCGTGGTAGCGGCCCAAGCTCAGCGGCCGTGTCGGAGGTCGAGGTGGTCACACTCCGGATGCGAGCTGGCCGGAGGACGTTGTCGGGATGCAAGCGTTCGAACTTGGTCGGTGGTCAGAGCGCTCGCTGTGACGTGCGGGGACGTTGTCCTTGTCGGGCGGGTTGGGGGACGCCGGACTTGGTCGCACGGTCACGGATGGTCGAACGCATGCACAAGACGCAACCACTCGCACACCAACGGCATGTCGTTGGCCGGTACACGACCGAGCTGGTGGCACACGCTCGAGTAGTAGCGCCATGCGCCCGCACGCCATCCGTCGAGTGTCCCACCCCATTCGCCGTACGCTGCGGCGAACTCTGCGCCGACCTCGCTGAAGGGGGTGTACTCGACGCGAACCGTCTCGACAACACATGCGGCACGGCCTCCGCCGTCGAGCACGATGGAGACAGCACCCACGGTTGGAGGGGAGGCGTCGGATGCGTCATAGCTCCACAACAGATCACTCGTCGCGGTCTTCGCGCCCGAGCGGATCAGGCACGCCCCCGCAGCGCGGCTCTCAGCGGAATCGCCGATGCCGAACGCCTCGTAGAAGCGGTTCCTCAGCTCGGCACGGTCGTCGCGAGACCGAAGAAACTCCTCCCATGCGTCCTCCCACGATTGGCTCATATCAGCATCATGTCTCCATCCCGGGAACGCACTCGACACTGGTACGACCCGCCAACGGTAGGCGCCGTGACGCGCGCATATCGCCCCTCCTCACGCAGCAGCACGGCCTGGGTGGGACATGAACGGATGCAGATCTCGTCCGACAACAGACTCGAACGCGTCGACGGCAACAGCGGTGTGGGACGTCGCGTAGTGGGCGTTGTCGTGACCGACCGTGGCGTCGAAGAGCGCCGCCTACAGCGAATTGGCGACGTCGTACAACACCGGCGCGGCGACTTCCCGACATCGGGCGGCCTCCCCATCTTCCAGGTACACGCCCGCGGGCTCACGCTGCGGAAGACGGCGCACTGACGATTTTGGGACTCACCTCGAGGAGGCCCTCTATGACCATCTCCAACTGGACGAGAGTTCCTCGAGATCAGCTTCGCCATCCCGGACGCAGCACACGTCGGCGCCCGCCTCCGGACTGGGCGACCTATGAAAGGATGGACTCGGACTGATGTACCAGGTAGCGCGTCTCGGCGGTCACGTCGCCTACGAAGAGGTATCGGCTGGCGAGACCGACGCGTCGCAGCCCGACGTGGTGTGTTGGCCTGCCGGTACCCGACCGATCGACGACCTCGTGCCGTTCGCCCGCGAACTCGCCGATGGCAGCGGGCGGCGCGTGGTGTTGGTCCAGCCGAGAGGGTGCGAAGGGTCGACGCTCCCCGTCGAGGGCCACACGCTTGCCGACCTCGCCGGCGACGTGGTCGCCGTGCTGCGCCACCTCGACGCTGGTCCGGCGGTGGTGCTCGGCCACGCCTTCGGTAATCGAGTGATGAGGATGACCGCCACGCTCTGGCCCGATCTCGTGTGCGGCATCGTGCTATTCGCCGCCGGCCCGATGTTCCCGTCGACCGATCTGTTCCATCAGGCGATGGCGGAGGCACGCGATGACTCGCTGCCGATGGAGGAGCGCCTCGCCGCGTTCGGCCGCGCCTACTTCGAGGATGGTGGCGATCCGTCGTTGTGGTGGCGATCGCCGTCGCGCGCGGCGGCACGAATCAAAGACGCCGACGCCGGGCCGCTGTCGGTGTGGTGGGCCGGCGGATCCGCTCCGATGCTCGTCGTACAAGGCGAGCTCGACCAGTCGGCACCGCCGGCAAACGGTGAGGCACTGCACGCCGCCGACCCTGGCCGTGTCGAGCTGCACACCGTTGCGGGCGCCGCACACACGATCCCGATCGATCGACCGGCCCAGTGCGCCCGGTTGGTTGCCGATTGGTTGGCTCGCCGACGCGGTGCCTGATGGTCGAACAGTAGGACCACACCCTCGGTGAGGACGGCGCTCGGCGCTACACCGAGGCCAGCAGCATCTCCTCGAGCGCAGCGCGGTCCGGTCCGGGCAACGATTCAGCAGTCGGCGACAATTCCATGACCCGCTCCATCACGCCAGGCCGGGCGGCGACATCGACGCCGCGTTCGAGCAGCAGGACCACATCGAGGTACGCCCGAAACAGCGCCGGATCGGCGGGATAGACCGCGCCGAGCGCGGACGCAAACAACCACCGTGGGTCGTCGGTTTCGTACGTGGTGCCGGCGATCTGGGACTCGATCTGCGCCAGCCGGTGGCGGTCGAACGTGAGCGTGTCCTCGTAGAACGGTCCGACGCGTTGGTCGGTGGTCGTCTGCCACGCAACGGCGAAGCCAGCCGGATTCCCGACGTCGTATATGCGTAGCTGGTCGCGTAACGAAACCGCATGAATCAAACCGATCGATGCGCCTCGACCGAGCGACGGGTTGGTGCACGCCCAGGCGTCGCCCACGGCGACCAGCCCGGTCACCACCGGTGTGCCATCGACGACGTAGTCGCGCCGCCGGTCGGGCAGCTTGGCCATCACCTGCACATCGGTGATCGGTTCGGCGTCGGCCCAGTGCGCGACGAGCGGAAACGAGCCCCACACGCGCTCCCACACCGCCGGATCGCGCAACGCGCGGGCCGCCTTGTCACGTCCACTGGTCACCAGGCCGACGCCCCATGTGCCGTTGTCGGCCGGCAACGTCAGCGTCGACATCGAGTCGTAGTGCTGGAGTGCGCCGCCGAGCATCGGTGGAATGCTGCCGTCGCCCGAGCGGTAGTGACGCCCGTAGTACACGAAGCCACTGTCTTCGATCTCCTCTCGCACCTCGATGCCCCCCGCTGCGGCGAGCATCTCCGGGGTCTGTGAGCGGCGCCCGGAGCAGTCGACGACGAGGTCTGCGGTGAACTGGCCTTCGTCGGTCGCCACGCTGCGTACGTGCGGGACGGCGCCCTCGTTGTCGAGCTGGAAACCGAGCACGGTGACGCCGCGGCGCACCGCCACGTTCGGGTGTGCGTCGACCACGCGTTGGATAGCCGCTTCGATGACGGGTCGACGGCCGGTCAGGAGTTCAAACCGGCCATCGTCGGTGCGAATCGGACCGCGGATGGTCTCGGGTGCGTTGACCGCTGGGTTGTAGCGCAGCGCACCGGCTGCGTCGAGTGCGGCGGCGACGTCGGGGAGGTGTTCGTCGAGTTCCTGGCGGAATCGAGCGAGGAACGAGTGGATCATCCGGAACTGACCGACGCCGGTGCGGTCCCATCCGTCCCACGCGTCCGCCGGCTGCGTCGGAGCGACCGACGGGTCGCGCTCGAGAATCGTGACGCGATGTCCGTCGCCGGCGAGCAGGAGTGCGGTGAGGCTCCCGTGAAGTCCACCGCCGATGATCGTCACACTGAGCGTGGATCCCTGCCGATTGCTGATGCTGATCATGTCGCACAGCATCAACAACGCTGCGCGTCACCCGCGCGTCACGTTGCGGCTACCCCTCGAGCGGCGTGAGCAACGCACGTGCACGCGCACCCCACAGCTCGATCCCGTAGCGGTCGCACAGCGCCGCCGCCTCCTGCAACCAGGCCAGCGCCTGGACGTCGAGTTGCCCATCGGCGCGGTGGCGATTCTCGGCGAGGGCGAACAAGGTGGTGGCCCGGTGGTACTCCCAGCCGAATCGTTCGTTGACCGCCAGCGCGTCCTGCAGTCGTTGCTCGGCCTCGCTCGTGCGGCCAAGCAACGACAGGAGTTTGCCGACGTAGGCGGCGACCGGGCCGTGCGAGATGATGGAGTTGAACGACACCTCGTCGACGAATGGCTCGACTTGCGGAAGCAACCATGCAGCTCCGTCGGCATCGCCGAGTTCGAGCGCCACGACGACGAGCCCGAGCACCTCGGTCAACCGAAGCACGTCGATCGGCGTCCGCTCCACCTCCCCGGCCATCACCGATGCGAGCAGCGCCGCGGCGCTATCCGTCTCCCCCGTCTCGCAACTGACGATGGCATGGGCGAGCCGGAACGTCAGCTCCACGTCAGGAGTGTCGAGCCCTTGCTCCACGATCGGCAGCAACTCGGCGTGGCGACCCATGTACGTCCCGAGCACGAAGCTCTGGGCAGTAAACACGACGATCGTTGCCTCGGCACCCAGCTGCACACCGCGATCGGCGGTGTCGGCGACGATGCGTTCGGCCTCGTCGAAGCGCGCCTCCATGATCGCCTCGAACCCGTCCAGGACCCCGAGCGCCCAGCGAAGGTGGGGATCGCGAACGTCGTCGGCGACCTCGCGAACCCTCGCTGCCCAGTCGCGTGCTGCTTCCTCGTCGGTTGCGCAGACTGCAGCACCGTAGGCGGCGAAGAACACGAGGAACAGCAGGTCGGGATCGTCGATGTGGGCGACGGCGGCCGTGGCCTCATGGGCTAGTTGGTGCCGCCGCTGTGCGGCCCCCGGCGCCCACAACGCATGCAGCACTCGTACCGCGACCGCTCCGAACACCCCGGGATCCTCCGTCGCTCGGGCCAGTTCGAGTGCCTCTTCCGCCAGGGCCCTCCGGTCGCGTGCCCGATCGGTGCGAATGAGTCGTTGGGCAACCGACGCGGTCAGCCTGGCGCGCGTGGCGAGGTCGGCGTCGTCGCTGGCACGCAGGGCGCGCTCCATGAGCGACAACTGATCCTCCGACGGTTGACCGAGCATGATCGTCCCACGGTCGGCGAGCAGCGCCGCGCGCACCAGGACCGACTCTGCGCCCGCGTCGACTGCCAGCGACGCGCCCTCGGTGAGGGCATCGATCGCATCGGGGCGCCCAGCAAAGGCCCGTGCCTCGCCGAGGCGAACGAGGAGATCGGCGCGCACCGCCGCGGGTCGATCGAGCTGCGCCGCAACGTCGAGGACGATGGTGTACCAGCGGGTGGCTTCGTCCGGGGCGAGGTCGGCGAGCGCACGATCGCCGGCCTCGATTGCACGGTCGAACAAGTCGGCGGGGCGATCGGCGAGCTGCGCGTGATGCGCCAGACGTGGCGCGAGCTCGCGCGTCGCACCGTGGATGCTGAGCAGGGCCTCGTACGCGCGGCTGTGCATCATGCGGCGGTGCCGGGAGCGGAGATCACTCTCGAGTGCCTGGGCCACGAGGGCGTGCGTGAACCGCACCGCACCGGCGTCCTCGACGAGGACACCGGCGGCAATCGCACGATCGAGCAACGTGATGACGGACCGGTCGTCGTACTCGGTCATCGCGGCGAGCGTCGCCTCGTCGAACGCTGCGCCGATCACGGCGGCGGCCGAGAGGACCTCGTCGGCGCGTTCGCCGAGTGATCGAACCCGTTGCCACACGAGATCCCGAACCGTCGGCGGAACGTCTACACCACGCGCACGCGCCACCCGCGCGTCGGTGTCATTCAGCGTCAATCGCCCCGACTGCATCCAGTGCGCCAGCAGCTGATCGGCGAACAGTGCATTGCCCGCCGTTTCGTCATGGAGCAGGTCGGCCACCTGCGCCACATCGCGTCGGAGTGTTCCGTCGACTCGTGCGCGCACCAGTGCGGCGAGCTCGTCTCGGTCGAGGCCGGTGAGATCAATGCGGTCGAGCCGTTCGCGCGCCAGGTCGGCGAGCAGATCGCGGACGTGGTCGGGCAGCGGGTCGGCCGTCGTTCGGATCGTCAGCACGAACAGCACCGGAGCCGACCCGAGGTGGCGGGCGAGGTGACGAAGCAACAGCGTCGCCGCCGGCCCCGACCATTGGATGTCGTCGAGCGCGAACACGACCGGTCTGGCGCGGGCGGAACGCGCGACGACGTCGGTCACCGCGTCGAACAGCAACTGTCGCGCCGTGCGCTCGTCGCTCGGCGTCGACTCGCGCGCCTCCAGCCGATCTGCAAGGGCCGGAACGAGGCGCAACAAGTCGCCGCCGTGGCGTGCTGCGTGGCGAGTCAATTGCTCCTCGGCGAGGTGGTCGGCGAGACGTCCCACCATGTCGTCGAGCGGAGAGAAGGGTGCGCCGACATGTTCGTCACATCGGCCGTACACCACATCCCACGTCCCGACGAGGGCGCGGCCGAGGTCGGCGACCAACGTCGTCTTGCCGATTCCCGCTTCGCCGCCGATCGCCACCGCAGACACGCCATTCCGAAGCGACTCGTCGGCCGCTCCGAGAAGCTGTGTGAGCGCGTCCGCGCGGCCCACCCCGGCAACGTTCGAGTCGAGGGCTTGATCGAGCAGCGCGTCGTGCGGTTGCGGTGCGCCATCCTCTTCGCCCGAGGTGGCCGGGTCGATGCCGTCCCACCCGGTAGCGATCCGTCGCTCGATGTCAACGAGGGCATCGGACGGTTCGGTCCCCACCTCGTCGCCGAGCATCGTCCGATACTCCCGGTACACCCGGAGCGCCTCGGTCTGCCGGCCCGTTGCAGCGAGCGCACGCATCAACACCCCACGAGGTCGATCGCGATACGGGTGGGCGGCGATGTGCGCGTCGAGATCGTGCAGTGCGCGATCGTGGTCGCCTGCGTTCAACCGCAGCTCGGCGAGCTCTTCGATCGCCGCCGCGCGCACCTCGTCGAGGCGCCGGACGTCGCCGACAGCCCACGCCTCGTCGCGGAACTCCTCGAGTGTCGGGCCGGCCCAGAGATCGATTACGGCAGCGAGCTGCTCGGGATCGCCGTCGGCACCGTCGAATCGGCGGCGCGCCTCAGTCGCGTCAACATCGGCGTCGAGGCGGTAACCGCCCGTCGTGGTGCGCAGCGCGTCGCCGAGGGCCCGCCGGAGCCTGGCCACCGTTTGCCGCAGGGCGCCCGGAGTCACTTCGAGGACATCGCACAACCACGACGAACGGACCGCGTTCGGGTGATGCACCGCAAGCGCGGCCAGCAGCCGACGCTGGCTGGCGCTCGGGAGATCCACTGCGGTTCTGTCGGCGGTGATGGCGTGGACCGGGCCCAGTACCCGGATGGTCGTCACGCCCGCCCTCCCATGAGTCGAGTGTCGCTGGCGGTCGTCGTCATCGCAAGCCGCACGTCCGCCACCGGTGTCGGCTTTCGGCGCAAACGAAGTGACGCGCAGGTGACGCGGTGCTGATTGCACACTCGCCAACCGGGACCGGCACTCGCACGGTCGGGAGCGACGGGAGCACGAGAGATGCAGGCACCATCACGTTCGGGTCGGCGCGTCGGGGCGGTTGCGGCTGCGGTCGCCGCTGCGCTGGTCGTCGCCACCCCAGCCACGCTGCAGGCCCACGGCGATCATCACCACGGTCACGAGCAGCACGACGACGACCACGACCATGGTGGCGACCACGGCCTCGGCATCGTGACGATCGAGCCGGGCACACCCGGCGATCCGGTCGCTGCCGAACCGGCGCCGTTTCCCTACGACGAGACGTTCCAGCTGCATTCTCGGCCCGGCTCGAACCGCGTGATCCACCTCGACTTCGACGGCTTCACCAGCCCGGCCGACATCCCTCCGACGGAGATCTTCGGGATCCCACTCGCGAACGTCACGTACCTGCCGTACGACCTCGACGGCGACAGCAGCAGCTGGAGCGACGCCGAGCTCGACGTCGTACAGGCGGTGTGGCATCGCGTCAGCGAAGCGTTCGCGTCATGGGACGTGAATGTGACCACGGAGGAGCCGAGCGACGACGAGCTCGGGCGCTCGTCGTTCGACGAGAGCGTCGACTCGACCTGGGGCGTCCGAACGCTGATCACCAACAGCACAACGGGCGGCCTCACCGACTTTTGCCAGCTGTGCATCGGCCTCGCCCAGGGGATCGCGTTCGGCTCGCTCGGATTCGAAAAGAACTCCCCCGCCTCGATCACGATGCCGCAGAGATTCGACCCGGGACGTGCGGCCGACGTGCAGATGATCTCCGCAACCGTCGCCCACGAGCTGGCCCACAACATCGTCCTCGACCACGACTGGTCGACACCGACCACAGATGTTGCGTCCCCGCTGATGCTGGCCAACTACGAACCGAGGCCCTTGATGCCGTTCACACCGATCTCCGGCGAACTCACCGATCCGACGGGCGGATTCACGGTCGAGGACTTCTCGTTGTTGGGCGTCGATGTGGTGCCGGACGATCACGGCGACGACGCCGCGTCGGCGACCTCGCTGTCCGCCCCGTCGATCGATGCCACGGGCCTCGTCGCGTTCGGTGGCGACGAGGACTGGTTCAGCTTCCAGGTGTCCGACGGCGACACGGTCGATCTGGCGATCACGCGCTCGCCGTACTCGTTCATGCTCGACCTCGACGCCGCAGTGTTCGACGCCGACGGTCAGGAGGTGGCGACGAGCAACCCGCCTGCCGTTGCCCTGAGCACCTCCGAGGCCACCGGCTTGAACGCCTCGTTCGAGGGGTTGTCGCTCCCAGCCGGGGAGTACTCGCTACGGGTGCGCGGCTCCGGCGGCGACGGCTACACGTCCTACGGGTCGATCGGCACGTACACCGTCAGCGGTGCGATCACGTCGCCCGACGTGCCGTGCCCACCGGGTTCGCTCTCCACGACGGGCAACGAGCCGTGCGACCCGGCACCTCCCGGCACGTTCGTCGATGCGGAGGGCGCAACCGCGGCGACTCCGTGCCCACCCGGCTTCTACCAGCCGGCGACCGGGTCCACGTCGTGCCTGGCTGCCGACATCGGGTTCTTCGTCGGGGTGACCGGCGCCGTCGCACAGCAGCCGTGCCCGGACGGCACGGAGACGACCGCCGTTGCACAAACCGAGTGCACGCCGATCGTCGATCCGCAACCGCCGACCGTGCCAGCCCAACTGAAGTCCGTCCGCGGCTGCTCCGACGATGGAACGGTGTGCGTCACGCTCACCGGAACAATGCTCAACGCCCGCGCCGGCTCGTCACACAAGGCATGGTTCCATCGGGACGGGGACCCGGCCGTGGTCACCGTCGACGAGGGCAACGTCTCGGAAGACCGCAGCCTGCGCTGCAGCGCCAACGGCGACAACGGCACGCTGGAAGTGTTCGGCGACGAGCTGCAACGTGCCGGCAAGGTCGGTGGTGGGCTGTACTCCATCGCCGGAAAGGCCGTGCGCTTCGTGTGCGAAGGCTTCGGCACATCGTTCGAGGTACGGCGCAACTCGACGCACGTCGCCGGCGCAGCGTTGACCCCGACCGCCGGAGCGACCCTGGAAGGATCGGGCGTGAACAACGCCGGCGAGCGTGTCGAGGTACGCGTGCCGGGAACGGTCGTCGACGCCGGTGTCGGTGACGACAACCAGGCATTCAGTATCGCCGAAGGGACCGACGTGACGTTCACGGTCGGTGGCGTGGACACGACCCGAGGGGCGATCTTCTGCGACGCCGCTCAGGGGGAGGACAACGGCGTGCTCAAGGTTCGCGGCAACGTCGACCGAGCCGGCAAAGCCGGCGGCGGCCTGTACACGCAGACGGGATCCACCGGACTGCTGCAGTGCGCCGCCCGCAACGGCCCAGCCGTCGGCGCGGCATTCCCCATCAACAACCTCTGAGGCGCGATTCACGAATGATTATTCCGGGTTCTTGTGAACATGTGCAAGTCCGCGTCACTAGCTTGCGGAGTCCACCCCACCCTCAGGAGGCAAGAATGAAAGCAACACTCTTCCGCGCAGGAATCGTCGCAGCAAGCGTCACGACGTTCATCGTCACCGCGGCTCCTTTCCGCGCCAACTGACCGTCACTATTGCGGCGTGGCGCTCGGCCGTCCTCAGGAACTCGAGCGCCACGCCGCAACCGCAAACCAGGTAAGCCCAATGACTATGAAGACATCGGCTAGGTTCGCGACTGCGACCCCGAGGTCGAGCCAGTCGTGAACAACGCCTGTCGCAAGCCGGTCGACGCCGTTTCCAAGGATTCCTCCAACCAGCATCGAGTAGAGCACGGCATCCGTAGCTGAACTCCTCGACAAGCGAAATCCCCAGATCACAACTATGAGTGCGACAGCAATCAGGCCCACTAGCGGCCACCCAAGATCCGCGGACGCAACACCGAGTGCGAGGTCAGGGTTCGTACCTGGTTGCACCAACGGGGCGTCCGGAAGGACGTTGTGTCCAAGCGCCTTCGTCGACAAGTCAACACAGACAACGCCGAGAACCACGAGGCAATACAGGTACGCCGGCGGCGGCCTCACATCAATCATCGTCTCACAAGCCGCGGCCTGCGCCGAAGGGCTGCGAATGCCGAGACTCAGTCCACTGTGTGGGTCTCGGATTCACCACATAGGCAGCTCAGGCGCACAGTTTGGTGCTCATCCAGGTCGAGAGTCGCCCGCGCGTCTGCTCGATCGGCTGCGGCCGATCGGAAACACGAGCGGTCTCGAACCGACACCCGGTAGCACCTCAACCACTACGTACGGTCGTCTCCACAGCTGAGGACGGTCGTTCAAGCAGCCCGGCTGCCGCATTGATCCCGCATGTGGCGACACGTGGCCAAAGTGAGGCCGTGATCGCTCCAATCGCCACCTCACACGCAGATGCCACCGACCAGGTCGGGGTCGTCACCGGGCGAGTACTCGTGCGAACTCGCCTTACTAGCTTGCCGAACCCCAACAACTCTGGAGGCAGGGAATGAAAAAGACACTAGTCCGCACAGGAATCGTTGCCGCCACGGTGGCCACGTTCGTGGTTGCCGCAGCACCGTTCATGGCCAACTGACCGTTGCGGGTGGGGCGCGGCGACGCTCCTCACCCGCACGCAGGCGTTCCTCACTTTCTTCTGCAGGTGGCTTCGGGGGCAACAATTCGCGTCGTTGCTCAGATCAACGTGACCGCGGCGGACCATCGGTGATGCCTGCTGGTTGCAGGCAAAGCTCGATGCAGCAACCACCGCCCGACGCCGGACGGCGACGATCACTTAGTCAGCGAGCGAGCGGGGCCGAGAAGTACCACCCCTTTGACAAACCACAACCGGACGAGCCTTCATCGGCGTGTCTTGCGGTGCCCGCATTACACAAGTGAGTACCAGATGGCGCCGCGTGGACTTGACCGGGTGCTGTCGCGTTCGTCTAGGCGATACGGCGCCGGTTTTGAGTCGTTTCAATGTCCAAACCGCCGGTTGATCTAGCTGTGCTGCACTTCGCGGTCGACCTCCGCCGCCGCGTTGCGGAGCTGACGTTGCGGGGACTCTGTCGCCACGCGCTCGTCGTTCAGCTGAAGGATGACGGGTCGCCGGCGACAGAGTCGGATCGTGGCCTGAGGCGACGGCTACGACTCTCTGATAGCCGCGACCAGACAAGCTGATGCGATGATCGACTTCGGGTTCAACCCACGGGACCCTGCGCCGATGCACGTCATCATCGCCGAGGCCGGCGGACGATTCACCAACACCGCAGGAGCGCTTGGCGAACCAGTGGCGACGTGATCGCCAGCAACGGGAAGGTCCACGACGAGTTCACCGAAGTGTTCTTGGTTCACCCGCTCCCGGCGCGGCCCCGAGCCAGGCGGTTAGGTCCGCGTGGAGTGCAGGCCAATCATGTTGCCTTCGGTGTCGGTGATGATCGAGACGTCGCCGTGGTCGCCGATCGAGAACTTCGGTCGGACAACAGAACCTCCAGCTGCCGCGACCCGTGCTTCTTCTACGGCGCAATCGTCGCAGGCGAAGTAGACCATCGAACCGCCGGGTCCGGGTTGAGCATGGTCGAGTTTGACGAGCGCTCCTCCCGCGCCATGAGAGGTGAAGTCGTCACCGAACGCCCGCATCTGCGCGGTCGGGTCGTTCGGGTCGTCCATCGGTGTGAGCGTCGTGTCGAGCAGCGTCTCGTAGAACATCTGTGCCCGAGCCATGTCGTCGACGTAGATGTCGAACCAACCGATCTTTCGCATGAGTGTCGTGCATCCCTTCAGGAAGTGGAGGACGGTGTGTCCTCTGCGACGACTCAACTCGACGGGCGTTCGGAACGCTTGTAGATCTCAGACATCGAAGGTCTTCTTGAACCGGGCAGGGGTGTAGCCGGTCACCGCACGAAACGAGTGGGTGAAGTGCGACTGATCGGCGAACAACAACAAGTAGTCACGCCGGAACGATTCTTGAATGCGCAGCACCTTCAGAAGGTCGTGTGGGGTGAAGCCTGTCGTTGTCTTCAGAACACGCTGCAACTGGCGCGGTGACAACGACACGACTCTGGCCAGGTCGGACACGTTCGTGATCTCGTCCAGGTGCGTGAGGATCGCTGCGGTCACCGGGTTGGCCGCGACCAGCCCGTCGCCGAGCAGGACGGTGACGAAGTCAGTGAAGAGTTCCGTCTTGCCGTCGAAGTCGACATTGGCGGCCGCCTCGCCCACCTCGATCAGAGGGAGGTCGCCCTCGTAGGGCTCGCCGACGTACCGAGCCACCGTCGCCGCGAGATCACCGCGCCACACGCCCGGTAGGAGCTGCACTCCGGCGTAATGGAACGAGCGACCCAAGTTCAACGTCGTGTGTGTGGTGTGGAGTTGGGTCACGCCGGCGATGCGCGTGTCGTGCTGATCGAACAGCAAGTTGACGCAGGCATCGGGCATCGCATGCAGTACGAAGTCCTCGGCGAGGTCGTACTCGGCGCGCAACTCCCAGAAGCAGTGCACCACATCGGCGAGCGCGGCCGGCGGTCGTGCCTCGACGTAGACGACCCCGTCGACGGTCTTGGCTACCCCATCCTTCACCGGGTCGTACACGCCATCGCATCGTACGTTGGCCATCCGGAACAGCCCGTGGGCACCACGGTCGGTCGACCACGCGCAGGCTCACGATGCACAATGCACCCCGTCGCGCGAGGGCTCCGCTCGGCGCGTGCGCCGCATCAACGCGGGTGAGCGAGCGCGCAAGGACTGCCAGCGCCGTTCAGATCTCCGCCAGCAGTTTCACCATGCGAAGTTCGTCGGCTGCGCTTCCCGCACCGTCCTCGACGAATCGGTGACGCTCGTACAAACGACGCGCGGCGCGGTTCGCTTCCTTCACGTTCAAGGCCACACGCGTTGCGCCGACGTCGTTGGCCCACCCGGCCACGGCGCCGATCAGTGCATCGCCAACGCCAGTGCCACGCGCTCGCGGTGCGACCCACATCGAGATCAGCTCGACTGAACCCGAATCATCAGCGATCAGCGCGCTGACCTGCCCGACCGGTTCGCCATGGAGATCAGCAACCACGTTGAGCGGGACATCGCGCAGTCGCGCCCGCCACCGATCGTCGTCCGCATCAGCCCAGTCGGCCAGTCCGGACCCAAAGGCTTCAGGGGCGTCCGCCAGTGCTGCGAGCCGCAGCGCGCGCCAGTGCTGCCAGTCGTCGACGCTCAACACTCTCGTCGTCGCACCCACCCCCGCATTCTTCCGCAAGTGCAAACGCCGGGCCGCGTGAGTTCATCGAACTGGCACGATCAGCCAGCGACGGCGACGAGCGCGGCATGCGCACGGGTCCCGGTCGATGGATCACCGGGTCGTTGGACCCGGTCGACCTCGCTGAAGCCGAGATCGGCCATGAGCGCCCCGAGCTCGGCGGCGGGCCAGACATAGGCGGGAGCGACCTTGTGCGCGAACTCCGCGACCGCCCCGCCGTCGAAGAAACCGACCACGATGACCGCTCCTTCGGCGGCGACGCGGCGCAACTCTGCGAGCGCTGCAGCAACGCCGCCTGGCTCCAGATGGATGAGCGAGTACCACGCCAGGAGCCCGAACATCGACCCGTTACGGAATGGGAGGTGACACAGGGAGCCGACTGCGAGACGATCGACCACGCCCGCTCGTCGTGCGTGATCGACGAACCTCGGAGTGATGTCGACTCCGATCGTGTCGACCCCTCGGGACGCAAGGTGGGCGGCGAGGTGACCTGGTCCGCACCCCGCGTCGAGCACCGGCGTCGACTCCAGCGTGAGGTGCCGTTCGATCAGCTCGATGTCGTCGCGGTTGACGCTCGCAACGGATCCGAAGAGATCGACGTACTGGTCGGCGACATCGGCATACGCGCTCGCGATCTCGTCCACTCCGCCGAGAGTACGTCTGGCGTACGCCTGATCGTCTCGATCGCCTGGCGATGCCGCGCAGGCGAGGCGGTGTCGATCGGCACCTCACCCACGTAGCCAGTCGCCGAAGTGGCGATTGATCATGGGGATGAGGAGGCCGACCATGATCGGGACCATCACGGTGGTCGTCACCATCGTCCGAACGAGTGTCGGTGTCGACGACAGTAGAGGGGTGGAGGCGAGACCGATCACAGTGATCAGGGGCCACACTGCGAGCCACACCAGCAGCATCAAGCGATAGCGGTTCGGAGCACCGGCAGACGGTGCGGTTCGGGTCATCGTCGTGTCGTTCATGTTTCCATCGTGAGCGCTACAGACCGGGGGAACCAGGAACAGATCGCGCACGTTCGATCGGCTCAACCGATCGACAGCGTGTGAGACTCGACCGGTGGAGATTCGCCAGCTGGAGGTGTTCCTGGTCGTCGCGGAGGAGCTCCACTTTGCACGCGCATCGGAACGTCTCCATCTGGCACAGTCGTCTGTGAGCAGCACGGTTGCGTCCATCGAACGAGAGCTTGGGGGCGCGATGTTCGATCGCTCGAACCGCCGCGTCGCCCTCACTCCTGCGGGGCGCGTGCTCGTCGAGCGCGCCACACACCTCGTTCGCGCTCGTGACGACGCGATCCGCGAGGTCAAGGCTCTCATCGACGGAGCCACCGGCGAACTTCGAGTCGGGTACTCGTTTGCTGCAGTGTTCGCACTGGAGGACCTCACTCGCCGAGTGCAAGAGGCCGAGCCGAGCCTTCGACTCAATCCGGTGGAGCTGTATGGGCCGCTCGCCCTTCAGGCGTTGCTCGATGGAGAGATCGATCTCGCCCTCATCTGGCTCGCCCAGCCACACGCCGAAGTGTCCATCACCGCCGTTGCCGAGCGCCCGTTCGTCGCAGTGCTCCGCAGTGACCACCCGCTGGCACATCACGACGAAATCGCGCTGTCGGATCTCGCCGAAGAGGAGTTCGTGTTATCACCACGGACCCAGAACCCCGGGTTCTACGACGCCATCGGCGAGCGCTGCGCAGCAGCGGGGTTCTCCCCCACGATCCGACAGCACGTCGGTGGCTTTCGCTCGGTGCGCACCATCATCGGTTCCGCGGGCGGGGTGGGTATGACGGTGGACACCGCCACCACCGACGTGGACCTGGGCGACACCGTTGCCGTACGACTCCGCGACGCCGCACCGGCGGTACTGAGCGTCGCCACGCGGGTCGACGCGCCGCCGAGCGTCCGTGCGGCGGCCGCACTGCTCCCGCCGTTGGCCGCCACGTGACGGCCTCGGCCGTTCGAGCCGGGCGCTCGGGCGGGGCGACCGACCGCCCCCGAGCAGCACGCCATCGACGCGACCGGGGGCCATCGATCGGTTGAAACGATCGAAGGTGCGGAAGGTGCTTCTGGTTCGGCCAGTGGAGCAGGCTCACGATGGCGAACATGATACCAGCCACCACCCCCACTCCAACGTTCTCGATCGGCGGCGACCTCATCGTCGATCGCATCGGCTACGGCGCGATGCGCATCGTCGGCCAGCCGGGCAACTTCGGCGAACCTGCCGACCGCGATCGCTCGTTGGCCGTGTTGCGCGCCGCGGTCGAGGCCGGCGTCAACTTCATCGACACCGCCGAGGCCTACGGACCCGGCGTGTCGGAGGAGTTGATCGCCGAGGCGCTCCACCCGTACCCCGACCATCTCGTGATCGCCACGAAGGGCGGTGTCGCCAAGCCAGCACCGGACAACATCTACGCAGACGGCTCGCCAGAGGCACTGCGCCGCAGCGTCGAGGCGAGCCTCGCCCGCCTCAAGCTCGAGCAGATCGACCTGTACCAGCTGCACCGCCCCGACCCGCGCGTGGCGCTCGTCGACTCGGTCGGTGCGTTGGCCGAGATGCAGGCAGAAGGCCTCATCCGCCACATCGGGCTCTCCAACGTCACTGCCGATCAGCTGCGCGCCGCGCAACGCGTGGCCCGGATCGCTGCAGTGCAGAATCGGTATGGACTCGCGGACCGCAACGACGACGCCTTGGTCGACATCACTGCCGCACACGACATTGCGTACCTCCCGTACGGGCCCCTCGGCGCGCATCCGATGCACCACGGCGCTCCGGTTGCCGACAACGCCAGTGGCGCACTTGCCGCCGTGGCCGAGCGCCACGGTGTCACGACGACGCAGGTGGCACTCGCCTGGCTCGTTCACCGCTCACCCAACCTGATCGCCATTCCGGGCACCACCAGCAGCGACCACGCCCGCGAGAACTACACGGCGCTCAACCTCGAACTGACCACCGCCGACCTCGACGAGCTCCAATGAGCAACCGCACCACAGCGCGCCGCACGGTGCGCTCACGGCGGGACTCCGCGAAAACGGGCCGAGCGGAACGACTCAGAGGTCGGCCCGTGCGCCCGCGCACCAACGGCGCAGCAAGACTCGGGATGCGACGTCGAGGTCGACGTCGCCGCCACCGAACGCTTCGGCGAACGGCATCAGGAAGGTGACGAGCGCACTGCGGGCCGTGAAGTCGGCCGGCAGGTCGTCGCTGATTTCTCCAGCGGCCATCGCTCGCTCGACTCGTTGGGTGACCATCTGCATCAGCTCGGGGTGGACGCCGTGCGGGTCGTCGAGCGGCAACTGCCGGAGGTAGTCGGCGGCCATCCGGTAGTGACCGGGCCCGGCATCGGCCCAAGCGGCCACGACCGCGCATCGGATCGCATCGAGTGACTCGTCGAGGGTGGCGTCGGTGAGTGGCTCGAGGCGCGCTGCGGCATCCGCCGCGAGACGGCGGTTCAACTCGCGGAGCAATCCCGCTTTGGTGCCGTAGATCCGGAAGAACGTCGCCCGACCGACGCCTGCAGCCGCGCAGATGTCGTCGACGCTGACGTCGTCGTAGTCGGTCGACCGAAACAACTCGTCGGCTGCGTCGTACAACCGCTGCGCGTTGTTGTGGCGTCGTTGCGTTCGCCCATCGACGACGTCGGCGAGATCGGCGCCGTCGGTCGCTGTCGTGCTCGTCATCGCTGGCACCACACGCCCGACTCTAGCGAGACGCCAATCTCACATCTGCTATCGTTTGTGATACGTCAGTATCTAAAGATGTGAGATCGGGCGACCCGGAGGAACCATGACGACGACGAACACCACCACGCCGGCGTGGAACGGCCAACGCACGCACTACGACGTGATCGTCGTCGGCTGTGGCCCCGTCGGCGCGACGCTCGCCGGCTATCTCGGCAACGCGGGTTGGTCGGTCGCGATCCTCGATCGCGACACCGAGGTGTTCCCGGTGCCCCGCGCGATGGGCTTCGACGAAGAGACGCTGCGGATCCTGCACGACCTCGACGTCCTCGAGCAGATCGTCGATCGGGACAGCATCTGTCGGTATCAGCTGGACTTCGTGGCGCCAGACGGTCGCGTACTGATCGGGCCATCGGTGCTCGGCGATCCGATCGACCCGGAGTTCACCATGACGAACGGCGAGTTCTACCCACAGAACCTCGTCCACCAGCCCCATGCCGAGGAGATCCTGCGGGTGGAACTCGCCGCGCTGCCCAATGTGGAGCTCGCTCTCGGCTTCGAGGTGACCGCGGTGGCCACCGACGACGACGGCGCAACCGCGATCGTCCGCACGACAGGAGGCAACGACGAGTTCACGTTGACGGCTCGCTACTTGGTTGGTTGCGACGGCGGCCGCAGCATGGTGCGTGCGGCCATCGGCTCCGCCCGGGTCGATCTCGGCTTCAGCGAAGACTGGCTGGTCGTCGATGCCGACGCCGATCCCGACTACTACGACACCATTCCCGAGGGCGCGATCTTCGTGTGCGACGAAGACCTCGCAGCGGTGGTGTGCAAGGGACTGCACGGCCACGTGCGCTTCGACGCGTTGCGCCTCGACGGCAAGGCCGACTTCCGTGACGCGGCTGTCGACCGCGACTACACCGCCGATTCGATCGAACTCATCAGCCGCCACTTCGATCCGGACAAGTTCACCATCACCCGGCAGGCGCCGTACCGGTTCTACGCGGGTACGTCGGAGCGCTGGCGCCGCGGGCGACTGTTCGTTGCCGGCGACGCGGCGCACCAGACGCCGCCGTTTGCCGGTCAAGGGCTCAACATGGGGATGCGCGACGCGTCCAACCTGGCGTTCAAGCTCGACCTCGTGCTCGCCGGTCGAGCTCCGGACGCCCTGCTCGACACCTACGAGGAGGAGCGCAAGCCGGCGTGCATCGCCACGATCAAGGGCGCCGTGCACAACGGCGGGCTGATCCAGACGACGAACCGGTGGAAGATCCGTCTGCGCAACACCATCTTCTTCCTCGCTCGGCACTGGATGCTGGCCGCGAAGTATCTGCACGTGAAGGGGATGCGCAAGCCGCCCTACGGAGACGGCTTGCTCACAGAGAGCGCCGGAGCGGGCGCGCCCTTCCTTCGGCGCGAGGTGCTCGATCACACCGGCGCTCCGATGTGCATCGACGACCTCGTCGGCTTCCGGTTCGGCCTGATCACCTCGACGTCGCCAACCGGAGCAGCCATCGACCGGTTCCGCAACGAACTCGAGGGACGGGTGCTGCACATCGGCGAGGGCCTCCACGACCCGTCGGGGGCGATCACCCGCTGGCTCACCAAACGCGACGCCACCGCAGTGCTGGTGCGCCCCGATCATTACGTGTTCGGCAGTAGCGACGACCCCGAGGCACTGTGCGCGGCGCTGCTCGAGCAACTCGACGTGAGCCGCACTCCGGCACCCGCGGTCAGCGGGTCGGCGTCGTAGCGATGTTGTCGTAGTACGGGATCACGATCTCGTCGGTGGCGTCGAGGTCGCCCAGCATCTGGGTGGTGATCGGATGCACCGTCGATGCAGAGACGGCGACGTCGATCACCGCGGGCCGACCTGCCTCCAGGGCGCGCTGCATCGCAGGAGCGATGTCGTCGACGTCGGTGACGTGTTGCCCGAACGCTCCCAGGCCTTCCGCGACCAGGTCGTAGCGAGTTTCTGCCAGCTGTGAGATCACATCACCCTGTTCTCCGTACAACGCCTGTTGGCCATGCAGCGACATGCCCCAACACGAGTTGTTGAGCACCACGGTCACGATCGGCAAACGGTGACGGGCCATCGTGTCCCACTCCTGGATGTGAAAACCGATCGCTCCGTCGCCGGTCACCTGGATCACTCGACGGTCGGGTCGAGCGACTTGCGCCCCGATCGCGAATCCCTGCCCGACCCCGAGGTGGCCCTGGTAGCCCAACGCCAACACTCCACCGAGATCGCGATCGGCACTCGCCCAGTCCATCCACGCGGCGCTTTCGCCGCCGTCGCGCACGAGCACCGAGCCACTCGGAATCTGCATCGCCACCTCGCGCGCCGCCCGATACGGATGGATGCCATCGGACTCCATCGAGGCGCCCTCGAAGAGCGCATCGCCGAACCGCTTCATCGTCGTCGCCCGCGACGACCATTCGCTGACCGGACGGGGCGGCAGCGACGCGGCCATCCGGTCGAGCGCATCGGCGAGGTCGCCGACCACGGCGACATCGACCGGTCCGAGGCGACCGATCTCGGCAGGATCGACATGGAGTTGGATCACCCTTGCGCCGCCCGACAGCTGCTCGAATCTGCGCCCGCCGAGGAGCAGACCGAACGACGCGCCGACGAGCACGACGACGTCGGGTGGTTCGACACCGGCCATACCGAGCGCCGCGAGCGAGCCCAATGAGCCGCCGTTGAGCGGATGAGAACCCGGCAGCATCCCGCGCGTAAGCGTGGTGGAGAAGACCGGGTAGCCGGTGTGATCGACGAAACGTTGGAGTGGTGCGGCGACGTCGACCGACAGCGTTGCGTCACCGAGCACGAGGGCTGGCCGCTCGGCCGTCGCCAGCACGTCGATTGCGGCGCGCACCGCCGCATCGGCGGGCACGGCACGTTGGGGCGCGGTGGGTCGACCCATGGGAGGGACCGCCACGTCGTCGACACCGGTGAAGGCCACATCGATCGGGACGTCGACCACGGTCGGTCCGGGCACGCCGCCGGTGGCATGTCGGATCGCGAGGCCGATCAGATCGGGGACGCGCTCGGCACGGTATGCACGCTGCGCCCAGCGGGTGATCGGCGCGACCACTCCGAGTTGATCCAGGCGGCCCTGCATCTCACCCGTTTCGGATTCGCCCAGCGGCGGAGAGCTCGTCACGACCACCACCCCAACCGAGTCGGCGGCTGCATTGCTGATGCCGGCGACTGCGTTGAACAGCCCTGGTCCCGCCGTGACCGCGGCAACACCGAGTCGACCCGTGACGCGTGCGTAGCCATCGGCCGCGTTGACGGCTGCCGCCTCGTGTCGACAGTCGATCAAGTCGATGCCCTCTGCGCGGCAGCCGGTGAAGAACGAATCGAGATGTCCACCGTGGAGCGCGAATACCACTTCAACGCCCGCCTGCCGCAGGGCCCACGCCGCCAGCTCACCGCCGTTTCGTCGCGCCATCACGAACCCCTCCCGTAGAAACCATCGACTATCTATTGAGACCTACGTACCACTTACAAAGTAGTGAGACGTACGTCTCAGGTCAACCAGCGGTCAGCTGCGGGGATCGATCAGGATCTTGATTTCCGAAGGATCGGAGGCCAGGGCATCGAACGCGTCAGCCGCATCGGCCAGCGGTCGCCGACTGGTGATCAAGCGCTCGAACAGTTCAGGTCGCGCCGACACATGCCCGATCGCCTGACTGAAGTCGGAGGGGAGATAGGCATAACTCGTCTCGACGGTGACTTCGCTCGTGGTCAACCGCAGCGGCTCCATCTGCACCGCATGGGGACACGCACCTGCGAGGACGACGCGACTGTGGCCGGGCGCTTCTGCGAGCAACGATTGCACCAGCGGCGCTCGCCCCACACACTCGAAGATCGTTGCCACGGTCGGATCGGTCTCGAGCAATGGCGACACCGTCGGCACCGTGTACCCCACATCGGCAAGCAGCTCGACGATTGGTGTTCCTGGTTCGGCCACCACGTCGGCGCCCATCGAGTGGGCCATGGCTCGACGACTCTCCGTCGGTTCGATGACGATCAGCGGATGGCGATCAGCGATGACCGCCACAGCGAGAATGCCAAGCCCGATCGGCCCAGCTCCAATCACGACGACGGGACCCTCGGACGCAGCCTTGCCGAACGCATGCGTGGCGACTGCGACGGGCTCACTGAGCGCGCCCAGCGACATCGCGACACGATCAGGGAGTCGAACCGTTCTGACGGCGTCGGCCGCAACGAGCTCGGCAAGACCGCCGGCGAACGTCGGCGACAGGCCAACCGTCTCAGGACCCGCAGCACCATGAACGAAGGGGTTCACCGCAACTCGGTCACCCACTGCGAGATCGGTGTCGATTGACGAGTCCAACTCGATGACCTCGCCAGCAAACTCGTGACCCGGCACGATGAGCGGCGCGAGCTCCGGCGCGTCGGCGGCGATCGCCCCCAACACTTCGCGCGCGTGGAGATCGCTGCCGCAGATGCCCACGGCGTGGGGCGCGATCAGCACCTTGCCGGGGCCGAGCGAGGGCGCCGGCACGTCGACCAGCTCGACGTCGGCGCTGCGCAGCGCCACGGCACGCATCAGCCACCAACCCACTTAGCCCGGGGTGCGACGTCATCGTGCAGCACCCAACCCACGTTCGTCGCCGACCTGAGCCTCATCTGAGACCAGAGTATCACAACTGGTGCGAACCGGCGATACGTTCGCTGCGCAGCCCAACGAGTCGATCGCGTTCGTCGTGGGCTACCCCCGTGCCCGCGCGGCGCCGGAATGACGGCGCAAGCCACCGCCGCGCCGTGCTCGTCTCCGTGATGTCAGTGAGGTGGTTCCACGTCGAACGGGATGTCGCCGAGTATCGACCGAACATCGCGTTGTGCTGCGGGTCGGGCAGTGAGCGACGCCTGGCGAATGCGGTCGAGGCGGAACAGCCGCGCGTCGTCGCGGAGATAGCAGTAGGCGACCAGTGACCACGTCGAGGCGTTGCCGAGGAATCCGACGGGGTCGACGAGCCGGCGGGTCTTCGCGCCGTTGCGATCGATGTAGTGGAGACGGAGTTGGCGTTGTTCGGCCACTCCCTGTTCCACCCTTCGCCGCACATGCGGGATCGACCGGTCGGTGTCGGCGAGCAATACGAGGCTGCGGACTTCATCGACGCTCGCTTTGGTCTCGTCGGATGCGTGCGCGACGAGGGTCTCCGCGGCGCGACGGGCGTGCACACCGAACGGCGCATCGCCGGCAGCGTGCGCGACCACGACGAGCGCCGCGATCTCGGCATCGCTCAACGCGATGAGACGACGGGGCCCGTCGAGGATGCCGACACCACCGCTACGACCCGGTTGGCCCCACAACGTGGCGCCAGCATGGCGCAGTGCGTCGAGGTCGCGTTCGATCGTTCGGCGACTGACGTCGAACTCTTCGGCGAGCTGACGCGCCGACACGGTTCCAGGTGATGCCTGGCGTAGCCGCTCACCGATGGCATGGAGACGTTGGAGGCGATTCATCTTGGAAACTCCGACATACCTCTGTCGCAAGCAGTCTCCATGATGGGCCGTGTGACCCCTCATACGTCATCACCACAGCTCGGCTGGTCGGTCGTGTACGTCTCCGACGTCGCCGCCACCGTCGACCTCTATCAGCGCGCGTTCGGCCTCGAGGTCGCCTTTGCGCACCCCTCGGGCGACTACACGGAGTTCGCCACCGGCGACACGGCCCTTGCGGCGTGCTCCATCACGCTGGCGAGTGACGCCACGTCGATGCCCCTGGCTGAGCGCACCTCACCGACGGGCAACATCACCCTCGTGGTCGACAACGTTGCCGACGCGTACCAGCGCGCAACCGAGGCGGGATGTGTCGGCAGGGTTGAGCCGGTCACCAAGCCGTGGGGGCAGGAATCGAGCTACGTCACCGACCTCGACAACAACCTCATCGAACTCGCCACCACCGTTCCCCGGTAGCCACCGTCGATCGACACGAGGATTCGACACGAAGCGCCAGTCAGCGCTGGGCAGGTACCGGTCAGGTTCGTCGTCGGAGCGCGAGGAGTGCCCCGCCGAGCGTGACGAGTACGAGGGCAAGCACCGTCGCCGGGAGCGTGGTCGGTGCTGCCCCGGTCGCGGGCAACGTCGGCGCCAGCGTCGTCGGCGTCGCATCGGGAGGCGGCGCCGACGGTGGCGTCGTAGGTGCCGGTGTGGTGTCGGGCGGCACGCTCGTCGACGGGCCCGGCATCGTGTCGGGCGGCTCCGACGGGTCGGTGATCGGTGGGCCGGGGAGTCCGGTGGTCGTGAGCCATGCTCCGGGCACCGGTGTCATCGTGCGGGCGAACAGCGGACTGGTGTAGAGCAGTTGGAACGGTCCTGGCTGATACGCCATGAATCCCTGCATCTCGAAGCTGTACTCGACGCCGGCGGTGAGCGCGACGCCGCCGGGGGCGGCGACGACCCCGTTGTCGTTGACGCAGCCGAGCGCGGCGTACTCCGAGGCCAGTTCACCCCATCCCTCTTCGTAGGGAAGGTTGCGAGTCAGGGTGTAGTCGCAGTCTCCCAGTTGGCCCCAGGTGTCGATCGCTGCCTGGCCGAGGTTGGCGCCCGATGGGTCGGTGAGCGTGAACGTTGTGCCGCCGAACGCGTTGACCCCGAATCGGTAGGTGTCGGTCACGGGCACCGTGATCGTGCCGGTGATCTGCAGCGTGAACAGCGCCGACACCCCCAATCCGAACGGGTCGAACGCGCTGAACTGCATGTTGACAGCACCGGGGTTGGTGGTCGCTTGCACCGCGGTCGAAGTGGTGAAGTACTCGCTCTTGTTGTCGGGCTTGTCCACCGAGCCCGAGTACTCGTAGCAGTTCGGCTCCATCTGTCCCGGGGAGACGCACTTCCCCGGCGTGCTCGACGTCCACAGACTGTCGTCGCCCGGCGTTCTGGGCACCTTCTGACCCGACTCGGGTATGGCCCATTCGGGGGAGGAGCTGTCGGCGTAGGGCGACATCGACCGGAACTCCATCGTCACGCCAGAGGCTTCGGCGCCCGTCGACGGGTCGACGGTGAACGTTCGTTTCGATTGCACCACCGCACCATCGGCGTTGACGATCTCCCAGGAGTACGTGTGTCCGGGCGTCAAGAACCCGCCCGTGGGAATCGTCCAGCGCTCGTTGGTGGTCAGTGGGCTGGCGAGGTAGGTCTTGCCGGCAGTTTCGTCCTTCAGTCGATAGGAGAACGATCCCGACCTCGACTGGGACAGCTCGAGCGTCGGGCGCACCGTGTCGATCGTCGCGCCGTTGGCCGGCGCGGGTGGTGGCCCTGCGCTGACTTGGAAGAAGAACAACGAGATCTGGCCCGACGTCTGATCCGACAGCGTCAACCACTTCTCGGCGAACGATGGGAAGTTCGAGGTGACGTCGGACGCTCCGGCGAACGAGCCGCCGCCACCACCCCCACCACCTTGGGTGATCTGGTTGTCGGCCGAGCCGGACCCGCCGGCACCCCCGCCGCCACCACCGGCACCTGCGCCACCGCCACCGCCCTGGCACGTACCACTCCCGCCAGCGCCTGCCGGGCTGACCGCGGTGGTGCCGTTGGTCGTCGGTGTCGATGCCAGCGACGACGACACCGTCGCGGCGCGCGAGCTCGTCTGATCGCCCCCATAGCCGCCCTCGAAGGTGAGACCACTCAGCCCCGAGCCTCCCGAATTGCCGGCACCGGAGCCGCCGCCACCGCCGCTCCATACCGCGTTCGAGTGCGTTGCACCCTGGCCGCCGAGGCTCTGCCCATTCCCGCCGTTGCCGCGGACACCGGCACCCTTGCTCACCGCGACGCCACCGCGTCCTCCTTTGAACGGTTGGTCACTGCCCTGGTCGATGCAGGGGTTGAGTGCCGTGCCCCCGCCGCCGCCGCCGGCCACCAACAACAGGTGCGGACTCAGCTTGCCATCCTGTTCCCCGAGGAATGGGTCCGGCATCGTCGACAACACCGTGGCACCGCCGCCGCCCCCACCATGGCTCGCCGACTCCACGCCCTGTGCGCCAACCCACGCGTACAGCGTGGTCCCGGCGAGTCCGGTGGTGGTGCGCGTCGTTTGGGCCCGACCGCCGTTGCCACCGTTGCCGCCACGACCACCCAACGCCTGCAACGTCACCAACCACTCTGGACCGGTGAACGCCTCCGGCAGCTGGAACTGCCAGTTGAACGGCACGATGCAACGGAACCCCTCCTGGCCGGCCAGTACGTCCTCACGGCAGAAGGTCGTCTCGAAATTGAGCTTGGTGGCCACACGAACCGCACCATGGTTGACGCCGCCCGGTGGATCTGGCGCAGTCGTCGGAGCGTTCGGATCGGTCACTGACGATGCGGCGACGAAGCTTCCACCACCGCCACCCGAGGAGGCCTCGATCGAGAGCGTGCCGCCCGACGACTGGTCGAGGACGAAGGAGCCCGATGCGCCGCCACCCCATCCACCGCCCCCACCACCTGCGGCGTGCTGCCCGGTGCCGCCGTCCACGCTCACGCCGCCGGCTCCGGCGCCGTCGAGCGCAGCCTTGAGATCGGAGACGTTGAGCCACTCGATGCCCGGCAAACCCTGCAAGGTGCCACCGATGCCGCCAAGCCCGTCCGCACCGGCCACCCCGCGCTGGTTGGAGAAGCCACTGTCCGTGAACGGTGGCACCGTCGGCGCCACGCCGCCCGTACCTCCACCGCCTGCACCACCACCGTTCGGGCCCTCTCCCTTGGTCGCCGGGGCCCCGGACGCGTTGGACAGTGCGATCCCCCCACGGCCGCCACTGACGGGGGACCCCGTGAAGCTCCCACCGCCACCACCACCGGCCACCGCCACCACGTTGGTATCGAGATCCAGTGCAGTCTGGGTCGGGTCGACCGTTGTCAGCAGCGTCGATGCGCCGCCGCTTCCTGCTGCTGCATCGCCGTCATACCTGTTGACGGGAGGCCCGGCGACGGCGTAGTGCAGCACCGTCGTGCCGAACGCGCTTTCGTACTCGGCGAGCGATGTCACCAGCTGAGAAAAGCCAGCCGCGCCACCGGGCCCCGGGGTGTTGCCGCCGGCGATGTTCAACGGCGCCCCGTTGCCGCCGCGGCCACCCCACGCCTGGATCCACACCGGGGCGTCCGACTCCGCCACGAACGCCGGCAGCGTCGCCAGATCGACCGCGCTGGCCGATGTCGACAGATCACAGACCACATACACATCGCCGGCGGGGCCTATCGCCTGTGCGGTGCACGATGCGTCGGACGCCGAACCGAGCGGAGCGCCTGCCGCCACCGGCGGCGCGGTACTCGTCCCGACCGTAACGACGGCGCTCGCCGTCAGCACGGTGCTGACGACAACGCGCACCAACCGGCTGCCTGACCTCGCCAGTTCCACCCGCGCCCCCCTCTGAACCTCGACCTCGTCGTGCGCCGCTCGCAGCGTTGCGGACTCAACGTAGCAATCCCGGCGACGTCACGCCCTGGGTGCGCCGCGCAGCGGCGCCGAGATGAGCCGCGGCTCGACGGGATGGGATACGTTCTCACTTGTGGATGGTGGACACGCGTTGAGTGGCACTCTTGTCGACGGCCGGCGGGCTCGCACCTGGGGAATCGCTGCGGTGCTCGCAGTTGGCCTCGCAGCGATCGTTGCGATCGCGTTCGATCCGGGTCGGGCCGTGGCGGTCACCATCAACTCCGAAGCGGAGCTGCGGGCGGCGTTTGGTGATCCGGGCGAAACCGAGATCACGTTCGGCGCGGATGTGTCCCTGACGGAGTGCAGCCCCGGCACGCTGCTGCGCCCGGCGGGAGCGGGAGCACTGATCGTCGAGGGCGCAGGGTTCACGTTGACGCAGACGTGTGCGGGTGAGCGGGTGATCACCAACGAAGGCGGCGACCTGGAGGTCCGCGACCTGACGATCACCGGCGGGTCGTTGGATGCTGGCGACGACGCCGGCTACGGCGGGGGGATCATGTCGGAGGGCCCGTTGGTGTTGGCCCGCTCGCAAGTGGACGGCAACCGCGCTGATGGTTTGTTGGGTGGGTTCGGTGGTGGTGTCGCCGCGTTGAGCACGTTGCGGCTTGAGTCGACTGTGGTGACTGGCAACTCGGCGGGCGGCGGTCGCGATGTGTTCTCGGGAACGGGTGGCGGCGTGTACAGCGAGGGTGTCACTGAGGTTGTTGGTTCGACGGTTGCTGATAACACCGCGGAGGGTGCGCCTGGTGATGGCGGCAGAGGTGGTGGTCTGCGGACGGTGGAGCGGCTGTTGTTGGAGCGTTCGACGGTGTCGGGGAACACGGCTGCGGCTGGTACGGGGAGTGGTGGGGGAACGTTTGGTGGGGCGGTGTCTGATGGTGCGTTCGATGTGATCAATTCGACGGTGCATGCCAATACTGCGGCGGGTCCGATGTCGCGTCATGGCGGGGTGAACGCGGCGGGCGTGTTGCGGTTGGTGTACTCGGCGGTCACGGCGAACTCGGCTGAGTTGGGTTCGGCGAATGTGGTGTTCAAGGATCGTGACCGGTCGACGGCGTCGGTGGTTGCTGAAGCCCAGGGTGGTGCACCGTCATGTGACGCAGCGGTTGGGGTGTCGGGTGGGTACAACTTTGGCGGCGACGCCAGCTGCGGGTTCACCGCCGGCACCGATGTGCAAGACGCCGGCGATCCGGGGCTCGGTGCGCTGGGTGGTGTGGACATGCCGGTACGGACACCGAACCCCGACAGTCCGCTGGTCGATGCGATTCCTGCTGGTGACTGCTTCACGGGCGATGCCGCGGCGATCACCGGCGATCAGCTCGGTCTGGACCGTCCGCAAGGTGATGGGTGCGACATCGGGCCGGTCGAGTTGGTGCAGGTGCCACCGACGACGGATCCGACCGTCCCGCCGACCGAGCCCACGGTGCCGTCGACTGAGCCGACGGTTCCGGCGACCGAGCCGACCGAGCCGACGACGCCGGATACGACCGCGGTGCCGACCACGTCGCCGGGCTCAACGGTTCCATCCGGTGGGGGTGGCACCACATCGACCGAACCGCCGGGTGATCCGAGCGGACCGCTGCCAGCGACGGGAACCACCATCGCGGCGATCCTGTTGATCGCAGCCGGTCTGGTCACGGCCGGGTTCATCGTGCGACGGAAGTCCCGTACCCGCATCAGCCCTGCCGACTGATCAGTGGCGGCACACGAGCAACGACGTAGACCCGCGATGGGTGAGGTGATGGTGATGCGCCGGTTGGCGGCTGTGGTGTTGGCGTGTGGGTTGCTGGCTGGCGTGTTGGTGGTGCCCGGTGTCGGCGGCGTGGACCTGGGCGTCGATGGCGTGGAGTTGGGTGTCGGGTCGTCGGTGGTGTCGGCCGGTTCTGTTGGTGCGGTGCCGCGGGTTGGTGGCCGTGGCACCGACGACGTGGCTTCCGTGGCTCGGTCGGCCGAGTTGGTGACGGGGGATCCGTTGGTGGTGTCGGGGTCCGGTGACGGCCTGGAGTGCTTGTCGGGTGATTCCGAGGTGGGTGATGGGTGTGTGGTCGCACAGTTGGAGCCGCGGATCACTGCGCCATCGAACTGTGTGGGGTTGGGTGGCGAGTTCTTGGTGCGCGTCGGCTCGGTGAATGGTGCGGGGGTGGTGTCGTTCGCGTATCCGGTGTCGGCGCAGGCGGGTGTGGTGCCAACAACGTTGGTGACTGATGGTGAGCAGGGTCAGTCGTTTTCGTGGGCGTTCTCACCGTCGTCGGCAACAGCGGATTGTCCGGCGCCGACGGAGGGGTCGTGGCGCACGTTCCGGGTGGATGTGATCCGGGCTGGGGTGGAGGAGTCGGTTGGGTTTGGTCCGGTGCGTGTGGGGTTGTCGTCGGGGTCGGCGACGGTGCGGGTGAGTTCGACGTCGGTGGGGTTGGTGTCGGGTCCGGTGGATGTGGGGTTGTCGTATCGGTCACCGGGCGGCGTCGGGTACGTATCGCAGGATCCGGCGGAGTCGTTGCCGGGTGGTTGGGCGTTGGATGGGTTGGGGCAGGTGGCGCCGTGGGTGTCGGCAACCCAGTCAGGAACTGGGAGTGTGCCGGCGGCGGTGGTGTTGACGGCGTTTGATGGTCAGCAGGTGGAGTTCACGAACACGGTTGCCGGGTCGGGGGCAACCGGTGGGGTGTGGGCGGCGCCGACGCAGGCGGGCTGGTCGTCGGGCCAGTTCGGATCGTTGGTCGACTCCGGTGACCTCACAGCAGCGGATTCGACGTTGACGTGGTCATCGGGTCAACAGGTAGTGACATTCGCCAGGTCTGATGACGGGTCAGGTCCAGCGGTGTGGGATGTGGTGGAGTCTGAGCAGGTGGAGCCGTCGGGGTTGGCGTCACCATCGGTGTCAGCTGTGTGGGACACGTCGGTGTCGCCGCCGCGGTTGGCGCGCCTGACAGATCCGGGGTCGAACAAGCAGGTGACATTCACGTATGGGTCCGGTGGCACCTGTGACGGGGTGGCACCACCCACCGACGGGAGCGACACGTATGTGGTGCCGGATGGGTTGTTGTGTGGGTGGGAGAACTTCGACGGACGCACATCGAACGTCTGGTATGTGAAAGTCGCCGACTCCGCGGAGGCGGTCGAGGCGTTTCAGGTGGGGTGGGTCGCAACCCCTGGCGGGTCGAACACCCAGCTGTTCTGGGCGTCGGATGGTGGGGAATCAGCACCGCAGTTGCAGGGGGTGCAGCCACCGTTGGGTCATGACGCCCAAACCAAAGCGGGACTGTCGGAGTCGGACACGTTGTGGCATGTGAATTATGACGTGTTCGGCAACGTCGCGTCGGTGGTGTCCCCGAAGCCGGGCGTGGGGTCGGTGGTGTCGGGAGCGAACGAGGACCGCATTGCGCGGGTGTTCACCTACAACAACTCCCAAGGCGTGCAATGGACGTCGATCAACCATGGTGTGGTGGCCGATCAGGACGATCCGTCGTCGGTGTCGTTGGGGGCGTCGATTGTTGATGAGGTGCGCTTTGATGGGGCGTGGCGGCCGGTGCGGTATGCGGTGGCGTCATCACGACCCGGCACCAGCAACGAGTTCTTCTTTGTCAACAAAACCTGGGACACCGTCAATGACCGGTTGTTGGCCACCGAAGGACCCAACGAACGCCAGACCGTCTCAAAGTACGACTACCTCGGCAGGGTCGTGGAACGGTGGGGACCGGCACCGGTGTCGTCGTTCACGACGAACAGTCGGGGTGAGATCGTTCCGGCGTCGGGGTTCGGGAACGACAATCTGATTTCGGGTTCGGTGTCGTTCGACGCTGACGAGGCCGGCACCTTGGCCGGACTCACCGTGTCGACGTATGCCTCCTCGTCGCCGGGTGGGATACCCGCCGCGTCGTTGGGATCGTGTGCGGAGGGGCAATGCGCAGCCAGTGACGCACCACCGTTGACATGGACGGTGTTGCCGTCGACAGCGAACGTGACCGGTGGTGGCTGGTCACTCAACGCCGTCGCGTCACGGGAGGCGCCGGTGGATGGTGACCTGTTGCAATACCGGGTGTCCACCGACAGTGGCGGCACGGTGTTGTCGTTCTCTGCGGCAGGGTCATGCAACACCGACCCGACATCGTCGACCTGTGCCGACACGGTCGCCGTGCCGGCATCAACGGCGGAGCGTCAGCCGGTGACGTTGCAGGTGCAATACCAACGCACCGCCACCACGGTGTCGGACACGCAGCCGGTGGAGATCACAATTGAGGAATCCACCGACGGCGGCTCCACCTGGACGGCGTTGACCGCACGCGACCTCGATCCCGGGTTTGGGTTGACGTCGTCGAACACCCAACACGACACCTTCAGCACTGGTGGTGGGGTCGAGCAGATTCGGAATCGGTCGGTGTTCGCTGATCCGCAACGTCAACAAGTCGCCTCCGCCACCGTCACCTCCGACAGCGTCGACGCCTCAACCGCCCACACCTACGAGAACTACAACGGCACCTCCACATGGGGACGCACCCTGAACTCGACCGACTTCGCGGGTGCCACCGTGGCTGCCGCGTACTGGGGCCCAACCGCAACCACCACGAATCCGTGTGACGGCACGACGACAGAGTCACAGGCCGGGTTGCAGTCGTTGTTCACAATGCCCGCCACCGGTAGCGGTGACCCTACGGGGATGTCGATGGCCCGGGTGTATGACACCGCCGGCCGGACCGTTGCCCAAACTCATGCCAGCCAGGACGGTCAGGCCGATTTCACGATGTGTCGGGCCTTTGATGATCGTGATCGGCCGTTGTCGATGGCCACCACCGACAACACGCTGGCTGTCGAGTATGTGTATCCGTGGAACGACCCTGACGGGACGGATCCGTTCACGATCACCACCACTCACACCGCCCCCGATACCACCGGCACCGCCCAGACCTACACCGGCACCTCGGTCACTGACTTGTTGGGACGCAACGTGGCCACCACCGACATGTGGGGCACCACCACCATCACCAACGTCGCCATCAACCCGACCACAGGGGTGCAGACCTCCACTGCGACGGTGACCACGGCGGCGGGGTTCACGATGACTGACACCGTCACCATCAACGCCGACGGGACTACGGCGTCAATGGTCCGTGATGACGGCACCACCACCTTGACCACGACGTACGCCTACAACGCGGACTCCACCATCAACACCGTCACCCTCACCAACGGATCGACCGAGGTGGTGACGGAGACGCGGGGTTATGACACCACCACCGGCATCCACGATTCGTCGACGTGGACGCAAGGCTCCACCACCATCGCGACCGACACCCTCACCGATGCTCCCAACGCCATCCGCGTCCTCCAGGAACAACTCGCCGTCAACGGGGTGACCTATACGTGGGAGTACACCTACGGCGGACTGTCGCGGTTGACCGGTGCCGAACTGGCCAGTTCCGACAACTCGATCACCGGTGACTGGACCTACACCTTCAACCAAGACACCAACACCCAACCAGGTGAGAATCCTGACGCCTATTTGAACGGCAACATCACCACCAAGACCACCACCCTCAACGGGACCACCGAGACGGTCGAGTACCACTACGACTACGCCGACCGGCTCACCCGCAC
The DNA here is from genome assembly GCA_965230015.1 of Ilumatobacteraceae bacterium. Lineage (GTDB taxonomy): Bacteria > Actinomycetota > Acidimicrobiia > Acidimicrobiales > Ilumatobacteraceae > JABSQH01. The sequence continues at coordinate 141,845 of CBDDKF010000018.1, read as the reverse complement.
CGACGACCCGGCACTGCAGAACCTGGCCTACGACAGTTTCGACAACCTCACCACCATCGGTGCGAACACCATCACCTACAACACCGTCAACTCACCGGTTGCGGTGACCGACGGGACCACGACCGTCGATTACACGCGGTTGATCAACTACCCGATCATCGAAAAGACCACCACCAACAACGGCACCTCAACGACCATCCGCTACAGCGCCAACGGGCTGATCCTCAACACCAACGGCGACACCCTCTCCCACATCCACCAACTCGGCCCGATCACCATCACCACCCCCACCACCGCCGCACCGGTCGATGTCTCCTACCAGCTGAACACGCTGCGCGGACACCGCTTCCTCACCCTCAACGCCAACGGGGACCCGACTACCACCACACCGGTGTTGTTCGACCCCTACGGCGTCCAACTCACCAACGTCACGAACTCGACCGTCGACAACCCCGACACCCCCAACTACGCCTGGCACGCCACCAACACCGCCGAAACCGAAACCCTCCAACTCGCCTACGTGATGATGGGCGCCCGCGTCTACATCCCCGAACTCGGCCGATTCACCAGCCCCGACCCCATCCCCACCGCATCAGCATCCGAATACAGCTACGCCCGCTCCGACCCCATCAACTTCACCGACCCCAACGGACTCGCACCCAAGGTCTGGCGGGCCGTCGACGACTGGTTCAAGCACAACTTCGTCGACTTCTGGACCCACCACCTCCCCAACGCGTTCCACGCCGCCGGAAACTGGATCCACGAGCATCACAACCTCGTGACCGTGATCGTCGTCGTGTTGGTCGTCGTCGCCATCATTGCGCTCACCGTGCTCACCGACGGCACCGCCGACGCAATTATCGCCGACGACTTCATCATGGGGCCCGGTGGCGACATCATCTTTGGGGACTCTGGCGCGTTCTTCCCCGGCTACACGTCGATAGAGACGCTAAACGCGGCCGATCCCGCGCTCGAGAGCGGCGCCCTCGACGGTGCGACCGCCGCTGATTCGGTCGAAGGAGCCACTATCGCCCCCGACGCGGGCGCGCCCACGGAGAGCATCGAGGACTACGAGCCGGACGTCGGCACTCGGTCGCTCGATGCGTTCATCGCAGATCAGTACGGCGATCTCGACGCACTCGACGAGCCGGACTGACGGCGACGATCCGGGGGTTTGTGTGGTGCGTGGTGTTTGGTGGAAAGGCGGTTGAGCTCGTGATGATGCGTCGGTTGGTCGGATGGCTGCTGGGCCTCGCGGTGTTGACCGCCGCTGTGGTGGTGGTCGGGGGAGGTGGTCCCCGCCCGTTCGGTGCCGGGGCAGAAGTGGCGACGGCTGGACCGCCCGCAACAGGGTCGAATGGGCGAGGCATCGACGACGTGGCTGCCGTGGCTCGGTCGGCCGAGTTGGTCACGGAGGATCCGCAGGTGGTGTCGGGATCGGGCGACGGCCTCGAGTGTTTGTCGGGTGACTCCGAGGTGGGCGACGGGTGTGTGGTGGCGCAGTTGGAGCCGCGGATCACCGCGCCATCGAACTGTGTGGGGTTGGGTGGCGAGTTCTTGGTCCGCGTCGGTTCGGTGAACGGTGCCGGGGTGGTGTCGTTTGCGTACCCCGTGTCGGCCCAGTCGGGTGTGGTGCCGTCGACGTTGGTGACCGACGGCGAGCAGGGTCAGTCGTTTTCGTGGGCGTTCTCACCGTCGTCGGCAACAGCTGATTGTCCGGCGCCGACTGAGGGGTCGTGGCGCACGTTTCGGGTGGATGTGATCCGGGCCGGGATCGAGGAATCGGTTGGTTTCGGTCCGGTGAGTGTTGGGTTGGCGTCGGGGTCGGCGACGATGCGGGTGCGTTCCACGTCGGTGGGGTTGGTGTCGGGTTCGGTCGATGTGGGGTTGGTGTACCGGTCGCCGGGCGGTGTCGGATACCTCCCTCTGGATCCGACCGAAACCCTCCCGGGCGGCTGGTCGTTCGACGGGTTGGGAGAGACGGCCCCGTGGGTGTCGGCGTCACAGTCGGGAACGGGTGATGTGCCGGCGGCGGTGGTGTTGACGGCGTTCGATGGTCAGCAGGTGGAGTTCACGAACACGGTTGCAGGTTCGGGAGCGACGGGTGGGGTGTGGGCCGCGCCCACGCAGGCCGGGTGGTCGAAGGGGCAGTTCGGATCGCTGATCGATTCGGGTGACCTCACAGCGTCGGATTCGACGTTGACGTGGTCGTCGGGCCAGCAGGTGGTGACGTTCGCCAGGTCTGACGACGGGTCGGGACCGGCGGTGTGGGATGTGGTCGAGTCCGAGCAGGTCGAGCCGTCGGGGTTGGCGTCACCGTCGGTGTCGACACGGTGGGACACAACGGCCTCGCCGGCGCGTCTGTTGGGTTTGGTGGATCCGGCGTCGGACAAGCGGGTGACGTTCACATACGGGTCCGGCGGAACCTGTGATGGGGTGTCACCACCAACTGACGGCAGTGACACATACCTCGCACCGGATGGGTTGTTGTGCGGGTGGGAGAACTTCGACGGCCGCACCACGAACGTCTGGTACGTGAAAGTCGCCGACTCAGCAGATCCGACGGATGCGTATCAGGTTGGGTGGGTGGCCACGCCGGGCGGATCGAACACCCAGTTGTTCTGGACGTCTGATGGTGGCAAGTCGGCGCCGCAGTTGACCGGCGTGCAGGGCCCGGCGGGGCACGACGCCCAGGCGAAGGCAGGACTGTCGGAGTCGGACTCGTCGTGGCATGTGAATTACGACGTGTTCGGCAACGTCGCGTCGGTGGTGTCACCGAAGCCGGGCGTGGAGTCGGTGGTGTCGGGAGCCGACGAGGACCGCATCGCCCGGGCGTTCACGTACAACAACTCCCAAGGTGTGCAGTGGACCACGGTGTCGCACGGGGTGGTGGCCGATCAGGACGATCCGACGTCGGTGACGGTGGGGGCGTCGTTGGTTGATGAGGTGCGGTTCGACGGGGCGTGGCGGCCGGTGCGGTATGCGGTGGCGTCGTCACGGCCCGGCACTAACAACGAGTTCTTCTTCGTCAACAAGACCTGGGACACGGTGAACGATCGGTTGTTGGCCGTCGAGGGGCCCAATGGCCGCCAGACCGTGTCGAGGTACGACTACTTGGGTCGTGTGGTCGAGCGGTGGGGACCCGCACCGACCAGTTCGTTCACCACCAACAGCGACGGCGACATCGTCCCAGCAGCAGGGTTCGGCAACACCAACCTCATCGCCTCGACGTCGAGCTACGACGCTGACGAGGCGGGCACGTTGGCCGGGTTCACCGTGTCCACATTCGCGGGATCGACACCGGGTGGCGTGCCGGCCGCGTCGTTGGGGTCGTGCGTTGAAGGGCAATGCCCGAACAGTGATTCGCCGCCGTTGACATGGACCGCGTTGCCGTCGACCGCCAACGTGTCTGGCGGTGGCTGGTCGATGAACGGCGTCGCCTCGCGGGAGGCACCGGTGGATGGCGACGTGTTGCAGTATCGGATCTCCACCAACGGCAACGGATCGATCCTGACGTTCTCCGCCGCCGGGTCGTGTAACACCGATCCGACGTCGTCCACGTGCGCCGACACGGTTGCGGTGCCCGCATCAACCCAGGCCGGTCAACCGGTCACGCTGCAAGTGCAATACCTGCGCACCGCCACCACGGTGTCTGACTCCCAACCGGTGGAGATCACGATCGAGGAGTCGACCGATAGCGGTGACACGTGGACGGCGTTGACCGCACGCGACCTCGATCCGGGGTTCGGGTTGACGTCGTCGAACACTCAACACGACACGTTCAGCACCGGTGGCGCAGTGGAACAGATCCGCAACGAGGCCGAGTTCGCCGATCCGCAACGCCAACAAGTCGCCTCCGCCACCGTCACCTCCGACGGGGTCGACGCAGCAACGGCGCACACCTATGAGGACTACGACGGCGCCTCCACGTGGGGACGGACACTGACGTCGACCGACCTTGGCGGAACCACGGTGGGAGCCGCGTATTGGGGGGCGACGGAGACCACGTCGAACTCCTGCGACAACACCACGTCGGTATCGCAAGCCGGGCTGCAAGCAACGTTCACCACCGCGGCGACCACCACCGGTGATCCGGCGGGGGCAGTCACCGACCGCGTGTACGACGCCGCTGGTCGAGTGATTGCCCAAACCCACCGCAGCGAAGATGGCCAAGCCTCCTACACGGTGTGTCGAACCTTCGACGAGCGGGACCAGCCAACGTCGATGACCACCACCGATGGTTCCTTGACCGCCGAGTTCGCGTATCCGTGGAACGACCCCGACGGCACCGACCCGTTCACGATCACCACCACCCACACCGCACCCGACGTCACCGGCACCGCCCAGACCTACGCGGCATCGGTGACCACCGATCTGTTGGGGCGCAGGGCCGCGGGCACCGACATGTGGGGCAACACCACCATCACCAACTACGCAGTCGACCCGACCAGCGGGGTCCGCACGACCACGGCGATCACCACCAGTCAGTCCGGGTTCACGATGACCGACACCACCGTGATCAACGCCGACGGCACCACCGCGTCAATGGTCCGCAACGACGGCACCACCACCCTGACCACCACCTACACCTACAACGACGACGCCACCGTCGACACCGTCACCCTCGCCAACAACACCGGTGAAGTCGTCACCGAAACCCGCGGCTACGACACCACCACCGGCATCCACAACACCTCAACGTGGACACAAGGCTCGACCACCATCGCCACCGACACGTTGACCGACGCGCCCAACGCGCTGCGCGTGCTGCAAGAACAACTCGCCGTCAACGGAGTCACCTACACGTGGGACTACACCTACGGCGGACTCTCGCGGTTGACCGGCGCCGAACTGACCAGTTCCGACAACTCGATCACCGGTGACTGGACCTACACCTTCGCCGAAGACACCGCCGCAACCTCGGATGAGAACCCCGACGCGTACTTGAACGGCAACATCACCTCGAAGACCACCACGTTGAACGGCACCACCGAAACCGTCGACTACCACTACGACTACGCCGACCGACTCACCCGCTCCACCGACCCTGACCTGCAAGGCCTCACTTACGACAGCTTCGGCAACCTCACCCAAATCGGGGCCAACACCATCACCTACAACACCTACAACGCACCCGTTGCGGTGACCGACGGCACCACCGTCATCGACTACACCCGACTGATCAACTACACGATCATCGAGAAGTCCACCACCACCGGCAGCGACACCACCACCATCCGCTACGGCAACAACGGACTCATCCTCACCCCCAACGGCGACGTCGTGTCGCACATCCATCAACTCGGCCCGCTCACCATCACCACCCCCACCACCACACCGGCCGACATCACCTACCAACTGAACACCATCCGCGGGCAGCGCTTCCTCACCCTCGACGCCAACGGCACCCCGACCACCACCACACCGGTGTTGTTCGACCCCTACGGCATCCAACTGACCAACAGCACCAACTCGACCGTCGACGACCCCGATACCCCCGACTACGCCTGGCAGGCCACCAACAACGCCGAAACCGAAACGCTCGAATTGCCCTACGTGATGATGGGCGCCCGCGTCTACATCCCCGAACTCGGCAGATTCACCAGCCCCGACCCCATCCCCGGCGCGTCCGCATCCGAATACAGCTACGCCCGCTCCGACCCCATCAACTTCACCGACCCCAACGGCCTCGAATCCAAGGTCTGGCGAGCCATCTCCGACTGGTTCTCACACAACTTCGTCGACTTCTGGAAACACGACATCCCCAAAGGCTGGGATTGGTTCTTCCACAACGACCACCACCACGGACTCCACGTCCTCCTCGGCGTCATCATCATCGTCGTAGTCGTCGTTGTCATCATCGTCGCCGCCGTGTTCATCTTCCCCGAAACCGCCGCCCTCGTCGGTGGCGCCATCGCCGACTACGCCAGCAGCGCGATCGACTACGTGTCCAGCTTCTTCTGGGACACCGTCGACGACACGCCAGATGAACTCGGCATTCTCGACACCGAACCCGACCCGCCTCCGGGAGGAACGGCCACTGCGACACCCGGTGAGCCGACCGGCCCCGAAACGGTGGACTGGGAGAACTACAAACCAGATGACGGGTGGCCAGATCTCGACGACAACCCCGACGACGGACTCAACAAGTACCTCGTCGACACGATGAATCGGCCGACGGTCGAGGCCGGGGGCAACATCATCTCCGACGGCGGACGGCTCTCGGCCGACGTGTGACGGTCACCATCGCCGACCGGGGTTATCACTTCTCGGCGCCATCCGTTGCGGCGTGCGCAACCAACGACGCCGAGAATGGCAGAGCACAGTGCTGGGTCACTCAGCGCCGCTCGGGATTCGGCGCTGGTAGCGGAAGCCGCTGGGTGCGTTACTCGTCGCTGGGAGTCTCGGCGGCGTCGTCGGATAAAGCGACCGGTGTGGCGGTCGGCGTCGTGGCGGGCACGACGTCGGCGTCCTGGTCGCCGCTGCCGGTGTCGGCAGCCGGGTTGGACGAGTCGCCGATGTGATCCGAGGCTAGGTCGCCGCCCGGTACCGGTGCTGGCTCAGCCGGCGGCGTCGGCGCGTCGGCCGACCCAGCGTCGACCGCGGTCGGCTCCTCCGGCGGCTCGGGGGTGCCGATCGTCCATGGCCCGTTCGATGTGACCGCCTGCTGTTCCGTCGCGACCAAGGTGTGGTTGGCCGATGAACCCGGCGCGGCAGTGTCGGTGCCATCGCCGATGGCGTTCGACGAGTCGACGGTGCCCGATACCGACACCGGTGCTGAGATCTCGTTGCCGCTGAACGACGGCGAATTGTCGTTGCTCGGATTGTTCCCGGTGACCGGTCCCGCAGTGGTGTTGGCGCTGTCGGTCAGGCTGTTCTCGCCACTCTGATGAACGATGCTGATGTTCACCCCGTTCAGCACCGACTCGACGATGTTCAGACCAACGTCGCCTTGACCACCGTCGAGGAAGAAGCTGTCGATGATGTTGCCGCTGTTGGTGGCGTAGTTTCCGATCTCGTTGTTCGCTTCGATCGACGACTCGGATCCGCTGCTCGAGTCACCGGAGTCGTCGGAGTCATCCGAGTCGCCGTTGCCCTGGGCCGCTTGTTGATCACCATCGGCGTACGTGCACATGTCGTCTGCGTTGACCACCACGACCTGCGGCGTCTGTGCGGCACGCAACTCGTTGGCGATCGCCTGCAGCTCGTCGACCACGATCGAGGCATCCGACGCCAGCGGGTCGGTGGCACCGGCGGCTATGCCATGCCGACCGGTCAGTGCCGCCGGGATGGCGGCCGCCGGATCGTCGCCATTGGCCGTCGATCGCAGCTCGGCGACCGCGTACTCCAGCTGACGCACATCGTCGGCCAGCGAGCTGGCGTCGACATCGAGGGCGACGATGTCGCGTTCGAGCGACGACACCTCCGCGTTGAGCAGCGCGTTCTGGGTGTACAACCAGAGCAGCGCCACACCGAACGTACAGCTGAGCCCGAACAGGAACAGCCAGTGCTTGGGGACGTACATGATGGGTGGCCTCCTCGACCAATGTGCGCGTTCCCGAGTGACCGCGCACACTGCACCTTAAGTTCGCTGTGGAGCGCCACACGCGATGGGCGGCGCCTCCCTTCAACCTCGTTCTACGACGAGCCTGGTCGGACCGCGGAGGGTGTGTGAGCGCTTCCATTCGATGTCGGCGTCGGCCACTCGGTAGTCGCCGAACGCGGCGAGAAAGGCCGGCACGCCAACGCGCATCTCGAGGCGCGCCAGCGATGCGCCGAGGCAGTGGTGGATGCCGTGACCGAAGGAGATCGGCTTCGGGTTGGGACGATCGAGACGCAGCGTGTCGGCGTCGGGCCAGCGGCGGCGATCGCGGTTCGCCGCTCCGATCATCAGCGCCACATTGGCACCTGCGGGAATCGTGACGTCGCCGACCTCGATCGGGCCGGTGGTGTTGCGCCCCGTGAACTGCGCCGTCGTGTCGTAGCGGAGGAGTTCGTCGACGGCGTTGTCGATGACCTCGGGCCGATCGCGCAGCAGTTGGCGTTGATCGGGATGGCGGGCGAGCGCCACGAGGGCGTTGCCCATCAGCCCGGTGGTGGTCTCGTGGCCGGCGAACATCAACACCGAGATCATCGAGATCACCTCGCTGTCGTCGAGTTGGCTCTCGTCGGCGACCAAGGCCGAGATCAGATCGTCCTGCGGGTGCGCGCGTCGCTCGGCGATCAGGTCGGTGAACGTCGACTGCAGGTCGTCGAAGGTTCGGTTCATCTCGACCGGATCGAACGAATCGAGCGCTTCAAGCATCTGACCGATCTGCGCCGACGCCGCTCGCAACCAAACCCACCGGTCCTGCGGAAGCCCGAGGATCGCGGCGATCGCATTGATCGGCAACGCCGCCGTGTACGACTCGACGACGTCGACCGACGACGCGCCGCCCATGTCGGCGATGAGCTCATCGGCGATCGAGCGCACCCGAGGTTCGAGATCACCCACGCGCTTGGGGGTGAACGTCCGGCTCACGGCGGACCGCAGCCGGGTGTGCATGGGCGGGTCGGTCACCAGGAGCCACCGCCGGAAGTTCTCGATCGCCGTGTCGTTGAGTTTGGTGTACGGCGATAGTGCGAGCAGCCGGTTGGCGAGCGCTTCGGTGCTCGCGTTCGGTGAGCGCAACACGGCGAGCACTTCGTCGTGGCCCGACACGAACCATTGCTGATACGTGCGTGCGTACACCACGGGTCCACCGGCCGTCATCCGCTCGTAGATCGGATACGGCCAACTGAAGCGCTCGGGCGCGTACGGATTGCCCCACTTGGCGAACCGGAACACCGATGCCGACAGCCGCGGACGTGCGCCCACCGCCCGCACCACCGGCAACAACACCTGCTCGAGGTTCATACCCCACTCTCGCACGGCCACGTCGCACCGGTTCGCTGCCACGAACTGACGACGCAGTCGGTCAGCCGCGATCGCGCGGCAGGGCGCTCATCAGCCGAAGCGTGCCATCGACGTACTCGACGGCGCGCGGGTCGCTGACGACGCCGGGAAACGTGTGGCCCGGTCCGTCGTGAAACGACAGAAACGACAGCGACCGGTCGCCAGGATCCTCCACGATGCGCCCGGCGTATCGGCGGCCGTCCTCGGTGGCGTCGATGAAGTACGGGGAGCCGAACGGACCGGAGGGATCGTCAGCGACTAGCGCCGCGGTACCGATGAGCTGCGACGCCGCGGGCTCAGTCCGCGGCCACGGTCCGTCGGTGTGCGTGCTGAACACGAGGTGCACGCGGCCATCACGGGCGACGAGATGTGGGACCTCGAGCTGCGCGAACCAGCCGTCGGTTCCCGGCAGCGTGTCGCCGAGCGACCACGAGACACCGTCGGCCGAGTTCGCGGTTGCCACCACACCGCGGCGATCGAGCGGTACGGCCGCATTCGATCGCGCGCAGATGAGCATCTGGTACGACTCGCCGTTGCGCCACAGAAACGGATCGCGCCAGCCGTGCTGCCACGCGGTCTCGCCCGGCTGCTCGAAACGGTGCGGATCGGAGACGACGACCGGATTGCCGGAGTCCTTGTCCCAGGTGACGAGGTCGTCCGACCAGGCCAGCCCGATCCGTTCGGTGGCGATGCCGTCCCGCCGAGAAATCCCCGTATAGGCCATCATCCAGCGACCGGAGTTGTGGAGAATGATCGAGCCGGTCCAGATCGCAGTGTCGTCCCACTCCCCCGGCGGTCCTGGCTCGAGCGCGGTCGGCAGCGTGGTCCATTCACGGAGGTCGGCGCTGACGGCGTGACCGACCGATGCACACCAGTGCCGGTCGTCGGGATGCACCGTCCGAGGCGCTTGGAGGTGAAAGAGGTGCCAGCGCCGATCGTCTCGGGCCAGCCAGAAATCCCAGGCCCACAAGCCAGCTGGTCGGTACATGCGCGTCAGCGAGGTGTTCGTTCAGTGCGGCGGGACAACGTCAACAGCAGCCCCGCAGCACACGGTCGTGGCCGACGCGATCGAGGGAGGGAGATCACGTCGACCACGAGCCGCGGTCAACCACCGGTGGTTTCCGGCACAGCGACGTCAACCCTTCTCGGCACCGACGTTTGCGCCTTGGGTGAAGTAACGCTGGAAGACGACGAACACGATCGCTGTAGGGATGGTCATGAGCAGACCAGCCGCCATCGTGATCGGGAACTGCGATCCAGAGCCCAGCTGGCCAGATGTCAGCCCAGCGACACCGCGGGTCAGCGGGAACAGATCGGGGTCCTGGACCGCGATCACGTAGTGACCGAGCTCGTTCCACGACCCCTGGAAGCTCAAGATCGTGACCGTGATCAGCGCCGGCTTGGCCATCGGCAAGACGATGTACCAGAACGTTCGAAACGGACCGGCACCATCGATACGTGCTGCTTCTTCGACCGAGATCGGGATCTGCAAGAAGAACTGCCGCATGATGAACACGCCTGCGGCGTCGACCACGAGCGGCAGGATCAAGGCGGCGTACGTGTTGTAGATACCCAGGTCGTTGAGCACCAAGAACTTCGGGATCAGCAGCACGATGCCGGGCACCGCCATCACTGCCAGCAGTCCAGTGAAGATCGCGTTGCGCCCTCGAAACTTCAGCCGAGCGAGCGCGTAGCCCGCCATCGAGGCAAACAGCACGCGGCAGGTGGTGACCGTGAGGGTGATGATCACGCTGTTGGTGAACCACCGCGGGAAGTCGGTGTCGCGCAGCCGTGACCACGCGTCGGTGACGAACGGGTCGGGCAGCAGACTGAGTGGGTTGTTGACCGCGTCGCTGTTCGTTTTGAACGAGGTGACCAGCTGGATGATGAACGGGTAGATGTAGATGACGCTGAAGACGAACAGCAGCCCGTACACCAGCGCCTTGCGCCACCACGTGGACCGCTTGCCGACGGCGCCGTCGAGTTCGCTCAGTTGCTCGTCGGAGCGGTCGTGCACTTCCGACGTCGGATCCGGAGCGATGGTCATCGTTGCGCTCCCACCGGTGAGCGTTCGGCAGCCGCAGGCTCTTCGGGCCGTGGCGCACGACGCGGGAGCCGGAATCGGCCGCCAGTGCGGGGCACATCTCGGTCACGCAAGATGATCCGCTGCAGGGTCGTCAGTACGAAGATGAGCACGAACAACAAGAAGGCGATCGCTGCGCCCTGGCCCCAGTTGTTGCTGTTGAATGCGGTGGAGTACGACAGGTACGCGGGCGTGAGTGTGGTCTTGGCCGGGCCGCCTTGGGTCATGATGTACATCTGGTCGAAGACCTGCCAGGTGCCGATGATCCCGAGCGTGATCACCAGCAGCATCGTCGGGCGCAGGTGCGGCAAGGTGACGTGCCGGAATCGCTCCCATCGGGTGGCGCCGTCGACCATCGCCGCTTCGTCGACCTCGGTGGGCACGTCCTGCAGCGCGGCGAGGAACATCAACATGAAGGTGCCTGCCGTGGTCCAGACGACCTGCAGCATGATCGCCGTCAGTGCCACCGACGGACCGCTGAGCCACTCCCACAGCGACAGCCCCATCACGTCGTTGTCGACGAGGAATCCCGGGGGGTTGTCGGTCGACCAGATGCCGAGCGAGTCACCGGTGAGATGGATCAGCCCGCGTGGGTCGGTGAACCACGACGGCCCGCTGATGCCGAACACTTCGAGGAACTGGTTGACCGCACCGGTTCCGGTGAACAGGAACAGAAAGACCAGCGAGATCGCCACCGAGCTGACGACCGACGGGAAGTAGAACGACGTCCGGAACCACGTGCGTCCCTTCAGGAACCGCTGGTTGACGGTGACGGCGAGGAGCAACGCCAGCATTGTCTGCAGGGGCACGACGCCAACCACGTAGTAGAAGGTGTTGCGCAGCGAGAGCATGAAGTCCTGCCGAGCGAGGCCGGGCTCGGTGAGCAGGCTGCGGTAGTTGTCGAGCCCGACGAAGTTGACGTCGGAGTTCAGTGGGCTTCCCCGGCCCGTCCAGTCCGCTACCGAGACCCACAGTGCGAGCAGAATCGGCAGGAACAGGAACAGGCCGAGGATGATCAGCATCGGTGCCGTGAACAGCCAGCCCGCTCGGGCTTGGCGGTTCAGGCGGCTCTTGCTCATCCCCCGAGCTCAGCGTTGGCGTTGGTCTCGAAGCTCTCCACCACGGACTGGAGGTCGACGTTGCCGATCGCCTCGAGTTGCGAGTTGAGGTCGGCGATCACGGCGTCGAGACCCGGAGCGCTGATCGGACCTTGGCCGTACTCGCCGCCGGCGATGAATGCTGCGTTCTCGGGGAACGCCGCCTCGTAGTCAGCTGCGGCGGCCTGACGGCTGGGCATGACGCCGAACCCCTCGGCGAAGGCGATTTGCTGTTCGGGTGTGGTGAGGAAGTTCACCAGGTCGACTGCGGCGTCTTGGTTGTCCGAGTCTGCGGCGATTGCCCAGCACTGGGTGAACTGCAACGTCGCCGGGCCCGCGGGGCCGGCGGGTAGCTCGACGACGGTGTAGCCGACGTCGGGGTAGTCGTTTTCCATCGCGCCGCGGATCCAGTTGCCTTCGATCGTCATCGCAGCTCGTTCGGTGCCGAACGCTTCGCCACCCCATCCGGCGTCGAGCGTGGTGGCCAGTGCGAAGTTGCCGGCTTCGATGTTCTCTTGCACGTACTGCAGACCGGCGAGCACCTCGGGGCTGTTGGCGGCGGGGGCGGTGGCGTCGTCGTTGAGCCACCACCCACCGTTGCCGACCACGAAGGCGCCGGCGCGGTCGATGCCTGTGCCGATCCCCAACCCGACCTGGTCGTCGGTCGTCAGTGTTGCCGCGACGTCGGCGAGCTCGTCGTAGGTGGTGGGGATGTCGTCGTCGGTGAGCCCGGCAGCAGCCCAGGCTTCGTCGTTGATCTGCAGCGCCAGCGTGGAGAAGTCCTTCGGCACGCAGTACTGGACGCCGTCGATCGTGAAGGCGTCGCGCAACGACTCGTAGAAGTCGTCGTTGTTGTCGGCGGTGTAGGCGAACAGGTTGCCTGCGGCCGCGTTGTCGCCCACCCGCGACGCATCGAGGTAGAAGATGTCTGGCGGATTCCCCGAAGCGAAGCCCTGGGCGAGCTCTTGGTTGATATCGGTGGCGACGAGCACGTCGACGCTGTTGCCCGACTCGGCAGCCCATGCGTCGACTGCGGCGTTGACGGACTCGGTTTCGGCATCGCCCGACGACGCGATGAGCATGGTCAACTCCTCGCCGCCGCTCGAACCGGATCCACCGTCGGTGCTTTCCGCCTCGTTCGAGTCGTCGGCAGCGTCGTCGTTGTCGTCGCTTCCGCCACACGCCGCGAGGAGCATCGCCGCGGCAACGCCGGCGGCGGCGAGTGTCTTGGTCTGGTGCTTCATGAGATTCCTTTCGAGGTCGGGTCGGTGGAAGTACTTGCTTCGAGTTGCGGGCGCACGAGGAGTCCGCTCTGCGGCGGCGACGCCCCGTCGACGAGACCGTGAAGAAGCTCGACACAGGCGTCGGCGATCTGCTGCAGGGGTTGCACCACGGTGGTGATGCCCGACATCCGCGCGGCGTTCGATCCGTCGAAGCCGACGATGCCGAGGTCGCGTCCGGGGTCCCAGCCACGGCGCAACGCAGCGTGGAGCACACCGAGGGCGAGCATGTCGGAGGCGCACACGACGGCGCCGCCTCGCCCGACTTCATCGAGCAACGGGATCGCCGCGGCGGTTGCTTCGGCAATGCCCTGCTCACACGACGCCTGGGGCGTGGTGGTGATGCCGTGTCGTTCGGTTGCATCGGACCAGCCGTTGCGACGGTCATCGCCGACCGGCGACCCTGCCGGCCAGCCGAGGTAGCCGATGCGGTCGTAGCCCTGGGTCACGAGGTGATCGACGGCTGCCTCGGTTCCGGCGTGGCCATCGACGTCGACCCAGGTGGTCGCTTCGCTGTTGTTCCAGATCCGGCCGAAGGCGACCCACGGAATCGACCGCTCGTCGAGCCACGACGGCCGGGGGTCGCCCTCGTGGGTGTCGACCAGGACGAAGCCGTCGACGAGGTGCCGGCAGACGGTGTCGACGTAGCCGTCGACGGTCGGTCGCGAGTCGTCCGAGGCGAACGGCACGAGATGTAGGCCACGTCGCGGGGCGGCCATCGACAGCGCAACGAGGAACGGATGTGTCACGTCGCCGCGAGTGGCCCCGATCGCATTGAGCTCGAACCCGATGGCGCGCGCCCGCTGTTGGCGCAGTTGCTGCGAGGGCGCCGAGGGTCGGTAGCCGAGTTGGTCGATCGACGCGCGCACCCGCTCGAGGGTCGACGGCTTCACGCGCTCGGGAAAGTTGAGCGTGTTCGACACGGTCTGGCGCGACACCTTGGCGTGCGCGGCGACCTCGTTGATCGTGACTCGAGCGGCACGCACGGCGGTCGTGCGCTCGCTCTCCGACGTGATCTCGTCGCTGCGCTCAGAAATTTGAACGTTCATATCCCCCTCCGGTAGATTGCTCCCATCGACGTCGCTTGTCAACTCCGATCGCGATTTCGGCCTGGGGGCGGGGGCTACTGATGGTCCGCGCCGAACAACCCTGGCTGCACGACCTCGACATCACCGTCGACGGTCCCGTCACCGTGCTCGCCGAACCCAGCGGCGACCTCGGCGCCATCGGCACGGGGGTCATCGCCGACGATCGTCGGGTCGTGGCGACGTTGCAACTGCTGTTGGGTGGCGCCCCATGCGTGCCCGTGGCCAGCAGCGCGGTGGGCGCCCGGTCCGAGCACTGGAGTGCGGCGCGTCATCTGGGCGACGTCGGGCCAGACCCGACGGTCGAGGTCCACCGTCGCCGGACCATCTCGGAGCTGACCATCACCGACACCATCACCGTGCGTTCGCGAGCTGCCGCCGCGGTGTCGACGGTGTTGACGTTGCTCGCGGCCACCGACGGGGCGCACATCAGCGCCATCAAGTCGGGGAGCGCCACCGGGACCGCGCTCGATGCAACGACCTCGCCGCTCGGCTGGGCCGACACCCACCACCGCACGGTGATCGAGTGTGCGCCCGAACCCGCCGTGGCCGCCCACGAACCCGCTGGCGGTCTCCGGATGGAGTGGCCGGTCATGATCGAGCCTGCAAGTCAGGTCGACGTGACCGTGACCTGGACCATTCACCGGCGCGACGACATCGGATTCGGCGCGGGGTCGCGCTGCGTCGACTGGGACGCCGACGAGCTCGCTGCGAGTGCGCCCGACCCGCGTCTCGCTCAGCTCGTGCGCGTCGGCCTCACCGATCTGCAACACCTCACGTTGCGTGACCCGATCGTCGATCGGATCGTTGCGGCAGCGGGGACACCATGGTTCCTCACGCTGTTCGGCCGCGACGCGCTCTGGACGGCGCGGTTCATGGTCGGCCAGAGTCAGGCCCTCGCGGCTGGCACGCTGCACAGCCTTGCGTATCGCCAGGCGCAGACCACCGATGTGGAGACTGCAGCCGAACCCGGGAAGATGCTGCACGAGCTCCGGCACAGCGCGCCGGGCCCGACACGCGACGCACTCCCGCCGCTGTATTACGGCACCGTCGACGCCACGCCGTTGTGGATCATCCTGCTCCACGAGGCCTGGACGGCTGGTCTTCCCGTCGACGACATCACACCACTCCTGCCGGCACTCGACGCTGCGCTGGAATGGATGCGCGATGCTGCGGCACGTTCGTCGGACGGCCTCCTGCGATACCGCGATGCGAGCGGGCACGGCCTGGCCAACCAAGGCTGGAAGGACTCTGCGGATTCGATGCGCCGACGCGACGGATCGATCGCGCCCGCGCCGATTGCGCTCCTCGAAGCGCAGGCGTATGCGGTACACGCGGCACTCGCCGCGGTCGACATCGGCACGGCATTGGGGCGCGACACCGCCAGCTGGGGCCGCTGGGCCGCCGATCTCGCCGAGCGCGTGCGGGCGATGTATTGGATGGACGCCGATGGCGACCCGTACCTCGCGATGGCGATCGACGGCAACGGCGAACCGGTCGATGGTGTCGGCAGCAACATGGGCCACGCGCTGGCCACCGGGCTCCTCGACCAAGCGGAGTCGGAGAAGGTGGTTGCCCGCTTGATGCGCCCGGACATGCTGCGACCGTTCGGCATCGGAACCCTGTCGACCGACAATCCCGCGTACAACCCGATCGGCTATCACACCGGTTCCGTCTGGGCCCACGACACGGCGATCATCGCCCGCGGCATGGCGCGAGCCGGATTCGCCGACGAAGCATCGATCGTCGCCGAACGTCTGGTGCGCCTCGGGGCCGCAACCGGGGGCCGTCTTCCCGAGCTGTGTGGCGGGGAACCGATCGGCGACCGCCCGGTGCCGTATCCGGCATCGTGCAGACCACAAGCGTGGGCCGCCGCCGCCGCGGCAGTCGCCCTCGATCTGGCGTAGCCGTATCCGGGAGCGAGGGGCGACGTGCTCAGTCGGCTTCTCGGCGCCGTCAGCTGCGGCCTTCGCAACCGACGACTCCGAGAATCGCGCGGCTGGGGCTGACAGACGACGAAGGTCTCAGCTCCCTGAGGGTTGGTCGCCTACCCGAGTCCACGTGCCGAGTCCGTACTCGTCGTAGAACTCGGCGGTCACCTCGGTCGCCTGGCCGTCGACGACCACGAACTCGATGCCCGTTGGCCCGAGCGAGTTCTCGCCGGGCGGCGTGAACAAGAACGTGTCGCCATCGAATGGCTCCAGCGGAAACTGCAAGTCGGCGGGGCCGAGCGTCATCACCAATGCGCCATCCTGCTCGCTCACCTCGAGCGGACCGAAGTAGGTGTTGTCGTACGTGCCGATGTAGGTCGACGACGACGCTGGCGGCGACGGGTCGGCTGGCCGGTCGGACCAGTCGGTAGGGGTGGCCGGCACGTAGAAGCCGTCGAACAGCGGTCCGTACAAGCCGAGCCAATCCCGACTGACGTCGCCGTCGATGATGAGGTCCAACACGATCTCGACCATCGCCTCCGAGGCCCCGACCGGCTGACCGTTCGTCAGCACGGCAACGCCGAGGTGCTGACCCGGAATCATGCCCACCGTGGTCCCGGCGCCCAGCAGGAACGCGCCGGAGTGCGACCACTGCGTGTACCCGTCGTCGCGCACGCCAACGTTCAAACCCAATCCGTACTGGCTGGCGTGTGCGCTCGGCGTGCGCGGTGGGGCGGAGGTGATCTGTGGCGTGTGCATCGCCAGGAGCGCATCGGCGTCGACGATCTCTTCGTCGCCGAGACGACCTTCGTTGAGTTGGATGCGCATCCACGTACCCATGTCGGCAGCCGTCGAGGACACCCCGCCCGCGGGCGACTGCGGGTCGGGATCGCGTTGGGCGAACGCACCCCACGTGCCGTCGCTGTCGCGCTGATGTGGCACCGCACGGTCGTCGGCCGCCATGTAGTCGTCGAACCGCGCCGACGAGTGATCCATACCGGCGGGCCCGAACAACACGTCGTTCATCGCCTCGTCCCACGACATTCCAGACGCACTCGCCGCGGCAACCGCCGCCGTCGTCAACCCGAAGTTGGTGTAGGCGTACGAGTCGCGAAACGGCCCGAGGTCGAGGTACTGCAACCGCTCGATGATCGTGTCGCGGTCGTAGCCCAAGTCCTCCAGCAGATCACCGGCGTGATCGGGGAGGCCGCTGCGATGGGCGTACATGTCGGCCACCGTGACTCGTTCGGTGACCATCGGATCGGACAGCTCGAATCCATCGAGGTGGTCGACGATCGGATCGCTCCACGACACCGCGCCGTCGCCGACCAAGCCGGCCACGACCGTGGCGCCGATGGGCTTGGACAACGATGCAACCTGAAACACCGTGTCGGGCCCGATCCGATCGTCGTGCTCGACCTGGCGCGTGCCGAATCCCTCCGCGTACACCACCTCGTCGTCGAATACGACCGTGACGGCCATGCCGGGCACGCCCGTCGCCGCCAGCACCGCGTCGGCCGCCTCAGGCACTCGTTCGAGACCGGCGGCGACGTCGGCGGCGGTGACCGTTTGCGGCGGATCACCCGGCGGTCCTTCGTTGCTCGCCGCCACCGTCGGCGCCCAGGTGGCAGTCGGCGACGAGCCGCCGTCGCTCGCATCGTCGCTACAGGCCGCTGCGACCACCATCGCCACCGCCACCAACAGTCCACCTCGCATGCGTACAGCACCCACGTCGGCCACTGTACGAAAGGCGCCATCCGTTGTGCCGGTATCGGCACTGCAGGGCGGGGGCCATCACCAACTCCTCCGAGCCCCACTCTTCGGCTCTCGGACGAGTGCGACGTGTCGTTGCGATCGGCGCGCGCCTGACCACGCCACGTAACTTGGGGGGCCGATGACGTCCCGACGATCCCCCCGTCGCGTCGGCGCCGTGCTCGCCGTCGGCGCCGTGCTCGCCGTCGGCGCCATGATGGCGGCGAGCGTGGCCGCCGCGGTACCGACGGGTTCGCCGTTCACGTCGGATGGTCCGGTGATTGCCCAGGCCGCCACGAGTGCCGACGAGCCGAGTTGCGAGGTCGAAGCGGTAGATCAGGAGCTGTACCTGCGGTGTGTGCTCTCGGACGAGACGAACGTCATCGATCTCTCGACGCTGCCGCAGTTGCCGGCGTCCGGTGACACCCCGATCTGGATCCAGATGTGGGGTGGCCGGGGCGGCGACGCCACACCGAGCCCACCGCAGTTGACCCTCGTGCAAGGCACGGGCGGCGACGCCGGGTTCGCCCAGCTGATCACCACCATCAACGACTATCAAGCAACCTTCGGCACGACGTCGCTGTACTACGCGCTCGGCGACGCTGGTAGCAACCTGGTGAGCTTTCCAACTGGCGGTACCGGTGGTGCCTCCACACTCGTCACGGCGGTCGATCCCACCAGCGCTCCGCTGCCGACGCTCTTCCCGGAACACGTCGTCGGCGTGGCGGGTGGCGGCGGCGGCGGTGCCGTCACGCTGGACGAACCGCGTGCGAACGGCGGGTCCGGCGGAGTCGCGCTGTCGAACAGGCGAGGCGCGACCGGCATCGGCGCCACCGGGGGCAACCTGTACGGCGGTTCCGGGGGCTCTGGGGGCGCTGAGGAGTTCACCCCAGGCGAGGGAGGCACCGCAGCGTGGGTCCCGAGCGGGGGGATTCGGGGCAACGACGGCAGTAGCGGTCTGGGCGGAACCGGCGGCGGCATCGTCGGTATCGACGCGAACTCGTCGCTCGACCCGACCGCGTGGACCAACGATGACGACCTGGCAGCCTGGGCGTCCAGCCTCGGAGCGGGCGGACCAGCCCAGTGCAACACTGCCAGCTGTGCCGATGGTGGCGGTGGCGGTGGACTGGGCGGCGGGGCGTCTGGGTCCTATGCCCTGGTCACCTACGAGAGCGACCCCGTTTTGTGGCCCTCCGGAGGAGGCGGTGGCGGAAGCTACGTTGCCGCGTCGTCGGTCACCGACCCGAACGCACCGACCCGAAAGCCCGACGGACCTTCCGATGGCGTCGGGGAGGTGCACGTGGTGTACCCGCTAGAGCTCGACTTCGAGACCGTGTTCTGCTCGGAGACGAAGCTAGGTGACACATCGGGCTTCCGTTGCGTGTTGCCGTTCAACTGGGTGTTCGAACTCCCCGACGAGTTCGTCGGCGAGGACTGGTTGGTCACGCTGCAGGCCCAGGGCGGCAGCGGCGGCAATGGCGACAAGGGCGGCAACGGCGGGCAAGCCCAAACAACACGAACCACGACCGGGCTCGAGGGTCAAACGCTGTACGCCTGGGTTGGCGCCTCAGGTGAGGTCTCCAGTGCGCACGGCAGCGGCGGTGGCGGGGCGAGCGCACTCGCGCTGACACCCGATCCGTTCTCGGCCGTCACCGCCGGGGGTGCCACCGACGAGCTGTTGCTCGTGGCGGGCGGTGGCGGAGGAGGCGCTCAACGCAACGGGCAGTGCACCATCACCAGCGGCGGGAGCGGTGGCGTGGCAGTCGCTGGGACGGTCGGCACCCCGGCGTCCGGTGCCGGGGTGGCCGGCGGTGGCGGCACTGCAGGCGGTGGGGGCGGGGCCCTCCTCAACGCGGTGTGGACCGGCGGCGACGGTGGCGCCAAGCAGGTTCAGGAGCAAGGACTGGAAGGCGAGCCCGGTTCGGCCGCGGCGGACGGATTGACCTTCTTCGGCGGCCTCGGCGCCGCGCAAACCGGCGAGGGCGCGTCGACGCTGCCGTCGCTGGCAGGCAGCAGCACGCCCGACGACGGCGGCAACGCCCTGCCCGGCGGCAGCGGCGGCAACGGGGCCGAAGATGCCTGCCAAGGCGGCGGGGGTGGCGCGGGGATCGCCCCAGGTGGCGGCGGCGCCGGCGGCGTCGGCCTGGATGGCGTGGTGGTGCTGCAGGGTGGCGGTGGTGGCGGCGGCGCCTCCTACGCCGCGGCTCCTGATGTCACATCGGGGTTGCCCAAGTGGACGAATAGTTGGCTGACGCAACCCGACCAGACCCAAGGCTCGGTGTCGCTGTTCTTCTTCCAGGCTGGCGGCAGCGCACCGCCGGTACCGCCAGACGGCGCAACGATCGACAACACGCAACCAACGCTCGGCTACGCCGGCGCGACCGACTCGTTCTCGTACGTGATCGGTGACGACAGCGGGGTCGCGTTCCTTGCCAGCCCGCCGACCACCAACGAGCGATGGACCATCCCGACCGACGGAGCGCTCACGCCCGGCAGCACCTACACGTGGTCGATCGTCGACGAGGACGGCAATGCGGTGCCCGACCAGGCCACCCAAACCTTCACCGTCGGAGCCGACGTTGCGGCCGGCACGCAGGGCGTGAACATGAATATGCGCTCGATGAACTATTTCGCAACCCAGCAGAGTGACCCGCCGGACGCGCTGAAGGTGTCGGACGGCCAGCCAGTTCCCTCTGCCGACGTCAGCATCGCGCGACCGAGCTGCGGAGTCAGCGTATGCCGCACATACACCGCAGTCCTCGGGAACCCGGACGACTACGACACCTACTTCAAGACGGACACTGCGTTTCAGGCCAGCACGATCGCCGACGCAATCAACTTCAACTGGGCCACCTTCGACCCCTACGGACAGGGGATTTCGGAGCTGTTCACGTTGGATATCTCTGGTTCGCTCATCGTCCCGATCACCGGCGACTACACGTTCGGCGTGAACGCGGCCGGCGGCGCGCGCTTCACCTTGACCGAACCCGACGGCACGGTCGTCGGATCCGATCCGCTCGTCGACTCATGGGGCCAGATCGACACCGACGCCTGCACCTACACCTCGCCACTGGTCGACGACGATCCGGACCAACAGCAGTTCTGGGTCGATGAGGCCGTGAGCAGCGCGTCGTTCGGCTGTTCGAACCAGCAGGGGGTCACGTCGAGCGCACCGGTCACGTTGGAGGCCGGCGTCGTTTACTCGCTCACGATGCAAGGGTTCATGTCGTGGCTCCCCGGACCGTTCCAGCTGCTGTACTCGACCTCGCTGACCGAAGGTGCCCTCGCTCCGGTCCCGGGCTGGTGGTTCAACACCCAGTGCACAAACAATTGCATCACCGATCCTGAGCCTGAGCCCGAGGCCGACGCGCGTGGTGTCGATGACGTCGACGCCGTCGACCGGTCGGCCGGCCTGCTCACCGAGCCACCACGGTCGGTCGGTTCGACCGAAGCGTGCTTGTCGGGTGACGACGCGACCCTCGGGTGCACCGTGCCCGAGCCGGCTCCGCTGATCACCGCACCGGCCGCGTGCGTGGGCGTCGACGGCACGTTCGATCTACTGGTCAGCTCTGAGCTGCGGGAGATCTCCCGCACCGTGCCGGTCACGGCCGCGCAAGGGGCCGTGGCTTCCACGGTGATCGACGAGGCGGTCCACGGCGACATCGTGATCTGGTCGTTCACCCCCGACTCACCGACCGCCGGCTGCACCATCGTGCAAAACGATCGGGTGATCGTCGTCGCACCGATCGACGCGACGCTGGAACAGATCGAGCCGTTCGGGCCGGTCGATGTCGGTTTGGCATCGGGTTCAGCACAACTCACCGTGGCGCCGACCGGGCCGGCGCTGCGGTACCGCTCCCCCGGCGGCGTGGGGCAACCCCAAGCAGCCACGCCCGACTCACTTCCCAACGGATGGGCCCTGACCGCATCGGGGGGCACGGTCACGACCGGTACGAACGGAACTTGTGACGGCGTCGCCCCTCCGGTCGACGGCAGCGATGTGTACGCCGCGCCCGATGGTCTGCTCTGCGGCTGGAGCGATCCACAAGGGGCCACGACGAACGTGTGGTACGTCCGTGTCGGGATCGACGAGTACCAGATCGGAGCGGTCGTGGAACCCGACGGCACCACCACCCAGTTGTTCTGGCGCTCAGACGGCGGCGACGGCTGGCCGCAACTCGTCGGCGTCCAGCCCGAGACCGAACGAGGCATCCAGGACGTCGCCGCGCTGAGCGAGTCGGACTCGACCTGGCGCATCAACTACAACGCGTTGGGCGACGTTGTCTCCGTCGTTGCCCCCACCTTCGCGGGCCTCGCGGCGACACCCGGAACCGGTAGCGGCGACGCGATCGTGATCACCTACGAGACCGACGACGTCGGCCGGCACGTCGCAACCGTGCTGGCAGGCACGGTCGACGACCCCAACGACCCGACCACAGTCACCCCAGGCGCAGTGCTCGACGTGTGGCGCAGCAACGCGAGCTGGCGCACCGTTGCGTAGGAGAAACAGATGACGTGCATTCTCTGGCTCATCCTGGCCGTGTTGTCGTGGCCGTTGGCATTGCTGGCACTGATCGCGTATCCGATCGTGTGGTTGCTGCTGCTGCCGTTCCGCATCATCGGCATCAGCGTGAACGGCATCCTCGAGAGCCTCAAGGCGGTCGTGACACTGCCCGCCCGCCTGCTCGGCCGGCGCAACTGACGTCATCGCCCTATCGGGCCGTCGATCCAACGATCGCCGACACCGTCCGGTCGGCCGCGGCGAGAGCCCCCTCGATGTGTCCTGGGGCCTTGAGCGATGTCTCGGTCGACGTCCAGTGCAGTCGCCCATCGAAGATGGGCGTTTGCCACGCCGAGTGGCCGTAGGTCTGATACTGCTGCAGCGTCTCCACCCCGGGCGGCGACGTATCGGGCTGCGTGCGCCAGTCGGTGATGATGATCTCCAGCGGGTCGGACGCCGCGGGCCCGAACAACTCGACGAGCTGTGTACACACCTGCTGGTCGGTGATGGTGTCGGCTAGCAACTGATTCGGCACGAACCCGAACAGCACCGCCGGCTGGCCGTCGGGGCCGCTCATGTCGTGGAACTCGCGCATCGGTCCGAGATGGCTGATCGCACTGCCGGACAGCCCGTCGGCACGCCAGAAGGGGTCATCGAACTGCACCACGACCTTGGTGATCGAGCCCATCCACACCGGCGTGGCCGCGGCGAGACTGCTGAGCCGGTCTGGCAGACCGGGGTGGAACGTGATGCGGTGTATGGCCAAGGCGGGAGGAAGCGCGATGACGACGTGGTCGGCCTCGATCTCGTGCACCGAGTCGGCCTGACCTTGGTGCCGCAGGGCGAGCCGTTCACCACGGTCGTGAATCGTGTCGACGGGAGTTCCCAACCGGACTACGTCGGCCGGCAGCTCGCCGGCGACCGCTTCGGCAAGCGACTGCGCCCCGTTGGTGAACCGGTACGCCGCGACGTCGATCGGGTTGCCGTGAATGCGCTGTGACTGAGGACGGTCGTGGTACATCGCATCGCCAGCGATGAACTGGTCGTGTGTCGCAATGGCGAGCTCGTGTACCAGCTGCGCCACTCGGCGTTCGCCAGGCCAGTACCAGGTCGCTCCGACATCGACCCGTGCCCCAATGCTCTCAAGACGCGGGCTCAACAGCCGACCGCCGACCCGATCACGCGCCTCGAACACAGCCACGGATCGACCGGCTCGAACCAGCTCTCGCGCCACCGCGAGCCCGGAGATCCCCGCACCGACGACCGCGACGTCGTGGTGCTGCGCAGCTGAGCCGCCGTACGCCTCGCGACCCGTCGCCATCGCCACGAGTCTGCCCGACCACGGCGCTCGACGCGAGCTCACGCCGGGCCGCGGCCCCGGTGCACTCTCCTGCCGATCGGCCCTTGCGGGTCGACGACCGCTGCTGCAGAGTCAGGTACGTACGGCGGGACACATCACCCGCGGAGGGTCACATGGTCACCACAGCGCAGTCGGTGTGGAGCTCGCTCCAGCGCATGGATTCCGGCCGGCCCGAGTTCTTCGATCCGTCGACGATCGTGAACCTTCCAGAGCCAGCCCAGCGTTTCCTGCGCGCCGCGATCCCGTCGAACGCCCCACTCGCCACGGGCATCCACCTCGAGATGACCGGTCGCATCAAGCTCGGCGTGTGGCTTCCGTTCACCGCGCGGCAAGTCCTTCGTGCCGAAGTGGGCCTGGTGTGGTCGGCCGATGTCGGCAACAGACTCGTCCGGTTCAGCGGTGCCGACGTGCTCGGCCCCGACGGCGCACAGATGCGCTTCGCGCTGTTCGGTCGGGTCCCGGTGGTGAACGCCACCGGCCCAGATCTGGAGCGAAGCGCGGCGGGTCGCCTCGCGGCGGAGACCGTTGCGTGGTTGCCGCAGGCGTTGACGCCACAAGCCGGCGCTCGCTGGTGGCCGCTCGATCGCACGCGGGCGACAGTCACGCTGCCCGGACCATCGGGGCCGACCGACGTCGATCTGACGGTGGACGACCGGGGCCGTGTGGTGGGCATCGAGCTACAGCGCTGGAACACCGGTGCGAAACCGCCGCGCGCCGAACCGTTCGGCGGCATGGTCACCGACACCCTCGACGTCGCGGGTGTCACGATCGCCGGAGCCGGCTCGGTCGGCTGGTCGGCCGACGCAGCCAACCACGACGACGCATCGTTCTTCCGCTACCGGGTCACCGGAGCCCGCTTCCTCGACGACCACACCGCGCCCAGCACCTCCAGTTCCGGTTGACCGCACGCCGCGCACAAGCAGACGAGGTCGACGAGCTCGGTCGCCCTCTGCGACGCCTA
Source organism: Ilumatobacteraceae bacterium (assembly GCA_965230015.1). Classification (GTDB taxonomy): domain Bacteria; phylum Actinomycetota; class Acidimicrobiia; order Acidimicrobiales; family Ilumatobacteraceae; genus JABSQH01. The sequence continues at coordinate 116,860 of CBDDKF010000018.1, read as the reverse complement.
CCCGCCAGCGCTGCGGTTCACGAGCAGCACCGGACATGGCGCGTGCCGCACGAATCCGGCCGCCGTACTGCCGAGCACCAGCCGGTCGAGACCCGAGCGGCCTTGTGTCGCCGCGACGATCAACACTGCTTCGTGTTCGGTGGCGAAGGCGGTGACGGTCCGCACCACGTCGTCGCCCGACAGTGTCTCATGATCGACCGCGATGCCCTGCTCTGGCTCGTCGCCCGGCCGACGCACCGCCACGATGCGCAGCGGTACCTCGAGGACCTCTGCCCAACCAGCAGCGGCCGGCAACGCGCGCGCGGAGAGATCCGACCCGTCGACGGTGGCGACGACGGGGCCCGACCACCCGCTCGTGTCGAGTTCCATCCCGGCCTCTGGTCCGACGCACAGCACGGGCGTCGGCGCTTCGGCCGCAACCGCAGCGGTCACGCTCCCGACCAGGGCTGCGGTTCGACCGCGACCGTGTGACGCCATCACCGCTCGACAGCCAGTGTCGCCCAGCGCGTCGATCAGCGCGGTTGCGGGCGTTTCACCAACGAGGACGTCGACACGCACGTCGACACCGTTGCTCCGAGCGTGTTGCACCGTCGACCGTTCGTCACACCGGCGGGCGACTCCCTGGGCGATCACCTCGACGAGAGTCGAGTGCGCCACCACCTCGACCACGCGCACCGACGCGCCCACTACCGGGGCGAGTGCGCACGCGAGATCAACCGCCCGGTACGAGTCGTCGGAGACGTCGACCGGGACGAGCAACGTGTGAATCACGGAGTCCTCCTTCGGAGGCGCGCTGGCGGGCGGCGCCGCGTCGCCTCCCATTCATCATGAGGCGGTCTGCGCTCTCCGGGGAGAGGACAAGGTCACCGGAACTCGATGCCGCGCCCGTGAGATGTGTCCACCGCCTCTACACACGGTGACCGCAGCACGTCACCATCGAGTTGTGTGCGCGACTGCGCACATGTGGAGAAGGGAGGCTCCGATGATCGACACCTTGGTCGTCGCCGTCGACGGATCCGACGAGTCGCTGCGTGCGGTCGACATCGCCACCGGCTTGGCAACTCGTGCGGCATGTTCCGTCCGCGTCGTGGAAGTGGTTGCGTTCGACGCCATCGCCGAAGGAATCGGCGAGCGTCTCGAGCGCCGATGTGGTGAGCGTCAGTCGGTTCAGGCCGCGCGCACCGCGGGCGTCGCGGTCGAGACGACCGTGGTGCAGCATCACGATCCCGCCGCCGGACTCCTTCAGCAGCTCGACAGTGCCGGCACGATGGCCGTGATGTCGTCGCGCGGCCGCGGACGGACAGCGGCAATCGTCGGGAGCGTGGCCAGCTCCGTGGTTGCCGAGGCCGCCGTTCCCGTGATGTGCATCGGACCCGAGGTCGACGTCGCCGCGACGCGCTGGACCGGGCCGGTGATCGCAACAGTCGACGGTTCTGCGCTCTCCGAGCGAGCCGTGCCAATCGCCGGCCAGCTCGCCGCCGAGATCGAGGCGACCACGTGGGTCGTCAATGTCAGCGAACCGGACGGCGCGCCGACCGACGTCGTCGACTCCGCCCACGTCGCACATCTCGCTCGTGCGCTCGGCAACGACGCACAGTTCGAGGTGCTACACGGCCACGACGTGCCCGAAGCCGTCGTGCAGTTCGCAAGCGACCAGCACGCTGCCGCGATCGTCGCATCGACGCAGGGTCGCAGCGGGCTGGATCGTTTGGTGCTCGGGAGCACCGCGGCCGGCTTCGTCCGCCGCGCCACCTGCCCGGTCGTGCTGATCAGCCGGACCATCGACACGTAGGCGTGCGTCGCTCCCGCGGCTGCGTCGTGTCGTCGTCGGTTGGTCAGATCTTCTCGACGCGAAAGACGGGGTGCTCGGCGGCGATCGCTGCGAACTCCTCGACCGCGGAGCCCTGCTCGACCGGGATGTGCGGCCGGCCGCCGGGGACCTTGTCGACGTAGCGACGCAGAATCGGCGCCCGCTGCTCGGGCGGAACCTCGTGCAGCACGCACGGGGTCGCCCGCCGCCGTCGGAGCACAGCTCGCCCGTCGGCGGCGCGCACGTTGCGCACCCACGAACACTCGCCGAGCATCGACACCAGGTACCACGACCCGTCGACGTCGGCCATCCCCAGCGGGAACGACCGAGTCTCGCCGGTCGAGCGGCCGGGCACCTCGAGGCGGACCCATCGCGGCGGCATCAGGCCGAGGGCGAACACCACACCCCACAGGCGTGAGAGCACCTTGGCGGTGCGGTTGGCCCGCCCCGTCGAGTACATCTCGCGCGCGTCGTCATCGCAAATCGGCGTCCACTTCATGAGTTGGGCTCCACATCAGTTTGGTGGTTAGTCGCACGGTGGGCTCATCGATCGTCGACAGCACGCGGGACTCGTCGGGGCATGCGGCCGAACCCGATGAGCGCCATGCGCAGGCACGTGTGTCCGATGTCTGCGACCCGACCGAACATGAGAGGACACCCGCCGTCGATCACTGCGAGGCCGTGACTGCGCCCCAGCGCGACAGCGTCGGGACACACGCTGGTGGCCGACGGACCGTGGTGCATCCACACATGGCGGATCCCGAGGTCGATGCACTCGCGGACGGTCCGTTCGGCGTGATCCGGAGCGGTGGCGACGACCACGGCGTCGACGCCGCCCGGGATCGACGCCAGGTCGGGGAAGCACGGGTCACCCTCAACAGCGGTTGCGTGCGGATTGACCGCGAACACCTCGAGCCCACGGTCGCGGAGGCGGCGATACACAGCGTTGCCACTGTGATCGCCACCAGACCGAGAGACTCCCGTGACGGCGATGCGCTCGTTCGCCAGGAACTCCGCCGCCGCCGAGGCGATCGGTTGCATCGCTGAATGATTGGGTTCGTGGCTCACGACGTTGCTCCAGTCAGCTCGTCGGCCGTCGACGCACGAGGGCCTGGGTCGCCTGGCAGCTGCTCAGCCGGCACGGCCGCTGCGAGGATGAGCATCGCCGCAACAAAGACGAGACGAACCACAAGGGTGAGCTCTGGTCCCAGGACCTCCGGGTACGACGCGATGATCGCTGCGAGGGTTGCAACGACGCCGACGATCGTAAGCCGGCGCCCGCAGGAGGCGCGCATTGCTGCGGTAACGGCGGCGGCGAGCACGCCCAGCGCGAGCCACAGCATGTGCATCCCTCCGTAGAACAATCCGGCAACAAGGCCTGCGCTCTCGGAATCCTCAACCGCAATGTCATGAACGGGGTAAACGAACCGACCGCCCGCAAGTGCCGTGACGAACATGATGACCGTCGTCAACATGGCCAGCGCGACGATCGGGCTGAGCCGGTCGCGCAACGCCGGCGGCGCGGCACGCCGCGCCAACGCTGTTGCGGCCGTCAAGGCCAATCCAGCGAAGACCAACGCCTCGTCGAGCAGGATCAAGCCGAGCCGGTTCGTGTCCATCCAGTCGAGCAACGCGTCACCGTCGCTCGGTGGCTCGCCAACGGCAAACTCCAGGACGACCACAGTGGCCAGGAGAACGGCGGCGCCCACGATGCCGACGCGCGCCTGCCGAGTCCGTGTTCGCGGTTCCAGCGTCTCAGCTGCGCGGTTCACACTCATGCTGGAACGTCGACATAGCGCAGGTACGAGAGCACGGCGTCGACGTCGGGATAGCGCTCGGCGGCAAGCTCGTCAGACACCGCAGGGGTCACGATCGCACGGTCTCCGACTCGCCAGTTCGCCGGTGTGGCCAGTTGTTGGCTGGCCGTGAGTTGACACGAGTCGAGGACGCGCAGGATCTCGTGGAAGTCGCGGCCCGTGGTCATCGGGTAGGTGAGCATCGCCTTGATCGTCTTGTCGGGGGCGATGATGAACACCGAGCGCGTGGTCGCGTTGTCGAGCGGGGTGCGCCCGTCGGCGGTGTCCCCGGCGTCGGCGGGAAGCATGCCGTAACGCTTGGCCACCTCGAGCCGTGGATCGCCGATCAGCGGATAGCCGACCGCGTGTCCGGTCGCCGCCTCGATGTCGACGAGCCAGCGCTCGTGGTTGGCGATCGGGTCAACGCTGAGCCCGATGATCTTGCAGCCGCGAGCCGCGAACTGGTCCTGCAACGCGGCGGCCGCGCCGAGCTCGGTGGTGCACACCGGAGTGAAGTCCTTGGGGTGCGAGAACAGCAGCCCCCAGTCGTCACCCAGCCATTTGTGGAACCGGATGGTTCCCGTGGTGGTCTCGGCGGTGAAGTCGGGCGCGGTGTCGTTGATGGTCAGCGTCATGGTGGTCCTCCAGGCGGAAACGACGTCGCCGTAGCGACGTTTGGTATATGGAACTCCAAGTACCGTAGCGTCCGCGCCAACGCTTCGGGCATCGATTTCCTCGCGAGCCGGGTGTGACTTCGGTTACTGACGGGCCGTGATGTCGACGACGTCGGCGTCGAGCCCCGCCTCAGCCCACAACGTTCGCATCTGCTCGATCCCGTCGATCGCCGCCCTGATGTCGTCGTCGCCCCAGCGGTCGACGTCCTGCGGTACGAGATGGGCCATGATCGTGCGCGCCAGGGCGAGCGCAGGCCTCGACCACGCCGCACGGCGGGTCGTGCCGAACGGCGCAAGTTGCCACGTGCGATGCACGATGTCGGGATCGGAGCCCGCGCGCACGACGAGCCCGGTCATCGTCGCGGTCAGCGCGAGGGCGAGCTGATCGAAGCCGTCGCGATCGTCGGTGACGAGTTCAGCGTCGACCGCCCGGAACCCCCACAGCTGACCGAGCCGGCGGAACGCGTCCGCACGGATCGCGCCGAATCGCTCCTCTGTGCGCCGCAGGTTGTCGCCGACCGCGTTACGGAGGTCTCCGGCCGGTAGGCCGAGCAGCGTGGCCTGCAGCGCGATGTGGGTCCGCCATTCAGGGGAAGCGTGCACATCTTCGACGTCGGCCTGGGCGGAGACCCTGAGCACTTCCACCAACACGTCGAGGCGATCTTGTTCGGGGTCGACCGCCGCCGGTCGTGGGAGAAACCCGTCGAGCGTCGTGATGAGCAACTCGTCGGTCTCGCCCCACCCCGACCCCAGCCGCGACGCGGTCGCCAGCTCCACCAACAGATCGTCGATGAACAGATCCTTGGTCGGCCATCGGCGATACGCCGACGTGCGCGCCACCCCCGCCGCAGCCACCACCTCGTCGAAGCGAAGATGGTCGAGGCTCACCGTGATGCCCTCGCCCAAGATCAGGTCGGCGGCGGCGTCGAGCATGCGCCGCTCTGTTTGTTCGTCGGTCAACCGCGGGCGACGTCGTCGCGAACCACTCGCCGGACGATTCATTGGCAGCTCATGATGACACAGCGGTACTTGGGGTACCGAGCCTCGTTCAGAACTGCGATGTGTCGGTGCCAGCTTGCCCTGGACTGACCAGTCCGCTCTCGTAAGCGAACACCACCGCCTGGGCGCGGTCGCGTAGACCCAGTTTGGTGAGGATGCTCGAGACGTGGCTCTTCGCCGTCGCCGCGCCGATGAAGAGGACGTCCGCGATCTCGGCGTTGGTTGCACCTTTGGCGAGTTGCATGAGGACCTCGCGCTCGCGATCGGTGAGTGTTGCCAGCAGCTTGGCGCTGATCGTGTCGGCACCCAGCGAGGTGGCGAAGCGCCCGATGAGCCGACGAGTGATGTCGGGAGCGAGCAACGCGCCGCCGTCGACGACGGTGCGCACCGCTGGAGCCAGTTGCTCGGGCGGCGTGTCCTTCAGCAAGAACGCGCTCGCACCCGCCTGAAGGGCGCGGAACACGTACTCGTCGGGGTCGAAGGTGGTGAGGATGATCACCTGCAGCGGCCAGTCGGCGGAGTTCAGCAGTTCGGACGTCGCAGTGAGGCCGTCCATCTCGGGCATGCGAATGTCCATCAGCACGACATCGGGACGGTGCTCACGCGCGGCGCGGATCGCCTCGACGCCAGTTCCGGCCTCGGCGACGACGTCGATGTCGGATTGATGATTGAGGATCATCGAGAAGCCGCGTCGAACGAGCGCCTGGTCGTCGACGATGGCGACGCGGATCGTCACACCGCCTCCTGTTCGAGGGGGATGCGGGCGGCCACGTGGAACCGGCTGCCCTCGCACCGCTCTGCGGTGAGCGTGCCGCCGAACAGCTGGACGCGCTCGCGCATCCCGGCGATGCCGTACCCGGACGGTGGAAGACGATTGGCCGTCGACGGAGTGGTATTGACCACGTCGATCGCGAGTTGGGTGTCGGTCGCCACGATCACGACCAAGACGTGCGGATCGGATCCACCGTGTTTGATTGCGTTGGTGAGCGACTCTTGCACGATGCGGTACGCCGACAGGTCGATCGCGGCCGGTAGGTCGGCGGGTAACTCGTCGATGGTGAGTTCGACCTCGGCGCCGGTCCGTTGCACCTCGCCGATCAGCGCTGTCACACCGTCGAGTCCCGGTTGTGGCTCGAGTTGCTCGTCGCCACGCACCGGACGCAACACGCCGAGTAGATGGCGCAGTTCGCCGAGCGTCGCGCGTCCGGCTCGTTCGACGTCGCCCATCGCCTCCACGGCAGCGTCTGGATCGTCGCGGGCGACCGTTCTGGCGGCGCCGGCTTGCACGGTCATCATCGACACACGGTGGGCGACGACGTCGTGCAACTCTCTGGCGATGCGCGCTCGCTCGTCGGCCACGGCGCGCTCCGCCTCGGCATGCTGTTCGGCTTCGAGCCGGGCAGCTCGCTCACGGAGCAGGGCGAGGTACTCGCCCCGATTGCGGATCCGACGGCCGATGTACCACGGAAGCAGCGTCAGCAGCAGGGCGGGCGCGACGTCGACACGCTGTTGCCCGTCGATCACCGACGCCACCAGACTGATCGCCGCGCCGAGACCCGCCACGGCAACGCTGCGGCCGGGGTCGGCCAGGTACCGACCGACGCTGTAGAGCGCCACGACCAACGCGAGATCGTGGCCGTCGCCGAGCTCGGCGACGGCCCACACCACCATGGTGACCAACACCACCCCAGCGACGATGACGGGCTGGTCGCGCCGCCACCACAACGAGGCCGCAGCGACGGCGAGCAAGACCAACGCGTCGATCGGCACGTCGCCGATGCGCTCCAGCGTGAAGTCGGCACCGTCGGGGACCGCACTCGCTGCGACGGCGATCACCGAAAGCCCGAAGACCACTGTCGCCAAGACCGCGTCGGCCACGCGTGGCCAACGCGCAAACGGACCGCGAGCGACATGCGGTGTGGTGAAGTCGAGCCAGCGCTGCCACCACCGCGAGCCGGCCGACATTGCCGCTGCCGTGTCGGGCATCGCAGGCGGGTCGGCGAGCTGGCTCATGCCGAAGGCAACGCTAACTCGCTCGGCTCAGACGACGTCTCGCCGCTGGATCGCAACAAGCGCCAGCAGCGACGGAACGATTGCCCAGGCCGCCAGCGCAGCGGTTGCCGCGATCACACTCGTGTCGTTCATCACGCCCGATGCAACGAGGGCGAGGTTGTTGGGGATCCATGTTGCCGTCTCGCTGGCGAGCTGCACGATGAGTGGGGGAACGATCACCAGGACGATCACTGCGCACGCCACGGCGCCGCCGGTGTTGCGCACGACGGTGCCGATCGCTGCGCCGAGCACCGCCCCGCACGCCCCCGCCCAGGCCGCGGCAACCAACACCTGCGTGAGGCCGCCGGCGCTGACCATGAAGCCGAAGTCGGTGAACGGCAGCGAGAGCGCGACACCAACCACCGTGAGGGCGGTCCCGATCACCCCCAGCACGGCACCGGCCACACCGACTGCGCCGAGCTGAGCGACAAGCGCTCGTGGACGGTGAGGCGACGCGAGGTAGGTGGCGATGACGGTGTTGTTGGCGTACTCGCGTGCTGCGGCGATGGCGCCGAACAGTCCGGTGATCATCAGCGCATTCGCGGCAAAGGCGATGAGCGATTGTTGATCGTCGGCGGTGGAGATGAACGTCTTCGATCCATCCATGTCGGTCCCGAGGGCGACAGCGATGCCGTTGGTCACGGCGAGCAAGATGAACACGGCGACGAACACGAGCGGCATCCGTGTGGTGGTCAGCTTGCGCACTTCGCTCCCGAAGAGAGTGTTCCAACTCATGACAGATGCTCCTGACGGGTGCTGATGTCGACGTTCGACGTGGTGAGCGACAAGAACACACTCTCGAGCGAACCGGCATCAGCCGAGAGCTCGTGGAGGGTGATTCCCGCGGCGTGGGCGGCCTCGCCGATCCGGTCGAGCGACAAGCCGGAAACGACGAGCGCGCCGTCGGCAGTCGCCGTGACGGTGGCGTGTGCCGCCTCGAGTTGTTGGGCCAGCGCGTCCCGCTGCGGTGTGCGCACCAGCGCCCGCCGATCGGTGAGTTCGTCGATCGTGCCCGCCGTGACGAGCTGACCGTTGTTGATGACGACGACGTCGTCCACGAGGTGCTGCACCTCGGTGAGGAGGTGGCTCGATACGAGGACCGCGTGGCCCTGAGCCGCCCGGCCGCGGAGGAGGTCACGCATGTCGTGAATGCCCTGCGGGTCGAGGCCATTGGCCGGCTCGTCGAGGATCAACACATGTGGGTCGCCGATCAGTGCAGCGGCCAGCGACAGCCGCTGCTTCATACCGAGGGAATAGGTGCCGACGCGTCGCTGCGCTGACGGGCCCGCGAGATCGACGGCGGCGAGTACCTCGTCGACCTCGTCGGGGTGATGACCGGCCGCCTGGGCAACGATGCGCAGGTGGTTCCGACCCGACCGGCCTGGGTGGAACGCGTTCGGCTCCAACATGACGCCGACGGTGTCAGCCGGAGCAGGCAGGTCGCGGTAGCGGCACCCACCGATGGTGGCGCGCCCGCTGTCTGCTGCGGCGAGATCGAGCAGGACCTTCATCGTCGTCGACTTGCCCGAGCCGTTCGGTCCGAGAAAGCCGGTGACACGACCGGGTTCGACGACGAAGCTGAGATCGTCGACGACGGCTCGCCCGCCGTACCGCTTCGTGACGTGTTCGATCACGAGCTGGTGCTCGCCCGTTGGTGTTTCCATGATGCCTCCACACGGTGACGTCGATGGTTTCCAATCAACTCCGATCCCGAGCGGCGGTCATCCCGCTGGCGACGGGTTGGCCACTCCCCCACGAGGCGGAGGGACAGAACGTCAGTAATCTCAACTATCAGTTACAGTGACGATATGTCGGCACCATCGGAGGTACCACCAACCGCGGACCTCGACGGAGCCAACGTGCTCATCACCGGCGCAACCGGAGAGGTGGGGTGGGGAGTCGCCCACCAGGCAGCGGCCGCCGGGGCCCGGGTGTTCCTGCCGACGCGGTCAGCCGCACGAGCGGCATCACTCCGCCGCGAGTTCGAAGACACCGGAGTCGTGGTGGCCACCGATGTCTCGACGCCGCACGGTGTTGATCGGCTGTTCGCCGAGATCGACGATCACGGCGCCCTGGATCACGTGGTGGCGCCGATCGGCGCGTACTGGAACGGCGGACTGAGCCTGCTCCAAGATCCAGCAGAACTCGCCGAGTTGCTCGACACATATGCGGTCACCCAGCTACGGCTCGCCGGCGCGGCCGTCCCGCGACTCGAACACACCGGCGGGTCGTACACGCTTGTGTCAGGTGCAGCGGGCGAGCACATCGTCGACGGCACGGGACTACTCACGATGGCCGTGCGCGCCCAGTACGCGGTCGCGGCCGTCCTCATCCATGAGCTACGCAACTCTCCGATGCGATTCAACGAGGTGCGCATCGCCGCCCGCATCGAGCGCGCCGGGCGTCCGGGTGTCGTCGAATCACAGCGCGCGGGGGCGTTCTTCGTCGACGTGATGACCGCACGGACACGCGGGGAGGTCATCCGCTTCTCCCCCGACCTGCTCGACCGTCCTCCCACTGACGCATAGAACACGACCTCCCGGTCGGCTCCCGCTGCAGGACAAGGCATCACGTACGCTCCCGGTGATGGGCGCGCCGGCCGAGTCAACCGTGCACATCGGTTCACTGCTGAGTCGAGTCGCTTCGGAGATCCGCGTCTCCGCTGCATCATCGCTCGAACACACCGAGCTCACGCCACGGTCGTATGGGGTGCTCGCCAACCTCGTGTTCAACGGCCCGTCGTCACAGATTTCGCTGAGCCGCCGATCGGGCATCGACCGCACATCGATGGTGGCGTTGATCGATGATCTCGAGCAACGCGGACTCGTCGAGCGTCAACCCGACCCGAGCGATCGGCGCGCCAACTTGGTCGTTGCAACGAACGTCGGGGCGACGCTGGTGTCGACCCACGACGACGCGCTGTGGACAATCGAGCGCACCACGCTGCAGGCCCTCGACGACGCAGAACTCGCCACGCTGCGGGCACTGTTGACGAAGGTCGTCGATCAACTCCCAGTCGACGACGACTGACGCCGCGGCGACGCAGCTATCCCTTGAACGGGCGGGGCCCGAGCGCCAGCGCGGCAACTGCTACCGGCAGGTGCATGAGCATGAGCACAACCACCGTGCCGGCGCTCATCCCAGATGTCAGTGTCGGCACGTACGAGAGCACGAGCGCCACCAGCACCAGCACCGGATAGCGGCGGTACCACGACACGCGAAATCGCTCGAGCGCGGCGGCGACCAGGAAAGCGATCGGCAGCGGCAACAGCGTGGCGACGACCACCAGCCATGCACGCAGATCGAGGAACGTCTCTGGATCGGCCATGTCGGGGACCTGCATGTCGGCGCTCGCCGCATTCCCGATCACGAGCAATACGAGGTTGATCGCCACCGCAGCGAGCGCGGCGGCGAGCCCCCGTTGCAACCTGGGGCGCGACCACCATCGATCGGATGGCGTCCTCGTTGATGTTGGGGTGGTCGTTGGCGCGTTCATACGTGCTCCTTCGCGGTGACGGACTCGACGGGCGCGGCATCGCGACCCGCACTCGGTGGTGTGTCAATCGGTACAACGCCATCGATGCGCTGCCGAGCGACGAGTACGGCGAGCAGTCCGACGATGGTCTCGGTGGCGAGCATCGCCACCCAGATCCCTTCCGTGCCGGCGACGCGGCTGCCGAGCCACGCAGCCGGCACCAGCACCGCCAGGCGCACGATGTTGACGACCGCGGCCGTGCCAGCTGCTTGTAGCCCGTTCAACACGCCGACGGCCACGGCCTGCACGCTCATCCCGATGGAACCCGCAAGTGCGATGACGACATAGGCGTCGAGTACGTCGGCGATGGCGGGGTCGGAGGTGAAGAGCGATCCGACCTGGGCGCGGAAGACGACCGCGAGCAGCCAGCCGATGGCCGCGATGACCGTCACCGCCCGGATCGCCAGCGAGAGCGACTGGGCGATTCGGGCGCGGTGACCGCTGCCCATGTTCTGGGCGACGAAAGGCACCAGCCCAGCACCGGTCGCCATCGCTGCGAGCACGAGGATCGTCGTCACCCGGCCGCCAGCAGCGAACGCGGCCACGGCGGCACGTCCCTCCGCGGCGACGATCGCGGTGAGCACGCCAAGCGACACGGGCACGACCGCCGCCGAGAGCGCGGCGGGCACGGCGAGTCCGCTCAGCGCGCGCACGTTGGCGCCGAACTCGCCCAGTGTCGGCGGACGGAACGAGACCAATCGTCGCCGAACGATGAGTAGCCAGAGCGAGGCGAGCAACGTCAGGAATCTGGCGATCACGCTGGCGATCGCGGCACCTCGGAGTCCCAGCTCAGGAAACGGGCCTGGTCCGAACATCAGCAGCGGATCGATTGCGACGTTGACCGCTGCGGCGATGACCATGATCACCGCAGGAGCGCGCGTGTCGCCGGTCGAGCGGATTGCGCCGTTGCTGACCATCGGCACCACCAGGAAGACCATCCCGAGGTACCAGATCGTCATGTACTCGCGCACCGCGTCGAGCTCCGCGCCGTCCGCGCCGAGCGAAGTGAACAGCGGATCGATCGTCAGCAGTCCGATGACCGACAGCACCGCCACGACCGCAAGCGCGAGCAGGATTGCGTCGCGCGCAACGCCCGCCGCGTCGCGTGCGTCGCCCGCTGCCGAGGAGACGACCAAGCCGCGCGGTGGCAGCCATACCCAGGCCACCAGCAACAGCACCGAGCAGGGTGACGACCGGGAATGTGTACCCCAACGCGGCGAGTTCGACCGAACCCAACCGACCGGCGAATGCGGTGTCGACGAGGTTGAAGACGGTGACCGATGCGATGCCGACCACCATCGGCACCGACAACCGACGAATCGTCGGGCCGACCGGTCCGGTCAGCAGATCAGCCGGCGTCGGCACGTCGATCCTCGCTCAGATCACATTTCGTCACTTTCACTGATCGTCAGCCTACCTGACGATTTCCTATGTGACGCGCAAACGCAGCGTGACTCGTGTTCCGCTCCGTCCGTCGACCGGCGACTCGGCGGTGACCTCGCCATACACGTCGGCGACCTGCTTGACGAGCGCAAGCCCGAGCCCGTGGTGGTCGCCCGCGTAACGATCGAAGATCTGCGGGAGCCGCTCGGCGTCGATGCCGGGACCCTGGTCGGTGACGACGAGCTCTACAGCGTGCGGCAGCGGCCACAGCGCCACCGTCACCGGTGCGCCGCCACCGTGCTCAACTGCATTGGTCACCAGGTTGGCCACCGCTCGCTCCACGCTCACCCCATCGACACCGATCACCAACGACGAGGGCGCGTCAACAGTGATTGCGACATCGGGCGTCAGCAGCTGTTGCCGCTCGACGACGCGTGCGACGACCGCAACGAGATCGTTGTCGACTTGCTCGAGCTCACTCTGGCGGGTGCGTGCCGAGGCGAGGAGGACGTCGAGGGTCGACCGGAGTCGGTCGACGTCGGCCTGACATCGGTCGAGATCGGCGGCGATCTCGTCGGGGTCCGAGCGCTTGCCTGCCACCTCGAGACGTGCGGCGAGCGCGGCGAGCGGTGTCCGCAGGTCGTGGCTCGCCTCCTCGATCCGTTGCCGTTCGAGCGCTGATGAGGCCGCCAACCGGTCGAGCATCCGGTCGAAGCTGTGTGCAAGCTCGCGTATCTCGGTCGGCGCGCTGTCGAGTTCGAGCCGGCGGTCGAGCGAACCGGCCTGGATGTCATCGGTGAGCGACGTCATCTCTTCGATCGGGTCGACTGCGCGCTTCGCCCACAGCCAGACGAGGCCCACGGCCACCAGCGACAGCATCAGCGCAGCGGCGGGAATCAACGGCGACACGCCCGAGTCCGCCACCACCTCCGCTGTGCCCTCGCCAGACCCGATCGACTCGTCCTCCTCCTCGACACCGAACACCACCAACAACAGAATGAGCAATGGCGCGAGGGATGCGACCAGACCGAGCACGACCAGCTGAGTGCGCAGCGGACGTCGGGTCACTGTGCGTCGAGGCGGTAACCGACACCTCGTTCGGTTGTGATGAGCGCGGGTTCGCCGAGCTTGCCCCGCACCCGCGAGAGAATCACCTTCACGCTGCTGGTGAGGTCGTCGGCGTTCGCATCCCAACAGTGCTCCAACAGTCGTTCGGCCGACACCGCCTCGCCGGCGTGAGCCGCCAGATAGTGCAGCACGGCGAACTCTCGGCCGGTGAGGGCGATCGGTTCGCCATGCCGAGTCACGCGCCGGGAAGCAACGTCGACGCGCAGATCAGCAACCTCTACAACGGAACCGCGTTGATCGTCACGGCGGACCAGGGCGCGGATCCGCGCGGCGAGCTCGGCCAACTTGAACGGCTTCACGAGGTAGTCGTCGGCGCCAGCGTCCAATCCGGCGACGCGGTCAGCCACCCCATCGCGAGCCGTCAACATCAACAGCCGCTTCGGCCGGCGGACTGCTCCGACCTGCATCCGTCGGCACAGGTCGAGGCCGTCGCCGTCGGGCAACCCGAGGTCGAGACACACCACGTCGTAGTCCGTGGCGACGAGCAGCTCTTCTGCGTCGGCAACGGTGGCCGCCCAGTCGACGGCCAACGCTTCGAGGCGCAGCCCGGTGACGATGGCGTCACCGAGCGAGTCGTCGTCTTCGACGAGGAGCACCCTCACGGGCTATCGATCTGCACGCACGTGATGAGCGCGGGATCGGTTGCGTCGACGTACACGCTGAGTACGACGCGACCGTCGCTCGGGGAGGCCATGTCCACGTGGGTCCGCTGGGCGTCCTCGACGTGCACCATCTCGACGGTATAGCCGACGAACTCCTGCTGGAGTTCCGCGAGCTGGGCGACTTGCTCGTCGATCGACGCGCCGTCGGCGAGCTGTTCGGACACGTGGGTTTCGGCGAACTGCCGCAGCGCGTTGTCGTCGCCCCCGAGGAGCGCATCGACCATCGCCTCCGATGTGTCGCCCGCGTCGGTGTGCGGAAAGTCCGGGGTGCCGTCGAACGCCGCGATGTCGAGCGGCGGAAGGCACGCAGCGCCGATGCCCCCGTCGACCAGCACTTCGCCGAGACGGAACGCGGCGTCCTCGTCGGCGCCGGCGTGGTTCGAGGCAAGGAAGATCAATCGGTCGTCGTCGGCGAAGCGCAACACGTCGGCGAAGAAGATGCCGTTGCCGCCGTTGTGCCCGTGGAACCAACTTCCGTCGCCGCGCGGGAAGCTGACCCATCCGTATCCGTAGTACGTGCCGGCGTCTGGACCCTCCTCGACGTGCGGCGCGAACAGCTGTTGCTTGGCCTGCGCCGACAGCAGGGCGTCGCCGTTCAACGCGTCGTTCCACCGCCGCATGTCGGCCGCCGTCGACAGCATCCCTCCGTTGGCGCGCAGGTTCCACCACGGCCCGTCGTCGGCCCACGGCTGCTCATCGGGCGTGCCGAGCGCATCGTCGCCGTCGTAGCCGACCGCAACGTTGGTGCGGTCGAACTCGGGGATCACGTACCCGGTCGCGTCCATTCCGGCGGGATCAAAGAAGACGTCGCGCAGGTACGCCTCGTACCCCAGGCCGCTGACCGTCTCGATCACCATGCCGAGCAGGCTGTACCCGACATTGGAGTACTCGTACTCGCCGGGTTCGCCGACGTTCGACATCGCCCGGTCGATGAAGGCAGCCCGATCGATGGTCTCGTAGTCGTCGCCGACGCTGTCGGGCAGCCCGGCCGTGTGCGTCAGGAGCTCAAACAGCGTGACGTCGGCAAGCGGGCCATCGACGTCGGTGAGGTGGTCGCCGACGCGATCCTCAACCGAGAGTTGACCGTCCATCTCCAGGCGGGCAATGGCCGCGCCCGTGAATTGCTTGGTGATCGAACCGATGTCGAACACGGTGTTCTCGTCGATCGGCCGACTCTCGGGCCCGTCGACGGTGCCCATCGGCACCACGCGAAGCCCGCCCGGTTCGTCGATCAACACGATCCCGTTGAAGCCATCGTCGGCCATCTGCTCCAGCACATCGTCGACCTCGGCTGGTTCCGGCGGGGCCGAAACGTCGACGTTCTCGCTCAGCCCTACCGCCTCCATGACCCCCTCGACGGGTCCATCACCGCCACATGCGGTGGAGAGGAGAGCCAACGAGAGCACAAGTGCGCCTATTCGATACATAGCCACACCGTGCGAGCCGGCGGGTGAACCGAAGGTCAACGAAGACAGCGCAACGGCGCCGCGATCTGTGGCCGCCGTCAGCTGCGAGACTTCGAGCATGATTCACGACGGCGCGCGTACCGGCTTCGGACGGGGCGCCGACGTGTACGCCACGGCTCGGCCGACCTATCACCCCGAACTCATCGACCGGTTCGTCCGCCGCTACGGAGCCGGAGCGGTCGTCGAGCTCGGCGCTGGGACGGGGATCTTCACCTCACAACTCATCGACGCCGACTGTCGCCCGACGGCGATCGAGCCCGTCGCTGCCATGCGCGACAAGATCGTCGCCGCGCACCCGAGCGTCACCGTCATCGACGGAACCGCCGAAAGCACCAGCCTCGACGAGGACAGCGCTGACACCGTCGTCGCGGCCCAGGCGTTCCACTGGTTCGATTTTGCTCGCGCCCTCGACGAGATCGAGCGGATCCTCCGACCCGGGGGCTTCCTGGTATGCGTGTGGAACGTCCGCGACGAACAGGTCGATTGCGTCCGGCGCTACACCGAGATCGTCGAGCGGTTCGCTGGCGACACTCCCCGGCACCGATCATCGGAGTGGCGCTCGGCGATCGACGGACATGGCCGATTCGCGCTCGTCGACGACTGGTCGATCGCCAACCCGATCGAGGCGACGCCACAACAGGTCGCCGACCGCGCGCTGTCGACCAGCTTCATCGCCGCACTGGACTCCGAACGCAAACGGACCGTCGCCGAAGCAATCCATGCCCTTGCCGCCACCGTTGGCAACCCGCTCGAGTTTCCCTACCGATCGGAGCTCCAAGCGTGGTCGCTACGCCCGATCGCGGAACCGCCGACGTAGCGACCTGACGGTTGCACCAAACGACCGCCACGTAGCCTCCAGGGCACGCGCCGTCGCTACGGCCCGTCGGGAGCGACCGGGAGGCTGCGCAACACGATCTTCGTCTCGGTGTCGGCCACGCCGCCCGTCTTCTTCATGTCCATGAGGACGTCGTCGAGCTCGGCCGTCGATCGACATCGCAGTCTGAGCATGTAGTCGTGCGGGCCGGTGAGATGCACGGCTTCCACCACCGACGGCTGCTGGCCGATCCAGCGTTCGATGTCATTCCGGTCGGCTCCCGGTTGTGCGCGAACGCCGATCACCGCGTCGAGCGACCGGCCGAGAACGTCTGGGGACACCTCGGCGTGATAGCCGAGGATCACGCCGTGCGTCTCTAGCCGACGGAGTCGCTCCGATGTGGCGCTGGTGGACAGACCCACCCGGTCAGCAAGATTGGTGATCGAGACGCGGCCGTCGTCGCGCACGGCACCGATGATGTTCCGGTCGATGTCGTCGATGACAGGCGATTCGTCGGTGGGCATGCGCACCAGGCTTTCAGAACCGGCTCGTGTCCGGCGGATCGACGGCCACCGTGGTCGCATGACGAATGACGACGCCACTCGCATCTTGTGCCAGTTCTGCGATCACACGCTGCCGAAGGCGCAGTGGACCCACGATGCCCACCTCGCAGCGTGCTGGGCGGTGGTCGCGACAACACCGGCGCCGGACGCGCTCGAGTACCTACGGAACGCGATTCGCTCGTACAACGAGGCCACGGGTGTCGCCAACACCGCCACGAGTGGCTACCACGAAACGCTGACGGCCTACTTCGTGTATGCCGTCGCCGGGCTACAGGCCGAGTCGGTCAACGCAGTACTCGTGGCACCGCGGTGCCGGCGCGATGCGCCGCTCCAACACTGGAGTCGGAGCCGACTATTCAGTGAATGCGCCCGATCGATGTGGGTCGAGCCCGACCTCGAGCCACTGCCACCGGCCGTCGAACGATCGATGGACCAAGCGGCCCTGTCGGTCAAGCGAGAAAGCGATCGAGAACGTTGCGCGTGATTCTCTCGACGAAGGGGTCTCCGGCTGCGAGCCCGTGCGCCCACTCGGTCGTGCCGGCGTTGAACACCTCGCCGTCGCCGAGTGCCATCGATGCCATCACCGCGTGGCCGCGTTGTTGCCGCGCGATCGAGGCCGGGTCGGCGGCGCCATACGCAATCCGCGCCAGCGTCTCCGCATCTTCAGCAGGAATCAGTGGTGGGTACGGGCTGTGCGATGGTTCGAACGTGGTCGCTGGGGCGAAGGCGATGACCTCGAGCTGCTCCGGCACCCCGACGCCGCCGTCGGGCGCAGGGAGCCCTTCCTGGTCGAACGTGATTGGGCAGCCGTCGTTCTCGTAGCCGAGCAAGGGGAGATCGGTACCGAAGGTGTCGCCGTAGAACAGATCGGCGCCGGCGAGCGACCAGTGTCGGTCGCGGTACACCGTGTAGCCGCCGGCGCCGCGGGCCACACACATCGCGAGGCGGTGATAGCCGCCATACAGGAACGACAACCCGATCAACTCGGCCTCTGGGCGCTCGAACGCCGGGTGCGACCACAGGTGCGTGGCGTCGGCACGGGTGTCGGCGTCGGCGAAGAGCGGGTCGTCGGTTTCGCCTCGCCACTTGTGCGCCACCAGGGTCGTGGCGTCGTCCTCCCAGCGCACCTTCCAGTAGCTGGTGTTACCGGAGAACACACCGAACTTCCCGCCGTGCTGCACGAACCGCTCGACTTGCTCGCGCTGGCGACCCGACCAGTACTCGCTGTGCCCGACGACGAACGCCGCTCGATACCCATCGAGCACGTTGTCATCGATCTCGAAGTCGTGATCGCAGACGACGTCGAGCTCATACCCGGCGCCAGCCGCCCACCGGAGAAACACGTCCTCCCACTTGTGCAAGTAGCACGCGGAGCCGTCGTACGCAGTCGGTCGGTGTTGGATCATCCAGTCGAGGTCGCCCGGAATCGCCCGCTCGCCGACTCCTCGATCGGTCAGGTTGACGAGTCGCGGGACATCCGCCGGCGGCGCAATGAGTCCTTGGGGGTACGGCCGGCGAGCCGATAGCCGACCGATGGCCCCGGTGCGCGACTCGTCCGCCGTGACCTCGCCCGACTGCAGCGCGTCGACATCCGCGTAGCTGTTCGCCCCGCCCCAGTAGTTGTAGGCCTGGTACGTGTTGGTGGACAACACGACGACGCCAGCGGACCTCGGAGCACGAGGGCTGCGCAGACACACGAAGTGTCGTGTCGATGTGCCAGACGGACTGCGCAGCTCGAGGTCGAGATACCCCGCTGGCCAGTCGGATGCAATCCGGAACGACGCGACGATTGGCCAGTCGCAGCCGCGTTCTGCGGCGTCGTCTGGAATCGGATGGAGATCGACGGCAACGTCGTCAATCGTCAGCAGTGTCGTATCGGTCAACGGATGGCGCACCTCGAGCGAACACACAGCGGGCTCGCCGCTGGCATGAATCGCGACAACATCGCCGACGCCCGCGGTCACGCGATCTGGGTAGAACCACGGGTCGCCGTCGGTGGATCTCATGGCGCCTCCGCGATGGTGGCGAGATATTTGGCCCGTCCTCGCTCGCCGAGCCGGTTGAGCGGCCCGATGAGCCGAGGAACGATCGACGGGCGGATCATCGTGAGGCGCGACGTCACGCTGTCGCTGTAGGGCGCGTACAACTCGAGTCGCCCCGTGTCGAGGGCCCGTTCGTATGCATCGGCGACGTCGGCAGCGGACAACACTGTGCCCACGAAGTTCAGCGGGCTGCCGCCGTTGCGCGCCTCGTGGCGCAGCATTGGTGTGTCGACGGCACTGGGGTAGATCCCACTCACCCGTACGCCGGTGTTCGCCACCTCGGCATGTAGGGAGGCGAGAAACGCGCGCAGTCCGGCCTTCGACGCCGAGTAGGCCGCCGATCCCGGAATTACCATGATGCCGCCCATGGAGACGGTGGCGAGGAAGTGGCCGCCATTGCGTGACAGGAACACGTTCACCGCGGCGCGCCCGAGTTGCATCGCCGCGCGCAAGTTGACGTCGAGGGTGGTGTCGAGGTCGTCGGCCGTTTGATCGGCCACCTCCCCGATGCGGATCACGCCGGCATTGGCGATGACCACGTCGAGGTCGGGGGCCCACTCGTGCTCGATGCGTGCGCACAGTGCAGCGAGCGCATTGCGGTCACCGACGTCGCAGCTGACCGGCAGGCCGTCGACCGCCGCGGCGGCTTCCTGCGCGAGTTCGTCGGTGAGCTCCACGGCGATCACCCGATACCCGCGGTCGGCGAGGCGACGCGACGTTGCCGCACCGATGCCCGACGCCGCGCCGGTGATCAGCGCAAGTGGCTGCGTCACAGGTCGTACCCCTCGGCGCGGTACCAATCGAAGGCGTCGCCGATGATCGTCGGTATCGGTGGGATCTGATACCCGAGCTCGTCGATCGCTTTGGTGCAGTCCTGATACTGGAGCTTGGACAAGTAGCGGGCCACGCCCGGGTTCATGCCCGGGGGACGTCCCGTGACGCGTGCCCCGAACTCACTGACCCGACCGTACGCGACGAGCGCCCGCTCGGGAAGCGTGCGGGCGACGCGCGGCGCACCGATCGCATCGGCCATCAAGTCGAGCCAGGTGCGCGTCGGCAGGTTCCAGCCGGCGCAGCTGTACGCCTCACCCCGACGTCCCTTCTCGGCTGCGGCGACGTGGGCACGGGCGACCTCGCGGACGTGGCAGTACGAACTGCCGCCGCACGGCGCGCCGGGCAACTTGCCCTCCTTCAGATCGAAGAACATGCGGCCGAGCTGGAGATTGAAGTCGTACGGGCCACACATGAATCCCGGATAGATCACCACCGTGTCGAGATCGTGTGCCGCGGCGAACGCCGCCAGACGCTGTTCGGCCTCGAGCTTGGTTTCACCGTAGTTGTATCCCATGTCGGTGAAGTTGAAGCGGCCAGTTGCCTCGGTGAGGAGCCGACCGGATGGATCGTGGCCGAGAACGTCGACCGTGCTCGTGTGCACCATCCGCCGGACACCGTGCTTGCGGCATGCCGCTGCGACGTTCATCGTGCCGTCGACGTTGATCGCCCGCTGTCGTTCGTCGCGCCGCTTCCAGAACGACGTGTCGCCGGCGACGTGGTACACGACGTCGGCACCCTCGATCAGCGCATCGACCTCGTCGGGCTTGGTGATGTCGGCCAGCTGCACATCGACGCCGAACCGGTCGAGGAACGAGGTCTCGGAACCGTGCATGCCCGACGCCCGAACGGGGACACCCTGTTCGACCAGCTCGGCGACGACGTTCGTCCCGAGGAACCCGGTGGCGCCGGTGACCACTGCGGTCATGCCGACACCCGCTCGATCCCGAGGTCGCGGCGCACGTCGGCCAACGTCTGGAGATAGGTCTCGACGTCGACGTAGTTCGCATGCCGTTCAGAGTCGACGTAGTGATGGCCGCCGGTCAGGTCGGGGCGATGATGCAACTTCTTGTCGGCCATCGATGTCGAGATGCCGGACCCTGGCGACGCCGTGGCGTCGGCGACGATCACCTCGGCCATCTGGTCGAAGTTGGCGTATGCCGCACTGGCGAACTCGATGAACCCGAGGACCGCCAGGTTCGGATGATTGCGGGCGAAGATCCCGAGGTACAGGTCCGGTCGACCGTTGCGCGTCTCGAGGATGCCGTCGGCAAGAAACGGACTGGCGTGTTGGTACCCGGTCGCGGTGATCACCAGGTCGATGCGTTCACGCGAGCCGTCGACGAAGACCACCTCGTCTCCGTCGAAGCGATCGACATCCGGCTTGGCGATCGCATCACCATGTGCGAGGTAGTGCAGGATCTGGGTGTTCATGATCGGGTGCGACTCGAGGACCTTGTGATCCGGCTTCGGTAGCCCGTACTTGCGCAGATCGCCGTTGATCATTCGCAACAGCCCACTGAACATCGTCTGCTGAACCCGGTGCGGGAGCTTCGGTCCCGACGAGGCGAACACGTCGGTCGGCTGCCCGAAGAGATGTTTGGGCACGAAGTGATAGCCACGCCGCGTGCTGAAGAACGTCTGATCGGCGCTGAAGGCCGCGTCACACGCGATGTCGACACCGGAGTTCCCTGCGCCGACAACGAGTACCCGCTTGCCGTGAAACTCTGAGGGGTTGCGATAGGTGACCGAGTGCCGGACCTCGCCGGTGAACTCACCGGGCCAGGTCACGATGTTCGGCACCCACGTCACCCCGTTGGCACAGACGAGGTACTTCGCCTCGACCGTTGACCCATCGCCGAGCTCGAGTTGCCAGCCGACCTCGCTCGGGCGGGCGGCGACCACGGTGGCGCCGAAGCGGATGTGCCGCCGGAGGTCGAAGGCATCGGCGTAGCTGCGGATGTAATCGAGCAACTGCCGATGATTCGGATAGTCGGGGAAGTGCTGGGGCATCGGGAAGTCGGGAAAGCCCGACAACGTCCGCGACGAGATGAAGTGCGCCGACTCGTACATCGGTGACCCCGGGGAGTCGATGTCCCAGATTCCGCCAACGTCGGTGTGGCGTTCGAACACGGCGAACGAAGCGTCGGTGGTTGCGAGGCGACGGGCGAGCGTGAGACCGGCGGGTCCCGCGCCGATGACGGCGACGTCCAAGGCGGAATCGTCGGGCATGTTGGCTCCTTCGTGACGAACGTGACCGACCGTCACGTATCGAGACGTGACCATACGTCACGTCTCCGATAGTGTCAAGCAGGTGCCAGAGATCGACGCCCTCGCCAAGCGCCGCGAGCCGGAGCAAGAGCGCAGCCGCGCCGGGGTTGCGTCGATTCTCGACGCCGCTGCGTCGTTGCTCGACGAGCACGGCATCGACCAGATCACGATGACGGCGATCGCAGGCGAAGCCGGTCTGTCGAAGGCTGCGCTGTACCGCTACTTTCCGAACAAGGCCGCAATCATCCGCAGCCTCGCGGAGCGCACGTTCGAGCAGGACGCCCAGCGCGTCCTCGATGGGCTCGACCGCGACGGAGATGGTCGACAGCTCATCGTCGACGGAATGGCCGACTACCTCGACCTCCATCGAAAGCAACCGCACCGGGTCCAGCTGCGGGCAGCGATTCGCGCCGACCCCGAGCTCTCTCGGCTCGACGTGGCCGACTCACAACGTAACGCCGAGGTGATCAGCGCCGCGCTCGCCGCTCGGGGCGGCGTGGCGGACGCCGAGCTCCTCGCGCTGCGGATCCTGCTGATCCTCGACTCGGCCGATGCCGTCATTCGTCTCGCGCCGATGGTCGATCCCGCGTACGCCGATCGGATCACCGAAGAGTTTCTCGCGATGATCGGGGGTCGGTTGGATAGCCGCTAGTCGGCGCCAGACACCCCGCCGGTGCCGCGTATCAGAACGGCGCCCAGGCGGTCTGCGCGGCGGTCGGTACGGTCCAGCGCTCGGAGGCGCTCACGGTTCGATCCTCGAACTGCGGCAGCGGTGTCGGTGCGTCGTCCATCAACCAGAACACGAGATTGGTCCGCTCGCCCGACGTAATCGGCTGCGCCGTGTGAGGGACGTTGCCCCGGTGGATCATCGCAGTGCCGACGTCGAAGGCCAGCGCATGCACTTCGCCCGTCGCCGCATCGAAGAAGTCGACCGTCGAGCCCGTGAACGCCTCGCCCGGAAGGTTTGCGTTGATGTTCAACGTCACCGCCGATGCGTCGGTGTGCGGCCGGATCGAGGTGTCGGTGGTGGGTCGATAGTGGATGGAGAATCCGAACGTTTGAGTGTCGTGTCCGACGATGTCGTGAAACAGGAGCCGTGCGATCGGCCGCATGTAGACGTCCATCACCATGCGGTAGAACGTCTGGAAGCTCGGCGCAGCGAGGGAGCCGTCCGAGCGCGGGTCGAGCATCGCTCCACCTCGGTTCAGGACGATGCCGTACGGGGGTCGCAACGGGATGCCGGCGTCCCACACTTCTTCGAGGTAGTCGCGCAGCAGGGTGATCCGTTCGGGGTCGAAGAACTGGAGCGAGTAGACGCCGGGCGCGGCCTCGTGCAGCAGATCCATCACGGCCGACTCGCTGTCCGGGTCTTCCCAGGCGTTCGTGACTGCGTGGCGCAGCTTGGAGTCGAGCAGCGACTCGTCGAGGCTCAGGTCGGAGGATCGGCGGGCATCCCAGTCGGCCCATGCGTCCACGAGCATGTGACGATGGTCGGCCCAGAAGGACTGTACCGACCGATCGCGGCGCAAGGTGGCGTCGCGCTCAGGCGGGTCGAGGGAGCGGGCGAGTTCGAGGGCGGAGGTGGTGGGCTGCATGGTTCTCGGTTGTGGTGTGGGGGTCAGTGGGAGATCGCCGCGATCGTCGACTCGACGAGCGCAACGAGCGCTTCGTTCTTCCGGCGGTCGAGCGCGTCGGGATGCGGGTCGGCGAAGCGTCGCGCGTCGTTGTCGAAGTAGCGACCGGAAGCCTGCGCGAACTCAGCCGACGTGGCGGCACGGGCCAGGATCTGTGCGCCGATGCCGATGTCGTGGCCCGCGGTGCCATAGGCCTCTTTCACCATCTTCGTGCCGAGGAACGAGCCCGGATTGACGGCGATGAACGTCGGGCCGTCGGCGCCGTGCACGTCGGCGAGATGGTTCGACCACATCGTGATGGCGAGCTTGCTCTGGGCGTACGCGGTGCCGTCGTCGAGCGCCATCTGGCCGGTCAGGGCCTCGGGCGCCACCGGCGCTTGGGCAGCCGATGAGACGTTGACGACGCGACCCGTTGAACCGAGTAGCGGCAGCAGATGCAGGGTGAGCAGATACGGGGCGATGGTGTTGACCATGAACCGCAGGTCGAGTCCGTTGGCCGCTGTGGGCTTCGGGACGCGGAAGACGCCAGCGTTGTTGACGAGCACGTCGAGGTGCTCGTGACGGGCTGCGACGGCGGCGGCAAGGTCGACGACTCCGTCGAAGTCCGACAGGTCAGCCTGGAAGCGCTCGATCGTGCCGGAGCCGCCTCCGCTGCGGACGTACTCGTCAGCGGCGCGCAGCTTCTGTTCGCTGCGACCGTGGAGGAGCACATCGTGGTCCTGGGCTGCCAGGAGCTTGGCGGTCTCGAGGCCGACGCCATCGGTCGAGCCGGTGATCAGAATGGTTGCACTCATCGGGTGGCGTCCTCGTTCTGGGAGATGTCAGCGACCGGTTTGGGGGTTGCGTGTCGCCGACACGAGCGATCATGATCCTTCTAGTTTCCACATGCAAGAAGGCACCCCGATGAGTGATAGGTACCCAAACGAAACCACCCACGTCGACGCCGCCGACGACGAGTGCGGCGACGTCTACTCGATCGACTGCCCGTGCCGCGATGTGCTCGATCTGATCGGTTCGAAGTGGTCGGTGTTGGTCATCGGCCGCTTGGAAGAACGGCCTTATCGGTTTGGCGAGCTCCGACGAGCGGTGCCAGGAATCACGCAGAAGATGCTCACCCAAACGCTGCGGCGCCTCGAGGAAGACGGAATGGTTCACCGGGAGGTGCTGGCAGAGATGCGGCCGCCGCGCGTGGAGTACTCGCTGACCACGCTGGGCGAGACCATCACCGACCCGCTCGAGGCGATTCGCATCTGGACCGAGCAGCATCTCCCCGACGTTCGCCGCGCCCGCCGCGACTTCGACCAGCGCACCGCAGCCAGCACGAGTCGCTAGCGGAGCCGCAGTGTGAAACTGGTGTTCCTTCATGCATTGCCGTTCGACGGGCGCATGTGGAGCAACACGATCGCCACGACGGGC
Source organism: Ilumatobacteraceae bacterium (assembly GCA_965230015.1). Taxonomy (GTDB): domain Bacteria; phylum Actinomycetota; class Acidimicrobiia; order Acidimicrobiales; family Ilumatobacteraceae; genus JABSQH01. The sequence continues at coordinate 91,784 of CBDDKF010000018.1, read as the reverse complement.
GGCGGAACAGTGGCGCCAGACCTGTTCGACCTCGGCGACACGATCGAGGAGTGGGCCGCCGGTGTCCTCGATGCGATCGGAACTGAGGAAGTGGTCGTCGTCGGCTGCTCAGTCGGCGGATCATGCGCCCTCGAGATCGCGTGTGCGTCGCCCGATCAGGTCGCCGCCATCGTGCTGGTCGGCGCCAAGGCCGGAGTCAACCCTGACCCGGTACTCCGAGATCAAGCGGTGAAGGTGTGGAGACATCGGGTCTGGAGGCGGCATGGGAGACCTACTGGTCGCCGTTGTTTGCCGACTCGACTGCGTCGACGATCAGAGACGCCGCTCGTAGTTGGGCCCTGCAACAAGACGTCGGCGCGATCGTGAGAGGAGTCCGCGCGTTCCACGATCGCCGCGATCTCTCGCACTTCGTCGCCCAGTGGGAGCGACCCTTGATCGGCATCAGCGGCGAGTTCGATCTCACGCCACCACCGTCTGCGTTGCGCGCCATCGCAACCGGCCCCCGCCGAACCTTCCATCTCGTCAGAGGGGCCGGGCACTACGTCAACCTCGAGCAGCCGAATGCGTTCAATGCCCTCCTGGCCGCGACGATCGATCGCCACCACGACTAGGTCAGGGCGCCGCCCGCTCGCCGAAGGCCAACGGGAGCGTGTGTTCAGACGACCGGTGCGCTCGCCTCTGCGATGCGCCACTCGCTCGGGGTCACTCCGGCGATGCGCTTGAAGAACTTGGTGAAGTTGGTGAGCTCGCCGAAGCCGAGCTGATCACCGACGCTGGTCACCGTGGCGCCCGGGAGTCGCAACATCCGCTGGGCGGCCAGCGTGGTCTGCTCGTCGAGAATGTGTTTCGGTGATGCGCCGGCATCACGGTGGCACGCCCGGGCGAGCGTGCGCATCGAGCACCCCAACTCACGGGCGTAGTACTCGACGTTGCGGATCACGTAGCCGTCGCGCTCGATCGCCCGGCAGAAATCCAGATACAGCGGATCACCCCCCTCCTCACCGGAGCGGTCGAGATCCAATTCGGATACGACCATCCGTCGCAAACCATCGAGCGCGCCACCCGACAGCGGCCTCGACCGCCGCTCCTGCAGCCCGACCTGCAGGAGGTGTGCAAGATCGGCAGCGCGACCCTCCGACAGCTCGATGATGTGCGGCCCGGCGCGCCAGTCTGCGCGCGACCGCAGCGCCGGGAAGAGAACAACGATCGCCTCGTAGACGGGTTGCAGAATCCAGCGCTGCACCTGACCTGGACGAACATGCAACACGCGCTGCGGCCCCAACTCGACCGTCACGAAGTCGACTTCGTGACGCGCCCGGGCGGCGAGCGGCACTAGCAACAGTTCGAAGTGGGGCTGGGTGAGCTGCGTCAGCTCGGCGGCACCAACGCGGCGCACCAAGCTCGAGAGAAAGAAGCACTCCAGCGGCGCCCGACTGGACGACGGTCGATACGGCAGTTCCTTGATCGGTGTCCGTTTTTTACCAGCATCGTGTCGCCGATCGACCTCGACTCCAACTGACACCTTGGGGACGATAATCCGAACGACCACAGAGGAGTGTCGAAGAATGACCACACGGCTGGACAATGCAATCGCCCTGTACATGGAAGGGATCCGCGACGGGCGGGCGCGAGAGGCGATCGAGAAGTACACCGGCGCCCGCTACACACAACACTCAACCGGCGTGCGCGACGGGGTGGAAGGATTCCTCGAGTTCTTCGAGCCGTTCCTCGCACGTACGCCAGAGCGCGACATCGAGGTTCTCCGGGCGATCGAGGACGGCAACTTCGTCTTCGTTCACGTGTCGCAGAGCCTGAACGGCGGAGAGGCCAAGTGGATCACCACCGACATGTTCGACACCGACGACGACGGACGCATCGTCGAACACTGGGATGTGATCGCTCCGTGGGTCGAGCACAGCGCATCTGGCCACTCACAGGTCGACGGCGCAACGGAGGTCACCGACCTCGACCGAACCGAGGACAACCGCACAGTGGTCACGGACTTCATCACGAACGTGCTGATGTCTGGTGAGGGCGACATCACCGACTACGTGTCGAGCGAGACCTACATCCAGCACAACCCTGAGGTGGCCGACGGCATCGAGGGCGTCGGCGCGTACCTGTCGCAACTGGCCGAGGCCGGCACGCCGATGATCTACAAGTACATCTTCAAGATTCTCGCCCAAGGCAACTTCGTGGTCTCGTACTGCCTCATCCAGATCGGCAACGAGGACTACGCGGTGTTCGACATCTTCCGACTCGACGGCGGATTGATCGTCGAACACTGGGACAACATGGAGCCCCTGCCCCGAGGCGAGATGCTGGTGAACCAAGGCAAGTTCTGACGCACCACGTCTGCGCTGCCCGAGTTCGGCTTGGCCGTGGCACGCGCATGATGCACAGACGCGTAGCGTCGCGGTAGTGGAGCGACGTGCCCCTGGCGATGTGATCGTGCACTTGCGTCGCGCGCGCGACCACATCGATCGCAACTTCGCCACCGACATCGACCTCGACGAGGCCGCGAGCGTTGCCGGTCTGTCGAAGTTCCATTTCCACCGACTGTTCCGCTCGCTGTATGGCGTCACGCCGGGCGCCTATCTGTCGAACCGGCGCATCGAACGCGCCCAGGATCTGCTGCGCGCTACGAACCTGACGGTCACCGAGGTGTGCATGGCCGTCGGCTACTCGAGCGTTGGGTCGTTCACCACTCGCTTCCGAGACGTCGTTGGCGAAACACCCGGCGAGTTCCAGCGACGTTGGGCTCAGGCCGGCACACCTCGCATCCCCGGGTGCTTCGTCTTCATGTGGGGCCTCGCCGAGCATCGCTCCGGCGATCGCGCAAGCGAGGAGAAGCCGGCGCACCTCGCCGACCTTTAGGGTCGCCAACCATGATCTCGAACATCAGCCTGACCACCGTGTGGGTCCGCGACATCGACGAATCGGTTGCGTTCTACGTTGAGAAACTCGGCTTCGAAGCACGCGACGACGTGCGTCTCGGCGACGACTTTCGATGGTGCACCGTCGGCCATCCGTCGCAACCGGAACTCGACGTGCATCTGTCGACGCCGGGCCCGCCGCTGTCGCCGGAGTACGCCGATGCGGTGAGTCGAGCGCTCGACGATGGCGGCACGTTCGCCGTCGGCCTACACGTCGATGACTGCGCGGCGACGATCGCCGAACTGGAGGCCAAGGGCGTGGAGATCCTCAACTACCCCGAAGAGCGCCCGTACGGGGTCGAAGCGTTGATCCGCGACAACACCGGCAACTGGCTCGTGCTGGTGGAGCCACGGCCGTTCACCCAGGAACAGATGGAGTCGTACGCAGGCGATGACCCGTCGACGCTCAACCCGACCAACGACGCGTAGCTCGGTCCACACCGCGAGGTAGCCGGCGACCCGCTCGCCCCTGGCGGTGCGCCAGACTCAGGCGGATGCACGACCTGGAGCAGCTGCTCGCCGACTGGGACCGAATGGGCGAGCAGTACCTCCCGAGTCGACGCGAGTTGATCGACCTCGCGACGAGTTGGCTGGTGTCGTGGGACTCCTCGCCGACGGTCGTCGATCTCGGTGCCGGGCCGGGCACGTTGGCGCGTTCAGTCGGCCGGCGAGTGCCCACCGCTCGACTGATCGCGATCGACAACGACCCGGTCCTGCGACGACTCCACGAGCGGGGGCCAGCACCACCGACGCCGGTGGACTACGTGACCGCGGATCTGTCGTCGCCGTCGTGGGTGCGGGAGTTACCTGCCGCGCCACGCCCACGCGTCGTGTGGGCCGTCCAGTTCCTGCACTACTTCTCGCCGCACAGGCTCGACGAACTCCTTGCGGAGCTTCATGAGCTCCTCCACCCGGGCGGCGCTCTGGTGCACATCGACCACGTCGCTGCCGCCGACGAACCCGACCGTCCTCGACGGGACGACGCCGCAGCACCTGACGCGGCCGAGGCCGACGCGTGGGCGCAGTGGTGGGCGGCCGCTGCGGGCACCGTCGCGCTCAGCGAGGCGTTCGTGCAACGAAACGACCGCTCCGCTGCATCGGCCGAGTATCACCCCGACGAGCGGACTCTCGATGAGCATCTGCGCCGCGCAGGATTCGGCGCCATCGTTGCCCGGCATCGGCGCGGCCCCTCGCTGCTGACGATCGTGTCAACCGTGCGACCGGCAGCTGCCCGGAGCGACCGTCATGAGCACGCTGGTGGTCAGCGGGTTGGTGGGCCGAGCACGTCGAGGATCCGCTCCACGACGAGCGTGGCGGCTGCGGCATCGAAGCTGGGCAGCGTGTCATCGAGGAACAGATGCTCGTCGCCTGGGTAGGTGAACAACGTCGACTGCGGCGACTGTTCGACGAGGGCGCGGGCGTTGTCGATGTCGCCCTCTCCACTGAAGAACGGGTCGTCGACGCGGCCATGGATCTGCGCCACGACTGAGTCGGGCCACCGTTCACTGAATTCAGTCACCGGGGCACAGGCTTCCAGTAGCAGCGCGACCTCACAGTTGGCAGCGGTCTGCGCGAGCTGCTGGGCGGGGAGCACCCCGAGCGAAATGCCGGCATACACCGACGCCCGCGGGTAGTCACTAGCCGCAGCGACGCCGCGCTCGACGATGGCGCCGAACCCGACCTGGTCGACGAACGCTGCGCCATCGTCGATCGAGGTGAACACGCGTCCGTCGAACAGATCCGGCGTGTGCACGAGTCGTCCGCTCGCCTCGAGACGCCGGGCAAACGCGTCGACACCAGCCGTGAGGCCGAGGACGTGATGGAACAGAACGATGTCGGACACAGGACCCCTTTCACCGAGACCCCTTTCACCGAGACCGCTTTGACCGAGACGACTTTGACGGAGACAACTCTCACCGAAACGGGCCCGAACGATTGAAGATGTTCAATCGTTCCACACTAAGGTCTCGACGATCAAGAAACTTCAACCGATCGCCGCTTCGTCCAGCCCTCGCACACCCGGCCGCGCACCGTCCCGCCTCGCATCGTGACCCCGGACTACCAACTCGACGAACGACACACGGTTACCGACCCGGCCGTCGTGGCGGCGATGTTCGACCCGCTGCGAGGCACCCTGCTGGATCTCGTTCTCGAGCGGGCCGCCACAGTGAAGGAACTCGCCGAGGCGGTCGATCGGCTCCCCAGCTCGGTGGCGTACCACGTCAACGTGCTGGTCGACGCCGGGTTGCTCAAGGTGGTGCGTACGCGCAAGGTACGCGCGGTCGACGAGCGCTTCTACGGCCGCACCGCTCGCGTCTTCGTCGTTGGTCGGATCGACGGCGATGCAACCGTCGCCGCCGAGAACCCGCTCGCCGATGCGGCTGCCGAGTCCACGGCTGCGGTGGCGTCCGACGATCTCCGCGCCATCCACCGCCACGCCCGCATTCCCGATCACCTTGCGCACGAGTTCTGGACTCGGGTGCTCGACCTCGTCGACGAGTTCAGCGCGCTCCCGCGATCAGGGGCGACCACCTTCAGCTTCGTCGCCGGTCTCTACCCGACCGAGTTCCCAACACTTCCGCCATCACCGACCGACGAAGGAGACCCCGGCTGATGTCCGCCTACACGATCAAGCCGCTCGACGAATCCACGTGGGACGCGTTCACCGCACTCGTCGAAGCGAACAACGGCATCTTCGGCGGCTGCTGGTGCATGGGCTTCCACCCCATCGACAACACCCACAACGACGCCGAGCAACCCAACCGCGAACGCAAGCTCGATCGAGTCCGCAATGGCACCGCCCACGCTGCACTCGTGTTCGCCGACGACGAGTGCGTCGGCTGGTGCCAGTTCGGTCCACCTGAAGAGCTGCCGCGCATCAAGAATCGGCGGGAGTACGACAAGGCCGCCACCGACCAACCCGACTGGCGGATCGCCTGCTGCTACGCCGGCAAGGGCCACCGCCGCAAGGGCGTGGCCACCGCCGGCCTCCACGGCGCACTCGACCTCATCGCCGACCTCGGTGGCGGGGTCGTCGAGGGCTACCCCGAACCCGCCGACGACGTACCCGCCGGCTTCCTCTTCCACGGCGCGCTGTCGACGTTCGAGGCCGCCGGCTTCGAGCGCGGCCGCAAGATCGGCAAACACCGCTGGGTCGTCACCACCACGGTCGACCCCCGCCCGAAGTGAACCGAACCCCGCATGGCAACAGCCCCACGCATGAAGCCAGGCATCGTCGCATTCATGCTGGTGACCGTCGACGGCTGCGTCGACAGCACCGATGGTGCATTCGACTTCTGGACCATCGACGACGAGTTCGAACGGTTCTCCGATCACCAACTTGAAACCGCCGACCAGCTGCTGTTCGGGCGAGTCACGTTCGACCAGATGGCCACCTACTGGCCATCCGACCAGGCGCTGGCGAACGAGCCGCGGACGGCACGGCTTATGAACAGCCTGCCCAAGATGGTCGTGTCGACCACGTTGCACGACCCGGAGGGCCGCCGACCAACGTGGTCGCTGATCTGGACGAGCTCGCCACGACGCGACCCGAGGGCGTCACCCTGTTACTCGGCAGCCCCACACTCACCGGAGCGCTGGTCGCCCGGGGCATGGTCGATGAGCTCCGCCTGTTGATCAACCCCATAGCGATCGGCAGTGGCGGCCGCCCACTGGCCCAGTTCCTGCACGACCGGGCGCGCTTCGAACTCGCCGCCACCCGCCACTTCACGAACGGCAGTGTGCTGACCATCTACCGACCAACGTCTCGCCAACCTCGACCGTGATCACGGCCGGACCGACGACGGCGCGGCGTCGGATACGTCGGGGCGGTCGGCGATGAGCGACGATGTGCCCAGCGATGACCCGAGCGATGAGACCGGTGACGAGAAAGGACTCCAGATGACGAACACGATCGAACAGGTGGACGCGGTGATCGACGAGCTACTCGCCGAGCACCCTCCTGAGAGCACTCCCGATCGCGACTTCCGCGGCGCGCGCTACGACGCCGGCCTGGCGTGGATCCACTTTCCCGAGGGCTTCGGCGGGCTCGGGCTCAAGCCCGAACTCAACCGCCACGTCGAGAAGCGGCTGCGCGACGCAGGCGCCGCCCCGACCGATCCGACCACCTTCTTCATGCACCTCGCCGGGCCGACGATCGTCACCCACGGCTCCGACGAACAGAAGGAACGGTTCCTGCGCCCGATGTTCACCGGCGAAGAGGTGTGGTGCCAGCTGTTCAGCGAGCCCGGCGCGGGCAGCGACTTCGCCGGCCTCGCCGCCAAGGCCGTCCAAGACGGCGAGGAGTGGACGGTCAACGGCCAGAAGGTGTGGAACACGCTGGCCCACCTCGCCGACTACGGGATGCTCGTCACGCGCTCGAACCCCGAGTTGCCCAAGCACAAAGGGATGACGTACTTCGCGCTCGACATGCATGCGCCGGGCGTCGAGGTCCGCCCGTTGCGTCAGATCACCGGCGAGGCGGAGTTCAACGAGGTGTACCTCACCGACGTGCGCGTGCCCGACGCCAATCGCATCGGCGCGGTGGGAGAGGGCTGGCGGGCGTCGCTGACCACGCTGATGAACGAGCGTCAGGCGATCGGTGCGGGTGCATCGAGCGGCAAGCCGCGCCGTGGCGGCGGAGCGAACGACGCCGTGGCGATCTGGGAGAAGCTCGCGGATGAAGAGAAGACCGCCGTTCGCCGCGACCAGCTGATGGAGCTGTGGGTGCGCGGCGAGGTGGGGCGACTCACCAACCTGCGTGCCGCCGAGGCCGCCAAGGCGGGCAATCCGGGCCCTGAGATGTCGGTGGCCAAACTCGAGTTCGCCGAGTTCAACAAGCAGCTGTACGACTTCTGTATCGACCTACTCGGCATGGACGGCCAGGCCGGATACGACTACTCGTTCCGACGCCCGGAAGAGCTCGACGTCACCGGTACCGGCCGCGGGATCCAGTACGCCTTCTTGCGCGTGCGGGCGAACTCGATCGAGGGCGGCACCTCGGAGATCCTGCGCAACATCGTCGGTGAGCAAGTGCTGGGCCTGCCTGGCGAACCACGCGTCGACAAAGACGTGGCGTGGACCGACGTCCCCCGCAGCTGACGACGCCACTCAGCGCTCGGCGGCGAGCCGCGCCTCAACGGTCTGCCGCAGCGCAGCGTTGAAGCGGTCGAAGTCGTGCCGTAGTCCACGTCGGACCAGGTCGTACATGCGGTGTCCGTCGGGCCCTTCGAAGACTTCGAAGTGGTGCACGTCGGTGCCGTCGGCATGTGCCGTGAGGGTCCATACGTGTCGGGTGCGGAACGCATCGCGGTCGTTGCCGCCACCTTCCCACTCGAGTCGCGACGGCGGGCTCGCCGACACGACGTCGACGTCGAAGGTGAATCGGCGATCGGCTCCGGTCGGCGCAGTGGTGATCGTGAGTGAGGAACCGGCCTCGCCACTCCCGACCGCCTCGACGACGTACGGGTTCCACTCGCAGTATCGAGCAACGTCACTGAGCACCGCCCACACCGCCGACGGCGGCGCGGCGATCGTCACCCCGGTGTCGATCCGCTTCGCTTCGCTCGAAGCGGGCTGCTCACCGGACTGCTCGTCGGCTGAGAGGTCGTCGGCCTCCGCAGCGGGTGCGGTTCGTGGCCGCACCCAGGTCATCTGCGGCGGCGGGTCGATCGGCTTGTGCGGGTATGGATCGGCGCCCGTCACCGGCGTGATCAGGCGAGTGTCGGCGGTACCCACATCGACGCCCGCATCAAGTTGCCACGGGAGCAACGACCACGCGTTCATGTAGTGGTTGACGAGCGCCATGCGCGTGCGATCCGATCGATTGCGCAGCGACCGATGCAGCAGGTACCCATTGAAGAACACGACGGCACCTGCGGACACCTCGACCGGGATGGCGTCGCCGTCGTCGAAGCCGTAGGCCTCGTCGCTCTGATCGAACTCGTCGGGCCGACCGTGATCGCGCGTGGGGTGCAGCATGCCGTTGCGATGCGAACCGGGCAGTACCCACAGACAGCCGTTGTCGACCGTTGCGTCGTCGAGCGCAACCCATGCACCGACCAGCGACCGGTCGCGGGTCGGGATGTACCGCTCGTCTTGATGCCATGCCTGACCCTGCAGGCCTGGCGGCTTGAAGAACAGCATCGATTGCATGCACTTCGTGCGACCATCCCAGTCCGGCAGATGGGCACCGGCAATGGTGCCGACGACCTGCGCCACGCCGGGGTGCGACACCATGTCGGCGGCGACCGGGCTCACCCAGTGCGGGAAGTGCACCGACAGGATCTGGCCGTCGTCGGGAGGATTGCGAACGGGGTAGGTGCCGTCGGCGAACCCGTGCGCATCGTCGACGATCCGTTGTCGATCGTCGGCCCCGACCAGATCGTCGACCACGACGTAGCCATCGCGGACGAACCGCGAGGCGAGGTCGGCCTCCAGCTCCACCGGCTCACTTGCACCCATCGACACCGACCTCCTGGCTGGCTCCCTGCACGACGACATCGCACAATCTCACACAAACGAACAAAGCGTACGCAATCGGCGGCGTTCGATTCGCTCAGCGCCAGTCCGAAGGGGGCCGGCCGGTGACGCGCCGAACCACACGCGAGAAGTGGTACGGATCGTCGTACCCGACCACCCGCCCGATCTCGGCGACCTGCTGATCGGTCGTACGAAGCAGGCGGACCGCGGTGTCGACCCGACGACGTTCGAAGAACGCGCGCGGTGTGACCCCGTAGGTGTCGACGAACGTCGCTCGAAACCGCGCCTCGCTGATGCCCGCACGGCGCGCAAGATCGGCGAGCGACGGGCTGGCGTCGGCGGGCACATCGGCGACGATCCTGCTCAGTCGCTCGGACGGCGACGAACCGGGCCGCGGTGATGGGATGAACTCGCTCACGAGATCGAGCAGGTGCGCCGCAACCCGCGGTTCCCACCACGGCGGCGCGCCACGACGCCGATCGACTGCCGACACGATCTGCATCGTTCGTTGGGTCCAGTCGATCACGTTGACCCGCTGCATCGCAGGGAAGGTCGCCACCCGATGGCCGTTGCTGCACAACCGAATCAGCGGAGCGGCAGTCCACTCGACCGGCTCGACAACCTGCCCGACCCGCTCGTGGTCGTCGAACTCGACATCGTGCACGGCCCGCTCGCCACTCCAGTGCAGGTCGAAGTGAATGGCGACATGCTCTCCCGGCGAGAGACCGAACGCATGCGCCTGTCCCGGTGGCACGAGCAGTGCGCACCCGGCGGGCAAACGATGTGTCACCCCCGAGGGCTCCCATCGCCACCACGTGGTGCCGTCGATCTGAAACACGATCTCGAAGTCGTCCAGTCGCCGCACACGACCTCGTGTGGTCTCGAACCCAACGCGCATCCGGTGGGCGAGACGGACCCACGGCTGAGGCGGCGCAGATGGCACGACAACGTCGAGCGCATGCGATTCGTCCATCTCCGAATCGACGTTATCCATGGCGCTTCACGTCACTGTTGCCCACACTCGGGCCCACACGCCGCCGCCAACCATGCGCCAGCGACGCGCCCACGAGGAGCCACGATGCACGTTCGCCACGAGTCCGTCACGACGTTGAACACGGCCAAAGAGACGTATGACGACGCCGGCTTCGTGCTCGGCCCCGAGGTACTGAACGGCGACCAGGTCGAGGTGTTGCGCAACGAGATCGCCGACGTCATCGATCGCCGCGCCGACCACGACGTCCCCCAACCCGTGGTGTGCGATCTCTTCGGCAGCCGCGACGAGCCGCTGTGGCAGATCGTCAACATCAGTGCGGCGTCGGCTCCGTTTCGCGAACTCGCGCACGCCCCCGCGCTGACCGAGTGGGCCGCTGCGCTGACCGGCGCTGCGGAACTCCGCCTGTGGCACGACCAGGTGCAGTTCAAGCCACAAGCGGTCGGCGGGGAGAACAACTGGCATCAAGACGCGCCGTACTGGCCGCTGTACCCCTCCTCGGAGATGATCACCGCCTGGGTCGCGCTGGACGACGCTGGCGACCACAACGGGTGCATGAAGATGGTTCCGCGTTCGCATCGATGGGGTCGGCAGATCGACTTTCTGCACCGATCGGCCCCGACACACGATTGCCTTCCCGATCGCTTCGAGGACCGCGACGTCACCCCGGTGAGTTGTCCGGTCCGAGCGGGCCACGTGCACTTCCATCACCCACTCACCTGGCACGGCTCGCCGGCCAACCGCAGCGACGTGCCGCGTCGGGCGATTGCCATCCACTATGCGACCGACCGCGCGCTGTTCGGCGGACCGGCGCCGCACCCGATGGTGCCGTTCGTCACGTCCGACCCCGGAGCGCCCTTGGCGGGCGACCCGTTCGTGGTCGTGTGGCGTCGCTGAGCTGCGTCGACCGACACTCATCGCTCGATACCGGACGCCCGACACCGTTCACGCGGACCACCGGCCACGCCCCTTCGTCGCCGCACAGTCGCCCCCTCGTTCACGGCTCCGCTCGATGTGTGTTCAGGATGTGTGTTGATGTGTGTTCTTGGTTGATCGTAGAATATCGAACATGCACCCGGAGATCGGTGCGCTCTTGGCGAGGTCGAACCGACTCGGCTCCGACCGGCGCATCACCAACTACGCCGGCGGGAACACGTCGGCCAAGGTCGTCGTACGCGACCCCATCGGCGGTGAGTTGGTGAACGTGCTGTACGTCAAGGGCTCCGGCGGCGACCTCGGCACGTTGACGCTCGATGGGCTCGCCGCGCTCGACGTCGAGCGGTTGCGCGCCCTCGAGCAACTCCACGCGACCGGGACGCACGAGGACGATCTTGTCGAGCTGTACGACCGATGCCGGTTCGGTACCGGTCGGTCGGTGCCCTCGATCGACACACCGCTGCACGCACTGATCGACGACGAACACGTCGATCACCTTCATCCCGACGCCGTGATCGCATTGGCCGCAGCGGTCGACGGTGAGCGACTCGTGGCCGAGTGCTACGGCGACGCAGTGGCCTGGCTCCCGTGGCAACGACCGGGCTTCGAGCTCGGCCTCGCCGTACGCGACCTCCGCCAGGCACGGCCCGATGCGATCGGCGTCGTCCTCGGCGGTCATGGCGTGATGACCTGGGGTGCGACGAGCGATGACTGCGAAGAACGCTCGCACCGAGTCATCGCCGATGCCGAGGCCTTTCTCGCGGCGCGCGGCAACTCGGCGCCGTTCGGCGCGATCCGTGACAGCGCGGCGCGTGTCGACGATCGCCGCCGGGCAGCGGCGCAACTCGCGCCCACGGTGCGTGGCCTGGCGAGTACCGACCGACCGATGGTCGGCCACTTCGACGACTCGCCAGCAGTACTCGAGTTCTTGGGCAGCGAGGCCGCCGCCCGCCTCGCTGCCCAGGGCACCTCGTGCCCCGACCACTTCCTGCGCACGAAGGTCCGCCCATTGCTGCTCGACCTACCGGGCGATGCCCCGCTCGCCGACCAGATCGAGCGATTGCACCAACTCCACGCCGCCTACCGAGAGGAGTATCAGGCGTACTACGAGCGTTACGCCGACGACTCGACGCCGGCGATGCGCGGCGCCGACCCGGTGATCGTGCTGCTCCCCGGCCTCGGCATGTGGAGCTTCGGGCCCGATCCGCAGACGGCGCGTGTCGCCGGTGAGTTCTACATCAACGCAATCAACGTGATGCGCGGTGCCGAGTCCGTCTCTTCCTATGCGCCGATCGACGAGGCGGAGAAGTTTCGCATCGAGTACTGGTCGCTCGAACAGCGCAAGCTCGACCTGCGGCCGCCGGCCCCACCCCTGCAGGGTCGCGTGGCGCTCGTCACCGGCGCTGGGTCGGGCATCGGTCGGGCCATCGCCGAGCGGCTCCGGCGCGATGGGGCGTGCGTGGCGATCGCCGACCTCGACCGCACGGCCGCCGACAAGGTGGCCGCCGAACTCGACCCAGATGCGGCAATGGCGCTGGGCTGCGATGTCGGTGACGAGGCGTCGGTGATCGCCGCCGTCGACGAGACCGTCACACGATTCGGCGGGCTCGACATCGTGGTCAACAATGCCGGGCTCGCGCGGTCGAGCGCGCTCGGCGACACCACGGCCGACGAGTTCGACACGCTCCACCGAGTACTCGCTCGTGGCTCGTTCTTGGTCAGCAGAGAGGCCGCCCGAGTGATGATCGAGCAGCGGATCGGCGGCGACATCGTGTACGTCGTGTCGAAGAACGCACTCGTCGCCGGGCCGGCGAACATCGCCTACGGGGCAGCGAAGGCCGACCAGCTCCACCAAGTACGGCTGCTTGCCGCCGAACTCGGCGAACACCACATCCGGGTCAACGGCGTGAACCCCGACGGAGTAGTACGCGGCTCGGGCATCTTCTCGGGCGACTGGCTCGAGCAACGCTCCGCCGCGCACGGTGTGCGACCCGACGACCTCGGCACCTACTACGCAAGCCGAACACTGCTCGGACGCGAGGTGCTACCGGAGCACGTCGCCGACGCGGTGGCCATGTTGTGCGGACCGACGCTGTCGCGCACGACCGGTCTCGTCGTGCCGGTCGACGGCGGACTCGCTGCGGCGTTCCAGCGATAGGCCGAACAGCGACAACGATGGGTGCGATGAAGCCGACCGACGTGATCGACACGGCGCGACTGGACGACATCGAGGGCGCGCTCATCGACGACCACCGACGCGATCTCGACCACGCGTGCGACGCGTTGGAGCGACGCGGCGTGGACGCGAACCGCGTGATCGACGAGATCGCCCGCTTCTCCGTTGCCGCACCGTCGTGGGCGGTCGGGACCGGCGGCACACGGTTCGGTCGCTTCCCGTCGGGCGGCGAGCCACGCACGACCGAGGAGAAGGTCGACGACGTGGCTGCGTTGAATGCGCTCACCGGAGCGAATCGCACCATCAGCCTGCACGTTCCGTGGGACGATCCGGCCGATCCCGAAGCGCTGCGCGCGCACGCTGCCGACCGCAACATCGGGTTCGACGCGATGAACTCGAACACCTTTCAGGATCACGACCGTGCGGCGTCGTACAAATTCGGTTCGTTCGCCAACGCCGATGCCGGTGTGCGGCGACATGCGGTGGAACACAACCTCTACTGCATCGAGCTCGGCGTTCGCCTCGGCTCGTCAGCCCTCACCGTGTGGCTGGCCGACGGAACCAACCATCCCGGACAAGCCAACTTCCGCTCGCAGTTCGAACGTGTCGCTGGCTGCCTCCGTGAGGTGCACGACGCACTTCCACCCACCTGGTCGCTGTTCACCGAGCACAAGCCGTTCGAGCCGGCGTTCTACAGCTCGGTCAACGCCGACTGGGGGTCGTCGCTGCTGCTCGCGCAAGCAGCGGGCGATCGCGCGCAGTGCCTCGTCGATCTCGGCCACCATCTGCCCAACACCAACATCGAGCAGGTCGTGTCTCGTCTGGCGATGACCGGCCGCCTCGGTGGGTTCCACTTCAACGACAGCAAGTACGGCGACGACGACCTCACCGCAGCATCGATCAGCCCGTTCCAGTTCTTCCTCATCGTGCTGGAACTTCTCGACTACGGGCAGGGAACGATGCCCGACGTGGCGTACATGATCGACGCGTCGCACAACGTGAAGGACCCGCTCGAAGACCTGATCCAATCGACGACGGCGATTCAACACGCGATCGGTCAGGCGCTGCTCGTCGATGTCGCCGAACTCACGGCGGCGCAAAACGACAACGACGCGGCGTGCGCCCAACAGCTCCTGCAGCGCGCCTACCGATTCGATGTGTCACCGCTGACGGCCGAGGCCCGCCGACGCAACGGTGCGGCGCTCGACCCGCTCGCGGCCTTTCGCCACCTCGGCTATCGCGCCGCGGTCACCGCCGAGCGCGGCACGACGGCGACTGCGACCGGCTTGTAGTGACCACGGTCGCCGCGCTCGACTTCGGCGCCACCTCGGCGCGCGCCGCACGTATCGACCTCGACGCCGATCCCGTGCGCCCGGAGATCGTTCATCGCACCCCACACCACCCATCAGTCGATTCCGACGGACACCTGCGGTGGGACTGGGCGCACCTCGTCGCCGCGCTCGAGCAGGGGATCGACGCATGCATCGAACGCGGGCCGGTGGCAAGCATCGGGATCGACACGTGGGCGGTCGACTACGGCCTCCTCGATGCCGACGGACAGCTCGTCGCCGACCCGTACTGCTATCGCGACGGCCGTACGGCGAACTATGGCGATGTTGTCGACGTGATCGGTGCGCGTCGGCTGTATGCGCTCACCGGTGTACAGGTGCAGCCGTTCAACACCATCTTTCAACTCGCCGCTCACCGTCGCGACGAACTCGATCGGGCGCGTCACGTCGTGCTGTTGCCCGAGTTGCTCGCCCACCACCTCACGGGCGTGGTCACCGCCGAGACCACCAGCGCAGGGAGCACCGGCCTCGTCGATCGCGCCACGGGATCATGGTCGGCCGAGCTGATCGCAGCGATCGCCGCCGACCCCGCCTGGTTCCCCGAGATCGAACGACCGGGCACCGAGGTCGGCCGGTGGCGAGACATCCCGGTCCACCTCGTCGGTGGGCACGACACTGCGTCGGCAGTGTTCGGCATGGGCGTGCCGGCGACGAACGGCAGCGCCTTCGTGGCGACGGGCACCTGGATACTGGTCGGCGCTGAAGCGCCAGAGCCAGTGACCACAGAGGCCGCTCGACGGGCGAACGTCAGCAACGAAGCGGCCGTCGACGGCGGTGTTCGCCTGCTCAAGAACGTGCCGGGATTCTGGCTGGTCGAACAGTGCCGAGCTGCGTGGGGCAACCCGTCGGTCGACGAGCTGCTGGTAGCAGCCGCAACCGTCGACGCGCCGCGCTTCGACGTGCACGATCCGAGCCTGCTCGCTCCCGACGACATGCGCTCAGCGATCTGCGCGCTCGCGGGGCTGCGCGCCGACAGTACCCCCGCTGTTGTCGTCCGTTCGATCATCGAGTCGATCGCCGCCGGCGTCGCCGACGCGTTGGATGTAGTTGCCGCCGTCGGCGGCGGCTTCGACGACGTGATCGTGATGGGCGGCGCCGCGCGCAGCGCACTGCTCGTCGAGTTGATCGGACGCGCATCGGGATACGCGGTGCGCGTCGGACCGGCCGAAGCGGCGGCGATCGGCAACGGCCTGGCCCAGGGCGTGGCGCTCGGTCGGTACGCGTCGTTCGCCGATGCGCGCCTCCACGGCGGAGGCGCGTGATGCCACACCTCGTGCGCGACAGCGTCGATCTGCACTACGACCTCGATCTGGACCTCGACAGCGACGATCGCGACGTGGTGGTGCTGCTCCACGGCGGCTTGGCCACGAGTGCGACGTGGACGCAATCGGGATACACCGCCGCTCTCGGAGCGCACTACGCGCTGATTCGACCGGATGCGATCGGCCACGGTCGCAGTGGCGGTTCCGTCGACGCCGACCGCAACGGACTGCAGGCGCGCGCAGCTGATGTCGTTGCGGTGCTCGATCATGTGGGGGTCGAGCGGGCCCACGTGATCGGCTACTCGATGGGCGGGTGGACCGCGTCGGGTGTGGCCCTGCACGCACCTGACCGCCTGTTGTCGGTGGTGGTGGGTGGCTGGGACCTCGTGGCGGGGATGGCGACGATGGCGACAGCGATGGGTGCCCGCGACCTGCGTTTCGAGCACATCCTCGCCATGGTGCGGCAGTTCGCCCCCGCATCGGTCGACTGGTTGGCCGTCGAGCGCGAACCAGAGGCGTGCGCCGCGGGCGATGCGATCAGCGACATCGACGGGACCGCCGCTGCGTTCGCAACGTTGGCGTCGCCGCGCCTGCTGTGGCTCGGTGCCGACGATCCGTATCACGATCCGATGCGGGCCTTTGCCGCCCAGCATGGAATCGACATGCTGTCGGTGCCGGGGGATCATCTCGCCAACGACACCTCGGCCGAGGCCTCGATCGCCGGCCTGCTCGCGTTTCTCGGCCGCGTTCAGTCGACGCCGAGCTGAGCCGCAAGCCACCGCGCGTGACGCTCCAACGCGGCGTCGGCTTGCGCGCTGGCTCCGAGGTGGTCGAGGTAGCCGTGCAACACACGATCGACACGGTGCACATTGGCCTCGATCCCCGACCGGGCGAGCCGCTCGGCGTACACCTCGGCTTGCGGTCGCAGCGCATCGAGGGCAGCGACCGTGACGAGCGTCGGCGGTAACCCGTTCATCGGCCGGCGTGTCGGCGTCACGACCGACGCGTCGACGTCGCCGCGATGCAACGCCAACAGCGACGACGTCGTCTCGCGGGTGAACCAGAGCAGCTGGGGGCAGGCGTCTGGCCGGACGTCGGGGTACGGACCGCCCTCCGGATCCGTCGCCGGGTACGCCAGCAGACACGCGACTGGTCGTTCACCGTTGTCGACCAGATCACGTGCCGCCATCGCCGCGAGGTGCCCGCCCGCCGAGGCCCCACCGATGCCGACGCGCGCCGCATCGACATCCGGCAGTGCCGTGGCCCAGCGCCACGCCGCAGCGAGTTCGCGCTCGGGTTGCGGATACGTCGCCGCCGGAGCCAGTGAGTAGTCCACGGACACGACGAGTACATCGAGCAGCGCAGCGAGCCGTCCGGCAACCACGTGGGCCTCGACCATGTCGATGTCGCCGCCAATCCATCCACCGCCGTGCGCCCACACGAACGCGGCTGACGGCTCACGCACGTTCGCCGGCCGATAGGTACGGACCCGTACGTCGCCGGGTGGGAGGTCATCGATGGCGCCATGGGTCACCGTGTGTTCGTCGACCGCGACCGCATCAGGAAGCGCAGGTTGCGACCGGACGGGCACGCGGACCGTTCCCGCAGCCAGATCGGCCAGTGTGACCCCAGCGAGATGGGCGACGCCGGCAGCGTGGTCGGCGTCGACTCGTGCACTGCGGTGGAGGTGGTCGACCACCACCTGCGCGTACATCTCTGGCTGATAGCCCATCGCTGCGTGGCCGGCGTCGGTGATCACCTCCAAGTGAGAGCCGGCGATGCCCTGGTGCATCCGATCGGCGGCGCGGCGTAGTCCGTCACCGTCGCCGACGATCACCGTCGTCGGCACGTCGAGGTCGCGCAACACGTGCCAGTACGACCGGTAGGAGGTGAGCTCCTTGACCAGCACCTGCTGGGCCAGCGGGTCGAGCCGCAACCAATCCGCCGCCATCCGGTCGGCCACGGCGTCGCCGGTACGTCGGCGCGTCGCTGCCCGCGTGAGGGCGGCGATCGCCCGGCGGGGAAGTCGCCCAGCGAGGCGGACGGCGAGCCCGTAACTCCCTTCGGGACCGGCGCTGGTGTCGCTGGCGACGAGGGAATGAACCAGGTCCGGGCGAGCTGCGGCGACGCGCACTGCGATCACGCCGCCGAGCGACACGCCGAGCAGGTCGACGGGTTCGCTGGCCACGGCCTCGATCACGGCGATGGCGTCGTCGACCAAACGATCGATGCGATACCCCGAGGCGACGCCACTGCGGTCGGATGCGCCGTGCCCGCGGAGGTCGATCGTGATCACCTCGGCGTGCGGTTCGAGCATCGGCCGAATGTCGTCGAAGGCGCGTTCGCTCGCACCGAAGCCATGCAGCATCACCAGCGGCGGGCCCGCGCCGGTCGACGATCCGCGCAGAGTGGTGCGCTCGGTTCGTACCGCCAGCCCGGTCGCATTCGATTCCGCGGACGCGCCCGCCATCGCGGGCGCTCCCGTTGTTGCGGCGGCGTCCTGCGGGGTGAGCCTCGTGGTGGTGCTGCTCCTCGTCGCGCTGCTCGTCATGGGTCGGGCTCCGGGACGGGCGGATCGATCAACGCCCACGCGTCGAGGGTGGCCGCCGGCACGGTCCAGTGGAACGAGTGCCGTCCGTCGGCCACATCGACCGGGTCGGCGATCCCATCCGGTGGGACGACCGACGCCGTGGCGTTGGCAGGAACCGCCACCTCGACGCGCAGTTGGTCGCCGTCGAGGCGCCACGCGACCGATGTCGTGCCGTACACGGTGTCGAGCGCCGCGGTCGCAGACCTGATGCCGCCACCGGGTTGCGGCGCGCACCGCACTCGCCGATACCCCGGCGCGTCCGGGACCAGGCCGGCGACCACTCGATGGAGCCAGTCGGCGACGGCGCCAAACGCATAGTGATTGAACGACGTCATCTCGGCGGTCGAGTTGAGCGAGCCGTCGGCGGCGAGCGCGTCCCACCGCTCCCAGATCGTGGTCGCGCCGTGCACCACCGGGTAGAGAAACGACGGAACCCCGCGTTCGAGCAACAACCGGTACGCCACGTCGACCCGACCAACGGTGGTCAGCGCGTCGCAGATCAGCGGGGTGCCGAGAAATCCGGTGCCGATGCGATAGCGGTTGCCACGAACGAGCTCGACGAGGCGAGCGCCTGCGTGCTCCACCTGCTCCGGTGCAAGGAGGTCGAACACGATCGCCAACGCGTAGGCCGTCTGGCAGTCCGACACGATGCGGCCAGATGCCGTCACGAACTCGCGCCGGAACGCAGCTGTTGTCGACGACGCCAGCGCACCGAACCGTTCGACGTCGGCATCGCGGCCGAGCACCTCGGCCGCCGAGGACACGATTGTCGCCGCCCGCACCAAGTAGGCGGTGGCGACGAGGTGGCGATCGGCCTTCGCCGCCCACGCCTTGTCGTGCGGTGCGTCCGGGTCGAGCCAGTCGCCGAACTGCCACCCGGCGCGCACGATCCCGGCATCGTCACGACCAGCGGCGACGGCGTCGACCCACGCCGTCATCGATGCGAACTGCCGGTCGAGTACGTCGGCGTCTCCGTAACGTTCGAAGAGGGTCCACGGCACCACCACCGCCGCGTCGCCCCAGCCCACGGCGGTGCCGACGAAGCGCTCATCCCAGTTAGGAATCACGAATGGCAGGGCACCGTCGGCCCGCTGCTCGGCGGCGAGATCGACGAGCCACGACGCCAAGAACGCGTCCACGTCGTAGAGGAACGCTGCCGTGGGTGCGAACACCTGGATATCGCCGGTCCAGCCCAGTCGCTCGTCGCGCTGCGGACAGTCGGTGGGGATGTCGACGGTGTTGCCGCGTAGCGACCACACCACGTTGTCGTGCAACCGGTTCACCAGCGGATCGGAGCACTCGAACGAGCCTGTGCGACGGAGGTCGCTGTGCAGCACCACGGCACTGACCGAGTCGGGATCCACTGCGCCGTCGGGCGCGTCGAGCTCCGCGTAGCGGAACCCGTGGAATGTGAACCGTGGCTCCCAGTCGCGCGACTCGTTGGCCGAAACGACGAGGCGGTCGGTGGCCTCGGCCGATCGCAGCGGGGCCGTACACAGCTCGCCTCGGTCGAGCACCTCGGCGTGGCGCAACGTGAGCTCGGCGGCGGTCGTGGTTGCCACGCGGCAGCGGACTCGTCCGACGAGGTTCTGCCCGAAGTCGAAGATCGTTGCACCGCTGGCCGACCGGGTGGTGGCGATCGGTGAGCGTTCCTCGATGGTTCGAACTGGCGGCTTGTCGGCGGGCGTCAGCGTGGTGCGGTCGAAGAGCGTCGGCGCGACGTGGCGCCACGTGGAACGGTCGGTTCCGGGCATCGACCAACCCGGCTGGTCGTGGCGGGCGTCGAACCGTTCGCCGTTGTAGAAGTCGGCGCTCTGGCGCGGACCCGGAGTGCTCGTCCATGCGTCATCGGTCCCGATGGTCGTCAGGTGTCCCGCCGCGTCGGACACCTCGAGCTGGGCCAACAACAACAGGGTGTTCCCGTACACATTGCGGTTGCCGCCGACGAAGAGGTTGCCGCGGTACCAGCCGTCGGCGACCTCGCACCCGATGGCGTTACGTCCTGGCTGCAGCAGGTCGGTTACATCGAGGGCGTGGACCAGCAGGCGGTGCGGGTACGAGGTCCATCCCGGCGCGAAGTGGATGTCGCTCACCGGTTGTCCGTTGATCTCGGCAGCGTGGATTCCATGCGCCGTGATGTAGAGGCGCGCCCGATGCGGCGCTGCGGTCAGGTCGAACTCGCGAGCGAACCGCATGACGGGTGGGGCCTCGCGTGTGCCGTCGTCGTCCGGCGCGGCGATCGGCGTGGCAGTCCAGTCGGCCGGATCGAACAGTGCCGTCTCGTACTCGCTGCTCGACCAGTCGGTCCACACCCGTCCCGAACGAGCGCGCACCGCCACCGTGATGCGCTCGCGCGATCGCAGGTCGCGCCCGCCCCACGGCACCCACGTCGACTGCGGCGTTTCGACCACACCGGACTCCCACACCGTGTCGAGTGCACTCGTGGCGCGTATCTCGTAGGCGTCTTGTTGCCATGCGCCACCGATCACCGTCCACGACACAGGGGGTCGGCGGACCGGAACGCCGAGCGCTGGCGCCGATCGCGCCAGGTCGATCGTCGCGACCCGTGCGGTGCCGTCTGCGGTGCGAGATGTTCGGTTGATGTTCGATAATGTACGATCTACCAAGTTCGGACTGCAACCGCGAATCGCCATGCATCGTCGTCGCAGCCGAGCGCTGGGGCACGATGACTTCGATGAGGCGAGCAGGACCATGACGCACACCGGCACAGACACGGGCACACACACCGGAACGAAGGGTCACGTCACTACGGTCGACACGGACGCGTGGTTCCGGCCCGGACGGTGGCAGGCGAAATGGATCTGGGCCGACTACGCGCCGCGCCGTCGCCATGTGGTCGCGCTGCGTCGCGATGTGCAACTCCACGAGGTGCCGTCGGTCGTGCCGGCGCGCATGTTCGCCGTTGCTCGCTACACGCTGTGGGTCAACGGGACCGAAGTCTCCTGGGGCCCAACTCGGTCGAACCCGCGTCGCGGCTACTACGACGTCGTCGATCTCGCGCCGCTGCTGCGCGTCGGCAGCAATGCACTGGCCGCCCGCGTCGTCCTGTACGACCGACCCAATCCATGGTTCCTCCCCGGGCCCGGGTTCAACGACATCGACCACGGCGCGTTCCTGTTCGAGGCCTTGGTCGCAGGCGTCGACGGCGAACCCCTCGTGTCGGATCGCACCTGGTCGGCCACCGTGATCGACGGGTGGACCTCGACCAGCGGACACGGCGTGAGCGGCCGCGGCGTCGAGCAACTCGCCGCTGAGGCACTCGACGACGACTGGACGCGCCAACCGGTGTCGTGGGCGTCGGCAATCGAACGTCGGGCGACCGCGCTGGGCGAGTCGGGCATCGGCCGTGCGCCGAGCTACACGTACGGGCCGCACGCACCGCGACCCTTCACGATCGCACCGCCGCTCGATCGACCCCTGCGGTCGGTGGCCGCCGACGAATGGGTGCTCGACCAGGTCGAGGTGGGCACGCTCGTGATCGACGTCGAGGGCCCGCCGGGCGCGACCATTGAGATGCGCACCGGAGAGTTCACCGACGCCGAAGGCCGACTGGTCGCCGACGACAAACACGACGTCGCACTGGCGATCACCACCGATGGCGAGCGGCACACGCTGGAAACGATCGACCGATACGGGTTGCGGGCGCTACGGGCCACGGTGCCTGAGGGGTGCGCGCTGCACTCGATTGCAGTGCGCGACCGCAACTTCCCAGTGCGCGGCGACGGCTCGTTTCGTTCGAGCGATCCGCTCCTCGACAAGGTGTTCGCGGTCGGCCGGCGGACCGTCACCCTCAACTCATACGACGCATACACCGACTGCCCGACGCGCGAACAGCGGGCGTGGACCGGCGACAGTGTGGTTCACCAGATGGTCGATCTCACCACGAACGACGACTGGTCGCTGGCGCGTTGGCACCCGGTGCTCACCGCCTCACCGCGCGCCGACGGCATGTTGCCAATGGCGGTCGGTGGCGATGTCGAGGCCTCTGACCTCACCGTCATCCCCGACTGGGCGCTGCACTGGGTGCGTTCCGTCCACAACCTCTACCGGTACACGGGCGACCGCGACCTCGTGGCGCCGATGGTGCACGTGATCGAGGGTGTATTGCGCTGGTTCGACCGTTTCGACGACGGCACCGGCCTCCCGACCGACGTGAGCGGTTGGGTGATCATCGATTGGGCGTCGGTCCCCAACGACGGCAACTCGGCATCGTTGATCGGCCTCCTCGCTCGGGCGTACGTGGACTACGCCGAAATCGCCACCTGGCTCGGACACGACTCGCTGGCCGCATGGGCGGAGCAGCGCCACGCCCGCTTGGTGGCGGGCTTCGAGCGCTTCTGGGATCCGGAACGCGCACGCTACGCCGATGTCTACGTCGACGGCGAGCGTGGACCCACCGCCTCGCAGCACACGCAGGCCGCAGCGCTGGTCGGCGGTCTGGCGCCAGCAGATCGGCACGACCGATTGGCCGAGTTGCTCCTCGACGACGATCGACGAGTGTGGGCCACGTTCAGCACACCCGACCGTGAGGCGTCGCCCAACGGCGACTTTCCCGTTGGCTCGGAGTACCTGTCGCTCGGCACACCGCCACCATGGTGGGACGTCGATCACCAACTCGTCGGTGCGCAGCCGTTCTTCCGATACGTGGTCCACGATGCGCTTGCGGTCGCCGGACGCAGCGACGTGATCGCGGCGCGTTGTCGAGACTGGGCGATGGCGCTGGAACGTTGCCCCACCTCGCTCACCGAGACGTGGTTCGGCGGAACCGTGTGCCACGGATGGAGCGCCACACCGACGCGCGACATGATCACCCGTGTGCTCGGCGTGCAGCCGGCCGAACCCGGCTTCGACGTGGCGTCGGTCGAGCCGCATCTCGGTGATCTCGAATGGGCCGAAGGCCGAGCGCCCACACCACACGGCCCCATCGCGGTGCGCGTCGACCGTGACGAGGTGACCATCGACTCGCCAGTACCGGTGATGTGGCGCGGCCAACGGCTGCCTGCTGGACAGCATCAAGTGGCGCGATAGCGGCCGACGGCTCAGACCGCAGCGGGCTGGAAGTCGTCGACGGGCACCCAGCACGCGCAGTCGGCCTGGTACTCGACGATGCGGGTCTGCAACCCAAGATCACTACGGCCTGCCGGGAACCCAGTCGGCGCATGGTCAGCGAGTTCGACGTCGTCGATCGAGCGGATCGCATCGGCCAACGCCGTGGGCGAGAGGGCGCCGTCGAGGCGTTCCGCGCCGATCGTCAGCAGATCCATCAGGTTGCACACCGTCTGGCCGCCTGCGAACTCCACGCTCTCGATCCCGAACGTGGCACCCGCCGCGGTTTCGATGCGCTCGAGGCAGGCGAGGTCGCCGGGTCGTGGTTCGGTTTCACCGGTCGTGCGGAACGTGACGCCGCGTGCACCATCGAATTGGCCGGGTGGCATCTGGCTGGCGTAGAGGTCGCCGACGAAGCCGCCGAGGTCGCCGCCGTACCAGCTGACGTCGTCGAGCCCGGCCTGCGCCATCGCCGTGGCCAGCGTCGATGCGGCGACGAACCCGGTGCCGGCGATGACGGCATCGACGCCGGCATCGCGCATCGCGGCGACTTCCACCGGGATCTGACCGGCGGCCACATCGAGGTCGGCGTCGAGGACGACGTCGACCTCGACCTCGACGCCAGCCGCTTCGAGCGCGGGGAGCAGTGCCTTCTCCACCGCCTCGCGGTCGCCTGCGCCACCGCTGTCGGAGACAACAGCCACCGTCTTGGTCGACAGCTCGTCGGCAAACACCGCGGCGACGTTCTCCATCGCCCGTTCCTTGCTGGGCGACAACGACAACAACCGCCCTCCCGATCCCGAATAGAACGCATCGGGGAAGCCGTCGTCGGTGATCAGTAGCGTCGATTGCTGCTCGGCAATGCAGGTCGCCTGGTCGCCGAAGACGCCGCCGTACCCGAGCACCACGAAGGCATCGAGGTCTTCCGTTGCCGTCACGCACGAGCGGATGTTGTCGCCCTCGGCGAGGATGTCCCACTGGACCATCTCGAGGTTCACCGGGTGTCCGGCCAGCCCGCCAGCAGCGTTGAGGTCGTCGACCAGCGCCTGGGTGAACGGGGCGATGTCGCCGGGGTCCTCGGCGAAGCCGATGTCGGCGAGGAAGGTCAGATCGGGCCAGAGCATCACCACCGTCACCTCCTCGCCAGAGGCGACTGCATCGGGGTCAGCGGGTTCGGCTGCGGACGACGACGGCGATGCCGTCGCGCTAGAGCCTTGGTCGTTGGCGGAGCCATCGGCGGCCGTGCCCGCGGAGGTGGTGTCGTCGTTGGCTGTTGTTGCCGCACTCGTGGCATCCGACGTGTGAGCCGCGTCGGTGACGTCGGCGGTCTCCTCGGCGGGGCTGGAGCATGCAGCGGCCACAAGCCCGAGCGCAACGGCCACCGGAGCGAAGCGCATACGACGGCGATTGATCATGTTCGATTCCCCCTCACGCTTGTCGGGGGACCGGGCCGACAGATGCGTGTTCCAGCGATGCTCGTCAGTGTGATAGGAACATTCCCGGCAACGTCCGATTTCGATCTATCGAACAATATCGCACATCACGATCGCGTGGCGCAATGGACAACAGGGGGCCGGAGCAATCCGGAGCAAACAACGAGACAACCGTCGACACGACCGACGATCGGGCGCTGGGCTTTCGCCAGGCGGTGCGTTCGGGCGGGGTGCGAACCGTCGCCATCCTCGCTGCGCTGAACGTCGTCGACGAGTTCGACACCGCGGTGCTCGCCGTGTTCGCCCCCGACATTCAAGACACGCTGGGGTTGAGCACGACGGCACTCGCCGCGATCGGTACGGCGTCCGGAGCGGTGTTCGTGGCCGGCGCGATCCCGATCGGTTGGCTCGCGGATCGCAGCTCCCGCTCGCGCATCGTGGCGATCGCCACGGCGGTCTGGGCCACGGCCACCGCAGCCGTCGGGTTCGTGACGAACGCATTCCAATTCGTCGCAGCTCGCGTCGTCACCGGTCTCGGCAAGTCGAACTCCCTGCCGGTCCACGGTTCGATGCTCGCCGACACATATCCCGAGCAGGCGCGCGGGTCGGTCTACGCACTCCATGGCACGGCGGCATCGCTCGGTCGCGTCATCGCACCGATCAGCGTCGGAGGTCTGGCGGTGCTCCTCGGCGGCGGGGTCGACGCATGGCAGGGCGTGATCCTCGTCGTGGCGATCCCGGTGTTCGCCATGGCCATCGTGGCCGCGGTCGCGCTCCGTGACCCGCCGCGCGGCCGCTTCGAGCGAGCGCGCGTGCTCGGCGACCAGGCCGACACTGTCACCGAACGACCCATCGCCATCGACATGGCATTCGCTCGCCTCCGTCGGATCGCCACGTTCGACCGGCTGGCCACCGGCATCGGCGTCATCGGGTTCACGTTGTTCAGCGTGCCGATCTTCGTCAGCCTGGTGCTCGAAGACGAGTTCGGGCTCGGCGCCGGCGCGCGCGGCGTGGTCAGCACTATCGCCGCACTGTCGTCGGTGGTCATCGTTCCCTTTGCCGCGGGGTTCGGCGGCCGTGTCTTCCAGCGCACACCTGCGCGCACCTTGCACCTGATGGGTGCGGCCGTCGTCGCCGCCAGCCTGTGCACGACGGTCGCGGTGTTCATGCCCAACAGCGGGCTGCTGACGGTGTGGTTTGCGCTCGGCGGAGCGATCGGCACCGCCGGGTTCGTGATGCTCAGCGTGGTCGTGGCGGCGATCGTCCCACCGTCGCTGCGCTCGCAGGGTTTCTCACTGATCGGGGTGTACGTGTTCTTGATCGGTGGATTCTTCGGCGCGGTGATCACCGGCATCGTCGCCGATGCGCTGGGACCGCGCACCGCAATTCCGGTCGTCCTGCTTCCGGGCGCCGTGATCGGTGGCTACCTGATCGCCCGCGGCGGCGAGACCATCGGCGCCGACATGCAGCGGGTAACCGACGATCTGCTCGAAGAGGCGGACGAGGCCGAACGACGTCGCCGCCAGGACCGCGAGCCGCTCCTGCAGGTGCGTGGACTACACGTGTCGATCGGGTCGGTGGAGATCCTGCACGGCATCGACCTCGACATCGAGCAAGGCGAGATCGTTGGCCTCGTCGGCACCAACGGAGCGGGCAAGTCGACGTTGCTCCGGGCAATCTCCGGTTTGGCTGTCGCCGATCGCGGGGTGGTCCGCTTCGGCCCCACCGATGTCACGCTGCAGGCCGCCCACCAGCGCACCCGCCTCGGCATCGCGCAGCTCTCCGGAGGGCGATCGAGCTTCGGCGAGCTCACCGTGCGTGAGAACCTCGACGTGGGGGCGCTCACGATCCCCGCGTCGGAGCGCCACCAACGGATCGACCGCAGCCTCGAAGTGTTCGACGAGCTGCAGCCGCTGCTCGACCGTCGCGCCGACCGGCTGTCCGGCGGTCAGCAGCAGATGCTCGGGTTGGCACGAACGTTGTTGTTGGAGCCGCGCCTGCTCCTGATCGACGAGTTGTCGCTCGGTTTGGCGCCGATCGTGGTGCAGCGTCTGCTCGAACGTCTCGAGCTGATCCGTCAACAGGGCACGACGGTGCTCATCGTGGAACAGTCACTCAACACCGCTGCTGCGGCGGCCGACCGTGTGGTCTTCCTCGACCGTGGACGCGTCGTCTACGAAGGGACCGGGGCGGAGTTGCTCGAGCGCCGCGACCTTGCCCGTGCCGTGTTTCTTGGGAGCGGAATGGCGTGAGCGCCGAGGTCATCGTCATCGGGCTCGTCACGGGAACGACCTACGCGCTGCTCGGGCTGGGGTTGCTCGTGCTGTACCGACTGAGCGGCGCGATCAACCTCGCCTACGGCGAGGTGGGCGCGTTCGGTGCGGCGATCACCGCCGTGCTCGCCGTGCGCTACGACTGGCCGTTGCTGATCGCCGCCGGCGTGGGAGTTGTTGGGGCAGCACTCGTATCGGCAGCGACCGAACTCGTCGTGGTCAAACGGCTGGCCAGTCGGCCGGCCGTGGTGCTGATGGTGGCCACCCTCGGTGTGGGACAGCTCGTGGCGTTGTTCAACGCATCGTTGCCCGACGTCCCCCCGTTCGAGAGCTTTCCCAGCCTGTTCAGCACGACGGTCGACATCGGGCCGGTCAGCCTCGGCGGCGCATCGCTCACAGCTCTGGCGTTGGCCCCGGGCCTTGCGTTTGTCACGTGGTACGCGCTGCGCCGAACGACCGCGGGTGCTGCCGTGCGGGCGACGGCGGCAAACCCGGAGGCGGCCCGGCTCGCCGGACTCAATGCCTCGCTGTTGTCGACCATCGTATGGCTCGGCGCTGGCGTGCTCGCCGCCACCGCGGCTATCGCCGTAGCCCCGACGCGCGGCAACATGGTGCTGGCGGTGAGCAGTGCGGGACCGAGCCTGTTGGTGCGCGGCCTGGCCGCGGCCTCGCTCGCCCGGTTCCGATCGATACCGGGCGTGATCGCGGCCGGGTTGGCGATCGGGGTCGGCGAGTCGATCGTGATCAGCGAGTTCGCCGACCCCGGCGGCGCCAACCTCTTCGTGTTCGGCGTGGTCCTCGTCGGGCTCGCGCTGATGCCACGCGACGACGGCGCCACGACGTGGCAGCAGCGCCTCGAGCGCACGGTTCGCCGGTGGCCCTCCACGCTGCGCGCCCAGGCCATCCGGATGGCGCCGGTCGCGGTCGTCGTGGTGGCTGCACTCGTGCTGCCGTTGTGGATCGACGCTGCGGATCGCACGTTTCAGATGTCGTTCCTCGCACTGACCATGCTGGTGGTGGCGTCGATCACCGTGCTTGCCGGGTGGGCGGGGCAACTCTCGCTCGGCCAGTTCACGCTCGTTGGCATCGGGGCGATCGTGTCGGGCCAGGTGGTCGACGGTGGCGCCACGTGGGAGGTGTCGCTCGTTGCGGCAACGCTCAGCGGCGGCGTGGCGGCACTGATCGTCGGGCTCCCCGCGATGCGGTTGCGCGGACCCTTGCTCGGCGTGGCCACGTTGGCGCTGGCGGTGATGGCTCCGTCGTGGTTGTTCCGTCAGTCGTGGCTCGGAGGCGGCGAACTGTTCTCGGTACCGCGGGTGGACTTCGGACTGTTCTCCCTCGACACCCAGCGGGCGTACTACTACTTCGCCGTCGCCCTGACGATCGCCTCGCTCCTCGTACTGGCCGCGCTCGGTCGCAGTGCCACCGGACGCGCGTGGCGGGCGGTGAAAGACAACGAGCCGGCGGCCGCGGCGTTCGGCGTACGCGGGTGGTTCGTGCGGCTGCAGTCGTTCGTCGTGTCGGGAATGTTCGCCGGGCTGGCGGGCGGACTGCTCGGCGGCCTATTGGTCAGCTACCGCGCCGACCAGTTCGACGCCGACGCGTCGATCGACGCAGTCGTGATGGCGGTGATCGGCGGACTCGGCTCACTGCTCGGCGCCGTGTTCGGCGTGATGTGGGTCGATGGGCTCCCAGTCTTCGTGCCGGACACGGCAAGTCTGCAACTGCTCGTGAGCGGCGTCGGCCTCCTCGCGCTCCTGCTGTACTTCCCGTCGGGACTCGCCGGCATCGTTGCGGCCGCACAACGGTGGGCCGTGCGCGATACGGACAACACCATCACCACGACCGCCACGACCGCCGCAACGACCGCTACAACCACCGGGGCTGCAGCACTAGGCAGCGATCCCGCTGACGGCGACGCTACAGCGCCCGCCGCGCCGCCGCTCGTCGACACGCGCCCGCGGCCGATCTCGGCGGCGGACGAGCCTCCCACTACCACCGCCCCCACGCCGCTGGTACTGCGCAGCGCATCGGTGGCCTTCGGCGGACTCCAGGTGGTGCGCGACGTCGATCTCGAGGTGGCCAGCGGCACCACGGTGGGCATCATCGGCCCGAACGGCGCAGGGAAGTCCACGCTGCTCAACGCGATCAGCGGATTCGTTTCGATGTCGGGCGAGCTCGAGATCCATGGTCGCGATGCGGTGCGCCGAGCGCCGGCCGTGCGGGCTCGGATGGGTCTGGCGAGAACGTTCCAGGACGCTCGGCTGTTTCCCACCTTGTCGGTACACGACACATTGTTGATCGCCGCCGCAACCCGCGACCGTCCGATTCCCGTCGTCGATGCCCTCGGTCTCCCCGGCCTCCGACGTCGCGAGCGCCGTCTCGCGGTGCGCGCCGACGAGGCCATCGAGGTCACCGGGCTCGAGCGATATCGCCACCACCTGATCGACGAGCTGAGCACCGGTACACGGCGGATCGTCGAGCTCGCCGGGGTGGTCGCCGCAGGCGGCAACGTGATCCTCCTCGACGAACCAACAGCCGGGCTCGCCCAACGCGAGGTCGAGGCGTTTCCTCCACTACTCGCCGCGCTGCGCCGTCATCTCGATGCCACCGTGGTGGTGGTGGAACACGACGTGGCGATGCTGTCGACGGCGTGCGATCGACTGGTGTGTCTCGAGGCCGGAGAGATGATCGCCGACGGCGCGCCGTCGGATGTTCGTTCGGATCCGCGCGTCATCGAGTCGTATCTCGGACCGGACGCAACCGTGATCGAGCGCAGCGGACCCACCCCAACGCAGGGTGGGGTGACCGGTTCCAACTGATCGCGCCTAGACGATCTCTACGAACTCACGAAACGGGTCGAGCTGAGCATCGTCGGGGTCGAGCTCGGTCACCAGGATGTCGATCGAGTCCGTGTCCAGTGCCCGTGCCTCTGATCGCACGCCGAGCTTCGACGAGTCGATGGCGACGACAACCTCCGACGACACCGCGGCCATCGACCGCTTCACCGCTGCCTCGGCGACGGTCGGTTCACTCGTGCCCACCGCCGGGTCGATCCCCATCGCACTCACGAACAGCCGGCGGATCAACACATCGGCCGCCGATCGTTCGGCGATCGGACCGACCAGACTGCCGGAACGCTCGTCGCGCACACCTCCGGTGAGCAATGCGTGCACACCGATCCGCGGTTGCAGCGACTCGAAGGTCTCCAAGCCGTTGGTCAGCACGGTGAGGTCGCGCGCTTGGATTCGTTCGGCGAGCCGACCGACAGTGCTCGAGGCATCCATCGCGATCAGTCCCACCTCGCCCACCATCGGAACCAGCTTCTGGGCGATGCGCGTCTTCGATCGGGCGTTCTGCGAGAACCGCTCGGCAAACGGACGCGCTCCGAGGGCCACCGCCCCGCCGTACACGCGTTGGGCGACGCCCTCCTGCTCGAGCACGTCCAGATCTCGACGAATCGTCATCTCGCTCACACCGAAGGTCTCGGCGAGCTCGGCAACCCGCACCACGCTGTCGCGCTGGAGCAGGTTCCTGATGCCGTCGAGACGATCGATCGAGTGGACACTCACCGCCACATCCTGACAAATCCTCTCGGGCTCACGCTCCACCAGGTGCGCACCACGCGCCTGGGGAGTCGCAGCGCCACGTAGGATCCGGCTGTGACCGGCGACATGCGGGACGCCGCCGACGGGACACCGGCGAATTCGGCACGGGTGGCCCGGAGCCGACGACGGATCCTTGCTGCGGCGACCGACTTGCTCGTGGCGTCGGGGCCTACAGCGGTCACGGTCGATGCCGTGGTCGCCGCCTCTGGCGTGGCCAAGTCGACCCTGTACCGCCAGTGGCGTTCGCGCGACGAGTTGCTCATCGATGTCGTCCGGATCTGCAACCAGAAGTCGGCAGCCGATCCCGACCCCTCGTTGGGGTTCGAGGCGAATCTGCGGTCGTTCGTGCGTTCCGCCGCAGTCGACTTTGCCGCGAGCGGATGGCCGCAGACCTTTGGTGCGTTGGTGTCGTTGCGGTCGACACTGGCGGCACTCGACGACGTGATCGACACCGACGTTGCCGAGACTCGCGGGCAGCTCCTGGAGATTCTCGACATGGGAATCGCCGAGGGCCGCGCCGTCGACACGAGTGAGGCAGAGGGGCTGCTGCTGATGTTGATCGGTCCGCTCGCATTCGCTGCACTCACCGCAGGCGACGACGGGATCGATGAGTCGGACAGCCTGCGACTCGCCGATCGCGTCGTCGATCAGTACCTTGCGTCGATCTCGACCGGCGCCGCGGCGAGCGACACGACGCGCTGAGGGAATCGACCGAGACCGAGCCGTCAGTTGTCGCGCACCAGGCCGTCGCTCGTCACGTTCGCCGACACGCGGATGGTGAGCGCTTGGGAAATGACCGAGTCGGGCAAGAAGTCGAGCCCGACCTGTCGACGATCGACGGTCCCGCTCGCACGAAACGAGCCGGTGACACCGTCGGCCGAGCGGGTCACGGCGATGCTGCTCACATCGAGACTGAGCGGCGTCGACTGGTCCTTGACGGTGACCACTACATCGCACCAGTAGTCGTCGCCGATTCGTTTCACGTCGTGCGAGGCAACGGTGATGGTGGGGTACGAGTGGGCGGCCAAGAACCGCTTGCCAGTGATCGCAGCGTCGCGCCGGCGACTGGCCGAGTCATACGACGCAGCCGCAATCACGGCGTCGACCGCGGTCACGTCTCCGCTCTCGTCGACGTCGATCGCCCCTGACACGACGTCGAGGCTCGCCGGGACCGGGATGAAGCCGAACAGCTTCTTGGCGATCACCGTCAGTCGAGTGTTGTCGGGGTCGATCTTCCAGCGTCCGCTGGGCAGGGTTGGTCGGTCGGTCATCGCTGCGCTCCTTGGGTGGTCCTAACGCTACGCTACCGATTCGTAGCGTTAGGACCACCCACGGCCCGCACACTGCGGACGTGTCCATCTCCCGCTCGTGGTCATAAGGTCACGAACGATCGACGATGTCTGACGCGACCAACCGCACGCACTTCGCGCGAGAGCTGTGGCAGCGCGTCGAGTCGATGCATGCGGTCACGTACTTCGCCGCCGAGTCCACCGACGGTGCGGCCGCGCTCGGGGTGCGCGGGTTCTGGCGGACCTACTTCGGCTACCGGGCGGCGCCGCTGGGCGCGTGCTCCGCGGCAACCGTGACCGCAGCGTTCTTCGGCTTCTCGCCCGCCATGGTGTCACGCGGGGTTCCGTCGATATGGGAGGTGGCTTCACCAACCGAACTCATCGAGGCGCGCCACACCACTGCCGCGGCCGCATTGCGCCGAATCGCCCTCCCTGAGATCGACACACTGACTCGTGACGACCGGGCAGTCGGCGTGCTCGGCGACGCAGTGGGAGCTGCGATCGGCGGGGGTCGACCGCTGTTTCTCGCCAACCGCGATCTCCCCGCACCGAGCGATCCCGTCGCCGCGCTCTGGCAACTCAGCACGACGTTGCGCGAACACCGTGGCGACGGCCACGTGGCTGCGTGGACGGCGCAGGGGTTCGCTCCCATCGACGTCGCCGTGCTGTTCGTCGCCACCGGCGGCACGTCACGCGCAGCGCTACAACCGAACCGCGGGTGGACCGACGACGAGTGGGACGAAGCAGGCGAACGCCTCGCCCAGCGCCAGCTCCTCCGCGACGGCACACCAACGCCCGCGGGCCGCGACGTCGTCGCCCACGTCGAGGCGACCACCGACACGCTGGCCGCCGCGCCGTTCGACACGCTCAGCGACGGCGAACGGCAACGGCTCCTCGACGCGCTCACACCGGCGGCGACGACGATCGCCGCGAGCGCAGCGATCCCTGCGGTCAATCCGATGGGCTTGCCCCTCGTCGAGTCGGACTGAACGCACACGCACCCGCCGCACGCTGGGGGCGGAGGACCCTGTTTGGGTCCCGGTTCACGAGCGCACGATGAACTAATCCGCGCACACACCCAACCTGATGTCGCCACGCCATGGTGCATGCCCGCGGCCGCAGTCGCTGGCCGGTACGGCGTCGACCCCGACCAGGGGTTGTCGGTCGCAGAAGCGGCACGCCGGCTGGAGGAGTTCGGGCGCAACGAACTCGACGCCGAGCCACCGATACCCGTGTGGCGGCGGTTCTTGGCCCAGTTCCACGACCCCCTCGTGTACCTCCTCGGCGCAGCGATCGTGATCTCGCTGATCGCATGGGCACTCGACGACGGCGACGAAGGACCGATCGAAGCCTTCGTGATCGCAGCGATCGTCATCGCCAACGCGGTGATCGGGTTCTGGCAGGAGGGGCGGGCGATCGCTGCAGTCGACGCCCTCCAAGAGATGACCTCGACCAGAACCACCGTCGTACGCGAGGGGACCGTCCAGTCCGTCGCCAGCAGCGAACTGGTGCCCGGCGACGTGGTGCACTTCGCCGAGGGCGATGCCGTCGGCGCCGACTGTCGGCTCCTCGAAGTCGCCACGCTCCAGATCGCCGAAGCGCCGCTCACCGGCGAGAGCGAAGCGGTGACCAAGCAAGCCGACCCGCTTCCGAGCGAAGCCGAACTGGGCGATCGCTCGAACATGGCCTACAACGGCACTGCGGTGGTGCGCGGCCACGCCGTCGGCGTCGTCACATCGACAGGCATGTCGACCGAGATCGGGCGGATCGCATCGATGCTCGACGCCACCGCCGACGAGCGCACACCGCTGCAAGCCCAGATCGACTGGTTGGGCAAGGTCCTCGGACTGGTGGTGTTGGCCTTGGCCGCGATCGTCGTGGTGACGATCGTGCTCACCTCGGAGATCTCCACTGCTGCCGACCTGGTCGATGCGCTCATCGTCGGTGTGTCGTTGGCGGTGGCAGCGGTACCCGAAGGGTTGCCGGCGATCCTCACCGTCGTATTGGCCCTCGGTGTGCAACGGATGGCCAAGCAACGAGCGATCGTCAAACGGCTGTCGTCGGTAGAGACGTTGGGGTCGTCGTCGGCGATCTGCACCGACAAGACGGGCACGCTGACGCGCAACGAGATGACGATCGTGCGCGTCGTCACCGCGCGGGTCGACGCCGACGTGACCGATCTCGACGTGCACTACGTCGACGTGCACCACGTCGACCGTGCCGGCGATCGACACGGCGGCGAGCAGCGCCACGAAGTGGTCCGGGTCATCGAAGCCGGGAGCCTGGCCAACGACGCCGCTGTGACGGTGTTGCCGGACGGATCACTCGAGCAGGTCGGCGATCCGACCGAGCTGGCCTTTCTTGTCGCCGCCCACCGACTCGGGGTGCACACCGACGACACGGCCGGACAACGAACCGGACAACGAATCGGTGAGCTTCCCTTCGACGCCGACCGCAAGCTGATGACCACGATCGACACGCGCCGCGTCGGCGAGCGGGCCGTGACAACCATCACCACCAAGGGTGCGCCCGACGTA
Organism: Ilumatobacteraceae bacterium; assembly: GCA_965230015.1. Taxonomy (GTDB): domain Bacteria; phylum Actinomycetota; class Acidimicrobiia; order Acidimicrobiales; family Ilumatobacteraceae; genus JABSQH01. Next base: position 56,857 of record CBDDKF010000018.1, on the reverse strand, counting down.
CTGGTCGAACGCTGCACCCACGAGTACGTCGGCGACGAGGTCGTCCCCCTCGACGAGGCACGTCGGGATGAGATCCTGTCGACTGTCGAGCGGCTCGCCGACGACGCGCTGCGCACGCTGGCCGTCGCCGATCGAGAGGTCGATCCACGGTCGTCCGTCGTGACCGAGCCGACCCCCGACACGACCGAACGCGCGTTGACGTTCATCGGGCTCGTCGGAATGATCGACCCGCCGCGTGAAGAAGCCGGACAGGCCGTCGCCGACGCACGACGCGCTGGTGTACGGGTCCTCATGATCACCGGCGACCACCCGCGCACGGCGCAGCGCATCGCCGAGTCGCTCGGCATCGGCGATGACGACCCACCACCGGGCGATGCCGTGACCGGTCGACAGATGACCGCGCTCGACGGTGATGAGCTGCCCGAGTTGGTGCGGGCGCGGTCGGTGTTCGCCCGTGTCACCCCCGAGCAGAAGCTGCAGATCGTCGACGCGCTGCAAACCGACGGCCAGATCGTGGCGATGACCGGCGACGGGGTGAACGATGCGCCTGCACTCCGCAAGGCCGACATCGGCGTGGCCATGGGTATCTCCGGTACGGAAGTGTCGAAAGAAGCCGCCGACATGATCCTCGTCGACGACAACTTCGCCACGATCGTGCGCGCCGTACGCGAGGGCCGGGAGATCTTCTCGGACATCCGCAAGTTCCTGCGGTACCTGTTGGCGTGCAACGCAGGCGAGGTACTCGTGGTGTTCCTGGGCGTGATCTTCGCCGGGATGCTCGGCTTGGCCAACACCTCGGAGGGGCTAGCCGTTCCTCTGTTGGCCACGCAGATCCTGTTCATCAACCTGGCCACCGACGGCGCGCTCGCGCTCTCGCTCGGGGTCGATCCACCCGTAGAGGACGCCCTCGATGCGCCGCCGCGCGGTGTGCACGATCGGGTGATCGATCGCACGATGGTGACGACCATCGCGCTCGTCGGGTTCGTGATGGCGATCGCTGCATTGATCGCGCTCGACCTCGAACTGGCGGGTGGGCTGCTCGGCGGCGATGGCGACATCGTCACTGCCCGCACGATGGTGTTCACCACGATCGTGCTCGCCCAGATCTTCAACTCGTTCAACGCTCGCTCGTCGCGGGTCAGTGCGTTCGTGCGGCCGTTCGAGAACCGTCTGCTGTGGTTGGCGGTCGTCCTCACCGTCGTTTTGCAGTTGCTCGTGGTGCACACGCCCCCGCTGCAACGCGCCTTCGACACGACCGATCTCGATATCGGCCAGTGGGCGATCTGCTGGGGCTTGGCGGCCACCGTGTTGGTTGCCGAGGAACTGCGCAAATTGTTCGTACGGACGGCATGGCGCGACAGGACGTGACGGATCGACGCTGGCAGACTCGGGGCATGCGAGTTCGTGCCTTGATCGCCGCGACAGCGACCGTCATTGCGGTCACCGCCTGTGGGTCCGACGATGGCGCCTCGAACGAGACAGCCAACGACACGGATGCCGCTGCGTCCAGCACGTCGCCGGCCGATGACCAGGCCGTCGACGCCGGGTCGTCACGGCTCGTGGCCCCCGCCGACGCAGCTGCCCTGATCGATGATCCGCCCGATGACCTGGTGGTGCTCGACGTGCGCACCGCCGAGGAGTACGCCGAGGGGCACCTCGCCGACTCGGAGATGATCGACTTCTATCGCGCCGACTTCGCCGAGCAGATCGGCGAGCTCGATCCCAACGTGCCGTACGTCGTGTACTGCCGGTCCGGGAATCGCAGCGGACAAACGGTGGCGCTGATGGAAGAGCTGGGGTTCACCGACGTGACCGACGTCGACGGCGGCATCGTCGCCTGGTCGAACGCCGGACTCCCCGTCGTCACTCCCTGACCACTCGCTCCTGTAACGGTGGTGTCTGCTGACACCCTGTTACGGCTACGCCGTGCGGATGTCGTAGGACCCGGCCGGGCCGGTGAGCGTGGCCGTCAGGGCTACCCGCTCCCCGTCGACCACCGCGATGGGGAACTCGCCGAGGTCGGCAAGTGTCTGCCGACACGTGGCCGCATCCGGGTGCTCGATCGTGAACGCCGTCACGCGCAGGCCCTTCGGTGTGCTCGCCGACGGATGCGGGCTGTCGAGCCAGTCGATGACGAACGGTGTCGCCCCGTCGAAGGCGACGGGGAACGCCAGCTCCCACCGCAACAGACCCTCGGGGGCCTGGCGTTCCATCGGCATCGGATCGGTGAACGCATCTCCGAGCGCGGCGAGATCGGTGGTTCGGGCACACCACCACGCGAACGATGGCCCTTCGAGATCGTCCAGACCGAATGGCAGCGGCACGCCGGGATCTGGCTGTTCCGGGTCGGGCCCGATGATCTCGAGGTAGCTGCGATCGTCGGGGTCGCCGGTGTCGAGCGCGGCCAACCAGTTGCGCGACCCCATGCCGGGGTGGGCGCCACCGGCAGCCGCCGTGACACCGGTGGCCTCCGCAAGTTCGCCGATCGTCGTCGCTGGCTCCGGCGCGGCGAACACCAGGTGATCGAGCCGCATCATGGCCGCTGGGTGAACGTCGGCGAGCGCTTGTCGAGGAACGCCCGGAAACCCTCTTGTGCGTCGTCGGTCATGGCCGCCGACGCCATCAGCTCGATGGCGTAGTCGTATGCCTTGCCCTGCTCGAGGTCGATCTGGGCATAGAACCCGCGCTTGCCGAGCGACTTCGACAACGCACTGCCGCGCGTGGCTCGCCCGAGCAGGTCGAGCACGGCGTCGTCGAGGCGTTCGTCGGGCGCCACACGATTGATCAAGCCCCACTCGGCAGCCGTAATCGCGTCGATCGAGTCGCCGGTGAGGGCCATCTCGAGCGCCCGCTTCCGACCGATGTTGCGAGCCAGCGCCACCAGTGGTGTGTGGCAGAACAGCCCGCCCTTCCCTCCCGGGATGGCGAAGGCGGCCGACTCGCCGGCCACGGCCAAGTCGCAGCTGGCGACGAGCTGGCAACCAGCCGCGGTGGCCAGCGCGTGCACCCGGGCAACCACGGGCTGGGGGATCGCCTGGATGGTGTTCATCATCGCCGTACACACCTCGAACAAGCGGCGCGCCTCTGCCAGGTCGGCGTCGGCCATGTCGCCGAAGTTGTGACCGGCGCTGAACACCGGGCCGTTCGCAGCAAGCACCACGCCGAGCGCGTCGGAGGCGCCGATGGTTTGGAACGCCACCGTGAGCTCGGCCATCACATCGAGGGCCAGTGCATTGCGTTTCTCGGGACGATCGAGCGTGATCGTGGCGAACGGGCCAGCGACGTGAACTTGGAGATGGTTGAACTCCATTCGCCCAGTGTCGCACCTGGCCTAGGTGCCGCCACAGCCGCGGGCGGTACCGTCGCTGTCCATGTCCGCCCCGATCCCGGCCCAACGCGAACGCCAGGCGCTGTGCGACCTCTTCCTCGAAGTCGGACCCGATGCCCCCACTCTGTCGGGTGAGTGGACCACGCGTGATCTTGCCGCACATCTCATCGTGCGCGAGCGACGGCCCGACGCGGCTGGCGGCATCCTCATCAGCGCGCTCGCCGGGCGAACCGAGCGCGTCCAGGCAGAGGTCGCCGAACGGCCGTGGGACGAGCTCGTCACCGTGGTTCGCGAAGGTCCGCCGCGCTGGTCGCCCATGCGTCTCGAACCGTTCGATCGGGCGATGAACACGATCGAGTTCTTCGTGCACCACGAAGACGTTCGCCGCGCCGCCGACGGGTGGACCGCGCGCGAGCTCGACGCCGATACGCGCAACGACCTGCACGGCGCATTGAAACGATTCGCCAAGACGCTCGCCCGAGGGGCCGACGTCGGGGTGGTGCTCGACGCCAACGACGCCGGCGGGTCCGCGCCGATCGTCGCCAAACGCGCCGAACCATCGGGCACGATCCGCGGTCCGATCGGCGAGATCGTGCTGTACGTGTACGGACGCCGGGCGCAGGCCGAGGTCGAGCTCGACGGCGACGACGACGTCCGTGCCGCGCTCGAGTCCGCACCGTTCGGGATCTGATCATGGCCGAACCTCGATCGTTGGACGGCGCAGTCGTGGCTGTCGTAGGAGTACACGGCGGACTCGGGCGGCTCATCGCCGCTGAACTCGACCAGCGAAACGCCCAGGTCGTCGGCGTGGCACGACGCGATGCGGATGTGGTCGCCGACCTCCGCGACTCACGTGCAGGCACGGCGATCGCCGAGGCCGCAGGAGCAGCTCATGGGCGGCTCGATGGTGTCGTCAACGCGGCTGGCATCGTCGGCTTCGGCAATGTCGCCGACACCGACGATGTGGTGATCGAGGAGCTCTTCCTCACCAACTCCCTCGGGCCGCTGTGGCTGGCCAAGGCGGTACTGCCCGCCCTTGCCGACACGCGCGGCTTCTTCGTCAACATCTCGGGCGTGATTGCCGATCAGCCCATGCCGGGGATGGCGGCCTACGGCGCGTCGAAGGCAGCCGCAGCATCAGCGCTGACCGCACTCCGCCGCGAGGTGCGCCGCGATCGCATCGACATCATCGACGTTCGACCACCACACACCGAGACCGGCCTGGCAACTCGTCCCCTTGCCGGCACGGCGCCGTCGCTGCCGGTCGGCGCCGACCCCGAGCGCGTCGCCCAGCGGATCGTGACGGCCATCGTCGATCGGGAGCCGATCGTCACCGCCGACATGTTCGACTGAACCTCTGGACGAGGGGGCCGGCGGGCCCGACTAACGTCGGTTGCGCAACTGACGTCACACGGGAGGGTGATCGATGACTGCGCCGTTAGCCGACCTGTTCGAGCCGCTGCTCACCAAGGTGTTCGGCGGTTCGCCACCGCTGGTGTTCACGTTCTGGGATGACAGTTCGATCGGTACCGACGGACCGGGGCGACTGCGCTTCAACAACCCCGATGCCATCCGTCGGGTGATGTGGTCACCCGACGAGCTCGGCTTGGCGCGCGCCTACATCAGCGGCGACGTCGACATCGACGGGCACATGGCCGCAACGCTGCGCACGTTGCAACGATCGGTTGGGCGCGACGTGCGCATCGCCCGCGATGCGATCCCCGAAGTGATCACCGTGAACCGCGCCCTCGGCACCTTCGGCCGGCCACCCACCCCGCCCGCCGAAGAGGTGGTGCCCCGCGGCATGTTGCACTCGCTGTCGCGCGATCGGCAGGCCGTGTCGCACCACTACGACGTCGGCAACGACTTCTACCGACTGGTGCTCGGACCATCGATGACCTACTCGTGTGCGCGCTTCGTCGACGCCGACACCGGTCTCGACGACGCCCAGGCAGCCAAACACGAGCTGATCTGTCGCAAACTCGGCCTGCACGACTGGACGGGGCGCCACACGCCACACGGCGACCGGCCGCGGCTGCTCGATGTCGGGTGCGGGTGGGGGTCGATGGTCATTCACGCGGCAACCCACTTCGACGTCGATGCGGTCGGCATCACGATCAGCCAGGCGCAGGCCGAACTCGCCCGCCAGCGGGTGAAGGAAGCGGGTGTCGACGACCGCGTCGAGATCCGCTTGCAGGACTACCGCGAAGTCGACGACGGGCCGTACGACGCGATCTCCTCGGTCGGCATGGCCGAACACGTCGGCAGCAAGCGGATGAGCGAGTACTTCTCCGGGCTCTACGACCTGCTTCCCGCCGGCGGGCGTCTGCTGAACCACGCCATCGCGTCGGTGGGCGGATCGAAGCTGGGCCGGCGCAGCTTCGTCAACCGGTACGTGTTCCCCGACGGCGAGTTGCTCGATATCGCCGACACGATTCGCGAGATGGAGGCCGTCGGATTCGAGGTGCGCGATGTCGAGAACCTGCGCGAGCACTACGCCCGAACACTGCAGGGATGGGTGGCCAACCTCGAGGAGCGCTGGGACGAAGCGGTCGAACTCGTCGGGCAGCCACGGGCGCGGGTGTGGCTGCTCTACATGTCGGGGTCGATCAACGGGTTCGACGACTTCGGGCTGCAGCTGTATCAGACGCTCGGCGTCAAGCTGCACGACGGCGGGGCCAGCGACATGCCGCTCACCCGCGCCGACTGGAACTAGCCGACCCCGGGGCGCCCCGAACGAAAGCGCCAACCGGCCGCAACGACGCGGCCACCGTGCCTCCCCAGGGGCTCGAACCCTGAACCAACGGATTAAAAGTCCGCTGCTCTACCATTGAGCTAGAGAGGCGACAGGGGTGCGAGCGTAGGGCGTCGAACCTGCTGCGCCTCACTCGTCGAGCAGTGAGTCGTGACGCGGGACGGGTGGCGTCGACGGGCCGCTCATCGTGGGCGGATCGCCAGGCACGAAGCGAACGATCTCGCCCGGCGACGCAATGGGCATCGTCGGGGGATACCGAAACGTCCACTCGTCATCGTTGTGCTGGTCGTGCTGGTGCTCGAGTACGAGCATCGTCATCGTCGGATCGACCGGGACCGGATCGGCGGCGGCCATCTTCGACCCGATGCGCGCCACCTGCGTGATCGCCCAGCGATGCTCATAGAACCCGCCGAGATCGTCCGCTGCATCCACATCGAACTCGGGCTCACCGTCGAACTCGCCTTTGAGTGCCCGGGCACACAACGTGGCGATTCCGCCGAAGAGGAGGCGCGCCGGACCATCGGCGGCGTTGGTCAACACCACGATGGCCACACCATGCTCCTGATCCAGGCCCGAGTACGTGATGAACCCGGGGTAGCCCCCGCCGTGCGACACGAACTGCATCTCCGCGACCCTGTCGATCGAGAAACCGAGGCCCCAGCGCATATCGCCGCCCTCGAACTGCACTCGCTGCATTTCCCGCTTGCTGCGATCGTGCAGCAACTCGCCGCTCCCAAACCGATGCGCCTGATACCACCGGAGCAAGTCCTCGACGCTCGACGAGAATCCGGTGGCACTGTTCATCACGTTGGCCCGCACATGGTCGTACGGGGGCCGCTCGCGGTCGGGCAACCAACGCGGGTACCCGCGGGCGTGTTCGGCGAGGTCGTCGGGCAGATCCGGCGTGGTCGACGACAAGCCCAACGGTTCGACGATGGCCTCGACGACGTGTTCCTCGTACGACCGCCCGGTCGCCGCCTCGATCACCTGACCGGCGATGGTGAACCCAACGTTGGAGTACTTGAGGTGCTCGGCCGTGCCGTACACCGGCATCGTGCCGACCTGGGCGACGATCTCGTCGAGCGACGGGAAGTTGTCGTCGAACCAGTGCGACGTTGCGCCGTCGCGGGTGAGCCCGGACGAGTGCGACAGGAGCTGACGTACGGTGACGTGGGCGAGTTCGCTGTCGGGGTCGTCGGACGCGAACCAGTCGAGGTGGTCGGCCACCCGATCGTCGAGGCGCAACTGCCCTTGTTCGACGAGCTGCATGATCGCGGTGGCGGTGAACAGCTTCGAGTGCGACGCGATGCGGAAGCGCGTCGACGGCGTGGCCGCGACCCGACGCTCGACGTCGGCCATGCCGTGGGCGGTGGTGAACACCACCTCGTCGCCCACCGAGATTCCCACCGCCAGCGCAGGCACCTGGCGGTACCAACGCTGGAACGCCACCCAGTCGTCGAGGAACCGGCTCAGCGAACCGACTGCGGTGGCTGCGTCAGCCGTCGACATCGCGCGCTCAGGCCGATGCGCGGAGCTCGTGGTCGAACATCGCCCTCACGCGTTCGTAGGAGCGGTCGGCAGCCGCGTCGTGGTAGCCGCCGCCGTACACGCCGAAGCCATGGTTGGCACCGTCGTGGATCTCGGCCTCGCCTTTGTCGAGGGCATTGGTGAACTCGATGAGTGGGCCGTTGGCCGAGGCGGGCTGCATCTGGTCTTCGGCGCCGAACCCGATGTACAGCGAGCCGGTGTAGTCCGGCACCACGAGGTGCGGCGAGTCCGGCTCGTCGGTGGTGCAAAACGACGGGTGCAGTCCAACGGCGACGCGAAATCGATCGCCGCGCTCGCCGATCGTGACCAGCGCCGACCGCGCACCGATGCAGTACCCGATGCACCCCATCGGCCCGCCATCTGCCGCGGGGTCGGAGGCCAGCCAATCGAGCAACGCGCCCAGGTCCTCGCTCACGAGGTCTTCTCCGGTCGAGGTGATCAGACCGAACATCTTCTGGACCTCTTCGTCGGTGCGCTCCCCCATCACGTACCACTCGGCCTCGCGGTGGTAACGATCGTGACTGACGACGTAGTACCCCCACTCGGCGATGCGCGCCATCGTGTCCTTGGCGCCTTGATCGAGCCCCGGTCCGTGGTGGAACGACACCACCACGGGGAACGGGCCGTCGCCGTCGGGGCGAACCAGATAGATGCCCATCGGCCCGCTCGGTGTATCGATCGTCTCGGTCTGGGTGTGCACGGTCCCTCCACTCGTGTCGCCGTGCCGGAAGACTAAGGGCTCAGCAAGGTGGCATCCTCGACGACGATCCCTCCATGCGTAGCGTGTCGGACGAGCCCGACCTGAGGAGGAACGATGAGCGACCGACGAGCCCACGCCATGGAGTGCCTTGCGGCCGATCGGATCATGGCAGTGCTGCGCCAGATTCCGGAGGAGCACCTCGTGCCGCTCGCCGATCGTCTCGTAGAGGGCGGCGTCCGTTCACTCGAGATCACGCACGACTACGACCGGGCGGTCGACGATGTGGCGCTGTTGGTCGAGCGCTTCGGTGATGACGCCTCGGTCGGCGTCGGCACCACATGGACCGTCGAACAAGCCGAATCGGCGGCCGCGGCCGGGGCGACGTTCTGTGTGCTCCCGGGGATCGACGTCGAGACGGCCGAGCGGAGCGCAGCACTTGGGATGCTGACGTTGCCCGGCGTGCAGACGCCAGCGGAGATCCAGCTCGCGCTGAAGTCGGGCGCCGACGTGTTGAAGTTCTTCCCCGCCGATCCGCCAGGTCCGACGTGGTTGGCGCAGGTGGCGCCCGCCTACCGGCAGCGCCCGTTCATGGCGACGGGCGGGGTCACGATCGACAACATGGCCGACTTCTTCGCTGCCGGAGCGATCGCCGTCGGGATGGGCGACACCTTGTTCGGCGACTACGCCGACCCCGACGCTGCGGTGGCGCACATTGCAGCTGCGGTCGGGGTGGTCCAGCGCAGTCCGCACTGATACTGCACCGTCACGCGTGCGACCGATCAATCGTCGTGGCGTGGGCGCTTGCGATCGGACTTCACTTGCGAACGTCGGCGCTTGGAGTCGAGTCGTCGCTCTTTGGAGCCGCGGGTGGGCTTCGTAGGACGCCGTGCGCGTTGAACTCGCAGGGCCTCGCGCAGGCGGTCGGCGAGACGCTGCTCGGCGATGGCCAGATTGCGGGTTCGACTGCGCTCGTCGCCAGCGGCCACGCGCAACTCGGCCCCGACTCGATTCAGCACGCGCTGACGCTGGGCGTCCGACAGCGCGCTTGTCGTGGTGATGTCGAGCCGCAGTTCGACCTTGGTGGCGGATCGGTTGGCGTGTTGCCCGCCGGGTCCACCGGACGTGGTGGTCGACACCTCGATCTCGGCGCGCGGAATGCGCACTGCATCGGTGACGAAGATCGCGTCGTCGGCCACATCGGCGATGGTGCCACGTCGTACGCCGCCGTGAGATGATCGGCCGGGACCATGAGTCCACCACTGCCCATGCCTCCGTCACCTCCTGCCTCCGACGCCACGCCCGACACCGCATCGACCATCGACGACTCCTGCACGATCATCGTGCGCGAGTTGTGCGTCGACGCCTACATCGGTGTGCTCGACATCGAACACGGGGTCCGTCAGCGCGTGCAGTTCGACGTCGAGGTCGATACGGCGCCGGGCTATCTCGACACCGTGCGCGCCACCGGTGAGTACGTGTCGTACGCCGACGTCGTCGACTACATCGAGCAGCGGGCAGCTACCGACGAACATGTCGAGCTCGTCGAAACGTGGGCCGACGACATCGCCAGCTTCGTGTTGTCCCATCCGCTCGCCACCGGAGTACGGGTGACGGTGCAGAAGCTCGACATCTTCGAACGCGCCGAGGGAGTCGGCATCGTCCTCGATCGTCGACGCGCACCCGCTCAGCAGCGATGACCGCATCGCCGGCGTTGATCGCCCTCGGCTCCAACGTCGGCGACCGGCTCGCCCACCTGCGCGCCGCCGTGGAGGCGATCGACGCACTCGACGGCGTGCAGATCGACGCCGTGTCGTCGCTGTACGAGTCGGCGCCGGTCGGAGGACCTGGCGGCCAGGACGCCTTCTACAACGCCGCCCTCACCGCATCGTCGGCGCTGCCGCCCGCCGAGCTGCTCGCCGCGCTGCACCGCATCGAACACGAGCGGGGCCGCGAACGAACCGTGCACTGGGGGCCGCGCACACTCGACCTCGACCTCCTCGACTTCGCCGGTGAGATCAGCGACGATCCGAGTCTGCTGCTCCCCCATCCGCGACTCCACGAGCGGCGGTTCGTGCTCGTGCCGGTGTGCGATGTCGCCGCCGAATGGACCCATGCCCGACTGACGACTCGAATGAGCGAGCTGCTGGCGGCGATTCCCCCAGAGCCGGGCGACCTCGCCCGACTCGACGGCGACTGGCTCGACCACAACTGGCACCCGCCCACCGATCGCGACGAGCATCCTCGATCATGAGCGAGCCCACCCCACAATGGCTGCCCAACTGGGTGCGCGACCAGTGGGCCAAGTACGAGCACGCCTTCGAGCATCCGATCCGGACGTTCTCGTTCCCCCAGACCGGCCAGGTCTTCGACGACCAGCCGTATCAGCTCGGCATCGTCAACCTGTCGTCGGACTCGCACTACCAGTCGAGCGTGGTCAGCGACGTCGAGGGAGCGCGCGAGCTCGCGCAGGCGCTGCTGCTCGCCGGGGCGTCGATCATCGACATCGGCGCCGAGTCCACGGTTCGCGGTACTGCCGAGGTAGAGGCGCAGGCGCAAGCCGATGCCCTCGTGCCGGCGGTGCGCGGCCTCGTCGAGGACGGCGTGCTCGTGTCGGTCGAGTCGTATCACCGCAGCGTGATCTCTGCGGTGCTGTCGGCTGGCGCAGCGGTGATCAACCTCACCGGCCGCATTGACGACCCCGACTTCTATGCCGAGGTGGCGGCCCACGATGCAGGGCTCATCCTCTGCTACACGCCAGGCCAGAACGCCCGCTCGCAGTTCGAGGGTCCGCCGCTCGATGAGCTGTTCGACCGCATGCTCGACTTCTTCACCGAACGCATCGAACTGGCCACGTCGGCGGGTGTCGAACGGATCTGGATCGACCCGGGCATCGGTTTCGACATCATCCTGCCCGAAGGCGAAACGCGGATTCGGATGCAGAATGCGATCATGCTGGGCGGGTTTCGCTTCCGCGAACTCGGCTGGCCGGTGTGCATCTCACTGCCGACGATGACCTACCTGTTCGGCGACGAGTTCCGCGTCGCCGAGACGGGCGTGGCCGGTATCGCACTGATGGGCAAGGCCACGCTGCTACGCACCCACGAAGTCGCCCGCGTCCAACCGATGATCGACCTGTTCAACATCGGCGCCCACCTCTGAACCCGAGCAGCGACCCCCACCCTCCCCGAAATTCTGTCGTTTTCGCGCGCCAGGCGCGCGAAAACGACAGAATTTCGGTGAGATGAGAGTTGAACGGGTCGGGCCGATCATCACTCCGGAGTCGCATCCGGCGGCGGGGACCAACATCAACGGGCCGTCGCTCATCCGGGTGCCCGACTGGGTCGACGATCCGCTCGGTCGCTGCTACCTGTACTTCGCCGACCACAAAGGCGATTCGATCCGGCTGGCCTACGCCGACGACGTCGCCGGGCCGTACACGTTCCATCCAGGCGGCGCGCTGGCCCTCGCCGACTCGCTGTTCCCGACGACCACCCCCCAGGGCATCGAGCCGCGCTCGGAGATCCAACGCCAAGCAATCGAGGCGGAGGGGTACGACGAACACTTCACGCCGCACATCGCGTCACCCGACGTGATCGTCGACGCCACGCAGCAGCGGATCTGGATGGCGTATCACGGGCTGTGCGCCGACGGCACGCAACTGACGCGCATCGCCTCGTCGGCGGACGGTCGCCACTTCGAGGCGTACGAGCCGCTGGTGGCGTTCCCCTATCTGCGCATCTTGCCCGAACCGCGCGATGGCGTTTGGCTGGCGATGTCGATGCCGGGCGTGCTGTATCGCAGCACCGACCTGCGCACCTGGGAGGCCGGTCCGATGCTGTTCGACTTGGACTTCCGTCACTGTGCCATCGCCCTGCGCGGACCAACGCTGCACGTGTTGTGGACGCGCGTCGGGGACGCGCCCGAACACCTCTTGCACTCGACGATCGAGGTTGAACACGACTGGCCGAACGCCGACTGGTCCGCCTGGTCGCCCTCCGAGCCGGTGTCGGTACTGCGCCCCGAGGCGGCGTGGGAGGGCGCCGAGCTGCCCGTGGAGCCGTCGGTGCGCGGTCAGGTGACCACACCGGTGTGCCAGCTGCGCGACCCGGCGATCTTCGACGACGACAGTCGTACCTGGCTGCTGTACTGCATCGCCGGCGAGTCGGGCATCGCCCTCGCCGAGATCACCGATCTGTAGGCGCGCCTTCTCGGCGGCGACCGTTGCGGAAGAAGCCCGCCTCGGCGCCGAGAACGAGCGTCGAGCGCGCGCCTACGATTCACGGGTGGCTGACGAGCGCCCACCACACATCGAGGTGCTGCCGCACGGGCCGTACGAGGTAACCGGCGACGTGCCGCTGCGGCCCCGTCGTGCGGTGACCTCGCCCACCGGTCGACCGATCACGTGGCAGACCGACGACCCCCTCGACCACGACGCGACGTACTACCTCTGCCGCTGCGGCGCGTCTGCCAACAAGCCGTTCTGCGATGGCAGCCACGGCTTCGAGCTGTTCGATGGCACCGAGGCCGCCCCAACCGATACGCACGCCGACCGCGCGGTGTACCACGAGGGACCCGGCACCACCGTGGTGCAGGACTCGGTGTTGTGTCACCACGCCAAGTTCTGCTTCAGCGAGGTCCACGGCTGGATCGACATGGTTGTCGACACCGACGACCCGAGCATCCAGCGCGAGCTGATCGCCATGATCGAACACTGCCCGTCGGGCGCGCTCTCGCAGATGTTTGCTGGCGACCTCGTCGAACCGGATCTTCCGGTGGGCATTGCCCCTATCGAGAATGGTCCGCTGGCCGTGACCGGCCGTGTCGAGATCGAACGCGCCGACGGCGAACCGATCGAGACCCGCAACCGGGTGTCGCTGTGCCGGTGCGGCGCGTCGGCCCGCAAGCCGCTGTGCGACGGCTCGCACCTCGACGTCGACTTTCGCGCAGCTCCGTGACCAGCCCATCGAGCACAGCGGTCGACGGGCTGCACGCTCATCTCCAGGCCGCGATCAACGTCGAGCTGGCCACGATCCCGCCGTATCTGTACGCGCTCTACTCGATCGCCGACCCGGCGTCGGAGGCGGCCAAGCTCGTGCGCAGCGTGGTGGTCGAAGAGATGCTGCACGCAACGCTGATGGCCAACGTGCTCGTGGCCGTCGGCGGAACGCCACGGTTCTACGGCCGAGTGACCATCCCGGCGTACCCGGCGCCGTGGCCGCACCGCGTCCCCGAACTGACGATGCGTCTGCGGAGGTGTTCGCCCGAACACGTCACCGCCACGTTCCTCGAAGTCGAGCGACCGATCGACGCGCCGGCCACCGACCCGACGATTCGTCGCGGTGACACCTTCGACTCGCAGGGTCACTTCTACGCGGCACTCGAGGCGACGCTGCGCGCCCTCGACGCCGACGGCGACGTGTTCGCCGACCCCCGACTCGACCGCCAACTCACCGACCCGGATGGCTACCACACGGTCAAGTTCGACAGCCCGGCCAGCGGTGGTCTCGTGGGGGTGCACGACCTCACGTCGGCAATCGCGGCGATCGACATCCCGATCCACCAGGGCGAAGGCGCCGGCGCCCACGACTTCGCCGACCCCGACCACCACGAGCTGACGCACTACGCCAAGTTCCGACGCCTCGCCGACGGCACCACGCCGATCGGCGAGATCCATCCGGTCGTCGACGACCCGCGCCGCATCGACATGCCGACCGAGGTGCTCCACGTCGCCGAGTACGCCGACGCGTTGTACTGCTACACGATGGTGCTCCTGGACCGTCTCTACGCCGAAACAGAGCCCGACCACCGGCGGCGGACGCTCGCCACGCTGTACGGCGTGATGTCGGGGATGCTCGCACCGGTGTGCCGGTACCTGATGACACTCCCCGCCGGAGACCAGAACGTGTGGGGTCCCTCGTTCGAGTTCACCGAGTTCACCGACCCGGTCGCGCCGGAGGCCGAGCTGCGCACCCGCGCTGCTGAACTGGCGACCCAGCACCCTCGCCTCGGCCCGTATCTCCGTCATGCCAGCCGACTCTGACAACCACGCACCGATGACGATGCCCGACCGCTCACGCCGGCCGGTTAGTTCACCGCGCCGCGGGCGCGGACCAGCCATGTTGGCGATCGTCGCCCTGGTCGTGGCTGCGGCGTGTTCGTCGGAGAACGACGAGTCGGCGTCAACCACGAGAGCCGACGGCGCCGCGCCGAGCTCCGCCCCCGTCACCATCGCGGTCACCACCACGGAAGGCACCACACCTCCATCGACCGAGACGACCGCCAGCACCACCAACAGCAGCGCACCGCGACCGACTGCGGGTGGGCAGGATCCGTCCGAGCCCACGTTCGTTCCCGTGCTCGCCGATCGCGTGTGCCCGAGCGGACCGGCCAGCGTCTCGTGTTCGTGGATCGACGTCCCAGCCGACTGGGATGAGCCCGACGGCGCAACCATTCGCCTCCCGATCGCCGTAATCCCCGCACAATCCAGTGACGGGCGCCCGGACGTCGAGCGTCAGCCGGACCCGATCGTGATCCCCGCCGGCGGTCCCGGGTTCTCCGGGTCGGAGCGCTTCGGATGGGCGTTCGCCGTCCACAACGACGCCCGCGACATCGTGCTGTACGACCAGCGGGGCACGGGGCGCGCCGAGCCCAGCTTGGACTGCCCCGAGATGGACGCTGCGTGGGTGGCCAACCTGCAGCGCGCCGAGCCGTTCGACGTCGAAGTACAAGCGATCATCGACGCAGCCACCGAATGCCGAGCGCGGCTGGAAGCCGACGGCATCGACATGAACGATTACGACTCCGAAGCCAGCGCCCTCGATCTCGATGCGATCCGCCGGGCACTCGGGTACGACGAGTGGAACATCTTGGGCATCAGCTACGGCGCCCGGCTGGCGTTGGCGGCGATGCGCTCGACACCGGACGGGATCCGCTCGGTGATTCTCGACTCGGTCTCCGACGTCACCGGATCGTTGGGCGCGGCGTCGACCATCGCGTCAGCCGAACGTGCCTACGGAGCGCTCGCTTCGGCATGCGCTGCCGACCCCGCATGCGCGGCAACGTTCGGCGACGTGGAAGCACAGATCTATCGGCTCGCCGATGCCTGGGATGCCGACCCACTGGAGATCGACGTCGATCTCAACGACGGTCTCGGGCCACAGCGGTTCGTGATCACCGGCGGCGATCTGCTCGCCGGTGTGTTCGACGCGCTGTACGACGAGGGACTCGTACCGCTGCTCCCGGCAATCCTCGCTGGCCTCGAAGGTGGCGACACCACCGCCGTCGTCGAGCTCGTTCGGGCGGGTATCGGACAAGGCACCGGAGCGGCCGAGGCGATGCAGGAATCGGTGAACTGCGCCGACGCCGGCGGGACCGACCCGGCCGACCGAGCGGTGCGCGACAACCCCGGCCAGCAACGCCTCCTGGCGGCGAGCTTGCTGTGCGACGAATGGCCGGTCGAGCCCAGCCGTGGGTTCACCGAACCGGTCACATCCGACATCCCGGCGCTGGTGCTGGCCGGGTTCTTCGACCCGATCACCCCACCGGCAGAGTCTGAGGGCGCAGCCAACGCACTGCGCAACGCGACCTACCTTCTCTTCCCGACGGCTGCCCACGGCGTCACCACACCGGACCAGCCGTGTGCGGAGTCGATCCAGCTGGCGTTCCTCAGCGATCCGACCGCACCGGTCGACGCCTCGTGCATCGACGCGATCCCGCCGATCTCCTTCGTCGGCGCCAGCTGAACAGCAGCCTCCAGCGGTTCCCGCGCGCTGTGCGAGTATCAGGCCCGTGAGTCAAGGCGCCGTCGCCGACACCCCGGTAGAGCACCACGTACTCCGCCGATCGCTCGGACTGCTGCGCCCCCAGCGCGGCTTGGCGGCGCTGGTGCTGATCATCGGATTGGCACTCACCGCCGCGACATTGTTGACACCACTGTTGTTCGGCCAGGCGATCGACGCCGTGGAAGCTGCCGACGAAGACCGCATCATCGTGTTCGGCATCGCCACCATTGCCGCCGGCGTCGCGGTCGCCCTGTTCACTGCGCTCAACGACCTGCTCTCGGGTCGCCTGGCAATCAACGTCGAGCTCGGCATCCGCAACGATCTGTTTGGCCACCTGCTCGAACTCGACCGCCAGTTCTTCGAGCGACGCAAGGTCGGCCAGCTCGTGTCATTGATCATCGTCACGAGCAGCCCGATCCGCAAGTTCGTCGCCATTGCGCTCCCCAAGCTGGTCGGCGACTTCGCCACCTTCATCTTCGCCGGGATCGCCATGGCCGTGATCGATTGGCGGCTCGCGGCGGCCAGCCTGTGGCCGCTGCCGATCATCATCTATCTGATCTACCGCATGAACAAGGTGGTCGCTCCGGAGATGGTCGGGCGCCAAGAGGTCGAGGCCGATGTGACCGAGGCCTGCGACGAGACGCTGCGCGGCGTGCTGCCGATCGAGGTGCTCAATGCCCAGCAGACGCGCATCGACGAGTTCGACCGCAACGTCGATCGTTGGTATCAGCACAGCTACACGCTGGCCACCCGTGGTTCGCTGTACGACGCGTCGATCCAGAACTTGCCCTTCTTCGCGTGGGCACCGCTGTTTGTGTTGGGGGCCAACAGCGTGATCGACGGCACGCTCACCCTTGGCACGTTCGTCACCTTCACGGGCTACGTCACGATCATGTTGGTCCCGCTGACCAACCTGGGTTACCGACTCTGGACGACCGAACGAGCGACAGCCTCTGCCCAGCGCGCGTTCGGTGCGCTCGACCGGGCGCCGTTGATCGCCGATCACCCAGATGCGCAGCCGATCGCCGACGGTGAGGCACCGGTCGACCTGCGCGGCGTCTCGACGAGTTTCGGCGGCCTGCTCAAGGCGCTCGACGACGTGGAGCTCGACATCGCCGCAGGGCGCAACGTGGCCATCGTTGGACCAACCGGGTCGGGCAAGACCTCGTTGCTCAACCTGATCACCCGTGTGCACGACCCCGACGCCGGCGAAATCCTCGTGCACGGGGCGCCCGTCAGCTCGATCACTCTCGCCTCGTTGCGGTCGGTCGTCGCCCGAGTCGGCAGCGCACCCCATCTCTTTCCGATGACCGTGCGGGAGAACCTGACCTACAGCAGTCCACACGCAGCCCAGGTCGACGTGGAGCACATCACGCGCACTCTCGGGGTGCACGACAACATCGTCGCATTGCCCGACGGCTACGACACGCGAGTGGGCGCGTTGGGTACCGAGATCAGCGCAGCACTCGCCCAAGGCATCTCCATCGCCAGGGCATTCGTCGGACGGCCACGGATCCTGTTGCTCGATGACGTGACCGCTCCGTTTCCACCCGCCGCCGAGCGGGAGATCGCCGCAGGCATCACCGAGCTGTCGCGCGATATCACCGTCGTGGTCGTCGCCGCCCGACCGGCGCTGCTGGCGCTCGCCGACGACATCGTCGTCCTCGAGCGTGGCACGGTGGTGGCCCACGGCGGCTTCGATGAACTCGCCGCACGCTCGTCCGCGTTCCAGAGCTTGCTCGAACAGTGGCGTCTCGACCGGGCGATCACCCCGCCGCCGCTCATCGACGGCACCGACGCGCAACCCGACCGGGGTGCGCCGTGAGCAAATCCCGCTCGGACCATCGCCACCTGCCGCGGAGCGAACGAACGCGCACGAGTGGCGAACTGCGCGAGATCCGCACGCTGACACACGTGCTCGGCCCGTACCGACGCGAAGCGCTCGCCGGCATCATCGGCGCGATCCTGTTCTCGCTCTTCTTGCTGGCACCGTCGTACCTGTTGAAGCTGCTCGTCGACGAGGGCATCAAAGAGAACGATCGAACCGTGGTGTGGATCGTGGCAACAGCGTCGTTCGTGCTCACCTTCGTGACCTGGGCGGCGGCGTGGATGCAGTCACACTTCCTGTACATCGTGAGTGCGCGCGCCGTGCGCTCGATGCAGCAGTTAGCGTTCGAGCACACCCTGCGGCTGCCGCCGGAGTACCACGAGAACACACCGGTCGGCGACACCGTCTCGCGCATGACCAACGACGCGTACCAAACGCGACAACTGATCAACGACGGATTGCCCACCATGGTCGGCAACGTGATCACGGTGTTCGGCTCGCTCGCCGTCATGCTGGCCCTCGACTGGCTGCTGGCGATCGTCACGCTGTCGGTGTTCCCGCTGCTCTTCATCGTGAGCGCCGTGTATCGCCGGTACGTCACGCCCCTCTACCGAGAGTGGCGCGCCACGGTGGGCGAGGTCACCGACACGGCAACCGAGTCGCTGGCTGCGGTCGATCTGGTGCAGGCCTACAACCAGCAAGAGCGCCACCGCGCCGAGTTCTTCGAAGCCAGCGCGGCCAGCCGGGCTGCGGAGTACCGGACCATCGTTGCCGGCGCGGTGTACTCGCCATCCGTATCGATCATCGCCGCGGCCGCCTACGGCATCTTGGTGATCTTCGGCGGTACCCAAGTGGTCAACGGCCGTTCCGACGTGGGCACGATGGTCGCCTTCTTCGGCTACGTCTCGATGTTCCTCGCCCCACTGTCGTCGATCTCGGACACGTTCAAGACGTACGAGCAGGGCATCGCCGCGCTCGACCGAGTGTTCAGCCTGATCGACGAGGCCGGGCACGACAGCGCAGAGGGAGATCGCGCGACCGCACCGCAGGGGCCGGGCACGGTGCGACTCGACGGCGTGCAGTTCGCGCTGGCCGATGGGTCGACCAGCCCACCGATCGACCTCGAGATCCCCGGGGGCTCGACCACCGCCATCGTCGGCGACGGCGACGCCGGCCAGTCGCAACTCGCCCGCGTGCTCGTCGGGCTCGACCGACCCATCGGCGGGGTCGTGCGCTACGACGGTGTCGATGCGGCGTCGCTCGCGGCGACGGATCTGTTCGAGCTGGTGGGGTACGTGTCGCCGCGCACCGGCCTGTTCGACGGCACGGTGCGCGACAACCTCACACTCGGGCTGCGCACCTCACCAACCGACGCCGAACTGGTCGCCACTCTCGACGACCTCTACGGCGAGGGGTTCGCTGCCCGACTGTCGTCGGGACTCGACACCGCCGTGGGTCGCGACGGGCGCGACCTGCCGGCGGGAACCCGCCAGGCGCTGATCATCGCTCGCGCAGCACTACGCCGGCCAGGCATCGTCGTGCTCGACGCCGCGACCGACTCGCTCGACGCCGGCGGCCTGTCGCACCTGGCTGTGGCCCGCCAGCGAACCCTGGCTGGGATGACGCTCATCGCCGCCACGAGCCAGCCGCTGATCGCCGACTACGCCGACCGGGTGATCGTGCTCGACGCGGGGCGGATCGTGGAACAAGGTGCCCCGGACGACCTGCTCGCGGCCGGGGGGCCGTTCGCCGAGGTCACCAGCGACTGGCGCGCCGGCCTCCGGGCGTAGCGGCCCAGACCGGCGCGCCGTTTTGGCGGTTCTTTGGCGACGACCTCGATGATGCTCCCGTGCGACCAGGGGCTCGAACTCAACTGTTGATCGCGACACTCCTGACAGCGGCGGTCGTCCCGTTCGCCGGGGGTTCTCCACGGGGCGAGGCGAGCGCGCAAGTGTGCCGTGACATCGCCGCGGCAACGACCGCCGAGTTGCTCGCGGCGATCGCCGAGGCCAACGCGTGCGACGGCCCGCAAACCATCACGCTGGCACCGGGCACGTACGACCCGGGGGCGCTCACGCTCACCGATTCGGCGACCCTGCAGGGCGCCGACCCGACGACACGACCGGTGTTGCGGTACGACGGGGCGGCCGCCGGTGCGTTCGGACCAGGCGCGGTCTTCGTGCAGGACGACGACCGCGGCAACATCAATGGCGAGACGTTCGCCTTCCGCGACCTCGACTTCGTCCAAGACCGCGACGGCCGGTCGCAGATGATGCGCATCTGGAACAACGACCTCGAACTGACCAACGTGTCGATCCAGGGCAAGAGCCCGGACAACACCGGCCTCGGCTTCGCCGTCAGGGTGATCAACGGAAGCGCCACCGTCGACAACGTGTCGATCGACAACGTGCGCGGCACCGGCGTCTGGGTCGACGGCACGCTCACCGGATCGAACCTCACCATCAGGAACACCGGGAGCAGCGGGCTCGACCTCGGTCCGTCCGACACCGGCGATCCGGCGATCGACATCACCGGACTCGACGTGGGCAACGTCGGACTGGCGTCGACATCGTCCGATGCCATCACCATCGGCGGCTCGGTCACCGGGTCGATCACCAACATCGACGCCCGGAGCGGGCCGCGCCACGGACTGTTTGCGACCGACCCGCGCGGCCTCACGATCGAGACGGCCACGATCGGCGGAGCCGACCCAGCCGACGGCTTCGACGGAAACGGCATCGACACGGGATCATCAACCACGTCGATGGGCGTGACCAAGGCAACGATCTCGGGCAACGACATCGGCATCGACACCGCAGGGCGGATCGATCTCGATGAGGTCGACATCACCAACAACCGGATCGGTCTCAACGTCACCGAACGGGCGACCAGTGAACTCCGATTGGTCGACGTGACGGGCAACACCGGAGGCGACTGCCGATTCGACCGTGGCGGTGGGATCGTCGACCTCGGCGGCAACAACGACAGCGACGACTCGTGCGGATTCTCGACAGCACCACTCCTCGAAGACCGCACGCTCGATGTGACGATCGAGTTCGTCGGTCCAGCGAGCGAGGAGATCGCGTTCGGCGCCACGATCGACGTGACCGGCGCCGACGAGGTGACGGAGTCTGTTCCCCTCGACGTCGACGGCGCATGGCCGCTCGCCGGGTCCGACTGCAGCGGCTTTCTTTCGGACTGGTTCGAGTTCACACGGCCGACGTGTTCGGCATCGTTCGAACTGCGAGTTCCCGTCGGTGAGGAGCTCACTCTCGCGGCCGAGGCACTCGGCGACTTCGATCGCGTGCTGTTCTCCGGCGACTGCACGGCGGTCGATCCGGACGATCTCGGTGACCCCATAGCGATCGTCGACGTGACCTCGGCGGCGACATGCCATCTCGTGGTCGCCCGCCTCTCGTCAACGGTGAGCGACGGCACCGGCGCCGTCGTGCAGGTGAGCCAGCGATGGATCGGCGACCCCGCCGGTGCGCCCACACCCGCGGTGCGGGTCGAACCGGCGACCAACGCCGCCGGCGGCGTCGACATCGGCCTCGATGAGCCGATTCCGCCCCGCCAGTGCCGCCCGCCCGGCGCGACCGAGAGCGCCGACGATGCGTTCGACGAGTGCCGCGCCGAGGCGCTGCCGTGCCCGGCGGGCGAACTCGGTTGCGAGACGTTCACCAACATCGACGTCGGGGCCGGCGACGAACTTGCGGTCTCCGTCGCACCAACCACCGGCTGGCTCAGCACATTGTCAGGAGATTGCGCGACCGATGGCACAACAGCCGCCGTCACCAATGACGACCTCGTGCGCTGCGCGATCGTGCACGTACAGACGTCCCAGCCGGCGGCCGTCGCCGTCGAATGGACCATCAACACCGATCTCGATGTGTTCGGACCGCTCGGTCCGCGCCGGGACATCGATGTGGAAGTCGACATCGGCACGCCAGGCGGACCAGTCGTCGACTCGATCCCGTACGACCCACTCCCACCACAGGACCAACAGGACCTCAACTGCTCACAGCCGTCGTTCCCGAACAGCGACGTGCCGGCCACGTGTCGCACCGTGATCGGCCTTGCCGCCGGTGAGACGACGATCGCCTTCGAGAACCAGTTCGAGGTGTTCTTCGCGCTCGACGATCTCGACGGATGCGCCGCCCGCACGGTCGATCTCGGCGCCGGCGAGCTCATCACGTGCCGCGTCGATCTGACGCCACAACCGCCGGCGTTCGCTACCGATCCCAGTCCGCGGGTGGTCGCCGAAGGAAGCAGCACGACCCCGACGCGCATTGCCGTCGACCTCGAATTCGACACCCCGACGCCCCCCGGATACGCACTGGAGACGGTCGGCCTGACGGCGGGCGTGTACAACAGCGACACGGTCGGCGACCTCCAGCAAGGTCGGCTGGCTGACGTGGTCGGGGCGAGCGGATTCGAGACGCTGCCGACCGGGACCACGGCGTACTCCGTGTGGGTCGACGTCGAGGCCGACACGATGCCGGAGTCGCCCGATGCCGGGCTGATCGTGGAAGTGCGCGAGGTCGACACCGGCCGCCGTGTCCGCATTCATGTCACGGTCGTCGACGATGACGAGGCGACGGCAGTCACTGCTCGGTTCAACGCTGGGCCGCTGCCACTGGCCAATCGCTTCGATTTCGACGCCGGCGCGGCCGACCCGGTGTCGTTCGTGTGGACGCTGACCAGCGCGAGTGTGAGCGACGCCGTGTTCACCACGAACGTTCCGCAGCTCGACCTCGTTCACGTCGACGAGGGCGTCAACACGCTGTTCGTGTACGGCGTGCGCGCCGATGGCTCGCTCACCGCCACGGCGTCGATCGATGTCACCGTCGATGCAACGACGCTGCAGCTCACGTCGACATCGGCGCGGGAGGGCGACAGCTTTGCGCCGGCCGTCAGCGAACCGTTCGTGGTGAGCGGCACGCTCGCGAGCGATGTCGAACTCGATGTGATCCTCACGAACGCCGATCCACCCCCGGCCAACGCCGTCGACGCAGACGTCGCCTTCGGTTGTTTCGGCAGCGCCGACGTGGCCCTCACCGGCGACAGTGTTCGACCCGGCGGGTCTCCCGAGCCACTGCCGATCGTGCCGTGCGCCGACGACGACATCGAACGCGACCAGGTGGTCGTCCTCGAGCTCGTGGAGCCATCGACCGGTGCGGTGATCATCGACGCGCTGCTGACGATCGCCGACGACGACCGCTACGCCATCGAGCCGATCGTCGTCCGCGAAGGTGGCGTCGCTGCGAACCCGGTGCTGGGCGTGCCGCAGTATTCGAGCGTCGCCCGCATCATCGACATCGATGTCGCCAACGCCCCGTGGTACGGCGATGCACCGGTGCGCTACGAGCTCGTCGGCCTCGATCCAGTTACGGGCACATGTTCGGCCGGCATCTTCGATGCCGGTTCCCGGGCCCAGGTCGGCCTCAGCACCGCACCGCCGCTGAACCTCGCCAACATCGTCGAGCGGGGGCCGAGCGACCCCGAACCGCGTGTGGTCGTATGCGGCGACGCCCGGGTCGAGGGATCAACATCGCTCACACTCGAGGTCGAGGCGCCCGACGGGTCGGTCGACCGCACGCAGCTGATCGTCGCCGATGACGATGCCCCACCAGAGATCGTCACGACATCGTTGTTGTTCGACGAACCCGCCGGCGGCACGGCGGTGGTGGTCGACGCGGCCATCGATGTGACGCCTGTGCCGTTTCCCCGTCAGATCGTTGCCACGTGGCTGGGAGTGGTCGACGGCGCAGCAGCAGGTGTGTGCATCAACGGGTCGGTCCTCCCCGCCGACTTCGAGAGCGCGCCGCCGGCACTGATCGACATCCCGGCCGGCGCGTCGAGGATCGACGTGCCAATTCGTGTGTGCGCCAACACGCTCAGCGACCCAGACGGCGGACTCGTGCTCGCCCTCACCGTCCCACCGACCACTCCGGACGAGGCGCTCAACCCGATCGATGTGGCGGTCATCCCGGCGGCGATCGCCGACGTGCAGGCCCCGCGCGTCACGACGAGCGACGTGCAGATCGATGAAGGCGATAGCGGTACGTCGATCGCCACCATCACGCTTGCCGCATCAGGCGTCGGCAAGGTCGGCGTCGGCTACCAGACCGTCGGCGTGACGGCGCAGCCAGGGAGCGACTTCGTGGAGACCAGCGGGTCGATCCCGCTCACCGATGCTCCGTGGATTCTTCAGATCGAGGTGCCGATCGTCGGTGACGTGATCGACGAGAACGACGAGCGCCTGCTGGTGGCGCTCGAATCGTCGGAGGCGCTCATCGATCCCACGGTCGGCATCGAGATCGTCGACGACGACACGGTCAGCCTGCTCGTCGACGACATCGACGTTGCCGAAGGTGAGGTCGCGCGCGTGCCGATCCGCCTGAGCAATCCCAGCGAGCAGCCCCTCGCGGTGACCTGGGCGACCAGCGACGGCACTGCGACATCGCCGAGCGACTACGCAACGGCAGGAGACGGATTCGTCTTCGCACCGGGCGAGACCGTCGAGTTCGTCGATGTCGAGACCACCGACGGCGAGCCGCTCGAACCGGACGAGACGTTCCAGATCGAGGCCGCCAGCAGTGGCGGACTCGCGGCGACAGGCGCAGTGACGATTGTCAACGACGGGTTGCCCGAGATCGTCGGCGGCACCGATCTCATCATCGCCGTGCCATCCGGCACAACCGAGCGGACCAAGGTCACCTGGCTCCTCGACGCCGTCGACGAACGAGACGGCCCGCTCCCCGTCCGCTGCGATCCGGCCTCGGGGACCGATTTCGCGGTCGGCCAGACCCCCGTGGCCTGCACGGCAACCGACTCGCGTGGCAACCAGACCACCGCGGTGTTCGACGTGATCGTCAGCGAGTTCGAGGGCATTTTCGTCGGGCCGCAGGGTGGCCAACAGCAGCGCCGGTTCCGTCCCGGCGCGCGAGTCGCATTCACCGGGGTTGGGTTCGATCCCGGCGGGCGAGTGATCGTCGAGCTTCGTTCGGATCCGGTGGTCCTCGGCACGTTCACCGCCGACGAGTCGGGCATCGTCGACGCCACGGTGACGATTCCGGCAGACACACCAGCGGGCGAACACACCTTGGCGATGTTGGACGTGTCGGCGGGCGGCCAACAGGTGTTGGTGAACGTCGACATCGACGCGGGCGCTCCAGCAACTCCCGCCAACCCGAGCGAACCGAGCAACCCGGATGAACCAGCCACGCCAGACGTCGAGTCACCACCGCTCGCGAACGACCCGCCGATCCCGCCAGGCGGCCTGCCGTCGACCGGTGCACCGACGACCGCAGTTGCCACGGTTGCGTTCGGGATCCTCCTCGCCGGAGCGGGCCTCGCGCTGGCGACGCGTCGACGCGGCCGTCGAACCGGGTCGGTCACATGACGTCGCGCACATGACGTGAGCTGGCGGTGAACCACGGGCACGGTTCGCCGCCGCGCGACGACCGGTCTAGCTTCCCGGCGTGGGCCACGACGGAGCCGACGCCGGAGCAGCCGAGCGACGCCCGGTCATCGGAGTGCTCGGGAGCGCGCACCTGTACGACGCGCTGGGCCGGCGCTACGAGATCGACAGCGAAATGCAGCGACGGGTGCTGGCAGCACTCGCCCTCGACGGCGGGCACACCGTCCGCACCGAACGGCTGATCGATCGCGTGTGGCCCAGCACCCCGCCAAAGACGGCACGGCCCGCATTGCAGGTGCACATCTCTGGTCTGCGCCGCCGGCTCGAATCGATCGGCTGTGCGGTGGCCATCGAAACCACTTCCTACGGCTACCGGCTCGACACGGGCTCTCACTCCGCAACCGACGTCGAGAACTTCGAGTCGGCGGTCCGCGAGGCGCGGACCCTCGCAGCTACCGAGCCCGACGAGGCGCAGGGACTCCTCGCCGCAGCGATCCGCGGCTGGGCCACTCCGTTCCTCGATCTCGCCGACGGCCACGATGCACTGCCCGAGGTGACCCGACTCGAACGGCTGCATCAATCCGCATGTGACGATTGGTTCGAGCTCCGTCTTCGCGATCCGTCACCCGAACTGGCGGCCGAGCTCGAGGCGCGCACGATCAGCAACCCCGAGCGTGAGCGTGCCTGGCAGCAGCTGGTCGCCGCCCTGCTGGCGATCGGCGAACGGCACCGGGCCGAATCGATCGCCGACACCGCACCCCTCGACGTTTCCTTGTCCGACGCCGCCGTGCCGGCGGGCACCGGTGACGACGGCGGATCGGTCATCGCCGAACTGGCCCTGCTCGGGATGACGCCGCCGATCGGCCACTTCCTCGGCTGCGGCCATCGCAGTGCCGACCTCGTACTCGCGGCGATCGACCGTGCGGTCGACGACGGCGTGCTCGAGCGGCTCGACGACACGATCCACTTCGTCGACGAGGAACGCCGCGCCCGGTGCACCGAGCTGCTCTCATCGGCCGAACAGTGTCGTGTCCACGACCGGTTCGCTCGGTACTACGGCGAGCTCATCGACGGATCCGGTTTCGAGTTCCTCACACTGGAAGAACGTGTGTCGCTCACGGTGGCCTACGCAGATCACGCACATGGTTCGCTCCCGATCGGCGACCATCGCCGCTCGATCCACGCCAGCCTGCGAGCAGGCGAGTTACTCGAGCGGTCATCGTCGTGGGCAGATGCGAGCCGGCACTACCGGCACGCGATGTCCACGCTCGACGGCATGTCGTCGGGCGATGCGCCACGACTTCGCTATCGAGCATCGATCCGACTCGGAACGTGCCTCGTGCGCTCCGGCAACACCACCGAGGGCAGCGACATCTTGCGCAGCGCGATCGAGGTCGCTCGCCAGGTCGGTGACAACGCCGGCTTTGGTGAAGCCGTGCGCCGCTACGTCGAGTACCTGCCCCCGCCGGCCAGCGCCGCCGATCCACTCGTTGCGCCGCTCCTGGCCGAGGCCATCGAACGTACGGACGGACACCGCGGTGAGACGCGTGTCCAGCTGTTGGTCGATCGCGCCACGTCGGTGCACCTCGCCGCGCCGCTCGCAGAACGCGAACGCCTGGCCGGCGCAGCACTCGCCGAGGCCGACGACGACGATCCGCGAGCGATGGGGCTCGCCCTCACCGGCCGCATCGGGGCCACATGGGGCCCCGCAACGGCCCGACGACGACTCGACGACGCCCGTCGTGCCCAACACGTTGCCGCCACGGCTGGCGCCGGAGCGATCGACACGATGATGACCGCACTGCTGGCCGAAGCCGTGACCTCGTTGGAAGTCGGCGACCGGTCACAGTTCGACCGATGCCTCGAACACGGGCTGCGTTTGGGCAACGAGATGGAGCAGGCGCCACGCGTTCGCTGGTGGTTCGACTCGTGGCGGACGATCCAGCTCGCCCTCGACGGCCAACTCGACGAGGCCGTTGCCGACAGCGAGGAGGTCGTCGCATCGTCGACCGGCGCAGCCTTCGAAGCCCTCGCGACACTGCTCTCCCAGCAGGTGATGTTCGCCATCTTCGGTCGTCCGCGCGCAGGCCTCGGCGACGACTTGGCGTTGGTGCCCGTCGACGACTCGGCGCCCGAACTCGCAGCCTCGTTGTCGGTGGTGCGGGCAATCGAAGGCGACCGCGAGGAGGCACTCCGGCTCCACCGCCAAGCCGCGGCAACCTTCGATCCGTCGATGGAGAACCTCGGGACCGCGATCACCTTGGCGCTGCTCGCCGAGGGGGCGTGGCGCCTGGAAGAGGCCGCCGCCGTCCGCCATCTCCTTCCGGCGATCGAACGGCTCGGTGAGTACCACGCGGTACTGGCCATCTACGGCGGCGGCGGCTTTGCGCTTGGTCCTCTCGCCCATGCGGCCGCGCAGATTCACCTCCTCGCCGAGTCGCCCGCAGCCCCCGAGTGGATCGATCGGGCGGCTGCGGGCGGTCGTCAGATCAGGTCACCGATCCTGACCGCCCGCACCCTCGCCCTCGGGAGTATGTGAGGAGTCTGCAACACCGGCGGCTGCCCGCCGGCTGGCTCACACGGCGCCGGTGACCAGCACCGTGTTGAAGATCTCGTCGGCCGCAACCAGGTCGGCCTCGGTGACCACGACGATCTGCACGAGCATGGTGAACGCACCGTCATCGGGCTGCGCGCCGACGACGATGAACCCGCTGCCTTCCGGGCCGCAGCCGGTCCAGAAGTCGAACGCACCGGTGTACACACCGTCGTCGTAGGGGAAGCGCTCGACGGCCTCACAGTCACCGGAGAAGTCGTTGAGCGCCAGCATCCCGTCGACGTCGACACCCAGGGTCGAGCTGGCGCCGACGAACACGCCCGGCGTCGCCCAACCGGTCTGCCACGCTTCGATGCTCGGCGCGGCGTTCACGGCGGGCCCGATCTCGTTGCCCTCGAACACCCACGGCTCGCCGAACACATCGGACCACTCGACCGGCACCGACACCTCGATCGAACCGGAGTCGTCGGTGACGAAGGTGTAGTCGGTGTACCCGGCGACAGGCTCGGTGCCCGGATCGCTGTCGGCGACTTCGTCACCCAGGTCGGCGGCGAACGAGGTGATCGGCTCGAGCGCCCGCCCGTTGATCTGGCCGGAGTAGGCCTGGCCCTCCGACGGCCGGAACAGCTCGATGTTCAGCGTGTCGTCGGGGTTGTTCGACCGCAGCACATCGCAGTAGTCCTTCATGACGCCGTCGATGCCCATGATCAGTCCCTCGAGCGAGGTGATCAGGTCGCCGGGCTGCACACCAGCTTGGTCGGCGACCGAACCGGAGTCGACCGAGTACACGAAGATGCCGGAGTTGACGCCGTCGGTGAAGGCCTCACCGTTGATGCCGATCGAGTCGACATCGTTGCCGGCCTGCAGTTCGGCGATCACGTCGCTCGCCACGTCGAGCCCGATGGCGAACGATTGCCCCGAGTCGTTGCCCGCATAGTTCACCGCAACCACGGCACCGTCGGGGTCGACGATCGGACCGCCCGAGTTGCCGGGCAACGTGTCGGCGCTGTGCTCGATGACCGCGTCGACCGAGGCCCACGAGCTCTCGCCGCCGGCGTCTTCTTTCGACACGACGCCGTCGAGCACGGTGTACTCGGGATCGCCGAGCGGATACCCGAGCGCAAAGATCTCCTGTCCCGCCGACAGTGGCTCGTCGTTGAACTCGAGGAACGGATAGTCGTCGCCATCGAGCTCGATCACGGCGAGATCGGAACACTCCGACACGCCCAGCACGCGGGCATTCACCGAATCGTCTTCGCCTTCGATGAACACTTCCAACGTGGCCGCGCCGGTGACGACGT
The DNA here is from genome assembly GCA_965230015.1 of Ilumatobacteraceae bacterium. Taxonomy (GTDB): domain Bacteria; phylum Actinomycetota; class Acidimicrobiia; order Acidimicrobiales; family Ilumatobacteraceae; genus JABSQH01. The sequence continues at coordinate 27,639 of CBDDKF010000018.1, read as the reverse complement.
GGTTGTTGGTGACGGCGATGCCGCTCGGATCGATGATGAAGCCGGACCCGGACCCCGGCACGTTCGACTGGGTGCCCTCGACCGGATCCTCGAAGGTTCCGGTGGCCACGATCTGCACGATGGCGCCGCGCGCCTCCTCCAGGCTCGTGGCTGCGCCTGCGGCCGCCGGTTCGGTCGTTTCCGGGGCCGTGGTCTCCGCTGCTGCGGTGGTCGGCGCGGCCGTATCGCTCGGAGCCGTCGTGGCGGCGGAGGTCGCGGCCGTGGTGGTGTCGGACGAATCGTCACCGCCGCCGCCACAACTTGCTGCGACCAGTGCGGCGACGACGCCCGTCACGACGACGCGAGATGGACTGAATTGAGACCTGAGAGCGGACACCGCACCAGTGTCGCACCATGGCGTCAACCGTGCATCAACTCGCGTCGAACTGGTGACGGCAAACCGTGAGAACGCCCTCGTAGCATCGGATCGTGCCCGTTCGCCACCAGATCGCGCTCGCTGCGGTCGTTGCCACGCTCCCCGTGGCGTTGGTCGCCACGACGACCGGCATCGGGCCATCGTTCGCCGGCGAACCACCGACGCTCGACGAGCTCAACGAGCAGGTCGCCGTCAACGAACTCGCCGATCGGCGCATCACCAGCCCGACCCCGCCGTCGACCGGAGCGCACGCCTTCTTGTATACGAACGGACCCGGCTATGCCCGCTGGGACCCCTGCACGCCGATCAAGTATCAGATCAACTCCGAACGGGCCACGCCAGCGCAGGAGCAGGTGGTGTTCGACGCCATCGAGGAGATCGAGCTCGAGACCGGGCTCGACTTCGCCTTCGTTGGGCGCACCACCGCAGGACTCGACCGGATCGTGCCACCGGAGATCGACGCGCTCATCGTGTTCGGCGACCCCCAATCGATGCCCATCCTCGCCGGCAACGTGTTGGGCATTGGCGGTGGCAGCTTCGATCCCGTCACCGGACGCGTGACCACCGGGTACGTCGCAGTCAACACACCGAGCCTGTTCACCGCACAGATCGCCTCCACCACCGTGCAACACGAGATCGGCCATCTCGTGGGACTGGCCCACGTGTCCGACCCGGGCGAGTTGATGTTTCCCGAAGAAATCGGCACCACCGCGTTCGGGCCCGGTGATCGCGAGGGGCTGTGGCGCCTCGGCGCCGCGCAGGGGTGTTTCCCGTCGACTGCGCTGTCGACCCTGCTGACCGACCAGCCGTCGGCTGGCGACACGATCACGGTGCTGGCCACCACGACGGCCGATGACGTCGGCGAGCACGGGCATCACGACCACGGGCATCACGATCACGGCCATGATCACCATCACCACGGCCACCACGATCACGAGCACTCACTCCACCGCGAGTCGTCGCTCCACGACGGACTGCGCGCCCTGCCCGCGACACCCGCGACGCCGGGGGAGACTACGTCGCGGGTGCCGGACTCCGTTCGGTGATCGGGGGGAACCACCGGCGGCGGGCCACCGATGTTGTACGCGCGACACATGAACGCCAGGTTGCGCCCCGGTCGCGCGAGGGTGACGACGAGCCGAAGATCCGACGATGGAGCAACACGTCGGTTCCGGCTACACCGGACTCCGTCGGCCCGATGCGCGGCGATCGTCGCACTCGACACGGCAGGTGCGCGGCACACCCACCACGGTGCCTGACGACGACACCAACCAGAGGTCGAGCCCACCCTTGCCGGTGCGGTTGACCTGATCGATCGCGGCCACCACATCGCGGGCGAGTCCGCGCACTGCGACGCGTCGCCCGTCGGTGGCACCCGGGCCGTGAAGCGTGACGGTGACCATGTCGTCGGCCCCAGACGCCGCGGGCGGCGCCGCGGTCTCCTCCACCGCCAGCACCACGCGTGCGCCTGCGGCGAGCACGGAACGCGCGGCGGGAGCCATCGACTCGACGAGGCCCGGGGTGATGGGACACAGGGCGATGAACAGATCCACGCGTCGCACGTCGACGGGTTCGTGTGCCTCGATTGCGGCGGGGCTGATCGTCGACACGGGTGCGCCGGTCAACGAGTACACGACCTCGCCCCATACGGGGCTGTCGGCCAGCACGGCTACCCGGGTGTTCTCGTCGGCCAGCGCCAACGCAGGGATGAGTGCGGGCGGAGCTGCGGTCGCACCGTCGCGCGGCAGCGGGAAGGCACGGCCAGGTCGCGCCAGCGCGCCGAGCAGTGTGGTGAAGACGGTCAGCGACGACTCGGCGGACAATCGTTCCGGGCTCACGGTCATGTCGATGCCCCGAACGACCGGTTCGTCAGCACCTCGACCGCATCCCCAACAAGGGTCGATGTGTTCATGTGCGACCACCATGACAGCGCAAGGTTGTACGCAGCTGAGCCCGTGGTGAACACGGGCTGAGGACGCGATGAAGTCTCGATGAAACCGCGGGCTACACGGGGCGATACGTGCCATCGAGGCGCGGACGTTCATCGGCGGTGACCACGCGGCCCTCGTCGACGAGCGCAACGAGGTGAGCGAGCACACTCGACGCCGCAGGCTTGTGCAGCCGTGGATGTACGTCACGGTAGAGATCGACGACGATGTCGGGAATCGTTGCCTGACCGGTCTGGACTGCGGCGAGTACCTGCTGATGGCGAGTGCGGCGATGCTCGAGCAACCCGGCCGCGAACGCCGCCGGGTCGCGCACGGGCGGGCCGTGAGTGGGATAGGCGACCGCATCGCGGCGCTCGACGACCAATTCGAGCGAACGCAAATAGGTGGCGATGTCGCCATCGGGAGGCCCGATCACCGTGGTGCTCCACCCCATCAGGTGATCGCCCGAGAACAGGCTCGTCTCGATGCCGTCGTCGAGCGCGAAGCAGCAGTGGTTCGACGTGTGCCCCGGCGTGGGCACCGCCTGGATGGTCCACCCGTCGGCAGTTGCGACGACATCGCCGGCGCGGACCTGCACATCGGGGACGAAGGCCCGGTCGACCGGCTCCTCGACCTTCGCGGGGTCGCTCGAGGGATCGGTGGCGTCGTCGTCGGCGTCATCTCTCGCCGCTTCGGGCTCGCGGAAGTCGAGCGCGCCCTCGGGTAACGCACCGATGTCCCACGCGTCGTGAGGGTGCGGGCCGACCGCCTTGGTTGGTGCTCCGGTCTCCTCCGCCAGCCACGCGGCGAGCGGTGAGTGATCGCTGTGGCAGTGGGTCACCAGAATCGCCTGCACGCGTTCGCCATCGAGGGCCCGTGCGAGCGCATCGCGGTGTTCGTCGAGGCGCGGACCGGGATCGATCACGACGACATCACCGTGACCGACGATGTACGTCCCGGTGCCGTGGTAGGTGAACTTCGACGGGTTGTGTGCGGTCACGCGTCGAATCGTCGAGGTGATCGTCTCCACGTCGCCGTACGGGGGAACGTCTTGGGTGAGGAACTCGAGGCTCATGTTGTGGCCATCCACGGCAGTGCCCGAACGGTACCGACCGGGGCGCCGTGGCCGCGCACCGGGACCTCAGCGATGGTGGCCACCACTGCGGCGTCCACGCCGAGCCGGTGCATCGCCTCACCGCCGACCGCCCGGCGCGCCACGTCGGAACCGTCGGCGATCTTGAAGGCGAACGCCGCGCCGTCGGGTCGGGCACCCACCATCACGCCGGCCGCGCCGTCCTTGGTGACCACGCCCTCGGCCGCGCGCATCCAGTGCGTCACATCGCGAGCGGGGCCCCCGACGAGGTCGGGGTGCGCAGACATCGCCATCGTCGGCGCGGCGCCGTTGGCCTGCAACGAGCCGAACGCGATCGCCAGCGATCGGAGACCAACCACATGATTCGGCGCGCCACACCCGTCGACGCCCACATGTTGCGATGGGCAGCCGAGAGCGTCGAGATAGTCGACGATCGCCCGCTGTACCGGATGCCCGGGATCGAGATAGTCGTCGATCGACCACCCGTTGATCCGGCAGGTGGCGAGCATGCCTGCGTGCTTACCCGAACAGTTCTGCTGCAGCGACGACGGCGGCTCGCCGCGACGGATCGCCGCAGCGCGGGCATCGCCGTCGTAGGGCAACGTCGGCGTGTTCTGGAGATCGTCGACCGATAGGTCGAAACGAGCCAGGATGCGGCCCACAACAGCTTGGTGCACGGTGGAGCCGTCGTGGCTGGCGCAGACCACCGCGAGTTCGTCGGGGGGCAACCGCAGGCCCTTGGCCAGCAGCGCTGCGGCCTGCAACGGCTTCAACGACGAGCGGGCGTATGTCGGAAGGTCGGGATCGCCGACCGATGCCGTGATCACCCCCTGCGGATCGACGGCCACGGCAGCGCCGTAGTGCCAGCACTCGTCGAAGCCGCTGCGCTCAGCAACCGCCAGCAGGCCCAACGACGGGGTCACGACGTTGCAGGGGCCGTGCCGTCGTCGGGCCCGTCCGCATCGGGGTCGCCGCGCCGCCGCTTGGGCGACGACATCGTGGTGAGGTGGTTGTCGACCACGTCATACCGCTTGCCCCACTCGCTGGCCAGTGCCTGAGCCATCGCCGCGGCGGGCAAGGCCAGCACGGCACCGACCGCACCCAAGAGCGATGCACCACCCAATGCGGCGCCGAACGCCACCGCGGGGTGCAGTTCCATCGTGCGCGCCGTGATACGCGGGGCGAAGAAGTAGTTCTCGATCTGCTGATAGATCACGATGAAGCCGACAACAATCGCCGCCTGCAGTGGCGATTCGAGGAAGGTCAGCAGGGCGGGGAGGATGCCCGCAAGGTAGGTGCCGACGACGGGGAGGAACTGGCTGACCAGGCCGACCCACAGGGCGAGGGCGATCGGTGCCGGGGTCCCGATCGCTTGGAAGACGATCCAGTGGAAGAACGCCGAGATCGCCGCCAGCAGCGCCCTCGAGTAGAGGTAGCCGCCGGTCTTGGTGATCGCCAGCTCCCATGCGTGGAGCACACGCTCTTGGCGGTTGGGGGTGAGCCGGGCGCAGATCACGCGGCGCAAGCGGGGACCGTCGGCCACGAGGTAGTAGGTGAACAGCACCACCGACAGCGCCTGGAAGATCACGTTGACCGCGGTGAGTGAGAGGCGCACGGCCTCGTCGCTCTGGCTCTGGATGAACTGTTGGACGCGGCCGCCGGGATCGTTGAACTCGTCGATCACGTCCTGTGGGTCGATCTGCGTGCCGAACGTGTCGTTCAAGAAGTTCACCGTGTCGGTGATGTACAGGTCGGACTCCGACAACAACTCGGCGACCTGCGTGCCGACGAGGGTGCCGACCGCAACTGCGAACACCAGGAAGCCGAGCACGACGGAGAACACGATCAGTAAGGTCGCTCGACTGCGCTTCCATCCGCGGAGGGCGAGGCGGTTCACGCCAGGTTCGATGGCCAACGCGAGGAACAGCGACACCAGCAGCAGGATCAACAGCGTGGACAGCCGGTGGAACACGTGGCGCACGGCGAACGTCGCCACGAAGCCACCCCAGAACAGCACGATCGCTGGGAGCACCCACCGCGGCAGTGTGCGGTCGGTGGCACGGCGGTCGTAGGGCCGTCCACTCGGATCGGTCGCGCCGACCGTCGAACCGCCGGTGTCGGCGCGTTCTTCTGGCACGTTCGGAGCGTACTCACGGACCCATGGCACGATTGGGACATGTCGGATCCGCTGCGCCAGTGGCTCGGCGAACAGGTGCGGACGCGCGTGGTCGGTCCGAACGCAGCGCAACGGCACGACGAGCTGTTCGACACCGACGAGGAGTCGTGGTTCGCGCCCGATGCGGTGATCCGTCGAGTCCACGCCGACGCCGCGATGTTCATCGGCGGGTTGCGTGCACTGCTGTTTCAATCGCTCCATCCCCTGGCGATGGCCGGCGTGGCCCAACACTCCGACTACCGGCACGACCCGTGGGGACGGCTGCAACGCACGGCCGACTTCCTGGCGGCGACCACGTTCGGTCCGGCCACAGAGGCCGAACGCGCGGTTGCCGTGGTCCACCGCGTCCACGAGCGCGTCGTCGGCCACGCCCCCGACGGGCGGGCCTACGCGGCGAACGATCCGCACCTGCTGCATTGGGTGCATCTCGCCGAGATCGACAGCTTCCTCGCCGCCCACGACCGCTACGGCGTCGAGCGCCTCACTGCCGCCGAGCGCGATGCGTACGTCGCCGATACGGCCGTTGTCGCTCGTGCTCTGGGTGTGCCCGATCCCCCGACGTCGGTGGCCGAGATGCGTGCCCAGTTGCGCGCGTTCAGGCCCGAGCTACGGGGCACACGCGAGGCCCGCGACGCGGCGACGTACCTCCTATTGCGACCCCCGCTCCCCACGGCGGCCCGTCCGGCCTACGGATTGATCGCTGCGGCAGCCGTCGCGCTGATGCCGCGGTGGACCCGATGGCCACTCCGGCTGCCCTGGCTCCCGGTGACGGAGGCAGTGGCCCTCCGCCCCGCCGGCGAGCTGGTCACCCGCACGCTCCGCTGGGCGATCACCCCCGACTGAACAGCTGTAACGGTGGTGTCTGACAGACACCACCGTTACAGCTCTACGTTCGGACCGCAGCGGCGAGGTCGACGACGTGACCGAGGTCTTCGCGGGCGAGGTCGACGGTCGGACCGGGGAACAGCGCCACGTCGTCGGCACCTGCGTCGGCCAGCCGCTCGATGTGGGTGAGCGCGTCGTGGAACGTCCCGATCGCGCCGAACTCGGTCCACCAGTCGACGGGCATGTCGGCGATGCCGTCGGCGCCGCGCGCGGCGAAGCGTTCTTCGATCTCGTGGAAGTGTGGGTGCGCGCGAGCAGCCGGGTTGGCGCCGTCGAGCAGCCCTACGACGAACGGCACCATGGCCCGTCGTGCTGCGTCACCGTCGTCGTCGATGGCGAGCGCGGTGAACACCGACACCTTGAACGGATCGGGGTTCCCGGCGCGCTCGATCGCCTCGGCCACGTAGGTGGGGCCAGCGCCTTCGGCCAACACGACACCTTCGGCCACGCGGCCGGCCAACTCCAGCGACTTTGGCCCGCGCACGCCGGCGAGCACCGGGGGCGGCGTGTCGGGACGCGGCGCCAACGCCACCTGATCGAGGTGCACGTACGACCCGTCGAACGTCACCGTGTCGCCGGCGAGGAGTCGACGGACCACCGTGATCACTTCGTCGAGGGTGGTCAGCGGTGATGGAGTGCGGGCACCCATCTGTTCCATCCAGTCCTGGACCCCGTGGCCGATGCCGGCGATCAGTCGACCAGGGCCGAGCTGAGCGAGCGTGGCCAACTCCATCGCGGTGATTGCCGGGTTGCGGGCCACGGCGGGCAGGATGCCGATCCCGACGGTCATGCGCTCGGTCACCGCCAGCGCAGTCGCCGCCAAACTGACCCCGGCCGTGTAGAAGCAGTCTTCGATCACCCACAGCTGATGGACGTCGGCAGAGTCGAGCGTGCGGGCCACCTCGACCACGAACGGCGCAGGCAACGACCGGTCGAAACACATCCCGACGTTCACGTGTCGAACTCCACGTCGACCATCCTGGTCGACCGTGCGAGGCTGGTCGACCGTGCGTGGCCAGGGCGACCGGACATCATCGGTGCGATCACACCGATGCGATCACAGTGGCTCGCCGTCGAGTCCGAGCCAGTCGGCCATGGCGGCGAGCTCGGGCTCGATCGCCGCACTGACCTCGCCGCGTTCGGCGTGGTCCTCGACGAACAGTCCGAGTACGCGTAACACACCGGTCGCGCGGTCCGACTTGAGGTCGACGCGCCCGACGAGCCGGTCGCCGAGGAGGATCGGCAACACGTAGTAGCCGTACTGGCGCTTGGCCTTGGGGACGTAGATCTCGATGCGGTAGTGGAAGTCGAACAGCCGCTCGGTGCGGTCGCGGTTCCACACCACCGGGTCGAACGGCGACAGCAGTGCCGTTGCCTCGATGCGCCGCGGCAGCACCGCGTCGGGATGCATGTAGGCCGGCTTCGCCCAGCCCTCCACCGCCACCTCGACGAGCCGACCGTCTTCGACCAGCTCGGGGACCAACGGTCGGCACGGCGGATTTCGTTGGCGGTGATAGTCGGTCAGATCCTCGAGCGTGCCCACGCCGTGGTGACGCGCCGCCCGCACCAACAGTTCCTTGCGCGCCTCGGACTCGGGCACATCCGGCATAGCGAGCACCTCGGCCGGCAGCACTCGTTCGGCGAGGTCGTACACGCGGGCGAAGTCGTTCGGCCGACGTACTGCGGCCACCAGACCGCGGTGGAACAGGTACTCGAGGGCAATCTTGCCGTCGTCCCAATCCCACCACGTGCCCTTCGGACCCTGGCGTTGTTTGAGGTCACCGGCGACGATGGGGCCGTCGCGCTCGATGCGGTCGAGCACGTCGTCGATGAACCCCGGCCGCGCCTCGAACAGGCGGTTGACACCACCCCAGCGGTGATCGCTGTTCATGTGCCAACGAAAGTACGGGTGCAGCTCGATCGGCACGTGGCTGGCCTCGTGCACCCAGTACTCGAACAGTTCACCATCGGCCTGGGCGTTGGGAATCAGGTCGCGCGGATGCGGCCCGAGCCGGGCGTACAGGGGTAGCTCTTGGCTGCGCACCAGCACGTTGACCGAGTCGATCTGGATGAGCCCCATCCGGTCGACCACACGACGGAGGTGGCGGCGGTCGACGCGCCCGGTCGGGCGCGCGTCGGTGAAGCCTTGGGCGCCGAGGGCGATGCGCCGGGCCTGGGCCAGCGAGAGCTGGCGGGGTCGCTCAGTCGTCGGCAACGGTGATGGCGACCGAGTTGATCACCACGTCGGTCTTCGGCTTGTCGCCGCCGCCAGTGGGCACGCGCTGCATCTCGTCGATCACTTCGAGACCCTTCACGACCTGGCCGAACAGGCTGTACTGCGGTGGCAGCGACACGCCGGACGGGCCCGAGACGATGAAGAACTGGCTGCCGTTGGTGTGCGGGCCGGCGTTGGCCATGGCGACCGAGCCGATCTGGTACTCGCGCGGTTGGGGGAGCTCGTCTTCGAACCGGTACCCCGGGCCGCCACGGCCGGTGCCGGTGGGGTCGCCGCCCTGGCACATGAAGCCGTTGATGATGCGATGGAAGACGACGCCGTCGTAGTAGTGGTGCAGCGCGAGGAACACGAAGTTGTTGACCGTCTTCGGCGCCTTCACGGCGTCGAGGGCGATCACGATCTCGCCGAGCGAAGTGTCGAGCGTGGCGGTGTAGCGCTTGGCCGAGTCGATCCCCATCTCGGGCGGCTCGGCGAACTGCTGAGTCTTCGGAGCGGAACCGTCAAACGGGGGGAAGGTCGTTGCCATGGCGGCGACCCTACCGCTCCACGTCGCCTTGCCCGACGGCGAACACCCGCAGCTAGTTGCGTTCGTTGTAGCTGGCGATCAGAGCATCTGCGGCCTGCTTGGCCGCGTCGAGCGCAGTCTGCGGATCCTCGCCGTTGAAGATCGCGGCGATCGCCCGCGCTGTCTCGCCGCGCACCTCGCGTTGCGGTCCGAGAACGGGCGCGTTGGCCAGGTCGTCGTCGCCGCCGCTGACCAACTGTTCGAACGCGACCTCGAAACGCGGGTCCTCGGCGTAGGTCGTGGCCAACGGATCCAGGTCGAGCGCGTCGGTACGCACCGGGACATACCCCGTGGCTGCCGCCCATTGTGACTGCGACTCAGCCTGCAGCAAGAACGTGATGTAGTCCCAGGCAGCTGCCGTTTCCTCGTCGCTCTTGCCGTCGGCGATCCACAACGATGCGCCACCGACCTGCACTTGCGGTTCGTCACCCGGGCCCGGCATCGGTCCGGTGCCGAAGTCCTCTTCGGTCAGGCCAGGGATGAGCCCACCACCCAGTGTCGTGATCACCGTGCCGAGCGCTGCCGACGTCCCGATCGTCATCGCTCCGGGCGCCGTCTGGTCGGCGAGTTTGAGGAACGAGTCCTGCCCGTTTGGGTTGTCGCCGACGGTCATCGCCAAGCCGTCGTTGATCATCTGCTGCAAGAAGGTCGTGAGTTCGACGCCGAGCTCACTGTTGAACAGCACCTCGGTCGCCGGCGCAATACGGCCGTTGCCGTTATCGGCGTAGGGCGCGTCGACGCGACCGAACCATTGCTCGAGGAACCAGCCGCCGCCCGAGCTGGGGCCCGAGTCGAGGACCAATCCCACCGAGGCCGCGCCCGAGTCGACGATCGCTTGCGAGGCGGCGCGTACCTCGTCGAGGCTCACCGGTGGATCGTCGGGATCGAGACCGGCAGCCTCGAAGATGCTCCGGTTGTAGTACAGGATCGGGTTCGACACGTTGAACGGCATCGACCATTGGATCCCTTCGTACTGATAGGCGGTCAACGTGCGCGGCACGAACGCCGAGGTGTCGAAACCGCTCGACTCGAGACATGCACCGGCGGGGACGACGGTTCCCGAGTCGGCGAACGACCGCAGTCGCGACTCCTCCAACTGCACCAACACCGGCCGGCTGTTGCCCGACACCGAGATGTAGTTGTCAGCGACGTTGTCGTACGACGTCTGGTTCTGGAGCTGCACGACCACCCGGTCTTGACCGGCGTTGTACTCGTCGGTCAGTGCGACCAGCGCGTCCTCGAGCTCGTTGGTCATCCCGTGCCAGAACACGATCTCGACCGGGCCGTCGGCAGCGTCGAGCGCCTCGGTCGGGCATTCGGGCAGGTCGGCGAGTGCCGCCACGGTGGTCGTCGGGATCGCCGAGGTGGTCGGCGCGTCGGTCGTCGCTGAGTCGCTGGTGTCGGTCGAGTCGCCTGCGTCCGTCGTGTCGGTGTCGGCAGCGGGTGCTGCGGTCGTTTCCGGTGGGTTGGTCGTGTCGGGCGCATCGTTGCCCGAATCGAGCGCCGAATCGCCGGACGAGCAGGCGACGGCGAACACGCCGGCGGCGGTGAGCAGCGCGACGCCGCGGGCCGCACGGCCGAGAGGTCGGCGAACACATCGAGTGGGGGGCATTGTGATCATCCTTTCACTGCACCGGCGGTGAGCCCTCGAACCAGTTGGCGCTGGAACAACAGGAGGGCAGCCGCCACGGGGATTGCCGCGATGACCGTGCCGGCCATCACGAGATTCGGTTGGTCGAGGCTGGAGTTGGCGAGCAGGCGCAACCCGCTCTGCACGGTGTTCATGTCGGCCTCGTTGACGACCAGGTTCGGCCACAGGTACTGATTCCACGTTCCGAGGAAGGCGAACAGCGCCAGCGCGCCAATGGTCGGGCGCACGAGCGGCACGGCGATGTGGCGCAGGAACCCGACATGCCCAACGCCGTCGATGCGCGCCGCGTCGCGCAGGTCGGGCGGCAGCTGGAGGAACACCTGACGCATCAAGAACACGCCGAACGCGGTGGCCAAGAACGGCGCCGCAAGACCCTGGTAGCTGTTGAGCCAGCCGAGCGAGTCGACGGTTTGCAAGTTGACGACGAGCGTCGCTTCGAGCGGCACCAACAACGTCGCCAGGAACACGACGAACAGCAGGTTCCGACCGGGAAAGTCGAGGAGGGCGAAGGCATATGCGGCGAGCACCGACGTCACGATCTGACACACCGTGACGATCATCGCCACCACCAACGAGTTGAAGATGTACCGACCGAGGCGACCCGACGTCCAGGCGTCGCCCAGCACATCGAGGGTGAACGGACCAGGGACGAGAGGATCCTGCAGTACCGCATCGCCGGGCTTCAACGCGGCGATCACCGTCGTATAGATCGGGAACAGCACGATGAACGCCACCACCAGCAACAGCGCGTACCGGGCGACTTTGCGCGCGCCGCGTGGCGCGTCGAAGCCGCCGGCGTGACGCGGACGCGAGCGCAACGACACGTCGTCGCGGGGTTGTCCGATCGCCTCACGGTCGGTGAGCTCAGTCGCCATAGTGCACCCTTCGGCCGATGCCCCGCAGCTGCAACAGCGACAGCGCCAAGAGCACCACGAACAACAGCACCGCCGATGCCGCCTGCAATCCGACGTCGCGTCTGATCGGCGAGTTGTTGCCGTAGACGAAGTAGGTGATGGTGGTGGTCGAATCGAATGGCTGCGGGCCGCCGCCGGTGAGGAGGTCGATCTCGCCGTAGGTCTGGAAGGCTCGTGTGGTCAACACGATCAGCACGAACAGCAGCGTCGGCCCGAGCATCGGGATGGTGATCGACCAGAAGCGCCGAACACCGCCGGCGCCATCGACGGCCGCCGCCTCGTAGAGATCGCGAGGTATCGACTGCAGTCCGGCAGTGACGAGGATGAACGTGAATCCCAACCCGGCCCACACGCTCGACGCGGCCACCGCCGTCAACGCGGTGCCGGGGTCCTGCAGCCATCCCGGGTTCTTCACCGACGGGAACAGCGACTGGAACCACCCCACATTGGCCAGCGCGCCGACCGATGGTTGCAAGAGAAACAGCCACATCAAGCTGGCGACGGCGACCGACGTGGCCACCGTCGAGGAGAAGATGGCACGAAACACCCCGATGCCGCGCAGGTAGCGGTCGGCGAGCACGGCGAGACCGACACCGAGTACCAATCCGGCGGGCACGCTGAGCAGGGCGAACTTGGCCGTGACCCACAGCGCGTTCTGGAACTCGGTCGAACGGAACAGATCGACGTACTGGCCGAATCCCTGCGACTGGCAGTTCTCGCCGAAGTCGTTGCACCGCTGCTGCCCCAGCCACACCGCCCGTCCGAGCGGGTAGAGCACGAAGATCCCGAGGATCGCCAGCGACGGGGCCAGCATCGCCAGGGCAACCGGCAATTGACGCCAGCGACGGGCACGATGTCGTCTGCGCATCGCCTCCTGGTCGAGCGTCACGGCGCTCACAGTAGAACCGCCGACGACGTCGTGCTCGCGGACCGATGGGGACCTTGGTCACGTCACGGCGAGCCGGCTGCGGCACCGCCACTCACCGCCGTCGACAGCGCGATCGTGTAACACGTAGTGCATGACGGGGGCGGCGCCGGTCGGCGCGATGGGCGACGAGGCCGCCTCCGACCGCACCGGCAGCGGCACCACGGAGGAGGTCACCAGCGGCTACGTCCGCTCGCCCAGCGACCTGCTGCGGCTCCTCGTCTTCGGCTCGATCACCGCCATCGCCGTCACGCTCACGGCCGCGTTCCAGTCCGAGGTGCTGGCCGCCGAGGAGCGGATCATCGAGGCGTTCACCGTGCTGACGCCCACCGTCGAGCGGGTGATCGAAGGATTGATCGTCTGGCTGTCGATGATCACCGGCCTGGCGCTGATCGTCATCCCATTGCGGCGCAAGCGCTACCGGCTGTTCGGCTACTCGATCACGGCATCGGCCGTCGCGTACTTCGCGATGGCCGCCACGCTGGCCCTGCTCGATCGACCAGAGTCGGAGGTGCTGATCGGCGAACTCGACGATCGGGCTGGCGTCACCACGCTGAACGACGCCACCTTGCAGAGCTTCGCCCAGCTGACGGCCGTCTTCATCGTGTTCGGACCGTTCGTCACTCGGCCGTGGAGGCGAGCTGGGGCGATCGCGCTCGCGGTGACCATCCTGCTGCGCTTCGCCGTCGTCGCGCATCTCCCCGCAGATCTGATCATCACCGTGCCACTCGGCGCCACGGTCGGCGCCGCGGTGCTGTTGGCCTTCGGTCGACCGAATCGACGTCCGACCATGGCCGCGCTGACCACAGCGCTCGCCGACAACGGGTTGATCGTCGACCGGTTGCACGAAGCGTCGATCGACTCGCACGCCACAGTGCTGGTGGGCACCGATCGCGACGGCCGCGGGCTGTTCGTCAAGGTGCTCGGGCTCGGTGATCGTGCTGCCGACCTGCTGTATCGCGGCTATCGCTACGTGAAGCTGCGCGATGCGGGTGACCTCCGCCCATTCTCGTCGCTGCGGCGAGGCGCGGAACACGAAGCGTTCGTCGCCCTCTACGCGGCCGGCGCCGGCGCCCGGGTATCGGCGGTGCGCGCTGTCGCCCTTGTCGGCTCCGACGCCGTCGCCATCGCGGCCGACGAGATCGACGGTCGTCCCCTCTCCGCGCTGGCCGAGGAAGAGATCACCGAGGAACTGCTGACCGAGGTGTGGCATCAGCTGGCGCTGTTGCGTTCCCGGCGCATCGCTCATCGCGACCTCGTCCGCCAGAACATCGTGGTCGATCGCGACGGGCTCCCATGGCTGACCGACTTCGACTTTGCGGAGCTGTCGGTGCCCGAGCGGCTGCTCGATGCCGACGTGGCCCAGCTGCTCGCCTCGACTGCGCTGGCTGCGGGCGCGCAACGCAGCGTCGATGCGGCGATCGCCGTCGTCGGTCCCGACGTGCTCGGCCGGGCGCTTCCCCGACTGCAGCCGAGCGCGCTCGGCACCGACACGCGTGGAGCGTTGAAACAACGCGCGGGTTTGCTCGACGAGCTGCAATCCGCGGTGGCCGACGCATGTGACATCGACGAGGTGCGCTTCGAGCGCATCGAGCGGATCAATCGACGCACCCTTTTGACGGCGGTGTTCCTCGCGATTGCCACGTATCTGCTGATTCCGCAGTTCACCGACCTGCCCGGGGTGTTCGCGCGGATCGAAACAGCGAACTGGGCATGGTTCCCGTTGCTGCTGCTCCTGACGCTGGTCAACTACGTCGGCCTGACCATCGCCATGCTCGGGTGCGTCCCCGATCGTCTTGCAGTGCTGCCGACGTTCGGCGCGCAGGTGGCCACGTCGTTTGCCAACAAGCTGGCCCCTGCGGGAGTGGGCAGCTTGGCGCTCAACGTTCGGCTCGTGCAGAAACAAGGCGTCGACCATGCGATCGCCGCAAGCGGTGTTGGCCTCAATGCGGTCGTGGCGGTTGCGACGCACCTCAGCCTGGTCGCCGTGTTCGTGGTGTGGGCCGGACAGAACGCCTTCGGCAGCATCGACCTTCCAAACCTGACGGCCCTTGCGGTCGGCCTCGGTGTGGTGGGCGCGCTGGCCGCGATCGCGCTCGTGTTGCCGTACACGCGGCGGGTGATCCTCGATCGCCTCGTGCCGATCGTGCGGCGGTCGCTGTCCGGGCTGGGCGACGTGCTGACCAGTCCTGCCAAGCTCGCCGAGCTCTTCGGCGGCTCGCTGATGGTGACCATGGCCAACCTCGTGGCGTTGTTCATCGCCACCCAGGCGTTCGGAGGCGGGCTGTCGTTCGCCGCCGTCGGCGCGGTGTACGTGGTCGGATTGACGGTTGCCACCTTCGCGCCGACACCAGGGGGGCTCGGCGCGATCGAGGCGGCACTGATCGCGGGACTGGTCGCCGCCGGGATGAGCAACGACATCGCCGTGCCGTCGGTGTTCCTGTTCCGCTTCGCCACGTTCTGGATCCCGATTCTGCCGGGATGGCTGACATTCGTCTGGTTGCAACGGCGCCAGTACATCTGAGCGCCTCGCTACGCTCGCAGCATGGCCGAACCCGACGTCGACCTCGACGCCATCGCCGCCGACCTCGACGACGTCGAGCGCGCCCTGACCCGTCTCGACGACGGCACGTACTGGACCGACGAGGCCTCCGGCGCACCACTCGACGACGAGTTGCTCGCCCGTTCACCCGTCGCGCGCACCGCTGCGCCAGCGCCACCTCGTTCGCCGGTCGCGCCCGCGGCGACTCCACCGAGTGGCGCCGACTCGTCGACGCCAGTCGTCGATCCGCTCCCTGCCGGCGACACGGCCGCATCGCCGTCCGATACTGCGTCGAACTCGATCTGATGCGCACCAAAGCCGTTGCCGGCATCGCCTCGATCGCCGCGCTCGCCGCCGGGCTCGCTGCCGCGGCCCAGCGAGCCAAGGCGTCGCCGTTGACCGACCGGTTCACCCGCTCGGCACGGGTGTGGAAGCTGTCGGCACGGAACTCGACACGCTTCGCCGTTTCGCGTCTCAAGGGCATCGGCAGTGCCGAACAACGACGCGCCGAGCTCGACGAGCAGTTCGCCATCCGCACCGCCGAAGACGTCGCCAAGGAGCTGGGCGAGATGAAGGGCGTGCTGATGAAGGCCGGCCAGCTCGTCAGCTTCATCTTCGAAGCGTTGCCCGACGAGGCACAGGAGGCGTTGGCCACACTGCAGGCCGACGCTGCGCCGATGGCCCCGAGCTTGGCTGCCGGCGTGGTGCGTGACGACTTTGGGACACCGCCCGAGCGGCTGTTCCTGGATTGGGGCGACCTCCCCGTGGCCGCCGCATCGATCGGCCAGGTACACCGCGCGGTCACTCCCGACGGCCGCGACGTCGCGGTGAAGGTGCAGTACCCCGGCGTCCACGAGGCGATCGAGACCGACCTCGACGCCGCCGAGGTGATGTACTCGATGTTCTCCACGATGATGCTCAAGGGGCTCGACGCCAAGGGCCTCGTCGACGAGCTGCGCGATCGCATGCGCGAGGAACTCGACTATGCGATCGAGGCGGGCAACCTCGCCGAGTTCGAGGCGCGCTTCCAAGGTCACCCGTGGGTGCGCATCCCCAAGCTGGTGCCGGAGCTGTGCTCGCCGCACGTGCTGACCACCGAGTGGGTCGACGGCATGACCTTCGACGAGTTCCGCCGATCCGAACCCGACTCCACCAAACAGCACGCGGCCGAGGTGATCTGGCGCTTCGCCCAGAACGCGATCATGCGCTACGGCATCTTCAACGGTGATCCGCACCCGGGCAACTACAAGTTCCACCACGACGGCAGCGTGACCTTCCTCGACTACGGCCTGGTCAAGCGGTGGTCGCCGGGCGAGTGGGAAACGCTCAAGCCGTCGATGGAAGCGATCATCGTCGATCGCGATCCCGACCGGCTGGTGGCCGAGATGGTGGCGTCGCGGTTCCTCCCGGCCGACCACGGCCTCGACGCGGAGCTGGTCTACAGCTACGTGTCGAGTCCCTACGTGCCGTACGTGACCGACGAGTTCACCTTCACTCGCGAGTGGATGCGCGACACGATCGGCACGATCTTCGACGTGCAGGGCCCGCATGCCGAGGTGATCGAGCGACTCAACATGCCGCCAAGCTTCGTCATTCTCGATCGCGTCGTGTGGGGCGTCAGCGCCATCCTGGGCAAGCTCGAGGCGCACGGCCCATGGCGGGCGATGCTGATGGAGTACATCGCCGACGGCGAGCCGGCAACCGATCTCGGCGCCGCCGAAGCGGCCTGGGCCGCCACCCACGACCCACGCTGATCCAGCTCGCCGGGCACCGAGTCATCGGGGGTGCCCGCCGGCTCACGATCGAGCTCCGCTACCGGGTCACGTTGGCCTGAGCAGCTGTTCGCGAAACGTCGCAGGCACGTGGGCGTCGAGCACGACGTCGGTCACCGCGCGCGCCGACGCCGAACGGGGGAACCCGAGGAACGGCCCGAGTTCGCCGAAGTACTGCCCGGGTCCGAGGCGAGCCAGTTCGCGTTCGCCGCCGTCGGCGAGGACCCGCACGATGGCGATCTCACCCGAGATGATCGTGTACACCATGTCGGCGCGATCGCCTTGTTCGAAGACCGACTCGCCTGCGGTGAGCGACCTCTGGCCGGCCATGCCGTCGTCGGCATCGTTGTGGTCGTCGGGGACCATCTTCACGATCGTGTCGGCGATCGGCACGAGACGTGCATCGTGGGTCGACACCACGATCACCCGTCCCGCGTCGCGCAGGTTGCGTAGCAGCCGAATGATGCCTTCGGCCTGGATGTGATCGAGGCTGGCCGTCGGTTCGTCGGCCAGTAGCAGCGGTGGCCGCCGGCCCAGGCCGCGGGCAACGGCCACCCTCTGTTGTTGGCCGCCCGAGAGCATCGCCGGCCGATGCCTGGCTCGCTCGGCCAACCCGACCTCGGTGAGCAACTCATCGGCTCGGGCGAACGCATCTGCGCGTCGCATCCCGTTGAGCAACAACGGCATCGCCACGTTCTCACGTGCCGTCAGCGAGGCGATCAGATTGAACGCTTGGAACACGAACCCGACCTGCGATCGGCGATAGTTGCCGAGCTCGCCGGAGGAACGGCCGGTCACGTCCAGATCGCCGAGCCGGATCGAGCCCGAGGTCGGGCTGAGGATGCCGCCGAGACACGACAGCAGGGTGGTTTTGCCCGAACCCGACGGACCGAGGAGCACGGCGATCTCCCCCGGCTCGACGCTGAACGACAACCGATCGAGCGGGCGGATGGCGTAGCCATCGTGCACGAACTCGACCGTGAGGTCGTCGACGACCAGCGGACCGCTCACGGGTGCGGCGTCGGCGCTCATGCGCCCGCCCCGGCAAAGGCCTCGGCCGGATCGGCCCGCGCCACCTTGCGCATCCCGACCACTCCGGCGATCAGCGCCACCACCACGGCGAGCACCGGCAGCTGCCAGTAGGCATCGACCGGCACGCGCACGCGCAGCGGAAAGCGCGGCGCCAACAACAGCTGGATCACCATGCCCAAGCCCACGGCGACCAGCGCCACCACCACGGCCTGGATCGCCAGACTCCCGAGCAACATCCGGTTCGGTGTACCAACGGCCTTGAGCACCGCGAAATCGCGTTGCCGTTCCAGCGCCGAGAGGTAGACAACCGCACCGATCACGATCGCCGCGAGCACCCACAACAGGCCACGCACGAGGTCGATCGACGAAATCGCGCCCTCGAGCGGTTCGAGCGTTGCTGCCGTGACGTCGTTGGCATCGATCACCGCGGTGCCGGCAGGGATCGACTCGACGTGCCCCATCACCACCGCACCGCTGACGACCCCGGCGGACCCGAACGCCAGCCGCTGGGCATCGTCGAGCGACACGGTTACCAGCGGCAGGCCTGCGAGCAGCGTCGTATCGCTGGTCAACCCGACCACAGCGAACGGCTCTCCGGCGAGTTCGATCTCGTCGCCGACGTCGGCGCCGGTCGAGGTGTCGACCATCGCCTCGCCCGACGCAGCGATCGCCCGGCCATCGCTCGCCGGGGGCACGCCGAGCTGGCCAGGCACCGCTCCGAGCAACACGCCCTCTTGTTCCTCGACGTCGCCACCCATCGTGGTCCGCGCGGCGACGACCGCACTCGAGTCTGCGGCGACCAGCTCGTCGAGCGTGGTGGTGGGCATCGTCGCCGTGGCGGTGAACGGACCCGACAGGCCCTCTGGCAGAAGCCACCCGTCGCCGCCGATCGCGTCGACGGTGTCGGCCGGCTCGAGGTTGAACTGCTCGACCAGACCGGTCATCACGAACAGCAACGCAAACACGAGCGCGCCCAGCACGCTGACCACCACGAACCGCACCCACCGGTGGGCCAGGTCGCGCACGGTCAGCAACAACACGGGATCAGGTTGTAGTCCACGTCGGCGCGGTCACCGGACAACACCGCCATCGTGCGCTCGGCACACGTCGGGTCGCGCGGCGACCAACTGCGCCACGTCATCGGCCACCGCCGCGGTCGCCGTGTCGACCACCTCACGCACTCGCTCGAAGTCGAGCAGCGCAACCCCGGGAAGCTGCAGCTTGAACAAATGGTCGATCGAATCCGATGCAGCGGTGGCGAGCTGGTGTTGCATCGCACCGGCGAGCATGCTGCGGATCAGGACCGACGACACGCTTGGGTAGCGATGCCCGCGCTTGGCCAGACGCGCATACAACGCACGCGGCCCCGACACCGCCAAGCCATAGTCGGATCGCGCCCGCGGGCCCCGCGGGGGAGCCACGTCGACCGCCAGCACCGTTCCCACGCGCTCGTCGGCCACCATCGCCTCGATCGGCAGGTTGTCGAGCACACCGCCGTCGACCAGCAGCGATCGCCCGTACGGCACTGGCGGCAGCAGACCGGGGATCGACACGCTGGCGCGCACCGCACGCGCAGCGTCACCCGACCGGTGGACCTCGAGCGAGGAGGTGGTGAGGTTGGTCGACACGCAATAGAACGGCAGCCACATGTCTTCGATGTCCCACGAGCCGAAGAGCGCATCGATCGACTTGGTGATTCGCTGACCTTTGAGCAGCGACACCACCGGAAGCGTGTAGTCGAGCAATCGATGGAACAGCCGCTCGGCGGTGTCGACCATCTCGCCGTCGGGCACACCGAGCGCAATGCCCCCGGCGATCGGCGCGCCGATCGAACAACCACCCACCGCATCGATCGGGATCCCGGCGCCACGCAGCGCGTGGTACACACCGATGTGGGCGAAGCCCCGGGCACCGCCGCCGCTCAACACCAGGCCGACGCCGTGCCCGGTCGCCAATCTGGTGACCCGCCGCAGGGCGTCGTCATCAGCGGCGCGGAGGTGCACGACCTCGTCGAACCCGAGCGCGGCACGCAGCTCCGGGGTCGCCCTCGGCCGTGACGCATCGGCAGGATGCACCGCGGCGAGCATGGTCGTAACGTGCGGAACAGCCGACAACGCCGGCTCGAGACGGGCGATGCGTGCCCGTTCTGCAGCGTTCGGCGACGCGGGCGCGAACACCAGCACCCGATCGGCCTGACGCAGGGCCCGCTCGGTCCAGTTCGACACGCCGTCGACGTCGTCGTCGGCAACCAACAGCAGCTGGTCGTTGCCAATCTCGGCTTCGTGCAAGAACTCCGACAGCCTGGGGACGCCGACGTCGGCCGCATCGGCCTGTGCGATCCCCGGCCGGTTCAGCAACTCGTCGACACCGTCGCTCGACAGGGTGTGCACCGAACCGAAGTGGGCCAGCTCCTCGGACATCAACGACAGCACGTCGTCGGCGTCGAGATCGGAGACCACCGCAACCGCCAGCGTTGCCGCGCGTGCGCGAGTGCGGGACGGGCCGCGGCGCAGCGCATCGACGATGCCCCGGGCGACGTGCATCATCAGCGGCGGCGCCAACGCCACGAGTTCCTCGAACGCCGACGCAGAGAACGCCGCCACGGTCGAGTCGCGGATGGCGCGCACCGTCGCCGAACGAGGTGCGTCGTCGAGGAGACCGATTTCGCCGACCACGTCGCCGCGACCGACCTCGGCGAGCACGGTGTCGGCGGCCCTCACGTTTGCGGCGCGCGGCGTGTGCTCGCGATCTTCGATGTGCGCCGACACGGCGAGACGACCGTTGACCACGAAGTACGCGGCCTCGGCGGCGTCGCCCTGTCGAAACAGCACCTCACCGGCGGCGAGCCGGTGCCAGTCGATGCGCGACAGCACCGCCTCCACGGTGTCGGGGTCGGTGGTGCCGATCAGCTCGGTCACCATCGCGGCGAGATGGGTGCGGTCCAGTCGATCGCGTGCCTGTTGCGACACGCGGTCGGCCACGTCGGGATGGTCGACGAGCCAACGCTCGAACTGTTCCCGAGCGACCACCAGAACCTCACACGGCGACACCGCGCGCAACGACGCGGTGCGTTGTCCTCCTGCGATCACCGTGATCTCACCGACCACCTCGCCCACGTCGATACGGCCGACCTGCACGTCACCCTGGGCCGTTCGCCGCTCTGCCACGAGCTCGCCCGTGAGGAGCACGTACACCTCGTCGGCGGCCTCACCTTCGCGCGCCACGAGCTCATCGGCCTCGACCGCGCGCACCGAGCCGACCGCCGCCAACCCGCTCCACTCGCCGGCTGCCGGCCGCGGACCCGACGCGTTGCCCGTCACCCCGAACTCCCCACGGTGACGACGCTAGTCAACCGTGGCGGGCGCTCCCTGCGGTGGCCGACCCTGTCGCTCACGACCTGACAATGAGGTGGTCGCACTCCTACCATGACCGCCGTTGCGGCTCATGTGTCGACCATGAAGGACAGCCACCGATTTTCTCCGATGACCACGGCGCTCGAGCGCACCGTGGACCGTCCGCGGTGGTGCGCGAGCTGTTGGGTCGATTCGACCACCGGGTCACCGTGGTGACCGCGGCGGCGGGGTACGGCAAGACGACGGCGTTGGCCCTGGCCGTGGCGCACAACCAGCTCGATCCACTCGGCGACGATGTGTGGCTCGGGGCCGAACCCGCCGACGGTGATCCGCTGCACCTGCTCGGCGGCCTGGCCACCGCACTCGACATCGAGCCGGTCGGTGACGAGCGCGACACCATCGATCGCATTCTCGATGCCGTCTTGTCGAGGGCACCCGACGATGTCGCCGTGATCATCGACGACGTGCATGCGCTGGTCGACACGCCGTCGGTGTCGGTGGTGACCGAGCTCCTCCAACGGCTGCCGGCCAACGGGCACCTCGTATTGGCCGGACGAGTGCCGGTGCCGGTACCCCTCGCTCGGTTGCGCGCCCACGGGATGGTGCTCGAACTCGACAGCACCGACCTCGCCCTCGACGACGGCGAACTCGAAGAGCTGCGCACGTTGCGCAACGACAGCGACCTCGACGACCTCCCGCGCCATGCGGCGACGGCCGATCTTCATCTCGCAGCAGGTTCGTCGGCCGGGGTCGAGTTCCTGTGGGAAGAGGTGTTGTCGGCGATCGAGGAGGACCGCCTCGACGCGCTCAAGCGGGCGGCGGTGCTCGACGTGCTCGACGAGCACATGATCGCCGAGATGACCGATGGCAACTTCGACATCGACACGCTGGTCGCCGGTGTTCCGCTGATCGAAGGCGACCGCGAACGACGGATGCACAGCTTGCTGCGCGATGCACTCTTGGCCCGCAGTACCCGCGGCGAGATGAACAAGGCGCGGTCGGTGGCCGGTGACGTCGAGCGGCGGCGCGAACGGTTCTCTCTCGCGGTGGCCTACTACCTAGCGGCCGGCGATGCGCTGAGCGCCCACGACGCCGCGCGCGACTTCGCGCTGACGCCGACGCTCAAGCAGTCGATGGAGGCGATCGCCGCAATCCGCAGCCAACTGACCGAACTCGAACCAACGAGCGCGTTGACCGCCTGCTACGAGGCGATGTCGATGTTCGGCGGGTTGGAGAACCACGTCGTCCCGAAGTTCAACGACGTTGCGCAACACGCCCGCAACGACG
Organism: Ilumatobacteraceae bacterium; assembly: GCA_965230015.1. Lineage (GTDB taxonomy): Bacteria > Actinomycetota > Acidimicrobiia > Acidimicrobiales > Ilumatobacteraceae > JABSQH01. Next base: position 4,865 of record CBDDKF010000018.1, on the reverse strand, counting down.
GCGACGCGCTGCTCGAAACCCTGGCGTACCACCGCATGTTGCAGGCGTCGTTCATCGGCTTCGAGCTGCCGATGGAGCCCCTCGTGAACCGGCTTTCCGAACTCACCGACGAGGTGCCGTTCGCCCGCGGCGTACACGCCCATGCGCGCAGCCAGGTGGCCCAGTACCGGGGCGACGCCGATGCCGCCGTCGCCGCACTGGTCGACTACCACCACCTGGGGGAAACCGCCGAAGTCGTGATGCGTGCCGAGCGCCTGTGTGATCTCGGTCGCCCCGAGGAGGTCGCCGTCGGTCTCGGACCCGACGCACTGGCCGACCTGCCGCCCGGAACAGAAATCTTCATCGCGTTCGCAATGTGGCTGCGCGGGGAGAGCTCACCGGAGTTCGCCGAAGCCGTGGTCGGCGACATGATCCCGACGGTGGTGCGACGCGGCCTCACCCACCCCACGGTGTCGATCCTCGGTGTCGGTACCACGATCGCGCTCGCCGCCGGTGATCTCACAGCGGCGCGGCGACGTGCCGAGCGTGCCCGCGAGGTCACCCAACTCGGCGTCGGGGCCACGATCGAACTCTTCGCCTCGATCGCCGAGGCATCGGTGGCTGCCGTCGCCGAGGGCGACGACGCCGCTGCGGCGATCCTCGATCCGGCACACACCGGACTCCCGATCACGGTGTGGCCACTACGCGGCCACCTCCTGGCGCTACCGCTGATCTACGTCACCCGACCCGAAACACGCGACGTACTGGACGCGTGCGCCTTCGGGCACTCGATGAGCGCCGCAGTCGCCGCGGGTCGGGCGCTGGTTGCGGCGCGCGACGGCGACGTCGAGCCTGCTGCCCGCCTGCCCTGGGGCGAAGCGAACCTGTTGCGCGTCCACGTGCTCCCCCACCACCTCGCCGAACTGGGATGCGCCGCACTGGCGGGCGGGAATGCCTCGGCGGGCGCGGTGCTCGAACAACTCCCCGATCGAGCGAGCCTGTTGCGGCGCGTGGCAGAAATGTCGCCGATGCCCACCCGCGAGGTCGCCCTCGACCTCCTCGGATCGTTGCCCCGGCGTCCCGACCACGACTACGAGGTGTGCCTCCTCGGAGCGCCGATGCTGCTGCGTGACGGTGCCCCCATCGACGATCCCGAGTGGACGCGCCGCCCGCAAGTGCAGTTGCTGATGGCCGCGCTGCTGGAGCATCGCCGGATTCATCGTCAGGATCTGTTGGAAGCGTTGTGGCCCGATCACGGCGACGACACCAAGGCCGCCCAGCGGCTGCGCACGGCGCTGTCGATGCTCGTGCGAATCCTCGAGCCCGACCGCGATGGCTCGGCACCTGCGTTGTACGTGCGCACCGAGGGCGATCACATCGTGGTCGACGACAGCGTGCACACCGACATCGCGCGCTTCGAAGAACTCGCCGCCACGGCCCGCTCCGACGATCAGGCCGGACTCCCGCGGCGCGCGCTGCGCTCGTATCAAGCCGCCGCCGAGATCTACCGCGGCGACTACCTCGATGGGCTCGACGCCGGATGGGCGGTGTTCACCCGTTTGCGGCTGCGTTCGTTGGCCGTGGGCGCGATGTGTCGCATCGCCGAACTCACCGCGGCGTCTGGAGAACCCGAAGCAGCGGCCCAGTGGGCCGAACGGGCGCGCCGACTCGATCCGTTCAACGAGCGCGCCGCGCGCACGTTCATCCAGGCGCTCGGCGCGAGCGGCGACCGATCGAGCGCACGCGCGGCGGCCGACGAGTTCCTCAACGCCCAACGCGCCGCCGGACTCGAACCGGGAGCGGACACGATGCGGGTGATCGAACGACTCGGCGGTGGATAGCGTCGCCGCCGTGAGCGGCTCAGACCTCGTCGCCGACGCTCGGCGATTCGCCGGCTTCTACGCCGTCGAGTCGGCGCTGTTCCTCGTCACCGGACGATGGATCGAACGGTTCACCGAGCCTGCGCACCGAGTACGCGCCGCTACGTGGAACCGGTACCACGCAGAACACCTCGAGCTCTGGTCCGCGCGATACCCAACGGTCGACGAACTGCCGCCGATCGCTGAGGTGATCGCCGACGCCGACGTGGCCACCGTGGCCGCGATCGAGAAGCCAGGCGAGGTTGCTGGTCTCGTGCTGCCACGGCTCGCTGCCGCGTACGACGCGCGTGCCGCGCACGTCGATTCGCGCCTCGACGGACCGACGGCGCGAACCCTCGACCTCGTCCGCCGCGACACCGCCGAGGAGCTCGCCGACCTCGCCGAACTGGCCGACGTCACCAACAACGCCGGCAACACCACCGCCGACAACCCCGCCCTCGCCACCGCCCTCCAACGCGTCCTCGCCTAGCCGAAAAAACCGGGGATTTCCGGCGCCTCGCGCCGGATTTCGCGAACAGAACGGAACTTCCCCTGGCGTTGATCGACATCTGGCGCGACGATCGACCTCGTTCCAGCGGACGGAGGGGGACTGACATGGACGACCGGATCGACCGGCTCGAGCGCGAAATCGATGCGCTGCGCACCGAGATCAACGAACTGCGGACGGCGTCGCCGCGAGATCGAGACGTTGCGCGCCCGCCAGACGAAGGCGGCTCGAAGCGAACGCGCCGAGCGATGATCACTGGCGCGGCCGCCGCAGGCGCCGGGGCGGCCGCGTCGCTCCTCGCCTCGCAGCGGGCGGCGGCGCTCGATCCGCAGGATCTCGACCTCGGCGACGTCGTGCAGAACACCAACGCACCGACGAGAGCGACCTACAACGGAGGAGCGGCACCGCGTGCGGGATTCGAGTTCGCCGCGTCCAACGCACCGCTCGCGCGATCCCGGCGGGCTTGCTGTCACCCAACGCGGCGCTGCTCGGGTACGGCGGCTCGGCGATGCAGAACGGCGTCGAGGGGGTCACCCAACAGCCCAACGGCGTCGGTGTGTTCGCCCACAACTACGCCGGGGGCGGGACGGCGCTACGGGCCGAGTCGGTGGACGGCAGCGCCGTGCGCGCCGAGGCGACCGGCACCAACCAGAACGCGTTCGGCGTTGTCGGCACCAGTGAGGCCGGCAGCGGCGTCGCTGTGTGGCTCGTTCAGCACCGACGTCGAAAGCATCGGGGCGCTGTATGGCCTCAGCTTCGGCGGCAATGCGCTGTTCGCTTTGGGGGCCATCTACGGCGCACGAATCCGGGGCGCCACCGCGGACCTCTTCTTGGGACCGACCAATCACGCCTGGGTCGAAACCGGCCCCACCGACGCGCACTGATGCTCACCGCGCCGGAGAGATCGACGTCGACGACAACGGCGACCTGTGGTACTGCACCGCCGACGGGACACCGGGCAGCTGGCGCAAGATCGTCGGCGCGGCCACCGCCGGGGCGCTGCACTTCCTGACCAATCTCGTACGCATCCTACGACTCGCGCGCGAGCCAGCCGCCAGCGACCGGGCCCAAGACCCGCATCAATCCGGGCGAGAGCGCGCACGATCGACTGCACGCTCAACAGTTCGGGCGTGCCGGCCGATGCCACCGGCGTGATCGCCACGCTGACCGTGGCCGACACGACCGGGCGGGGCAATCTGGCGATCTACCCCGACGGCCAGCCGGCACCGACCGCCAGCTCGATCAACTACACGCCGGGTGTGAACATCGCCAACACCACGATCGTCGGCTGCGGGCCCGGGCGCCAAGGTCTCCGTCGCGTGCGGTGGCTCGACCGGCTGCAACTTCCTCATCGACATCATCGGCTACTTCATCTGACGCCCGTCCACGCCACACGCGTCCTGGCCTCTGCCCGAAATCCCGGGGACTTCCCGCGCCTCGCGCCGGATTTCGCGAACAGAATCGCCGGCTCCGTTGGGCCACCTCGGTTCTGTTCGCGGTTTCGCGCGCCACGGCCGGACATCCCGGTTTTTCGGCGTGGCGTTACGTCGCTCGACGAGGGTGGGACCAGGGGACGTCGACCAGCCGACGCCGGGGACCTTGCCCGACGGGGGCCAGTTGTCGTCGCGGCTGTAGGCCCACCACTCGAACGGGTTGAGGTAGTAGGCGTACGTTTCGACGGTGTCGGGGCAGCGACGCGGGCCGGTCGCCGAGCAACCACCGCGCACCCCCGTATGCACCTGCGGCGACCGTCCATCCGGCGTACAACAGCGGATAGGCCGGGCCGAACCATCGGCCCTGCCACACGTGCACGTCTTCGTGGTCGGTCACCAATCGACGACGACGGGGCTGGCTGACGTCGCCCGCGCCGCTGACCACGTTGCCGACGGTGATCACGAAGCCGCGGCGGAGCACGAAACCGCGTCGGTAGACGTGACGGTTCTGGCGCTCGCTCGTGGCGGGATCGAACCCGCCGCGGCGCTGCGCCGCAGCGACCGCGTGCGATGCGAGCCCCGACGCGGTGACGGGCAGCGCCCACGTGGAGTCGAGCGCAAAGGCCACGTTCCCAGGCACGGTCCCCCAGCGGTACGTCGATCGCCAGCCGGAGATCAGCCCGTTGGCGGCGCCGACGGCAGCACCCACGGTGGCGAGACCGAGCGGGGCGGCGACGACGGCGCCCAACGCGCCGCCGACGGCAGCGGTGAGGCCGGCTTCGGTTCGGCGGCGGGTGAGCGACATCACCGAATCGCCGCCGGGCCGATCACTGTCGGAGGTAGGACAGCAGACGCAGCAGTTCGAGGTACAGCCACACGAGCGTGACCACGAGCCCGAGGGCGGCGACCCACTCGTACGCCTGGGAAGACCGGCCTGTGTGCCGCGCTCGATGAAGTCGAAGTCGAGCGCCAGGTTCATCGCCGCCAGGCCGCACACGAACACCGAGAACAGAATGCTCAGCGCCATGTTGTCGCCGTTGAGGAACGGCAGCGATCCGCCGAACAGGCTGATCACGAACGACACGA